>JBBRNP010000004.1:0-288936 GCA_038230255.1 Chthoniobacterales bacterium
CAAGAGTCGCGTCAAGCTCTTCTTGCCGGTCGCGGGCAACCCTCGGGCGTTTTTAGCTCAAAAACTCTCGCGCGCGTCGACTCCGCTTGAACTCATCGCTCGCAAAGTAAAGAGAGGCCTACTTATCACACAGCCTCTCGCTTGGTTAGATGATTCACGTCGCATGCGCGGGAAGCGGATACTTCTCCCGCAGTTGCTCCCATGCGATATACCCAAGCTCGGTGCGGCCGAACCAAAATCGCCGATCACCGGTCTCATTACGAAGCTCTGCAAGAATAGCGGCTTTGTCGAACAGAGTGTTAAGCGTGAGAAAAAGATAGTTGCGCGTGAACAGCTCCTCAAGAAGCCCAGCGAGCGCTTCGGGCTCAATCGATGTGCGCCAGTAATCTCGGAAGTGCTTGGCAATCTGCTCAGGGGACTCCCAGTCGTCTGCCATCGCATTAAGCACGTACCAACGCGACGCATCGATTCCCTCGCAATATCGAGAAGGTGTCTGCATCTAACGAGAAAGAGATGAGCCACGGGCGGGGTCCGTGGCAAACACACTGAGCTCATTTCGAAATGGGGCGGTTGGCTTCATCGATTGGTTAAATGATCAAACTCTCAACCTTCTCCATGATCTGTGTCCCGGCGACCGGTGATAAGAAAGTAAGCACTCGAAAGAAATAGCGGCGCGCCTATCCACACTAGCAGCCTGTCAGTCGAGCTTTCCATGGGAGAATGGTAGGCGTGGTAGACAGCATAGAGAACCATCGCTAGACCGGAAGCGGCTATGCCCATGTAGATCGCTTTCTGGGATTTCGTACTCATCGGCGAATCATCTAACGAGACTAAGATCAGCGACGCCTACCGGGAGCGAGCGTCGATCGGAGGTGGGATGGTTTAGTCATGAAAAATGTCGGGCGAACAGCGGGTAGGCGTTCGCTGCATCGTCTGGTTAGATGTAACGCGGGGAGACACGGACAGTGTTGCACAATGCTAATCTCGGTGAACTTGGGTCGATGATCGGGAAGCTATCGCCGCAGCGCGTATGAAGAGGCCGCAGCCGATAAGGGAGAAAACGAGAGCGAAGAACCAGATCTCGCTCAAGGTGCCGTAGTGGTGAAGCGCGGCCTCACCACCGACCACCCCGCGCGATCCTCCGACAGCCAATCCGTATCCGAAGCATTGGATCGCAGCGTAAACGGCGAATCCAAAAGCTGAGACGGCAAGAGCCACGTAAAGTACTGTTCGTGACATGGGGATTACATCTAACGAGAAAGAGATAAGCCACGGCAGGGTGTTGTGGCAAACACGCTGGAATTGCATTGCCAAGGGGCCGTTGGCTTCATCGATTGGTTAGGTCCCATTCGCTGGCTTCACTGCGGATGAAGCATCGCGTTAATTCCTAGCTGTAGAAGGTGGTTTGGAGCTTTCCCGTAATAAGCTGTGTCCGCCCATTTCGTAACCTTCATGCAAAAGCCCTGCTCGGTGAGAGTTTTTCCATCCTTGGAGAGACTTACCTTAAGAAAGCAATCCTTCGCTCCAAAACTGAGTGTGTTGCCTGCTCGCTGAACGTGCTCATAGCGACCTGGACACGTTCCACCAACGATGCCGAGCATCGTTCCGCCTTGCGCTATGATGATGGTTATACGATGCGGTGACGGGACGAACTTCTGTTCAGCTGAATCAATCCGACCCGCCGCGGTTGCCGTTTCCGTTCCAACCCAAGTTCCGTCAAACCCTGAGTCGGCTCGCGCGTCAGCGAGCGGTAACAAAAGCAAACTTGCGAGTGCAAACAGGATTGAGCAAGACCGCACAATCCATCGTCTACTATCGTTCGTGACATGCATGGCAATCTGACCTAACGAGAAAGAGATAAGCCACGGCAGGGTGTTCTGGCAAACACACTGAAGTTGTTTCGCCAATGGGCCGTTGGCTTCATCGATTGGTTAGGTCCTCATGCACCACGCGGACCTTGCCCCGATTTGGGGAGTGGTTGAGCGGCGGCCGAGGAAAACCGCCATGGAACATCGAAAATGTCATCGGCACACGCACCTCTGTGACTGTATGCGGCTTGAAGTGCCAATGAACGCAAGATGTGAGCACAGCAGTGTCGAGTAACTTATATCCTGTGCTCTTCTGCACGGTGATAGACGTGACCTCGCCCGTTTTGCTGTCAACGTGCAGAATGAAAACGCCACTGCCTGTCTCATGTCGTGCGCGAGCCTCGCGTGGATAATCTGGTCGATACTGCCTTGGGATGTCGCCACCAACGAGCTGGCTCTTGCCGAACTCGATTGGCTGCGCTGCGAACGCCCCGGCTGCGGCAGCCAGCAGAAACACCGAAGTGGAGAGCAGCGTGCGCATAGACCTAACGAGACAGAGATAAGCCACGGCATGGTGTCGTGGCAAACACGCTGAAGTTTTCTCGCAATGGGGCCGTTGGCTTCATCGATTGGTTAGACCTGCGTGTGTTCATCATTGAGAGCTTTGTAGTGTCTGCGAAGGGCGCAAACCATATAGAGCGCGACGAACGGAAGCGGGAGAAAATAAGGAACAAAGCCTTCAACCAGTTCCTGCTTGATCCCATAGACTACCCATAATCCCGCGAAGAATGACACGGCGTAAATCGTCGCCGACATGTAGAGTATGGCCAACACTAACGGACGAGGAATCCGGCGCCAAATCAGGAATCCGGTGATAGCTGCGAACAAGCTGAACAGGAAAATGGCAAACCTCATAGCGCGTGCAATGGGTCTAACGAGAAGTAGACCCATAAACTTGTAAATGCACATGTATTTGCAAATCCATCGATCGTTTCCCTCCCATATTCGTTCTAGTTAATCTAACATAACACCAGCGCAACCCTCAGTGCGCTACCCACCACTCCCGCAATTGGCGCATCACAGTCGTTTTGCTCGCTACCGGCACTTTCTTAGCCCATTCGCCGTTCACTCGCAGCCGATAACTGCGCGATGGGAACGGCAGGTCAACGAGCTCAATCTTGAGCCGCTGTCCAGTACGGTGATCGATGAGCGAAAGCGTGTAGCGAAGGTCCGATTCACAGGGGAAAGAACGGGGTCACATCTCAACATTTGATATTTCACAATCGCCGCGTGCGCAATGTCCTCAAAAACAGCAGCCTCTACTCGTCCCAACCTGTGGGCACGGTCGAACGTTTCCAACCACCCGGCAGTTCCGACCCTCGACACGTAAACACCAGGATTTTCTTTTCATTGCAAAGGGTAATAAGCGCTCTGAGTTTTGTACGCTCAGAATCGGAGTAGGCGCTCGGGTGAGTCGTAACGACCCAAATGCCACTCGCTTGAGTAGGTGCTGAAAGCGTCTGGAAGAATGCAATAAGTTGCTGCGCGTTCGGATAAATCGACTCGGTGCCATTGGAATCTCTAACCGTAAAGCCGCCGGAACCTCCGTTAATCTGAGCTACTCGGTCCGGAAGCATGTGCACAGACAATCCTTTTGAGCGCTCAGATTCACTAGCCACGCAGACGACAAGCATGGCGAGCGATAGATATGTCACGATATCACTAGTCCTCATCGCGCTCTTTATGCTAACACCACACTATTTTGATTTAAATTTGACTAGTCGCAAAACGAGAATCGTGAGCTCCATGCTATGCAGCAGGTCGACTCTTTTCGAACTCTAGGCCGGCTACAAATCCACCGACGCCCAGTGCCAAGCTCGGGATCATAAAGATTAGAAAAAAGGCCCCAAATACGGTCATAAAATTATCGTGTGGATCCGACTTTGAATTTGGAATACACAACGCTATATCGGAAGCAAAAACGACTACCGCCCATTTGAGCATGGCAAGCCAACGAGGAATTTTCGGCAGGAATCGACGCTCAACAAGGCCACGAGCATAACCTATGGTTAATGGTATACAGAACCCGATGATAATGCTCGCATTAAAAGGCAACAGGTAGACGCTGCCGAAAAGCAGGCCGAATCCACATAAATCGACTAAGAGTCGTCTCATAATTTGGGCTGTATCGCGATCGATTAACACATATCAGGGGGGCACCTGCCACAGGAGGCAATAGGAGGTCACATCTCAACATTTGACCTTCTAGCGACTGTCGGGCGCGTGCTTTCACCGAAAAGGACCGCTAACCAACTAGACTTCTTGTCCATTCGTATAAGTCATAATCTTAAAGTTAATGAGTTTGCTTGCGCCGGAGATTGTTACATGCGTGAATCGTCCACAGCGCGCATAAAAACCGCGCGCCTCGCAAATGACGAGAAAGTCACACAATAGGCCGCAGTGCTAAGAATTAAGGACGGTACGAACACTATAAAGAGATTGAAGCCAAAAACGGTTAAAAAGCTCTCCGGCGGATGAAGGATGGTGTCCACCCAGCACGTGAAGATACTGGATGCACTAAATACGGCTATCCACTCGATTACGCCTGACCATAAGAAGGCGGCTGGTCCTAAAATGCGGATTTGAGAGATGGCTCGAAGGAACGCTAAAAAGCTTGCCGATACGATCCAAACAACCGGAGGACTGAGAATTAATAATGCAGCCATGCTACTCAACGGAGTAGGCATGACTTGGAGCACACCGTATTGAGCAACGAACAAACTGAAGATAAGCAAATCTGTCGCTAGGCGTTTTATTATTGCCATTATCGGAATCTGGTCCAAAGGCGACCCATATTTGATTTGAGGAGATTTCCGAACAGGAAATTCGGAACTTCAGGCGTGCTGAGCGGAACTCCAGCGAGATACAATGGATACTGGCTATCGCCAATGATTGGATGCCCACCTGCTTCCAAAATTTCTTCCGTTAAGTCAGCACAATTGTTACTCGGAGGAATGATAGAGTGATACGGATCTCGATAATGCTCATCTCCGTAAGTGGTCATTGCGAGGTCCTCGTCCGTTGTGGTCTTAATGTGATAACCGTAATCGTAACGTCGCGACTCACTGGTGTCGCGAAGGAAATCCGAGTAATTAGGGTAGGTGCGCAGAACACTATTACCGGTCCCAAATCCGTATGGCCCAGTGCCGTAACCATTCCTTGAGTAGTAGGTCCATCCCATGTTATTATCACCGACCAGAATGGCAATATGACCTTGCAAAAATACAGCCTTGCTAGCGAGGAGAACAATTGCATCTAGTCCGTTTCGATCGACCGCGTTAATAACAGTATTATTCGTGTATCCATAAAGATTGACGCCGCCGTGTTCGCCGATGGGATCCCTGCTGAGCCAGCGTCCTAAGCCTGGGTCGTAAGCACGATAGACGGCGAGTTCGAGATCACTATTTGAATGGTGATACAAGCCCGTGAACCTAACGTCTGGTAGCGTGGTGCTAATCACGGATGTCGATCTTCCGTAGGGTTCGTAGTCAAAACGAGCAACTACTGCGCCTTTCTTACCGGTACTACGCATTTCGCGGATCGAGCCGAGATGGTCGCGCGTGTAAAAGTAGGCGGTTGATCCTATGACCTGGCCTTGCGGGTAGGCAAACATAGTGACGGCATCATTGGCGTCGCGAAATTCGCACTTCTCCATTCCGCACCAGACAAATTTCCGTGTTGAGGTAATCCGGACTCTCGTTTTCTCGACGATTTTCACCATTCGGCTTAAGCCGTCATAGGTAAATTCGCTCCGATTATTAGTTCCGGTGTAATTGATTGCGACCAACCGATTGGCCCCGTCCCATTCAAACGTGCGCGAGGCGCCGTCGTTCGTGAGGCTACCATTCGCGTCATAGGTGAGCGTGCGATTCGCGCCGCCGCTTTGAGAGACAATCTCATTCACGTTGTTCGGCGTGGAAGTGGTCGTCGTCGTGCCGACCAATTCCGACGTGCGATTGGAAGCTAAGTCGTATCCATAACCGTATTGTTTGATCAGCGCATTCGTTGCCGCGTTCTTCAGGGGTGCGGTGATCAACTGATCAGCATTGTCGTAACCGAGATCGAACCGCTGCGGCGCTGGCGACAAACCCGGGTAGTTCTTTGTCCAAGTCAGAATCTGTCCTTCGACGTCATAGGTGTAATCGAATTGTGAAATCAACGCGTTAGCGCTCGTTTGATTCTTTATCTCCTGAAGCCGCTTGTCCTGAGTATTCGGAAAATAAGTGTAAACCGTCGAACCGCCGTCCGGATAAATCATGCTATTGAGACGATCGGTGACGTTCACGTAACCGTAATTGAACGTTCCAAGCTTGTTCGTGGCGGCGCTCACTCGGCCAAGACTGTCAAAAATCCAAGTTGCCGAGTTCGCCGCGCCATTGATCGAACGATTTGTTACGCGTCCGAGCTGATCGTATCCGAAAGCGATGGTGTCGTTTATTAACGGTCCGTCAATACTCGCCAACCGACCTGCGCCGAGCGCGGGCGGTACCGCAATGGGATTGTAGCCGTAAGTCGTCGTCCCGGTGCCGTCCACCATGGTGGCCGCACGATTGTAACGCGAATCGTAGGTAAAACTGACCGAAGGCGTCGATGGATTTAGCGGCTGCCCACTAGAGTTGGTGTAGCTGACCTGCTGAACATTGTCGTCGGCAAAATAAAAATAATTCGTCCGCTGATTTTTCGCGTCCGTTACGGACTTCAATCGGCTACTTGCGCCGACGGTGTTCGCGGCGCTCTGTCCGTCATAGAGGTAGCTCACGCTGGTATTGTCTGCGAACACCTTTTGATAAACGCGACCCTGTAAATCGCGATTGAAAATTGTGACCTGGTTCTTGGGATCGGTGATGCTGGTCAACGATCCACAACTGCACCAATCGAATTGAGTTGTTCGATTTAACGAATCCGTGATCGCATCCATCTGGCGATTCGGATTGTAGTGCCGCGTTGTCCAGAGCCCGCGGCGATCTTTGCTTCGAGTCAGATCGAGAATAGTCGTCGATCCCTGGCCAAAATCCTGGGTGTATTGAAATTGTTGATTGGTGCCGTCAGGATACGTAACGATTATTGGCCTATCGAGATTGTCGTAATCAGTGGTGACCGTGTAGCCATCCGAATCGGTCACTGTTCGCACTCGATTAGCATTGTCATAGGTGAATGTTGTAACAGCTGACGCACTGTTAAATGGCGGACTGGTGATCGACGTCAGATAACCAATTGGATGACTAGGAGTGCCGTCTCCATAAGCGAAGCTTGTTGTTTCATTTTTCGCACTCTTACGTGTCAAGATTTGTCCGTAGAAATTGTAGGTAAACGTCGTAGGCTGACCCGCCGCGTCGATGTCCGTGAGGGGCTCGTGCTGCGAGTTGTAGGTAAACTTTCGCAGCAGTTCATTGGCCGTGCCGGTGATCTGGCGCACTTCCAAGAGGTCGATGTTGTTCGAATCATACACGTAGGACATAACCCGACCAACGGGATCGTTTGATTTCGTGATTTTGCCGATGCTGTTGTATTCGTACGCCGAGAACTGCGTACTATTATCAGCGAGAATGCGGACGACCTTACTCGGGTTTGCGGTTAACGGAGCGTGATTAGTATCTGCCTGGCCAGCGTAGGAGTACCAAACACGGTTTTCGAGGGGTGCTTTCTCGCTAGCGCGTATACCTGACGGCGCACCGTTCGAATTCAACGTCCAATGCGTGATCCTTGCCTTGGTGTAATCGTAAATACCATTCACCGGCGGATACATTTCAATAGCTTTCTTGTCCCAGTAAAACGTGTTCGCGATATCGAGACCCGAATTGGTCATCCCGACAGGAGCTATGGCCTCGCCCGTATTAATTCCCGGCGCATTATCCCGGTATTCCACCCTTTCTTTTGCACCGAGCGGATCAGTCATCTCGATCCATCTATTTCCGCCAGATTGACCGGTGCCGAAATTTGAAGTGCCGTAGGGGGTTTGTAATGAAGTGATGAAATTAGTTCCATCCATTGCGTAGGTGAATTTGGACTGGATTCCGATTTCATCGGTAATCGATTCCAATTGACCGCTGGCGTTGTAAGTAAACGTCGCGTAACGCCCGGTCGGAAATGGTTCATTAACCTTTGTGATTTTTAACGGGTCACCTGCGAGTTCATAAGCAAGCGTCGTCACTTGACCAAGCGCATCTGTAAGCGTTGCGATACGAAAACTCGCGTCGTATCCGATCGTAACAGCGTTACCTGCCGGATCGAACCACTGAGTCATGAAAATCTTTCGCGGAAACGAGGAAGAACCATCGCTCCAACTGAACACTTGTTTCGACCCATCAGGAAACCGCTTCTCGTATGCGTTTGGCGATGTTCGTACCAGGATCGCGTGACTCTGCGGATCTGGCGGGTAACTTTGCGATCCCGAATCGAATCCGGAATATTTTTCGGCACCGCCATCCGCCACATAAACCGTCGCGTCAGCGGAGGCATTGTTCGCATCGTCCGTTACGTATGAAAGCCAATTAAAAGTCCATTTCGGCCCGAGATTTGAGTAGCTAAACGTTTGCGGTTGTTGAGTCTCTCTTTGGCTATAAGTGACTCTAAAATCGATCTCCGGCCCGCGTGGCGGCGAGTAGTGAATCGGAGTATCTTCGATATTCAAACTCGCCAGCATTGCGTGCGCGCTGTAGAGCGCCATCGGGGCTGGCTCAGAGCCGCTGACCGACCCCTGACACTGGTTTCCGCCGCGCTTAATGTCGTCTTGCTTGGTATACTCCGCGCGCGTGGTTGCGCCGATAGAAAGCGGTAAATTTACATTGGTCAAATCGCCCACATTCCGATTATCACAAACGGTGATGACGTCCACATTGGCTTGCGCTGACGCTTCAGAATGAAATGATCCCGTAGGCGCAACATCACAATGAGCGGATAGTGTAACGGAACCTCCAAAGGCATTTACACAGCCAAATCCTGGATCATTCGCCACCCATCCACTCGTCCCATCAGCGTTCACCCGATAATCTGCTTGCTGCCCCACTCGATAACCGTCGGACGTATAAAGACCGTAGATATAATCACCCGGCGTAGGATTAGAGCCTACCGTCATGGCGGCTCCAAAACAGGCAGTGTCGCCGGTAAGAGTGCAGCGATAAATCGGGTTGGTACACTCTGTGTCGCACCCACTTGAATCCGTCCGGTTATGTACTATCAGCGTCACCGACACTTGCGCCTCCACGAGACAAGGAAGGACCAACAAAACTAAGCTTAGTAACTTCAGGGGGATCTGGTGCATAAATAGGGGACTTGTTTCAGTTGAGCATTGGGAAATTCCGCTTCGGCAGAGACCTGCAAACCGCGCAGTGCTGCAACGTCGAAAAACAGTTTTCGAAACCAGGTCTCACAACCGAAGCTTTTTCTCAGATCGTCGGACACTCGTATATACGGCGAATTCCGTACGCGGTGATCGGCCCCGATTTGCGTCTAGCGAAAGTGATTTTCTCGCGAACTTTGGCTGCCGGACATCGTATTACACAGAGAAGGATTCCCCCCGTGAGAAAAGGTTTTCTGGCAACCCAATCGCTGCTCGGCCAACATAATCATCGCGATCGCTTACTAACCTTGCGAGAGCGCGAAGTCCTCCGCTGGCTCGCACGAGGAAAATCGAACGCCGAGATTGCCACCATTCTCGGAATCAGCTCTGCGACGGTCGGCAAACACCTGGAGCACATTTATCCAAAACTTGGTGTCGAAAACCGGACTGCGGCCGCCAGCTTCGCACCGCCGGTCGATCCCGGTGAGCCCTAAATGAAGGCACAAGGCCGCACAAAATGGGGTCACATCTAAACATTTGACATTCCATTTTGAAAAGCTGAAACGCGGAAAGCTGAAATTCTGACAAGCTGGAACGGCAAGCGGCCACCGAGTTATCCGTTACTGGTTATCCGTTAATCGGGAGACGCGCCGACAATCACGCGTGACATTCATGGTGGCGCACCGATAATTTTGCCGTGGAGCGATTGAATCTGCTCGCGGTGGCGCTCGGACTGGCCGCGCTCGCCGGCGTTAACCTCTATCTGACCGTTTTCGCCACCGGACTCGCAATTCATTTTCACTGGATCACGCTCGCATCGGACTACCAATCGCTCGCAGTGCTCGGTCACCCGTGGATCATCACGATTGCGGGCGTTTTTTATTTTCTCGAATTTCTGGCCGACAAAATTCCGTGGGTCGATTCCATCTGGGACGTCGTTCATACGGTGATCCGGCCGATCGGCGGCGCGCTGCTCGCCATTCAAGTCCTCGGTCACACCAGTCCGACATTTACGGTGATTGTGGCGCTGCTTGGCGGCGGCACCAGCCTGGTTAGTCATACCGCAAAAACGGCGACGCGCCTGGCGACCAACACTTCGCCGGAACCATTTTCGAACATCGCTCTCAGCTTCGGTGAAGACGTGGCCGTGATCGGCGGGCTGGCGCTGATCTATCACAACCCCATCATTGCATTGTCGATCTTCGCGATCGCGATCGCGGCGTTCTTTTATTTCGCGCCGAAAATATTGCGTTCGATGAAAGCGAAACTGTGGCTGGCCTGGAACAAGTTGAACGTGCCGGCCTACTTCTATGTTCCAGCAGAATTGCCGATCGTGTTACCGAGAAACCTCGTTGACGTGTTCAGCGCGCAAAATGTCGGACAAACCACGGCGTGGGCCGTGCCCTGCCTGAGCGGGCGCGGACGCGGAATTCCGGCAAACCTTTTCGGCGCGCTCGTAGCGATGAATGAAGAACCGCGAAAAATCTTGTTCATTGCCCGCAAGAACGGGCGCCCGTTCGCGCAATCGATCGAACTTGAAGGCATGATCGTGGCGCGGGAACCGAAATTTCTTTCCGAGAACCTGAATATTGTTCCCGGGAGCGGAAAAGGCGCGCGCTACATCTTCATGTTCCCGCGCGCTGATGCGGCTAAGGTCGAACTGATCGTCGAATATCTACGCAAACATTTGGGTCAAGATGGACCGGTAACCGTCGATTCCGATCTCAAGGCAACGGCGACGATTTAACAGCTTGGAGCCAGGAGCTGCCAGTTGGGACAAAGGCAAAATCGCCGATCACGAAATTTTAAATGTTTAGACCTGACCCCGGTCCATCAGGGGTGAGGCGACACGCCACCGCCGGGCGGGCCTTTCAGTTCGACCAGGATCATGTGCAACGGCTTATCGCCGATGTTTTCTGCGGCGTGAGTCAACGGTTCGCGATAAAGAACGTCGCCGGTCTGGAGCGCGCCCTCGGTGATCTTGCCGTCTGATGCGTAGTTGCGATATGGTCCGCCGGCGAGGACGTAGATAACGTAAGCAGGATGCGAGTGCACCTGCTCTTTGACACCGGGCGGTAAAGTTGCCTCGAGGACGCGAACACGATCATTTTCGAACCGCACTTGTATCGTCTTGGAGTTAACCACGGCGGGATCCTGCGCCGATGCAGGGGTTACCCAAACGCCGAACACAAACATGGTCGTGACTGCAAAGATGGTTAAGAATCGCATACAAATCAGGAAGACTTCCCGTCGCACGAATTGCAAGTTATTAGTCTGTCTCAACCCGCGCCACGGTGGGCAGCTTAGACAATTTCTACCGGGCATTTCGGCAGCGCTTGCATGAAGGCGCGACCGTACGGCTTGGTCACGATCCGGTTATCCAAGATCACCACGATGCCATGGTCGGTCTTTGTCCGGATCAATCGGCCCACGCCTTGTCGCAATTTCAAAATTGCTTCCGGCAAGGAGTATTCGGTAAACGCGTCACCGCCGCGTTCCTGCACCAGCTCGAGCTTGGCCTCGATCAGCGGCGTGTCCGGAACCGCGAACGGTAATCGGGTGATGATCACATTGGAAAGCGCTTCGCCCGGAACATCGACCCCGCCCCAAAAACTGTCGGTCCCGAACAGCACGCTGCGCGGCGTGGTCTTAAATTCTTCCAGAAGCTTTCCGCGCGGCGCGCCCCCACCTTGCACGAGCAGATTCATTTTGGTCTTTTCAAAAAACTTCTCCATTTCACCGGCCACCTGCTGCATGTCGCGGTAGCTGGTGAAAAGGACAAAGGCGCTCCCGTCGGTTTTTTCGACGAAGTGCGCGATCCAGCGTTCCAGCTCTTTCTGATAAGTGGCGTCGCGCGGGTCGGGCATTTTCCGGACGACGAAGATTTTCATCTGCTTCTGAAAATCGAACGGACTGCCGAGCTGGAGCGGTTCGGCTTCGGTGGCGCCGATGCGTTCCCGGAAATAGGCGAGGTCCTCGCGCCCGACCGCGAGCGTTGCGCTGGTCATGACGGAAGAGCTGTTGTCCCGGAAAATCATCCGCCGCAGCACCGGCGCGAGATCGATCGGCGCTGCGTTGAGCGAAAGGAACTGCGCTGTCTTTCCCGTGCGCTCGACCCAGTACACGTGTTGCGGCGCGCTTTGCTCGAGGAATATCGCGATCCCGTCACGCGCGTCGCGAATTCGGCGCGCGAATTCCTGAAGCTCCGCTTTCAGAATTTCGTCATCGGCCTGTTTCACATCTTCGGCGATGCGCGCCTGGAGCGCGACCAGTCGACCGGTGATCGTGTCCGGGACAAGATCGATATCGCGCACCCGAAACTCGCGGCCCTTGCGAAAATCGGAATTCGATTCGACCGCGTCGAAGAATTTTTCGACATCGTCGATCAACTCGGCCGCGAGCCGGACACCGGCGGCGTCGCGCATGACGGTGAAAAGCCCTTTTCGGGTCCGCGCATTGTAGAGCCGTTGGATGGTCGATCTTAATCCGTACTGCGAAACGCCGACGCCGATCTGCTTGGACGCGATTTGTTCGACAGTGTGGGCTTCGTCGAAAATGATGAAGTCGTTTGGAAAAAGAAAACCGCTCTCGCGGTCCTCCTGTTCGGCCGGGCTGCCGAGCAGCATGAAGAGTAAAGTGTGATTGAGCACGATCAGGTCGGCCGCGAGCAAGCGTTTCCGGGCCTGTTGATAAAAACAGCGCGAATTCTGGCCACAGGTTTTCTGGGTGCAGATGTGCGCCTCGCTGCAAACCTGTGTCCAAACTTTCGGGTCCGGCTCGATCGACAAATCGCTGAGCGAACCGTCGCGGGTCGTGCTCGCCCACTCCGCGATGCGAGTCAGCTCGGTTTCCTCGGGCCCGGTAAATAATTCCTTCGAGCTTTGCAATGCGCGCTCGAGCCGGCGCGGGCAAAGATAATTTTGCCGGCCTTTCATCAGCGCTGCTTCAAACTCCACCGGCAATGTTTTTTTCAGGATCGGAATGTCTTTGTGAATGAGCTGTTCCTGAAGATTGATGGTGTGGGTCGAAATGATCGCTTTCTTGTGCTGCTCGAGCGCGAACAAGATCGAGGGAACGAGATAGGCGAGCGATTTGCCAACGCCGGTGCCGGCCTCGACCACGAGGTGTCGCTCTTCCTCCAGCGCCCGCGCCACTGCAACCGCCATTTCCTGTTGTTGCGGCCGGAATTCGAAATTTTTCGCCTTTGAGAGGAGCCCGTTCTCGGAAAAGATCGTCCGAACTCGTTCGACAAAGTCCGTTCCGAGGGAATCTTTCAGCGCGATCATCTAAATTTGATTTAATCTACTCCGTGAGACTGCTCGACCGCTACGTCATTCGTAATTTTTTGCAGGCTTACCTCTACTGCATCGCCGGCTTTCTCTCCATTTGGCTGATCTTCGACGTGAGCGACAACATCTCGACTTTTATCGACGAACATTTCGGATTCGGGCTGACTGCTCGCTACTACGCAACTCAAGTGCCGGAGGTTTTTGTCATTCTGCTGCCGGTCTCGTTGTTGCTCGCGTTGCTTTTTGCGCTCGGTCGAATGTCGCGCGCCAACGAAATTGTCTCAATGCTGACCGCCGGCGTAAGCATTCCCCGCCTGCTCGCGCCGTTGATCGGCATGGGTCTGCTCACGGTCGCGGCCAGTTTCGCCCTCAACTACTCGCTCGCGCCACATGCCGAAATGGCCAAGAAAAATTTCATTGCGACGGCGCGTTCGCACCAGTTCAGCGTCCAGGGCCAGATTTTCCGGAATCGAACGGACTCTCGCACCTGGTTTATCCAGACTTTTCGTCCCGGGCACAACGTTTTCACCAACGTGCAAGTGCTGCAACAAGACGAGCACGACAATATCGTCGAAAATTATCTGACTCCGCGCGCAACTTATCACCCCGAAACGAAAACGTGGGAGCTGGACGAGGTAAAAGTGGTCCACTACGACGAGACCGGAAACATTACCGACGAAAAAATGTTTCCATCGCTCAAGATCGACAACTGGAGCGAGACGCCGTTTCGCCTCGGCAGCGCCAATGTCCGGGCCGAATACCTCAGCTTCCCGGAGCTCCGGCAGTATCTTCATTTCAATTCCGATTTTCCGGTGACACTGCTGGCACCGTTTCGGACACACCTCCAATATCGTCTCGCTCTCCCCTGGACGTGCTTGGTCGTGGTTTGCATCGCGGCGCCGCTTGGGATTGGTTATTCACGCCGCGGAGTTCTCGCGAGCGTGGCGAGCGCGGTCGTTCTCGTTTTCTCGATGAACTTCCTGACTCATCTGTTTCTCGCACTGGGCGAGGGCGATCGGATTTCGCCGTTGGTTGCCGCCTGGACGCCGAACCTTATTTTCGCCGTGATCGGCCTTTACCTGCTTTACCTGCGCGCGACCAATCGCGAAGGGCTGCGCTTTCAACTCGCCGGCGCGCGGCGTATAGTCGCCCGATGAATCCGTTGCCGAACGATTGGGCAATTAAGCACCGCGCCGATGCGTGTGCCGCGACCCAACGGCCATTCGAGCCGGGGGAATACTTTTACACTTTGCTCTTTCGCGAGAGGGAGGGTTTTCGCCGGGAGGATTTAAGCGAGGACGCCTGGAAGACCCGAAACGAAAACATCCAGCCGTTTTCATTTTGGAAAACGCGTTATGAGCCTGTGCCGGAAGCAGCGCCCGAGACTTTGGCGAAAGAAAACGCCGAGCAGCTTTTTCGACGCCTGATCGCTTCGGAGAATCCGCCGGCCAATGCCTGTTACGTGCTGGCGGCGATGCTCGAGCGGAAACGCGTCCTCAAACAAATCAAAACCGAAACTGCCGAGAAAGGCCGCATCTTAATATATGAGCACGGCGCCACCGGGGACGTGTTTATCGTCCCGGACCCCGGTTTACGCCTGGACGAGCTCGAGAACGTGCAAAACGAAGTGGCGCAGTTACTGCGGAGCGCCGCCTAGGTGGATCGGCCGCTCCGCGGGCGATGCTAAATAATGGCAGCCTGTGGCTGCGTTGAATTAACATCGAGCAAGGGACTGCTCGATCCACCTCCATTTTGTGAGATAATAAGCCGTGAACGTGTTGCCCTGGTTTAGAACGAGTTTTCCGCTTTATCTCGCGCCGATGGCGGGTGTGTCGGACAAGGTTTTTCGACAGCTTTGCAAAGAACACGGCGCGGACGTGCTCACCACCGAATTTGTTTCGGCGGAAGGAATTTTTCGTCGGAACGAGCGCACCCGTGAATATCTCGACTTCGATGAGATCGAACGTCCAGTCGGCGTTCAACTTTTCGGCGCTAATGCGGATCACATGGCAGAAGCGGCCCGGCAGGTTGTCGATTGGGTGCAACCGGACTTCATCGATCTAAACTTTGGCTGCCCGGTCAACAAAGTGGTTTCCAAAAATGGCGGCTCGGCGCTCCTGAAAGATTGTCCTACGCTCGAGAGTGTCGCGAGCGCGGTCGTGCGCGCGATAGCTCCCTTACCAACCACTGCAAAAATCCGAATCGGCTGGGACGCAGACTCGGTGAACGCAGTTCGGGTCGCGAACATTCTGGCAGAGGCCGGGATCGCGGCGCTGACCGTGCACGGTCGGACGCGCGCCCAAGGTTATTCCGGCGCGGCTGATTGGAACGTGATCGGCGAAGTCGCAGCCGCAGTTTCGATTCCAGTGATCGGCAACGGCGATCTGGGAAGCGCAGCAGATGTTGCGAAGCGTCGTCGCGAAACTGGAATTGCCGGCGCGATGATCGGTCGCGCGGCGATGAGCGCGCCGTGGATTTTCCGGGAGACGAAAGCGTATCTCGCCACCGGTGAGATTGTCGATCCACCAACTTTGGGGGAGCGCTGGAAATTAATTTTGCGGCACTGCGAACTGATGGTTTCCGAATGGGGCGCAGAGGAGGCGGCCATTCGATCGATGCGGGCGCGGCTGATGGCTTATTCGCGATCGATGCCGGAGGCGAAACGGTTGCGGGAAAAGTTCTCGCAGGTCTCGACCCTGACCGACATCGAAGGGATCGCCGAAGAAAACATTTCCAATAGCGAAGGAGCGCAGTCGCCGATTCTGGCGACAGCGTGATTGTTTAATGGCTACCGAAACACCAGCCGCTAATTATAAGATTGGCAATGAGCGCCTGATCCAGGTCACGGACCGGGCGGCAAATAAACTGGCGTCGTTGCTCGAGCAAAAGGGAAACCCGAACGGCGCTTTGCGGCTCGCGGTGGTCGGCGGCGGTTGCTCCGGCTTGCAATACGCGATGGATTTGGTCGATGGACCAAAAGAGCGCGACATTCTCGTTCCGACCTCGAGTGTTCGCATCGTGGTCGATCCGAAAAGCGCGCTCTTCGTTAGCGGCTCAGTCCTCGATTTTAGCGAGGACCTGCAAAAAGGCGGATTCAAAGTCACCAACCCCAACGCAGTCGCGCACTGTTCGTGCGGCGAAAGCTTCGCGGTGTGACTTCTCGTCCGCCTTTTTAGAGTTTACCGTTCGCTTACGGGGTCGCAGAAGGCGAAGCGGAAGGAGAAGCTGATTCCTCAGCTGCGGCCTTCTTCTTCGTGCTCTTCTTTGCCGCCGGAGACGGCGAGGCTGAAGCTTCGGCTGAAGTCGAAGTCGACGCCGAAGTTTTCTTCGTGGTCGAGGTCTTCTTGGCCGTTGTGGACGCGCCATGGGTCGACGTTCCGTGGGTCGTCGTTGCGCCCGTGGACATTGTCGTCTCTTCCTTCTTCTGTGATTGGCAGCCTAGGAAGGCGGCGAGTGCCAGCGCGGTGATCAAAGACAAAACAGGTGTTTTCATAGGATTGGTTAAGCTTAACAAAGGTCGAGAATGTCGATCCCGGCCCGATAGAGCAAGCATTAAAATATGTAGGGTTTCGCCTTTCAAATCTGTCATTTTCCCTGTGTAATTCGCCTATGAGCACTCGCATTTTTCTCGCAGGTATTCTTGGGGGCATCGTCATGTTTGTCTGGAACTTTGTCGCGCACGATCTACTGCCGCTTGGCGAAATGGGAGTCCGCGTCCTCCCGAATGAAGACGCAGTTACCAGTGCGCTCCAAACGAATCTCGCTGACAACAGCGGGTTCTATATTTTTCCGAGCGGAGGTCTCACCCCCGGCGCGAGCGGGGAACAAAAACAGGCTGCGATGAAAAAGGCCGAAGAACAAATGGCCGCGGGCGCCGCCGGCGTCCTAATTTATCGCCCGAAGCGTATTTTTAACTTTCCCAAACGTCTGGTCATCCAGTTCGCAACCGACGTGGCCGAAGCGCTCATCGCGGTGTTCCTACTCGCACAAACGGGGATCCGTGGTTTTGGCGGGAAGGTTGGCTTCGTTTTAACGGCCGGAATCCTCGCCGCGATCACGACCAACGTTCCTTACGCCAACTGGTACGGTTTCCCCAAAGACTTCACGCTCGGGCAAATGATTACTCAGCTCGTCGGCTTCTTGCTGGTCGGCATCGTCGCGGCGTTGATCCTGGGAAAACGCAGCGCTCAACCCGCGCCCTGATTACTCCGGGTTTCCGCCCGCGTAGAACATTTGTTTCATGCCCGGCCGTTCTTCGATCAAGTCGGCCGCCGGCACGGTGTGAAACGAAACCAATGAGCGACGCTTTCACGAAATTCGAACACGAGGGCTGGGAACGAGTCGCCAACAAATATGATTCGGTCTGGTCGAGCTCGACCCGACAATTCATCCCGCCGTTGCTCGACGCCGCGGAAGTTTCCGGGAAGATGTCGATCCTCGATGTGGGTTGCGGTCCCGGTTACGTTTCGGCCGCTGCCGCCGAGCGCGGCGCAAATCCGATCGGTCTCGATTTCTCAGCCGAAATGATCGCGATTGCGCAGGAAATGTTTCCGCGGATCGAGTTTCGCCAGGGCGACGCGCTAAATCTTCCGTTTGCGAACGCCAGCTTCGATCGCGTGGTCGCGAACTTTGCGCTTCTTCACCTTGCTGATCCTCCGCGCGCTTGCGCCGAAGCGGCCCGCGTCCTCAAACCTGGCGGCAAATTTGGTTTCAGCACCTGGGCGAAGATTTCGGAAAATCCATTCGTGAAACTGGTAGACGACGCGATTCAGGCGCACGGCAACCTGGACGTCGACCTTCCGCCAGGTCCGCCATTTTATCTCTTTGAGAACGAGAACGAATTTCGTAACGCGCTCGAGTGCGCCGGATTCGATGGCAGATCGATGACTTTCAAAGTGCATAAGATCGAATGGCGCGTTCCGACCGCGCAGTTCATTTTCGACGCCGAACGAAACGCTGGCGTTCGCACCGCCGGACTTCTCGCGCGGCAAACGCCGGAAGCACTCCATAAAATTCAGTCAGCGATCGAAAAATCGGTGCAGCCTTATGCGAAAGACGACGGCTTCGCGATCCCCAAAGCGGCCTACATTGTCGCGGCGTCGAAAAATTAGGACGTGAAGATTCACATATTAGATACGCGACAACTGGGGCACGCGGGAATTGTGGCAGCCACCGCGCTCGAGACCAATGATGGTATCGCGCTGTTCGATACCGGGCCGGAATCAACTTTCGACAATGTGATTGTCGATCTTGCCAAAGCCGGCTTTGCGGCGGAAGACGTGCGCCACGTTTTCCTAAGTCACATTCATTTCGATCACGCCGGCGCCGCGTGGCGATTCGCAGAACTGGGTGCAAAAATCTATGTCCATCCGCGCGGCGCGCCGCACTTGATCGATCCCGCGAAATTGGTGGAGTCGGCCACGCGCATTTTCGGCGATGACATGCAACGACTCTGGGGCCGAATTGCGCCGGTGCCGGCCGAACGCGTCAAAGTTCTGGAAGACAATGAAGTCGTGCCGGTGTCTCCGTTCAAAATTCGCGCGATCGCCACGCCGGGTCACGCCAGCCACCATCATGTTTATCATTGGGAGGAGAATGTTTTCGGCGGCGACATCGCGGGCGTTCGCATCGGCAACGGCCCACCGATTCCGCCATTCGTTCCGCCGGAGTTGCACGTTGAATCCTGGCGCGAATCGATTGCAAAAATCCGGGCGTTAAACGCAGCGAATCTTTATCTCCCTCACTTCGGGAAAATCGCCGGCCCGATTTCGGAACATCTCGATTTGGTGGACGAACACGTCGCGCGCTGGTCGGAGTGGTTCCGCGAACGAATTCGAGCGGGGGACGACGAATCGAAGCTTAAATCGACATTCACCGAGCTCGAGCACACGGATTTACGAAAAGGCGGCGCGAGTCAGAGCGACATCGAAGGCTACGAAGCCGCCGATCCGAGTTACATGGCGGTGGGCGCGGCCGTTCGTTACTGGAAAAAATATCACCCGACCACTCTAACAAGTAAGAAGTAAGAAGGCAGAATTAAGAGGTTGAAGAGCGACGACAATAATTTGCGACAAGGAGACGCGTTCTTAATTCTTACTTTTTAATTTCTACTTCCCGTCTAGCCGCCTTTTTTCGCTTTCTCGGCCTGAATCTCGGCGAGGACTTCCTGTTGCATCCGTTGAATCTTCTGAATCATCGGCTGCATGACCTGCTGCATTTCGGCCATCGTGTTTTGCATTACGATTGGCATTTTGTTCAAGAGCGTCTGGCCTCCTGGCGTCTGGTACATCGCGATCAAGTTATCGATCTCGGGCTGAGTGAACGATTTTTGATAAACGCGGATGTACATCGGCTCCAATTTTTGCCAATCAAGCATCTCTTTGAAGATCGACATCATTTGGGCTTGCCGTTTTTCAATGTCTTTTCTCACTTGGGGCGTGACCGGCTGACCCTGGATCGCCTGTTGCATGGTTTGCTTCATGAACCCGTCCATTTGCGCCATCGTGGTATCGAGTATTTTATGGATCTGGCTGACCTCCAGAAGTTGTTTGACTGCAGCTTCACTGGGCGATGGGTCGGCCGCGAAAGCGCCCGGGAGCGCGATCGAAAAGGCCAGGGCGAGAACAATTTCGATTCGTTTAATCATGCTCCCAGCCTAGCAAATTGCCGCGCTGGAGAAAAGAGCAAAGCAGGGCTCGCTTCGCACGCGTTTTGCTAATTCCAGTGGGACAAACCCTCAGTCGGCAGTGCTCGATCAGGAAACATTTCAATATTTATTGCCGCTCGCTTATCAATGGGCAAAAGCGCAGGAAGAATTCGTTCTCGCGCGCGGCAATCCATTAGGACCAGGGCATGCGCGCGACGCGCAACTCGCCGGGGTGCAGGATTGCGCCCGGGTCCGAGTTTTAGTGGTCGATCGGATTGCGCTCCCGGAGAATCCGGAATTGGCGGAGGCGTCGAAGCGCATCGGCATCATTACCGAAGACACACGCTGTGTCGGTTTCGGTCACGCACTCATCATTCGCGTCGATGCCTGGAACGACCGCGAGCTGATTTTGCATAATCTGGTCCATATCGCGCAATGCGAACGTTGCGACGGCCTTGAACAATGGGTCCTCCAATACCTTGGCGACCGCACCAGTTGTCCAAATTTCACCGTCGGGGCGATCGAAGAAGAAGCGCGTCGCGTCGCCCACGAAATCTGCTGCGATCACGCCGCGGTTTGATCGTTTCTAATTCGCGTTTGAAATACGACGCATGCGTTGCCCGTCCATCCTTGAAAGGAAATTAGGGTTATGCATTTATCGATTAAGAAACAAACAGAAGGCGCGACAGGTTGGATCCTACTTTGGCTGCTCGGAATACCGCTTCCGATTTTGCTTCTGATCTTTCTGGTGCGCGGCTGCACCTAAGAGAAAGTAAAAAGTAAGAAGGATGAGTTAAGAAATTCGCAACCGTTTTCGGGGTTTTTGAATTCCTAATTCTTACTTCTTAATTCCGGCTCAGGCGGCTTTCTTCTTCGTCTTCTTCTCGACGATAACGCCGGGAAATGGCACTACTTCCGCCGGTGCGGCGTTTTTCCCGTTTTGCCCAAGCGTAGACTCGTAAGAGAGCTTTCCGTTGGCAATCTCGGTTAATGCGACGTCGGCGTGACCCATCCCGGGCGCAAATTCAACCAGTGGCCGGTGGCCGAGACAAAGCTGCCGCACGCGTCGCGACACCATGTTCACCAGGATTTGTTGATTAGTAATTACTTCGGACGCAGCTTTGACGAGTTCGGATTTCATAATTGGAAGTGGCGAGAATCACGCGGACGAAGGACCAATTCCCGAACCGATGTGGAATCTGTTCACGTGCCGGGAAATCGCCACCGAGAAACTTGCTCCCATTATCGCTCATAATTGCCATAAAACAACAGGAATCCGGCTCCAAGTAGGGCCGCTCGCTTCTGACTTCCTAATTCGTCCTTCTTAATTCTTAATTCCGCTGGGCCATGATCTCCGGAACCGACATTACCGTCTGGACCATCTCTGCTCTTCTCGCCGCCGGTATTGGCTTGAGCAAGTACTCTAAATATAAGACGCGCGACAAGCTGGTGCGCGATCTCGCGGCCATGGACCCCGAGCGCCGCGAAAAACTTCTGAGCCGTTTGCAACCCGACCTGCAAATGGAGATCCGTCAGGAGCTGATGAAACGTTTTCGTTTGAAAACCGATATCTGACCTGTGCCCAACGCGATTTTTGAAATGACGGTGCCGGTTTTACCGGCCGACATCGACGAGCGGAACCACGTGAACAACGCTGTTTACCTCCGCTGGATCCAGGACGTCGCGACTGCGCATTGGAAATCACTCACCACCGCCGAAGCACAAGCCGCAATGGGTTGGGTGGTCTTGCGCCACGAAATCGATTACAGATCGCCCGCTTCTCTCGGGGACGAGATTCTCCTGCGCACGTGGGTCGGTCAGGCGAGCCGGCTCAAATTCGAACGCTTCACCGAAATCCTCCGCAAGATCGACAAACAACTTCTCGCTCAAGCGCGCACGCTCTGGGTGCCGGTTGATGTTCGCACTGGAAAACCGATGCGCGTCTCCGCCGAACTTCGCGGGCAGTTTTCTATTTCCTAATTCCTACTTTTCGCTATGCGACCAGGCTTTTCCATTCTTCCGGCGTCAACTTCAGTTTCGCGGCCGCGACGTTGTCCTCAAGATGCTTGATGTTCGACGTGCCGGGAATCGGCAGCATTACCGGCGAGCGCCGCAACAGCCACGCTAGTGCAACTTGGTAGACGCTCGCGTTGTGTGCCTTCGCGACCGCATCCAATGCCGCTGACTTCACGCCGCGGCCGCCGCCGACTGGAAACCAAGGCAGGAAAGCCAGATTTTCTTTCTCGCAATAATCAATCACTTTCTCCCATTTCCGGTCCTCGACGTTGTAACGGTTTTGCACGCTGACAACCGGTAACGTTTTACGCGCGCGCTCAATTTCCGCCACGGACACTTCCGATAAACCAAAGTGCCGGATCTTTCCGGCGCTTTGCATTTCCTTGATGGCGCCAAGCGATTCTTCCATCGGCACTTTTGGATCGATCCGATGCAACTGATACAAGTCGATCCGGTCCAGTTGCAGACGCTTCAAACTTTTATCGACGCAACCTTTGAGATAATCAGGATGACCGTTGGGCACCCACTGACCCGGTCCCGGCCGCGTGTTACCGCCTTTGGTCGCAATGACGAGCCCTTTCGGATAAGGATGCAACGCTTCGGCGATGAGCAATTCGTCCGTTTCCGGTCCGTAGGCGTCGGCGGTGTCGATCAAGTTCACGCCCAGGTCGACCGTGCGCTTCAAAACCTGGATCGCATTCGCGCGATCGGGTGGCCAACCCCAGACGCCTTCGCCGGTAAGACGCATTGCACCGAATCCGAGCCGGTTTACTTCCAGATCCCCGCCGATTTTAAAAGTGGCGTTGGTCGCTGATCCCGGCGCGATTACTGCCAGTCCGGCTCGGACCGATCCTAGAATTTTTCCGCCCGCCAAAATTGTGGCTCCGGTTGCCACACTGAGCCCAACAAATCTTCGCCGTGTAATCATATGGTTATATTAATTCCGCAATTCGTTAGATGCCAGTCCAACGCCAGTCCGGCTCTGACCTCGCACCTCGGACTTCGCATTCGAAATTTAGTTTCGATTCGCTCTCGTCGTCGGCATATAAAAAGTCGATGGCCGCAAAAGCAGCCGGTCGCCTTCCCACGTGGCGGTAAAAATATAAACTTTGCCCGATTTTATCGTCACGCTGATCGACGTCGGCCGGCGTGACTGAGTGTTCGGCAGCGCTAGCGCGGTTACCGTGTGTCGTCCGGCTACGAGCACGCCGCCGTAATGTTGGTTCCGTGGAATGTCCGCCGCCCGTTTCCCGTCGATCGACAACCGAATGAAAAGATCGCTTCCGAAATTCGGCGCGCGTTGCACGATCAATCGGCCGGTCGGGTGTCCGTGAGTAGCCGTTCCGCCGTGGATCGGAGTCGCCGGAGCGACATTTGCGCGACTTCGCGCGTAAATCTCAGTGCTCGACGCGAATATTACGCAGAGCAAAGCCAGAACGAACTGGTTCTTGCCGAAGAGCCTTCGCTTCATCCCACGAAGTTAGTCCGCCTTATAATTTTTGTGAAGTCTAACACCACGCGAGCTTGTCACGTGGCACTCGCCATTTCCGGCATATCCTTTGCTGTCGAATTGGCGTGTGAACCGACGGGAATTAGCTCTTCTCGCCATCGCCGTTGCCCTGCTAGATACCACGATTCATTATGCGACGATCCACGTGCACCCGTTCGCGCGCTGGATGGAATTGCGTGATCTGACAACGGGCGAGACGGTTCTGCGGTTGAATTCACAAGATTGGACCGACCGCGTCGGCGTCGCTCACGTCGAGGAATTTAAATCGATAACGGGCGTTCCGATTTCACGCAGTCACCATTACGAGCTCGCGGTGGAATATGATAACACGTCGAATTCCACTACCGACGCAATGGCGATCCTCTACCTGTATCTCTTAGAGAAGAACTTCTCCTAGCGATCGGTGGCGGATTTCCGTTTTCTACTTCGCCTTTCCGGTACGAACACTGCTGCCTTTTGACATACATGAGCGCTTCAGCCCTCCGAATTTTGGTCGTGGACAACGAGCCGTCAGTAACGTTTTCCCTCAAGCACATCTTCAACGGGTCCCGCTACGACTTCAACGCCGTGGAAAACGGTGATGCCGCTCTCGCCCAGCTCGATTCCAGTTCGGAGGGATACGACATCATCATTGTCGATCAAAAAATGCCGCGCATGACCGGTGTGGAATTGGTCGGCGAGATGAGAAAGCGCGGCATCGACAGCAAGATCATGGTTTTGTCGGCGGACATCTCCTCGGAAGTCCGCGACGCCTACGAACGCCTGGACGTACACACCATGTTCCCGAAACCGTTCGACATCCGCGAACTGCGCTCCGCAGTCGATCAGCTCGTCGCCTAAATCAGTCAGCGACCAGTTGTCCGGCGCCCGTCGCGCTTGGCATTTCGATCCGTCAGAGCTTTGATCAGCTTCTGTTGCTGACCCAGGATGCGGAGCAAATCGTCTTGCGAAATATTTGGTGGCAAGTCGCTCGCAGGTCCTTCCTCACTCGGGCCTGCCGAGGGAGGAACCGGATTCGTACGCGAGCCGGCATTCCTTTTTCCCTCCAATCTCTCAATAATTCCCTGCTGCCCGGCATAAAGTTCGAGCAAATGTTTTCTGGAGGTATCCGCCCGCTCGGGGCCCGGGCCCATGTCCGGCGGGGCGAAGGTGGATGGTCGCCGGGCCCAAGCCGGTGCTTCCGCCGGCGGCGGTGGCTGCGGCTCGTCAGAATTGGGCAACAGCGCGATCTGTTTCACCTGATCTTGGGAGATTAATCTTTCAGCCTGGCGAACCGTTGCTGCGCCCTGGCTCGCACATCCGGCAAAGAGCACCGGCATTGAGATGAACGCCAAACTCAAAAACAGGACCGAACAAATCTTAAGGCTTCGTCTCATTAGATGATCCTCCGTCAGCTTTGGGTTTCGGCGGCTCAATTTTTCGACCTAACAGGTAACCTGCGATCGTCCCCAATAGACCAATGACCGGCGTGATCTGCGTGTCCGAATAGCCCGCGATCACCAGAAATATGGCGGCGAAGATAATAACGAGAATTCCAAAAGTGCGGAGAATTTGCTCGGGCTCGACGTGTTCTCTCTCTCGCCGAAGTAAAATCGTAACGCAGGCAAGCAAGATCATCGCGAATAGGCCGATGCCCAGACTCAACTTGCAAACAAGCTCAGGCGACCAAAGGGATGCGCGGACCTGGTTTTTTTCGTCGGTTGAGGCGGTCGGCGTATTTTTCACCGCGGTCGCTTTCAGAGCCGCGAGCTGCTGCTTCTCCGCATCAACCTGCGCCTCTTCGTCAACCGTGCTCTCAGCCTTCGGCGTTGTTTGGGCCAACTTCGCTTGATCCCGCTCTGCCGCCTGCGAATTCAAAGTTGAACCGGCGAACATCGCGCAGACAGCGATCAACAGAATAAATTGAAGATGGCGAACGTTCCGGGGACGCATCGAGGCGGTTGTTATAGTAAATCCAGTGGGAAACTTCAAGTCTCGTTTGCCGAGGGATTTGTCGCGCTATCGGTCGGTCAGTCCCAAATGCCAGTGCGCTCGCACCTCACCATGGCATCGACATTTGCGCGCCACGGATGTCGGGCCCGACAATCGGCTGAATCGAAACTTGACGGTGTTTCTGGTTAAAATGGACAACCGTTTTGCCGACAAAGGTCCCGATCGCTGCGCCGGCCAGGACATCGGACGGCCAATGCCTGTTATTATTTAGCCGTGCGTAACCGACCGCGGATGCCAGACCGTAGGCCGGAACCTGGACCCAGAGTGAATCGTAGTGTTCCGAAATTACACTCGCGAGGGCGAATGCTTCAGTCGTATGCCCCGATGAAAACGAATCCTGTCCGCTGAATGGCCGAAAGTTGTAGGCGCCGTGCCCGTCGGTCGGCCGGCCCCGGCCGATCACGTACTTGAACGAATTCGTAACAATGCCGGAAGCAATCGCGGTGGCTGCAATGCTATCCAGCGCGGTGGTTTTCGCGCGGGGATCTTTGAAAAATTCTCCGTAAATATAAAACGATCCGACGATGCCGATGGCGTACTCGTTGCCCAGCGGCTGCACGTTGTCGAAAATATTGGTCATCGTATCGTTACGAGCCCCGCGGATCGCCCGTTCGATATCTTTATCGAACGCCGCCACAGTCCCAATGCCAGCGGCGATGCCGCCCAGAACCATCCACTCCTGCGTATTCCAGCGCGCGGGTGCAGTGAAAACTTCCTTGGTGTCGAGGATCACCAGGTACCAATAATTTTTCTTGAACAAATCTTCCACCGGCGCGGCCAGCGGCGAGACTTGACTGGGCGTGCCGAGCGTCTCGGCCGCGAGTGTGAACTGCGGTGCATCCTGTCGATCTTGCGCTCCAATTGCGGCGTCGTGCCTGGCCCACGGATCCACCCGCAGTAAGTCAGTCTGCGCTTTGACCGGCACACTGGCCGCGATCCCAACGATGAAAACGAAAACTAACTTTCTCATCCACATGTCCCTAAGGTTCACTTCGGTTCACGCATATTCACTGCGCGTATCGACAAGGCCAGTGCAACCCGGATCTTTTTTAAAGTGTCGTATGTCGCCCGACGCTCGGCGGTCGACGGGCACTCTCCGCTTCTCCCCTTTATTAAGAAATAACTATTAACTGATAACCGCGCGGCAGGCGCTCCGGTGGCATGGAAGCTTCTGCATCTCGAGTTATGCGCGTGTTGATCGCCGATGATGAGCGGGAGGTGGGAAGGTCGTTGGCAGACCTGGTTCGCTTCTGCAACCATCAAGTAGTCGGCGTGGCCGCTTCGGGCCTGGAAGCCATTCAAGCTTACAACCGTTACCACCCCGATTTGGTTTTAATGGATTACCGGATGCCGAAACTGAACGGCGCCACCGCCTGCCGCAACATTCTTTCCAAAGATCCGGCTGCGCGCATCATTCTCGTTTCCGGCTGGTCGCCCTCCGACGAAGCGAGCCAATCGGGCGCGATCAGCATGTTGCCGAAACCGGTGAGTCTGGAAAAGCTCCAAGCTGCGCTCCAAAGCGTGGCCGAAACGTTGCCAGAGTTGTCGCCGGCGGAAATGCCGATTCCTGAGGTCTACTTTCAACCGGAGCCGATTGAGTATCCGATCAGTGGTTTCCAGTCCTTTCTCCCCCCTGTTAACTCCGATCTTCCAGCTCTCAGCTCCGATCTCCCAGCTGATATCTCCGAGTTTCCAGCTCCTGACTTCCCGCCCCTGCCAATAGATCCGCCCTCTTTAGAAATAAGTTTTCCTGTCGAAGCTCCGCAGCCTCAACTCGAACAAAGCGGGGAAGTGTGTGCGTTGGCGGAGGAAAAGATTCCGGTTAAGCGCCGGTGTCGCGCTCAGCGCACCCGCATTCGCTGAACTCCTTGCTCCGATCTCCCGCGCCTTGATCGGCGCAACCGTTTTGTCCACGAACTTCGAATTCATTTTGTGCCCAAGCGACAACCAAAGAAGAGCCGAACCAAGCCTCGCACGGCCAATTCTAAAAATGGCGCCACCAAATCTCTGAAAGTTTGCAGATCTCCAGTGCATGGCCGCGGCGTTTTCGCGACCAGACCGATCCGGAAACGGGCGCGCATCATCGAATACACCGGACGCCGTATTTTGTGGGCTGACGTTCCGGAGGATCTCGATGACGTGCGCACATACTATTTCGGACTGGACGACGAAAAAAAAGTGATCGATCCCTCAATCGGCGGAAACGAAGCGCGCTGGATCAATCATTCCTGCGATCCAAACTGCACAACCTTCGAAGACAGCCGCGGCCGCGTTTTCATCGAGGCCTTGCGCGACATCCGCGCGGGCGAAGAACTCTTTTACGATTATCGCCTGGTCATCGACGTCCCGCGCACAAAAGAGGTCGAACAAGAATCGATCTGCCATTGCGGATCGCTGCGCTGTCGCGGCAACATGCTCGACCCGGCCTAACTCCCAACTCCTATCTTCCCGCGGCAGTTCTGCTGCCCTAAAACAGAAAAGCCGCCGGGGCTTTCGCGCCACCGGCGGCTTTTCTTAAATATCTGATCTCTGTCCTCTGACAGCTGATCTCAGGTTTTCACTTTATCCCATGTTCAGAGAGTTAAGCGTCGGTTCATCGATCACTGCCGTCACGGTAAGTCCTTGATCGGCTTGATACGCGGTGAGCGCTTCCCGGGTCAACGGCCCGAGCAATCCATCCACTTCACCTCTGTAATAGCCCATCTGCTGCAGCTCAGCTTGCACGTCCGCGATTACGCGGTCCGGCGGCTCAGCACGATGACCCACATAGATCGGGGCATCGTAGGCATAATACTCGTTCCCAGAATCGTAACCCCATGCCGGATACCAGTAGCCGTTGTTCCAATAATAGTAACCGCCACCAACCAGTTCGACGCGTTGGTAACGCGAGTGATACCAGCCCCGATCGTGACGTTCCGGATGATACGAGCGGTATACTTCGTATTGCGAACCCTGCCAGCGATCGCTTCCTTGAATGCGATAACCCACGCTGAACGTGACCGCCGGAACTCTGTCAGGCCTCGCTTGGGCATGGAAATTCACGTGCTGTTGTTTGATCTGCTGCACCTGTTGCTTGACCTGTTGGACTTTCTGGGGATCGGCCTTGATTGCCGCGCCACCAGTTACCGTCGCGTTTTGCTGGCCAGCAACTCCCACTGATGGAGCCACACTTGCCGACGCTGCTACTGATGCCGATGCTGACGGCGCCGCAGTCGCGGATGCCGCAACTGATGGAGCCGCAGTTGCCGATATCGTCGGAGCTGCAGTTGCAGTCGACTTTGCATTTGCGCCGCCCGTCTTCATCCCTTTTTCGTGTTGATGCTTCGCACCAGGTGTTTCACCGGTGGTCGGTTGACCGGAAACGTTCGTTTCCGTGCCGGTGGCAGTCGCAGATTTTTCGGTCGCTTTGGCCTTGTGGGCTTTTCCTGGACCCGGCTCGGTCGTTACTCCGCCGCTGGTTTGACCGGAAACGCCCGTTTCCGTGCCTGGGGCCGTCGCCGATTTTTCGGTCACCTTAACCTTTCGGCCTTTTCCTGCACCCGGTTCAGTCGCAACGCCGGGCTCTTTCATCGCGCCGGTTTGCTTCTCGACTGTTGCCTCAGGCTTGGCCGCGTTGGCGCCGGTTTTTGATTCGGCCCCGTGCGTTTTTGGCGTTTTTGGCTCGGCCTGCTGGGTCTTTTCAGCACCCTGCTTCTTCCCTGCTCCTGGTGTCGACTGTTCCTCTGGCTGCTGCGCATAAGCAGCTCCCGCCAGGGCCAGCGACACACCTATTAGTAAACTGGTAAACTTTTTCATATTATTATGTTTGGTCGTTGGACGAGCGCGGTCTATTCAAACGCCCGCCTATAAAAGAATTACGCTGCTCAACCCTCGTTTGGCCGCCTCCAACCTCCGATCTCCTGGTTTTCCCCATCTCCCCGCTGCCAACTCCTATCTTCCATCGCCCAGTTTCCGTTGATAAATTCCGCCTCATGCAAATCACCGCACTGGTAGGATCGCATTGCGACGACACGCACACCGCATTCCGGACGGACCCGCCGCTTACGCCGGAAGTTTTGGATTGCGCTGTCACCAATTTTTTTCCGGCCGGATTGGGAGACATGCTTTCGACCAAAGACGGACTGCTGATCGTGGCCAGAGTTGGAATTCCCAGCGGAACTATTCAGGACTACGCGCGCTATCTGACCAGCGGGGAAATGAAAGTGCGCAAACAACAGGCACCCGACGGAACCAAGCGACAAGTCAGTTTGCAAGATCGCGCCAACGAATCCGGTTTGCCCCTGGAATAAAGCCCAGCGACAAGAGACCTGTGACCAGTGTCACTAATTGATCCTCTGTCCTCCGATCTCCCAGCTCCTAACTCCTAGCTTCCATTTTCCCACCCGCAGCGTTTCGCCTCGGCGCGATTGTTTAGGAAAAGGGAAATCACATGCACTTGAAAAGGGAAATCACATGCACTTAAACGACAAAATCCAACAAGCCGGCGCCGCTGGATATATTCTACTTTGGCTGCTCGGAATACCGCTTCCGATCCTGCTTCTGATCTTTCTGCTGCGCGGCTGCACATGATCCGAGGTGAGCGGAGGGTGGCTGGCTCCGGCGAGGGAATACTATTAACTATCAACCCTTTCTGATCCTTGTTTTAGGATCGTTGGCCACGTTCCGGTTAAGTCATTTGATCACGGTCGAGCGCGGACCGCTCGCTATATTCGAGCGCATTCGCAACGCCATGCCGGGGGGCCGCGGTTCCGCCAAAGAATGGATCAGCTGCATCTGGTGCTTTTCCCTCACCGCCAGCGCCATTATTTGCGCGATCCTTTGGGCCGGCGGGCTCGTCTTAACCTGGGACTATTGGATTTTGTACTGGTTAAGCTTCAGCTCCGTCTCGCTTTTGTATCATCGAGCTTGCAAGGACCGGTAGGCTGCCGCTTCGCGATTCAATCTTAATAAATGGACGTCCCGATTCGACCGGCAGCTTTGGCGAACGCGGACGATTCCGAGAGCAACTGACAGCCGGACGCGGCGAAACCGCTATCGCGTCTGCGGATGCACGACTTGATGCGGCGTCCGTTCGATATTCGATCGATTGCGCTCACCGGCCTCTTCATTCTCGCGATCTTTTACACGATGTACTTCATGCGGTCGCTCCTGTTGCCGCTCGTGCTCGCGCTGCTTCTCAGTTATTTGCTCAGGCCAATCGTTCGGGCCGGCGCGCGTTTGCACATCCCGCCGCCGTTGAGCGCTGCCATCATTCTGCTCAGTCTCTTCGGAATCATCGCTTACGCCGTTTCGTTTCTGGCTGTGCCCGCGGCTGGTTGGCTGGAAAAAGCGCCTTACAGCTTGCAGCAGTTTCAATCGAAATTGATCCCGCTCCGCGGACCGATGCAGAATGTCGCCAAGGCCAGCGGCGAAATCGAAAAGATAACGACTCCCGAACCGCAACAGGCCAAGCCGGCCGTCGAAGTAAAACGTCACCCGATCTCCGACGCTCTCTTTGTCCGCACGCCGGAATTAATCGTGAGCACGGTCATGCTCATCATTCTGCTTTATTTTCTGCTCGCGTATGACGGCGTTTTTCTCACCAAACTAATCAAACTTCTCCCCACGCTGGCCGACAAAAAGCGCGCCGTCTCCATCGCCACTGAGATTGAAACAAATGTTTCCCGTTACCTTCTCACCGTCACGTTAATCAACATCGGGCTCGGATTTGCTGTTGGCACCGCTGCCGGCTTGCTCGGTCTGCCCAACCCCATCATGTGGGGAGCGATGGTCGCGATCCTTAATTTCGTGCCTTACCTCGGCGCTCTTACCGGAATCATTTGCATGACACTCGGCGCGGTCCTGAGCTTCGATAGCTTTGGTTACGCTCTCATCTTTCCCGCTGTCTATCTGCTCTTCGCCGCTCTCGAAGGAAACTTCATCACCCCGTGGGTGATGGGACGTTCACTTACCCTCAATCCGGTCATGGTCCTGTTGTCCCTCAGCTTCTGGGGTTGGATGTGGGGCATCGCCGGCATCATTCTCGCCGTCCCGATCCTCGCCGCCTTCAAAATCTTCTGCGCCCACGTCAAACCGATCGAACCGATCGCCGAATTTCTCAGCTGAAATAGGAGTTGGAAGCTGGGAGTTAGAAGTTGGGGAGTTCAGGAAGATCGCTGACCGCTGATCTCCGTCTCCCGTCTCCCGTCTCCCATCTCCCATCTTCCATCTTCCATCTTCCATCTCCCAGCTCCCAGCTCCCAGCTCCCAGCTCCCAGCTCCCAGCTCCTAGCTCCCAGCTCCTAGCTCCTAGCTTCCGCTTTCAGCTTCTTGCTATGCCAGAACCAGTGCACCCGCAGAATGATCGCCATCAAAAAATAAACCCAGCCGCACCACGCGATTTGTTCGATCGGCAAAGTAAAAGAAAACAGCAGCGAGACGAGTCCCACGCTCACCGGAATGCTCCAGCCCGTCAGTTCGCCGCGCGTCATCAATCGTTCCCGCGCATTCAATCGCAACGGCTCACGCAATTGCCAGGCACGAAGATACAAGAGCAGGACTTCGGCGGAGATGGCAATTAACCCGAGCGCGTAAATGGCAAAGATCGTTCGCGCCTGCGCTTGGGTGGTGTGAAGCGAGAACGGCTGGCCGACCTGGCCGTTGCTCAAGAGGTTCCACATCGCCCCGAAGATTGCCTTCAACGGGTAGATAAAAATCAGGATCGTCACGATCAGCGCCCAGCTGATCAAAATCGAGACGCTATCTTCGAGGCCGTAACGCCGACTCCACAACCAATGGCCCCGCCAATAGATTCCCAGCACCGCGATGCTACAGACAAAAGTCGGCACATTTTTGAAAGCGGCCAGGAGCGCTTGGATATTGTCGGGGATCTGTTGCGCGGCGATCACCAGCATCGAAATCGCGAACGCGAACGCGGCGTCGATGAAAGTTTCCAGCCGCGTCATCGCGATTCCCCGCAACCGAAACCCGCGCAACCGCGGCAACGCATCCAAGTCGGCGGGCAACGCGGATGCAATCTCGTCGTGGCGTTCTTTCATTCGCCCTAGTTAATCAGGAACGCATGAAAACAGGAAGACTGAGGTCTGACCACTGACCACTGACTTCCGCTCCCAACTCCCAACTCCCAACTCCCAGCTCCCAGCTCCCAGCTCCCAGCTCCCAGCTTTAAAATCGCCGCGAGATTTCCTCGTAGGACATAATCACGTCATCGCCATCGAATCGCACTCGAGTTGACGCAGAGAAGTGATAAAGCCTGCGGCTAGTCCTCAGCTCCTTCACCGTGAAATAAACCGTTCGGTCTCGGATTTCGAATTGGAGCGTCATTCCCATTTTGCGAAATTGATTATCCAGATTCTTGACCCAATCTTTAAAGCGCTCCGCGGTGAAGTTTCCCATGTCGGAAACCAGCACCTTGCGCAGAAGATCGCTCACAACTTCCCGCTGACCCTTGGTGAGTGAATGCGTTGCAGACATGCGGGCATTTTGAGCAGAATCGATGCCCATCACCCCTAGCCCCTTCTGCCTCTAATCTTTGACCTCTGATCTCTCCTCCTTGCTCCTAACTCCTAGCTTCCACCTTCCATCTTCAACGCATCCCATTTCCGCCGGAGATGCGAAACATGTTTGATGAGATGAGGTGATCAACGGTGCCTAAAGAAAAAATCAGTGCGACTGGTCTGCCAATAAAGCCAAAGCCCGACAAAAAATTTCGTCGGCTCGACAAATCATTTAACGACGCCGTCCGATCGAAAAAAGCATCGGCGGTCGGAGAAGTTTTGTTGCGTGTCCCGCTCGCTCCGGACAATGCGCGTCGCACGGCCAAGAAAGTCATAGCCGATCGCGCACGACGCCGTCGTTGATTCCCATCTCCCATCTCCCATCTCCCATCTCCTAGCTCCTAGCTCCTAGCTCCTAGCTCCCGGCTTACCCATCGCGCGGCGCGAGCGCATAAACTCCCGGCGGATGCTTCACGAGCGTTGTTCCTTCTCGTTGCTCAACCGTCCTTCCGTGTAACAACGCGCGAATATCCTCAAACAGCTGCGGACCGTCATACGAATGCCCCACTAAATCGGTGTTGGCTGCCGAGGCATCGATCACATCGATCTTCTTGAGCAATCCTTGTGATCCAAGTTCTCCTTCGCGCGGATCGCTATGCAAAAAGCTCGAAAATCGCAACGCGTTGTCGTGGTTCGATGCATAAACAGTGACATGGCCGCAGATCGCTCGAAGTCGAGCGATGTTTATCCTGAAATATTCCGCATCGACATCCGGCTCGATCAGGATCAACTGCGCAAACTGTGGGTGGCCGAGTTTCGGCGGCTTTCCTTTACTGTCGATGAGTTCGATATCGCGCAGCGCAAACGTCAGCACGCGACAGCCCATGCTATGCCCAATCAAAACTACCGGGCTTGCTGAATCGTGCGTCCGCAGTATTTCCAAAACCTGGCGCGCGCGATCCTGATTTACTAGGACCACATCCTCATCGTGCGCGTATCCGAAAAGCTTTTGCTGCGATGGCCAACTAAAGATCGCGGCCTTGGTCGAAACATCCGGTTGCAGATCGTAAGAAAACATCGCCGCCCGTTCGGCTGCTGTTTCAAAACTGTTATTGAATCCGTGCACAAACACGACCAGGGGCCGTTTAGGGTCCGCCGTTTGCGCGGCCGTTAGGACCCGAAATTCGTGCTGCGGATCTCCATTGGGAAAATTGAGTTTCTCGACCTTGATTCCTTTTTGCACCCCCGGCGAGTGCGGCAACGGAACTGCCACCTCGGCTGTGCCGTAAGAGATCCTTTCCTTTTTTGTTCCGGAAGTCGCAAAAGCCCGATCGACCCGTGCGGTCGGATCGTATTGGCGCGTGGTTGCGAAATACACATCCAGATGTTCCCAGCCCGTGACTGGTCGATGTTCGAGTAACGAACATCCCACCAGCGACAACAAGCCCAGGCACAGGCAGATCTTCGTTAGGGGAGAAGCAGCCATTAGAATTCAGCGTTGGCCGCATCTTGCCGCTTATGAGATATGCCAGTCAATACTGACCTCCGACATTGGCAAGGGCGGAATTAAGAAGTATGAATTATGAAATCCCCCCGGAAATGCCCAAAGACGAGCGAGATTTAAGAGATCGCACGAAGAGCTTCGCCTTGCGCGTCGTCAGAATGTTTTCGAGCCTGCCGAAAACTACAGAAGCGCAGATTTTAGGAAGACAAGTCCTGCGTTCGGGCACGTCCATTGGAGCAAATTATCGCGAAGCATTTCGCGGCCGGAGCCGGGCGGAGTTCATTGCGAAGTGTGGCGACTCCTTGCGCGAGCTAGAAGAGACAGCTTACTGGCTCGAACTGCTCGTAGACGCGAACATCATTTCGTCCGACAAACTTTCACGCGTTCGTCAGGAATGCGATGAACTGACCGCTATTTTCGTGACGATTTTGAAGCGATCGAAAGAGTCCTGATTTTCGACTTCTTAATTCTTAATTCTTACTTTTGAGGCTTGGCTTTAAATCGACAAACAAATAGCCTCGCCCAACGATGTTTTTGCAGCGCGTTCGGGTCACCAAATATCGCAGTATCCGCGATAGCGGCTGGTTCGATGTCGAAAAAGGCAAAACGATTTTGATCGGGCCGAACGAGGCCGGCAAAACCGCCCTCCTCGAAGCGATTCAGCGCATCAATCCTCCTCTTGGAACGCGCGGGTTCGATCCACTGCGCGATTATCCGCGCTCCGAGTTCGACGACATTAACAGCGGCAAAATCCTTCCCGGCAACGTCACCGTGGTGGAAGCGCACTTCGGGCTCGATTCGGACGACAAGGAAGCGCTTGAGCCCGAGTTCCGCGAATGCGGATACGTCGTCGCCCGAAAACTCGATAACAACTTCGTGCACGACCTCACCGGCGGCCAGCCCGTTGCCAAATTCGGCGACATCAAAAAAGATCTGGCCCCGTCTCTGCGCGCACATCGACAGCCGGCTGCCGCCTCCGGAACAAGGCGTGTCGCCTCCCAATCCGCCGAGCACACCGATCCTCGCCCTCTGGCCGCAATGGAAAGACGAATACGAAGTCGTGGGCGAGCCGGCCCGGGCGCTCAAAATCGCGCTCGAAAAAACTTTTCCGAGTATCGAAGAAGGGAACGCGACCGAAGAAAAACGTTACGACGATTTGATCAAGGCGATCGAGACGAACGAGCGCCGCGGCGCCGCGCTTTGGACTTTGCAGCAACGTCTCCCGCTTTTCATCCGGTTCCGCGATTTCTTCCGGGTCCGGCCTCTGATCCATCTCGAGCATCTCGCCACCCGCATCGAACGAAACCTGGTCGACGACGATTACTACGATTACGGCAACAAGTGTCTCCTGAAACTTCTCGGGTTCAGCGCCCGCGAACTCTCCAACTTGGGGAAAACCGACGAGCCGCTTCTGGGCGATGCCGCCGCGCTCCAGGCGTTTCGCGATCAACTCGATCGCCCTTCCTACCAGCTCAACGCCGCCAGTGTCCGCCTGACCGACGAACTTCGCGCCACCTGGATGCCCGATTCGAAACGCGATGAAGCGGAACGTTTGCGCATCGTGGCTGACGGCCAATATCTCAAAGTCATTGTCGAGGACGACGTCGGAGTTGAGATCGAGTTGGACCAGCGCTCCGAAGGTTTTCAGTGGCTGGTTTCGTTCTTCATCGTCTTTTTTGCCGAGAGCGCGAACAACTTCAAAAACGCCATCCTTCTCCTCGACGAACCGGGCTTGAGCTTGCATGCCCTCAAACAGCGCGAATTCCGCACCACCATCTCGCGCCTGGCCGAATCCAATCAGACCCTTTACACCACCCACTCGCCTTTTTTAGTCGGACCGGACGAGCTCAACCGCGTTCGCGTCGTCGAAATGATCGATCGCAGTGTCGGGACCAAAGTTCACACCAACATTACCGCCGAAGATCCGGTGGCGCTTTTGCCGTTACAGGAAGCGCTCGGGTACGATTTGGCCCAGAGCCTCTTCGCGCAGCAGCGCAATCTCGTTCTCGAAAGCCTGACCGATTACTGGTACCTCGACGCGGTCGCGCAGTTGTTGCGCGATGCCGGCATTGTCGATCTTAGCGACAAGATTTCGATGCTGCCCGCCAGCGGCGCCGGCAAAGTAGTTTATTACGCGACCATTCTGCACGCTCACAAACTCAAGGTCGCAGCCCTTTTGGATTCGGAGATGGCGCCCGATCAAGCTGCGCATCAAGAACAGCTGATCCACGCGCTCGGCAACAAATCGATCCTGCGCACCAAGGACGTTTATCCTGGCCCGCTCGAAAGACCGGCCGTCGAAGATTTACTTCGGGACACGCTCATCCACGTCGCGCGGACCGAGCTCGGTTGGGACGTCGCCACCAGCGCCGACTCGCAACCGGAGCGCTCAGTCGTCGACGTTTTCAAAGAGCAAATTAACGACTTCAGCAAATATCGGTTGGCCAAAGCCTTCGTCCGTTGGACCCGCGACCATCAAGCAGAGAATCTTTCCGACGACGAGCGCAACCAATGGAAAAAACTAATCACCTCGATTAACAACGCCTTGCGATAGGAGCAAGGAGCTGGGAGCGAGGAGATGGGAAATTGGAGTCGGGGATTGTTGATTTCTGATTTCTGACCTCCGACCTCCGACTTCTGACTTCCGACTTCCGTCCTCCGTCCTCTGACCTCTGACCTCTGACCTCTGACCTCCGTAGTCCGTGGTCCGTTGTCCGTTGTGCGGCGTCTCGTCCTCCCACCTCCCACTCCCATCAATTTCCATGTGAGTTGAACTGGTACTTTGATTGGATACGCTAAAACCGTGAGTCTTGCTGAAATCAAAGATGCTGTGAATGCGCTCTCGCCCGGCGAACTAGCGGAACTCGCTGCATTTATCCGGCAGCGGGACGAGGCTGCATGGGATCGCCAGATTCGCGAAGACGTTGCCGCCGGTCGGCTCGATCATCTGGCCGAAGAAGCACTGGAAGAATACGGCGCCGGGCGGACGAGAGCTTTCCCCCCGGATGAAAAGCCAAGCAACACATAAGTTCTGGGACGCATACTCAGCTCTTCCGGAAAATCTTCAGCGCCTCGCGCTCAAACAGTATCGGCTTTGGTTGAGCGATCCGCGTCATCCATCTGTAAACTTCAAGAAGGTCGGCAGCTACTGGTCGGCACGCGTAACCGACGACTACCGAGCGCTCGGCGTAATGACAGGCGATACCGTGATCTGGTTTTGGATCGGCACGCATGCCGAGTACGAGCGCATAATCAAAGGGCGATAACCGATGTCCGAGATTCGCGTTCGGCGTTTGTCCCCCCTCTCAACCCCTCAACTCTCTCAACGTCTTCGTTCCCCTTTCAGCCTTGTCAGCTTTCCCTCTTAATTCATAATTCTTCCTTCGAACTTTAGTCCCCCCTTCCTTTAGTTTCCCACACAGTGCCAAACCCCCAGAACAGGCTCACGCCTGATCACCTCGGCCGACTCATTTACGAAATTCGCGGTGAACGCGTGATGCTGGATTCCGATCTTGCTTCGATCTATGGCGTAGAAACAAAGGCGTTAAACCGCGCAGTGAAACGCAACCCTGACCGTTTTCCAAAGGACTTTGTGTTTCAAATCTCATCCCACGAATGGAAAAACTTGAAGTACCAAATTGGCACTTCAAGCTCGGGCCAGGAATCACACGCTTTAAGGTACCAATTCGGCACCTTGAAGACTGGTCACGGCGGGCGACGCAAACCGCCCTATGTATTCACCGAGCACGGAGCGATCATGGCCGCAAATGTCTTGAATAGCCCGCGCGCGGTGCAAATGGCTGTTTTCGTTGTCCGTGCATTTTTGAAAATGCGCGCGTTGCTCGGCGACAAGCGCGAGCTGGCCCAAAAACTCGCCTTGCTGGAAAAAGAATTAAAAAAACGACTCGACGTTCACGAAGCCGTCATTGTGACCATATTACAACGCGTCATGGACATCATCGATCCACCGGCCCTGCCACCGTCGGACCCGTCGAGAAAGCGCATCGGCTTCCATCCCGAAAAATAGCCGCCTGCCCGTCCGTTGTGTCGTCCTCCGTGCTCCGATCTCCCAGCTCCTAGCTTCGAAAGCTCCGCCTTTCCGCTTTTCACCTGTAGATCCACACCAATCCCACCGGCAAAATAATGCCGATCCCTAAACAAACGGTCGCCACCAGCGGTTGCCGACTAAACCGGTACGCCATGATCACGCCAATCACCGTAGTCAGCACCAGGCCGACCGCGCCTGCGAACATGAAATAGCGTACCGGCGCCGGGCTGTTGCGTTTGGTCGGGGGAACGTGCGCATCCTTATGAATGTCCGACAGCGCCGACAGCACATGCGGCGCGACGTATCCGCCCGGTTGCCGGTCCGACTGATGCCAATTAAAAATCTGCCACGACCCGGTCACGGCAAAAAAGATCAACATCGGCGCGAAGAGACAACCGAGATAAAGATGCAGTTGGCGCAGCGTTTTCACGATTCAATGTTCCGGTTTTCTACGTTCTAATTTCCAATTCTGTGGCGGCAGGCGTGTCGCCTGCGATTGTCTTCTGCTTTCGCTCGTCACTGGTTCACCCGTCACTCGTCACCGCTTTACAGCTTTTCATAATGGACCAGCGCCAGCCGAGCCAAATTTATTTGCCCTGACTCAGCCTTCCAAATAACCATTAACCAATAACTCGCGCCTTGCGCGCACCCCAATAACCGCTCAGGCTTTTGCCTGAGCTCTCCCCTCAGCTAGTTTCTTCCCCCGAATGTCCTCAGACCTTACGTTTGTAGCAAACGAGTTGGGCAACAATCTCCGTCATCGGTTCAGCTCGTCGCTGACGACTGACACACATCATTTCGATTGGCTCGAAGCCGAGCACCAAGTCCGACAGGTTCGCGCAATTGGTCAATGGATCGACCGATGAGATCGTCGGTGGTGGTTGTTCAAGCCGAGCGGCGAATTCTGCGAATCCGCGGGCAGAACGTGATCTTGGATTTCGACCTGGCAATGCTGTATGGCGTCGAGACTCGTGCTCTGAAGCAAGCCGTGCGTCGGAACCTCGACCGCTTCCCGGAGGACTTCATGTTTGAGCTTTCCGCGGCGGAGATTCAGAAGCTGGTATCACAAACTGTGATACCAGCCCGCGGCAAGCTCGGTGGCGCCGTCCCGATGGCTTTTACTGAGCAGGGCGTTGCGATGCTCTCCAGTGTCCTGCGCAGCAGCCGCGCCGTCCAAGTGAATATCGCCATCATGCGCACATTCGTGCGGCTGCGCCAAATGCTCCTCTCGAACGCGGACCTCGCCCGCAAGCTCGCCGCGCTGGAAAACAAATACGATGCCCAGTTCAAGGTTGTTTTCGATGCCATCCGCGAGCTGATGGTGCCACCTTCGCCGCCAAAACCGCGCATCGGATTTAAACCCTGAAATCCAACAACGAATAACGAATAACAGATAACCGCGTGCGTGAGCGCGCTCCCCTTTCTACTTTCTAATTTATTAGAATTTCTAATTTCAAATTTAAAAGTTAGTTTCTCCCCCAATGGCAAGATCGACAGTCGGAATTTCGTCTTGTTGCGATTAGTTCGCCGCGCAAAAATAAAAAATGCATCCCGATTTTCCCCAGCGACTTCATGAGCTGGTTGAACGCGCAAAGGAAACCCGACGCAAAGGGATCAGAGATGTCGATCCCGAAGAATACACCAAACAGCACCTAATAGAACCGCTGTTGGAAGCTCTCGGCTATGCTTCCGACGACATTCGTAAGGAGTTTCACATCCTTGGTGATCAATGCGATTACCTCGTTGAGCGCAGCCGCCCGTTGCTTTTTATCGAAGCGAAAAAAGCTCCAGCGGAAGCGAGGAAAGGCGCCGACAAGGACCTTTTCGAATCGAATCGCGAACAGGTGCTGCGTTATTTGCGCAATTACCGTATCAGCCCGGAGCAGGTGAAGATGCCGCGACCAGTGACTTGGTTGCTCCTTACCAACTTTGCACAGTTTCACTTCATTCGTGTCAACGAAGAAGCGCCTACCTTTTCTTTTCGGCTGCAGGAACTGGAAGAGCGCGCCGATGAGCTTTGGGAATTACTCGCGCCAGACCGGCTGGAAGCTGACCGCATCGAAGAACTTTATGACCAAGAGCAAAAGGCGGATCTCGACCAGCGTTTTCTTGTCGATCTAAAACAATGGCGGCTCATTCTCGCTAACGGCTTCGGTGTTCAAAATCAAAAGGCGTCGCTCGCCGAGCTGACAAACGCCAGTCAACAGTTACTCGACCGCTTTCTCTTTTGCCGCATGCTCGAGACGCATGGCTTAATTGAGTACAACAAACTCGCCCGCACGTTTGTCGGCTACGAAGAGCTCTACAGTCACTCTCCGAAAACCTTTGCTAAGCTTTTGCGCGAATCGCTCTTTGAGGAAATTCGAGCAAAATTTAACACCGAGCTATTCGTCCAACCGCAACTTTGCGACACGCTCAAGATCGACAATGTATTTCTCGCGGCCGTGATCGGTCACACTCCATTGCCTGCCGAAGTCGCACTCACGTGCGGGATCGAACAAGGCCAGGGCGAGTTGTTCACGTTCCGGCATCTTTATAGTTACGATTTCTCCCGGATGTCGCACGACATCATGGGCGCGGTCTACGAGCGGTTCCTCGCGCACAAACTGGAGCAAAAGGACGGACGCATCACGATCGAAGACACCGATGAGCTGCGGAAAAAAGAAGGCATTTACTACACGCCGCGTTACATCGTCGATTATCTCATCGCCCACACGCTGGGCGAGAAAACCGCGTCAATCGTCGATGCAGCAATTGCGCTACTCCAGGAAAAGAAATACCGTGACGCGCTCGCAAAGATTCGCGAGCTCTCTCAACTAAAAGTGCTCGATCCATCGATGGGCTCGGGTTCGTTCCTGCTCCGGGCCTTCGATCACTTACTTGAATGCTACGAGCGCGATACAATCGCGCCTGCCGCGACATCAAACAGACAGGGCGTATACGCGAAACGCCTGGCGAATTGTTCGGGAAAGGAAACGAAGTCGCCGAGGAAGTTTTCAATCCCGCTTTCCACATCCCGTCGGAGAACATTTTCGGTGTCGATCTTGACTCGCAAGCCGTTGAGCTAGCGCGGCTCAATCTCTGGATGCGACTCATGATCGCCGAGCGCGATTTGATGCGCGAAAGGCTGCGAACTAGGCAAGGCAACGGAAGCCCGCTGAGTCTGCTACCGTCATTGGCTAGTAATCTGAAGCGCGGTAACTCGCTGATTTCCGATCCCGCAGTTGCCGGCGAAGCCGCATTTGATTGGCAAAAAGAATTTCCTGAAATCATGAACCGCCGCGGCTTCGATGTCGTCGTCGGCAATCCGCCATATGAGCGAATTCAAATCATGGCAGAATACGCGCCCGAATCGTTGGAGTTTCTGAAAGTGAATTACAAGACGGCCGGGTCGGGTAACTTCGACATCTACGTTTGCTTCGTCGAGAAAGGGCTGAGTCTTCTATGCGAGAACGGATTGTTCGGTTACATTCTGCCGCACAAATTTTTTCAAGCCGATTATGGCAAAGCCCTGCGGGAATTGCTGAGTGCAGGTCGGCATTTGCGCGAGATCGTGTCATTCGGGCATGAACAAATTTTTGCGCCCGTCAGCACTTACACCTGTCTGCTGCTGCTGGGTAAATCGCCCAGCGAAAAATTCGCTTACCGCGAAGCGTTCGATGTTGATCTCTGGAAGTCGCGTAACAGCGCGCGCAGCGTTTCCCTACCTTCTTCGGCGGCAACCGCAGCGGAATGGACTTTCATTGCCAGTGAGAGTGATGAGAAATTGCTCGCGAAGCTACGCGCGATTTCCGACCGGCTTGAGACCGTCACGGATCGAATCTTCCAAGGACTAAAAACGAGCGCCGACGACATTTATATCGTCGATGAGCTGGAACGCCGCGCGAAGAAGGTACGTGTTTATTCACATGAGACTGAGAGCGAACATTGGCTTGAACCTGAATTGTTGCACCCACTCGTCAAAGGCGGCGATAGCCGGCGTTATGTTCTCGCCGACCCGCGCCGGCTGATTCTGTTTCCATACGCGGCCAATGAAAAAGGCGCGATGACACTGATCCCTGCGAATACGCTCGAAGAAAAATATTCACTCACGTGGGATTATCTGCTTGCCAACCGCGCACGGCTGGAACAGCGCGAAGATGGAAGAATGATGGGCGACAAATGGTACGCATTTGGCCGCAATCAAGCGCTCGATGTTATTTCGCAGCCTAAAATTTTTACGCCCGATCTCGCGTTGCGCGCTGCGTATTCGCTCGATGAAACCGGCACGAAATTTTTTACCGGTGGAGTCGCCGGCGGCTACGGAATTATCGTGAAGGAAAAGATCGACCGTCTGCACGTGCTCGCGTTGCTCAATAGTCGTTTGCTTGATTGGTACGTCGCGAAGACGGGAACGACGATGCGCGGAGGCTGGCATAGTTACGAGGCGCGATTTATTCGCCGCATCCCGATGATTCTCCCTTCGAAAGCAAAATCCGAGATAAGCGACCTCGCCGCGCGATTGATAAGGGTCGCGCAACAACGCGAGCGATTTCTCAGAATGCTTCCTCGATCGCTCGCGAAGCAACATCGGACACCGTGCTCGTTAGGCCATTACCTGCAGAAAGATTACGGCGGAGCGGTAACGGCGGAGATTTTGATAGATGACGTGATGCGCAAAGGTTTTTTGCACAAGATCGACATCGAGAGTGATAACGCGACATTGATTTTCAGCGCGCACGTTTCGGCCGCGGCAAAAGATGAGCCCGAAATTGTTCCGATTCTGCGGCTGCGTTTTGCCCATGCGCCATTGCGTCAATTCATTTACGCGTGCTGGCAACAGTTCCTTGCCGAAAACGCGCGCCGCAAACGCTGGACGACCAGCAAACAGCCGGAAGAAATTTATCGGCGGATTGTGAACATAGAAGAACCCCTCGTTTACTTTCATGCGGGTGCCGCAGATAATCTGCGCGCCATCACGTCACTTTTGGAATCTGTCGCGACTGAAGCGGGCGTTTCCGATCTTGCGGCACTCGAAGCCGAAATCAAAGCCACGGATGAGAAGATCGACAAGTTGGTTTACGAATTGTACGGCCTCGCAGATGAAGAAATCACAGTGGTTGAATCCTCCGCCGGAAACACTTAAACCTCATTTGTGAAATCTCCCCGAACATCAAAGCGCGTTAAGAAGCTCGCAAAAGCTAGCGCAGACAAAGCGAAAGAGGCAGGGCAGTTCCTTTACAGCAATCGAAAACAAATTTTAGAAGCGCTAAAGGCATTGGCTGCCGTCGCCGGAATTATGTCAGAGATTTTCGGCAAGCCAGATCGTCGCCGCAGAAAATAGTAAATGGCGATCCCCAAATACGACGAAATGATGTTGCCGCTTCTTCAGTTGTTAAGCGACGGCGCTGAGCACCACTACCGCGATCTCGCTCCGCGGATCGCAGATCATTTCCATCTAACCGAAGAAGAACGAAACGCGATGCTGCCCAGTACCCAATCGACGTACCTTCGCAATCGACTTGGATGGGCGGGATTTCATCTACGCAGGGCTGGTCTCGCTGAACTCCCTCGTGAAGCGACGCTCCGCATCACTGGGGCAGGGAAGGATCTTTTGAAGAATCCACCGCCGAAAATCGATCGTAAGTTTCTGATGCGGTTTGAACCTTTCAAGAAATTCATGGAGGAACAGAAGCAACGCGGCTTCGCTGCAGCACGGACGAAAGCCGCTTCAGCGGTTCAGTCGCCGACGAATGAGGAAGAAGGTACACCAGAGGAGAGAATCGAAGCAGCGTTCACTGAGCTTAAAGAGACGTTAGTCACTGATCTTTTGGCGAAACTTGCCATGGTCGATCCGTTCCGCTTCGAGCAAGTCGTTCTTGATTTGCTGGTCGCGATGGGATACGGCGGCTCCAGAAAAGAAGCTGCTGCCGTTACTCAAAAAACTGGCGACGAAGGCATCGACGGGGTGATCAATGAAGATCGGTTAGGCCTCGACGTCATTTATATCCAGGCGAAACGGTGGAAGGCCAATGTAGGTCGACCAGAAATCCAGAGTTTTGTCGGTGCGTTAGCGGGAAAGAAAGCCAGTAAAGGAATCTTTATTACGACCAGTGGTTTTCATGACAACGCCACTGATTACGCGACCGGCCTTCACCAGAAAATCATTCTGATCGACGGTCGCCGCTTGGCAGAACTGATGATCGAACACAACATCGGCGTCGCCGAAGAGCACGCCTATCGAGTGAAGAAAATCGACAGCGACTATTTCGACGAGGCATGAGGCAAAGCGCTTTTCGCGAACGGAGCACCTGAACATTACCTAGGCGATGGAGAAAGATATTCCGGCTGCAATTCGCCACGTCGCCGAAAGTCATTTTGCAATTCGGACGCTTTTGAAATCGCGTCTTCAACAACAGTGGGTAGACGTCGATGTTATAGGCCAAGTAATTGGAAAGCCTACAAACCGAGGAAAGATCGACTATTGGACTTGGTGGACCGAGCGATTCGGCGACAGATTCTATGATATGGGCAGCCTGATTCGGCTTGCTGCGGGACTTGAGACCGGTCTGCGCGATTACTTCCGCAACAAAAGGCAGTTCAAAAACTTAACTGAACTGCGGCAGTTCGTCGCAAATGATAACCGATGGAAGGGCGCAGTATTCCAGCGTATTCAGCCGTGGCACGGTCAAGATGGCGCGCGAAGTCTTTTGCAGCAAGAACTCGGCTATGACCTCGAGACGAATCCTCATCTGCGACAAGTGCGGGAGTTGATGCTGCACCGACATCTTTACGCGCACCATGCTGGAGTATTGGACAACCAGTACCTAGACAACTGGCAACGCCTTACCGGCGAAGACTTGCGCGCTAATCCCGCTGTGAAGAGAGACTATCCTGCGGAAGACGTGTATTGGTTTAGTCCGCTCAAACAACTCAACGACTACATTAGTTGGGCTAACGCCTTCTTCCAGCAGCTTCCATGAACGACCTGCACACCAACTAGCACTTCACTCTTAAGGAAAACACCCTCAAGCGCACCGACCTCGACGACTTCGTCGCCTGCTACAACCCGAAGAACCGCCACGAGCGTAAAGAGACGGAGCGCTTCAAGTCTTTCACCTACGAAGAGCTAATCAAGCGCGATAAAATCAACCTCGACATCTTGTGGCTCAAAGACGAAAGCCTAGAAGACAGCGCCAACCTCCCCGCCCCCGACATCATCGCCGCCGAAATCGTCGAAGACCTCCAAGCCGCCCTCGCTCAGTTCGCCGAAATCGCTAACGATCTTTCAAGCAAGCGTGGCTCGAATAAGAATTCGTAACCCGGATCGTTTTCCGCGAGGTATGGATGGAAAAACGATTCATATGAGTCGCAAATCGGTTCGTGCGGATCAGAAAAAGAACGGTATGAACCGAAGCCGCAGCGTGCTTGAGCTAAGGTCGGTGCTGGCCGATAGTTTGGAGCAAGGCTTGCTCTCAAGAGGGCGAACTTAATAAGATAGACACCTGACCATGCGACCGCAATTTAACGAACGAAAAGCCACCCAGGCAGCTGCGCGGTTGCTTGGATTGAGAGGCGGACGCATGAGTTATCTCAAACTCATCAAGCTGCTTTACCTGGCCGACCGCGAAGCGCTTTTGCGCTGGGGTCGTCCGATCACGACCGATCGATGCATTTCAATGGATAGAGGCCCGGCTCTAAGCCGCGTGCTCGATCTGGTGACAGACGGCGAAGATCCTGGCACGCCGTGCATCTGGGCGAAACACATCGGTGCGCCGGCAAACTTTGAAGTGGAGCTGAAAAGCGAAGCGGGACGAGATGAACTTTCAGACGCGGAAGTTGAGCTCCTCGATGAAGTGTTCCACGAACACGGCAAGAGAAGCCGATGGGAACTCGTCGAATTGACGCACAAACTGCCAGAGTGGAAAGATCCTCAAGGCAGCGCGATTCCAATCACAGCCCGCGATATCCTGAAAGCCGGCGGAAAAACCGAGCTGGAGATCGTTGCGATTGAAAATGAATTGGAAGGCGTGGCACTGGCAGAAACCGTCTTCGGTGCGCGCTGATCATGCTCACGCTCGGCGACACGGTGATGTTGCCGAAGCCGGGCCACGAGAAAGAACATCTTTGGGCGTTGATCACTGCGCCTGATCCGGAAAGCGGCGACGCTATCATGGTCAATCTCACGACGCAGCGACCGCACTCCGACACGACTACGATCATTCAACTGAGAGAACATGCGTTTGTGGATCGTCCTACCGTTGTTTTCTACGCCGACGCCCGAATGGTTAACGTGAATACGCTGGACGAAGGAGTTCGTCACAAAGTTGTTCGCCAGCACGATGCGCTTTCGAAGGAACTTCTCCAACGCATTCAAAACGGCTTGCTCGCTTCGAAGTTTATACCGGACAAGATCAAAAAAGCATTCGAGGCCGCCCGCGAGAAGAAACTTACGTGATGTCGTGCGTATCGGAAAAAGAACGGTATGAATCGAGAACTGATCGGGATGGATTAGAAAACGTTATGGGTTAATCCAGCTCCGCATGAGCGTTATCAGTTATTGTATGTTGCTCGCTCGCACCGCTTCACGGGCCATGTCGCGGTTCCCAACTGCTTCATTGTTGATCGTTAAACGAGCAACTGATGGCTCAAACGCTGAAAGATCGCGTGCTGAATGTCGGAATGCTTAGGCGGTGCCGAATTCCGTTGAGGCGAATGAAATTGTCTTCTGATTCCCGGTTGGTCCACACATCAATCGTACGGTGCGGCGTTGCGTCTCCCCGTCGACAGACAGAACGACTTGCGCCCGACCCTCGAAATCATGAGCCTCCTCGAGCATAAGAAAATCAGGACCAAGCTGGCAGACCCGAAATCTTGAGCCATTACACACGATATACATTTTCACTTCGGCTGAATATCCGCTGTAATTGCCTGTCATGGATGAAGAGCTGGAAGATCTCGCTGCGCGATATGCACTCAGACGCAATATCACGCGGGGCGATCGGTTAGGTTTTGGTGTCCACGGTATCGTTTTCGCCGCTGTAGACAATAAAAAACCAGGATTTTTCGCGGTAAAGTTCCATCGCGAGGAAAAGCCGTTCGAGAATGAATGCCGCGTTTATGAAAGACTACGTGAAGAACAGGTTACACAAATCCTCGGTCTTAATGTACCTCAGTTGCTCACGATCGATCAGGAATTCCGCGCGATAGAGATGACGATTGTGCGGAAGCCATTCCTTCTAGATTTTGCCGACGCTCGCCTAGATCGAGCTCCTGAGTTCAGCGAAGATGTTCTTCGACAGTGGGAGGAAGAAAAAGTGGCGATCTTCGGCGAAAGGTGGGCTGAGGTTACTCGGGTTCTTGCCGCGTTGCAGAGATTCGGCATTCATCTGCTCGATATCAATCCAGGCAATATTGCCTTTGCTGGCGGATAAAGCAGAACATGGGGGTCGCAGTTATTGCTCGCTAATCGTGACCGAGACCAACTCGTCGCCCGCCGCGATTCCCAATCGCGGTGCCCGGCCTCCCACCCAATTCATTCCCCGTCCAGCCGTAGAGTTGGCGCCCAGCCAACGCTAGAATAGCGTTTACTGCTTCTAGCCTTCACTAATCGCGACGCCGATTAGTTCATCACCCTGCTGAATTGCATCCACTATTTCCTGCCCGCTCCGGACTTGGCCGAAGACGGTGTGTTTGCCGTTCAGCCAACCGGTCGCGACGTGGGTAATAAAAAATTGGCTGCCGTTCGTGTTCGGGCCGGCGTTCGCCATCGACAAGCTGCCGACCTGATGTTTGCGCGGGTTGCTTTTCACTTCGTCTTCGAATCGATAACCCGGGCCGCCCTGCCCGGTCCCGGTCGGGTCGCCGCCCTGGACCATAAAGTCGGCGATCACGCGATGAAAGACGGTGCCGTCGTAAAACTTCTCGCGCGCGAGAAAAACGAAGTTGTTAACGGTTTTCGGAGCGTCCTTGGCGAAGAGGTCGCACACGATTTCTCCCCGCGATGTCTTGAGCGTGGCGGAGTACTGCTTGTTGGGATCGATCGTCATCGACGGCGGAGCGGAATATTCTTTGGGCATAGGATGAATCCTAATCCAAGAAGTGACGTGTGACATGTGACGAGCATGAGGATGCAAAAGCTGGGAGCTGGGAAATAGAAGCTCGAGAAGCAGATCATCTTGCCGGGATGGGCGAGATCGCCTAAGCAACGGAAGCATGAATCATCTGCGCACGCTTGGGCTGGCTTCATTTTTATTTCTTGGACTCGGTAAATTGACCGGAGCGCTTCCTTCTTCCACAACCGGATGGACGCCGGAGACCGCCGCGACGATCGCGCTCAGTTGTTACGGCGTCGGTCTCATTCTGGCCTTGATCGCGTTCATGCAATCCCGGCGCGGCCAGAGTCTCGATGGCGTCACGAAGTTTCTCGCTCGCGGTCCGCTCGCGCTAGTGACCATCGGCGTGCTGATCATTTTTCTGCGCGCGATGATCGGGTGGTAGTCCCGGTGACGTGTGACGTGTGACATGTGACGAGCCAAGAGCTGGGAGCTAGGAGCTAGGAGCTAGGAGCATGGAGCGTGGAGATGGGAGATGGGAGATGGGAGATGGGAGCTGGGAGATGGGAGCGCCTTTCGGCGCGTTAATTGTATCTCGGCAGCTCGCGCTGCGCTCGACCGCCCACCCTCGCGGCACAGCCGGCCATGTCGCTCATCCCATTCGCTCCATTGTTATTCGTTAATCGTTATTAGACGGGAAACTGGAAGCCTAACTTCTAACTGCTATCTTCTAAACTTCTTATCGAATTCTATGGGGCACAATCTCGGACGAGATAATGCAAGAAAACGGGTGTGGCGCCGTAAAAAAGCCGAGCGCAAGCTGCTTTCGCACGATGTCACGATTGCGATCGAGAAGACTGCCAAGAATTACCGAAAGACGTTGCGCAAACTTGCCTGAGTGGCGTCACAGAAGACCAAGCTCTCAGCTCCCGGCTGAAACTCAGCCGCAACAACAGATTAATTGAATGGTTCAATCAACGACCCTGTCCTACCATTGGAGCCTCACATATGAAAACCCACAAAGTTCTCTTCCTCGCCTTGCTCGTTAGCGCCGCTTTCGCTCTTTCAGCCCAAGCCGGTGACCGTCACCGGAACAACGGTAATGCGAAAAATACTGGATCCGCTTCCGCGCATTATTCCAGTCCCGCGATTCATTCCAGCTCAGGCTTTCGTCATGGCAGCAATCGCACGTTTGCGCCGTCACCGCGGATGAGCATGCGGTCGAATACGTTTTCTCAGCGTCAGACTTTTTCGGGTCGAAACGCCGGGTCGTTCAATCAGCGCCGATCTACGCCGGAGACTTTTAACCGGAGCAATCGTGTCGCGCGATTTCAAGGCAATGGAAATTTCGGAACGAACCGCAATTTCAACCGCACCGGCACGAGCAATCGTTTAGCGCGATCGGAGAACAACAGAAATCTCGGAGCGCTCCAGGGCAACGGCGGCAATCGGTTCAGTAATAATAATCGCGGATTCAATCGGGCCGGGGCGGGCAATCATGTCTTTGCGCAACGCTCGGCTGGTTGGCATCGTGATTGGAACCGGCACAGCGACCATTGGTGGAACGGGCACCGTTGCCGTTGGGTGAACAATTCCTGGTTCATCTTCGATTTCGGATTTGTCCCGTGGTACGGCTGGTCCTACTACGATTCATACCCCTACGATTACTATCCGTATGGGTACGGGGGTTACGGTTACGGAACGTATGGTTATGATCCCGGCGTCTACGATCAATCGGCTTACTACGGCCAGGGCGGATACAATTACAACGACCAATCGAACTACTACGATCAGGGCGACTCCAAGTCCTACGATCGGGGCAACTCCAATTCCTACGACCAAGGCGCAAACCTCTTAGGTTCTCCCGAGCAATCCGCCGCAACCGTGGCCGACGTGCAGGATCAACTGACCAGAGCAGGTTATTATCACGGAAAAATCGACGGTGTCCTCGGACCGGAAACGCGTCACGCGCTTCTGAGCTATCAGAGCAATAAGGGTCTGCGCATGACCGGCTCGTTGACTCCGGAAACGCAGCAATCGTTGGGACTGGCGCAAGGCGGTGGTCAAATCACTGATCAGTGATTTGATCACGGGAGCTGGGAGTTGGGAGCTGGGAGAGCGGAGCAAGGAGGCGGGAGTTCGGAGATCGGAGCGACCACTGGTCTTCGCAGCGCGGAGCGCGGAGCCAGGAGATTGGAGTTGAGAGAGTTCTAAATTCGCCGCAGACTGCAACATCATGAAAAAGATTGTCCTATTATTTAGCGTCATTGTAACCGCGGCGGTAGTCGTGATCGCGGCCGCGCCCAAAGAAACTTCCAAGGCGAGCGCGACGGCAGAGCACAAGATCTTTACGCCGGCCGATATTCAATGGGGCGATGCGCCCGCAGGCTTGCCACCCGGCGCAAAATTGGCGGTGTTAGACGGCGATCCGAACAAGCCAGGTTCTTTCACGATCCGTTTGAAAACGCCGGCCGGTTATAAAATTCCACCGCATACGCATCCGGCCGCGGAACGGGTCACTGGCATTTCCGGAACAGTTCGCATCGGAATGGGCGAGAAGTTCGATGATTCGGCCGCGAACGAAGTCGCGCCGGGATCTTTCGTTGTTTTGCCCGCCAACATGGCGCATTTCGCGTCGATGCCAGAGGAGACAGTGGTGCAAATCCAGAGCGAAGGACCGTTTGAAATCAAGTACGTGAATCCAACCGATGATCCGAGAAACGTAAAGAAGTGACTAGTGACAGGTGACGAGTGACGAGCTTGCTGATTGCTGACTTCCATCTTCTATCTGCTATCTTCCTTGGCACGCCGTAATTTTAATGAAGGCGGCTAACTCCTAACTTCAATTTTATGGGACACAGTCACGGCAGAGATAATGTAAGAAAACGGGCGCAGCGCCGGAAAAAAACCGAGCGCCTCGCCGATGCGAAGAAGAAGAAGAAGCCGAAGGCTTCGAAGTAACTGGCGTTACGCCGGGAGCTTGGAGATGGGAGATTGAACTCAACGACTCAACATCTCAACGTCTCAACGTTCAGTTAGCGCACAAGAGGGTTATCGGCAATATTGTGTTCCCAGGTGACTGGGCGATTGCTGTTTGTTTGCGTTACGCTGCTCGTGTTGGTGAATGTCGCGCGCGGCGAGGGAACTTATCAGCGCACGCGAAACGGCCGGACGCTCGTCTGGAACAATCATCCGAAATCCGGTGATGAAGCGACCTGGTCGGGCGGGCGCGATCGTGAGGGATACGCGCGCGGATTTGGCACGCTCATCTGGTATACGAAAGAGCCCGGCTCGGCGAAGCCGGCGCTTTATGCCCGTTATTGGGGCCGAATGATCGGAGGTAAATTCAACGGACCGGTAAATGTGCATTCGAAGAAAAAAACGCATTACGCGATTTTCGACGACGGCGCTCGGACGACGCATTGGTGGCCGGGGACCGCGCCGTCAGGAGCAAGCGCCAAGTGGCGCATGGCAATTGCGAGACGACGAATCAATTCCGAGCCGGAAGCGCCGGCAGCAGGGCCCGTTTCTGGGAGATTGGAGATAGGAGATGGGAGATCGGAGCAACGCGAATCGATCCAGGATCTCAGGAGCGAACGCTGGCCGCTGATTGATATCGACGATTCTTTGCGGTTGCTGGCGTTCCCGCCGCGAACTTTGCGGACACGACGCTGACCAGTAAGAAGCCTGGAGCTTGGAGATGGGAGCGGAAACGCGCTACGAGTTATTCGTTATTGGTCCTTAGTTAATCGCATCAGAAACCTGTTCTCTGATTCCCGGATCAACACTACGTGGGTTTCGAACAGCTACACCTATACAGCTTTCCACTGATTGGGCCGGCGAGGCGCCGGGTTAATGGTTATTAGTTAGTCGTTGTCGGTGGTCCGACGTCGGTTGCTTGCGAAATGGTCCGGCTGCCAATCCAAACCATCGCAAGAATTAGGAACACGGCGCACCAGCTCGCCGCACCGACGGATTTCAAAGCGATGAGCGAAGGATGGTGTCCCGTGTCTCGAAAAGGTAACGAGAGCGCAACCGCCGTCGCCACCATTGAAGCGATCAACACGATTTGCGGACCGCGTTGTTTTTGAGCGAAGACGATCGCAATCGCAACCGTGTAGACCAGAATCAGAAAGATCATGTGGCGGGCCGTTGTTTGCGGACCAAAAATAAGGGCGAGAACTATCAGGACAGCCCATTCGATGGTCCCGGCGCCGGGATGGCTCGAGGCGGTCTTCGCGGTCGCCGGTTGAAAAAGCTTTACGCCGTTGCGACGGCCAATAAGCACAATCGCCGTCACGATTGCTGCAAACAGGACGACGATAAGACTCGCACCAATAAAATCGGAAACTCCATGCGAGCGAGTCACACGCAGGATTGATGAGGTCAAGGAAACGGAATGATCCCAGGTGATGGAATTCACCACAGGTTTGTGGCTCCGATCCGTTGCCGTAAGACTGATCAACTCAGGTACGCCTGCCACCTTGTTTAAGACAGCAAGGGCGTTGATCGCGTAAGTCTTGATTGGGCGTAGCCCGACTTCGAGAGCTGGAAGCGTGAAAAAAAGCAGAAACGAAACAATCGACGCGATCGCGGCGCGATAGTTTCGCTTGATCAGGAAGTACGGGACAAAGATCAACGCCAGATATTTAACGTTCGCGGTCGCACCGGCGACGATGCCTGCAAGCGCCGGGCGGCGATCCATCCACCACAAAACACCGGCCAGACCAATGAGGATGAGGCAGTCGTATTGGCCCAAAGTGAAATCACTCCGGATTTTTGTGATGCTCAAGAGAAGAGCGGCCGCCGAAATCATCCACGGGATGGAACGATCTGTCTCTTTTTGCCAAAGCCGCCAGCTTTCGGTCACTTTCCGCGCCGCGACCAACGAGGCGACGAAGATGATAGCCGCGCTTAAAAACAACCAGACAATCGCCGCTGGCCGTTCGGGCAACGCGGCCAACGGTTGAAAGATGAAAGCTAGAAATGGCGAGTAGATATACATCCCGGCAGTGCCGGCATAGATATCGACCTGATTCAACATTGCCCGGGCCGCGGAGTAAACCACCAGAAAGTCGTCCGGGATTTTTCGCCCCGACCAGGTGCGCAAAAACGTCGGCAGGCCGCTGGCAATAAAGACGGCCACGATGACGAAAAGCGCGGCGCTGAAACGTTTTCGAGAATTCAAAAAGAGAAGTCCCAAGGTTGGCATGAGCAGCCTTGGGACGGAAGTCAGAAGTCGTAGGTCCCGCCTCCGCTAAAAGCTACGGCGTGGCAAACGATCGCCTGCGTTTCAACTGCGGCATGCCGGGAGGACAGGTAAACACCCAGGCAGGCAAAACCCGGTCGTCAGATCTTTTGCTTGATCTAATCACGCCGTTGTGGCGGAATAACGGCCAACTCAAATCGAAAGGAACACCATGCTCTGGACTATAGTTGTTATCCTGCTCGTGCTTTGGCTTCTCGGCTTCCTCGGCCACGTCGGCGGCGGTCTAATCCATCTCCTGATCGTGATTGCCGTCATCATCGTAATCCTTAACCTGATCCAAGGCAGGCGCGGGCCCTGACAAACTAGAAGTTGGAAGCTGGGAGTTCGGAGATCAGCGTCCGCCGGGAAGGACGGGCGCGATCGCGAAGAAGGCGATCGGAATTATCGCCACGGCGGCACCGGCGGCGATCGTGAGAAGGTTGATCGACAAGACCAAAGTGGAGTTTGTTATCCGCAATGTGACAGCGAGCGACCCGATGAGGAGCAGAAGGCCGATCGCCGCGCCTTCGGCAATGAGGAATCCGATTACCTTGTTGCGACGTCGCAGCAGTAAATCCGATTTCGCGTTTTGATCTGAGATGGGAGCCTGGTTGGTCATTGGCTATTACTGAGCAAGTTAGCGGCCGTTGTCGGGATGAAATCGGCGTGAGACGTGCGAGTCGGCGAACGTCCGTCGCTGCGGGTCAGGTGGCTGTATTCTGGCCGCGATAGCGAACTGCCGAAAAAGCGCGGCCCGACGCTCAGCTGTTTCACAGTGAGTGAAGTAAAGTGCGCCGTTTTGAGATAAAGTGAGTGTTTCCATGCGTGTCTCCGATCCCGGGGAAAAGTGCCGATGGCAGATCGATCGGACGCCATCAATCTACAGTAGAAAGGAGCGTTCCCTAGGGTTATATTTAGAAGCTAGAAGTTGAAAGCTAGAAGCTTGGAGCTTGGGTAAAGGAATCAAAAAAGACAGAAGGCCCTTTCCGGAGTAGATTGGCGTGTGCCGACTTACATCTACGAGACGACCGATCCGACCAAGCCAACCCGAACCTTCGAAGTGAAACAAAGCGTCCACGACGAACCCCTTCGGAAGGATCCGAAAACCGGCGAAGCCGCACGGCGCATCATCTCGGCTGGCTATAATCTTCTCCTTCGCGGCAAATCAGTTGGTCCTTGTGTCGGCTCAGTTGGCTCACACTGACTTCGTCAGAAGTCAGGAGATAGAAGTCAGCAGTTAGTAGTCAGAACCGAAATCAGCATGCAGAAGAAAAATTCAAATACATCGGCGCGATCACGAGTGTTGGTGCTGGTCGACGAATCGAACGTCGGCAGTTCGGTCCGCACCGCCGGGCGCGGTTTGGATTGGATAAAGTTGCGCGATTTTCTGGCCGGTCCAAACACCGGACGCGAGCTAATCGAGATGGTTGTTTATGCCGGACTCCCCCCCGCGATGCCGATCTGGCAGGAAGAGCGCGACAAGAAAAACAAATTCATGCAGTGGCTCCGCTCGAACGGATTCATGGTTGTGACCAAAGACGGGTCGCCCGCGGAGGAAGGACGTTACAAGGCCAATGTCGATGTAATGATGGCGATCGACGCGCTCGAGCTTTCGGTCGAGATGCAGCCCGATGTCGTTATTCTCGTAACCGGCGACACCGATTTCGCTTATCTCGCAATCAAGTTGAGGCGACGCGGCATTCGGGTGGAAGTGGCATCGGTTACCCAAAATCTCGGGAACATATTGCGATCAGCCGCGAATGAAGTGATCGATCTCGCGCCACTGTTTCGGACGTTCGAAATGATTCAACCGCCGGCACAAGCACCGGCTCGAACTACACCTCCGCGTCAAAATCAGCAGCAACACCAGCAGCAGCGGCGGCGCCGGCCACGGTTCGCCCAAGCCAAGCCTCGAACTGCTCCAGAAGCGGCTTCGGCTAGGTAACTGTCTCTTCCCAGCGCGCCCGGTCTTCCAGAATCGTGCGGAGATAGGCGCAGTCGCACGGTTTCGATAAGTGGTGATCCGAACCCAGTGAGCTTGGCGATGTGGACATCGCTCGGATAAGGACGTTCCGGGTGTCCTGATGATCTTCCACCACTAAAATGCGCATATCGCCCTCGCCGGCATCTGATTCGGACGAGCGGAGTTTTTCGGCCATGCCCGGGGACGAAGAAAGTTGTCGGTTAGGTTACTTCCGGCGGCGCAGTGCGCGTGCGGCAGCGCCCGCCGCGCCTAAAGCGAGGAGCGACAATGTCGTTGGTTCGGGAATAGCTGTTGGAACCGGAATTTGGCCGACATTATTGATCTTCGTACCATCGCCGGTTCGAGTTCCTTGGGCGGCAAAGTAAGAGGCTCGGGTCGCCGGCACTTCTTGAAACTCGGTCCCTGCAACAGTGACCGAGAATGGTCCGACGGTTGAGCCAGTGGGAATTGTCGTAGTGCCGGTATAGGTCCAGGTCAGATTCAGTAACGAGGGGTCGTCAGGTGGATTGACACCAGCGGGAGGCGGAGTCACTAACGAGGAGGAGAAGGTCCAGCCGCTCGGTTGCACGCTTGAGCCGGAAATAAACGGACCGAAATCGTAAATGGTGAAGAAATCGCCAGTAGTCACCTGTTGATCGGAAGTGATGTCGATCTGATAACCCCAAACGGTGTTCGTGCCGGACGGACTCGTTCCGTTGAAGACCGGAATAATATCACCGCGTGCGGCTGCGATTGCAGCGAGGCATCCAACAAGAAGAGCTGTCTTTTTCATATACCCTTTCCCTTTGAGTTTCCCCTCAAATGGAGGCCTTGGCCTCCCGTCTTGCGTTAATCGAATTCCATCTGGTTGATGGTTGTATGTCAAGCCTAATCCCAAAGGCCGGCCCGATTCCGCGCAGCTGGCCACCCGGGTCCAATTACCGCCACGACAGCATCTTAGCGATGATCAATGCGGTTCTGATTTCAAACTCTCCGGAAGCGCCTCAGATGGCGCTTTCCCACGTTCGACACGGCAGGCTCGAGTCAGCTCCGGACTGTTCTGGCACGCGACCGAAAAAAACCGGTCCCCCACGCAGGCGGCGAAAAACGCGAAGAGACGCGACTGATCCGCATCGTGCGCTTGTTCAATGAGCCGGACGGCCTGTTCGATGTGAGCCTGCTGTATCTCCAGAGCGGCCCACGTCATTACCCAATCCACTGAAAGCGGTCCCGGGATTTGTTGCTGCTCGAGTTCGGACCTGACTTTCGTCAGGTCGCCGGCTTCCAACTCAGCCATGCGCGCCTTAAAGCGACAAATCGCCTGCTGTTCTTCAACGACCCCGCGCCGCGCGGCCTGCTCGTAGCGCGCAATCGAGTCTTTCGGTCGATGATCTTTTCGAAGGGTTTCCGCCAGAGAGTAATAATAATCGGCGTTAAAGGGGGCGGCGTTGGCGGCAGCCTCGAAAAAGCGCTCCGCCGCCGCGAAATCGCTCCGGGCGATAGCGATCATGCCCCGGAAATAATTCGCGCCATCGATGTTTTCTCCAAACCCGATCGAGTTTTCGAACAGCCGGTCGGCCGAATCGAGATCGGAATGATCGTAAAAAAGTTTGCCGGCGTGGAAAAGGACGCCGCCGAGTGCCGCATTCTTGTATTTCGCGGCAATTAGGCGTTTGGCAGCTTCATCCCACTTGCCCGTACGCTCGGCCACGACCGCATTTTCGACGAGGTCTTCAGCAGACGTGTCGGCGAACTCGCGTGTCATTTTGGCGGCCACCGCTGCCTGCCGGCGGGACGCGATGACATATTTCCAATATTCGTATTTTTTGCCGACATAAAAGGCACCTCCGAGAAACATCAACGCGCCGATCAACAGCGCTATCTTCTCCATTTCCATCGCAGTCGAGATCCTCCAGTCCCGGGCCCGGCGTCGAGATTTTTGTTCGGATGATCGAGGCGCGTCCGGAGCGGCCGCCTTAGATTTTGACGCTGGCGGTGATTGGGCGAGTTTTGATCCGCCGGTGGACTGTTGGTGCAGCGAACGCGCGCCGCCGAGAAAACGGCGTTGCTCTGGAGTTAGCTGAAGCTTTTGTTGCTGGCCTTCGGTATCTGACGACGAGGAAATCTCGCCGGTAGTCTCCCCCGGCGAAGCGTCGGGCTTTTCTGGATCCTGCTCGTCCATCAAAAATCTCCTCTACTCTAAATAGAGGATGGTAGCACCACGGTCTTCTGCCAAAAGAAGAAACGCCAAAGGTGGAAGCTAGTTTAGGTGCGAGCGGCACTGGCATTGTTCCGCGATTGAGAACAGGTTGCCAGAATGGGCAACATCGAGACGCGCGAATTTTTGATCGACGATTACGAGGCCGCGGTCGACTTATGGAAACGGGTCGAGGGCGTCGAGATCGCGGAGGGCGATGATCGGGGAGGTGTCGCACAATTTCTGGCGCGCAATCCAGGCCTGAGTCGGGTCGCGACAGATGGATCGACAATGGTTGGAGTGGCGTTCTGCGGAAACGATGGACGGCGCGGGTACATTTATCATTTGGCGGTCGATCCGAACTATCGTGAATGCGGATTGGGTACGCGGCTGGTCGACGAATGCCTGAAAGGTTTGCGCACGCTAGGCCTCCAACGCGCCAATATTATGGTGGCAACGGACAATCCGCGTGGGCGCGAATTTTGGAGCAAGTGCGGCTGGGAGGAACTCGATGGCGCGATCGGAATGGGAATCGATTTGTGAGCGAATCGCCAAAAGACCACTGACCTGCGGGTGGACAACTGACCTTGCTGGCGCGTAAGGCTGCGGTAACGTTCGATCTGCTTCGTGAAAATCACCCTCAAGCTTCGATCAATCTTGTTTTGCGGCGCATTGCTCTTCTGCGCGAGCACCGCGTTTGCTGAGGGCGAGTATCAAAAGGCCAGGGACGGCAAAACTTTGATTTGGAACGGCACTCCGAAACCGGGCGAGACCGCAACCTGGGACGGCGATCGGGACAAGGAAAATTTCGCGACCGGGTTCGGCGCACTGACGTGGTCCACGGCGAACGGGACAGTTTTCGGTCTCTATTATGGCAACATGGTCCAGGGAAAACTCGAAGGGCCGGTCAATGTGCATATTAACGGAAAAACCGCGCATGCTTACTTTGTCGACGGCGGACGCGTCACCCCCTGGGGGCGTGGGCGGGCTCCATCCAAAATGGCGGTCCCGGAAGAAGTCATCGTTGAAAAACGCAAAGTCCAGGCGGAGAAAGTAGCTGCGGCAGCGAAAAGGGCGGCAGCGACCGCGGAGGCCGAGAAAAAAGCGAGAGCTGAGGCGGAAAAAGCTCGTGCCGCTGAAGAAATCGCACGCAAGCCAGAAACGAAACCCGCGCAGACAGAGCGGACGTCAGAGGTCAGCAATGCCGAGAAGCCCCCGGTTGAAGCGGTGAAGAAAGAACCTGAGTCCAGCGTAGCCGAGAAACAAAGCGAACCTCGATCAACTGCCAGCCCGGCCCGGGTGTTTGATGAACCGACGCCGATTTCAGCAAAACCGGAGATCGCCACCCAAAAGTCAGAACCCCCTCTCCCAACCCCCGAACCATCCGTAACTGCGGCCGCCATAAACGAACCGCCGCGTGAAGAAGTCGCGACGGAACCGAAGACCGAAGTGGCAGGTCCGACATCAGAGACTCCTCGCGAGTCCTCGCCCGCGCCGACGACTAAGGAGTCTTCCCGTGACGTTTCGTTAAATGCGCTCGTTGGCCCGCCCTCGTCTCTGCGCGCGACGACTGAAACATCCGCGCCGAAAACGGAAACCGAAACATCGAAAGCGAGAGATAATGCCCCGCTCACAGAGTCCGAAGCAGTCAATCTCGCGGACACCGAAGCGCGCCGGCAAGGTGCCCCCCTTGACTATTATCAGCGTCCGAAAGTCGATCACTCCGCGGTGAAAGGGAAATGGTCGCTCTTTTATGATTTGAAGGAAGGCCAAAGCGCAGGCGAAAGCGGCGGCCCCTTTACCGTCACGGTCGAAGACAAAACGAAAAAAGTAGAAATCCGGAAGTAGGCGACTGGAGGCCCTCCCCCGCCGCGGTCTTCTTGGGGCACGGCCGGCAAGGTTTTATTAGCGGCGCGGACTTTCCTATTGTGAACGGCCGACCGAATGAATTACAATCGGCGCCCTTGTGAACGCGCCTCGCCTTGTTTGTTTAACGGTCTTGCTGACATTGCTTTCCGCGAGCGGCGCTTACGCCGACGGGGCCTATCTGCGCACGGAAGAGCGCAAAAAAACGCTCGTCTGGAACAACGATCCCCAACCCGGAGACGCTGCGACCTGGTCGGGAGACCGCGACCCGGATGGCTACGCGACCGGACCCGGCACACTCCGGTGGTTCAAGATTGAGCGAGGCTTCTTGACCGGGTCGAATGTCGCGGGCGGCCGAAAGCGAACTCCAATCAGCAGTTATTCGGGAACGATGGTGCACGGGAAATTCAACGGCGGCGTTATGACCGTTGACCACGGAAAGACGTACCACGCGACGTTCGCCGACGGTCAGAAAAAAGGGCGCTGGACTGCCGGGCCATTAATCGCAAAAGCCGAGAGTACGGAAACGGCGACGGTAGTGAAAAAAGCTGAGCGCGCCGCACCCGAAACATCGACAGAGGTCAGCAGCGGATCTGCCACCGCAGAAAAAGTTTCCGAAGAGAAAGCGCAAGCTCACATTGCAGGCGAAACCGAGGACGTCCCAGCAGCAGGCCCCGCCGAGGAAAAACCGGAAGCCAGCGATCAGAAGGCAGAGGTTAGTAAATCAGAAGTGGCCAAAGAAGAGAAACCGACAGATCCCACGACAGTTTCTAAGCCGCTGATCGCTCAAGCTTCGACCGAAGAGGCGGACCAATCCTCTACGCCGCGAACACCCGCGACCAAGAAAGCCGCACTTCAACCCGGCGCCGTCCGCGCGATTGAGCGACCGACTGGAACCGTTACAAAAAAATCGGAAGCCGAGGCGGTCAGGCGCGCGGAACGCGCGAAATCTGAAAGCGCCGACAAACCGTCGAAGATCGCGAAGCCCGCTTCCTCTCAACCGCCCAAAGGGGACATAGAGTTAAACGAAGATATTCCGGCGGAAGGCCCGGTCGCAGCGGCACCCGCAAAAACCCAAAACCCAAGTCCGAAAACCGCCAACGCCGAGGCTCCGGCAACAACAGAAACGCCGGTAGACAATTCGATTCGCACTTTGACCGGCCCGCCGTCATCGCTTCACGTCAACGCGCCGCCGCCGGAAACAAATCCGCCCGCGCAAATCTCGACGCCTCCAACTGCTGCCGTTTCGTCGCCCACGGCTGGTCCGAAATTGACGGCTGTGCAAGCCATGGACATCGCCGACATCGAAGCGCGCACAAAAGGCTACGATCTGGGCGAGTATCAATTGCCGAAAGCCGAATACAACGCAGCCAGCGACACCTGGTCGGTAGGCTACGCCGCGCGCGACGCTGCTGAAAAAGAAGCAAAAAAACTGAGCGTCACAATCCAGGACAAAACCGGCAAAGCCGAAGTAAAGAAGTAACCGGCGCGACCAGGTCTGTTTTCACGGCTGCGCCGATACAGATTGATCAACGCGAGCTTCGAGTCGACAGATCCACCAGTTGAAGAAGAAACGATTGCTTGTTTGCTGGATGGTCGCCTCGCTGTGCTTAGCGGTGCCGGCACGCGCGGTCATTCTTTACGGGACAGCTGATCCCGCCGCGAACACCACCGCGCCAACAGGAAGCCTGACTGGGAGCGGCTGGCAATATGAAGGTCAATTCGGTATTTACCTCGGCACCCCGATCGCGTCGAACTACTTTATCACCGCCAAACATATCGGGGGCAGTATCGGTCAGACAATTTCCTTTGGCGGGACCAATTACACCACCACCGCGGTATTCCCGGACCCGGCCAGCGATCTGCAGATTTGGAAAATCGGGGGAACATTTTCTTCGCTGGCACCGCTCTACGGCGGCGCCGCTGGGAGCGAAGTGAATCTCAGTCTGGTCGTAATCGGCCGGGGAACGCAGCGCGGCGATCCCCTATTTGTAGGCGGCGACTCGCATCTCGGCGGATGGTTCTGGGGCACGCACGATCATGTTGAGCGATGGGGAACCAATGTGATCGACTCGATCGTGACGGATTCCACGTATGGCAAATTGCTGCGCGCGCCGTTCGACATGAACGCCGGGCCTAACGAAGCGCAATTGTCCGGCGGCGATTCCGGCGGCGCGGTATTTGTTTTCAATAGCGCTACCACCCAATGGGAGTTGGCCGGAATCAACCTCGCCGTCGACGGACCGTTTAGCACTTCCTCCAGCGGCGCAAATCCATTCAATGCCGCAATATTCGATTCCACCGGTCTCTTTTCGCAGGACAATTTCGGAAACTGGGTCGGCGCGCCAAATCCGAGCGCGTTTTACGCCACCGAGATTGCGGCACATCGCGGTTTCATCGAATCGACCGTGATGCAACTGGTGAGCGTGGTGTCGCGCAAAGTGCATGGCAATGCCGGCACGTTCGATGTCGATCTTCCGGAGACGGGCGCGCCTGGAATCGAATGTCGTTCCGCCGGACCCGGGAACAGCCACATGGTTGTGTTTACCTTTGCGAACAACGTCTCCGTCCAAGGCGCAATTGTCAGTGCCGGCACGGGCAGTGCCGGTAATTTCACCGTCGTGGGGAAGCAGGTCACAGTGAATCTGATCGGCGTTACGAATGCGCAAACGATGGTGGTCAAATTACTCGGTGTGACCGACGCCACGAACACCAGCGACGTTGAAGCAACCATGGTTCTGCTCCTGGGCGACACGAGCAGCAATGGCGCAGTGAACTCGACCGACATTTCGCAGACGCAATCGCAATCCGGCCAGCCCGTCACCTCAGCTAACTTCCGCGAAGATGTAACTGTTAACGGTTCGATCAATAGTTCCGACATCGCGCTGGTCCAGGCCGGGTCCGGCACGGGTCTGTCCGCCGCACAGGCACAGACAACTCTTGAGATTTCTGCGCCCAATTTCCTAATTCGGCCACTGCCTCTGCCGCCGGTAAAGGATTCGCGAGGAGCCAAGTCTCGCTCAGGGCCGTTGCGCCAGCGTTAGTTCAAAACAAGCAAGAATCGGGTGGGCTGCATCTCGCAGCGATGTAAACTGATTCAGTAATCCATGAATCAGCCAAAGGAGCGCGATTACGTTCTCGGAACTCACGACGAGGAGTTGGAGCGACTGGGAGTCCAGCATCGCGCCTGGCGCCCAGCAGTTTTGGATTGTTGGGAAAAAGCGGGCGTGATCGACGGCAGCCGCGTTCTCGATGTCGGCGCCGGTCCCGGCTATGCGACTGTCGATCTTGCCGAGATCGTTGGATCAAGCGGACATGTCGTCGCGGTCGAGCGGTCGAGTAATTTTGTCAACGCAGCCAAAGACGCCGTCCGAACGCACTCGCTTTCAAATGTCGAGGTTCATGAGCTCGACCTGATAAATGACGAACTGCCCGCCGGCCCTTTTGATTTTAGCTGGTGCCGATGGGTGCTCTGCTTCGTTTCCGATCCGGATTTGTTGATCAAGAAGATCGCGAAGGTCACGCGCACGGGAGGGCGGGCGATCTTTCACGAGTACGGTCATTACACGACGTGGCGTTTTATCCCACAGCGCAAGAGTATCGAAGAATTCAGATCTCACGTGATTGCGACCTGGCGTGAATCCGGGGGCGAACCGGATACCGCGCGGCAATTGCCGTCATGGTTAACGAAGAATGGATTTTCCGTGCGCTCGGTCGTGCCGCGAATTTTTTGCCTGCAACCGAGCGATTACATGTGGCAATGGCCGTCCCAATTCATTCAGGTGCACCTCTTGCGATTGCAAGAACTCGGCCGAATCGACGCCGCGTTTGCCGAACAAGTGCGGGCCGACCTCGCGGCGGCCGAGAAAGAGAAAGCGTCGTTCATGCTGACTCCGCTCGTGCTTGAGGTCGTGGCGGAAAAAGTGTAACCGCGCTCTCGAAGTTTTTTCCTATTGCCAGCAACGACGCCGGCGCGACAGGATTCGGAACCGTCGTGAAGGACCTAACGCAAGGATCGGTCACCAAACATTTGCTCCACATGTCGGCCTTCATGGCCGTGAGCATGATTGCTCAAACCCTCTACTTACTGCTCGACATGTATTGGGTCGCACACCTGGGCAAGGAAGCGATCGCTGCCGTTGGCGTGGCCGGCGCTCAAATGATGCTAGTTGTCGCGCTGACGCAAATGCTCGGAGTGGGCGCTACCGCGCTTATCTCGCAGGCCGCGGGACGAAAGGATCAGCCGCACGCGGAATTGGCGTTCAACCAATCGTTTGTGATGTCGATCTTGGCAGGGTTGGCCCTGGGCACCTGCGCGTTTGGACTGATGAGTTGGTATTGCAACGCTTTCACGCCCGATGTGCTCACCGCTTCTTTAGCCAAAAGCTATCTCCTTTGGTTTATCCCTGCGCTCATTCTTCAGTTTCCTCTCATCAGCATGGGTTCGGCGTTGCGCGCCACTGGCATTGTCCAGCCGACCGTGGTGCTCCAAATCTTGAGTGTGTTACTCAACGCGGTCCTCGCTCCGTTCCTTATTTTGGGAATCGGATTTCCGAAACTCGGCGTCTCTGGCGCCGCGCTGGCGACCTTTATCTCCATTCTCGTCGCCGATCTGCTCATCATTTGGTACTTCGAGAAAAAATACCATTACCTGCGCTTCCGATTTTCGCTGTTCCGCCCGCAAATGAAAATATGGTGGGCCATGTTGCGCATCGGGCTGCCGGCGGGAGCGGAATTCGTGCTGTTGTTTGTTTATATAACGCTCGTCTATAGAATCATCGTCGATTTCGGACCGGCAGCTCAGGCGGGCTTCGGGCTTGGAGTTCGCGTGATGCAGGCACTTTTTCTGCCGGTAGTTGCGCTCAGTTTCGCGGTCTCGCCAGTGGTCGGACAAAACTTCGGCGGCCGCCAGGCCGATCGCGTCCGGCAGTCGATCAAGTCTGGACTCGGGATCGCGGCTTCAATGATGCTCGTGCTCGCCTTGATCACCTGGCTCGCGCCCGGACCGATGATCCGCTTTTTTTCGAAAGACGCCGCCGTGATTCAATTCGGCAGCGACTATCTTCGCATTGTCGCTTTCAATTTCGTGGCAGCCGGAATTGTTTTTACCAGCTCGAGCATGTTCCAAGGACTCGGCAACACGGTGCCGCCGTTATTGAGTTCGGCATCGCGCTTGATTCTTTTTGCGCTCCCGGCGCTCTGGCTCTCGCGCACCCCGGGGTTCGACATCAAACTGGTTTGGTATCTCTCAGTGGGATCGCAACTGCTTCAGGCCGGCATCAATTTATTGCTCCTGCGGCGCGAGCTGCAGCGGAAACTAAGATTCGACGACGGTCCAAACTTCATTCCGGCGAGCGCGTCCGTTTAATAAGAAATTCAGTCCTTGCATTCGGATGGTTGCTAACCAGCTTTTTGGCCTCCGTTTTCAATCCTGAATTTATGCGCTCTCGAGTCCTTCTTTTTGTGTCGGTTTTTTGTTCGTTGTCGATCTTGGCTGCTTCGGCCCAGTCATTGCCGAACACTACGCGCCTGCTTCGTTTTCCAACGACGAACGACCGCGAAATTGTTTTTTGTTATGCGGGCGAGCTTTACACCGTCGCTAAAGATGGCGGCATCGCGCGACGTCTGACCAGCGGTCCCGGGTACACTTCCTTCCCGCGTTTTTCCCCGGACGGGAAACAGGTCGCGTTCACTTCGGAATACGACGGCAACCGCGAAGTTTACGTGATGCCGGCCGAGGGTGGCACACCGAAACGTCTCACGATCTCGGCCACGCTGGGCCGCGACGATGTTTCAGATCGGATGGGGCCAAACAATCTCGTGATGGCATGGGAAAACACGAAACCGCTGATTGTGTTTCGTTCGCGGATGAAATCGTTCAACGATTTCATCGGTTCCCTCTTCACCGTCGGTCTCGACGCCGAGCTGCCCCAGCAAGTGCCGGTGCCGCGCGGCGGATTCACTTCATTCTCCCCGGACGATTCGAAGATGGCCTTCAACCGCGTCTTCCGCGAGTTTCGGACTTGGAAACATTATCGCGGCGGCATGGCCGACGATATTTGGACCCACGATTTCAAAACCGGCGCGACCGACAACCTGACCAACAATCCGGCGCAGGATATCTGCCCAATGTGGGCCCCGGACAATAAAATTTATTTCATTTCCGATCGCGACGGCCGGATGAACCTGTTCGTTGTCGATCTTGCCTCGAAGGAAACAAAACAGCTGACCACCTTCAAAGATTTCGACATCAAATTCCCATCGATCGGGAAGGATTCGATCGTTTTCGAACAGGCCGGCTACATCTGGCGATACGATTTGAAGAGCGGCCAGGCCACGCCCCTGCCGATTGAGATCAAGGAAGATCTCGCGATTGGACGCTCCGCCCTGGTCGACGCAGCAAAACATGTCGAGTCGGTCAACCTCGCGCCTGATGGCGAGCGGACAATTGTGATCGCGCGTGGCGATCTTTTCTCGGTTCCGGCAAAGAACGGCACGCCGCGTAACTTGACCAAAACATCAAACGCACACGAGCGCGACGCGGTCTGGTCGCCCGACGGAAAATGGATCGCCTACAACTCGGACGCGACCGGCGAAAATGAATTGTATGTCCGCGCCCAGGACGGAAAAGGTGATGCGGTTCAGCTGACGAGCGGGGCCGACACTTATTATTACCAGCCCCTCTGGTCGCCGGACAGCAAGAAACTGCTTTGGAGCGATCGTTTGCAGCGATTGCGTTATGTCGATGTCGCCACCAAAGCGGTGACGCAGGTCGACCAGGACAAATACGGCGAGATCGAAATTTTTAATTGGTCGCCGGACAGTCAGTGGATTGCGTGGGGACGGCCGGAAGAAAACGGATTGTCGCGGGTTTATCTTTATTCGCTCGCGAACAAGCAACAGACCGCCGTCACCGATAATTGGTACGCTTCGGGCGAGCCGGTTTTCAGCGGCGACGGTAAATATTTGCTCCTCAGTTCGGCGCGCGATTTCAAAGCAACATTCGGCGAAGAAGAGTTCGCGAATATCTACCGCGACATGGAACGCGTTTATTTGGTGACACTGGCCAAAGATACCGAGAACCCGCTCGGGCCGAAAAGTGATGAAGTAGGAAAGGCGGAACAAAAACGCGAGAAGGAGAAGGCCAAGGAAGCGGACGCGAAAAAACCGGAGGAGAAAGCGGCCGGCGAGAAGAAACCGGAAGTCACGAAGAAGCCGGTCGTGGTCAAAGTAGACACCGACGGAATTCAAGACCGCATCGTCGGTCTCGAGATCACGCCTGGAAATTACCGGAACATCCGAATGATCGACGATCGCGTCTTTTATCTTCGCCGAACCGCGGGAGACGATGTCGGCGAAGATGACGACGACGGCGATGGCCGCGATCGGAAATCACATCTTTGCGCCTACAGCCTGGAAGACCGCAAAGAGACGGTGCTGGGAGACGCGAATGATTACCAGATCACCTTCGACGCCAAAAAGATGCTGGTAAAAATCAAAAAGGATTACGCGATCATCGATCTGCCGAAGGACAAGATCGAGACCAAGGACCACGAGCACAAAATCGAGGGACTGGATATGCAGCTCGACCGGCATGCGGAGTGGAACCAGATCTATTTCGAATGCTGGCGGCACATGCGCGATTTCTTCTACTCCCCGACGATGAACGGCGTCGATTGGAAAGCGATGCGCGACAAATACGGCGCGCTCGTCCCGTTCGTGAACCATCGCAACGATCTCACTTATTTACTCGGCGAACTGATTGGGGAATTGAACAACGGTCACACCTACGTTGCCGGTGGCGAGCGTCCCGATACGCCGCGAGTGAAGCTTGGTTTGCTCGGCGCGGAACTTTCGCGCGACCCGACCACCCGCGCGTACAAGATCGACCGGATTTTGCCTGGCGAAAATTGGGACAAGCACACACGATCGCCGCTCACAGCAGTAGGCGTGAACTTGAAAGCCGGCGATTACATTCTCGCCGTCAACGGAACCCCGGTCTCGTCGCTGCCCAATATTTACCAGGCCCTAATCGGCACGGCCGATAAACAGGTGATCCTGCGCGTGAACTCGAAACCGTCGGACGCCGGAGCGCGGGATGTAACGGTGGTGCCGACGGCAAACGAAAGTCCTCTCTATTATTTAGATTGGGTGCAAAAGAACATTGATTACGTGACCAAGAAAACCGGGGGCGAAGTCGGTTATCTGCACATTCCCGACATGGGACGTCCCGGCCTGAACGAATTCACCAAGCTTTATTTCCCCCAAATCCGCAAACACGCCCTGATTGTCGATGTTCGCGGCAACGGGGGCGGATTTGTTTCACCGCTGGTGATCGAGCGGTTGCGGCGCGCGTTTGTGATGGTGGGAATCGCGCGTAACGGAATGCCGCAACCCGACCCAGGACACGCGTTCATGGGCCCGATGGTCACGTTGATTAACGAATTCTCCGCATCGGACGGCGATATTTTTCCGTTCCGCTTCAAAACCCTTGGTCTCGGTAAATTGATCGGGAAACGGACGTGGGGCGGCGTGATCGGAATTCGCAATTCGCTTCCATTGGTCGACGGCGGCCAGTTCTTTAAACCGGAGTTCGGGCTTTATTCCAAGGACGGAAAGGAATGGATCATCGAAGGACACGGCGTCGATCCCGATATCGTGGTCGACAACGATCCGGCGAAAGAATTCAAAGGCGAAGATCAACAACTCGACCGCGGAATCCAGCAAATCGAGGAAGAACTGAAGACGAAACGCTACGAGCTGCCACCGGCGCCCCCTTATCCGAACCGCAATCCGGCGAAACCGGGCGCGTAATCGGTCATCCTGAACGGAGTGAAGGATCTCACATCAGGTGATTGGTCACACACAGTACTCTGTGTGATCCGCGCTTCGATTGGGACATCCCTCGCTTGCGCTCGGGATGACGGGAATGTTCATTTGAACTTGCATCGGCCACCCGGCGCGCCGATGCTGAGTTCATGCTGACGGAGCGACAGAGGAGCGTCCTCGATTTCATCCAACGCGAGCAGCGCGAAAAAGGGTTCACGCCGAGCACACGCGAGATCCAAAGCCATTTTCGTTTCGCCAGTCAAACGTCGGTCATGCAATACCTCGCCGCTCTGGAGCGGAAAGGGTTTCTCCAGCGCCACGCCGGCAAAGCGCGCGCGTTGATCACGCCCGTCCAAAAAGTGCGGATCCACGACGTGCCGATTTATGGCCAGATCCCGGCAGGCATGTCGGCGATGACCGAGCAGGACATCGAAGGACACGTCTCGCTCGATACTCGCTCAGCCAATGTTTCCAAAAATCACGGCACATTCGCGCTGCGAGTGCGGGGCGACTCGATGATTGGCGCGCACATTGTCGATGGCGATATCGTGATTTTGGAACAGAGCAAAGAAGTCCATAACGGCGACATCGTGGCCGCGTTGATCGATGGCGAGACGACTTTGAAGCGATACGTGGTGGATCGTGGCCGGCCTTATTTGAAAGCGGAGAATTCGCGCTATCCGAATTTGATCCCGGCGCGCGAATTAAAGATTCAAGGCGTGATGGTGTCGCTCGTGCGCAAGCACGAACGCCGGAAGAAGCAGTAGTCGGCCGCAGGGCCGTCTTCCTTTTCCTCTTAATCTTCTGCTCTTCCTCTTCTGCTTAGTCTTCCTCTTTGTCTTTAGGAGGCAGATTAAGAGTAAAGGTTTCCTGGAAAATGTTCACTTGAACATATTCCGGCCTTGTGTCATGTTCCCTTCGTGGCAGCCGGAAAAATTGTCGATCTTCGGAGATTGCTGGCGGAGCGGTTCCCCCACCCCTTTCCTCCAGGCCCAACTGTTTTACAGACTGGTCTGTCTTTTTTGGATCAAATCGCCGGCGGCGGTCTCCCGAAAGGCGCGATTACAGAATTAATCGCGCCCAAACGGAGCGCCGGCAGCGCTTCGCTCGTTCATGGGCTTCTGCGCTCAGCGCAACGCGATCAGCATTTCGTCGCGCTCATTGACGGCTCTGATTCGTTCGACCCCGGCTCATCGGACAATTCCGCTTTGCGCCATTTGCTTTGGGTCAGATGTCGAAAAGCCTTCGACGCGATCAAAGCGGCTGATCTCCTTTTGCGCGACGGCAATTTCCCGCTGGTGATTGTCGATCTTGTTCTGAACACGGCTGACGAGCTGCGGAAAATTCCGCAGACCAGCTGGTATCGTTTGCAACGGCTTGTCGAAGCTGCACCAACCGCATGTCTTATCATCAATCGCCAAAGTCTCGTCAGCAGCGCCCAATTGAAAATCGTTCTGCACAATTCATGGACGCTTGAAGTTCTCGAAAAAGAGAACGCGACTTCGAATTTGCGATTTCGTATTCAACGCTCGCATCTCCATCGACTCGAAAACGTCGCCGTAAATTAATGTTCGCGACAATCTATTTGCCCAATTTTTATCTGCAGGCCGCGATCCGGCACCATCCCAAATTACGCTCGCGAGCGGTGGCCTTAATCGATGCTTCGAAATCAAAAGTGTCGATCATTCAACTTAACGAGCTCGCCGAAAAAGCGGGCGTGGCAAAAGGGATGACTCCAAGTCAGGCCCTGGCGCGCTGTTTGCAGGTCGTAATCAGAACGCGTGAGCGAGCGCAGGAAAATGTGATCGACGACATTTTATTGCAGCACGCGTTTATGCTTTCACCTTTTGTCGAAGCGACCGCGCCCGGTGTTTGCACTGTCCAATTCACCAATGATTGCGATCTTACCGCGAAACTCTCACGGGTTGTTGCGAAACTTGCGCAATGCGAAATTCACGCTCACGCAGGGATCGCATCTTTGCCCGACACCAGTTTTTTAGCGGCGCATTTGGCCCGGCCGGTCTTACAAATCGACGAGCCAAAAGAATTTCTTGCGCCGTTACCGATCGAAACACTCGCAATCGCGTAAGATCGGCAATCATGGTGGATCGGCCACTCCGCGGGACGATCCACCTACACTGCGACGGGCTTACGTTCCATTAAAATGCTGTAAGCAAAACCGCCCAGCGCGCCGCCGACCAAGGGCCCGATCCAGTAAACGTAGTGATCGTGCCAAAACCACGAAGCCAAAGCTGGTCCAAAAACGCGGGCCGGATTCATTGCCGCACCGGTAAGCGGACCACCGAACAAGATATCAAGCGTGATGGTTGCGCCGATGGCAAATCCAGCAACACCTGCGCTTCGGCTGCGTCCGTCCACTGCTGTTCCATGAATGACGAAAACCAGAAAGAACGTGAGAATCGCCTCGACCAAAATTCCCTGCATCGCAGTCAGATTAATGGCCAGCTGCGGCGTTCCGGTCACAACGACGTCTCGCCCAAAAAGCCCGAGACAAATGAGGGCTGCTATAAAGCCGCCCAGAAGTTGTGCGCTCCAATAGAGCATCGCTTTGGGCAATGTCGTGTGACCGCCACAAAGCAGACCGAACGTGACTGCCGGATTGAAGTTGCCCCCTGAGATGTGCAGCGTGGCGCAAACAAAAGCCGCGATGGTGAGGCCGTGGGCGAGCGCAATACCAAGGACATCGTGTCCAGCCGTCTTAATCGCGCCGATGCCGACGAAGATGAGAGCGAATGTTCCGACAAATTCCGCGAGCCAGGGACGAAATTTTTCCATGGCGCAATGAGATCAAATTGAACCGGAAGTGGCAAGTGACGAGTGACATGTGACGAGACAGAAAGATTGAGTGATTAGCTTGTCACTCGCCACTCGTCACACGTCACTTTTCTTATCCCCCGGCGTAGTTGGGATATCTCTCGCGCAGCTGCCGCACGACTTTGTCGGCTTCGGCGGTCTTTCCAGCGCGCTGATAAGCTGTCGCCGCTTTTTGTAACGCGCGCGGCGTGATTGCCGGATCGTCATAGAGCAAGGCAACGCCCATGTATGCCTTGCTCGCTTCATCAAAATGGCCGCGTTCGAATTGAACATCGCCCAGGAGCAGGCGCGCCTGCGCGTTCACCTGTCCCTCCGGTTGCAGGACCATGATTTGCTCGGCGATCTTCTGGGCGTCGTCTGGTTTGTGAGCTGCGATCTTCACCTCGCCAAGCTTCAGAAGCACCTTCGCCTTTCCTGCAGGATCGGTCGCGACCTGCAAATATTTGCCGAGCGCATTTTCTGATTCTTCAAACTTTTGTTGTTTGGCTGCGGCATCGCCGAGATAAAACCAGAAATCCGGTTTGACCGGGGGATTGTCGATCTTACCCAGCACGCCAAGGTATTTCTCAGCGGCTGCGTAGTTTTTGTCGTTGTAATATCCAATCCCGAGCCACTCCAGAATTTCGGCGGGGATCGTGCCGGGAGCATTGGCCGCGAGAAAACCATCGATTTCTCGCGTCACAGCCGCGCGATCATGCAGGCCGAAATGCGACGAAATGATGCGAATCGTCGCCTGAACGTAATAGTGATCTTTATCGAGCTGACGCGCGGCGTTAAGGGATGTGAGCGCGGTCTTGTAATCTTTCATCTCAAACGCGGACTTCCCGATGTAATAGTGCGCCATCGACGCGGCCGGGCTTTTCGGAAATTCCTTCAGTAACTGACGAAACGTGTCGCTCATTCCCTTTGGATTTTGCTGCTGTCCAAGAATGAGCGCTTTGTGCTGCAACGCTTCCTCGCGATCACGCGCTCCCGGATATTTCGTCAACACCGCATTCCAATCGGAAAGAGCGGCGTCGTAGTTCTTGTCGCTCTCGTAGGTTTCAGCACGACGCGCAAAAGCTCCGGGCGCGAGCGGGCTGTCAGGAAACGCTTGAACAAAAAATCCAAATGCCTCGATGATTCCGGCCACATCTTTCATTTGCAGATAACAGGATCCGAGCTGATACGCGGCCTCGGCGCGCAGTTTCGGTGCAAGCCGCGAAGCGCGCAGTTCGGAAAAAATCGGGGCGGCGCGGGGGTAATTCTGCTGTTTGTAAAGCGCCTCTGCCTTGAACAATTTCGCCTGATCAGCGCGTTCGGCGGACGGATTGGTGGCAAGGAATTGATCGACTTCGGGCGGGAGCGTCGAGGGATCCGAGTTATAAATGTTGATCAGGCGTTCAAACGCGGCCTCTTTGGCTTCTTCGCGACTTGGATATTTGTCGATAATTTCGCGGTAAAGCGCTTCGGCTTCCTTGGCGTGACCGGCTTGGCGGTGACTGTTTGCCGCGAGCAACATTACCTCCGCGCGCATCTCTTCCGGAAGCTGCTGTTGCGTCTTTTTGTAATCGCTCAAGAGCTGCGCGAACTGGCCGGTTTGAAATTGCAGCCGCACAATGCCGAGCTGTGCCAGTGACCGCCAGCGGCCGGCTTCGGATAACGAGCGGCCCTTTTGCAATAGCGCCATCGCCTTGTCAGCCATTCCCTTGTCGATCTTCCCTTTGTCAGATTGGATGAGATCCAATGCGATCAGACCGGCGCGGACAGTTACTTCGGCTTTCAACGCTGGTTTTTGCGTTTCATTGGAAAGCGCCTCGTATTGTTTCAACGCGTCTGTTTTTCGTCCTCGCGCGAGCGCGATGCGGCCGGCGCTTTCGCGCGCATCTTCGCGATACGGATTCGGATTTTTCGCTTCCGCGACCTGCTGGTAAATGTCGCAAGCTTCGTCCTTGTGATCGAGCGCTTCGAGACAGCGCGCCTCGAAGTAATGGGCGGAAAGGGCTACTGCGGCGTCCTTTGATTTCGTGACCGAGCGATGAAAAAGCGGAAGCGCTGCCGCATAATCTTTTTGAGTGAACGCCATCTCGGCCAAGGCGTATGCGGCAGGACCGGCGAACTCACTTTCGCCGTAATCGTTCAGCACTTTTTGAAAGTTCGTCCGCGCGGTGGACGATTTGTTGAGGTTGCGATAGCACTCGCCTAGCGAAAAATAAGCGTTCGGGCGCCCGGACGCTCCCGGATAATCGTCCAAGTATTTTTGATATTCCGGAATGGCGAGATCGTAGAGTTTTCGTGTGAACAGCGCGTTGGCGTACTCGAGCTGGCGCTTTTCGGGCTGTTCCGTTTCCGCCGCAGGAGGTGGTTGCGGAGTTTCGTCAGCCGGCAACGCGCGCGTCACTGGTGGTGGCCGCGGCACACCGGGAGGCGGTTGAGCAAGAGCGAGATCGACCAGCCAAAACAGCATCGCCAGTCCGAGAAGACCGGCCGCGCCGCGCGCACCTTTCATTTTGCGGTCGCGAAGGCGACGTTCGAGATTCCTGCTTCGGTGCAAATGTTGAGGACCCCGATGATATTCTTATAAGCGCCCGCTTCGTCGCCCCGAATGATCACTGCCTGTTCGGAATTCAGGCTGACCAGGCTCTTGAGGAGGTCGGTCAGCTCCGCGCCGGTGAGCGTTCGTCGATTTACAACGACGTTGCCGTCGGCTCGGACATTGACGACCACATCGCCGATCGGAGCGCTCTTTTCTTTCGCGGACGACGCTTTGGGCACTTTGACGTCGAGCTCGTTTTCGTTTCGGGCCGCGTTCCAGGTCAGAAGAAAGAAAATCAGGAGGAGCAGCAGCACGTCGACCAGCGGCGCGAGTTGAATGCCGGGATGATGCAACGGCGCGTGGCTACGCAGGTTCATGCAGGAAAGATGTCGATCTTGCGGGGAAAAGTCCGGTTATAGTTCGTCCTCAATCATGACCGGAGTGCGCTCACGCTCAGTGCGTTGTTTGTCGTACCCCAGTGAGAGCAAAGCGAGCACGTGAGTGGACGCCGATTCCAACTCGGAGATAAGCTTTTGCGCTTTACCGCGAAAAAACGCGTAAGCCATCATCGCCGGAATTCCTATCGCGAGTCCGGCGCAGGTATTGACCAACGCTTCGCTGATTCCTTTCGACAATAAAACGTAGCGCGCTGTGCCCAGATCCGCGCCGAGCGCGCCGAACGAGCGAATGATCCCAAGAACTGTTCCGAGCAATCCGAGCAGCGGCGCGATCATTCCAATGTCGGCCAGATAAGTTACGCGGTTGTTCAGACTCGAAGCCACTCGAGTCCCTTCGGTCTCTGCAATCTCGCGCACCTGCGCGAGATCGGCGTTTGGGTTTTTAGTGATGAAATCGAGCATCTTCTGCACGACCCTGGCGATCGCTTCGCCGTGGCGATTCGATACTGCAAGCAGCCCAAGATAATCGCGTTTACGCAACAGTGCGTCGGCGGTGGCCATGTAACCACTCGACACAACCGCGCCGCGGCGAATCGTCATTAGGTAAACAATGACGAGCATGACAAAGAAGACTGAGAGCGCGAGAAGCACGAGCATCACCGGCCCCGCGCCCATGAGCGCTTCCAGGATCGTCTTGGAATGAATGTCAGGGACCAATGAGGGTGTTGCAGCAGGTGCCGCCACCCCAGCCGGCGTGGCGCTGGTCGTTACCTGTTGTGCAAACAATGGAGTTCCAATCGCGGCAGCGATCAGCGAGAGAAAAAGCTTCATGCCAAAAGTGTTATAAATCATAGACGCCACCGTGCGGTATGCAAATAGACGGCCATGGGTTAAACCTTGTTCAAATACGGGAGTTGCTCAGGCAAATCGGTCTCCTTCGATCCAGCGGCGGATACGGAAAATGTGTGCCGGCTGAATCTCGGGGTCGAGCTCTACATAATTGCGGCGGCCGTGCCAAATGTATCGCGCTTCGCTCAAAAGATCGTGCACCTGATAAGCGTCACCCTCCATCGAACCAAACTGATCAATCGGAACATCAATAAACGAATGTTGTTTGCGATGCGGGTCGAGATTGACCACAACCAAAATGATGTTGTCGCGAGCCGCGGTCATTTTTCCGTAACAAATAATCGCATCGTTGTCGGTGTCATAGAAACGCAGGTTCTCATAGAAACGGAGAGCGCGATTTGTCCGCCGGATTTCGTTCAAGCGCGTGATCCAATCTTTGATGTTTCCGGGCGCATCCCAATCCCGCTCTTTCAATTGGTACTTTTCCGAATCGAGATATTCCTCGCGCCCCGGCAGCGCTTCGTTCTCGCAAAGTTCGTATCCGCTGTAGATCCCGTAAACTGGTGAGAGCGTCGCGGCCAGCACCGCGCGAATGATGAAAGCCGGGCGGCCGCCTTCCTGTAAAGAAGGCGGCAAAATGTCGGGCGTGTTCGGCCACAAGTTTCCCCGAAAATATTCGCGCATCTCGGTCTGCGTTAGCTCGGTCAAATACTCCGTCAGCTCCTGTTTCGTGTTTCGCCACGTGAAATAGGTATAACTTTGGCTGAATCCGGCCTTGGCCAGCTCCTTCATCATCTTCGGTCGGGTGAACGCCTCGGCGAGAAAGATGGTGTCCGGATATTTTTCGCGAACGCGCGTAATCAAGTATTCCCAAAACGCGACTGGTTTGGTGTGCGGATTATCGACCCGAAATGTGCGCACACCGTGGTCGGCCCAAAAGATCACGATGCTCACCATTTCCGCCCAAAGCTCGGCCCATTTCTCGCAGCGAAAGTTCAGCGGGAAAATATCTTCGTATTTTTTTGGGGGATTCTCGGCGAATTTGATCGAGCCGTCGGGCCGCTGATAAAACCAATCGGGATGTTCGCGGACATAGGGATGATCCGGCGAACAATTGATCGCGAAATCGAGCGCAATCTCCATTCCGCGTTTTCGCACTTCGCTTTGCAGCCAGTCAAAGTCCTCCAGCGAACCGAGTGCGGGCTCGACCGCCTTGTGACCGCCGGCCTCACTCCCAATCGCCCACGGCACCCCAGGATCGCCCGGTTCAGCGGTCACAGAATTGTTTCGCCCTTTGCGATTCGTATGACCGATCGGATGAATCGGCGGGAAATAAATTACGTTGAAGCCCATTGCTCGCGCGTCATCCACCCGCGGCAGGCAATCACGAAATCTCGATCCAATATCGCCGTCGCCCTCGGCCGAGCGCGGGAAAAATTCGTACCACGCCGCGATTTGCGCTTCCCTGCGCTCGACAATCACCCGCGGTGGCGGCATGTATTGTGTCGCCCAGGAACGGTCAGGATAAGTCGCCATCAACACTTCGAGCTCGCCTGAATGGACAAAGTTATTGATCTGCTCGTTGTCCGCGGTGCGAACGCATTCCGACAATTCGAATAGTCGCGCCGAATCATCCGCGACATGCGCGCGTTTCCCGGCTGCTTCGATCAAGGCTGCGCCTTCGAGCGCTTCGGCCATGAGATCGGGAATTCCCGCTTCGAATTTTTTCGTAAACTCGTCGCGCCAGCTCCGAAAACTGTCGGTCCAGGCTTCAACCGTGTACTCGTAAACACCAACCTCATTCAGCGAACAAATCCCGCGCCAACGATCGTTGTCGACCAGCGACATCGCCGTTTCATGCCAGCGAGCTTCACCGACAAGCCGCCATTTCAAAGCGGCCGCCACGACGTCGTGACCGTCTTTAAACACATCGGCTTCGACGGCAAGATCGTCTTCAACGATGCGTTTGACCGGGTAACGTCCGCCGTCAATCAACGGCCGAATGTTCTCGATAACCGCGCTGGGAAAGGCCCGAGCCATGGGCCTTCAATCAACAGAAATTAAACGGATGCGAAAGAAGAAATCGCGCAGCGCAAGATCGACAACGGATCAGGCGGCGAAATAAAATGCGCACTCGTAGAGGCCGCTGGTGCGCGTTTCCTCGCGCCGCACGCTCGTTCCAAGAACCGCTCCAAACAAATCCTGCTCAAGCCGGCCAATGATCGGATATTTCTCGATCAAATTAAAAATCGGCGAATGACATTCCAAAATCTGCGGACCCTCTTTTTCGGAAGGAAGAAACTGGGACATGTACCCTTCGCCATCGCGCACTTTGACCAGCCATTTCGCGCGGTCGCCCACGTTCTCGCCTTTCACCTTTGCCTTCAATGCCGCGGTGCGCTTTTCGAAAACATTGTAAAGAAGTTTTTCCGGCGCGTTCGCTCCGTAAATGTCGCTAATAGATTTAAGCAGCTCGAGCGTGAACTCGTTGCTGTCGCTCGGGAAAAGGTCGTGGCTCCGCCGGGTCAGCCGATAAACCATTTCCGGCCTTCCCATCTTTTGCGGGCGGCGCCAGGTGTCGAGATAACCGTCCCGCTGGAGAGTGAGGCAATGCTGCTTGATCCCCATGTAACTCATTCCCATTTTATCAACCAATTCGTTCACTGACATGCCTTTGGTGCGTTTGAGGGAGTTAAGAATTTCAAGCCGCTGAGTGCGGCCGATCTCGGCGAGCAATCGCTGGTTCATCGGTGCTATCACAATATTGCGTCGACTTTACACGTCTCGATCTTCAAAAGGCAATACCTAAAAATCGCGCAACCTCCCGAGGCAAAAGAGATTATGTCGACAATGATGGAAGGTCGACAACCTCTGCCGGAACAGCAGAACGTTCCTCCGACGTCGCTTCGACCCTGGATCCAACCGAATTAAACCCGCGCTTTACGTAGGCCAACGCAATTTCTCGCTCCCCGCTCCGCGTCGCGCTCGTGATCCAGCCGATTTCTTTTCCTTCGGCCCCGGTCAAGCGCATGCCCGAGATCAGCGGAATATTTTTCACCGAAACCAATCCACATAATTGCTTGTTTCGTTGTCCCGACATTTTCATACGCGAAATCGTCTCCTGACCGATGTAGCAACCTTTGTCATAATCGATGCAGCGCTGCTCAAGGTTGGCTTCAACCGGAATAATCTCACCGGTCAATTCGCGTCCCCACCGTGGAATTCCTTGTTCGATTCGGAAAACTTCCGCGCAATTTTCATCGCAGAGCTCAAACTCTTTCGATAGTTCGGCCGCGAGCTGGCCATGTTGAGCCGCTTCGGTCCAAATATCGTGACCCGGTCGGCCGAAGCGATCCGTCGAGACGATGCGGGCCGGAACCGAAAAGTTCGGTGGGGATCCGCTAATCACATGAAAGATCGACCATCGCCCGATCACGTCTTCGATCAGCACATCGTCAGCGATGACGTAGCGCTCAAGTCGCGCTTGAAGAGTTGATTGAAGCGCCGGATCGGCATCAAGCAGGAAAGACTCCGCGTGCGAGTGCACAAAGAGATGGGCCTCCATCTTTCCTTTTGCGTTCAAGACGCACGCTTCGACGGTGTTCGCCTCCGTCGCCTTCCGAATATCGTTTGTCAGTTGCCCGTTAAGGAAACGCAAACGATCGCTGCCACTGACACGCAGCTTTACGCGCGCGGAAAGATCGAACAATGCGCGGTCGAGCGAGCGAAGTTGCGCCGTCATTCCCTGGCGCAGTTAATTTTAGGATTCGTCCGGGCGGGCACTTTCGCCCCGGAGTAATTTCGCGAGCAGATCCATCGGCGACTTGGTCGCGGCCGATTGTTCAGCCTCCGATTCGGGCGCTGCTTCGGTGGAAACAACATCCGGCGCAGGCGTGACCGGCGGATTTGCTTCAACCGCGGCCGGCGTTGGTTCGGCGGTCGATTCCGCCGGAACTAATTGTTCGGCAACTGGCTGAGCTTGCGGCGCTGGCTCCTCCGGAGACGGCGCAACCTCGACCTCTGGCTGCACAGCGGCGGCGACCTCGCCCATGCTCGAAATTGTCGCTGCCGGTTCAATCGGCGGCGGTTTTTCAAAAAGTTCCAAGTCCTGCTCGACTGTCGGCACCTGCATCTCCGGAAAATATTTGCGAGCGATCACTGAAAAGTCTTCCTCGGCATATCCGCGTTGCTCCTGCTCCAGAAGTCGATCGCGCGCGGCAGTCGTAACGGCCAGCTCCAAGTGATGGGACAAGCCGAGACGGCCAGCGATCAACATATCTTTGAGCATATGTTTGAGCGCGAAGTGCGGCTCGAAATTGCCTTCGATCATTTTCGGCAATTTCATCGACAATGTTTTGGAATAGCTGGCGTTGTTTTGGAGCGCGGCCACGAATTTTTCGGAAGGAATACCGGCTTGGTTGATAAGCGCGAGTCCTTCGGCCAACGCTTGAACGCTCGCTCCGGTGACAATGTTGGTGGCCAGTTTGACCACCGTGGCCTGACCGATCTGACCGCCGATCTCGATGATTTCCTTCGAGCTCGCTTCTAAAATGGGGCGCGCTTCTTTCAATGCGACTTCATCGCCGGCTACGTAAAAAACGAGCTCGCCTTTTTCCGCGCCCATTTTGCTGCCGGTGAATGGCGCTTCCACAAAACGCGCCCCGCGCCGTTCCACCAAATCAGCGGCGCTTCGCATTGAATGAGGTGCGACGGTCGGATGGGCAATCACGATGTGCCGTGGCCCCAGTGCTGGGGCCATTTGTCGAACGACATCCAAAAGTGCATCGTCGTCCGAGACGAAGATTTGAATGTAGTCGCACATCTCGGTCAGCTCGCCTGGCGCGCCCACGAAATTCGGGACCGGGCGTGGGTTTCGGTTCCAGACAAAAACGTGAAAACCCTGGCGACGCAGATTCTCCGCGACCCGGCTTCCGATGATGCCGAGCCCGATGACACCGACATTTTTTCTGGTTCGACGCGCCATTGGAGATTGAACGGCCTTTTCGCAGCTTTGGCCGCCTGTTCAGCCTGAGGCGAAAACCGGCCTCGTGCAATCCAGAAGTTCGCCTCGACCGAGGCTAGAGTGGCCGTAAATAGCCGGTTTCCGAGCTAAGATCAACAATCAGCTGTTGGATCGCCGTGGCCCGCTTCTGATTTGCCAGCTCAATCGCAATATCGTTGCGGGCTTCGTCGAACATCTTTTGTCGTGCGGGCTGAACATCGATCAATTTGAGAATGTGAAAGCCAAGCCGCGTGCGGATCGGTTTGCTGATCTCGCCCGGGTGCAGCTTCAGTGTCGTTTCAACAAAATCCGGCGGCATTCGATTCGCCGAAAAATAACCGAGGTCGCCGCCGCGCAGCTTGGTCGCTTCGTCTTCCGAATTCTGTGCCGCCAGAGTCGCAAAGTCCTCGCCGTGCGCCAGTCGAACCGAAAGTATGCCTATCGCGACTTGCTTTCGCTCAATAATCTCCGGCGCGGTATCGGGCGGCGCCGCCAAGAATAAATGGGAGACGTGATGCCGCTCGGGAACAAAGAAATTCTCCTGATGCGATTCGTAGAAGCTGTCAGATTCTGCGTCGGTCACCGTGAGTTCGGGCGAGATCCGCTTCGAAATCCATTGTCGCCCCTGCAACTCATTTCTGAGCGTTCGTGAAAGCGTAACGAAGCCGCTCTGGTTCAATGCTTGCCTCCAGGTTTTGTCGTCGCGAAATTGCGATCGCAGCAGGCTGATCTCGCGCTTCACGTCGGCTCGCGGAATCCTTTCCCGGGTCGCACGCGCTAGAAGAGCGGTGTTCGCAATCAGGTCGGTCAGCGCAGATTGCCGTTCGACGCTTGTTCCTTCGCGGTTTTCGGCGCCGGCTGGATAATGCGATTCGTTCACGATTCGATCGACATGGGCCTGATAAACTCCGAGGCCGTGAACGAGCGCCAGTAAATGCCCGCGGCCGCAAACAATTCCGAGTTCATCGCGGAGCACAACCGAACGAGCGGCCAAATGTCCGCAGCAAATCCCGACGACGGCGGCAATCGCAATCGAAAGGCAAACCGCAGCAACCCGTCTCATTTCAGCGCGAATTCTGAAAGATAATAAAGCGCCACCGAGCCGACAACCTGAAGACTCTCCGGGCTAAGTTTATCAATCGTGTCATCAGCCGTATGCCACGGAGCGTAGTGAAAATCGATCATGTCCAGAACGGGAATCCCGACCGCGTTCAAGGGCGAGTGATCATCGGTAATATCCTGATCGAAATAGGTGAAATGATTTCGCAGCTTGAGCGTGTCAGCCGAAGCAAAAACGTCGCGAGCGATCTTTGTGGGAGAGTTGGGTGGAAGCGTGATATCCAGCGACCGGTCGCCGACCAGGTCGAAGAGAATGCCGCCTCGAAATAGTTTGGCCGTTCCATTCTGCGCGAGCTCGTGCGCAAAGTGGCGGCTGCCGTAAATCCCGTCGGCGTCGCTGAAATTTTCGACGGCTTCCTCGCCGTCGAAAAAAACAAGTTCTATCCTTTCGGCCAGTCGCGGTTGTTGAGCTAGCACTCTCGCCAATTCCAGGAGCACGCCGGTGCTCGACCCGCCATCGTTGGCACCGACAAATCGAAAGGTATCGAAGATCTTCGTGTCGTAGTGCGAACAAAGCAGAAATAGAAAGGGTGGTTTTGTGATGGGGCCAAATCGCGCGATTAGATTCACAAACCGAACCTGACCGCGCGGGGTGTTATCCGTGAACTGTTGTTCAGTGACATTCCAACCCGAAGACTTGAGTTGTTCCCTAATGTAGGCACGTGATTTTTCAATCGCATCGGATCCCGGCGGCCGCGGGCCGAAATCGACTAACCGCTGCACATGAGCGAGTGCCTTTTCGCCGGAAAATTGCGTCCATATATCCGGCCGGTCCCCTTTGGCACATGAAGCAGCGAGAATCAGACAGCCACACGACAGACTTACCCGCCCGAAAGAAAACGGCATTTAGAATCCGCTCAGCGGTCGCTGGAACTCAAACCAACGATGCTCAAAATGCGCTGGAGATCGTCATCGCCGTAGTACTCGATTTCGATGCGGCCGCGTTTTGGTCCATGATGAATCGCGACGTTGGTCCCCAGATGTTGACGCAATTTGTCCTGCAAGTCAGCGATCGTGGCAGAGGTGACTGTGACTCCCGCGGTTCGCCGCGTCCGTTTCTTCCAGCCACCGAGATGTCGCCCGACGAGACGTTCGGTTTGGCGCACGCTCGCGTTGCGACGCAAAATTGTCTCTGCCAGTTTCAGCTGCTCCTCGGCCGCTTTCACCCCGAGCAGAACTTTGGCGTGCCCAACCGACAAATGATCTTGCACGACCCAGGTTTGGATTTGCGGATGCAGATCGAGCAAACGAATCGCATTTGCGACCGCGGCCCGGCTGCGGCCGACTTTGACCGCGATGTCCTCCTGTCGCATTCCGAATTCCTCGGCCAATCTCGAATAGCCTTGCGCCTCTTCGATTGGATTTAAATCCGTCCGCTGGAGGTTCTCGATCAAGGAAAGCTCGAGCACTTCCAAATCGGTCGCCGTCCGGACAATGACCGGAACTTCGGAGAGTCCGACCTCCTGCGCCGCGCGCCAGCGCCGCTCGCCCGCGATCAGTTCGTGGCGCCCGTCGATGCGCCGGACAAGCAGCGGCTGAATGATTCCGTGTTGCCGAATTGAATCAACCAATTCCTGCAACGCTTCGGGCGCGAAATTTTTCCGCGGCTGCAACGGGCTCGGAACAATCGTCGCGAGCCGCACCTGGTGAACCGATTCGCCAGGATCGACATCTTCGCGAACCGGCGATGGTCGGGTGCCGATGAGCGCGCCGAGACCCTTGCCGAGACCGGTCTTCGCCATCTTCGCCATGTGTTTGAGGCTATCGGAAGCGCTCGAATAACGCAAATGGCAATCAGAAACGGGCGTGTTGTTGCGTGGCCTCTAGCTGCAGTTAGCATGCGGCGATGTGGCGCGCGCCCGAAGTCTTCACTCTCGGACATTCTCCGGATCCGGACGACGCTTTCATGTTCTACGCGATCGCGAAAAACAGAATCGATCTGCGCGGTTATCGTTTCGAACACCGGCTGGAAGACATCCAAACACTGAACGAGCGCGCAACTCGCGGCGAACTGCATATTTCGGCGATTTCCATTCACGCCTACGCTTACGTCGCCGAGAAATATGCACTGCTTCCCTGCGGCGCGAGCATGGGCGACGGCTATGGGCCGATCCTTGTCAGGAAAACTCAAAGCTCCAAATCGCAAGTCTCAAATCAAGATGTCGATCTCCAAAAATGGTTACGCGATGTGGTGATCGCCGTACCTGGAAAAATGACGAGCGCGTATTTGGCGCTGCAACTTTATCTCGGCGACTTCAAGCACATCGTGGTTCCTTTTGACCAAATCTTCGAGGCGGTGAATCGAGGAGATGCTGAGGCAGGTTTAATTATTCACGAAGGCCAACTGACTTACGCCAAAGCCGGCTTTCAGAAGATTGTCGATCTTGGCGAGTGGTGGAAAAAGGAAACCGGACTTCCGTTGCCGCTTGGGGGAAATGTTATTCGCAAGGACATCCCCGCCGATGTTCGACATGATCTTTCGGAAATCATGCGTGAGAGCATCGATTTCGGCCTGGCTCATCGCGACGAAGCGGTGCAGCACGCTTTGCCTTACGCGCGCGACATGAACCAAACTCTGGCGGACAAGTTCATCGGTATGTACGTGAACGATTTTACGCGGGATTACGGTGAAACCGGGCGCGCTGCGATCCGCAGATTTCTGGGCGATGCGCAACGCGCAGGCTACATCGACAATCTGGCCGAAATCGAATTCGTCGATTAACGAGCGAGGCTATTTCTTCGGCTTCTCCGCCTTGTCGACCTGCTTCATTACAAACGATTTGACCCGACTAAATTCCTTTTGAAACCCAGTGGAGAAGTCATGCGTGCCGTACTCGAAGAGAACGACAAAGCAAAAAGTGAAAAAGATAAACAGAGCGATCCAGAATATCCCGCGCAACAATGACATGACCGCAAGCCTAACTGAGGGCGAGTTTTAGGTCAATCTGGCTGCCTGCGGGAAACTTCGGATTGATCGGCCTCGGGGAACTGCCAAGCTAATCGATCATGCGCGTTCCGTTGCTGGATCTCAGCCAACAATACCAAGCGCTGTCTGAAGAGATTCGCGCGGCCACCGACCAGGTGTTGGCCAGCCAGCGGTTCATTTTGGGTCCTAAGCTGGCAGAATTCGAAGGAGCGGCCGCAGCCTACTGCGGCGTGCCGCATGCAATTGGTGTTTCATCCGGTACGGACGCGCTCCTGGCGGTCTTAATGGCGTTGGAGATCGGACTTGGTGACGCCGTCATCACGACAGCCTATTCATTTTTTGCAACTGGCGGGTGCATCGCGCGCGTCGGTGCGACTCCTGTCTTCATCGATATCGAGCCAGACACCTACAACATTTCGGCGAGCGCGTTGAAACGCTACATCGACAAGTATTGCCACCGGGTGGAAGGAAAATTGGTCAACGAAAACCGCCAAGCCATTTGCGCGCTCGTCCCGGCTCACCTTTTCGGTTTGTGCTGCGAGATGAACGAAATGCTCGCGGTTGCGCGCGAGCATAATCTAGTGCTGATCGAAGATGCGGCCCAGGCCATAGGCGCCGATTATCCGCTCACTGGTGGATCAGCTAAGGCTGGCACAATCGGTGACGCCGGTTGTTTTAGTTTCTATCCGTCGAAAAATCTCGGCGCAGCCGGAGATGCCGGATTGGTGGTCTGCCGAAATGATCAATTCGCCGCTCGGTTGCGGATTTGTCGTCAACACGGGATGGAAGCGCGGTATCAACATCAGTTTATCGGCGGCAATTTCCGCCTCGACGAACTGCAAGCGGCAATACTGAAAGTGAAATTGCCCCACCTCGACCGTTGGTCAGCTGCTCGACGCGAAGCGGCGACGTTTTACACGACGGAGTTCCGGCGAGTTGGATTGGACGGAAAAATCAAATTGCCGGTGGAGCCTTATGCGGAAAGCAGGCTGACCAACCATCACATTTATCATCAATATGTGATCCGTTCGGCGCGGCGTGATGAGTTACGCGCGTATCTTTCCGAACACGAAATCGAGACGGCCGTTTACTATCCGCTCGCCCTGCACGAGCAACCATGTTTCGAATATCTCGAATACAAGCCAGGCGATTTTCCGGAAGCGGAAGCCGCCGCCCGTCAGAGCCTGGCATTGCCAATCTATCCCGAAATCTCGCGTGAAGCGCAGCAGTACGTGGTAAAGTCCGTCGCACAGTTTTTTGAATAGTCAGCGCGACTTGCCAGCGGCAGGGCGTGAGTTATATCAAACGCGCGAGGGTAGGTACCGAAGTGGCCAAACGGGGCAGACTGTAAATCTGCTGGCTTTACGCCTTCGCTGGTTCGAATCCAGCCCTGCCCAATTTTCTATCTCTTGGCTAGCGACGTCGTCGCTTTGGCGCTTTACCCCGTGAAGATGTCGATCTTCGACGCGGTTTGGTTTTTGTTCGCTTGGCTGCGGAGCGCTTGCGCGATCTTGTCGTTTTTCGCACAGCTTTTTTCTTGGCCGCCTTCACCGCTTTTTTCGCTTTTTTCTTTAGGCGTCGGGCCGGTGTAGTTTTGACTACGCGCGCGACCGCTTTTTTGGCGGCCGGAGCGAGGCGGCGCTCACTTGCTGCTTTTCCTGCTATCGCGCCGGCAATGCCTCCGACGACGGTGCCGACAGGGCCAATCATGCTGCCTACTAAGGCTCCAGCAACTGCTCCGGCGGTTTCTTTCGGTATGGGCGGGATGTCGATGTTTTCGTCTGCGTTTGGATTGTCGGGCATAATCGGAACTCCTTTTCTTAAAGTATTGTTGTTTTAGGTAATTCGCTGCTGGAGGCGGGCGCAGCCGTGATGAAAGAAAAAGCGGTCGCCGCCGGGCGACCGCTCTTCAGAAAATACTATTAACTAATCGAGCCGATTATCGGCCGCGGCGTTGTCCGCCGCCGCCATCGCGGCGTCGATCGCCGCCGCCGCCACCGCCACCGCCACCACCACCATAGCCGCCTCCGCCGCCGCCTGGGGGCCGCGGTTCGCGCGGGCGTGCTTCATTAACGGTCAGCGCTCTGCCTTCGAGAGTTTTGCCGTTTATTTCCGCGATCGCTTTTTGCGCGTCTTGGTCGGAGCCCATGGTCACAAAAGCGAAGCCACGGGATTTGCCGGTAAATTTGTCCTGCATAAGCATGACTTCCTGCACCGGGCCTGCTTGCGAAAAGAGCTCCTGTAGTTCGTTTTCGGTGGTGTTAAATGGGAGATTTCCCACGTATAATTTAGTTGCCATTGAATCTAATCTGGAAAACGCCGCCAGGACACTATTCCCGCTTATCTATTTCAAATCGCCGCTGAGTGAATTTCAGATGACAATCGGCGGACTTCCGAGCTGCTGTTTTCTCCTTTCGGGCACATTGTGTAAGGTGCTTCGGTTGGGAAAGCAACCAAAATCGCGGACTAAGTGGCGCTGATATGGCGAGATTTAACGATTTAGGCGGAAAAACAGCGAAATCCCGGGTGGCAGTAGTCGCTGCCGGGGTAATTAGCCCGCTGGGCGCAGGCTTGGAGGATACCCTGGCGTCGCTACGGGCCAATAAGGATTGCGTCTCGCCGGTAACCCGGTTCGACGTCGATAAATGTCGATGTAAAACTGCCGGTCAAATCTCAGACGAAACCCTGCGCAACGGACGGCAAAGGAGCCGAAAGACCGATCGGCTGCATCGAGCCACCCGCATGATGATGGCCGTTTTTGAGGAATTGTTTGGGCAGGATCCTGAATTCAAGCCGGAAAAGACGGTCATCGGCACAACGAGCGGCGGAATGTCATTCGGGCAGGATTATTATCGCGCGTTACGTCGCCATCAGGGCTTGCGACATTCGCCGGGGTGGATTGCAAATTATCCGCCGCAAAAACCTGTGATCGACGCACAAAATGCATTCAAAATCTCGACGCCCTGCCAAATCATCGCCAATGCCTGCGCTTCGGGCACGAATGCAATCGGACACGCGTTTGAATGTGTGCGATCAGGAAAGTATCAGCGTGTGTTGACCGGCGGTTACGACGCGATTTCCGAACTGGTCTTTGTCGGATTCGATTCCTTGCAGGCTTCAACGCCCGAAAAATGCCGACCGTTCGATCGCGATCGTACCGGCATGGTTCTCGGCGAAGGCGCCGCGGCATTCGCGCTCGAGAATTTGGAAAGTGCGCGTGCGCGAGGAGCGCAGATCTTAGCCGAAATCATTGGCTACGGGATTTCCACGGACAACCATCATCTAACCCAGCCCGATCCTTCCGGAAGCGGACCGCGACGGGCAATGGGACAAGCATTGCGCAGCGCAAATCGTTCCACGGAAGATGTAGACTATATCAACGCCCACGGCACAGCGACCACGTTCAACGACGCCGCGGAAGGAAAAGCGATTAAGGAATTGTTCGGAGACGTTCCGATCAGCTCCACCAAGAGCATGATTGGCCATTCGTTGGGCGCGGCCGGCGCCATCGAGGCCGCCGTCTGCTTACTAGCGTTGCGAGCGCAGCTCCTGCCACCGAATATCAACTTCCGGAATTCCGACCAGGACCTCGATCTCAACGTTGTGGCAAACGAATCTCGCGAAGCCAAGATCGACATCGTCCTTTCAAATTCATTCGGATTCGGCGGCACGAATGCTTCCGTCCTGATCCAGAAGCTCGCAGAATGAACCTGCGGATAGCAGGCATGGGTTTGATAACGCCGCTTGGTCGCGGCGTCGACCCGGTCTGGGAGCGGTTGCTCCACGGCGATGAAGCGTGCGGGCAACCAATTACCGATGCAATCTCTGAGAAAGTATATGCCGGCTTCCGCGTTCCCGATGACGCGCTGAAAGATTTGCCGTCGCATCCGCGTCTTCGCCGCGCCAGCGCGATCTCGCGCTTTGCGTCCGCCGCAGGGCTCGATGCTTTGGCGGAAGCAAGATCGACAATCGGAGAGATCGACGCGGAACGAATGGCGCTGGTTTTCGCCGTCTCGAACGGCGGCGTCGTTTATACAAAACGTTTTTATCACAACGTGGTCGAGTCCGGTGCGCAATCGGCGAGTCCCCTGCTTTTCCCGGAAACAGTTTTTAATGCGCCCGCCAGCCATCTTGCCGCGATCCTCGGGATTACAGGCGCAAGTTACACACTTGTTGGAGACGGCGCCGTCGGCGTGTTGGCGATGAAGATGGCAAGCGATCTACTCGACAATGGGGAACTCGAGTCTTGTCTCGTGGTGGGCGCGGAGGAATCGGACTGGTTGCTCTGCGATGCCTATCACAGATGGCGACTCCTCAAAAACCAACCGCCGGTAGAACCGTTCCACGATCCACCTCGCGGCATGATTTTGAGCGAGGGAGCGGGCGCCGTATTACTCGCTCGTCAGGGTGCAGTAGAAATCGACGCAATTGATGCGGGCGGGAATTTTTCTCAGCGTCGTGAAGCAAACGAAATCGTGCGGCGAATTCTGCACGATCTGGCGGATGAGCATGCCTGCGTCGTCGCGAGCGCGAATGGAACTTTTGTCGATCTGGCCGAACGAGACGCGATAAAACACGAATTACCCAGCGCATCAGTTTACAGCGCCAAGCCGGCCCTTGGCGAAAGCGTCGGTGCGAGCGCGCTTTGGCAGGTAATCGCTGGCGCCCAGGCCCTACGAACGAAACGCCTCCCGCAGATGCTCCATCCGCCTCGAGATGCTGGGCTCAATTTTCCGGCACCCGACGAGATATCTTGCGCAAAAGCGATCATCTTAAGCTGCGGGCTGAATCAGCAGGCCGCCGGACTGCGATTGTCGATCTAAGCAGGCCGCGTCCGACCTGCTTTTACCTTTGCAACCGGGGCCACCTACGGTACCTTCGGCGTCCGCCATGCGAACGCTGGTCAGGGGGATTTTTTTTATGGTTTTGGCGGCTGGCGTAGCGAGCGCCGCAAACAATACCTCCGACCACGACCCGGTGGAGATAACTTCCAGTGGAGAGACCACTTACGAAAACGGCGTAGCCACAGCCCGCGATAATGTAGCGATTCACATTGGCGACACCGATATTTACGGAGACTTTGCCCAGTACAACTCCCGCACGCATGAAGTCTCAGTAGAAGGCCACGTCCGCATCTACCGGGACGTTAACATCTACGTCGCCGAGCGTGGAGTTTACAACATCGAGACGAAGCAAATCCGCACGAATAATGTGCGCACGGACTACCATCCCTACTTCCTCAGCGGCCACAACGTGACCGAAACTTCGGCGAACGTTTATCGCGTCGAAGATGCCACCTTTACGACTGACGATTCCCGTCGCTCGGACTTTCATCTGCGCGCACGTACAGTGCGCGTTTATGAAAACGACCACGTCGTCTTTCAAAACGTTACATTCTATGTCGGAAAAGTTCCGATCTTTTGGTGGCCGTACCTGTATCAGTCGCTAGACGATGCCTTCAGTTTCACGGTTTCACCTGCGTATCTGAGCTCCTGGGGACCTTCGCTCCTTACCCAAGTAGCCTTTCCAATAACTGACGACATTAAAGGGCGGATTCGACTCGACTATCGCGGCCGGCGAGGTGTGGCAGTCGGTTTTGAATCGGACATCGATTACGGCAAAGACAAGTCCAGCAACCTAAAGTTGAAGGCTTATTTCATAGAAGATCAGAATCCGGAGATCAACAAAACTGATTTGCCGCGCGGCGAGATTAGCACGGGCCGGTATCGAGTGAGTCTGCAAGATCAGACCCAGTTTACGTCAGATATTTATGGGATCGTCGATGTTACCAAGTTGAGCGATCGCTTCCTGATGCAGGATTTTTATCAGAGTGAATTCCGGATTAATCCAGTGCCGGATAATGTCGTGGCAGTCGCCAAAACAAATCCCTTCTACACCTTAACCGGGATCGCACGATTTCAGGCGAACGACTTCTTTGAGCAAACCGAGCGTTTACCGGAAGTCGTCCTCGACATAAAACGGCACGCGCTTTTCGGCGGACCTATCTTTTACGAAGGCGAAACCGGCGTGGCTGATTTGCATCGCAACTTTGCGGATGGTTCAGGATTTCAAAATTACAGCACTGTTCGGGTCGACACTTTTCATCAGCTTCTCTATCCGAACACGTACTTCGGCTGGCTTTCCATCGTCCCACGAGCTGGTTTTCGCGAAACGTATTACGATCAGACACGTGATCTGGGGAAAACAATATTTACGCCCGACCCTAATCCCCTGGTTCCGGAGTTTCTCCTCCCAGATCCGACCCTCGCCATGCCCCTGGAAAGAGGTGGAGATAAACTGCGGACGATTCTCAACACCGGCGCGGAAGCATCCTTTAAGATTTCACGGTCGTGGGAGAACGTTGAGACTCGGGCGTTTGGTTTGGATGGACTGCTTCACGTAATCCAGCCTTTCACGAATTTTTCCTACGTCTGGAACAACGGCGTGGATCCGGCCGCCGTTTTGCAATTCGATCGCTTCGAACCGTCAACCCAGTTGCGCCCGATCGATTTTCCTCAATTCACGTCCGTCGATTCGATCGATCGTTGGACGATCTGGCGGGCCGGAGTTCGTAACCGGCTCGAAACCCGGCGAGACGATTTGACGGTGACATGGCTGGAGCTGGACACCTTTTTCGACGTGAACTTTGACAATCCTTACGACCGAACGCCCTATTCAAACTTGTTCAATCGGCTTCGTTTCGCCCCGTTGCCGTGGGCGTCCGTTTCAATCGATTCTCAACTGCCGGCATTTGATAAAGGATTTACCGAAGTGAACTCCAGCTTCACCGTGCAGCCGATGGCGAATCTGCAGTTGAGCGCGGGCCATCGTTATCTCAACAACAATCCGTTTTTCAAGAACAGCAGTCTTTATGTCGTCGGCGGGTTTTATCGCCTGAATGACAATTGGGCGATTGGATTTCAGGAACAGTACGAAGGCACGACCCGCACTATTGAACAGCAGCGTTACTCCATTTACCGTGACCTGACCAATTGGGTCGCTTCTTTCGGCGCAGTCGTCCGCGATAACGCCGGAGTAAAGGAATACGGCGTGCTATTAACCTTCACATTGAAAGCTTTTCCAAAATTCGGCTTCGATCTCAATTTCGACCCAGGGAGCGAAGGACAATAATCGGCGCCGTTCCTGTTTAAGATGGATATTTCAATTATTGGTTCCGGTTATGTGGGGCTTGTCACAGGAGCCTGTTTTGCGGACGTTGGCCACAATGTCATTTGCGTCGACAATGACGAAAGCAAAATAAAGACGCTCCAAGCCGGGCGCATTCCAATCTACGAGCCCGGTCTGGAAGAAATCGTTCATCGCAACGTTTCGGCTCATCGATTGCACTTCAGCAGCAGCATTCGTGAAGGCGTAGATAAGTCACAGATCATCTTCATCGCGGTGCCAACGCCGCCACAGCCAAATGGAGATGTCGATCTTAGCTTTATCGAAAAAGTTTCGCGCGAAATTGCCGATGTCCTCACCGATTATCGGGTCATCGTTGATAAGAGCACGGTGCCGGTGAAAACCGGCGAGCGCGTCGCGGAGACGATCAAGCGCTATAACCGGCACGGCGCAAAGTTCGACGTGGTCAGTAATCCCGAGTTCCTGCGCGAGGGTTGCGCCATTCACGACTTAATGCATCCGGACCGGATAGTCATTGGCGCCCAAAGTCAGCACGCGGTCGATCTGATGAAGAAAGTTTACGAACCTTTCATGGCACCGGTGCTGGTCACAGGGATTAACAGCGCCGAGCTGATCAAGCACGCGGCCAATTCCTTCCTCGCCCTCAAAATTTCCTACATCAACGCCATATCCGCGATTTGCGACGCCAGTGGAGCAGACGTCGAAAAAGTCGCGGACGGAATCGGGATGGACCGGCGCATCGGTCGCCAATTTCTCAATGCCGGGATCGGATACGGCGGTTCCTGTTTTCCAAAAGATATCGCTGCCTTCATCCAAATCAGCGAGCAACTCGGTGTTCCATTTACTCTTTTGAAAGAAGTGCAGCGAGTTAACGCGGGACAAAAAGAGCGTTTTCTCAAGCTTATCCGCGATACGCTTTGGGTTTTGCGGGAAAAGAAAATCGCGGTCTGGGGTTTGACGTTTAAGCCGGACACCGATGACGTTCGCTCATCGGTCGCGATCGAATTGGTGGACGCAATGTTGCGCGAAGGCGCGCACGTGACCGCCTACGATCCCAAAGGAATGGAGAAAGCGCGCGAGCTCAAGGCAGTCGCAGACGCGAAGTTCGCGACGTCCGCATTGGAAGCCGTCGACGGGGCCGAAGCACTGGTGATCGCTACGGAATGGGATGAGTTCGCCAATGTTGATCTTGCCGCCGTCAAAAAGCGGATGACGACGCCGATCGTATTCGACGGAAGAAACCTGTTGAATCCGGAGACGATGGGCGAACTCGGTTTCCATTATCATTCCATCGGTCGCGCCAGCGTCCTTCCCCGCTGAAATCTCGTGGCGCAGATCTCTGCTCGCGGAGTCGCTCTCGCCGCGCTGAGAACTTGGCGGAGAAAAAAGCAGTTCGCTGACGCGATCGTTTCAAGCGCGCTCTCCGGAAGCGCCCTTCATCCGGCTGATCGCGCATTCGCGCTCGAACTTTTCTACGGCGTTTTGCGAAATCTCACTCTGCTCGATTTTTGGATCGGAGCGCTGCGCCGCGCGCACGTAGATGTCGATCTTCGAGATCTTTTGCGCCTGGGTCTTTATCAAATCTTTATCGCCGAGACGCCGGAACATGCCGCCGTTTACGAAACGGTCGAGGTTGCTCCGAAACGCCAACGCCCCATCGTAAATGCGGTGCTGCGCTCCGCCGCCCGCGGCCGGCAAGAGTTGCGAGACAAAGCGAAGTCACAACCGCTCCATGTTCGAGCATCGCACCCGAAGTTCTTGATTGAGCGCTGGGAGAAACAATTCGGAACCGATGCCACCGAAGCTCTGTGCGCGTGGAACAACCTGCCGCCACCAATTTACGCGCGAATTAATCAGCTAAAGATTGATCGCCAAACTTTTCTCGATCGCTATGGCAACCCGCGAACGTTGCCCAATATTCCGACCTTCGTTGAACTCTCTTCACTGGCGGATGCGCTCGAAAAGGGTGACTGCTATATCCAGGACCCGAGCACATCGATCGCATGCGAGTTGTTGCAGCCGCAATTGGGCGAAAAGATTCTCGACGCCTGCGCAGCTCCCGGCGGAAAAACTGCATATGTCGCCGAGCTGATGGAAAACCAAGGCTTGATAGTCGCCTGCGATCGCGAACCCGCTCGCTTAAATTTACTCGACGAAAACCTCACCCGACTTGGTGTTCAAATTGGCAAAACCGTTTGTCATGACTGGACGAAATCTGTAGTTCCACCAGAAATTCTTTCGGAAGCACCGTTCGATCGAATCCTGGTTGATGCTCCGTGCAGTAATACCGGGGTGATGCGACGTCGGGTTGATGTTCGCTGGCGCTTGAAACCAGCGGACTTTGACCGGATGCAAAAGCGACAAATTCAAATTGCGCGCGCTGTATTTCCGTTATTGAAGCCCGGCGGAATTCTCGTTTACAGCACGTGCAGCCTTGAACGCGAGGAAAATGAGGGCGTCGTTCAGGAGATTCTTCGGCAGATGTCGATCTTGCAGCTGGAGGAAGAGAGACGTTCCATTCCTTTTCAGGACAATTTCGACGGCGCGCTCGCGGCCCGCTTTCGCCGAAGGGATTAATCTGACTAGTCGGGGCGCGGTTGCATCCCGCGGACTCAATGGAATCGTAGCGTTCTATGCATGACGCGCGTTTCGATAAGCTCGCAAAACTTCTGGTGGAGTATTCAACCCGGCTCAAGCGCAACGAGAACGTGTTGATTGAGGCCTTTGATGTTCCCGATGAAATGACGATCGCGCTCGTTCGGGCGGCGCGAAAAGTGGGGGCAACTCCATTCGTGCAGGTCCAGCGCGCCCGCATTGGGCGTGAACTTGCCTTGGAGGCGTCGGATCGACAACTAGACCTGGCTGCGTCGCATGAGCTGGCCCGCATGAAAAAAATGCAGGGCTACATCGCATTACGCGGCAGCAACAACATCACTGAATTGTGCGACGTGCCGGTAGCGAAAATGCAGCTCGTCGCTAAGAAAATGCGACCGGTGCAGGATCAACGAGTCAAGAAAACGAAGTGGGTCGTGCTGCGCTGGCCGACTCCGTCAATGGCGCAACTCGCGGGAATGAGCACGGAAGCGTTCGAAGATTTCTTTTTCGAAGTCTGCACGCTTGATTACGAGAAGCTGCAGCCGGGAATGAAAGCCCTGAAAGGGCTAATGGAAAGGACAGACCGCGTTCAAATCAAAGGACCCGAAACGAATTTGCGATTTAGTATCAAGGGAATTCCGGCGGTCATCTGCGGGGGCGATCGGAACATTCCGGACGGAGAAGTTTTTACGGCGCCGGTGAAGAACTCGGTGGAGGGTCACATCACATTTAATGCGCCAACGATCTATCAAAGTATCGGCTTCGACGGGATCCGCCTTGATTTTCGAAAAGGTAAAGTCATTAAGGCAACCAGCAACGAGACCGACAAACTGAATAAGATTCTCAATTCCGATGCCGGAGCGCGTTATATCGGCGAATTTTCGCTCGGATTTAATCCCTACGTGCTCGAGCCAATGCGAGACATTCTTTTCGACGAAAAGATCGCGGGGTCGTTTCACTTCACCCCCGGCCAGGCCTACGAAGAAGCAGACAATGGCAATCGCAGCCAAGTCCACTGGGACATGGTCAATATCCAACGAAAGAGTTACGGCGGCGGCGAGATTTATTTCGACGGAAAACTAATTCGCCGAGACGGCGAATTTTTGCCCAAGGAGCTTCGTTCCTTGAACCGCAGCAACTTCGTTAAAGGAAAGTAGTCGGCCGTACACAAAAACAGAGCGATTCGTGGGAATCGCTCTGTTTGAAAATGTCGATCTTGCGCGCCGGACTAGGCCGCGCGCTTTGGACCCTGACCGAGCAGGCTCAGCTGCATCATTCCGATTTCGCCGCTGCCAGTGAGCTGCAAATTCGAAATCTCGAACGTTGGCGCGCCTTCGACGGCTGCGCCACCTGCGCTTGGGAGTTGCACGGATACCTGTTTCGAATTCGAGTTGAGCACAATCGACGAGATTTCGAACGAGGGCGAAAACTCGACCGTGGCGATTTGGAATGGAGCCACGACTTGGACCGCGGCTTGTCCCTGCTGCGATGGCGTCAGTTGAAGCGGTGCGGCCGCGAAATCCGAAACCAGATGCAAACCTCCGACGGTGAACGAAGGCGATCCAACCACGCTTGGACGCTGCTGTTGCGATGGAGTGAGACGGACGCTTCCGAGTGTCCCTCCGGCAGGCTGGATTCGGGCAATCTCGAAAGTCACTTGTAGGTTCATCGCCGGCTGCGGAGAAGAGCCAGCCAGGCGCATCGTCACGATCTTTGAAGCAGGCCGTAATTGCAGCGCGCCCATCTTGAAAGTTGGCGTGAGTTGCATGGACGCAATCTCGAAAGAGAAAGAGAGTTGGACGGCAGTTTGCATCGCGCCCGCTGGATGAGGTGCGCCACCTCGGCCGGCTGGAGCGGTTGGGATTTGGATCGGTTCAGGCATGTTTACTGGTGTGGTTGGTTCGTAAATTGGTGACTCGAAAACAGGCTCAACAGACGGCTCGCTAGGTTGACGAAGCGCGTCAAATCCGGCCGGTTCCGGTTCAGTGACGACTTCAATGATGGACGGTTCCTCCACAGGCGTCAACTGAGGAATCGGTTGGCCCTGACCCACGGGCTCGATCTCCGGCTCGGCAACGGCTTCCGTTTGTGCGAAGACGGGCCGAACTTCGGGTTCCGTAATCGTGGCAGCTTCGGCAAAGACCGGCTGAATTTCTGGGACCGTAATTTCTTCCGCCGGAGCGATGACTGGTTGCGGAATCTCAGCTGTGGCTATTTCTGGCTGCGGCACGAACTGCGGAATTTCAACTTCCGGTAGCTCGGCCTGAGGCGCGAACCATTCCGGCTGCCCGACCAGTTCGCCAACAGCTTCCGTCGGCATCTCGCCCTGCTCAACAACCGGTCCGACCGCTTCGAATGTTTCTACCGTTGGCTCTAGTTCGAACCGATGCTCGCCGTTGCCCTCGACTGCAGGTTCCGGAGCCGTCTCACCAAAGACGCGACTCGGCTTTCCAACTGGAACTACGGCGCGGCGGAGGGACGGTTCGGATGCTTTTAATTTGAGGGAGACCTGTCGCGGGCCGCCGCTCAATCGTGGCATAACTTTCATTTCTTTGGGAGCCGCAGGTGCATATTCCATTCCTTCCAACTGCGGGCCGGTCGCTGGTGCGGCGCGGCGGAAACTTGGGAGATGGATTCCGCGGCGGCGAACTTCGAATACAACGACCCATCCGATGACCCCAATGCCGGCCAAAACTAGAATGGCTGCGAACAAATTGCCGATTTCAAATTTTCCGCGCGAAAGTTCGCCAACATGCGCCGGAGCCAGCGCGGTTGCGGGAGTAGCCGATGCCGCGGCAACCACCGTTGCTTTCGCGGGGGCAACCGGCGGCACTGCCGCCTGAGCAGGCGCTTTGGCGGGCTGGGACTTCGCAACGACCGGTTCTTGGCGCGTAATGGGGACCGCTGCGGACGATGCTGGCGCACCAGCCGCTGCGACCGGCGTTTCTACGACAGGTGAAAAATTGGGAGCGGGCGACGTCGGAATCTCTTCAGGTCTGGCTGGACTGCCTGCTGCGAGTGATCCAGGCGCGGCGCCGGAGGATTCTGTGATGGCGGTGCTGGCGGCGGCCTCTTCCGGTTTGGGAGCGGTCGCTTCCATTCCCGCAATCGCGGGCGCGGCGGTCTTGGTTTTAGCGTCGGCTGCCTTACCCTTCGCAGCCGCTCCAGGAATTGGGCTTGGTTCTATTGCCGGACTCGATTCGGTCTGCGCTTCTGCCAAAGCGGTGGCGGCCTCGGCGGCCGGTGCCGGCGATGTCGCAAGCGCCGGGCTTTGCATCCAGCCAAGATCGTAAAAAGAATCCGCGAAAACGACGTTCAGCGCGGGCGAATAAATTTTCTTGGCAGAAGTAATCCAATCGGTCGCTTTGGTTGGATTGTTATGCTTAAACTCCCATGCGGCCTGCGCGTAATAAAGAGCCGGCGTGTCGCCGGTAAATTGAAACTGCTCCATCAACTTTTGGGCGCGACTGTCTTTGCCCTCGAGCAACCATGTCATGTAGACGTTGAATTTGATGAGCTGCGCCGCCTCGCCTTTGTCTCCGCCGGGTACCTTGCCCAAGAGCGCTTCGAATCGTTCGCGCGCGGTGGCGTAGTCCTTTTTCTTCAACGGTACCAACGCCAGATTGAATTGGGCCTGCCGGAATTTTGAATCGGCTTTCAATGCTTTTTTGAATTCAGCTTCGGCCTGATCGAACTGCTTTTGCTCGAGCAGAATTTCGCCGCGCAAATTCAAAGTCGCCGGCTGGTTCGCATCGGCTGCGTCCGCGTCATCGATAAACTTGCGGGCCGCGACAAAGTCGCGTTGCTGATAAGCCTGCCGCGCCTGTTCGACGCGGGAGCGAGCAAACGCCTTGCCCTTGGCCGCGCGCTCGGCTGCGGTGGTCAACTCCAGCGCGGCGCGTGATTGGCCGGCCTGTTTTTGCAGCCAACCTACTTCGTAAAGCGACTCGGCAAAAAGCTTGTTCAGTTGCGGCGAAAAATTCTTTTCCGCTTGCGCCATCCAATCCTTCGCTTCCTTTGTCTTGCTTTGCTGAAGTGCGATGGCTGCGTTCGCGTAATGGACAGCCGGCGTGTCCGGAGAAAGCTCGAACTTGGCCAGAATCGAGTCGACCATGTTCTCCTTGTTCTCGAGCAAATAGGTCAGCAAGATTTTGTACTGAATGAGTTGCGTCGCTTCGCCCTGCAGCTCAGTCGCGTTGCTCGAAAGTAACTCCTGAAAACGAGTGCGCGCCCCAGTCCAATCCTTTCGTAGAAATGGAATTTCGGCCAAATTGAAGCGAGCGTTCCAAAATTTCGAATCGATCCGCAACGCTTCGTGCAGCGCTCCCTCGGCTTTGTCGTAGATCCCCTGGCGCATCATGATCACGCCACGCAAATTTTGCGATTCGGCGAGGTCTGGTTGACGCGCGTCAATTGCGTCGAGTTCTTTCAGTGCTTCCGGAAAATTATTCGCGTCGAATGCTCGAAAAGCTTTGTCGTACATTGCTTCGAGTTCCGCTTTCGAGGGAGCAACGTTGTCCGCTGCCAAGGAACCGAGCACCAACACTGCGACCGCCGCGATTTTCCGGATCTTCATGCCTGCTCAAATCAAACCTTTTCGAAAGCCCGATTACAAGCCTAAATTTCAACGCTGGAAGAGGATTTTTCCGGGCGCCAAAGCAGCAGGAATTAAGCCCTTTCAGGTGTTGAGATTTGCGACTATCCGCAGGCCTTCCAGAGTAAGATTTGGATGGACGGCGTCGATTTCGCGCAGCCGGGCCCCGATCAAATCCGCATATCCGCCGGTGGCTACCACATGCACCTTTTTGCTGGGGAAACGCTCGGCCTTGATCCTGGCAATGATCTCCCGCACCAGGCCACGATAGCCAATTATCGCGCCGGAACGCATCGCCTCGATCGTCGATTTTCCCACCGCTGAGCGCGGTTCCTTCAGAGAGAGCTTTGGTAATAAAGCTGTGCGCTGATAAAGAAAGTTGGTCATCGATTCCAGGCCGGGCGCAATCACCCCGCCAATGTACTTTCGTTGCGAAGAAACGATGTCGAAAGTCACCGCCGTTCCGAAATCAACTACGATCGCCGGGCATCCATAAATCGCCGCGACCGCTGCCGCATTCGCCAAGCGATCTGCTCCAATTGTTTTCGGATTTGGATAATCGATTCCAACCCCGAGTTCGACCTGCGGCGTTAACCACAAAATTTTCGATCGCTTCGCCACTTTCCGGACCGCGCCATTTTTCTTCGGCACGACCGAGCAAACAACGAAGATGTCGATCTTGTGTCGTCCCGCGAATCGTTGAAGCATCGGAGCGTTGAAGTCTCCGGTGGGAACGCGCGTCGGTTTCGAAATACGCCGCCGCGTGGCGAACGCGATTTTGGTGAACGAGTTGCTGATATCGATCAGCAGGTAATTTGTCGCACCCACGAAATGCGACTTCACTGCCAACACGCAGCGCCGTCAAGTAGTGAACTTGCGACGTAATCCGCAAACGCGTAGCCTCGTCGCGTGCGAAAGTTGGTTCATCGTCCCCGACGGTTGCGCCGCTCTCCGGCTCTGCGGAATCTTGTTCGCGAAACCAATCTCACCGCGCACGATTTCGTGTTGCCTCTTTTCGTAAACGAAAAGATCGACAAACGACGCCCGATCGCGAGCATGCCCGGCGTTTTCCAGCTCCCGCTTGGCGAAATCGTCGACGAAGCGCGGCAGGCGCAAGACGCCGGGCTCCAAGCCATTCTCCTTTTTGGGATTCCGGAAAAGAAAGACGATCAAGCGAGCGGTGCTTATGCCGAAAACGGCGTTGTCCAGAAAGCGCTACGCGCGATTAAGAAAAAATGTCCGGAGGTGGTGGCGATTACGGACGTTTGTCTCTGCGAATACATGCGTCACGGGCATTGCGGTGTGACGCGCATCGATGGTGACCATTTCCATGTCCTGAACGATCAGACCGTCGATCTTCTCGTAAAAACGGCGCTCTCTCATGCGCAAGCTGGCGCCGATATGGTTGCGCCCAGCGACATGATGGACGGCCGCATCGGCGCCATCCGCGAAGCGCTTGATATGAACGGATTCGCTGAAACCGGCATCATGAGTTATGCGGCGAAGTTCGCTTCTGTTTTCTACGGTCCGTTTCGCGAAGCCGCAGAAAGTCCACCGCAATTTGGAGATCGCCGCTCCTATCAAATGGATTCGGCAAATGCCGATGAAGCGTTGCGAGAGGTCGGGCTCGATATCGAAGAAGGCGCGGACATCGTGATGATCAAGCCGGCGTTGCCGTACATCGACATCTTATGGCGCGTGCGGGAGCGCTTCCGAAAACCGACTGCGGTGTATCACGTCAGCGGCGAATACGCGATGATCAAAGCCGCCGCCGACAAAGGTATCATCGAAGAACGCGCGGCTGTTCTCGAGATCATGACTTCACTCAAGCGCGCCGGTGCAGACATTATCGTGACCTACTGGGCGCGGGAACTGGCGGAATGGATCAGCGTCTGACGAGTCGTAACGGCGAAACAGAGGCGCATGCTGGGCTGAAACGCCTGGCGCTCGTTTGGGCGCAGAGGCAAGGCTACTCGGCGTGTGCGATGGAAGTCACTTTGCCGCGCTGTCGATATCGCGCAGACATGGCGGCATATCGCCAGAGCGGAAAACAAACAGGCGTCACCGCAATTTTCGAGTGCAAACAAGCGATGGTCGACCTCCGACGTGACAACGGATGCACTTCTACAACGATGCGGCGTCTCGAAAAAGTTCATCAACGTCGTGAGATTCTGGAGAGAACTCTGCGGGTTCATTATCCAGCCCTCCGCGTCGCCGATTCGCTCTTCGCCGAATTCGATTCGCACAATTTCAGTGCGATCGAGCACCGCGGTTATAAACAGGTCGTGCGCCAAATGCAGGCATTACAGAACCGGCTTTTCGACTGCACGAAATTCGAAACGCTAATTCGCTATCGCTGCGCAAATCTGTTTTTTCTCGTTTTGCCTAAGGAATTGTTTCGCGAGTCCGAAATTCCGATCGGCTGGGGCGCGTTAATTGAATCGAACGGCGAGTTGGTCCTGGCCCGCAAACCGGCGTGGCACGAAACAGAGCCCGAAAGTCAGCTGCGCGTTTTGGAGCGGATCGCCATAGCCGGCACCCGCGTCTTAAATCGACAACACGAGATCACCTTCGAACAGATCACGCGCGCAGGTTGTCGATCTTAGCCGCGTCTCACCAGTAAGTTGCGCCCGGTCATTTCTTTCGGCTTTTCCATTTCGAGCAAAAACAGAAGCGTCGGTGCAACATCGGCCAGAATCCCGTCTTGGCATTGAAATTGCCCGGCGTCCTGGGCCGCGTAAATGAAATGAACAAGGTTGGTGGTGTGCGCGGTATTGGGTGAGCCGTCGGGATTTCGCATCTGCTCGCAATTGCCGTGGTCAGCGGTGAGGATGCATTTGCCGTCGAGCTCAAGCAGTTTCGGAATAATCCGGCTGCAACATTCATCTACCGTTTCGACCGCTTTGATACCGGCTTTCACGACGCCGGTGTGACCAACCATATCGGGATTGGCAAAGTTGAGGATGATCAGATCGAATTTGCCGAGGCGTGCGAGAAGTTCGTCCGTTAGCTCAAACGCACTCATTTCGGGCTGCAAATCGTAAGTCGCCACTTTCGGCGATGGGACGAGTTTCCGCTCCTCGCCCGGAAAAGGCTTTTCGACTCCGCCATTAAAGAAATAGGTGACGTGCGCGTACTTTTCGGTCTCGGCGATGCGCAGCTGCGATTTGCCCGCGGCGCTCACCAGTTCGCCGAGAATGTTTTTGAGGTCTTGCGAAGGAAAAATGAATGGCGCCTGAAAGCGAACGTCGTACTCCGTTAAAGACGTGAACTTGACTTGCGGCCACACTTCGCGGTCAAAGCCATCGAAGTCCTTGAACAGAAACGCTTGCGATAATTGGCGCGCGCGATCGGCTCTGAAGTTGAAAAACAAAACGACATCGCCATCGCGAACGCGTTGCTCGTTCGCCTGAGAAAAAATCAGCGGCGGCATGAACTCATCCGTCTTGCCCGCGCGATATTGTCGAGCAACAGCGTTCGATGGTGAATCTTTGCAAATTTCACCTCGTCCAAGAACGACTGCGTCCCACGCTTTCTTGGCCCGGTCCCAGCGCCGATCGCGATCCATCGCGAAATACCGTCCGACAACAGTCACAATTTGCGCGCCGCTTTCGCGAAGTTGTTCTTCGCATATTTTTAAGTACTCGCGTCCGCCGGTGGGCGACGAATCGCGACCGTCGGTAAACGCATGCACGAAAATCTCGTCGACTCCGGCGGCTTTGGCCGCATTCGCGAGCGCGATCATGTGGTCGTAATGGCTGTGGACACCACCGTCAGAAACGAGGCCTAACAAATGGAGTCGATGGCTACGCGCGGCTGCGAAAGTTTCCTGCGCGACACTATTATGTTTAAACTCTCCATCGACGATCGCCTTATTGATTCGCGTAAGGTCCTGGAGAACGATGCGGCCCGCGCCCAAATTCAGATGCCCGACTTCCGAGTTGCCCATTTGGCCTTCGGGCAAACCAACATCCGATCCGCTCGCGCTGAGTTTACTTCCCGGATAGTCACGATAGAGCTGGTCGTGAAAGGGTGTCCTGGCAAGAAGGGTGGCGTCGCCATTTTGCTCGCGTGATTTCTTGCCGCCTGGGTTGATGCCCCAGCCATCACGAATGATGAGAATCACCGGGCCGGCCATATGCGCGCACTCTGCCGATGATTATGAAGTCGGACAAGCGGTTCTTTCGTTGACAACAGAACTCGCGCGCAGATACATCGCGCTGATGAAGTGGCGCAATCAACTGCTCGCAATTTTGTGCCTCGCTGTTTTCGCAGGATTGGGCGTTCTTTACTTCCAGCATTGGGTCGTGCAGAAGCCGTTCGGAATAATTCTTATTATCGGTGAAGGGCTGGCGCCGGAACGCATTGCGCTGACTCGCGTTTTTGTCGGAGGATCCGATGCCCGTTTGGCCCTCGATGGAATGCCAAACGTCGCCCTGGTAACTAATCACTCCAGAGATTTCGCGGTCTCCGATCCGGCAGCAGCAGCGAGCGCTCTGGCGACCGGAATCAAGGTCAGCAATCGTTCTCTCTCAGTGGATTCCACCGGCAAACCGCTCACAAACATTATCGAATTGGCGCGCGGCCGGGGACGCGCGACGGGTTTGGTGACAAATGGATCGCTGACGAACGCGACCTGCGCGGCGTTTTACGCGCATGCGACCAACGCGACCGATACTGATCAAGTGGCGCGTCAACTCGTCGAAAGCGGCAAGATCGATCTCTGCTTGGGAATGAGCACTGTTGAATTTGTTCCCGAAGCAAAACAGGGACGACGACAAGACAACCGTGACTTGCTGCTCGAATTGCGCCAAAATGGCTTTGAGATTGTCCGGACCCGGGCTGAGCTGGAGTCGATTCCGGTCTGGCGGCTGCCAAAACTTTTCGGAGCGTTTGCTGACGGAGATAACGTCAGCGATCAAGGTGCGTGGAATGAGGAGCCTGCTTTGTCCGACATGGTGCGACGCGCTATCGAATTGTTGCAATATAATCAGCGCGGTTACCTGCTTATCGTCGACGCAGCCCGCATGCGAAAAGCGGCCGAAGCGAATGACGCGGAGAAAACCTTGACCGAAACCGCCGAACTCGATCGTACACTAATGACGGTGCAACGTTACGCCGGACCAAAATCGACAATCATTGTGTGCGGCGACACAGCGATCGGCGGCTTGCATGCCAACGGTTTCCCATTTCGCAAGGACAGCGGAATTGCGTTACTCGGATTGAATCCGTCCGGTGAACCATGGATTACTTGGGCGACTGGTCCAAAAGGAGCGCAGTCATACGGCGCTGCAAGAAGTCCGGAGAAAGAAACATCCGGTAACGCGGAGAGCGGAACGCGAAAGGAGCAAACGGAACCGGCGGCGTTTTATACCAAATCAGCCCTCGAGACGGTGGATGATGTCGTTTCATTCGGAAGCGGCCCAGGCACCGAAGGGTTACATGGCACTATTGATAACACGCAAATTTTCAAAATCCTTCGAGACGAGCTTTAGAAAACGGACCTAACTGGACCACTAAAAAAAGAAACCCACCCGAGATCGGTGGGTCTCCTTAAATTAAATCGTCCGGTGGCGACCGTTATTCGCTGACCAAGGGAACGAAAACAAACGGCGGTGGATCAGGAAGAGTTGGCGGCGGTCCTTCCTCTGGAGGTCCTTCCGCAACTTCCTTAGCCTCCTTGCCTCCGCCGAAATCTTTCGCGTCTTTCCCATCGACACCAGCCTCACCACCACCTGCCAAAGCGGTGTTGGCAATGGTCAGTTTAGCATTCGAGTAAACTGCGAGCTGCGCAATCTTTCCGGAGTTGGCAACGTGAAAAGTGAATTTGACGTATTTCGCTTCCGTGGGACCGACGTTCATCTTGGTGACTTTTGCAGTCAGGTCTTGTTTCGCGATTTGATGCCATTGCGAGCTGCCAGCAGCCAACTTCGAATTCGAAGTGGAGACCGTGACAGTCCCAGTGGTGCCCTGGTTGATAAACGAAATCACATCAAAGTTCTCGATCTTGGAAAGCGAGAGCACGAGCTCGCTATTTCCATCCGGCAGCGTGTAGCCAAATGTCGGGTGGTCTGAAATGAGAGCAACTTGGGCAAGATTGTCGTCGATGCGGGCACCGATGCTGAAGCGCGCGATATTTCGCGCGTAAACAGGCGATGTTTCGGTCGAGACGATTTCGCCGCCGAACAGCTGTCCGCTAGCGAGAACAAGACCGCAGACCAAGGTCATAACACGAGTAAAGGAAGAGAAGGATGCGCTCATAATTTCCATACCTACAAAAACGATAATACGTCAGGCGGCCACGCCTTGGCAATATAATTCTTTCCCGAGGTCGAAAATTTTCTCAACCAAGTCTTCTGCACACCGGCATTGGCCGGTTACCATGGCGGCAACCCTGCGGGCTACCCGTTTGAAGCGCGGCGCGGAAAGCCGGCTCGTCACGCGGCCTTGCGTGAGTAATTACAACCTGCTCGCAACTCGTCGCCCACCCAGAGATTCGTTCTTGGCGTAGAGTGTCGAGGTGGCGGCGGCGCGAAATTTTTGTCCACCAGCGTAAGCGTAGAGCGGAATATAAGACCGCCTGCCCCAGCGGTCAGCGCGACATGCGGCCCAATTAATCGTGGGATCGAGTATATATGTGCCTTCAGCAGTATTCCACTCCAGCCAAGCATGGGTCTTACGGCTGGTAGGAAGACGCTTGCCAATGACGAGTCGGACGTTTTGCACTCCCCGTGAATGCATGGCGTCATAAAGGGCGACCGCTTTTCCTTTGCAGTCGGCAAACACACCATTCTGAACTTCATCGGGTGTTTTCCATTCCGTGGAAAAACCGTAGGGAATTGCACGCAGATCTCCGATCCAGTGGTTTACCAAGGAGAATGACAAATTTTGCTCTTTATGACCGGCCGCGGAAGTTAGGATCGGCTGGATCCGCGTCATTTGGCGGTCGTAAGGGGTCGAGTGGACGCTGATGTAGTTTGATTGGGCAAAGGCGGAGAGGCAGGAGAGGCAAAAAAGGGCAAATCCAACGAAGCCAACTTGGCGGAGAGTGTAAGGGCGGATGCTTATTGTAACCATAATATCTATAATCACTATAAGCACGGGGTGTGCCACGCCCCGATACCCAAACTCCGCTTGGCAATACCATTGAATCGGTCAAACTCACTTGCCCCTGCGCCGCACAACGTGAATCTGACGCAACTCCGCTCTGCAACCTTCCTCCGCGTCGCGGTGTGGCTCTTATTCTCCTTAACCGCTGCCGTCGCCCTCTTAGCTAGAATTCGCCTGCTTGGCTTGCCACTGGAGCGGGACGAGGGCGAATACGCCTACGTGGGCCAACTTCTTTTACACGGCATCCCGCCTTATAAGCTCGCTTACAGCATGAAGTTCCCCGGCACCTCCATGGCCTATGCGATCCTGATGTCGATCTTTGGGGACTCAATCACTGGGATTCATCTCGCCCTGGTTCTAATCAATCTGCTTACCGCAGGGTTAATTTTCTTTCTGGGTCGACAGCTGGTTGGCGAGCTCGGCGGAGTCGCGGCCGCCGCCTCGTATTGGGTTCTTTCGCTGATGCCTCACGTGCTAGGTCAGGCAGCGCATGCCACTCATTTCGTCGTTATGTTTTCTTTGGCCGGCGCCGTCCTTCTGCTCCGCGCGTTAGATCGACCATCTAAGACGGTAATTGCTGCGAGCGGTTGCCTGTTTGGATTCGCCTTATTGATGAAACAACCCGGACTATTTTTTGTATTCTTTGGTTCAGTTTATCTTTTCAGCCGCGACTGGCGTGCGCAACGCGGCGCTCGTGAGATTATCTCCCGCAACCTAATGTTTATTATCGGGGCGAGCGCTCCGTTTTTGATCACTTGCCTAGCGTTGTGGAACGTTGGTGTGTTCGAGAAATTCTGGTTCTGGACCATTAAATATGCGGGCCAGTACGGCAGTCAGGTTTCGATTAGGGAAGGACTTCGAATTTTTGCCGAACACTTTTGGAACAGGTTAGGAACAGCGTGGCCAATCTGGGCTGTAGGGGCACTTGGGCTCCTTGCGTGCGTCGTTAATCGGACCCTTCGCGCTCAAGCCGGCTTTCTGATCACGTTTGCCTTTTTTTCCGCGCTGGCGGTTTGCCCAGGATTCTATTTTCGTCCGCACTATTTTATTCTCTTGCTGCCGGCCGCTTCTCTATTAGCGGGCGGGGCGTTGGTTGCCGCTTTGAATAGCTTACGCAGCAGAACATACACGGTTCGTCTTGCCATCATTCTCCTCTTCGCCCTCTGCCTTGCGTGGCCGCTCTGGTCAGAAGCCGACTATCTTTTCGGACGGTCGCTGGCTGAAGCCAATCGGATGGTCAATGGGACAAATCCATTTCCCGAATCGGTTAAGATCGGCGAGTACATCCGGACCCAATCCAGCCCTGCGGACACGATCGCCGTAGTGGGTTCTGAGCCGCAAATCTATTTCTATTCTAAACGGCGTTCGGCCACCGGATATATTTATACCTACGGATTGATGGAGCCTCAGCCTTACGCGCACCAAATGCAGCAAGAGATGATCCGCGACATCGAAACCGCGCGGCCAAAGTTCCTTGTTTTGGTGGTCATAAACAAGTCCTGGTTGGCGGGGCGCGACTCAGACCAAACTATTTTTAGATGGGTGGACAGTTTTTGTGATGCAAACTACGAAGAAGTCGGCCTGATCAATATTTCCGATCGAGGTACTGACTATTACTTTTCAGGCAGGCCAGCGAACGTGACACCAACCGCCGAGCACATTCTGATTTATCGACGAAAGGCTTAACGATCCGAATGTCGTCGCACGTTTGGAAGAGATTCGGTCCGCATTTGCCGTTTACACTAGTAGCGCTACTGGGCGCGGCGCTAGTGCTGTCAAATTTAGGAAAGGATTACTTGTGGGCCGATGAAGGAGACACAGCAGTCCTTGCGGCGAACATTATTAAAGAGGGCGTTCCTAAAGCTTGGGATGGTGTCACCTTCGTCGATTCCGATAGAGGAGCGCGCCTGAATCATGACCTTGTCATGGTGACCAGCCCGTGGCTGCAATACTATGTCACCGCCGCGTCTTTCTTCATTTTTGGGAAACATACATTTTCGGCGCGACTACCCTTCGCCATTGCTGGCTGCCTCACTGTCTTGCTCGCTTATCGCCTGGTTTTGCGAATTACTGGCAGCCGTTGGGCCGGGTTTTGCACAGCCTCAATACTCGTCAGCTCCGTCCAGTTTCTTCTCTACTGCCGCCAGTGCCGCTATTACGCGCTGAGCATGCTGCTAGCGCTCTTGCTGATTTGGATTTTTCTCCAAATGAAGTCGGCGTGGCAATGCGTCTTGTTTGCTTTAGTCGCCATTCTTTTGTTCCACACTCATCCGATCGGCTCCGTTCCCGTAATTGCTTTGGGCGCCTTAACCGTCGGCTATCGCCCATTCTTGTCCCAGCGTCGATGGTTTTGGACGGCGGCGCCCGCTATCGCTCTATTGACATTGCCTTGGATCGCGCTCGCCGGCAGCGGCTACGTGGAAAGCATGAACAGTGTGAACTCTATCCCACAGTTTCTCGGGCGGATTGTGCAATATCTGATTGAGTGCGCATCAGTGACACCGCTCCTTGGCGCCACAATTATCTTATTGCTTTGCGGACTCCGAAGGGGTCGTGGTCACAAAAACGAAACTTCCCGCGAATCCTCGGTGCTGCAGATCCCGACGCATGATCAGGGCGCCCCTATAATAGTTCTTACGTTCCTGACGTTGCTCTGTTACGCGTTGACTATTGCTGCGACGCAGCCCGCCGACTCTCTCTGGCGGATTGGGATTCGCTATACTGCCGCGATGCTTCCGCTAATAGCAATAACGGCAGGCATCTTGATCACCAGAATCACTAACGATCGGGCGATTCTTTTTGTTCCGTTACTGTCGGTTTTTATTTTCACTAAGTTCGCGCAACTGACCCCGTGGATTTTCTGGGGGAAGAGTGTGGCCTCGTTTGATGGAAAAGAGGTTATCGAAGCGCATTTGCCATCGAACGTTATCGAGCGCTTCCTAAACACGCGCCAACAAGCGATTTTCCTTTCCGATTTGTTCCAGAGCAACCTGGGAACGATTGCGAAAGTCAGCGCCTTTTTGCGCGCACACGCGGAGGCTGAAGATAAGTTGATTACAAATTACGAATGGGAACCGCTCTATTTTCACACTCGCTTACCACAGGCCTTAAAAATCTTACCGGATTATCCCGTCTATCAGGCGGCCAAATTAAAAGGACTTCCGGCGTATGTCTTCGATGTCGATCAAGTGCGCTGGGTAATCTGGCGCCCCATTTGGGAAGGATATCAGGAATATTCAGGTGCTGAAGTAGAACGCCAGATTGTCAATCGCGGTGGGAGCATCGAACGGGTGGCGGAAGTACCAGAAACTCTCTGGGAAAATCGCGAGAATATTCACTTCCGACGCTTTTCCGGTGGACGTTATTTATTTCATGGTCCTGAAGCTTTTCCGCCCGCCAGTATTTTTCGAGTGGTTTGGCCTGCGCACTGAAAAGCGCCTTGGCGGCGTGCTATTGCCATCTACAATTCGCACGATCATGGACGGATCCGTCGCAACAGCCACGCCTGTCTCATTGCCATCGTTGAAGACAAAAAGCGCGTTTTGGATAGCAATGCTCATCGGTGCCGCGCTGCGGATTTATTGTTTCGTCTTCACCAACGGCACCGGCGACATGGACGATTGGGAAGACCATGCTCAGCAGGTGCGAGATCGCGGACTGATCGGATATTACCACGCGAACTCGTTTGCGAACCATCCGCCTTTCATCAGTAAGGTCGGTGCTTTGATTTTGCAGATCGCGACCGCGACAGGCATACCGTTTCGAATTCTTTTTCGTGCGCCATTTGCGTTACTGGATGCTGGAAACGCATTTTTATTATTTTCGTTGCTCTCAGAAAACCGCTGGCGATTCCTCGCAACTGCTTGCTACTGGTTGAGTCCGGCTGCGATCCTCATCTCGGCTTATCACGGCAATACCGACACCGCGGTCGCGTTTTTCCTTTTGCTGACCGTTTGGCTGGCAACGAAACAACAAGTCCTGAGCAGCGGCGCTGCCTTTGGCGCAAGCCTTTGGGTCAAATTACCGGGCATCCTGGCTCTTCCAGCGCTCCTGATATTGTTTCGTCGCTGGCGCCTTCGCGGACTCTTTCTTTTGGCAGCGGTCGTTACGGCGTCATTAACTTATCTCCCCGCACTCATTCATGATTATGAAATTGTTTACGCGAACGTTTTCGGATACCGCGGGTTGATTTTACAAACTGCCACTGGCGTTCCGTTATGGGGTCCGAGCGTCTTACTTTTTTCCACGGTGGCGCCAATACAGGCTTGGCCGGAAAACTATCTGCGGCCGGCGTTATTCCTTCTCGAGCGCAGTTGGTACATCGCGATCGCGGCCATACTCCTTCTCAGCTGGCTGCGAAGAAATTGTGCGTCTCCTCGAGAAGTATGCGCGACAATTGGAATGGCCTACGCCGTTCTTTTTGGTTTTAGCGACTACTGGGCGTTCCAATATTTTGCCTGGGCCTTACCGTTTTGGTTCTTTCTTCGCTCGTGGTTTTCAATTCCGGCAGTGGCTCTTACCAGCGCATACCTTTACGCCCTACATTGGACATTCTGTGGAAATGGATGGCTGCTCGGGAGGTGGGACTTTCTCGGACATCAAAATTTGCCCTTCCCCGTTCTTACGATTCGAAACTTAGCCGTCTCGTTCTTTTTGATTAGCGCGTGTCTTTTCTTGATTTTCGCTATTCGCCCCGCACGGACTTTGGTTCAGACCTCGACCTGACGTGAATCTTTCTGACTCGTCCGCTCAAATACGATCGCACTGGCCTTTGGCGATCATCGCCGCAATCGGCGCCGTTTTGATTTTTACCAATTTGGGCGCCGGCTATTTGTGGGCGGATGAAGGCGACACTGCTGTGCTCGCCTCGAATATTCTGAAATTTGGTGTGCCGAAGGCGTGGGACGGCGTGACTTTCGTAGATTCGGATTTCGGTGCGAGAGAGAACGACAAGCTCGTGATGGTGAGTTCACCATGGGTCCAATATTACGTCACCGCCGCGTCATTTCTCGTTTTGGGACAGAATACATTTGCCGCGCGGTTTCCATTCGCCCTCGCCGGGTGGATGTCGATCTTGCTAATCTATTTTATTGTCTGGCAAGTAACGGCCAATCGATGGGCCGCGTTTTCAGCCGCTGTCCTCCTAGTCTTGTCGGTCCAGTTCCTCCTCTATTCGAGACAAAGCCGGTATTACGCGCTGAGCATGCTTTTCACCTGTTTGCTGATCTGGACTTTTTTTCAGATGAAATCACTCCGGGAGTCTCTGCTCTTCGCGCTCCTGGCCGTTCTACTATTTCACATTCATCCGATCGGGATTGTCCCGGTAGGCGTTCTTGCGATCTTCACGTTATTGCATCGACCATTTGCGTCCCAGCGGCGCTGGTTTTTGGTCGCGCTGCCGGGGGTTATCGTCTTCACGCTCCCATGGTTCGCCTTTGCCCACACTGGTTACACTGAAAATGCGGCGCTCGTTCCTTCGATTCGCGATTTTTTTGCGCGATTTGCTCAGTACCTGATCGAATGCGCGTCGGTGACCCCGTTGGTCGGAGTTATCGTGCTTTCGGCCGTGCTTCTCATTCAGTGCCGGCGAGGAACCAATTCTCTTTCGTCGCGCGAACAAGATTTCTTGGCTGTCACTTTCGCAGTAATTCTGTCCTACGCGCTCGCCATGACCCTGACCCAACGAACTGCCGCGCTCTGGGTCACGGGAATTCGTTACACTTCCGCGATCATCCCCCTTGTCGCAATGGCCGCAGGTATTTTGATTGCGAAGGTCGCAAACCAGCGAGCCTTTGTTTGGGGGTCGCTCCTCTTCGTTTTGGCGTTTACGAATTTGGGCCAGATCACACCTTGGGTTCTCTGGGCAGATAAGAATCCAGATCCCGAAAACAAGATTGTCGCCGTGCACGTTCCGCAGCGGTCCATCGACGGATTGATTGCAACTGGGACCTTGCTTTTCGTCCGCGATCTTTTCCTGGCGAATCCAGGAACCGTAGCCGCGGCCTGCGAATTCCTTCGTAAAAACGCCGGACCCCGTGACGTCGTGGTTACCAACTATGAGTCCGAACCACTCTACTTTCACACCCGATTGCCGCAGGGAATGAAGATCATGAAACAGGATTCGATTTACGAAATCGCGAAACGACGACAGTTGCCTGATTATGTCTTTGGCGTCGACCAGGCGCGGTGGTTCGTTTGGCGTTTCAACTGGGACGATTACCTCGGAATTAAATGGGCCGACGTAGAGCATCGTCTTCTAGCCGAAGGCGGGAAGATCAGTGACACAGTTCAGCTTGAGGAAACAGCGTGGGAGAATCGCGAGAACATTCATTTCCACCGTTTCGCCGGCCGCAGATATTTATTTCCTCAGGACAAAGACTTGGCTCCGGCTCATATCTTTCGTGTTGATTGGCCTGCCGGCTTTTAGAATCCCAGCTTCTGCGCTTTATGAATTTCTGTCAGTATTAGGCCATAGCGCGGCCATCCAGGTCGTCACGCCGAACAAAACCAGCAATGGATAGCCTTCGTGAAGCGCAGTGAAGCCTCGATTACGAAAAGCGAGCACATGGACCACCATATTGACGACAAGTACCGCGAAGGCGGATCCCAGTGCGGCGCTGGAAACGACAAGCAGATAACTCATTCGCCTTTGGTGAATCATTAGCACGACCGCCCGCGCCCATCCTGCAAGCCCGCTAAGAACAATGGCGACACAGACCCAGCGAATCGCCTCCCCCATGAATTGCAATACTGTCAGTCGGTAATCTACACGCGCTGGCATGGGATTCACTTCCGGCACTTCATTAGAGGGTGCCAAGCGCCAGCGGGTCAGATCTCGAAACAGGTCCAACAAATCCGCAGAACCCCAACTCTCGCTCGGGTACGCACTGAAGCCCCTGAATAATAAAAAGTCTGTGATGTATCCCGGCGCAGTCTCCAATATTCGCCGCGTCTGTCCGGTCCGCCAGCGCGGCATCAAGTTGTCTCGCCGGTTTCGCGCGGGGGTAATGCGGCCGTCGTCACATGCCTGGTTGATTTCAGTTCCCAAGGATCGGTAAAAGTTCAGTGCTTCTCTCGCACTGTTACCCTGGCCTGAAGCGACCACGCAATCCCGCAGAGCCCACAGAAACGAGCCGCCTCCGATTTGAAGATCTTCACCCGGACGCCCGGTAAGAAAATCGGAATAGTTGGCCCATTCCAATCCGACTGGTCCTTCTAAGCACGGCTTTAACTCCGCAAAAGATGGGCTGACTTCGTAAAGCTTCAGACGCACATCGCGAGCGACCGGCACGAAAGGAATTTCCTCGGACGAGATCGGCCTTTGCAATGCTCCGTACGCTGAGAGAAACTCCCGCGCACGAAGCTCCACCGTGCCAAACCAACCGTAATGACGGTAGTTGAGCGTACAAACCGCGCCCAGGATTCCGGCGGCACAGATGACGGCGGCCAATACAGGTACCAAAAGCGGACGAAGCCGCTCGCCGCCGCGCCATGAATTCCACGCAGCTGCTCCAATTAAGAGGAGAGCTCCAGGAATGACCCAGATTTCTTCCTCACGAGTCAAATAGAAAGCAGCTGCGCTTAGTCCAAGCAATGCGCCCCATGCCAGCCGAATATACGCGCCGGCACGCCGTCGCGTTTCGAGCGCGCACAACCCCGCTAACAGCAACAGCGTGAGTGGTGTGTAGATGTTTTGGCGCAGGATATCGAGTTCCACGTAACTCATCGGTTGCCACCAGAGCAGAGCGAACAGGATGAATGCTTGCCAATCGGCGGAAAAACAGGGCCGCAACGCCAGGACAAGGAGCACACAGCCGAGAAGATAAAGTAGATGTTGCGCGATCGGCAGAGGCAAGCCCGACAGGAATGTGCCAGCGATGAACAACGGATACATCGGACCCTTCATCAGCGTGAACTGGCTGTACGGACCCAGCCAGTTGCCCTTGAGGACTTGCTCGGCCAACGCCAGATAAAGGCGATCGTCGAATGACGCATTAGCGTGGGCAACGACCGGTTGGGCTGCGACCAACCACAATTTCAGCGCGACCAATACCAGGGCTGCTATGAACAGTGACCAACGGCGAAATCGTGAAGACAAAGGCAATGCGTTGCTGGACGACGCCGGCTCAACGGATTTCATTCGCGCGTTTTAATGAGCAATCGAACGGCGGCAGAAAATTTCTCATCTAACTACACAATCTAGCCAGACGCTCGCCACGTGTCGAGCGATGCGCGGTCGCAAATCTGCGCACTGCTCTTGACCACCATTTCCGATTTCGCTACGAGTCAGGCCTCTCCGATGAACGTTCGCCAAACTTCGGTCAGCGTGCTGATCCCAGCCTGTAATGAAGAAACGGCGCTGGCCGACACCATCGCCACAATAGAGAGCCACCGAGCACTATTCGGCGAGATGGAAATCATCGTGATCAATGACGGTTCCCGCGATCGCACCGGCGAAATTGCGCGGTCATTGGCGGTCACGTTGATCGAGCATGAAACTAATCGCGGCTACGGAGCATCCCTCAAGGACGGCCTCCAGCAGGCAAAGGGAGAATTTATTTTAATCGCGGATGCAGATGGAACTTATCCTCTGGAAGATATCCCGCGCTTGGCCGCAGACATACCGACGTTCGATATGGTGATTGGTGCGCGCACCGGAGATCTGGTCAAAATTCCGTTTCTGCGACGCCTGGGTAAATGGATCCTCACCCAGCTGGCAGAATACTTGAGCCGGCAAAAGATCCCGGACTTGAATTCTGGTTTTCGCATTTTCCGCAAAGACGTGGCGATGCGCTTTTTTGCCATGTATCCCGACGGCTTCTCTTTCACCACCACGATCACGTTGGCGATGCTTACCAACCATTACCGGGTCAAGTTTTTGCCGATCAATTATCACAAGCGCTTGGGAAAATCGTCGATCAATCCGGTCCGGGACTTTCTTAACTTCACGATCCTGATCATTCGAATCTGTGCCTGCTTCAAGCCGCTTTATGTTTTCGTGCCACCCGCGCTCCTGCTGATCGCATTGGGCATCCTAAAAGGCGCAATCGACTACAGCCAGCACCATTATCTTGGCGGCCTCTCAATCACCATGACGTTGACCGGGATACAAACATTGTTCATTGGTCTGCTTGCTGATTTGATCGATCAACGAATGAAGCTCTGACTGGTTGTTGCTCTTAACTTCGCGGTCTACAATCGGCTTCGCTGTGCAAATCAAAGGCACCGTTTCCAATCAGCTCCGATTGCATTGGCCCCTCGCGGTCGTTGCCGTCATCGGCGCCGTCTTCATATTCGCAAATCTAGGTTCCGATTATCTGTGGGAAGACGAGGGCGACACCGCGGCGTTGGCTTCAAACATTCTTAAATTCGGCGTCCCGAAAGCTTGGGACGGCGCGGCTTTTCTGGATTCCGACCATGGCGCGCGACTTAACCGCGACCTCGTCATGGTAACGCATCCGTGGATCCAATATTATCTGACTGCTGCGTCGTTCCTAATTTTTGGCCAGAACACTTTTGCCGCGCGATTTCCCTTCGCCCTCGCCGGCTGGATGTCGATCTTACTGGTCTACCTTTTTCTTTGGCGATTGCTCGGAAACCGACGGACTGCATTTTCCGCAGCCGCCCTGCTCGTCTTTTCGGTTCAATTCCTACTTTATGCCAGGCAGTGCCGTTATTGCGCGCTCAACCTGCTTCTCATCGTCTGGGTATTCTGGAGTTTTTTTAAAATGAAATCGGCGCGGCATTGTATGCTGTTCATTCTCGCGTCGGTTTGTCTTTTTCACACTCACCCATACGGCCTCGCGCCAGTAGTCGCGCTCGGTGCCCTAAGTCTCATTTACCGACCGTTTGCAACCCAGCGCCGATGGGTCCTGTTTGCCGCGCCGGCAATCGCGCTCCTAACTTTACCCTGGCTCGCGCTTTCATCGCTTTCCTCCAGCGGATCGGCGTTAAACACAACCGCCGCGCAATCGCCCGCTGAATTTATCGAACGTTGCGCCCAGGCGTTTATCGAATGCACATCCGTCACGCCTTTGGTCGGAAGCGCTCTTATACTTTTGGTCTCGGCCTTATGGGTGCGCGCAAAAAAAAGCGCGTCTCGCAAAGAGACAACGAATACAGAAACGATCCCACTCGAAAATGCTCCGGAATTCCTGGAAACGAACGAGATGTCGATCCTGTTAAGCGTTTTCGCCACGATACTTCTTTATGCATTGGCAACGGCCATCACGCAATCGAGCGATAGTCTCTGGCTTGCCGGAATGCGTTACGCTTCAGCCGTGCTCCCGCTGGCCGCCATGGCCGCAGCGATAATTATCGTCAAAGCGAGCCGCGGAAATGCGCTGATCTGGCTTTCACTCCTCTTCGTTTTCGCGTTCACGAAGCTCGCTCAGCTCACGCCTTGGGTTTCCGGAAACCCCGGCGGCCTTATCCATTTCGGAAAATATTCCGTGGGCGCTCATGTTCCTGCAAAAATAGTCGACCGCTTTTTCGGCACCGGGCTTTTAATCTATGTTCGCGATTTGTGGCGCGAAAATCCGGGGACTGTTGCCAAAAGCTGCAAATTCCTGCGCGAAAACGCAAAGCCGGGCGATGTGCTGATTGTGAATTACGGAATGGAGCCAACCCACTTCTATACTCGATTGCCTCAGGCAATGGGCATCCTCCGCCAATATCCGGTTTATCAAAGGGCCCGCGACCTCGGCCTTCCGGAATATGTCTTCGGCGTCGATCACGCCCGTTGGATTGTCTGGCGTTCGGCGTGGGAGACCGGCCCCGGTTACGCCATCGACGACGTCTTGCGCGAAATCAGTGAACGCGGCGGCCGAATTACAACCGTCATGGAGATGGAGGAAACTGTCTGGGAAAATCGGGAAGACATTCACTTTCATCGGTTCGCCGACGGATCTTATTTGTTTCCTCGAACCCAAACGTTTCCACCCTCGCGCATCGCTCGGGTTGACTGGCAGTAACATGCGCGTTCGCCGTTTCGGTCAATACGCGTCAGTCGATTGCGTGAACTGCTGCGCGGCTTCGTTAGGCCCATCAGGCGAATCGGCCTGAGCTGAATTGTTCGGGTCAACATACAGTCGCGCGAGCCAGTTTTTCGTTCCGGGCCACAGGACACCCACCATCGTGACCGCGTACACAGCCAAATTGAATAGGACGGAACTCCAGATGGCGACGAGTTCGCCGACGTAATAAGTGCGATCAAAACGCGGAGGATGCTCGATGCTGGTCGTACCGCCGATCGTGTACGGCCAATGCGGCGAATCCATCGGGATATCATGCAACCAACAGTTGATAAAAACTCCAAGGCTGACGCCGACGAATACGTTCCGCCAAACGCGGTTCTGCACCGCGAATGAGGCTAACAGCGGAACCGCAGCAAAAAGGTGATGTTCATGAAGGTGTGTGGAGAAGATGAAAAACGAGAAGCTCACCATCGCCGCTACCGCCAAGATCTGTTGCGGCGAAAGAACACCACCCTGCAACTTATATAAACGGTAGGCTTTCCAGGACAGGGCCCCATACGTGAGCAGGAACAAAATTAGACCGATGTGTGTCGGCGTAAGCGGACCGATCCACGGCACCTCCGAGTAGTACCAGGCGCCAATCAACCACCAAAAGTTATGCGCGTTAGACGATGTAAAGGGCATGGCGCCGATGTCTGTCAGCACGCGGCTGAAAACTTCAACAGCATCACCGTAAACCAGGAACGGTAAAAAGATCACCAGGCCCACGAGAAGAGCAGCCGCCATCCCAACGGCAGCTCCGCGGACGCCGCAAAACATCACACTGAAAACAAGCAGAAGCGGAAAGTAGGGTAAACCAAGAGGCTTCATCAATGCGGCCAGGGCCAGAAAACCCCAAGCCAAGTCAATCGTCCCGAAGCCACGGCCCGCGGACCATTGAGACGGAGACCAGAATCTCGCGCCGTACGCCATTGAAACAAAACTCGCCAGGATGAAAAAGCTATGGATGGAATCTGGACCGCCCCAGTACGCGGTCAGGAATAGAACCGCCGGATTGAATAGATAAGCAGCGGCAACGACTGCTCTGACGATAATCGGTTTGCCTTCCAAAGACATGCAGCGCCACAACAACCCCGCAATCCCTAGGTCGAATATTAAGGGTGGAAGTTTTACAAACGCTGTAAGTGCAACCGGCCCACCCATGCCGCGCGCTGCCATCAAGGAGTAAACCCAACCGAAGGGCGCCAGGATGTAGGCGTAGAGCGGTGGATAATCCATGCTCGAATTACGATAGACTTGCGATACTCCGAACTGCGTCACCTTGGAGAGCCAGTCCTTGTACAAATCCAAGTCGAACGTAATGCCCGGGTTCAGCAGCAGCCGCCAACGCAGAAGAAGATACGCCGTCGCCGCAATCAGTAATATCAACGCATTCCGTTTTTGATTCACGAGATTGAGCTATATGGCGCTCACATTTGTGCTCTGCCTTCGAGCGACTGCGAGCAATGCGACACCGAATGGCAGTGAAATGCTTTGGAGCAGCCGCAGCTCGAGCGCCATGATTCGTGTAAACGCTCGTTGGGTAAATGACGCTCCTTCCGTCTCAAAATCCCGTCCCATTTTCGACCCTCCGAAAGTTCGAGCGGCTATGGCGAGCGGAAATAGAAATGTTGTCCAATAAGTTAACCGGCGAATCGTAAAATTCTGCTCCTCGAGCAACTGTCGAATTTCGCGTTTTCTAAATCGTCGCGCGGTCATGACGGCTTCATCGTGCGCGCTGTGCAGAAAGGAAAAAGCCGGAACGTTAATCAGCAGCACGCCCCCAGGTCTAAGAACTCGATGCATCTCCCGAACCGCACCTCCAACATTACTGACCCATTCATGGTAGAGCACGCTCGAACAAATTACCGCGTCGAATGAAGCATCAGGAAATGGCAATGCGTGAATATCGCCTTGTTGAACATTATCAAGACCCCGCTGACGACAAAATGAAATCGCCTCCGGCGCCAAATCGATTCCCACATTTTTTTCGGGATTTCCGAGCTGTTTTAGAATCGCGCCGGTGCCGCAGCCAACATCGACAATCTCCTTTGCGCGCCAATCTGGCAGCTCCGCCTCCAACGTTTGGAAAATTAGCCGGTGCAACGCCTGGTACCACCAATGCGTTTCTTCCACGCGAAACATCGTTGCGTATTCGGCTCGTTCCATCGGACGCGATAAATCAAGCCCGGATTCGCATACGTGCCAGCCGCAGCCCAGTCGCTATCGGAATGACAAGCCTGACGGTAAAAGCCACAAACAACAGAGTCTGAACGGTTGCGTTCAACCACCGGGGCACTGCCAAGGCCGGTCCACCATAAATCTCGTCACTTGGATACCCGAGCCAGTCGAAAAGCTTCGGATCGTGCAACGTCATATTTGCCACTGATGTCAGCACAAATGCGCCATAGAACCACCACAGTGGTCGATCCAACACGGCGGCAATAACCAGCGGCGCGAACATCGCCAGAAGATGGTTCTCGTGGATTTGAGTATTGAGCATAAAAAAGGCGAGCGCTTGATATGCCGCCGCAAGAAACAGCGACCTCCGATCCCGCCAAACGAGAGCGAGCGAAAGCATTGTCGCCGCGGTGAAGTTCAAGAGCCCTGCGCTCCGAAAGCTCAATGGTCCGATCAAATTTGTGTCATGTTGCCAGCCCCGCCCACCGGTGACGAACCACCAAAGATTATGTGCGTTCGGGGCAATGAAAGGATGATACTGCGTTGTCTGTGCGTACTCTTCGACAACGCTCGCGCCGCTTCCAGTAAAGATAAACGGTGCCGTAATTAATACGGTTGCGACGGCAGCGCCACCAACCAGCCGCAGGCCGCCACCCTCTCTGATAGCCAGAAGTAAAATCAGAGGAGCAATTGCGATCGCTTGCGGCTTGGTCAATATCGCCGCGGCCAGAGCTGCACCAGCCCAGTCATAACGACGTCGATCCGCCGCAATCACAGACAGCAACATGAACAACACGTGGATCGCGGCGGTTTGTCCCCAGTAGGCCGAATCAAAAATCAGTGCCGGATTAAAGAGGTACGCGCCTGTAGCAAAAAGCGCAGTGTTGAAGGAAATCGAGTCGCGTTGTCGCAAAACCCGAAAGATAAATGCCCCGGCCAACAAGTCCGCCGCCAAACCAGGCAATCGAAGCATGAATCGGAGCATGTCCGGATCGCCCAATCGTGTCCGACCGAACAACGGCGAGATCAATTGTTCATACAGCCAGCCAAGAAACCAAAAAGGATAAAGCAGGACCGGCGGATTGTCCGAAGGCGGTGAGCCATTCATCTGCACATATGCCGAGTGAATCCCGTGGCTCACAATTTTCCAAGCGAGTGCGATATAAGTCGCGATGTCCCCTTGTTTCCCATAACTCGCGATATCACCTTCGTATCCACGCCCGAGGTCAAATGGGATGCGGACAAGTGCGGCGAATACGAAAAGGATCAGAACACGCAAAGCTTGGTCTCGCGTGAGCGAGCCGGAAACAATGCGCACGATCACCCAGATCAGCGCAGTAATTATCAACAAACCAAACGTCAGGGTTTGCAGCCACCACGCCGCTTGAGGATGATTCCAGCCGCGGGCCAGAACAACCAGCAGCCAGACGGCAACAAGGATCCATGCCCACATGTTGCGGAGCGGATTGAGAAACTGCGCGATTGTCATCGCGCGCGTGGATATCAATCCCGCCGCTGAGGAGATTCGCAGAAGAATCGCGCAGCAGCCCACGAGAACGAGGGTCAAAAGAAATCCTCGAATCGATGGAAGGGCGATACCATCGGAACGCGTTAACGAGACCCGCGTAATCCGCACTCCGAGCTCGCGTTCGTCTGAAGATGGTTTGAATGTGCTGGAATCAATCTCCAACAGCAGATCGCCATTGATCCCTAACTGCCACGGCTGGATTTCCCACTCGTAGTCCTGCTCTTGATTTCGGGCGTCGAATTCTGCCAGCACCGCGCCGTTCACCCGCACGATCACATGCGCTGGCGGGTCGAACCGGCTTGGCCGCGGGCCGCTGAGACTTAAATCGACCCGCCAGGAAAGATTTCCACCGCCTAAACCGGGAAGCCACACGCCAGAGCGCGCTTCCGTCCAACGCGCACCGTTCTCGGCTGGATGGAAATGATCCAGGAACTTGTCGCTACTGTGTGCCGTTACATCGAGTGCGGTCCGTCGTTGCGGCTGATAAGCCAAAGCAAAAAGTGCGATCAAGATGCAAAGAAGCAGCAGCAATGAGATCGGCGAATTCAACCATCCTCGCGTTTGTTTAGGCAAAATCATTTCGCAAGGGAGACACGGTAGACTCGAAGGTCACCTTCATAGACGGGAACGTAAACCGTGGAATCGAACGTATCAGGAGCTACCACTGCCCACGTGGTCGCAGAAACGCGCCGCAAGTTAGGCGTTACCACGATTTAGACCATATCTGATTTCATCGCCCGTCAGTGGGCGGTTGATCTTTCGAACCCTCACGCATTCTGTAGCGCACCACGTACTGCGGCGTCCCGGTCTGATCAAGATAAAGCCGGCCGAGATATTCGCCGACCAGACCGAGAATCATGAGTTGAATCCCGGAGAAAAATACGACACTTCCCAAAACCGTCGGAATGCCGACTGTCACATTTTTGGTGATCCAAAGCTTGTCGATCAAGATCGCAACCAGCGCGATGACGCTGAGACAGGAAGCGAGCAAACCGACATAAACCGAAATGCGCAGTGGTTTGATCGAAAAATTCAAAAACATGTTTAGCCACAACCGCACCAGCCTGCGCAATGTATAGCGCGAAGACCCGCTCTGGCTGGCACGATGCTCCACCGGAATTTGGCCGATGTTTCGCGTCACCCGATAAATCAAACCATCGGTGTAGGGATACGGGCCGCGATATTTGATAATTTCGTCGACCAGAAAACGATTCATCACTTTGAAGCTCGAAAGATAAAGGTCCTTCGGTTTGTGAAGCATCAAAGTCGCGATCCGATCGTTGAAACGACTGCCGAGATTTCGAAACCGCGAATGCTTCTTCTCGATGTAGTGGCCATAAACGACGTCGTAGTTCTTGCGTTTTAATTCGTCCAGCATTCGGACTACTTCTTCCGGCGGGTTCTGGCCATCGTCGTCAAGCACCGCGACATAACGACCGCGCGACTGGGTGAACCCCGCGAGCACTGCGCTGTGCTCGCCGAAATTCCGGCTTAAATGCACGAAAGTTACGCTTTGCGGAAATTTCTTCGCCAGTTCGGCGCACACCTTCTCGCTGTCGTCTTCCGACCCGTCATTGACCAGGACGATCTCGAACGATGTCGATCCAAAAATTTTTACCGTCTGCTCAACCAGCGGACCGATGGTCCGGCTGCCGTTGTAAACGGGAATCACCAGCGATAACTCGGGACTGGTCGCCATTGCACTTTGGTGGATTTACGGCAAGACTGCCCGATTCTGCCAAAAAAAGCGCGAAAAGTTATAGAAAATCTTTTGCCCCGCGCCCTACAATTCGTCCGTGCCCTGCGATCCTGACATTTTTGCCGGCTCCGACGTCCTGGTCACCGGTGGACTCGGGTTTATCGGTTCCGCCCTCGCCCGACGCCTGGTTGAGCTCGGCGCAAAGGTGACCCTGGTCGACAGCTTGATTCCGGAATACGGCGGCAACCTTTTTAATATTCACGACATCCGCGATCGCGTGAATGTCGATCTTACCGATGTTCGCGACGCTGCCGCGATGTCTTCGCTGATCAAGAAACGCCAGTTCCTTTTTAATCTCGCGGGTCAAACAAGTCATCTCGACTCGATGACGGATCCGATGACCGATTTGAATATTAACGCCGCGGCCCAGCTTCATATTTTGGAAGCCTGCCGGCTGCACAACCGCGACTTGAAGATTGTTTTCGCCAGTACCCGCCAAGTTTACGGACGGCCGGAATATTTGCCGGTCGACGAAAAACACCCGATCCGCCCGGTCGACGTAAACGGTATCAACAAACTCGCGGGCGAGTGGTACCACCTGCTTTACAACGACGTTTATCAGATTCGCGGCTGCGCGCTCCGGCTAACCAACACGTATGGACCCGGGATGCGAGTTAAAGATGCGCGCCAGACGTTTCTCGGGATTTGGATCCGGCGATTGATTGAAGGAAAGCCGATTCAAATCTTTGGCGACGGGAAACAGCGACGCGATTTCAATTTCGTCAGCGACGTGGTGGAGGCGCTGTTGCGTGCCGCGGCCAGCCGCGAGGCCGACGGGCAGGTATTTAACCTTGGCCACCAGGAACACATCAGCCTGCAAGAACTGGCATCCTTGGCGGTGGAGATCAGCCGTAGCGGGAAGTATGAACTGGTTCCATTTCCGAACGACCGGAAAGCAATCGATATCGGCGATTACTACGCCGACTTTCGCAAGATCGACAAGTTACTCGGCTGGTCGCCGGAGGTGATGTTGAAGGATGGTTTAGCGACAACGTTGGACTATTATCGAAAGCATCGTGCCCATTACTTGGATTAGCCTAACGACCTTTGTTTTATCACGGCTGATTACGCCGCTCTAACTTTAGCGCCGTTTCATACTCTTGGGCCGCTCGTTCTACGTCGCCCTTCTGCTTTAATGCAGTGCCCAAATTATAATGGGCGTTGGAATCGTCAGGACGAAGGTGCAAGGCCTGCACATATTGGGCGATGGCTCGATCGACATCTTGCTTGGCCATGAACGCGTTTCCGAGAACAATGTGTGCGTCGGGTTCACCGGGCTGAATCTTCAAGGCTTCTTCGCACTGCCGTATCGCTTCATCGGCGTCTCCTTTTTGCAATAAAGCGCTGCCGAGATTGTAATGCGCCTCGGGATAATCAGGATGCAACCGAAGCGATTGTTGGTACTCCTCGATCGCGTTCTCGATATTGCCTTTTTCGAATTGAACCACGCCGAGATTGTTGTAGGCCATCCAGCAATCTGGATTTTTCGCAATCGTCGTTCGCCAGAGCGTTTCCAAATCATGATAAGTCGCGCTTTGCCGCCAGGTCAGCAGAGCGAGGCAGATTAGAATTGCGAGGCTGCTGCTGCGGACCAGCCACTGCAACGTCTTGCTCGACCGACCTAATGTCATCAAGCCCGCAGAAGCGAGCGCGATCGGGCCGATGCTGGCCAGATACTGATAATGATCGGCTACGAAAGTGTAGCGAAACGTATAAAGCATGATAAAGCCGAGCAGCGGGCCCAGCGTTGCCACAAAAAACAATGCCGCCACCTCGACGCTGCGGCCAAAAAAGCGACGGCCGTAAAGGATGATCACAACGGCGGCGACAACAGCAATCAGCCATGAGTAAGCAATAGGATTCGTCGCATCGATCTGCCATTGCGGATAAATGAACGTAAGCTTCGCCGGCCAAAATATTTTGCCGAGGTAAAACCAAACAGCGCGACTCGCGATCAGCAGCCGCTCGACCGGTCCGAGGGAAACAAGCATCCGTGTGCCTTGATGATATTTCTCCCACCAAACAGCGACCAAACCGATACCGAGCGCGAGGACAACGAACGGAATAATTTCCACAAGGGCACGGAGTCCGATCGGTTTCTTTTTCAGCCAGCGAATCAAAAGCAACGCCGCCGGTAAGGTACAGGCTGTGGCTTTGGCGGAGAGCGCGAGCAAAAACAATACGAGCGCGGCAACGTACAGAGTCCGGCGATGCTTATCCGTTGCATCGACATATTCGGTCCACGTCAACAGAGTGAGCAAAAAGAAGAAGCCCATCAGAACATTCTTCAGCTCCGAAATCCACGCGACCGATTCAACTTGGACCGGGTGCAACGCGAAGATTGCCGCAGCCAACCATGCGCCTGGCATTTTCAGCCGGACCAGGATGCACCAAACGAGAAACGCATTGCCAAGGTGAAGCAGGATGTTCACCCAATGATATCCCGCCGGATTTAAGTCCCAGAGCGAGCGCTCGATTCGTAGTACTGTGTAGGCCAACGGAAAATATTGAGACGGGGCGTCGAGCGAAAACCAGATTCGGCGTAACCCGTCCGGAGCGGTGAGCAGGGAGTTGTGAGTGACGTACCGATCGTCGTCCCAAATGAATCCGCCGAGCAAGGCGGGCCGGTAGACAAGGACCGTTAAGATCGACAGCGCCGCGGCGCCTAGCCAACCGACGGCACACGGACTAAAAAAGAAGCGGCGCATTCGAAGGCGATATTAACCCCGGCTCTACCGCCGCGACAATTTCACGATTCCAAAAAACAAACGGCCGGGTCCCGTGCAGGAACCCGGCCGCTGAATTGTTGAAGTTTTACGAAGTGATTAGAACCGTTTCTTGATGCCGACGAACCAGAGACGGCCTTTGTTGTTGGCGGTTGACTGGTCGAAGCCGTTTTCGAAGGCAGCAGCCACGAATGGCGGCTGTTCGTCGGTCACGTTGTCTAGGCCAACCGTGATCGTCACATTGTTCAGGAAGGACCTCCATCCGCACGGATTGTACTCGGCGGTGGAGACCGGCATCACATTCTTCTCCTTGCCCTCCTTCATCCTCACGTTCTTGCCGCCATCCTTGGCATATCCCGCCACTTCGGTTTGGGCCGCAGGCGGTGGCAGGTTAAACGTGTAATTGAGAATCAGGTCCAAGGTGACCCATTCGCGAACCTTCCGATCGGTCGTGCCGATGCAAGGTACGAATCCCGGATCGCCCGGCCGCGGAACCACACCCCCCGGGAACTCGGCGGCGTCGTGCAGCAAGCCCGAGAGCTTGGAGCAGTTCCCGAACTGATCCGGAGCGAAGCCAGGCCGTGTCCTCAAATCGCCGAAGGTGAAGGCCGCATTGTCCCAGTACTGGCCGATGAAATGGACCACCGCACCGGCATCGATGCCTTGCATCCACGAACCGGACGGGCCGTCGTAGAACAAGCTGGCGTACCAGCGGTTATGCGTGAAGGAGCCGCCGCCGCCAGGGCCTTGGAAGCCGCCACCGAACTTGCCAACGGCGGTTAGCCGCTTGCCGTTCGGAACAGCCTGGACGTCCACATCAGCCATGTAGGTTTCGTTCCAAGTCGCGGTAACCGTTCCCCAGTCGCCGTGGCCGAGTCGCGAAGTATCGAATATCTCGACGGCTTCGAAATCCCAGGCGCTCAGAATTTCGCTGCCGAGATTTTGGAACGGCGTGAACAACTGAAGAATCTCACCGTTAAATCCATTGCGCGTAATGACCGAATCGCCCAGGGTTTGGGTGCCCGTCACTGGGTCCTGCGGGCCGGCGTGGTCGATCAAGAACTGCGGATCCAGCACCGTAGTGAAACCACGGATGTCGATGTGGATGAAATCCGCGGAGAGGGTCAGGCCCTGTAACGGACTCCACCATTTGCCGGGAGTAAGCACGGCGCCGTAGGTGTACTCATAGGCAATTTCCGGCTGCAGGTTGCGGTTACCTTGAAGAATCTGCGAAACCTGCAATTCCGACGTGAAGGGATCTCTGATCGCGGGGAACGATTGGCTCGCTCCAGAGAACAACTCACCCAAACTCGGAGCATGGAACGCTTCGATATAGGCCGCGCGCAGGGTCAATGATTGATCGATCGGCTGCCACCGGACGTCGAACTTGGGACGTTCGGTCGAACCGAAGTCGCTATAGTTCTCGTATCGCTCGGCATAACCGAATTCCAAACTGTAGGCGCCCGGGAAATTCCAGGTCGGTCCAGTTACTGGCACGCGGGCTTCCCAGAAGGCAGACCAGGCATCCCGGCTGCCACGAGTTTTCTGGAAGTTAGTCGAACCAGTGGTTTGCCCGGCCTGGGTCAAAGCATCCGGCTCGTCGAAATAGGTATTGCCCAAGTGGGCGCTGCCGATCGCGAAGCGGACCGCGCCTCCCGGGAGGTTAAACAGATCGCCACGCAGAGTGAGGTCTTCGGTCAGGAGCACCGAATCCTCAATTTCGTGGGTGGTAATGAAAACCTCGTTCTTCACCTGTCTCGTATTCTGGTGTAGGCCGAATGGATTGAAGGCCGTGGCCGGATCGGTGTCGAGCAAACGATTGCGGAGGGCGTAGTTGTTCACGAGGCCGCCAAACCGGACAGTCCGGTAGCTTTCATTGTAGCGAACCGCGGCTTCCCACTCCCAGGTCTTCAGCTGGTCCCAGGCGTTGGCGAATTCGCCCAGATTGCCTTTGATGCCGCCGGTGAACAAATAGTTATCGGTTCTAATCTTAAGTGTGCGCAAGCCGGCTTCCAAGGAACGATAACGAACACCGGTCGTGAACTCCGTCCCCGGAGGAGCCGCACTCTGCTGAGAGAAGCTCGGGAAGGTCGAGCTGAATCCGCCAAGTGAAGTGTAATCCGCCTGCGTAAACGGGTTGAACGCGTTCTGCGTCGGCACACTGAAGCCAGAGGCGCTGATACCGAATGGGTGCGGGCCGTAGACGCTCGCTACTCCGTTTTGGCTATTACTCCCCCCCACATCAGTCCACATATCCGGGACAAATGGCGTCGGCGCGAGACCGCCATCCCAAAATTGGCGGAAGTATTCAAAGTCAGCGAACACGGTCAGGTATTTGTCGCAAATATCGCGGTCGAACGAACCGTAGATATATTCGCGGTCGCTGGCCGCCACTGATGGAGTCAGATCGGCGAAGTTAAACAGGGAGCGCTCGCTCGGAATCGCACCACTGAATCGACTCGTGTATTGCGTGCTCGTAAACTGGTTCGCGGCGGAGTGCGGCGTGGGGGACAACAAACCAAAAACTTGACTCTTGGTCGGTTGCGTCGCAGTTCCCTTGAACGCTCGGGCGGTAACACGGCCTGGATAATTGCCGCTGCGGCCGTCAAATCCGCCAAACAAGTTCTTGTCCGCATCGTGCGAAATTTCTGAATCGCGCGAGTAAAGGGCCGACGCATTGTAGATCCCCGCGTAAACCACGAGGTTGGTTTTGTCGTCACCAGTACCTGCGAGCAGGTAGCCGGTTGTTTCACCTCTATCGTTGGCGAAACCAAGGTTCGTGTTGCCGTAGCTGCCGTAAACCTCCAAACCACGGAAGCGGTGAATTAAGAATACGTTGACCACGCCGGCCACAGCTTCGGTGCCGTAAATCGGCGAGGCGCCATCTTTCAGGATGTCGATGTGGTCGATCAAACCAAGCGGGAAACGATTGAAATCAATCGAAGACGTGCCCGCGGCGGCGAGTCGTCGTCCGTCCTGTAAAACCAGGGTCTCTTTCGGATCGATACCGCGCAAGCTGATACGGGTGCTGCCGTCACCACCGTTGGTGTTGTTTTCAGTGGTCTGCGATCCAGTCGCCGCAGGAATTCGCAGAACCAAATCGGTTGGAGTTCGCACACCCAATCGAGTGATGTCATCACGACGATAAGTGTCGACCGGGTTCGGTCCGACTTCTTCCGCAGTCGGAATGTTCGAACCGGTAACGACAACGCGTTCGGCCGTCGCTTCACTTGCCGCCGGGGCGGTGCCGCCGGTCGGTGCGATATTGGATCCGGTAGTGCCCGCCGGTGGGGGATTGGCTGGGTCTTGAGCGAGCGCGCTCATCGCGACGATTAATGGAAATGCGACGGCGGCTACGAGAGCGACGCGAATTTCCAACGTTTTTTGCACGTTTCTAGTCATTGGTTTCTCCATGGGTTTGGTTAGGTTTGCGCTAGGGATTATTGAAGAATCGTCGAGCTGACAAGGTTTTTTTTCAGTTTTTCGAAACTTTTTTGAACGGGCAACCAAGCCAATTGTCTGGCCGATCCCCGTTTTGGTGCGTTTTATCGGATTTCCAGGCCCCTGCCTAGAAAAAAATTAAAGAATTTTGGGGGCTGCCTTTCGGGGCCTTTTCCGGCGCTAAACGCCAGGTCCCCGGCTTAGTGCGAAACCTGGGTCCCGCGCAATGCTTCGCCCCGGCGGAACGATTCTGCGCAATTATGTAAGCTCTCGACCATCGCACGGTCGCCGTTTCGCCGGGCGAATTCTTCTCCGCGCTGACAAGTCGCGATCGCTTCGGCGAACTGACCGTTCTCGGCCTGCGCCGCCGCGAGGGTTCGCAACACGACTGGATTCTCACCGCCAGCTCGCAATGCAATTTGCGCCAGCTCGAGCGCTTTCCTACCGTCGCGCAAATCCGGATCGGCAACTGTCGCGCGCACCCACGCGATGTTGTTTGCCGCATCCGCGTTCTCCGGATCGAATGATAAACTTTGTTCCCAAGCCGCAACCGCTTCCTTAATTTTACCTTTGCTCGCGAACAAAACCCCAAGATCATTGCTCGCTCCGATGTAGTCCGGTTGAATGCTGAGCGCTTTTTGAAAATGGAAAATCGCGGCGTCGGTTTTCTGTTTCGCGGCCAGCGCTCGGCCCAAACCGAAATGCGCCGCCGCATTTCCATCGCGCAAGCGCAACGCGCTTTCGTAATGATCAATCGATTCGGCGATTTGTCCGCGCACAAACAAAATTCCGCCGAGCCCCGCGTGCGCCACATCGCTGTCCGGCGTGACCGCGAGCGTGTGTCGCCACAAGGCTTCGGTGTCCCGCCAATGCATCGTTTGTTTCCAGGACAAGATCGACAACGTGCCAACAACCATCGCGCCGACACCGCTCAAAATAATTTTTTGCTGTCGCTCCGCCTTCGCCGAATCGCTACGGCGCGACAGGCACGATTTGGTCAGGTCCCAAATCAGCCAGACGAGCGCGATGTCCAATCCGATTTGCGGAAGATACGTGTAACGATCCGCGTGGCCCTGCAGACCGACCTGCACGAATCCGATAACAGGAATCAGCATGATCAAGTACCAAAACCAGCCGACAATCAGATAAGGATTTTTTCGGCGACGGATAAAAACAATTGCCGTCACCGCGATTAAAATGATGGCCGCGAACAAGAGTCGCCACATTTCCAGCCGGCCCTCCGGATGGACATAAAATGGAATCAGGTCGAGGGGCCAAAACATCTGCCGGACATATTCAAAGTAACTGAAGACGGCGTTGGATATCCGCCACTGCAGCGGCAGAAACTCAGTCGAACCGAGCGCAAAGTTCTGGGCCCACAGAGTTGCAACACACGAACCAATCGACAACGCGAACAACGGAATCTTTTCAACCACAAGTTTGGTCCAACGCGGATTCGAAAACTTCTGTTCTCTGACCTCTGTCCTCTGACCTCTGTTGAGCGGCCAATAATCGAGCAAGAGCAAGATGAACGGCGTCGTGATCAACATCGGCTTGGACATCAGGCCGCACGCGAACAAGATCGACATCGTCAGGTAGCGGCCAACTGTTCGCTTCCGCGTGTAGGCCACATACGCGATCAGCGTCAGCATAAAGAACACTCCGCTGAGCACGTCTTTCCTTTCCGCGATCCACGCCACGGATTCGACCCGCAACGGATGAATGGCAAAAACGGCCGCGACAAAGCCACCGAGCCAAATACTGCCAGTCCGGCTCGGACCGCCGGTCATTTGGGCGACTAAAATAAAAAGCAGCACCGCCGCGATGCTGTGGAAAAAGACATTCACCAAATGATGGGCGCCTGGATTCAGCCCAAACAACTGACAATCCAGCATGTGCGAGATGGTCGTAAGCGGATGCCAATTCTGGGAATGCACATGCGTGAACGCCCATTCGATCCCTCGCCACGTCAAGCCCGCGCGCACGTGCGCATTGTCGAGCACATAAAGCGGATCGTCGTAATTGACGAACTGGTAACGGCCCGTCTGGGCAAAGACTGCCCACGTAAGCGCGATCAGAAAAATACTGATCCCGAAGAACGTCCCGCGCGATTGTTTGATGCTCACCGTGCGCAATTCAACGACGACTCACCGTTTTTCCAACTGATTCTTCGTTTCATTCGGTTGGCGATCCTCAAGAAGCGCCTGGCCGAGGAAAGAATCGGCATCGGGATAGTGCGGATCGATTTTCAGTGCCTCCTTATATTGAAAGATCGCTTCCCGCAGCCGGTGGCCGCGATGGAGACCGACAGCGAGATTATAATGGGCGAGCGCACTCGATGGCTCCAGCAGCACGACGTGGCGATAATACTGGATCGCCTCGTCAACGCGTCCCTGTTCCAGAAGTAGGTTGGCCAGGGTGGTTTCCACATCCGGATTAGGGACACCAATCCAGGCCGCCGATTTGTACTCAGCAATCGCATCGTTCATTCGCCCTTTTTTTTCGGACAAGGCGTCGGCGAGCTTTAATCTCGCATCGACATCGTTTGGATGACGAGCAACAACGGTCTGCAATTCGGTGATCGCGTCGTCGAAGCGTTTTTGGTCCAGGAGGAGCTGGCCGAGGGCAAGATGAGCCACATCATTCTCCCGGGTCACGGCCAGGGTATGTCGCCAAAGCCTTTCGCTATCGTGCCAGTACCAAACCTGATCCGCTGCGCGGACGGCAAGCGCGCTTATTATGATGGCGGCGGCGGCGCCAAGAACCGGCGCTGGATAACGCCCAAACTTGCAAAGATCGACAATCCCCCACGTCACCGCGATGTAGATCCCGATCTGCGGTAAATAAGTATAACGATCGGCATGCGCTTGGCCGCCGACTTGCACTAATCCGATTACCGGCAAGAGCATGATCAAATACCAACCCCACCCCACAATCAGATAAGGGCTTCGTTTTCTGAGCGCGAAAGCGCCGAGCGTAATCGCGATCAATAATGCGGTCGCGCCGACAACCTGCCACACCGGAAGTTTCCCCGGATGATGATAGGCCAGCGCGAGATTGGCCGGCCAAACCATTTGCCAGACATAAACAAGATAAGCCGCGAGCGCGTTGGTGATTCGCCACGCGAGCGGCAACACTTCAAGCCGGACTAAGCCGACTCCTTCGTTTTGCACAATCATTGTGCCGACGGCAGACGCGATCGACAAAATGCCGAGTGGAATCTTCTCAACCAAAAGTCTCGTCGCGTTGGTGCCGGGAAAACGTTCGAGCGGCCAATAGTCGAGCAATAACAGAATGATCGGAACCGTCACTAACATCGGCTTCGACATCAGGCCGCACGCGAACAGGATCGACATCGTCACGTAGCGGCCAAGATTCGGTTTTCGCGCGTAGTAAAAATAGGCGAGCAGAGTCAGGACAAAGAACAATCCGCTTAACAGGTCCTTCCGCTCCGAAATCCAGGCGACGGATTCAACGCGCAGCGGATGAATTGCAAAAACCGCGGCGACGAATGCGCTGCTCCATAAATTGAGGGGGAGTTGCTCGAGCAGGAGAAAGAGAAGGACTGCGGTCGCGCTGTGCAAGAGCACGTTCACAAAATGATGCGCGCCCGGTTTCAAACCAAAAAGCTGGCAATCCAACATATGCGACATCGTGGTTAGCGGATGCCAGTTATGGGAGTGGATGTGGGTGAATGCCCAAACGACACCGTGCCAGTTTAGTCCGGCCCGAACGTGGTCATTTTCGCTGACGTAATTCGGATCATCGAAGTTGACGAACCCATGGCCGAGCGTCTGGCCGAAAACCGCCCACGTAATCGCGATTAACGCGGCACAAATAGCGAATCTTAAAACGAGGTGGGTGCGCACAGTTTGGTAATTGTGCGCCGAGGCCAGCGCGCAAACAAGTTGTCGATCTTACCTCTTTCCGGCGCTAAAATTAAGGACGTGTTCACCGGATTGATCGAAGAGGTAGGCCGCGTGCTTTGGATTCGCATGAGCGATCGCGGCACTCAATTGCAGCTCACCGCGCCAAAGCTCGCCCCGCAAACTGCGGTCGGCGACAGCATAGCAGTGAATGGTTGTTGTTTGACTGTGAGCGCACATCGCGACGAGCAGATCACATTCGACCTGCTCGAAGAAACTCTCGACCGGACCAATTTGAAACAGCTGCGCCGCGACAGTCCGGTAAATCTCGAGCGGGCCCTCGTGGCCGGCGCGCCGATGGGCGGGCATTTTGTTCAAGGTCACATCGATTGCAGCGCCAAAGTCATTTCATTTGAGCGGACTGACGACGATTACCGGCTCGAAGTGGATCTGCCGTCAGACTTCGCCCATTACGCCGCTTATAAAGGCTCGGTCGCAATCAACGGAATCAGTCTCACCATTGCGGAGCTTTTAGAGAAAAGCTTCGCCGTCTGGATCATTCCGCACACCAAACGCCACACTAACATCGACAAGATTGCGGCCGGCGAACTGGTGAACATCGAGTTCGACATTTTGGCCAAATACGTCGAGCGAATGATTTCTCGCTACGCGCCTCAGGAGTGAACCGCGACAGAAGGCTGAAATCGGCTGCTCTATATATATAGATAGTACAGCCTACTTCGCGCCCAGACCCAGGATCACGGCCGGGATAGTTCGCAGCAGAATCTTGAAATCCAGGGCCAGTGACCAGCGGTCGATGTAATCGAGGTCGAGTTTGACCCAGTCTTGAAAATCGCGCACCTGGTTGCGGCCACTGATTTGCCACAAGCAGGTTAAGCCCGGCTTCACGCTCAGGCGCCGCCGCTGGGCTGTGTTCTCGAATTTCTCGACTTCGTAAACTGGCAGCGGCCGCGGCCCGACCAAACTCATATCTCCCATCAACACATTCAGGAGTTGCGGCAGCTCGTCGAAACTGGTTCGGCGCAACCAATGTCCAAATCGCGTAATGCGCGGGTCTGATTCCACCTTGAAAACGGGTCCGCTCATTTGATTAAACGGCTCCAGCTCCGCGCGCCGCATCTCGGCGTCATCGGTCATGGAGCGAAATTTGTACATGACAAATGGTTTGCCGTGTTTGCCGGCACGGCGTTGTCGAAAAATTACCGGCCCGGGCGATGTGATGCGGATAATGAGCGCGGCAATCGCCATCGGAATTGCCATCACCGACAGGACGATCAAAGCCACCACCCGATCGAAGATATCCTTGATCATCAGCGCCCACGAAACTTCGGGCGCCGAACGGAACACCAACATTGGGCGGCCAGCGAAGGCATCGAAATCCGGTTTGGCGATCGACGTCCGAATAAAATCGGCGACCAACCACGCCGGCACCCCTTCCACTTCGCACGCGCTGATCGCCTGCTCGACACGATTCAATTGGCTATGGCCGGCGGCGAAAATTACTCGGGATACCGCGTGGTGGTGCATCGCCTCGACCAGATCTGAAATTGGTTGCCGGTCGATGTCGATCCGCCCCACGACATCGATGAGTAATCTTTGTTCCGGTGTAAACGACCGTTCCAGAGCCGCCAAATCCTGAGGCAAACCCGCGAGCAGGACAGGTTCACGCTGCTCGCCCCGGACCGCTTTGCGTCGCAAATGCGCCGCGATTAATCGTTCCTTCGCCAGCAGCACCAGTGTGCCGATAAAAATAAATAAAAGTGGAACTGTTCTATTGGCCAACGGCAAACGCAAGAAAATGACGCATGCGCTGACGATGATGCTCAACCAGGTCATTGCCCGCACGATCTGCACGATCGAGCGCCACTTTGTTTTGTTGAGCGGCGATTGATAAAATCCTTGCAGGTCGAGCAAGATCGGACCGAACGCCATGATCGGTATCAGCAGCCACGCGTAATTACTTTGAGGATCGACGCTCTTGGTCAAGCCGAACCAGAAGGTGCCGTAATAACGCAGCGCATAAGCAGCCCATAACGACAGCGCCAGCAGGAACGCGTCGATCAAAACTTGCAGTTGCGTGTTTAGTTCCTGTCGTCGCGCGAGCATGCTACAAAGGAGTCACCGTCGCTTCCCTGATTTCCGGAATCTCAAGTATATGACAACGCGCAGACCGGTCAAAATAACGAACCAACTGATTGTTGGCGTTATCGCTTCGCCCGCCGATCTCCGTTTTGCCGTCGCCCTGCGCCGGCCGCCGGACCTTTTTGAGCTTCGACTCGATCATCTCTGCGGCATGGCGGATCAACTCGAACGCAAGATATCGATCTTGTCCGCGCCGATCATCATTACCGCGCGCGATCCGCAAGAAGGTGGCGCGAATCATCTTTCGCTGTCGCAACGCAGGGACTTGCTCCTGCGTTTTTTGCCCTACTCCAAATATGTCGATGTCGAGCTGCGTTCGGCGCGCGCATTTGAATCGTTGCTCGCGCGCGCAGGAAAACAGAATGTGCGCCGGATTGTTTCTTTCCATAACTTCAAATCCACTCCATCGCCGCGCAGCTTGCGTGCCAAGGCGGTTTTGGCAAAAGCGCAGGGCGCCGACATCTTCAAGGTCGCAACGCGCACCGATTCCCTGGCCGAGCTCGCTCGCCTTGTTGATTTTATGATGGATAAGAATGTCGACCTTCCGGTGAGCGTGATGGGCATCGGCAAACTCGGCGCGATTTCGCGTTTGGTCCTCGCGCGCGCCGGGTCGGTCCTGAACTACGCTTCACTTCACCGATCACAAATCGAAGGACAACTCCCGATCGACCTGTTGCGTTCGGCGTTGCTGCATTGAAATTAAGTCAGGGACGGAAATCGAAAGTGAAAAATGGGTCGGTAGATTTACCCGATGAAGTGCCGGTGATGCCGTTGCCGGGTGCCGTGCTTTTTCCGCATGCATTGCTGCCGCTTTACATCTTCGAAGACCGCTATCGCGACATGCTCGCGCACGCACTCCAACGCGATCGCATGTTTAGCGTCACATTGATCAAACCGAGTTGCCCGGAATGGCACGCGCCCGAGGATTTTTTCCAATTCGCCACCGTTGGGCTCATCCGGGCATGCGTCGGTCGCGGCGACGGCAGTTCGAATCTCGTTCTCCAGGGTTTGCACCGCGTCCGTTTCTCCAGTTTCCAGCAAGAAACGCCGTTTCCGATTGCCAGGATCGACATCGTCGAATCGCACAACGACACGACGACGGTGGAGACGGAAGCGCTCGGCGAAAAAGTTCTTGAGCTTTATCGGAAATTAAAACGGGCCGAGCGCCGGCTTCCCCCAAAAGTCGATCGCTATCTGGCCGAGCTTGGCGATCTCGAAATGCTGGGTGATTTGGTCGCTTCAACTTTCGTGGACGAGCCTCTCCGACGCCAGCGCATGCTGGAAGAATCCTCGCTCAATCAGCGGCTGCGATTGCTCATCACCTATTTGCAGGACGAAATCGGCAGCACGGCGGTCTAAAGTAAAGCGGCCCGCTCGTCCGTAATCCGCGCGTATTCCTCAATTAAATAACGGTCGGTCATTCCCGCGACGTAATCGCAGACCGTCCGGTGAAGTCCTTCCTGCTCGATCCGTTTGGTTGCGACGTCGCCGAGCTGGCCGGGATCGGCCACGTAACTTTCGAAAACATTTTTCAGCATCTCGCACGCGCGCTGATTCACCTCTGCCACGCGCGGATGATAATAAACGTTGCCGTAAAGAAACTTTCGGAGCGCGGCATTCGCCTTGTGCAATTCTTCGCTGTAACGAATCAGCGGCGCCGGTTGATTGCGCACCTCATCCGGGCTTTTTGGATTCGCCTTGGAAATTGAAGTCGCGCTCGTCCCGACCACGTCCTGAACCTGCACGTCGATGATGTCGCGAATGATCAATTTATGCAGCTCCGGCTCACGCGCGTCCGGATAACGCGAGAGCACACTGCGTTCGCTCCGTTGCCAAACCGCATTTTGCTCCAGCTGCTCCGGCTTCAGAATTTCAAAATCGACCGCATCGTCGAGATCGTGACTGTAGTAAGTGATCTCGTCCGCCAGGTTCGCGATCTGCGCTTCGAGCGACGGGCATTTGTATTTCTGTCCGCCCGGTGAAGTCGCCTCGTAAAAATCCTGGTGCTTTTGCAAACCTTCGCGCACTTCGAAAGTTAAATTGAGTCCCGGAAATTTCGGATACGCGTTTTCGAGCAATTCCACCACCCGCAGGCTTTGCCGGTTATGTTCGAACCCGCCGTGGTCGCGCATGCACTCGGCCAGAATCTCTTCGCCCGAATGGCCAAAAGGCGTATGTCCGAGATCGTGCGCCAGCGCGATCGCCTCGGCGAGATCTTCGTTGAGCGCGAGAGCGCGCGCGATCGTCCGACTGATCGAGGCGACTTCGATTGAATGGGTCAGCCGCGTCCGCAGATGATCGCCGGTGCCGTTCAAAAAAACCTGCGTCTTGTATTCAAGCCGGCGAAACGCACGCGAGTGAATGATTCGAGCGCGGTCGCGTTGAAACTCGGTCCGGTAGGCATGGCTTTGCTCGGAATATTTTCGGCCGCGCGAGTCCCCCGATTTTTGCGCGAATGGCGCAAGGGTAGCGCGCTCGGTCGACTCCATTTCCTCGCGTGTTTTCCAACCGTCCTTCACTTGGCGATTAATCCTTTAATGTCGATCTTGCTCTGCCGCGCCGGAAGTCCGAGCCGGACTGTCAGTTTGGCGAAGACGGGCCGCTTCCAATTTTTCGCGCAACTCACGCTCCGCTCCTCGCGATTGCAATCGCAGGACCAGCAGATCGAAGAGCGCGAGCAATAGCGCGGTAAAAGTGAGCCAGATGCAGACGATCCAAAAGATAATCACCCGCCACGGATGTTCCTTTGGGTTCAATGCCGGCTGCAAAACTGTAAAACCCAAAATCAGTAACAACAGCGCGAGCGCGAGTAGAAGCAGCATCGCTTTCCGGCGAGTGTTCTGGTCGCGAATCACGCCGCGGGTCGCATGCACGACAAACGCTGTTGTCTTCAGATGTTTTTCGTCCGGAGAATTTTCCATCAAAGGTTTACCAGGGGCGCGCGCTGGTTACCTCGATCTTACAATCCTAACAATTCAAGACAATCGACTTCTCAGGAACAATCGGCAGTGCTTTGATAGCGCGGAATGAGAAAGTCGAAGCCAAGAATCGGATCTCGCAAAAAGAAAGCCGTCCCGAGAGCAAAACAGAAGCAAGGTCTCCCTCTCCAAGCGCGGCTGGAAGCGGAATTCGCGAAGGCCGTGAAGAGCGCGAAAGCTTATGTCGGAAATCCCACACGTCTGCAGTCGCTCGTCGAAGAAGCGTCAAAGCAGGCCGCGTCAATGCCCAAGGAACCGTTTCAGGAGACGTGGCCATACTTTCAAGCCATGCTCCGTCTAGTTCGTGCCTATTCTCAAGGCAAATACCGCGATGTTCCCGAAAGCACCCTGGTCGTGATCATTGCGGCCATTATTTACGTCGTAAACCCGCTCGATGTGATTCCCGACGCGCTTCCCGCGCTCGGTTTTCTTGATGACGCAACCGTTCTCGCCCTCGCCGTGCGAAGAAGCCGCCAAACTTTGGACGACTTCATGGCCTGGGAAACAGCCGCCCGCTAACAGCAGCGGCTATTGGGTTTCGAGCGATTGGAATGCAGCTATTGCGAGCGGCTCAAATCTGGCTCTCACTATAAGGGGAATATGAGGCGCAAGAGAGAACCCCAGTCACGAGCGGCGAAATCGCTATCAGCTGCGCCTCGTAGCCCTGCGTTCTCGCAGGCGCTAACCAATGCGCGGGCGTATGCCAAAGATCCGGAACGATTGCGTCAACTCTTTAAGGAAGCAGTAAAGAAGGCTCCGACGATCCCACGAGCCCCGTTCAAGGATCTTTGGGCCTACTTCCAGGCGATGTTGCGTTTGATTCGCGCGTATTACCGCCGCGAATACCGCAACGTCTCTTTACAAAATCTAGTGATGATTGTTGGAGCAATCATTTACATCCTGAATCCATTCGATCTCATCCCGGATTGGATCGCTGGCCTCGGTTTTGCAGATGACGCGGTTGTCTTAGCGTTTGCGGTCCGCCAAACACGGCAAACGCTGGACGACTTTATGATGTGGGAAACCACTTCGCGCGGGCGGCCGTGACGAAGTCAGGTTCGTTGCTCATTCTAGCGACAAGACCCTAAACGTCGTTGCGGATGTCGCACATGACTGGTAAGAAATGAAAATGATCTCCCAGCGAACCGGTTACGAAACGAGCCAAGCCACGCCGGAACTTCCGCTTCGGTCTTTAGAGACTCCATCGGTAAAAGGGTTCGAAGCGGCTTATACGACCAACGGCGGCGCGGCGTATCTTTGCGACAGCCTGCATTTACTTCGCGCGATTGACGATGACTCGGTCGATCTTGTAATTACTTCCCCGCCGTACGCGTTGGAATTCAAGAAAGAGTACGGAAACGTCGCCAAAGAGAAGTACGTCGAATGGTTCAAACCATTTGGCGTGGAGATTCAACGTATTCTGAAGCCTGCCGGTAGTTTCGTTTTAAACATCGGCGGAAGTTACAACCCCGGAACACCGACACGTTCGCTGTATCATTTCAAGGTATTGTTGATGTTGTGCGAGGATGTTGGTTTCCACCTTGCGCAGGAATGTTTCTGGAACAATCCGGCGAAACTGCCAGCCCCGGCCGAATGGGTTACCGTCCGTCGGCAAAGAGTCAAAGATGCCGTTGAATATGTGTGGTGGTTCAGCAAGACGCCATTTCCAAAAGCAAACAATCGAAATGTTTTAAATGAGTACAGCGCGGATATGAGACGCTTGCTCAAGCGTGGATACAAACCAAAGCAACGGCCCAGCGGGCACGTCATCACTGCGAAGTTTGGAAACGACCATGGAGGGGCGATTCCCTCAAACCTCATTGATCGCGGAAATAATGAAAGCAACTCCGAATATATTCGAGCGTGTGATGACGCGGGATACACGGCTCATCCAGCCCGATTCCCGCGCGCTCTGCCGGAATTTTTTATCAAGCTACTAACTGATGACGGGGATTTAGTTATCGATCCATTCGCCGGAAGCAACATGACTGGTGCAACAGCTGAGAGTCTTCACCGTCGGTGGGTCATAGCCGAAATTAAAAAGGAATATCTGCTAGCCTCGCGCGTTAGATTTCCGTTTTTGCGCACTGGTTTCGGAAACGTAGCATGACTCTCGCGCAGCTCGAGAACGTGCTGCAACATTTGTATGGCGACACCGAGCGCCCGAGGCCCCTGCACCTTCTAGCTGCTCTTGCGAAGGTCCGCGCCGGTATTTCCGTTAAGGACGCTGCGCAAAGCGTGCGAACTACTGCAGCCAATTTAGAAAGCCTCGTTCGAGCTCGTGACCCGGTGCTGCATCTGCTCGGTCCGACTCCAGAAAATTATCAGGAAAAATCGCTCAAAGTGCGCGCGATCATTGGGCAACTGATAATTGGGAACCTCGCGGAGCAAGTATTCGAGGCCAACTATCGCAACACTGTCGGGAGCACGGATTTGGTCCTTGTTGATGATCGATCTGGCGGTGGTGACACCGATTATCTCGTACGAAACGGCCGGGGCAGACAAGTCTTTCGACTCAACATTAAATTTCATGGATCCCAATTTCGGAAGGCGAAAGAACTGGTGGGATTAGAGTCGGAAGATTGTTTCGCTTTGGCAACTTACAAAATCTACAGCGCGCTCCAAAAACAGGAGCAGGAACATCTGCCATATATTTTTGTCGTTGTCGGCGTTCCGAACCTGACGGGTTCAGTTGTTGGCGCAGCAATTCCCGACGACTTGGCGGAATTTGCGACACTGGCGCGAAATGCGCCAAGAATGGAAGGAAAACGAAAAATTGAGGACTCAATCGTTAATGCGATAACCTCTCGGCCAAATGATTTTCAACTCGGGGGAACGCTAAATAATTTCTTAGGCCAAATACGTGGCGCCCAGTGGCAGGTGCTCTCGGCGCGTCGCGCCGATCTTCTCCTACGCGAGAAGCTTTTTGACCGTGCATACGCACTTCGCGTACGCGGTTTCGCGATGAATTATCGCGGAGCGGAGCTCGATATGCATTTCTCGATCACCAGCGATCTCCATCCACTCGAAGATATGCTCCGCATTCTCCGAGATGACGGACTTCACGCGCTTAGTGTTTATCTTGAGCGCGGGACTTATTAAACCAGGAGCAGCGCGGGATTTTCGAGAAGGTGGCGGAGCTCTTTCAAATACTCCGCGCCGAGCGCGCCATCGATCACGCGATGATCGCAGCTCATCGTGATCGACATGCGTTGGCCGGCGACGATCTGATCGCCATCGTCGATCACCGGAACTTTGGTCACCTTGCCGATAGCGAGGATGAAGCCTTGCGGCGGATTGATCACCGCACTGAACGAATCGATGCCCATGCCGCCTAAATTTGAGATGGTGAATGTGCCGCCCTGAAATTCTTCCGGCTTCATTCGCTTGTTCCGCGCGCGGCCGGCGAGGTCTTTTACTGCTTCGCTGATTTCGCGAAGCGATTTGTTTTGCGCCGCGCGAACGACGGGTGTGAGCAATCCGTCTTCAATCGCGACCGCGATTCCAAGATCGACATCTGCGTATTGCACGATCGCGTCGCCGTCGAATGAAGCGTTCACGCGCGGCACTTTCATGGCCGCTTGCACTGCCGCTTTGAGAACAAAATCGTTTACCGTAATTTTCGACGTGTCGGCACCTTCGCCGGCCGACTTCAATTCTTCACGCGCAGACATGAGCGGCGCGGCGTTGATCTCGATCGTTAGATAAAAATGCGGAATCGGCCCGAGACTTTCGACTAGACGTTGGGCAATGACTTTGCGCATGCCCGAGAGCTGAACACGCGATGCTCCAGCCTGCTGTGGTGGCAGCCTTCCCGGCTGCTTCTGCGCAGGCGAGACGGTCCGAGCCGGACTGGCACTTGCCTCCACAGGTTTTGATTTCGCAGCGGCGCGGACATCTGTTTCAGTCACGCGCCCATCGGGTCCCGTTCCTTTTACGCTCGAAAGATCGACACCGAGCTCGGCCGCAACTCGCCGCGCGACCGGCGATGCTTTGACGCGGGCTTCGTCAGTCCGAGCCGGACCGGCAGTTGGCTCTGCCGATTCTTTCTTGCCTTTTGGAGGTGCGGCCGACACGGCCGCCTCTACAGGTTTTTTCTTTTCTTGAGGCGGCGCAGTTTCCTTTTCTGTTTTCTCAGCCGGCGCCGGCTTCTCCGTTTCCGCTTGCGGCTTCTTTTCCGTTTTGTCTTCGGCTTTTTCTTCTTTCTTTGCCGGCTCCTTTTTTTCTTCCTTTTTCGGCGTTTCCTCGCCTTCTCCACCAATGAACGCGATTTTGTCGCCGACGTTCACTTTCCCGCCTTCCTCGACGTAAATTTCGGTGAGCGTCCCGTCCTCGGGCGATTCCCATTCCATCGTCGCCTTGTCGGTTTCGATTTCAGCTATTACGTCGCCGGCTGAAACTTTGTCGCCCTTTTTCTTTTTCCACGAGACGAGCGTCCCCTCCGTCATGGTGTCGCTCAGCTTCGGCATTTGGATCTCGGGCATATTAAGAAGTGACGAGTGACGAGTGACGTGTGACAGGGTTCATGCGTAGCAAACTTTCTTTACTGCGGACATGAGTTTGTCGGCGTTCGGCAAAACAAATTTCTCGAGCCGCTCGTTGTAAGGCATTGGCACATCCTCTTGAGAAACGCGCAGGATCGGGGCGTCAAGCTCATCAAAAATATTTTTCTGGATCCGGTAACAAACTTCCGCCCCGACACCGCAGAACGGACGGTCTTGTTCGACGATGATCGCGCGATGGGTCTTGGAGACGGAATTAAAGATCGTCGTCTCATCCAGAGGCTTGATTGAACGAAGATCGACAATCTCCGCCGAAATATCTTCCTCCTCGAGCTGAGCGGCGACGGCGAGTGCAAGCGGAACGGTTTGCGCGTAACAAATGATCGAGACGTCGCTGCCTTCGCGTTTCACTTCGGCCTGGCCGAGCGGAATGAGCAACTCTTTGTCCGGCGGCTCAACCAATCCTTTCGAGCTGTAAAGAAGCTCCGCTTCGAGGACGAGAACCGGGTTGTCATCGCGCACCGCGGTTTTTAATAAACCCTTGGCATCGCGCGGTGTGGCCGGCGTGCAAACTTTTAGACCAGGCGCGTTCGCGTAGAACGATTCAGTCGCGTGCGAATGGGTTGCACCGAGCTGGTGCGCCGGGCCATTCGGTCCACGAAACGTAATCGGAATATTAAACTGGCCGCCTGACATCATTAGCATGTTAGGCGCGTTGTTCACCACCTGGTCGAACGCCACGAACGAAAAACTGAAGGTCATGAACTCGATGATCGGTCGCAATCCGACCATGGCCGCGCCAACGCCGAGTCCGGCAAAACCGTTTTCGCTAATCGGCGTGTCGATAATCCGCTTCGGTCCAAATCGTTCGAGCAAACCCTGGCTCACTTTGTAAGCGCCGTTGTATTCCGCGACTTCCTCGCCCATCAGAAAGACATTCGGGTCCCGCTCCAGTTCTTCGGCGAGCGCTTCGTTCAATGCCTGGCGGTAAGTTATTTCCCTCACGCTTTTTCTCCCTTGAAGTAGGCGTAGTCGTAGACCTTTTCCACGGGAAGCTCAGGACTTTTCTCCGCAAATTTCACCGATGCGAGCGCGGTCTCCTTCGCTTTTTTGTCGAGCGCGTCGAATTGTTCGTTGGTCAGCTTGCCTTCTCGCGTGAGCTGCGCCCGTAAACGGATGATCGGATCGTCGAGCCGATATTTCTCGAGTTCCTCTTTAGTTCGATAACTGGCCGGGTCCGACATCGAATGGCCGCGATAACGATAAGTCCGGATTTCGACGAATGCCGGGTGCGGATCTTTGCGAATCGAGGTGATGATGTCGCTCAGTTTGTCGCGCACTTCACGAAAGTTCATGCCATCGACGATTTCGCCGGGGATGTCGTAGCCTTCGGCCCGGTCGACGATTTGCTTCAACGATGTCGATCTTTGGACCGACGTTCCCATGGCGAAGAGGTTGTTCTCGCAAATCAGGACGACTGGGAGTTTGTAAAGCGCGATCAGATTCAACGCTTCGTGGAACGCCCCCTGATTAATCGCGCCGTCACCGAAGAAGCAGAGTGTAACGCGATCTTCTTCACGGTACTTGCACGCGAACGCCAAGCCCGCCGCAAGCGGGACGTGCGCCCCGACGATGGCGTGTCCCCCGTACATGTGATTTTTCTTGTCGAAAAAATGCATCGAGCCGCCGAGCCCTTGGGAACAGCCGGTCGCTTTGCCGAAAAGTTCCGCCATGCACGCGTTCGCGCTTGTGCCGCGCGCAAGCGCATGACCGTGATCGCGATAAGCGGTGATGACGTAATCGTCATCCCGCACGGCCGCGACTGAGCCGGCGACGACCGCTTCCTGGCCGATGTAAAGATGGCAGAAGCCGCCGATCTTCTGCGCTTGATATTGCTGGCTCGCGCGTTCCTCGAAACGCCGGATCAGCAGCATCAGCGCGAGCATCTCGACCTCGTCGCGTTGCTCTGGCCGCTGCATCGAAATCTACGCGGCGCGAGGCAATGCAGCTCCAGCGCGCGCCCGGCTGGTTTTTCGCCCGAAATTCATACACGCCACGAAAAGCAGCGTGAAGAACAGATCGCTGAGGATGGTATTACGGAAAAACATCCAGGTCGGCGTGGCGCTGTAAGCCGGCAGACCAACTGTCAGCGCCTGGAGCAATCCACCGAAGTTCTTCACATATCCGGGATCGAACGCCCAGGAGACGATGTTCGTGACAACGTAAAAGATAACGGAGGCCGCGATCGAAGCTGGCAGCAGGGTCTTGAGCGAAGCGCGATTCTGTAAGAGCAGGCCGAGCCCGCCCACGAGGGCGAAGCCGAGATAATGCGAAGCGACAAACGGACTGAGCAAGGAAAAGCCGTAGTGAAGGTTGAGCACAACGTCCGAAATGAGGAGCGCGATCATTGGGACGGTGAACTTGTATCTCGTGGGGAAGTAAGCGGCCGCGCAAAGCGCGATCGCGGCCAACGGTGCGAGGTTCGACAACCACGCCGTGCCGGAATGAATCAAGAGTGCCGCCGCAATCCGATAGGCGACGGCGGCTAAAATAAGAATGAGCGCCGGAATCATTGGACGAAATCTAGCCGTCCTGCGGTGGTTGCAAAGCTGATTCCTTCAGATCGGCGAGCGGCAGACACCGCGAGCAACCGACTTCGATGGACAGGCAAACGGGCGCAATTAAACTCCACGTCTTGCGTTTGACAATGAAAGCGATAGTTCTGACGTGCGATCGGTACCGAGCGGTGACCGAACACATGATTTATAAGTACCAGGAGCTCTGGCCGGATCATCCGTTCGTATTTCGAATCCCGTATCAGGAGGTGGGCGGACGGGCGACAGCCAGCACTGAGTATGTCAAAACCGCTCCGGAGATTCGGGAAACAGTTTTGCAATTGATCGCCGACCTTGACGATGAGGAATGGATTTACTGGTGCGTGGACGACAAATATCCAATGCAGCTGGTCCTTGAGAAAATCCGCCAATTCATGACCGACCTATCTCATTGGGACGACATGAGCAGCTTGTTGTTCTGTCGATGTAAAGCGCTATTGAGGCGCCCCGACGAGACACTTTATCCGAAAGAATGGCGTAATTCGTTCGGAGACATTTACCTTGAACGCACGGCCTGGAACCAAATCTGGATCCATCAATTCCTTAAGATCAAAGTGCTGCGCCATCTCTTCACGCATATGCCGAAGGAGATCGGCTCGGCCAAACAAATGGATCATCTGAAGGATGATGTCACTAAACTCCCCGAGCATCGCCTGTTTGTGACGAAGGATAACTTCGCCGTTTTCGGAGAAAGTACGCACAAGGGTACGATCAATCAGAATTGCTACGAGAGTATTATCAAGGCGCGAATCGAACTTCCGAAGTGGTTTCGACGGCCAAACGGCAAGTATGTGATTAACGGTAAACTTTAACCGGCCAGGCACCCGCGTCAGAGATAACCATAGCGCCGCAATGGTTCCTGCAAGAGAAGGTCAAGCCGCCCCGCATCACGATCGCTGACAAATTGGCGCCAACCCCCGATCTCCCCGCGATAAATATGGTTGCCGTGAATTTGCGACTCGGGATCGATCTGTTTAAAGCTGCTTAGCCGTTGCGACACTTCCCGATTTCTTTCCAATGAATATTGATTGACCAGCTCAGCGATCTTTTCCGGACTCACCGCGATGCCGAATGTTTTTTCAACGGCTTCGAATACGGTCGCGGGTTTAGTGGCGAAATCTTCATATCGAAGCGAGCAGATATCCCCACGATCAAAATAGCGGTTCAAATCTTTCACCCGATCCTGGCAAAGGCCGGCAAATTTCTCGATCTCCGCCTCATTCATTTGCCCGTCCGCCTTTGCGGGATTACTTCTTCGCCAGAGCGACACTACAACGTCGCGGAAATCGCGAAAAGATACCGCGGTTTTCACGCGGTGATGACAATACCGGTGAGTTTTCGCCACTCCCGCCGGATAGATCCCGCTAACTAGTTGATAGACCAACGTGCTGCCCGAGCGCGGAATGCCGTAACAGACAAACTCGAGATCGGCCTCAGGCACATCCTCGAGATTTTTGTAAAAACCGTTTGGTAACATGAATCTGAAATGTGCGCCGATCAGGCGTTCTTCAGTCGAATGAAAGATTGACGGTATCGGAGGTGGATTCCTGCCACTGCCGAATCTTGTTCCCGCAACGCGCTATTTCTTGAGAATGTTGCCCGCTGTAATAAACATTTCGCGTTTCGAAGGGGTCCTCATTCAAATTATAAAGTTCGTTCAGATCGTTGTCTCGCAAGCTTAGCTTCCAACCGTCGAGGGAGATCACAGTTCGAGTGGATTCGTTTATCGCCTGCTCAACCAAGGGCTGCGGGGCCAGCGTCGTACCTTTCTTGAGCCTCTTTTCGCGTTTCTTGTACGGATTCCATTCAATAAAAACATCCTCCGGCTCCGTCTTTTCTCCGCGCATCAATGGCACCAGGCTCTTACCAACAGGTTGAGAGCCCATCGGTCGGTCTAACAGCTCTATCAAGGTCGGAACGAAATCGATGTGGCTGACCGGTTGCATAACCATGTGGGACTGCTGACCGGGAACTTTAATCAAGTAGGGAACGCGCACGGCTTGTTCAAACATTACTCCCTTACCGAAAAGATGCTGGGTGCCTAACAAGTCGCCGTGATCGCTCGTATGAACGATCACTGTATCATTGGCCAGGCCGGTACTTTCAAGACAGCCGAGAACCGAACCGATGCACTGATCAACGAAGGTCACAAGGCCGAGGTATTTTTGTTTAAGGTTTCGATAATCGTCCACCGTGAGACCAAATTGAAACTGACGCACGGTTCCGCTTTTATCTTGGGTTACTCGGTGCTGCTGCCATTCACGGGTCAGGCGGTATCGCAGCGGAAGATCATTGTCCGCCGCAGGATCGACAGCTGTAGGATCCAGATCCACGTCGTCAATCGGATGTTCACTATTAAACGGGCTGTTGTAAGGGGAGTGCGGCTCGACGAAGGCCACCACCAGAACAAATGGATCTCTCCGATTCCGCTTAATGAATTCGCACGCGTGCTCTTGAACAAATCTGGGCTGCGATAACTCAAGCGGCAGATTGCTGATCGTGAGCGCGGCGAAGCCCCCTTTTTCGTGATCAGGCTTTAGTCCATGTCCGAGCAGAAACTTGCTGTAATCGCTAACGCCCTCTACGGAAATCCACTCGTGAAAGCCTCGTTGCGTTGGCGGTTGCTCGCGCAGGTGCCACTTGCCAACGTAACCGGCACGGTAGTTATCGCCGATCAGCTCGGGCAACGTGGCCAGACCTCGATCGAGAGCGAATCCATTATTGGTGCAGCCGGTAGCGTGAGGCCAAAGCCCGGTCATCAAAGACGCGCGCGAGGGCGAACACACCGGTTGGGTAACGTAAGCCCGGTTAAAAACGACGCTTTCCGACGCGAGTTTATTTAAATTGGGAGCGTGAACCTTCCCGTTTCCGTAACAAGCAAGAGTATCGGCCCGTTGTTGATCGGGCAGGAAAATAACGAGGTTACGTTTGCGCCGATCCTGGCCTGATTGCGACGTCATACCAAACTCTGCAAGGCGCGAATTTTACGACAGCGCCGAACGTTCGAGCTAGGTCGATCTTATTCCGACAAGCCCGGCTCGTCAGCGAATTATTTTCGCGCAGCGGCGCCGGCGATCAAAGCATTGAGCCGCGCCTTGCGGCGATCGGCCGCGTTGCGATGAATAATTCCCCGTTTAGCTGCTTTATCGAGCGCGGAAATCAGGCTGCGAATCTGTTCGGCATCGGGCTTGGTCGCACCGCCAACGCGTTTTTGCAACGTGCGGAGCCGAGTCCGCACACCGCGGTTTTGGTTAGCGCGCGTAAGCGATTGCCGGGAACGTTTCGCTGCGGATTTGGTATTGGCCATGGTGGTGTTACCGAAAATTTGCGGGGCGTGGACGCTCGCGCAGGCCGACAAAATGTCAAGATGTCGATCTTGAATCAGGTCCGCGGGCCGGACGCGACCTTCATTTGCGAAGAATCTTTTCTCAGACCCGAAGCGGAGGCCGGAGCGTCAAAGCCGTAAACTTCGGGATCGGGCATCTTCGAAGCTTTGGGCAATCGATCCTGAACGATCTCAACTGGCGCACCGAGCGGCAGCTGGTTGTAAAGTGCGGTCACGTCGCTCGATTTCATGCGGATGCAGCCGAAGCTGGCCGGCCGGCCGATTATTTTCTCTTCGTTCGTTCCGTGAATGTAAATGCAGCGGCTGAAAGCATGCGCGTTCGAGGCTTGCAATCCGCGCAGCCAAATAATGCGCGTCATCACTGGATCGCGCTCCGGAGTATTCGGCCGCAGAACCTCGCCGGTCCAGCGGCGATTATGGAAGACCGCTCCAAATGGCGCGTGGTCGCCAATTTTTTGCGCGACCTGCAATAATCCCAGTGGAGTAGCAAGACTGCCCCACCTGTCCCCCAACCCGTATTTGGAAGTCGAAACTGGATAGGTCGCGGCAACCGTTCCGTTCTCGATCAGCATTAGCTTTTGATCCGGGATACTGATTACGACGCGAGTGGAAAGAGTCGGCACCGGAACAGTGATGGCACGAAGAGGGACAGCGCACAAAATGAGCGCCACAACGATGGCGGAGGGACGAAACATCCGCGCTCTCATAACCCAAAAACGCGTTTTGTCACGCGGGAATTGGAGCCGGCGAGCGGGAACCGCCGAAGCTAATTCTCGGCGACCAAGGCAGGAGCGACGAAAGGGCCACATAGAAAAACCCGCCTTGAAACATGAGCAGGAATGGTACCGACAGGTACTGCTGATGGGCGATCGCGAACCAGATGAAATAGGTGAAATAGAAAGCGAAAGCCAGTTCCGCATACGGCAAAGCCGATTTTAGCGCGCGATACTTACATCCCCGCCAGGACTGGGTCTTGCGCTCGATTCCGTACTTCGGCGTTCGCGTGAAATCAGATTTGTGGTTGAAGATCGCCTCCAGAACGGCCCGCGCATTGTTAAGGGAAAGGCCAATGCCGAGCGCGAGCAGGAATGGAAGCAGCAGCATCTGCTTCATCCAAGTTCGCGGATGAAGCTCGCGCTGCGCGCAGACGTAAAAGATCGCGACCGAAACCGACGCGGTAAGAAAAATCGGGACGTCGACCACAAGGGTACGGACCCAGCCCGATTGTGGCCCACCGGTGGATGGATGCAAAAGCACGCATAAGCAGGCGAGAAGCAAATAAGCAAAATTAGAGACCAGATGACCGGTCGCTTCAGCTTTGATAGCGAAAGGCAGCTCGCTGCGCCAAATCCGAGGCAACAATTTCTTGCAGGTCTGAATCGAACCTTTGGTCCAACGATGTTGTTGGGACTTGAAACCGTTCATGTCGACCGGCAATTCCGCCGGCGTAACAACGTCGGGAAGGAAAACGAATTTCCAACCAGCGAGTTGGGCGCGATAGCTCAGATCGAGATCTTCGCAAAGCGTGTCGTGCTGCCAGCCCCCCGCCTCCTCAATACATGAGCGACGCCAAAGGCCGGCCGTGCCATTGAAATTAAAAAAGCGTCCGCTTCGGCTGCGCGCCGTTTGTTCGAGCAAAAGATGGCCGTCCAAAAACATGGCCTGCATCCGCGTCAGCAGCGAGTAGCCTCGATTCAAATGGCCCCACCGACTTTGGATCATGCCGATCTTCGGATCGGTGAAAAAATGGATCGTGCGCAGAAGCAATTCTGGCGGCGCTACGAAGTCAGCATCGAGAATGCAAACAAACTCACCGGAGGCCGATTCAAGTCCGACTGCGAGCGCGCCGGCCTTGAATCCGGTTCGGTCGACTCGATGAATCAGCTGAACATCGAAGCCGCGCTGGCGCAATGCTCCGGCACACGACGCAGTCACTTCGCGCGTATCGTCGGTCGAATCGTCCAGCACCTGGATTTGCAGCAAATCTCTTGGGTAATCCAGCTCACTGACCGAACGCAAAAGGCGCTCCACTACGTAAAGTTCGTTAAAAATGGGAAGCTGCACCGTAACTTTTGGCAGCTGCCGAAAGTGGCCGGCCGGAACCGACGGCCGTTTGCGGTTCTTCAGGAAAAGATAAATGATGAAATACCGGTGAATGCCGTAGGCAGAAAGGCCCAGAAGCACGGCGAGGTAACACGCCGTCCAAATCACAGAGCCGAGACTTCCTTGCATAAGGTTGGCTGCCAGTTATTAAGACAGCAGGTGCGCATGATGGCGGTTCCGTCGCCAGCGTCAAATCAAAAATGGCCCGATTGCCTCGGCAAAACGGCGCCAAAGCGCGCCAAAATTCGCTCGATGTCGATCTTCATCGCGCTCGTGTTAGCATCGGTCGCAATTGGCGCGAATCAGGAAGAGCCGAACGACGACCAGGAGCACGAACGCGAAGAGCTTGGCGTCAATCCCTATACCGCGCCCTCCATCGAAAAAATCTTCGCACAGCTCGACCAGCTCCGGCCGCTGCCGTTCGATCAATTGAAACGCGAGCATCCCCAATCGATCGCCGCCGGCCGCGAGTATAAAGGAATGATCTTTGGCGAATTGATCGCTGATGGTTTTCTGATTGTCGAAGCCGAGAGAAAAAGTCTGATCGAGAATTTCGGGCGCGTGTTGATGGAGCAGGCGCGCGCGCTCGGCGTGGGCGATCGGGTGATGCGGCACAGTGCGAGCCTGACTGAGCTCGGCCGGCGCGGTGAATGGCAGCAAGTCCGCCAGGAACTGATCGCGACCCAGGGCGATGTCGAACAAGCAATGATTGAACTGCGCGATGAGAAGATGGCTCACCTAATCAGTCTCGGCGGCTGGCTGCGCGGATTGGAAATTTCCGCCGGAGCTGTGGAAGCGGAATTTTCGCCGCAGCGCGCGAAGCTTTTGGCGCAACCGGATTTGGCCGACTATTTCGCTGCCGAATTGAAAACGCTGCCACCGACCATCGCGCATACGGCACTCTTTGAAACAATTCGGGCCGGCATAAAGAAATTGCAGCCGATCTTGAGCAAAAAGCCTGAGGCGCTGACTCGCGCTGATGCAGGCGTCATTCGCGCCGAAGCGAGCGAATTGAACGACGCGATTCGTCGGGGCGAATAGTCAGCTTGGGGTCGGCTCGACGGCAAGCGCTCTGCTCTGATATGCTACCTTCGTCACCAATGCGGTATGCCATTGCGATACCTCCTGAAGAAATCCCGACACGATCGATTCGAGCGCTTCAACATTGTCGTCTCGATTCTTTTGGCCGGCTGGGTGCCTTCTATCCTGACCGTTTGGTTTTCCTACACCTTTCTGACCAAGATGCTGGAATCGCGCATTTTGCGAGACCGCCAGACATTCGTGCAGCTGATCAGTCGCCTAGTCGGCGATGACATTAGTCGAACACAGGGCATCATCGACTATTATCAAACACTTCCGGACATCTCCCGGATGCTGAATTCATCGAATGCGCAGTCGGCTGCCCAACAATGGATCGGCACCACTTTCTATTCCCACCCGCGAATCGACGGGATGTTTCTTACCGGCCGCGATGGGCGATTGATCGCTTCCATTCCTTACACCCCGGCGATGTTTGGCAAAGATGCCGATTCCAGCATGTGGCGGCTGCAAGTGGAAAGAATATCGGGTGCGTTCGTGTCACCCGTCCATCCGCGCTTTTCCGACAAGCGGATGGTGACCGACATCGTGGGCGCAGTGCGGACGCCGGACAAGAATGTCGTCGGCTATCTTGGAGTCTCGGTGTTGGTCGAGCGGATCGGCCGCCGCCTTTCCACTATCCAATTCGCCGACCAGTCGACCTGCCAGGTCATGGATCAAACCGGACAACCGCTCTTTACGAACGATTTTCGGCCAAATCCCGGCAGCGCCCGGGCGCGCGAATCGATCCTGCCGAAGGAAATTAACGATAAGAAACAGGGCAATCTCGAGCACGGCGGGAACCTTTATTCATTTTGTCCGGTCGAATCCGCCGGCTGGATCGTGGTGGTCAAACAACCCAAAAATGTCGCTTACAAACCCGTCCATGATCTCGTCGGCCGCATGGCCGTGCTCGCCGGATGGTTGATGGTGCTTACCACCATTTTCGCGTGGCTTGGTGGAATTTTTTATCGTCGCCAAACCGAGGCCGCCCGCCGCATCGAGCGCGAAGTGATTTTCAACGAGAAAATCCTCGCCAACATGCCGGTCGGCATCGCCTTTGTCGATCCGGTCTCGAAAAGATTTTCACAAGCCAATGAAGCATTTACTCAAATGGCCCAACGCTTCGGCCGTTTGCCCCGCCGTCGCGAGATCACCGAGGCGAGCTACGACGATGTGAAGATTGCACCAGCCGATGCAATCGAGCGTGTTCTTTTGTTTGGCACCCCATTTCAGTTGATCGAGCAACCATTTCAGGACGAAGGCGGGATGACTCACTTCATCAACGTCACGCTATTGCGCCTGCAAGCTGCCGACCAAACCATCCAAGGCGTGCTCTATTTCGTGGAAGACAAAACTCGAGACGTCACTCTCCGGCACGAACTAATCAACGCCAACGCTGCCAAAGATCAGTTCCTTGCGCTTCTCTCCCACGAATTGCGCAACCCGCTCTCGCCCGTGATCGCGATGGTGGGCGAGTTGGAAGCCAGTGCCCCTAGCTCGCCCAAACTGCGGGAAGCGCTTGAAGTTATCCGACGCAATGTCGAGCTGGAAGCCCGCCTGATTGACGACCTGCTCGACGTCACGCGCATTTCCAAAGGGAAATTGCAGCTCAGTTTTGAAATCGTTGACGTGCATGAAATCCTGCGCCGGGCCTACGAAATCTGCCGCGAGGACATGACTAAGAAATCGATTGAGGCCAAATTTGAACTCAATGGGCAAAGTGTCCACGTCGAAGGCGATCCGGCGCGATTGCAGCAGGTATTCTGGAATCTCGTTAAAAACAGCCTGAAGTTTACCCCCGCTAACGGTCGAATCACGATGACGACTTCGAATCCGTTACCGGACGAAATTGAAGTTCGTATTACCGATACCGGAATCGGCATCGAGGAAGAAAAGATCGGAAAAATCTTCAACGCCTTCGAGCAAGGCCAAATTTCTATCACGCGCCGCTTTGGCGGACTTGGGCTTGGCCTCGCCATTTCCAAGGCCATGGTCGATGCGCACCACGGAAAAATTCGCGTCGAAAGTCCGGGGAAAGACAAAGGCTCCACTTTCATTGTTGAATTGAAAACTGTTGCGACGCCGGTTCGCGCAGACAACGGCGCAGATGGTGCACGCCCGGCTGTCCCGGAAAAGAAGAAACCTGTTTCTCGCCGGCACCGGCTCCTTGTCGTCGACGACCATGTCGATACCTGCACCGGAATGAGAATGATGCTCGAACGACGCGGTTACGACATAACCGTTGCCCACTCGGCCGGTCAGGCGGTTGAAAAGACGCAGGAAGCGGATTTCGATTTGCTCATCAGCGATATTGGCCTGCCTGACCGAAGCGGTTACGAGCTGATGAGTGAATTACGACAAAGCAAAGGCTTGATCGGGATCGCGCTGAGCGGCTTCGGAATGGAAACCGATGTGACCAAAGCCCGCGATGCCGGATTTTCCGAACATCTCACGAAGCCGATCAATTTCGACCGCCTAGATCAGGCCATTCGTCACCTTCTCGAATCGACATCTTGAAGTCGTCGTTGAAGAGGATGTCGATCTTGTCGCAATTATTGACCGTTGGGTCGCACCGCCGTCGCCGGAGTTTTCTTAGCCGCAGCTTCCTTTAACTCGCGGGACAGTTTTTCGACGCGTTGCCGCATTACCTTGCCGGCCTTGAATTTCACAGTCGCGCGCGATGGAATGACGAAACTGCTACCCGGTTGATTTGGGTTTCGCCCCACCCGCGGTTTGGTCAATCGCGGCTGGAAAATTCCAAAATTGCGCAGCTCGACCGGAACATTGTTGGCCAAACTGTCGGTAATTTTATCCAGCGTGCGCTGGACGATGTCGAAGACCTGGTGTTGCACCATTCCGGTCTGGTTGCTAATCGCAACCACGATGTCGCGTTTCGTAAGTTTTGCCATACTCCAAAAAAGTATCGTTCGCCATGGCACGATTGCGGGCACAAATGGCGAAGAAAAGTAAATTCTTTCGCCTGAGCGGCCCAAGGGCAAGCGGTAATGCGGCTCAGTGAGCCGTCGCCGGCCGCCGTAGAAAGCGGTTCAAATAATAATTGAACGCTGTCTGCTCGGCCAATTCCTTGCGTCGCGCTTTGAGCTGGCCTTGCATCAGACCGAGTTTCGTGAAAACGCCATTCCAATCCGTTTCCAGGCGGCGCACTTCGTCGTTGGAAAGATCGCGCACGCCGCGCACCGATACGCAGCGTTGCAAAACGCTCATCGCTTTGCCCGACACTTCCGCGAGCATGTTCAGTTCGCGAAGGACGTACTCAATCTCCTGCAACAGATTGCCGCGGATTTCGGTAAACTGGCGTTCCTGTTCGGTCGATATGATCGGCTTGGCGTTATCCAGACCGTAAGTGATGAGATCGTGGAGCTTTTTCCAGTTTTCCAACTGCAACGTGACTAGACGCAGCTTTGTCTCGAGATTTTTGTCGCGCATGGGAACGATTTTAAACACTGACCAGTTCGAGCGTTTCATCGAGCTTCTGCAGGTTATCGATGAGCAGGTGCGCCCACGGCCGGTTCACCGTTTGCTCCTGGCTGATGATTCCCTCTTCAAAATAGAAACGGCCTTGCCGCCAGCGGAAAATCTCCGCCACCGCCGCTTCGCCTTCCACCGAACCGAACACGGCATGCCGCACCGAGCCTTGCTGAAGATAGATCTCGCTGTTGCCACGGCCGGACTTAAAGGTGAAGCGTCCACTCCGCTGGCTTAAACAGCTCATCTGTAAAATTTCGGCCGCCGAAAATTGGTTAAGATTTCCAATGAGCGAATGGCAAGGATCGATTCCCTCCGAGGCTGTGCCCTGCGAATCGAGCGACCGAACAAAACGGGACAGAGTCACTCGCAAACGGCGATCGCTGCGTGCCGCGGAGAGCAATTCGATATTCTGTTCCCTTGCCTTGGGAGCGACATCTGAGCGGCGACCGTTCTGAAGCAAACAAGCGATGGTTAGAGACGGAAAATGCTGCCGCAGATTGGTCGCCTGATCGACCGCAAGCGCGGCATCGCCTTCGATGATCAGGCCGTCGAAATTCTCCTCCAGCAATGCCTGGACGGCTTCGGATAAGTTACGGACAATCTGGGTTTCCAAATCCTCGACCTCGTCGAGAATGGCGAGCGCCCGGTCTTGGAAGACAGGGTCGGCGTTGATGGTCAGGAGTCTAGTTTCCACAATTCCCAAACAAGTGGAAAAAGTTATAGCAGGAACCTTGCCGACCCTATTCCTGCCCGCGGCCTATCCTATTTTCGCCAGCTTTCCCGCGGTGGTGGCTCCGCAAAGTGCTCGGGGGCAACCGCGTGTGCTGTCCGAAAATGGATCTTCGCTACTTGTCGAAGGATCTCCGGTCCCTTTCCTTTAACGATCTTTTCGCCGGCAGTTTTTACCGCCGGCGATACCCCTCGCTCCAGTTTCACTCCCAGCTTTTTCCCTTCCCGGTCGAGCCAGTTAATAAAGGCCTCCCGGGCCAGAATCGAGGCCGCCGCGACCGCAATGTCCGATTCCGCCCGCGGCCGTTGTTGGATCTCGATCTTCTGCCCGTGACGAAGCAATGATTGCTCGATCACCCGCGCATCCGCGAATTGGTCGGACAATGAGCGCGGGCAATCCGGTTTCTTGGCCAGCAAGTTTTCGATCACCCGGGCGTGGCCCCAGGCCAGGAGCTTATTCAGATTGCCAAACTTTTCGTAAAGCTCGTTGTATTTCGCCGGACCGATCAACACGACATCCATCAAACCCATCGAATTTTTCCGAATCGCATCTGCCAGCGCCCGGATTCGGGCATCCGACCCAATTCGTTTGCTGTCCTGCACCCCAGCCTCAATCAATTTGCGCGCGATTACGCGGTCGACATAAACCCCAGCGATCACGAGCGGCCCGAAAAAATCGCCCTTCCCGCTTTCGTCTACGCCGAAATGCGGCTCGAACATTTCCGGGGCGTGCACTTCCTCATAGCCAAGCTTTGCCTCGCCCAAAATCTTGGGTTCCAGCTCGAACTGGACGAATTCTTCCACGCCCTTGCCCTGAATGAGCACCTTGGGCCCTTTCTCGTAAACCGCGACGCTCAGTTTGTTTTTTTGACCAAAAACAATTGTGTATTCCTTCGGCGAGAATTCGAAACCGAGCTCGTCGAGCAGCGAACGGAGTTTAGTTGCCTGCTCGTTCGTAAGCGGGTGGGTGTAGGAATTCACTTCTATGAAACAGAACGTTCCAACGCTGAACGCTCAACGTCCAACGCTCAACTCTGAATTCTGTATTGGACGTTCGGCGTTGGGCGTTCGACGTTCGGCTTTGTTTTGATATCGCGACAAGACGCCAGTAACTTTCGCCGTTCTCTGTTGCGGTGGTTTCGTCGTTCTGGCCGCAATCTTCCCTGGCGCCGAACGCGCGATCCATATGCGGTCCTCGTCTCCGAGTTCATGCTTCAACAAACTCAAGTCGGCACGGTCTTGCCCTATTATCGAGATTGGCTGCGACGATTCCCGGATTTCGCCGCCCTCGCGCGCGCATCAGAGCGCGAAGCGCTTCATGCCTGGCAGGGGCTGGGTTACTACTCCCGCGCCCGAAATCTTCATACGACTGCAAAAATCGTCGGAGACCGACATCGTAGCCGATTTCCAAAGTCGATTGATCAGATGCAATTGCTTCCCGGCATCGGCAAATACACGGCGCATGCGGTGGCGACATTCGCGTTTGATCAGCCGGTTCCCATTGTCGAAGCGAATACGGCGCGCGTCTTATCGCGCCTTTTCAACTTGCGAATTCCAATCGACTCGGCGTTGGGCCAGAACAGACTTTGGAGACACGCCGCGTCGCTTGTCCCGAAGAAATCCTCGGGCGCGTATAATTCAGCTCTTCTCGATCTCGGGGCGCTGATCTGTCTCCCGCACAAACCGAAATGCGGAATTTGCCCCGTTAAAAAATTCTGCCGGGTGAAAAATCCGCAGTCGTTACCCATCAAACGGCCTCGTCCTGAAACACAACAGCTGGTTGAGGAACACGCATTCGTCGCTCGAGACGAGAAACTCTTGCTCACGCAGTCCGCCAGGCGCTGGCGCGGCATGTGGATTTTGCCGCCGTTAAAATCAACCCCGAAACGGAACGTCGCGATTTACAAAGCTACTTTTCCATTCACCAATCACCGCGTCACATTGCAGATATTCCGACAACGCCAACACAAGATCGACAATCAACATCAGCGCTGGTTCTCAAAACGGGAACTCGAGTTGATACCTATCCCATCTCCACATCGACGAGCAATCGGCGCCCTTCTGTCATTAGACGTTGAGCGTTGAACGTTTTCTGCTGAATTAGCTCATGTCAGCAGCGGAAACATTACCCGACGCCCGAGGACATTTCGGCCTTTACGGCGGAATGTTTGTGCCCGAAACGCTGATGTCGGCGCTGCATGAACTGGCCGCCGAATACGAGCGGGCCAAGAGCGATCCCGATTTTCAAAACGAATTGTCGATCTTGTTGCGCGACTTCGCCGGCCGACCGACGCCGCTCTATCTCGCTGAACGGTTAACGAACAAGCTCGCGGCCCCGAAAATTTATTTGAAGCGCGAAGACCTGCTCCACACCGGCGCGCACAAGATCAACAACGCCCTCGGACAGATTTTGCTGGCGCAGCGAATGGGCAAGCGCCGCATCATTGCCGAGACGGGCGCCGGCCAGCACGGCGTTGCGACCGCGACCGTTGCGGCGCGCTTCGGCTGCGAATGCGTCATTTACATGGGCAAGGTCGACATGGAACGGCAGGCCCTGAACGTCGCGCGCATGAAATTTCTCGGCGCGAAAGTGGTCCCAGTCACAGCCGGTCAGGCCACGCTCAAGGAAGCAATCAACGAAGCGATGCGGGACTGGGTCACCAACGTCCGCACCACTCATTATATATTGGGCTCGGTCCTGGGCTCGCACCCTTACCCGATGATGGTGCGCGATTTTCAGAGCGTCATCGGCGTTGAGGCGCGCCGTCAGATTCTCGAACGCGAACAAAGGCTGCCGGATTTGCTCGTCGCCTGCGTCGGCGGGGGCAGCAACGCCATCGGTTTGTTTCACCCTTTTTTGCAAGATCGGGACGTTCGCATGGTCGGCGTCGAAGCCGGCGGCGAAGGAATTCGCAGCGGTAAACATGCGGCCCGTTTCCAAGGCGGACGCCTCGGCGTGCTCCAGGGAACGAAAACGTTTTTGCTCGCCAACGAAGAAGGCCAAATTGAATTGACCCATTCGGTTTCGGCCGGGCTCGATTACGCGGCGGTCGGGCCGGAACATTCTTACTTACGCGACCTCGGCCGGGTAGAATATACTTACGCGACTGATGACGAAGCACTCAACGCGTTCCGCATTCTTTCCGAAACCGAAGGGATCATTCCCGCGCTCGAAACGGCGCACGCGATTGCTTATCTCGTCAAAAATGCGTCCCACATGAAGCGCGAACAAATTGTGATCGTGAATTGTTCCGGTCGCGGCGATAAAGATGTCGATGCAGCTGCGGCGGCGTTCGGATTGAAAGAGAATTCCAAGAAATGAGATCGATGACCGGATATGGCCGCGGCGAAACCGATCACAACGGCACCAAGTTCAGCGTCGAGCTCAATTCGGTGAACCGGAAGCAGAGCGACATCGTGATCAATTTGCCGCGCGATCTGACAGCGCTCGAGCCGCAAATTCGCCAGACGATTAATGAAAACATCTCGCGAGGCCGGACCAATGTCGTCGTCAGCTATCACAATGGCTCGAGCGGGCCGCGGAAACTCGCGCTCGATACCGAGCTGGCGCGCTCTTATCACGAAGCTATGCGCGCGTTGCAAAAAGATTTGGACGCACCGGGTGAAATCACTATCGACTCAATTTTGCAGGCGCCGGGCGTTATGCGCGCTCCCGAGGAAACGATCGACTCCAACGTAGCCTGGCCGGCAATTGAGCGGGCCTTGCGCGCCGCACTCAACGAATTAATAAAAATGCGGGAGCGCGAAGGTAAACATCTGGCCAAGGATTTGATTCGACGCCTCAAAGCGATGCGCAAACAAATCAAGGAGATCCGCGGCCTGCATCCCGACGTCGTGAAAAAATACCGGGCCACTCTGCTCGAGCGCATTCACAAAGCGGGTCTGCCGATAGCGGCCGACGACGAGCGTTTGGTAAAAGAAATCTCGTTCTTCGCCGATCGCTCTGACGTTTCCGAAGAACTCACGCGGGTGGAAAGCCATCTCGCGCAATTCGCACATCACCTTCGCCGGCACGAACCGGTTGGCCGGACGTTGGAGTTCATTACCCAGGAAATTTTTCGCGAACTGAACACGCTCGGCGCCAAAGCAAATGACGCCGCGATTTCGCAACGGGTGGTTCTTTGCAAGGCCGAGCTGGAAAAAATCCGCGAGCAAATCCAAAACCTTGAGTAGTCGATTCAGCCGTTACGGAATTCTGTTCGTGCTTTCGGCGCCATCCGGCGCCGGGAAAACAACGCTCGTCGATGCGCTTCGGAAAACGTCCGAGTTCGTTTATTCGGTTTCATGCACTACGCGCCCGGCACGCACGGGGGAAGCGGAAGGTCAGGACTATCAATTCCTGACCGAACCGGAATTCACCGCGCGCGCCAAAGCCGGCGAGTTCCTCGAGCACGCCCAAGTTCACGGCCATTACTACGGCACATTGCTGAGACCGATTGTCGAAAACTTGAAAAGCGGCCGCGATGTCTTGATCGACATCGACACGCAGGGCGCCGCCACGATTCGGAATTCCAAAGACAAATTCGTCAGGGACGCGCTGGCCGATATTTTTATTATGCCGCCGGACGTCGAGGAATTGCGCAGGCGATTGACCAAGCGCGGCACCGAAACGACCGAGCAGATTGAAACGCGCCTGACCAATGCAATTCGCGAGATGGAATCCTGGCCGCAGTATCGCTACACCATCATTAGCCGGACGACCGACGAAGACTTGCAGAAATTTCGACACATCATGAATGCCGAGCGATATTTGAGCCGGCGTTTGATCCAAGGTTGATTGTCGATCCATTCGACTGACGCTCAGGACAAGCCTTACATGAAAAGAAATTCCAACCGGAGGCCTGAGAAAACTGCGGGACGCAAAGTTGTCCGGTTGCGCGGCGCCGGGAAAACAATCGTTCTTGGCGTCACTGGCTCGATCGCTGCCTACAAGTCCGCCGAGCTTGCCAGTCTGCTGGTGAAGCAAGGGCACCAGGTTTTTGCCGTGATGACCCACGATGCGGCTGAGTTCATCACTCCACTGACTTTGCAGACGCTTTCCAAGAATCCAGTGATGACGAGTTTCTTCGACGAAAAAGAAAGCTGGCGCCCCGGTCACATCGAATTGGCGGACCGCGCCAATCTTCTTTTGATTGCGCCGGCCACGGCGAACATCCTCGCCGAACTCGCGCACGGTCTGGCCAGTCACCCGCTCGCCGCGATCGCGCTGGCGACACGCGCGCCGATTTTAATTGCGCCAGCGATGAATGGGAAAATGTGGTCGCATCCCGCGACGATCGAGAACGTTGAGACACTGAAATCGCGCGGCGTCGAATTCATCGGGCCGGAAGAAGGAATGCTTGCCTGCGGTTACGAAGGACTCGGCCGTCTCTGGAAAGTCGATGACATCGCCTTCCGCGCCGAATTTCTTCTCGCCCGTCAGGAAAATCTGATCGCGTGAGATTTCTCATCACGGCCGGGCCGACGCGCGAGCCGATCGATCCCGTCCGTTACCTCAGCAATCGTTCGTCCGGAAAAATGGGCTACGCGATTGCGGACGCGGCAATCGACGCAGGCCACGAAGTCATTTTGATCTCGGGGCCGGTCAACCTCGACCCGGCGCGCGGAGCGGAGCTAATCTTGGCTTCAACCAGCGACGAGATGTTCGACGCCGTGCATGAACGATTACGCGATTGCGACGTTCTGGTGATGTGCGCGGCCGTTGCGGATTACAAACCGAAGCGGGCTTCCAAAACGAAAATCAAAAAGCGTGACGCGAATCTGCCTCTCGAATTGATTCCAACCCGCGACATCCTCGCGTCGCTCCCGAAACAAGATCGACAATTTCTAGTCGTCGGGTTCGCTGCCGAAACCGAAAACGTCGAGGCAAACGCGCAACAAAAACTTCAGGAAAAGAATTGCGACATCGTCGTGGCAAACGACGTCAGTCGCGCCGATTCCGGAATGGAGAGCGATGAAAATGAAGTCGCAATTCTGTTTCACGGCGGCGAAAAGAAAAAAATTTCACGCGCATCGAAGCAAATTGTCGCGCGCGAGCTCATAAAAATATTTGAAAATGTTTGCGAAAAACGTTTGACAAAAAAAATCGCGTGATTACTTCGTCGTTAAGTGAAGTCATTCCCAACTCTTCACGAACTTCCGCGAAAGCGGAATGAAAGGGGGGAATTAGAAGTCGATGGCTAAGAAAAGAAAGAAAGCAGCAAAAAGAAAAGCGAAGAAAAGAAAGAGGCATTGAGGCCCGTCGCTTAATTAACGACTTCGGAAAATCTTTCGAAGTCACAATCCCAAACTTCAGCCCGGGAGGAGAATTTATTTTCCTCCCGGTTTTTTTATTTGAGTTGAAACGTTGAGGTGTTGAGACGTTGAGAGGAGAAGCTATTCTGCAGTCGGTCTCGACCGGTCAACTCCTCACCAACTCAACCTCTTCATGAAGCATTATCTCGACGCGGCGGAAAAAGCTGCGCGCAGCGCCGGCGAGCTGCTTCGTAAAAATTTTCATCGCTCGCAGCACGTGAACGTCGCCGAGGCGCACGACATCAAGCTCGCGATCGACGTCGAGACGCAGGAGCTCATCACCGAGGCGCTCTTAGAACAATTTCCTGAGCACGCGCTTTACGGCGAAGAAGGAATCGTCGGCGACCAGTCGAGCGAGCACCAGTGGGTGGTCGATCCGCTCGACGGCACGGTGAATTATTTTTACCGCATCCCACACTTCTGCGTTTCGATCGCGTTGCGTTTCAAGGGCGAGATCATCGTCGGTGTTATCTACGACCCCATGCGCGAAGAGATGTGGAGCGCCCAAAAGGGAGAGAAGCCGCGCTTGAACGGCCAACATTTTCGCGTGAGCGGTCGGACCGACCTGGCCGAGGCTGTCGTTTCTGTCGGGCTGGCGAAAACCGACCGCTCGATCGATTCAAATCTGCCGATGCTTGAAGCTATGATCCATCGCGTGCGCAAATGCCGCGTGCTCGGCAGCGCCGCACTCGACATGGCTTACGTCGCATGCGGCCGCTTCGACGCCTATATCGAGCGCGGAATCAGTTTGTGGGACATCGCCGCCGGATGGATTCTGGTGGAAACTGCCGGAGGATTGGTCGACTTGCGGCCGCGCAAAGATATGAAAGAGAAATACAGCATCGTCGCCTCCAACGGCGTCATCGATCTAAAACTGTGAGCACGACTCGCTGCGGAATTGGTTACGATATTCATCGCCTGGGTCAGAATCGAAAACTGATCTTGGGCGGCGTCGAAATTCCCTACCTGCTCGGGTTGGAAGGACATTCCGATGCCGATGTTCTCTCACATGCCATCGCCGATGCGCTCCTCGGCGCGATTTGCGCCGGCGATATCGGCCAGCATTTTCCGGACACCGACGAATCGATTCGCGGCATCAGCAGCATCGAGATCTTGAAGCGGGTGGCTCAAATTCTCGGCGATAACAAAGCACGGATCGTAAACATTGACGCCACCGTGATTGCGGAGGCACCTAAGCTTGCGCCCCAGATTCCAGCGATGCGAAGAGCGATTGGCGCAGCGATTGGTATTGCCGATACACAAGTCAGCATTAAAGCGACAACGAACGAGCGGCTCGGCCCGATCGGTCGCGGCGAAGGAATTTCGGCGATGGCGGTCGCGACGGTTGAGCAAGAATGACTTCATTGTCATTCCGAGCGAAGTCGAGGAATCTCTTGCTGTTGTCTGGCCTTGTTTTGCTCGGAAATATCTAGAGATGTCTCGACTCCGCTCGACATGACAAAAAATGGCGCTTCGTTTCTTTAATACCTATTCCCGAGCGGTCGAAGAGTTCTCGCCGCGCGATTTGAAGGACCGCAAGATCGACATCTATACCTGCGGGCCGACGGTTTACAGCCGCGCCCACATCGGAAATTTTCGCGCCTACATTTTCGAAGACCTGCTTCAGCGTCACCTCGAAGCGCGCGGATTCAAAGTGCATCGGGTGATGAACATCACCGACGTCGAGGACAAAACGATCCGCGGCGCGCGAGAAGCCAAAGTTCCTCTCCAAAAGTTTACCCAGCAATTTAAGGATGTGTTCTTCAAAGATGCCGAAACGCTGCGGATCAAACGCGCGGACGAATATCCCGCCGCGACCGATCAACGTTACATCGACAAAATGATTTCGATGATCAGCACGCTGATTTCGAAAGGTCTCGCTTATCAAGCCGACGACAAATCGGTTTACTATCGGATTAACAAGTTTCCCGATTACGGACAGCTGGCGCACATCGATCTCGCTGAGCTGAAGCCAAGCGGCCGGGTAAAGAATGACGAGTACGACAAGGAGCACCTCGGCGATTTTGCGCTGTGGAAAGCGTGGGACGAAGACGATGGCGATGTGAAATGGGATTCGCCGTGGGGGCCGGGGCGGCCCGGCTGGCACATCGAGTGCAGCGCGATGGCGACTTCATTGCTCGGCGATCAGATCGATATCCACTGCGGCGGAGTGGACAATATTTTCCCTCACCACGAAGCCGAAATCGCGCAGAGCGAAGGCGTGACTGGCAAGAAATTTGTGCGGATGTGGTTGCACTGTGCGCATCTGCTGGTGGACGGCCAGAAAATGTCGAAGTCGCTCGGGAATTTTTATACGATTCCTGACGTCCTGGAGAAAGGTTACACCGGCCGCGAGATCCGTTACGCGCTGATCCGGGTGAATTACCGGACCCAACTCAATTTCACCTGGGACGGAATGAAAGAGGCGCGGGAATCGCTAGGGCGGATTGACGATTGGCTGCAACGTTTGCGCGACATCACAGAAAAAGAAAACGTCCAACGCCCAACGTCCAACGTCCAACATCCAATTGAAGAAGACTCTGGATTCGAAGACGCACTGGATGATGATTTGAACATCTCCGCGGCTCTGGGCCTTTTGTTTGAAACGATTCGCGAAACAAATCGCGCCATGGACCAAAGTGAACTCGACCCCACGACCGCAGCAGCGTGGTTGAACTGGTGGAACCGAATCAACAAAGTGCTCGAATTCGAAAACGGCGGCGCCGAGTTGCCCGAGGAGGTGGCGAAGCTGGCCGAAGCGCGGGCGCAAGCGAGGCTTGCAAAAGATTTTCGGAAAAGCGATGAATTGCGCGACAAGTTGAATGCGCTCGGCTGGGAAGCACGCGACACGAAGGACGGACAGAAGATAACGCGACGAGCCGGCGCTTAGCCAAAATGTTTGCGCCCGCACAACTCCTCAGCCTCGAACACACGGCCCACCCGAAATTGTTCGAAGACCAGAGCTATGTCTGGAACGCACTCAAACAGATCGCGAGCTATTTGCAGTTTCGTTTGAAACCGGCGGTGCTGGGCGAGCTCATCGGCCGCCCATTTGTGAGCAGCAATGTTTTTGTTGGCCGCGGAACAATTATCGAACAGGGCGCGGTGTTGAAAGGACCAGCGTGGATCGGCGAGAACTGCCATATCCGCAGCGGCTGTTATGTGCGCGAGAACGTTGTCGTAGGAAACGGCGTCGTGATGGGCAACTCGTGCGAATTCAAGAACAGCATCATTTTCGACGAAGCCCAGATTCCGCATTTCAATTACGTCGGCGACTCGATTCTTGGATTTAAGGCGCACCTCGGCGCCGGCGTGATTCTGTCGAACGTGAAACTCGATCACAGTGAAATCGCAGTCGCCGCCAGTGACGGCAACATCGCCACCGGCCTCACCAAATTTGGCGCGATCGTCGGGGATCGAACCGAAATCGGATGCAACGCAGTGATTAATCCCGGTTCGGTTCTTGGACGCGATTGTCTCGTTTATCCAAATGTAAATTTTCGCGGCGTATTACCGGAGGGCAGCGTGGTGAAGATTCGCCAGGAGTTACAGATTCTGGAACGACGCGATCGCCCGAAATAGCGGACGAAGTTAAGAGAAGGACAAATTCGGATGGGGAGGGATTCGAACCCTCGGTGCCTTTCAGCACACACGCTTTCCAGGCGTGCACAATCGACCACTCTGTCACCCATCCTTGGTCGAAGAATCGTAAGATCGACAATCAGAGTTGCAAGCGGCGGAACAATTCGTCGAGCGGCAGTTGAATGCCGATGAAGAATTCGCCGAAATCCGCGTACTCGGCGCTGACGGGGTCGAAGCGCATTTCGTAAACGATCGCTTTGATCTGAAACGTGTCGCGCGCAAACAACGTGACGCCCCACTCGGCGTCGTCGAGACCGGTCGAGCCGGTAATGAGCTGTTTCACCTTGCCCGCGTACTGGCGACCGACGGTGGCGTGGCCCTTCATCAGCTTGCGGCGCTCGTCGTAAGGCAGCGCGTACCAGTTGCGCTGCTGGCCCCGGCGCTTGCTCATATTATAGAAACAGACGACCGGCCAATCCGGGAGCGCCGGATAAACCCGCTCCTGCCGGTAGTGTTTCATTCGCTCGCGAAAGGCGTTTAACGCCTCTTCCAGCTTTGCCAGGTCGCGCTTCGTCTCCGGCTCGAGCGTGGCGGCGTATTCTTCTTCGGTCGTGATGTATTCACTTTCTTCAGTGAGCGACAAATAACTGTAAACCGGCGTCAACACATCGGCGCCCAGCGAAAGTGAAAGTTGCTTCTCAATCTTGTTAGCCGTTTGCAGATCAGGCGTGATCAACATGAAGCCGAGGTCTGCTTTCGGCGTAACGACACTGAGCGTGACCAATTGCGTCGAATCCACCGCGCGAACCTCCTGCACCAGCCTGGTCAGATTCGTTTTCGCCGCATTCTGTTCCTCGCGGTTGAGCAATTGCCATTGCCCGTACTCGACGTGATAAAACAAGTGCAGACAATGCCAGCCCTGTTCGGGAACGAGCGTCGCGTTCTTGTCGGTCACGGCGTTAATCTAAATAGCAACACCAAGATGTCGATCTTGCATGCTTGCCACGCCGTAGGTCCGAGCCGGACTGGCATTTGGCGAAGGCGGGTCGATCTATCAGCGGGTGGCGGTTTGCGCGGACGGCAAATGCGCCACGCAATATTCCTCGCCGTCGCTGGCCACACGAAAGTCCAGATTTGGGTCCGTTAACTCAGTCGCTCCGCAAACTGCGCATTTGTGAAGCGGTTCGGTTTCACTGCGGGTCTGATCTTCGAAACGTTTCCTGCGACTTGAGACTTCGTGCCGATGCCGCGCTCGATAAATAAATTCAGGCCCGAAGAAAATCAGGTAATTGGCCAACGACGCGACCAACGCCGCTCGATACGAGTTGGAATTCGTAAAAAACCCAAATAACAAGAACGCGCCCGATATCCAGGCCAGCCATTTGATCCTGACAGGGAGAATGAAAAAAATGTAAATGATCTCCTCTGGATAAAAATTGGCGAACGCGAGAAACAAGGACATCAGCAGCATCGAGTTGGAAAAATTACTTCCGAAGAAAAACGCGGCTGCGGTGGTGCCGATCATCCCAACCAGAAAATAAAGGGTGAGACGGAACGATCCCCAGGCTCGTTCCAGGCCTTCCCCAACCCACCAAAGAAACCAAAGCGCAAACAGGACCCACAACGGGCTCGTCGCTTGCGGAATGAAAATGTAAGAGATGAGCCGCCAAACTTCGCCCTGACGAATGCGAACCGGATCGAGCGTGAGCATGGATGTAAAACCGGGAAGGAACCAAGTCAGGCCGAAGACGAGCGCGGCGAAGCCGACCAGAATGCGCGGTAGTCCTCGAATAGCGATAAAACCGAAACGGCGCTCAAGGTTGTCGAGTAACCTCATCTCCGCCCACGGTAAAGGCGCCAGCTGCGCTTGCCAACCGCATCAGCGTTTCTTTACCTCCATTTGATTGGCGTTTACGCTTTGTGCGTGAGCGAACCCGGGCAGAAAAAGACGGCGCTGTATGACGAGCACGTAAAACGCGGCGCGAAGATGGTGCCGTTCGCCGGCTGGCTGATGCCGGTTCAATACACCAGCATCGTCGAAGAGCATCAGGCTGTGCGAAAGAACGTTGGCATGTTCGACATTTCACACATGGGCCAATTGATCGTCGACGGAAGCGAGGCGCGCGGTTGGTTGAACACGATGTTGACCAACAACATCGACAAGTTGGAGATCGGCCAGGGGCAATATACTTTCCTGCTGAACGACGGCGGCGGAATTATCGATGACCTGATCGGGTATCGAATTGGCGATGCGAAATTTCTGTTGGTGGTGAATGCCTCGTGCACCGGTCAGGATTTAGACTGGCTGAGCAAGCACCGCCGCGGCGATGTCAGGATCGACAATCGGAGTGCGAACTTTGGAGGAGTTGCGATTCAAGGACCGAAAGTTGTCGAACTTTTTGTGAATCTGCCATCGCGCAATCACATTGTGGATCTTGAGCTGGACGGAATGCCGATCTCGATGGCACGGACCGGGTACACCGGCGAAGACGGAATCGAAGTTTTCTTCCGCACCAGCGATGCGGCGAAGTTTTGGAACATGGTGCTGGAAAAAGGAAGGGACCTTGGAATCAAGCCGTGCGGCCTCGGCGCGCGCGATACGCTTCGTTTGGAAATGTGTTATCCGCTGAACGGCTCCGATCTTTCGCCGGAGCGAAATCCGATCGAAGCCGGACTCGGTTTCTTTGTCGATCTAACGAAACCGAATTTTATCGGGCGCGATGTCTTGCTCAAAACAAAAGAAAACGGTCCCCGCGAAAAATTGGTGCCGTTCAAAATGAAAGATAAAGGCCCACCGCCACGTCCGCACTATCCCGTTTTCGCGAACGACACTCGAATCGGCGAAGTAACCAGCGGGACGTCGTCGCCGAGCTTGAATTGGGGCGTCGGTATGGCTTACGTCAATGCGCCGAACGCGAAAGTCGGTGCGACGATTGATATCGAGATTCGCGGACAGAAATTTCCGGCCACGATCGAGAAAAAACCACTCTACAAAAAACAAACTCTGCCGCCAGAGACGGCGGCAGCTACAACAACACCATGAATGTTCCCGACGATTTGCTTTACACCGAAAGTCACGAATGGATTAAGCGCGAAGGCGACAAAATCCGCGTTGGAATCACCGATCACGCCCAATCGGAATTGACCGACGTTGTTTTTGTCGAGCTGCCGAAAATGGACCGGCAGGCAAACGCGAAGGAAGCGATTGCGGTCGTCGAATCAGTCAAAGCCGCGAGCGACATTTATGCGCCGGTCAAAGGGACCGTCGTCGAAGTGAACAAAGCCCTCGAAGCCGATCCGGGTCTGATTAACCGCGAACCGTTCGGTCAGGGTTGGATTTTCGCATTGAAGCTCGACAATCCCGACGATCTCAAAAACCTGAAAGACGCCGCTGCTTACAAAAAGCAAATCGGCGGTTGAATCAGTCTTTGCCGAAGAGAAGCTCGTCGACGCCGCGGAGAACTTCTTCGACGCGGATGGGTGCGGCGAAGAAACTGTAGCCACTGAGAATTCCGCCGGACACCATCTGGCTTTCCGGACGAAGGTTGCTCAGCGAAAGGACAGGTGTGTCTTTGAGAGCAGCGTCGGTGCTGATCTCGCGCTCGATGGTGCGACGGTCCTGGCCGGCGGTATCGACCAGGATGAGATCGGGCTGAAACCAACGGGCGGCGTTCAAGGCCAGCTTATCGTCGTGTTCTTCGCGGATGAGATATTTCCCGGCGCGTTCCAGGGCCCGTCGGATGAGACGAGTGACGCCGGGTTCGTGATCGATTAAGAGGATTTTTTTCGGAAACTTCATAGTGGTTAATGGGTTGTTTCCGAGAGAATCAGCATCGCCTATGCCATCGGTTGCGCCGGTCGCCTCCGCGGTCGTCCCGAGCGCAAGCGAGGGATCTCCCAAAAACTCGTTGATCACGCATCGTAAATTGTGTGACCGCCCGGGCGTATGTGAGATCCCTCACTTCGTTCGGGATGACAGGGCGTGCTGAACACAAATCGAATCGCCGCTTTCAACTTCGACGCCCTGTGCTTAACTTTGCGCTTGCCGATGAGCAGTAAGAGCAAGCCCCCCGGCGCAGAGCCGAATTTTGAGAAAGCGATGGACCGACTTGAAGCGATTGTCGAACAAATGGAGACCGGCAAACTGCCGCTGGAGGATTTGATTGTGCGCTACGAAGAGGGAATGAACCTGGTGAAGGTTTGCCAGGAACGATTGACCAACGCCGAACAAAAGATCGAGATCATCGCCCGGAACAACGCCGGCAAGCCGGTAGTCAAGAATTTTGAACCCGCAGCGGAATCGGCGAACGATGATAAAGCGGACGCAAAGGAATTAAAAAATGACGAAGTCAGACTCTTCTGAGACAACCACAGCTACTGCGCCGCAGCGCCTGCTGGATGGAATCCATTCGCCGGCCGACATCAAGGCCTTGCGAGAACAAGACCTGCCGCAGCTCGCGCAGGAAGTGCGGGATGAGTTGATCGGCGTTTTATCGCAAACCGGCGGCCACCTCGGACCAAATCTCGGAGTCGTTGAACTGACGATCGCGCTCCATCGCGTCTTCGACACGCCGCACGATCGATTCGTGATGGACGTGAGCCATCAAGGTTACGTCCACAAATTGTTCACCGGCCGGCTCGACCGATTCTCGACGATGCGCCAGTTCGGCGGATTGAACGGTTTTCTTTTGCGGACCGAAAGCGAACACGATTGCTACGGCGCGGGTCACGCCGGCACAGCGCTTTCCGCGGCGCTGGGGATGGCGGTCGGACGCGACCTCCGCGGTGGCGATGAAAACATTATCGCGATAGCGGGCGACGCGGCTTTTACGTGCGGCATCAGTTACGAAGCGCTCAACAACGTTCGCGTGCAGACGAAACGCTTCATCGTGGTCTTGAACGACAACGAATGGTCGATCGCCAAGAACGTTGGCGCGATTGCGAATTACTTTAACCGCATCGTGACAAGCGAGACCTACGCGCACCTGCATGACAAAGCGCGCGATTTCGTTGAATGGATGCTCGGCAAAACGGGCGTGCAATTCGCGCACAAGGTCGAGGAAAGCGTCAAAGGTTTGATTGTCCCGAGCGTGATCTTCGAGGAACTCGGACTGCGCTACTACGGACCGATCGATGGGCACGACATCCCGCTGCTGATTCGGACGTTCGAATTTTTGAAAACGCAGGACGAGCCGGTGCTACTGCACATTTTGACCAAAAAAGGCAAAGGCTACGAACCAGCGATCAAACAACCGGATAAATTTCACGGGCTCGGCAAATACAAGATCGACAGCGGCGAGACTGCGCCGACGCCCACCCCGACGTATTCGGAGATCATCGGCAAGACGCTGGCGAAGTTTGCGGACCACAATCAAAAGGTGGTCGCGATCACCGCGGCGATGCCAAGCGGCACCGGCCTAGCGCATTTCGCGAAAGCGCATCCGACGCGCTATTTCGACGTCGGTATCGCGGAAGAACACGCGGCGCTCTTCGCGTGCGGCATCGCGACGCAGGGGCTAACGCCTTTTCTCACCATTTACTCCACATTTTTCCAGCGCGCCTACGACATGGCCATTCACGACATGGCTATTCAAAAACTGAACGTCCGGCTTTGCATGGACCGCGCCGGCTTGAGCGGCGACGACGGTCCAACGCACCATGGATTGTTCGACATCGGTTATCTGCGCCACATCCCGAACTGGGTGCACATGCAGCCGAGAAACGAAGACGAGTTCGTGGACATGCTTTGGACGATGGCAAATTACAATTCGGGTCCGATCGCCGTTCGTTATCCGCGCGGTTCGGGCACTGGCGCCCAAATCAAAGCGGAACCGAAGCTGCTCGAGATCGGCAAGGCCGAGGTGGTGAAGCACGGCCGCGACGTGGCGATCTTCGGGCTCGGCAACATGTTCGAAGTTGCGGAAGAAGCGGCGAAGAAACTTGAGGAAAAAGGAATCTCAGTGGCGCTGATCAATCCACGCTGGATCAAACCGATGGACACCGGCACGCTCGAGTTTTTTGCGCGGAGCGTGGACGTGGTCGCCACCATTGAAGATCACGTTTTGCACAACGGTTTCGGCTGCGCGGTCATGGAACATCTCCAGACACAGATGATTAACACGCCGGTGGTGCGAGTCGGCTGGCCGGACGAATTCATCGAGCATGGTGCAGTTCCGCTGCTCCGGAAAAAGCACGGCATTACCGCCGACGCGCTGGTCGAAAAAGTGTTGCCGGTTTTGAAATCAAAGGGCGACAAGAAGCGATCCACCGCTGCGTAGCGTAATTAGACCCGGTACTCATGCGGGTTCATGTGGAGCGGCAGCGCGCAAGTACCAGTTTAGCCACCGGACATTTTTCCCGCTTTTCTCCCGATATCGAACGCCTCCCGACGCGCGATTTGAATTCCGATCTCTTCCCCCGCGACAAATACAATGTACCGGAGGAGCGATGAGCGCGATTGAAGCTCGCGATTTAACCAAGATTTACCGCACTTATCGCAAAGAGAGCGGGCTCTGGGGCGCGATCAAGGGACTCGGTCGGCGGCATTACGACGAAACGCGCGCGGCGGACGCGGTTACATTTCAAATTGAGGAGGGTGAGTTCGTTGGATTTCTTGGACCGAACGGCGCCGGTAAAACGACGGTGTTGAAGATGCTCTCCGGTCTTCTCAATCCAACCGGCGGCGAAGCTCGGGTGCTCGGATTCGTTCCATGGGAAAGACGCAACGAAATGAAGCGCCAGTTCAGTCTGTTAATGGGTCAGAAGAACGCGCTTTGGTGGGACCTGCCCGCGCAGGAATCGCTCGAACTCAACCGCGCTATTTATGGAATCGATCGCGATCGTTTCAACAAAGTCGTGGGCGGACTGGCTGAGCTCCTCGAAGTCACTGACAAAATGAATGTGATGGTGCGTGAGCTTTCCCTCGGCGAGCGGATGAAAATGGAGTTGATCTCCGCGCTCATCCACGAACCGCGCGTTTTATTTTTGGACGAGCCGACAATCGGCCTGGATGTCGTTAGCCAAAAACGAGTCCGCGAATTTCTGCGTATTTACAACGAGGAGCACCGAATCGTAACGCTGCTCACCAGTCATTATATGCAGGACATCCAGGAACTTTGTCATCGCGTGCTGGTGATCGATCACGGCAAGATTTTCTTCGACGGTCCGCTCGATAAAATCATCGATCGGTTCTCCGGCCACAAAATCCTTAGCCTGACGTTCGATCAACAAGTCACGCGCGATTTTTCCCGGTTTGGCGAAGTGATCGAGCAAACGCCGATGTCGGTTCAACTCAAAGTGCCGCGTGCGAAAGTGACTGAGACGACGCGCGAGGTGCTTCAAGCCTGCGACGTAAGCGACATTAACGTTCAGGAAGTGCCGGTTGAAGAAGTGATTCGCCAACTTTTTGGCGAGCGCCGCGTCCAACATTCGGCGGCTGCCGCGCAGTCAGCCGCAGCGAGCGCAAGTAACAATTAGTTCCGGGCCAATGCCCGTTTGAGCTCGTGCGTGTAAGCCGGGTTTAATTCGAAAGCTGTCACCGGCATCTCGGCGATCTGCACCTGCTCAGTGTAAGGAATGCTCTCGACAAATCCGGCGGACATCAGGCTGTTGAGCGTGTCAGTAACGTCTTCCAAGTCCATCCGCACGTAGTCTTGAATCTCGGCGCCGAGCATCGATTCAGTGAACCCGATCGCGCGTACGACCGACGCCTCGCGGCCGGTAAGTTTGACGTTACGCATACGCGAAAAAATAGCAGCTTCCATACCGGTATTTCCGCCGGTGAGTGAGGTTTACGCGTTCTCGTGATTGAACGTAAGCAGGACGCTTTTTTCCATCCCTCGGGCGAAATCCGGGTAGCGCGGTATCCAGCCGCTCGCTCGCAGCTTCGCGTTGCTAACGCGTTTGTTGCTTTCGCCCCGCTTCCGCTTCGCTGTCGATGCTCCGGTTGGCGGAAGGGGCCGCTTTAGCTTCGCGGCCAGCCAGCGATAACACTCGCTCAACAATACCGGATGATCGTCGACCACATTGTAAATCTGGCCGTTCGATTCCTGGCGTTTTACTAACAATTGGATTGCGGCTGCCGCGTCATCGCGATGAATCTGATTTACGAAGCGATCGCTTTCAGGATCGAGAATTGCATCGCCGCTCAGAAATTTTTTCAGCAACGCCGAGCGACCTGGTCCATAGATACCGCCGAGGCGAATAACGATGCCGTGGTTCGCGAGGACCAGATCCTCCGTTTCGCGCAAGATTTTTCCGGTTTCATGTTTCGGTTCGGCAGGGCTTTCTTCAGTAACCAAGTCGCCCGTGTTTTGAGCATAAACGCTGGTGCTGCTGGTAAAGAGAATTTGGGAGGTTCCGAATCGTTTGAGCAGGTTGCGAACACCGTCCAGATAAACGTGGCGATAAGAATCGGCGTCGCCGCCACGAGTGCTCGCGCAATGAATCACGGCGTCAAAATTTCCCGGCTGGATGCCAACGTGATCCTCTTTAGAAATATCGGTGGCGCGAACCGGATAACCTTTCGTTGAAAGCGGCTGGGCCGAGTCTGCCGATTTCGTCCAACCTTCAACTTCCCAACCGTCGGCGAGAAACAATTCCGCGACGGCCTGGCCGAGGTAACCGCATCCGGCGATGAGCACCCGCGGCATGACGTCGATCTTACGCCGCGATGGCAGCGATCTCGATTTCGTCGAACATCTTTGGCTGGAGAGCCCGCACCTGGTTTAAGCGAATCAATTCCAGCAAAGCCAGGAACGTAACCACGATCTCAACCCGCGAGACGATCTGGCCGAACAGTTCGGAAAAACGCACCGGTGTGCCGTTGGCGACGCGCTCGAGAATTTTCTCGATTTTGTCGGACACGCTAAAACGCTCGCCGAAGATTTCGAGCAAGTCCTCCCGCGCCTCAACCCGCTTGATCACTTCCTGGAACGCGTGGATCAGCTGAAAGATTCCAACTTCATGGAGCGGCAATGGCCCATCAGTGACGGCGCTACTGCCGCCGTCGCGGGTGAAGATCCGTTCCTGTTCGAGCGCGCGGTCGTGCAACTGCGAGGCGGCTTCCTTGAACTTTTTGTATTCGATCAACTGCCGAATCAGATCCCAGCGCGGATCGTCCTCTTCCGCGTCTTCCTCCGGCGGCTGTTGATCGAGCGGAAGCAAACTGCGGCTCTTGAGATAAATCAGATTGGCCGCCATCACGACGAACTCCCCGGCAACATCGATTTTAAGCTCCTTAAAGGCCTGGAGGTATTCGAGGTACTGGCGCGTGATTCGTTCGATCGAAATATCGTAAATATCGATCTCGTCGCGTTTGATCAGGTAAAGCAAGAGATCGAGCGGCCCTTCAAAAACTTCGAGCTTAACCTTGTAGTCGGTCTCCATGTCTCAACGAATTGTAAATGGGGCGCGCTTGAAGTAAATCGCGACGAGCTTGGGCCGACCGATCTCGATCCTGGCCCAGGATTACGCGACTTCGTGTCGATGCACCCAAACGCTGTTCACGACACCGAGCGCAAACATTATCATGAGCGCGAATGAGCCGCTATAACTGATCAACGGCAAAGGCACACCGGTAATCGGCAAAATTGAAATTGTCATTCCGACATTCTGAAAAATGTGGGTGAAAATCAGGGAGGTGACTCCGATGACAAGGAGTAAACCGAATTGGTCGCCGGCAAAAAAGGCGACGAAAAGACAGGTCAGCAGCAACAAGGCAAATGCACCGAGAAGAAACATTCCGCCGATAAAGCCCCATTGCTCGCCGATGGCGGAAAAGATGTAGTCATTGTGCACCGCAGTCGCAGGTAGAAAACCGAGTTCGATCTGTGTGTTGGCGGCTTTAAAGCCTTTTCCCGACCAACCGCCCGATCCGATAGCGATGAGCGACTGATTGATAGCCCACGATGAGCCTTGTTTATCGATCTCAGGATGAGCAAATGCGGTGAGGCGTGCCTGTTGATACGGCTTGAGCACCAGGTTCGCCGTGATTGGAATCATCGCGAACAGGATCAACAGGATGCAGATCAGGTAGCGGAACGGGATCCCGCCGATGAAGAGCAGCGCCAGCAGCACCGGCACCCAGATGATCACTTCGCCCAAATCCGGCTGCATCAAAATCAAAAGGCAAGGCGCACCTGCAATCGCGCCACAAACGAGTAAACGCAGCATCGGATGCATTTGTTTAAACTGACTGAGGAACAAGGCGAGCACCATGATTCCGGCAACAACTGCGAGTTGGGCGGGCTGAAAATTAATCGGTCCGAGATGGAGCCAGCTGCGCGCACCGTAGACCTTTTGACCCATGAACTTGGTCAGAACCAAAAAGAAAATGCCAGCCAGATACATCGGTAGCGCCCCCCAACGGATCCAGTGGTAATTGACCAGGCTCGCGACCATGAAAGCGAAAAAGCCGACTGCCACCCAGTTGGCCTGCTTCCGCCAAAAGTCTGCCGCGACGGGATCTTGGCGCATGTAGGTCGCGCTGTAGATGGCGACGACGCCGAAGACGGCAAGGGCGAGCATGACAATGAGCAGCAGCCAGTTTAGGCCGAGGAGCTTTCGAAGAAATGGTGTCATGTCGATCTACTCCGGCGCGACCATAAGCCAACCGCGACCGGTATTTTGCGAGTATACGCAGACCGCGGAATTCGCAACCGTGTTTGAGGTCTTCAACGACCCGAAAATGGCCCCGGCCGCTGGATTTCACCGTTGGCCTTCCCGCTTCCCTCCCACTCTATCGGACGATGCATAAGTTACTGATAAATAGCGTCTTATCGTTAAAATTAGGAAAAAGAGGCGCTTTTCTTGTCGACCGGTTGGAACCCAATTAGAATTACAGTCCTTCCAGCCGGGGTCCCCATTATGGCGAAGAAAACAAAACGCAAAGTCGCGTATCGCACGCTGCCGATGCAGCGACATTTAAACCTTCGCCAGGAAGGCGAACACTTCGATCTCGGTTCGATTTTTGATCAATTGAACAAGCGCTATTTTCGCGGCCGACTTCGCAATTACAAAGTGGAATGGGGACGTCGCCGAAAACACCGGCCAAAAGACCATTTTGTTTTTGGAACGATTCAGGAAGAGGACCGCGTCATTCGCATTCATCCACTGCTCGACCAGGCATTCGTCCCGCGATGGTTTTTAAAATACGTGCTTTATCACGAAATGCTTCATTCCGTCGTGCCGGACAAACTTCTGCGGAGTGGAAGGCGTCGCGTGCACACCGAGGAATTCAATCGACGCGAGCGAGAATTTCGCGGGTTCCGTCGCGCGCAGCGCTGGGAAGAGCAGAACCTTGCCCGCTTCCTGCGCTAACTCCGAAGTCTTTCGGAGTTGAGCGTTGGCTTAGCGTTTCTCGGCGGCCGGCGGCGGCGAACTCGTTTCAGACGGCGAGGGTGTCGTTGCTACGTTCTTCTTGATGAGATACCACAGGGTTGTCGCGAGTAAGAGGGAGATCAACTTCGCCCGCCAGTTCTTCAGGAGCAGTCTCTTCATAACGTCCGTGCAATAAAATCTCGCCGATCCGCTGGCGAAACGTTTCCGGGGTGAAATTGCGCTCAATTCGTCGTCGATGGCAAATGGAAATCCCGCCCGTCTCTTCCGAAACGACGATCGCCACCGCATCCGATTCTTCCGTGATTCCGAGCGCGGCGCGATGGCGTAAGCCCAGACTGCGATCCAACGTCTCGCGCTGGCTCACCGGAAAAATGCACGCCGCCGCGGCGATCCGGCCGTTGCGAATAATCACTCCGCCGTCGTGCAACGCGGCTTTCGGATGAAAAATGCTTAAGACCAGCTCAACCGAGAAATCGGAATCGAGCGTCACACCGGTTTCTTCGTAAACGCGAATCGAGGTATCGCGTTCGATGGCAAGGAGTGCGCCAAACTGTTTGTTCGCCAATTGAGTAACCGCTTCAGCCAGATCGTGCACCGTCTCGCGCTTCTCGCTCGTTAGTGAAAAGATGGGATGACCACCGAGCTCGGCCAGGCCACGGCGAAGTTCCGGTTGAAAAATCACCACGAGCGCGATCGCAAGGAAGACCGAGAAACTGCGCACGAGCCAGCCAATCACGACCAGGTTCAGCAAAGTCGAGATGAGTGTCAGGGTCAGAAAAACAATCGCCAGCCCGGTCAAGACCTTCGCGCCGCGCGTGCCGCGAAAGTAAACGTAGCCGTAGTAGATTCCGATACTGAGCAGAATGATCTCGATGATGCTGCGCCAGCTTTTGAACCAGAGCTGAACAACTTCCTGCATCATGGCGTCACGGCCTCCGCCGCCCGCAGCGCAGCCACATTCTCCTTCACGTCGTGGACGCGCAAGATATCGGCACCCCGCCCGCGCAGAATTCCCGTCAGCGCAATCGTCGGTGCCCCCCTCGCGCTGTCGGAAGAGTCCACCAGTTTCGCAAGAAAAGATTTACGTGAAACACCGACGGCCAGCGGCCGATCGTGCACGCGCAGTCGCTCGACATTTTTGAGGAGCGTCAAATTATGTTGCAGCGTTTTTCCGAAACCAATTCCGGGATCAAACGCGATGGCCATGGGATCAACGCCGCACTCTAGGGCGCGGCCATATTGTTGTCTAAAAAAATCAGCCACGTCCGTGACGACATCTTCGTAATGCGGATTTTTCTGCATGGTTCGTGGCTCGCCTTGCATGTGCATAAGCACAATCGCTGCCTTCCGCTTCGCCGCGAGCGATAACATCTTCTCATCTCCTCGCCCCGCGGTGACGTCATTAATGATGGATGCGCCCGCATCCAGGGCCGCGCTCGCGACTTCAGACTTCGAAGTATCTATCGAAATGAAGATGTCGATCTTAACGCGCAGTTTTTCGATTACCGGGACCACGCGTCGCAATTCTTCCTTTACTGAAACAGGTTCGGCGCCGGGACGAGTCGATTCTCCGCCCACGTCGATAATGTCGGCACCTTCCGATGCAATTTGAACGCCGCGGGCGACTGCGGCTTCGCTTGCGAAGAATTCGCCGCCGTCAGAAAACGAGTCAGGCGTGACATTCAGCACGCCCATGATCATGCCCCGGTTGGAAAAATCGACAACCTTGTCGCCGATTTTCCAAAGTCGCTCGCCCATCAAGAGTCAGACTAACATGATAGGCTGCTTATTCGAAGCGTACGTCGGTCGATTATTTCTTCGAATAGCGGCCCATTAATTCGCTCTGCGCAACGACGTGGCCGCGCATAGCCGCATCTACTTCACGGCGTTTCGCGCCGGATTTAAGATCGAGCATTCGGTCGAGAGCAAAGACTTTGAAATAGTAACGGTGCGTTCCCGACGGAGGCTGCGGTCCATCGTAACCGGTGCCGGGAAAATCGTTTCTGCCTTGGGCCGCGCCTTTCGGCACGCTGTTTTCCGCGATCTGTGTCGTCTTGGGATCAATGTTCCACACCAGCCAATGCGTGAACAAGCCCGCCGGCGCGTCCGGATCGTCCAGGATCAACGCCAGACTCTTTGCCTCGGCTGGAACGCCTTCTATTCGCAACTCCGGGTTAACATTCTGATCATTCTTGCTGAATTTTTCCGGAATCGTGCCACCTTCTTGAAACGCAGGGCTTCTGATTTTTATCTTCGCTCCTCCTGCTGCAAACGCAGCAATCGCCGCTGCCACAATCATACATCCGACAGGAATAATTTTTTTCATACTTCGCCGTTAGATCGACAACCTTCGATATGCTTTCGCCAACATGACCAAAGACGGTCGCACAATTCGAGAAAAGGTGCTCGCGCTGCTGAGTGCGCCGGATTACCGGCCGCGCGATAGAAACGAGCTGTCGCGAGCGCTGGGATTGCAGGGCCGTGATCGCGTCGGAGTGCGGAAAACCTTGAGCGAACTGGAACGTGCCGGCGAGATCGTCCGCATTCGCAAGGACCGTTACGTCCTCCCTTCCGAGGCGGACCTCGTGACCGGGAAGTTATCCATCCATCAGGTGGGCTACGGGTTTCTTGTTCCGGAGAAAGCGGGTGAGCCGGATATTTTCATAGCGGCCGAAAATACTGGGACTGCGATGAACGGCGACCGCGTTGTCGCGCGGATCAGTCGCGATGTCCCGACTCGACGGGCCAAGGTCCGAGCCGGACAGGCATCTAAAAATCGAAGCGAAGGTCGCGTCATTCGCATTCTCGAGCGCGCGCGCGACACCATCGTCGGAACGTTGCAGCATTCGCGAAACTTTTATTACGTCGTGCCGGACGATCCGCGTCTGGTCCACAATGTTTACGTTCAAGTTCCGCCGCGCGCTAAGTTGCCGAAAGCACCGACGCATGGCGACAAAGTCGTTGTTCGTTTGGAAGCGTGGGAATCGCGTCACGTAAATCCGGAAGGCGAAATCATCGAAGTGCTGGGAGCCGCAACCGAGCCCGGCATCGACATGTTGTCGATCATCCGCAAATACGATTTGCCGACTGAATTTCCAAAAGCCGTTCTCGATGAAGCGAATCGAATCCCACAAACGGTCGAGCAAAAGCTAATCCAGGGGCGCGAAGATTTGCGCAACCAATTCATTGTCACGATCGATCCGGACGACGCGCGCGATTTTGACGACGCGATCAACGTTGAAAAAATCGACAACAACGGCGGTTGGCGACTCGGCGTTCACATCGCCGATGTCTCTGCTTACGTAACTCCGGACAACGCGCTGGATCGCGAAGCTCGCCGCCGCGGCAACAGCGTTTACCTGCCTGATCGCGTCATCCCGATGCTGCCGGAACGATTGAGCAACGGCGTTTGCAGTTTGAATCCGGGCGTGGATCGCCTCACCCACTCGGTTTTCATTGAGTTCGACAAAAGCGGGCGCGCTAAAAATGCGAATTTTGCCAAGAGCGTGATCCGCAGCGTGAAGCGCCTGACATATAAAGAGGCCTACGCGATCCTGCAGGCGAAGCCGAACGGGGAGCTCAGTCGGCGGCTGCACACCGCGTGGGAGCTTGCCTCCCTGCTTCGCCGCAAACGATTCGAGCAGGGCTCGCTCGATCTCGATTTTCCCGAAGTAAAAGTGCATGTCGATGCAAACGGCAAACCGATCCGTTTGGAGCGGGTCGAGAACGACGAATCGCATCAGTTGGTCGAAGAATTCATGCTGGCCGCGAACGAAGCGGTTGCACGCGAGCTCCGGCATCGATCCATCGCGACGATTTACCGGGTTCATGAAGATCCCGATCCGGAAAAACTCGGCGAGTATCGCGAATTCATTCTCAGCTTTGGTTACAAAGTTGGCGATCTTTCGAATCGAAAAGAAGTGCAGCGGTTCCTGGCCTCGATCCGCGGCAAGCCCGAAGAGCAGGCGCTCAAGATCGGTTTGCTCAAAAGCTTGAAGCGGGCGCGTTATGCGGCGCAGCCACTCGGACATTACGGTTTGGCCAAATCCAATTACCTTCATTTCACCAGTCCGATCCGGCGCTACGCAGATCTGGTCGTGCATCGCACCCTGGCCGAACGCAACTCACCCCGCCGATCCAAGATCGACATCGGACAAATCGAATCCCTTGCCGGCCACATTTCGGACACCGAAAGAAACGCGGCCGAAGCCGAGATCGAATCGGTCCGGTTAAAGAAGCTTCAGTTCTTCGATCAGCAGCTTAAGGAGCGCAATCCGCAGGTTTTTCGCGCCGCGGTGATGGATGTTAAGAATTATGGCCTGATGGTCGAACTGCCGGACGCACTGGTCACCGGCGTCGTCCACGTTTCCACGCTGAGCGACGATTTCTATCGCTTCGACGCGGTCCAGCGGCGCCTGGTCGGCCGGCGGACAAACCGGCGTTTTTCAGTCGGGGATGAAATTCGAGTCTTTGTCGCGCGAGTTGACATCTTTAAACGTCAGATCGATTTCGCCATCGCTGATCAAAGCGTGAAGAAGAACGCGCGACGGCGTTAATCCGACGCGGAAGCAGTTATTAACAGAGCGTTCCAGGCCTCGCTTTTTCGTCAAAAATACTGCTTCCCTTTTCGACGCCGAGCGGCCTAAACTCCGCGGTTTTTTGCAGACATGGACAATCTTATCGAGGCGAGGGAACTGCAGATCGAACGTAAGCATTTTCACGTAGAATTCCGCGAGAACGACCGCGGTAAGTTCCTTCGCATCACCGAGGAAGCGCACGGCCGCCGCAATACCATCATCGTCCCGAGCACGGGCGTGGATGAGTTTACCTCCGCAATTGACGAAGTAATCGAGCAGGCCGAGCGCGCCCCGGCCTAAACAACGCGTTGCTGCGCTGATTCCAGCGCCGTCCGTTGACACACGCAAGAGCGCACAATTAGGTTGGCAACTCTCCGGTCGGAGAGACTTCATGGCTAAAAAAGGAAAATCGACAACGAAGGGGCGCGCTCCGTCAAAAAAATTAAAAACACCGAAATACGTTTATTACTTCGGCGATGGTCAAGCTGACGGCACCGGCAAGATGAAACCGTTGCTTGGCGGCAAGGGCGCCAACCTCGCCGAGATGACCCGGATCGGCTTGCCTGTGCCTCCAGGATTCACGATTACGACGGAAGTTTGCACTTACTATTACGCGCACAACCGCTCCTATCCGGCGTCGCTCCAAGCTGAGATCGAAAAAGGCGTCGCCAATATGGAGCGGATCATGGGGACGAAATTCGGCGATACCAAAAAGATGCCGTTGCTTGTGGCGGTGAGGTCGGGCGCGCGCGATTCCATGCCGGGCATGATGGATACGATTTTGAATCTTGGGCTCAACGACGAGACGGTGCAGGCGCTCGTGGCTGCGACCAAGAACGAGCGCTTCGCGTGGGATTGTTACCGCCGCTTCATTCAAATGTACGGCGACGTCGTCATGGGCGTGCAGAAACGTGAAGGCGAAGATCACGATCCATTCGAATCCGTCATCCACAAGCTCAAGCACGACCATCACGAGGAGGAAGTGGACGATGCGCATCTGACCGTCGCCGATTACAAGGAGCTCGTCGCACGGTTCAAGACGCTGGTGAAGGAGCGGACGGGCAAAGCATTCCCAAATGATCCCTGGGAGCAACTCAAAGGCGCGGCTGGCGCGGTGTTCGGCTCATGGATGAACGACCGCGCGATCGTCTATCGCCGAAAATACAACATTCCGCAGGACTGGGGCACGGCGGTCAACGTGCAGGCGATGGTCTACGGCAATACCGGCGAGAATTCCGGCTCCGGCGTTGCCTTCACGCGCAATCCAGCCAACGGCGTGAACGAGTTCTACGGCGAATTCCTGATTAACGCGCAAGGCGAGGACGTAGTCGCGGGGGTCCGCACACCGCAACCGGTTATCGAGTTGAAAAAACTGATGCCGAAGAGCTACGCGGAATTGCTGAAGGTGCGCGCGACGCTCGAAAAACATTTCAAGGACGTGCAGGATGTCGAATTCACGATTCAGGACGGCAAGCTTTTCATGCTCCAAACGCGCAACGGCAAACGCACCGCCGCAGCCGCGCTCAAGTTCTCCATGGACATGTTCAAGGAGAAATTGATTGATTGGAAAACCGCGGTCATGCGCAACCCGGCCGATCAGTTAGATCAACTTCTCGCGCCGATCTTCGACGTGAACGAAGTAAAGAAAGCCAAGGCGATCGCGAGCGGCCTTCCAGCCGGGCCCGGCGCGGCTTCGGGAAAGATTTATCTGAACGCGGACCGCGCGGCCGCGGCGGCGGAGAAAGGCGAGAAGGTATTGCTCGTGCGCAACGAAACGAGTCCGGAAGATTTGCGCGGCATGATCGCGGCCGAGGGAATTCTCACCGCGAAAGGCGGAGTTTCATCGCACGCTGCATTAGTCGCGCGTCAGATGGGCAAGGTCTGCATCTGCGGCGCGTCGGCGTTGCAGATCGATTACGTGAAGAAGACCGTCTCGGTCGCCGGCCAGACATTTAAGGAGGGCGACTTCCTTTCCATCGATGGAACCGCCGGCACTGTTTACGCGGGCGAACTCGCGACCGCGCCGAGCGAAATTATCACCGGCATGTTGCACGGCGACAAAGCCGCCCAGCAAACGGAGAAATTTAAGTCGTTCAACCAACTGATGACCTGGTGCGCGCAGGCCGGGCGTCTCGACGTCCGTTGTAACGCCGACAATCCCGAGCAAACCGAAAACGCCCTCGCCTTTGGCGCGGTCGGCATTGGACTCACTCGCACCGAGCACATGTTCTTCGAAGGCGATCGCATCGACGCGATGCGCGAAATGATTCTGGCCGACAATACGAAAGATCGACAAGCAGCGCTTGCAAAGTTGCTCCCGTATCAGCGCGACGATTTCGCCGGCATTTTTAAAGCGCTCAAAGGTTACCCGGCGACGATTCGCTTTCTCGATCCCCCGCTGCACGAATTTCTTCCGCACGAAGCAAAATCGCAGGCTGACTTGGCGAGGAAGATCGGCATCAGCGCGGAGAAGATCGCGCAACGCGTCGCGCAGCTGCACGAATTTAATCCGATGCTCGGCCATCGCGGTTGCCGTCTCGGTATTGCTTACCCGGAGATCACCGAGATGCAGGCGCGCGCGGTTTTCGAAGCGGCGGCGGACGTTGCGAAGCAAAAAATCAAAGTGAATCCGGAAATCATGATCCCGCTCGTCGGCTTCAAGAAGGAGTTCGATCTTCAGGCTAAGATCGTTCATCGCGTCGCCAAAGACGTGATGGCGGAGAAGAAAGTGAAATTCGATTATCTGGTCGGCACCATGATTGAAGTCCCGCGTGGCGCGTTGACCGCGGACGAAGTCGCGAAAAGCGCCGAATTTTTCAGTTTCGGGACTAACGATCTCACGCAGATGGCACTCGGCATCAGCCGCGACGACATGGGTAATTTCCTCATGCCTTATGTCGAGAACGAGATCTTCAAAAAGAACCCGTTCGCGACGCTGGACCAAACTGGCGTCGGTCAGTTGATGCAAATCGCGGTCGACAAGGGCCGCAGTAGCCGGCCCCAGATTAAGTTAGGCATTTGCGGTGAGCACGGTGGCGATCCTGACAGCGTAAAATTCTGCCATCGGCTTGGTTTGAACTACGTCAGTTGCAGTCCGTTCCGTGTGCCGATAGCGCGCCTGGCCGCGGCCCAAGCCGCAATCGCGGAGTAGATGCCAGCCGCGCCGTAGCCTTGGCGAAGGCGGGTCGATGTCGGGTTCTACTTCGCTTTGGACTGCGCGGAGTGAAAGGCGAGCCAAGCGTTCCAAGCACGGTCCCAGTTTTGTTTTTCGGCCCAGCCTTGCGCTTCGAGGTAACGGAAATAGGCGGGCGAATTGGCACGCTCACTGAAATGACGGGCAGTGTTAAGCGCATCATCGACCCGGCCGTTTTGCATTTGCGCGCGGTAAAGTTCGTAACCGATCGCGTAACTGTCGGGGGCGCCGCGAAAGCGACTTTCCAACTCCGGGAGCGAAGCGCTCGAAGTAATCCGCGGTAACGCGACCGGTTCGCCGTAACGCTGAGTCAATTCGTAAGCGGCCCGGAAATTATTTTGACTGGCGGCATATTTGGCGACGCCGAGCCATGCATACGGCAGCCAGTCGGGATGTTGCGTAGTCGCGCCAGAAAGTTCCGCGGCATCCCCGCGTTCCGACCAAAAGGCAAAGAGCGCGAGTTTCTCCGTCTCGCTGAACGAACTGAGATCGGGATCGTTCTCCAAGACTTTGCCAAGAGCGCGATTAAACTCGGCGCCGGAGATTCGGGCGAGATAGGGCAAGGCGAGATCGTGACGGTTAACACCAAGCTCCGCCAGAATACGGCTGACTTCAGGACTGCGGAGCGACGCTTTATTTAGCATTCTCGCAAAGACTCCGGCACGATCCGCTCCGGCGCGGCGCAGCGCTTCCCGCCACGCGGTCGCGGCGAGAACGGGTTGCGATGAAAGCCAAATGTTGCCTTCCGCCAGCGGCAGTTCATAAGAAATTTGTTCGAGATATCGCGCACGCCGGAAATCGGCCAGCGCGTTGTCGGTTTGCTTCAATTGGGCCTCGGCAACGGCCCGGGAAAAATAAAGTTCCCAATCAAGCGGGGCCCAATTCAGTCCGGTGGCGGTGACCGCGACAGTTTCGGTGAAATTCCGTTCGCGATTAGCGATGGTGGCGAGTTGCTTGGCATTGGCGACGCCGACCGAACCGGGAAGCAGTTTTTGGCCGCGGGCAGCGACGACCCACGAAGCGCCGACAATAAGCAAAATTAATCCGATCAACCGAAACAAAATCGGCACCGATCGGCTCGGTTTGAATGAATGCGGACGATGGAGCGAAAGGCCGAGTAAAAACGTTGCGGCAAACATTGTTCCGACCCGATGTCCGGAAACATCGACGAGGCCGTGGAGGGCAAAGAGGATCGCAGCAATCAGGGTTGCGAGCCGATAACGCTGGTTCGTTCCTTCGCGTAGCGGAAAAACTTTCCGGATGATGAAGACGAGTCCGACAACGACAATGACTACCGCGACCCAACCAAGCTCGCTCCAAAGCCAGAGCCAATCGCTTTCCGGATGAATTGCGCGGCGGTCGCTGTAGGAAGCCGCCCGAAAAATTGCGAAGACGTCTTCAAAATTACCCAGACCGATTCCGACCCAGGGCGAGTCGTGAATCAGTTGAAATACGTCGGAAAAAATCCGCCACCGAAAATCGCCCGAGATTCCGGCGTCGGCGAGGTGGCGAAGATGAAATCGTTCGAGCGTTTGCCCGCCAAAAAGAAGCAGAGCGGTGAGCAACAGAAGCAAGAACGAAACAACAAGCGCGATCCGAGAGGGCGAGCGTTGACGGAGTGAGAAGACGCCCAGCCAGAGTGCGCTGCCGGCAACGAGAATGCCAATGCCGGCGCGCGAGAAATTCACAATGATCGCGGCAATAATCAGCGCGAGCGCCATGCCCCAAAGGATCCATCGTTTGCGTCCCTTGCGAAGATCGTCCTGACCGCAGGCCAGAATCATGATCGCGGTCAGGCCAAAAAGATTTCCAGTTTGATTGCGATTCGGAAATGGTCCGAAGTTGCGTTCGTTGTGCCAAAAAGGAGGGCTGGTGTGCCTGAGCCAGAACAGGATACAGATCGCAGCGAGAATAACGATGCCGGCCGTGAATAAACGAAGTTGGAGCCGCGCTTCGCGTAATTCGAGTTGTTGAGCGCAGACGACGTAAAGCCAGCTCAAGCCGGCGATGAAACTAAACAAACAGGTCAGCGTGATCCAGGGTTGCGGACTTAGCGTCGTGGGCAGCGAAATTCGAACGTCGTTCAGATATGTTGCCCGCCAGTCCGGCTGAAAAAACCAACTCGTCGGCAAAAAGGAGATAAACGACCAGATTAAAAACGCGACCAAGGCGAGATTGATCGCGAGACCGAGGGAAAAACGCGGCGGCCGCGCGAGCAAATAAATTCCGAGAAAGGCAAAGACAATTCCCTCCCCCCACTTTTGGGTGGCCCCGCCAAGAAAACAGGCGAGAACCGGCATTAAAGCAACGAAAGCGTGATTCAGCCAGCGACCTGAGGGGCCATCGTCGTGGACATGAGCTTGGCCTTCGTGTGTCGGGTTCGGCATTACCTGTGCAAAACTATGGTATGGGAATCGCTTTTACTCTTCCAGCCAAGCGGCCCCTGTATTTGAAACGTCATGCGCCCGGGAACCTTATCACGAGTTGAAGCTGTGCGGCCATCGCGTACTCTCATGATCAGCCCAGCAAAATAGAACATGGTCACGCAACGGACGGAAGGACTTTACCGCGTCTTCCTGTTTTGCCAGATCATCATCGTCGCCGCAATTTTCTGGATCGGCGTCTGGATCATGGTGACGTTCTATTCGGCCGGCGGCTCGCTGACCTGGGGCCGCTACGGCATTTACTGCGGGATGCTCGTGTTGGGATTGACTCTGGAAACACTGAGTCGTTCTAAAAACTTTTTTCTCCAAAACGAACTCCTTCGCCCGCATCGGCTCAGTCTTCGGCAAACCGCAGCCAGCATCGGACTGCTTGTCCTCTACCTCGTCGCCGCCAAGGACGCGTTTATTTCGCGCGTATTTTTGTTCAATTTCGTGCCGTGGCTCTACATCGCCCTCCTCTTCTCCCACTACTATCTTCCGGCGCTTTTATCCTGGGGAATCTTTCGCCGCGAAGACAAGACGGTTCTGGTGGGCTCGAGCCAACGCGCGACACAACTGGGCGAGTGGCTGCAGCGCAAAGCCGAGATTGGTTTGCGCACCGTTGGTTTGATTTCCGACGACGATAAGATCGATAACCCGGGAGTTCCATTGCTCGGCCGGCCCCAACAACTCGAACAGATCATTCACGATCATGGCATCACTCAAGTCATTCTCCTCGAATTCCCGCTCTTTTCCGAAGCGAACCAAAACGTGATTCAGATTTGCGATCAGCTTGGCATCCGTCTTCTCATTCTGAGCGATCTGGAGGAACGACTGCATCATTCCGTGACGCACTTCGAAGACGGCGGGTTTCGTTTCATTGGCCTGCGCGAAGAACCGCTGGAAAATCCATTGAACCGGTTTTTAAAACGCGCGATCGACATCGTGATCGCGTTTCCGGTCATGCTCGTTGTTTTCCCGATCCTGGCGGCGATCGTTTTCATCGCCCAGCGATTGCAGTCGCCCGGTCCGCTTTTTCATGCGCAGAACCGCGCCGGAATGCAAAATCGACAGTTCAAGATTTACAAATTCCGCACGATGCATTCCGGCAATGGCGAACTCTCGCGTCAGGCCAGCGAGACAGACGAGCGCATCTATCCGATCGGGAAATGGTTTCGCAAATTGAGCGTCGATGAAGTGCCGCAGTTTTGGAACGTGCTTCGTGGCGACATGAGCATCGTCGGGCCGCGGCCACACTTAATCGAACACAACCAGCAGTTTTCGAAGTTTATGGGCAACTATCATGTGCGCGCGTTTGTGAAACCGGGGATTACCGGCTTGGCGCAGGTGCGCGGGTTTCGCGGCGAAGCCCGCAATAATGCCGACATCGAAAACCGCGTCGCCTGCGACATCGAATATCTCGAAAACTGGAATCTCTCTCTGGAGTGCGGGATCATTCTGCGCACGTTCGCGCAACTGTTTCGGCCGCCGCGCAGCGCTTACTGATTGGCTCGCAGTTCGCGCATTTTCGCGCGAATCAGATATTCGTACCAGCCCATGCTGGCGCAATAGGCGAATCCCTCGCGGCCTTCAAAAACGCCGCCTTTGAAAATATACATGTGCAGAAATCGCAGGAGCGGCCAGCCGGGCATGCGACTCAGAATCGGTTTGAGCGCGCGGTTTCGGTGCGAAGGATCTTTGGAAAACAATTCGCGCCATGACGCGGAACGCGATAATCGATCGGCGGCTTCTTCAATGGAATATTGAGTGTGCTTCGCCCACCACGCTTCCCAACCTTTGCTTAGCGCATAGTGCAAATACGGTTCGCGGACGTAGCCCAGCTCGCCTTCAACTCTTCCCTCCTTTTGGCCGTGGCCGCTGTCGATGAAGTCAGCCCGCCCGCGGCGCACGATCCGAAGCTGCCATTTTGGAAATGAATCACTTCGGCGCAGCCAGCGCCGGCCGAGCATCATTTTCCAGCAACAATAAAAACCTGCAACAGTATCTACCGCGTTTTGAACTTCATTTGCAACGGCCTGGCGAAACTCCGGCGTAGCAACCTCGTCGGCATCGAGAAACAACACCCATTCGCTTTTCACATCACAATTTTCCAGCGCCCAATTTCGTTGCTGGCCAAAGGATTGGAACGACTGCTCGTAAATGCGGGCACCGGCCTGCTTCGCGATCTCTTGCGTGCCGTCGTCGCTATTGGAATCGACCACCACAACTCCGCCGAAGCCGGCCACAGATTCCAAACAACGAGGGAGATTATCGGCCTCGTTATACGTCAGAACGATGATGGTGAGTGACTCCGGCATAGCGGGGGATCAATCGATCCGAAACAAATTAAAAGGGATGCCACTGACATCCGCCGTAGCTGACGAAACACCAGAGCGAACGTCGTAGCGGGCAAACAAAGTCCGATAGAGTTTCGCGTCCATTTTCATGGCATAACCTTTTCGCTGCCATTCGGCCAACAACGCATTTTCATAGGCAGCCTCGGGTGGCAAAAAAATGCAGTGATCCCCACTCGAAAGAAAGGCCGGAAGATCCTTTTTAATTTCGCCGTGGAGATCTTTTTCATGCAACGGCAAGTTGGCGCGCTCGACATGGTATTCAAAGTCCCAGGGCCACGCGTTGCCAATGATCACCGCCGGACGGTTTTCACACTGATCGAAAAGTTTCCGGAGGTAGTTCAATCGGTAATACGGCTTTTGGTGGACAGCTTGGAAATAACTTCCCGGCACGAAAAACGGACGCACGAGTTGTCGATCTTTGAAGATGTCGAGGTTCGCGACTGCTCCGAGCAAAGTAAAAACCGCCAGCGCCAGAACCAGCGCCAACGATCGATTCGCGGCCAGCAATAGGAGAAACGGGAGGACCACAAGCAAATGCGCGGCTTTCGATGGATGCAGAAAGAAGACAGCGAAAAAGATAACGGAAACGACACACGAGATTGTGAAAATAAAATTTCGCGATTTAATTTGCCGCGGCCAGTCACGCAACGCGGTGATTAGCGTCCAGCAAAGCAACAGAAATACCGGAGGCGTGAAAGCCTGGACAATTATCCGGTAGACGCCGCCGAGGATTGATTCCCGCAAATTCATGCCGGCGGTGTAAGGCGCGCGAATACCAATGAGTAAAATCGGCAGCCAAACGATGGCGACCGCGATCCCGGTTAACGCAACGCTGATTAGCGCATATTTCCAGCCGAGTTCCGGGTTAAACAGGCAATAAATCGGAAACAAGATTGCCGCGAAAACAAGCTCCGGCCGGCAACCGGTCGCAAGCGCGAAAGAGAAGATCGACAATGAGAAGCGGCCAAAGTTCGGCCGTACCGCTGAGACAACCAGAAGCCGCACTGCGACGAGCAAAAAGAGAAGGCCGAAATCGAATTCTTCGCCATCGACTGCGTTAAAAAAGAATTGCACCGAAAAGGCCAGACAGATGGTGGCTAAAAGAGCGCGCACCCGTGTCGTGCCGACGCGATAGAGCAGATTGTAAAAAACGATCAGCGTCGCGAGCGCAGCGATGGCCTGGCAAACGAGAAAAGATTTGTCGCCAAACTCGATGCCGAAACCTTTCTGCAAAATCCATCCGACGGCTCCAAAAAGATAAAACTCGGTCGTGGGATGTCCGGGAGGCCGCGAAACCTCGAGCTGGCCACCGTTCAACAGCGCTTGAGTCACGCGTACAATTCCGTGGCCGTCGCCGCTGGCCAGACCGTGGTTGAATTGAAGCGTCAGAATTGCGCCGTAAAAAAGAAGAAGAACGACGAAAGCCCCGTGACGAGACAGGGCGGAAAAATTCATGCCGATGGCCGCGATCTTATAACCCGACACGGGTTCCCGGCCGCGACTACATTTTCCGGAACATCCTTTGTCACGACCGAGCATGCGCCAACAACACTGCGGGCTCCGATTGTGATTCCTGGCAAAACAAACGCGCGAGCGCCGATGAACGCGTCTTCGCCGATCGTGATCTTAGCGGCGAGCAGCGGCATCTCCGGCCGATCGAAATCGTGGGTGCCAGCGCTGAGATAAACTTCCTGGGCGATCGTGGCGCGGGCGCCGATTTCGATTTCGCCTAACGAATAAGCATTTGCGCGATCGCCGAGGCAGGCGCGATCGTGCAGCGTTAAATTCCACGGAATGGCAATGCGCGCCCGCTGATGCACAAACGGTGTGCCGTCAATCCTGGCGTCGAAAACGCGGAGCCAAAACAGTCGCCATTGATTGAGCGGTTTCGGCGTCCAGACGCAAAAGAGCGTCCAGCAAAATTCCCAGAGCACACGCAGGAAGCGCTGACTCATCGGCCACGGCGAATCGTAAGCGGATTTCTGTTCCGGATTAACGATTTGGATGTCGGACATGTTAATTGCGAATCACAGAATCAAAATCCTTCAAAAACTGTTCGGCCACGCGCCCGGTTGAGTACTCGGCGGATTTCTCATAACCCGCCGCGGCCACGCGCGCCAGCAGTGTTTCGTCAGAAATAACGTTGTCGATCTTATCGCGCAGCGTTTCAGCGATTGGCTGGTGGCGGCGATCGAAAATGAAGCCGGTTTCACCGTCGCGAATGAAATCGCGGAAACACTCGATATTTGAAACCAGCACGCCGCAACCATGCGCCATCGCTTCAAGCGGCGCGAGGCCAAAGGATTCGCCGCGCTCGGCTAATGAAGGATAAACGAAAAGGCGCGCGCTCCGATATGTATCGGCGAGCTTTGTCGAATCAAAAATCGCTCCGGAAAAACTTACTTTGCCTTTTGCGTGCTCAGCGACGTGCTGAAGCGAAGCCAGATAAGCTTCTCCTCCGCCGCCAAGTTTCGTTTCTGTTGGACCGACAATCATCAATTTCCAATCAACAAAAGCAGTCCGCGCGCCGCTCGCAAACGCATCGACCAAAACATGGACGCCCTTCTCGGGATGCACTCGCCCGACAAACAGGATGATCTTGTCGCGGTCGCCAATCGCCGGCGATGAGATCGCCGGTGTCGGCACTGGATTCGGAACGACTGAAACTTTGTCCGCGAGCCTTGGGGCTTCCGCGACGATCGCACGCGCGACCGCGTGGGACGGCGCTTGTAAACGCGCCGCTTTGCCGTAAAAACGCATTTGTCCTTTCGGATAACGCGCAACCTGAACGTAGACGCGCCCGCGTTTGGAATTGCGGAGCAAAATCGGAAGCCAGAACGTGTTCGTCACGATCACGTCCGCGCGGGGCAGGATCGACATCGTCCGGAGCGAGTAGATCAGGTCGAGGAATTTTAACCAAACGAGCGAGCGGGGCGAATCGAAACCGTCCACCCGTAAATGTTTGACTCCGTCGATCGTTTCTTCGCGCGGAAGTTCGGGCATTTTGCGCGACACCATCACGACGTCATGGCCGCGCTTAACGAACTCGGGCGCGAGGCTGAACCAAACTTTTTCTACACCTCCGCCCATCGTCGGCGGCAAGGGAAAGAACGCGCCCAAGACAATTGTGATTTTCATTGCGCCGTTCGCGGTTCGTTCAAAATCTGCAAGAGCGAATCGACCGCGCGATCGATTTCAAAGCGCCGTTCGAAACAATTTCTCGCATTTTGTCGAATTGTTTCGCGTTGATCCGGTGCCGTGTCGATCCAGCGTTGAAGCAAACGCGTTGTTCCTTTCACATTGTCGGATTCAACATAACCGGCCTGGTCCGCGTCAATCTCGCGCCAGATGTTTACTCGATTGGAAATTAAAACCGGAACACCGGCGGCGAGCGCTTCGGCCACCGAGATCCCGAAATTTTCCTGGTGCGAGGGGAGAACAAAAGCATCCGCGCTGGCGAACGCACCCTGTTTCATCACGCCCTGAAGCATTCCGGTAAAAATAACTCGGCTTGTTAAGTTCAAACGCTCGACTTGTCGGCGCAGATCTTTTTCCCAGCAGATCTGATCCGGCCCGGCCATGATCAGCGAAATGGGATCGTCTGATCGAACCCGCGCAAACGCTTCCAGCAAAATGTCGCAGCCTTTTTTTGGGTGCAGTCGTCCGAGAAAAAGAAGATTCCGAGTATTTTGCAGTTGCGGATAGCGCGAGAGGAATTCCGATTTCGCGTTCGGCAAAATTGGCGGCGCTTCAACGCCGAGCGGTGAAACTTTTTCGCGAGCTCGATAAAGCCAGAACGATTTGCGCGCGAGCAAGCGCTCCTCTTCCGATGTGAAGATCACTGCCGCTGCATCTCGCAAGACGCGATACTCGGCCCAAGGCCAGTAGAGCCATTTTTTGAGATGTTTGAGCGGGAACGTCTCTCTAAACCACGGATCGAGCATGCCGTGCGGAAATATGTAATAAGGAATCGAGGAGCCGGCGTAACGTCGCCAGGCTGCGAAACTCAGGTATTGCCACATGCCGTTGACGATCACGCGATCGTATTTGCCGCCATGTTGTCGAAGCCACGGCAGAAGAGCGCGCGAATAGCGGTAACTCGTCAGGCCGGAACCGAGCGCGTGCACATTTAGAGCGACACCTTCGATCCACGAGGCGAATGGTTCGTCCAGCACCACGATGTCGATCTTATGCCCGTGACGCGCGAGTGCGCGGCTGAGCGCGAGAACTGACGTCGCCACACCGCCAACGCTCGGGTCGAGCGTATGGACCATTTGCAAAATCTTCAGCGGGCTAGACAACGAAACCTTCCGTCCGCTGAAAATATTTGTGATCGGGCGAGAGTCGTTCAATCGGGCGCGCCGGCACGCCACCGTAAAGCTGATACGATTCGGTAAAGGCCTTGTTCACGAGAGATTTGGCGCCGACCACACAAAAATCCGGCAGGACGCTGCCACCGAGCAGAACGCAATTGGTCCCGACGAAACAGTAATCGCCGATCCGCACCGGCAACGAAGTCTGACGGCATTTTTCGATGTTCAGACTGTGGGTCATGATTTGAGAGGAGAGTCCCGCAAAGGTACTGAATTTCCCAATCGTAACAGAGTTGGTGCAGTCGATGAAATGCCGGTGGGTTATGGCCGAGTGCTCGCCCACGATCAATTGCGGTTTACGATCGGTCTCTTCGGCGAAATGCCGCGATGGTCCGAGTGGGAAACCAGTGATCCAGTTGCCGCGACCGATCATCGAATGCGCCTTGAGATGTAACAGATCGAGACCCTTGCAGAGAGTAAGGTGATCGATCCGGCTCCCCTCCTCCATGATCAACCGGGTCGGATTGATCCAGGACAAACCGATGCGGCAACTTGGATGGATTTGGTAGCCGAACTGTTTTTCCAAAAAAGAACGCCGCAACGGCCACGGCAAGGCAAAGCTCAAGAACATGAGAATCTTTTTCACAACTGCGCTCCCATGCTGCGGTAGATCTCGACGTAACGAGAAATCATTTTTGCGGTGGAGAATCGTTCGGCGTTTCGTAAACTTTTCGCGCTCCAAACTGCCCGCTCGGCCGGATCTTTCAGTCGCAAAATGTCGGCAGCGAAACTCCCCTCGTTATTGACGTCGTGAAAAAGTCCGGCGTCGCCGGCGGCTTCCGGAAGCGGCCCGAGATTGCTGCAGACAACCGGACAACCACAGGCCTGCGCTTCAATAACCGGCCAACCGAAACCTTCCGAATGCGACGGATACAGAAGCGCCACCGCACAATTGTAAAGCGCCTCGAGCAATGCGCTGGATGGATCTTTGATTTGAACGACGCGGTCGGAGACGCCGAGCTCCTTTGCCAGCGAAAGTAAGTCCGGATCCAAAGCGTCGCCCGCAAAAACAAGACGCCCATTCCATTGGTCCTTGGTTCGCGCGAAGATTCGAAGGATTCCGTCGCGATTTTTGCGCGGCAAATTCGAACCGACATGAAGTATGTAGGGCGATGCGAGATCAGGAATCTGTTTCAACCGAGCCAGCGCTTCGGGTTGGGTGAGTTTCCGATAGGCGTAATTCAAACCGAGATTTACGACTTCCAGTTTTGGGGACGCGCCATCCCGGGAAACGAGACGTTCAGCATCATCGCGGGTCGCTCGCGATACACAGGCAACGACGTCGCTGCCACGCAGGCCGCGCAGGATCCAGCGCTGCAAAAGCTTTCCGGTGAATGAGACCGGACAATGCGTTTTTTCCCCCAGGGCGCTGCGCACCGCGATCAGATCGTGACAGGTCACGACGACTGGAAACTTTTTCAATCGCGAGCTGTACATCGCATTCGAGTGATCACAAATATGGACAACGGAAGGACGATGAGCGAGCCGGGTCTGCAGTTTTCGCGGAAATAAAATGAACTTGTCGATGTAGGCGAGCCATTTGCCGAGGAAATTCTCCGATCCGAAAAGCTTTCCCAAAATAGGACTAGGCATTGCGATTTCAGCCGACAGTCCCGCAGCGGTCAGCCCTTGCAGCATCATATTAGTGAAGCGCTGCATGCTTTGTTGCCGATCGAGCGGGTAATTACCGATCAGCAGAACCATTGTTATGTTCGGCGCCGATCTCGGGACCGTGAAGACGATTTGCGAAAGGCGATCTGCGCGGGAGCGGCTTTGCCATCGGTTGATCGACCATTGGGAGTGTGATTGCTGCAGGATCGATAACACGCTGCCGGGTCGCAGCAAGGCAGAGACCGTTGAGAATCACGGCGAAGCCAAGGAGGGTCGGCTGACCAAATTGCCCATTTAACAGCACGATAAAACCAGAACCAAAAAGCAGAATCGGGAGAAGGTTACCGCATTTAAGCGCGATAAAACTCAAACGACCCAGGTAGAGAACGAAAAGGGTTCGCCAGATCAAAAATGCCAGCCCTAGAATTGGCCCGCTTTCAGCCAAGACGCGCGTCCATTCGCTTTCGGCCAAAAGAAATGCGGAGCGGCCAATCAGAATGCGACCGCCCACGTTTGTGCCAATACCAAGTCCGTAACCGAAAAGCGGAAACGAGCCAAAGCTCTTAAAGCCTTCGGTAAAATCGCTGATGACCCGATCAATCGTCCCTCGGACGATACTTGTGTCGGTAGCTTCTGCTGCGGAGGTGAACCGATCAGAGAGAATCTGGAAACCCTCTTTGAAGATCGGAAGACGACTCACAATTACTGCACCGACAACGACGATGACCAGAGTCCAACCGAACTTGTTCACGGCGCGAGGGCGAACAATCAAGATGACAATCAGGGCGAAAACGACCACAAGAACGGCAATTACGGAAGACTTGCTGCCGGAAATAAAAATGCCGATCGCCAATGCCACGCCCGACGAAATCAACAACCAGTTGGGATAGACCGTTCGTCGGAGTGCGCCATAAATTAAAAATGCGGCCGACGCACTCATGTAAAACACCGGTCCTGAAATGAATGAAAACGATCCGGGCGGACGAATCTTGCCGCCGCCGGCAGTGAGTTGCTCAGCTTCGCTCAAGCCGGCGGTGCGATTAATGAACGAGTCGGGCGACGCCTTGAACTGCGCGATCATGAGCAAGCACATTGGAATCATCAGGATGAGGATCCACCGGCCGATTTTTTTTACGTCGTCTTCATCAAAGACGCTCGCCATCACAAAAATGAGCGGTAGATGCAAAAAATTCGTGCGTATCCCGTAAACTGTAACTTCCAAGAGCGGAATCGTTGGCACATAACCAGAGACCAGACTAAATCTTGCCAAGAGAATAGTGGCCACGAGTGTCAGGAAGGCGAGGACCCATAAAGAATTAACCCAGAAATTCCGCGGGAAAACGCGAGCCCGAATCGCGTAATAATAAATTCCAAGCATGACCGGATCGCGCACGAGTAGTAACGGGTCCGAAAAGCGAGGGATGACCCATTTACGGAGCACGCCTTCAGTCAAGAGCAGCGCGAGATAAAGCCAGATCAGCTGGCGAACACGCTGCTTTGCCTTGTCTTCAGGAGTTTCGGTGCTCATTGACAGGTCAGAGTGCGCACCGCGGCGACAATATTCTCGCCGTAGGCTCGCCAGGTAAACTCACTCGCGCGTTTCCTAGCTGCAATACCCATGCCACTGAGCAGCGTGCGATTCGCCGCGCACCAGTCTATTTTTTCCGCGATCGCAGCCGGCGAACGAATTGGCACCAAGAATCCCGTCTCGCCATTAACGATGACATCGTCCGCGCCAGCGTTCTGAGTCGCGATCACAGGAAGTCCGCAGGCCATCGCTTCCTGCTGCACCAGTGCGCGGCCCTCGACGATCGAAGGCAGGACAAACACGTCGCAGCTTCGCATGAGACGAAGCACTTCGCCATGCGGCCGTGACGGTTCATAAATAAAATTCGAAAAGCGATCGCGATACCAACTCAGCGGACGCAAGAGCGAGCCCATGACCACAAGGTCGATTTGCTTTGCGTCGACAAGCTTCATTGCTGCGAAAAGATCGGCCAAACCTTTGCGTTGGGTGAGCGCCCCCGCGAAGAGCACTCGCAATCGGCCCGAATTCCTGGGGACTTCATTGCTAAGATCGACATCCGGCGAGCCGAACGGCGCAATCAAACATCGCTTTTGTGCGCGTGCTCCTGAGGGGAGCGATTCCAGGACAAACCTGCTTGGACAGACAACGAGTTCGGCAAGCTCGAGCTCCTGCGTCTTGCGCGTAAGTTTCTCGTCTGAATCGCGCGTCCCGAGCAGAGTCGGCTCCCAATCAGGATACCGTCCCGCTTCTTCCCGCAATAAACGCTGGGTGGTTTGCCAATAAGCGATCGGAAGATCGTAGACGCGTTTGAATCCGCGGTTCCGCGCAGCGAGAAAAGTTTCCAGCGCACCGTCTTCGTAAGCATAAACCGAATTGCACTTCTCGATCTTACGAAGTCGATCCGCGACTTTTCGATCCAGTTCGCGAAAAATAGTATCGATACTAAATGTGCCTGTTTCGTGTTTGGAGGTAACGCCGATCGCTCCGGCAAGCAGTCGAATCGTTTCACGCAGCGGAATGGTGCGCGTGCGCGAACGAATCGAATTCGGAAAGGAGCGGCGCTGGAGGATTTCACGAAATCGTAATGGCAGCATTCGATCGATCGGCGAATGCGGATTCCAACTGAGTGTCGTCCAGAATTCTCCGAGCATGCCGGCGCGATCGAACGCTGTCAGGGCGTGGCGGACAAACTCGTTGCCGATGGGATGCGAAAGTAAAATCATGCGACCAGTTTTTCCATCAACCGCAAGTAGGAGGCGGCAACCGCGTCCGCCTGAAACTTTGCCAGATGCTGGGCGGTCTGTTGGCGCAGGTTCGCCTGCAAGTTAGGTTCATTGAGCAGGCGGTTCAGTTGATCAGCAAGAGCGCGGGCATTTTCGTTTTCGAAAGTTAGGCCGCACGGCCCAATCGCTTCCTTTAACCCGCCTTTTTCCGAACCGACCACAACGCAACCGCAGGCAATTCCTTCCAACGCAACAACCCCGAACGGCTCTGCCCATCGCGACGGAACGACCAAAACACGATGTTGATTCAAAATTTCAGCGAGCGGGGCGCCGGATTTCTGACCGGCGAATGTTAGTTGTCGATCCAAGCCAAGTTCCGCGGCCAGCCGTCGCAAATTTATCTCTTCGGGTCCGCCGCCGACGATCGTCAGATCCGGAAACAAATTGTCGTTTTCTAAAAGCTTGAGCGCGTGCAAGAGGACATCGACGCCTTTGTCGGATACGAGTCGTCCAACAAAAGCCAAATTTTTGTCGCGAACGAGATTTGGGACCAATCTAAAGACAGCCTCATCGTAAGGATTACCGATTACAAAAGAATGCGCGTTGAGCCGATCGGCGACGGCTTTGCTAATCGCGACATTGGTGACACGGCGAAGGAGGAATTGCTTGAGTCGATTGTGCCAGCCAATCCCGCCACGCGTATTTTGCAACCAGGTCTGATGAACAACCAGGGTCGGTTTCCGTAAGATCAAAGCCGGAATTAAGCTGCGCAGACTGATGTTGTTTTGGAAAAAAAGATCGCACCGGCGAAGCAGACTAAGCAATTGCGCGATTGAAGGGCGTCGCGTCACTTCATAATTGGTGCCAGGAACCTCGCATCCGGCTGATTGGGTGATCACATGCACGTCATGGCCGGCTGCTGCGAATTTTTCGGCCAAGACGCGCGAAACCGATTCGATTCCACCGACGCTGGGGTGAAAAAAATAAGAGGAAAGCAGAATTTTCATGCGCCCAGACCAAGTGCTTTAGCAACGCCCTGGACCAAATGTTCGGAGGAGGCATGGCGTTGGCACCAGGCATAAATGTCGGCCGCAACTTTGGGGCGCGCGTGGGCATCAGGAATTTCCGCACGATCCGGCTCAACAAAAAACGGACCGGGCAACCGATCGCCGGCGCGCGAAATGGCTGAGCCACGATGTGGGAAAACGGGGATCACGGCATGTGCGCAAGCGGCAGCGAAAGCGCTTGATTTCAAAATGACCGATGTCTCGACGTCAGGGTGATGGAAATAATTGAACCACGCGAACGAACAAGTTTTGAGAATTTCCGATGCGTCGGCTGCGGCGATGCGGGGACGGTACTCAGATTCGACTACAAGATCGACAAGCAGCGAACGCGTGGTCGAATTGTCGACGCCGCCGAGAACAAACAACTTTCTCGGAGCAATCGAGTCGGGAATGCGCGGCAGAAGTTGACGAAACGATCGCAGGGAACGTTCCACAAGCGCCGTGCCGCCCACTATCGTCCACCGATGCGGATCACGATCGGCAATTTGATTCGAAGAGAGCAACGGTTCTTCCAACCCCGACGGCACCGGATGCAATTCAACGTGCGCGTTCGGAACCATGCGTTTGAGCTCGGAACAAAAATTGTCGCCGCTAACAATGCATGCATCTGAAAGGCGGCCGACTGATTTGGCTAGATGGATTTGCAACGGCTGCAACCAGAAGGCGCTCGTCCACGGTGGCCCTGAAGCGTAGAGCTCATGAAAAATGGTGACTAGCTTCCCTTGATGTTGGCGGCGTAATGCATGCAGGATCGACAACAAACGAAACGGAATGCCGCGCTTTTGGAATCCGTAGTTCACATAATGCAGAAGCACATAATCGTATTCGGATGCGTTATCGAGCAGACCATCGAGTGGTAAAACTTCAAAGCCGGCCGCATTTTCCCCCAAAGTCTTGAAAGTGGCGAAGACAGTCTCGCATCCGAATTTGTCTCGCATTTTCTTGGCAATGGTAAGCGCATAATCGCCGACCCCATCGATTCCTCCGGGAACTCTGGGAACGATTTGGAGAAGCGTGTTCAAACTGAGACGGTTTGGACGTGGCGCTGCTGGTTTCCCGAATTTTGCCGGGGGAGCGCAGCGGCGTACTCCCGGATGGTATCAGAAGCGATCTGCTCCCAACGGAATGTCTCTGCGATTTGACGGCTTTTGACCGACAGCGCGCTGTACTCGCTCTCGTTCATCCGCAAGATTTCCAGCGCGCGATTAACCATGGCCCGCACATCGCCAGCGGGAACCAAAAATCGGGCTCCGCTCAGGGCAAAAATATGACGCGGGCCGGACACATCGTAGGCAATCGTGGGAATGCCGCATGCCAGTTGCTCGAGCACGGAAATGCCGAATCCTTCAATGTAACTTGGAAAAAGTCCGACTACCGAACCACCGATCAATTGGGGAAGCGCTGTCGGATCGTAGCTCGTGAGACAACGAATCGATTCGCTCGACGTGAGCTGAAGGTCGCGGAGAACCGTTTGTTCGTCGGTCATGGTACCGAGAAATGTGAACCGTGCGGAAGGTTCCTCACTTAAGATGGCGCGCACAATTTCCGGCCAATCGCGCGCGCCTTTCCGCAACCCCCACATCCCAACGAAGCAAATCTCTTTTCGAGCCAAACGCTCTGGCGCTGATCGCGCGGCCGCAGCGAGAGCGGCTCGCTCGGTTTCGTTTAAACCGTACGGCAGAACAATTGTCCGCGTCGCAGTGTATTTTTTGAGCGATTGCCTTTCGTCCTCGTTCGGAACGTTAAACAAATCGCAATGAACGAGCGCGCGATTCGCGCTGCGCCGAAGCAACCACGACGTAAAAGTGTAAAAGAGGCGGCCCACAAACTTTCCCCGCGACTGATCCGGCCAGCGCCGTCGACTGAATCGGATAAATTCGTCGTAAGCCAGATACAATCCGATCGAACGTCCGACCAACAAACCGTCGAACCGAAGCCATTTTTTGGAGAATGGCAGTGTGCCGATCAAACAATCAATGACATCAAATTTCCCGGCGTTGCGCCGGACATAACGGGCCGCTCGATGGGGAAAGGTCGCTTGCCGCCAGGCTGAAAGCGCGCGCGAACGCGTCGGCTTTGGAAATGCATCGCTGAGACAAAATTTTTCGACCTGGTAGCCAGCTTTCGTCCACTGTTCGCACAATTCGAACCAAACGCGGGCGGCTCCCAGACGCGGGTCCCACGGAAGATTCACAATGGCAAGAATGCGAAGCTGTTTATGCACAGGTTTTACTTTGGAAGGCGGCGGGCAAGGACGGTCCAGAATTTATGCCGGATCGGGTTGACGTAATGCCGGATGGCGAGCGATCGGCCGGCGTATTGGTCGCGGTAAATAAACTGGTCGTTTTCCTGCAAAACAAACTTGTCCGGATCGAGCGCGATCGCGTCATTGGCGTGCATGCAAAAATGCATCACAGTCTGGTTAGTGAAAAAAATCGGTTCACCGTTCAACATCTGCAATCGCTCGAGTCCACGCGACCAGTCCAGTTTCCGGAACAGAAAAACGAATCCGGTGTTGACCGGATTTCGTTTCTCTGACGGATCGCGAATGAGTCTTTCGTCGCCGGAGAACTGATAATCGGCGAGATACAGAGCGGAGACTGATTGGGTGTTGGAAAGATCGGCCAGCTCGCGGGCTCGCGGAAAAAAGAGAACATCGGAATCGGTGTAAAGGGTAGGGCCGTTGGCCGGTAGACTCATTAGAAGCGCGAGTTGCTTGCCCGTCGGATGAGTTTTGAGATACGACTGAATCTTATTGGGCAATCCCGGCGGCAACGGTGGCGGGGTTGTTTGGACACGCACAGAGTTGTCGATCTTTTCCAGCAATTCAATGCTGGTGCGTGTGTAAGACCCGTCGGAGACCACGACGAATTGTTTCGGTCTACCAGCGTAAGTGAGAAAGGAGCGGATAGATGCGACCTGCTCCGGCAGAGTGTTTTCTCCAGAGTAAGCAAAAACATTAAACGGGAGTTCGCGCGGAACGCGAACAGTTTGCCGAACAATCATTGGCAGTGCGGCGCGATAAAGATAGCGCGCAATTGTTCCTTCAAGGCGCGCCGAATGGTAAGGTACGTTCATCCGGTGGCCGGAGCGAAAGTACGAAAGCCTCGGCAGCTCAGCACCAGATTGAGAATCAAACTCGGCGCTACCGATATCAGGTTAAAAACAAGGACGCCTGCGACGCTGGAAAAATCAGTGAACGGAACAAGCGCGATTTGGGTGGCTAGCGTAAGCGGAACGTAAAGCCACGCTCCGGCGATCCACGCCTTGGACGCATTGAGAAGCCATAGCGTACCGCTCACCGCCGTGATCACTGCGACACCGATCATTAAGAGGAGTTCGTGATGAAGGTGGGTGTAACGATTGCCAAGAACGAAAAGAAATTGATCAGGAAACGATGCAGCGCCACTAAGCACGACTGCGCTGAAAAGAGCTACGCCTCCGACAATCGCCACATAAAGGTAACGCAATTTGCGTTTGTCTTGGCAACGCGCGAAAGCCGGAACGAAAATGTTGATGAGCAAATTCGTCAGGACGGTGAAAATCATGGCGAGACGTCCAAGAGCTCCGACTTCGGCGACCGACGCCGCGTGACGCCCGAAGAAACTAATCAGGAACACAGTGATCTGACCCTGAAAACAATAAAAAACGGCGTTGGCGGCCAGCTTTTTGATTAACCGCACCATCTCGCGGCGATCGTCTGCGTTTTCGTTGGCCTTAAGATCGACAACTTTCGCGGCGTAGGCCCGAAGGAGAAAATATTGCAGAAAAAAAGTAGCGCTGGCGATGGCCACAGCCAGTCCGGCGGTCGCGAACAGATAAACCAATCCCAGAACGAGCAGGAGGCGAACGATTGCGCAGATGAAATCTATTTTTTGAATCCGTCCGATCTCAGAGTGGAGACGCGGCACCACGCTGTAGATGTCAACCGAAAGTTGAATGGAGAATCCGGCCAGAACAACGACGATCAGAAGGAGCGTGTAAGTCCCAGAGGCGCCGTTCTTCGTCAGCATCGCATACAAAATTGGCGCAACGACAACGGCCGCAGCGGCGGCAAGTTTTCTGCGGACGGCCAACCCGCTGTTAATCAATTCACCAAAACGATGTCGATCTTGCCAGACCCGACCGCCGATGGACATCAGCCCGACACTGATGCCGATGTCGGCGAGCAACATCAGAGTGGCTTGCATCGCGTTGGCGATAGTGAATAAAGCGTACTCGCGTTGCGGCAACCAGCGCACGAGAAGAATCCCACTCGAGAAAGCAATGATTTGGACGACTGCCTGCACCAGCGCGTAGTTGCCGATGCGGCGGGCGTGATCGAAAGCCCTCCTTAGAATTGGAGTCGAGCTTTCGTCCAAAAGGGGCGGGGAGACCGGGACGAAGAAGCTCATAGCCAAATTACGTGTTCAAGAGAGCAATGAGCTACCAAAGTGCCAAGAGGAATCTGCACTTCGTGCGAACGCGCCGCAGACGACCGATGTCGATCTAGAATTCGTCTCGGGCGAAATCCAACCGAATGGCCGCAGCTTATGCCGTCTCGATTGGCTTCGGTCGCTGCCGACGGACCGGAGCGACTGCTTCGCCATCGGGGACAGTCGGCGTCGAGTAATATTCGGAGTACTGATAATAGTAATACTCCGGCAGCGAAGTATCGACGAAATTCAAAATGACTCCGGGAATATTGACTTGCCGATTGTAGAGACCCTCAAGCGCTTTCTTGGTGAGACGAGCAGAGGTGTAGGAAAGCCGAACGACAAAGATGGTAGCGTCGATTTTTGGCGCGAGACTTGTCGTGTCGTCCGCCGCCAAAATGGGCGAACTGTCGATGATGACGTAATCGTAATGCTGATAGATTTCCTTTAAGAGCGCTTCAGTTGAATCACGCAGAAGGTGTTCGCTTGGCTGAGACAAGGTCTTCCCTCGCGGTAAAACGAAAAGTGTGGGAACGGCCGTTGGCACCACGACTTCCTGCCAGTTTACTTCCCCTTTCAGAACTTCGGAGAAACCAATCTTTGAGGAAATTCCGAATGCCTCGCGCAATGCGCCGCGGCGGAGATCGCAATCAATCAATAACGTGCGTGCCCCAGAGAGGGCCATGGTAATGGCAAGATTAGCGGACACAGTCGACTTGCCTTCACTCGGAACTGCGCTCGTAATCAAAAAGCTTTTTGGCCGCGGGCCCTCATAAGGCATGAAGAAGATGGACGAGCGAATATTTCGATACGACTCGGCGAACACATGCCGCGCATCATCCGGTTGGAGCAAATCCACTTTCCCCTTGGTTTTTTCCTTTGGAATTTGCCCAAGAATGTTCTCGGAAAAGTGATGCTGAAATTCGCTGAACGAAGCCATCCGATCGTCAATGCGATCAAGCAGAACAAGAATCGCCAGGCCCGCGAGCGCCCCAATGCCGAAGCCGATGAGCAAACTCTTGATCAACCCGGGCCGGACCGACAACGGAGCAGTGGCCATTTCCATGATTGAAACTTGATCTTCCCCGCCCACGACTTGGGAGACGTCAATTTCCTTCAGGTTGTTGGTCAGACGATCGTACAACGTTTTCAGGCGATCGACTTTCCCTTTGATCCGATTGAATTGGGCAAGCCGCTGACTGAGGTCGAGGGCCTTGGCCTCCCATTCCTTGACGTTGGACTGGAGGTTTTCCATCTGCTTGCCGATCGATTCGCGGCGTGTTTTTAATTTCTCCAGAGTGTCGGCGCGAAAGAGCCCGATCAACTTGTCCTGCTTCGTGATTTCATCATTGAGTTTGAGAATCTTCGGGTGATGTGGTCGCAGATCTTTGGCGAGTGTTTCACGCTCCGCCTTAAGAAGCTGGATCTGTTGCTTCGCCTTCAAGTAATCGGCCTCCGGACCGACGTCCGAAAACGGCAGGCCCTGATTGTCAGAGCCTTGACCGGTGCTCGTATCGGTCTTGCTTTGCGCGCGGTCGAGGTTTTGGTCGAGGTCAAGTAAGTTGAGCAAGTCGTACTCCGTTTTGAGTGAAGCGTATTGCTGATTCAGTTTGACCAGATATTGGGCAGCGCTGTTCCCCTGTTCTTGGATGAAGCCGATGTTGTTTTGCTTCTGGAACTCAAGCATTTCGTCTTCGCTGTTACGCAAATCCTTTTCGACCTGAATCAGCTGCTCGGTAATGCCGGTGGTAACTTCGTGACCGCGGTCCTCACGCATGCCTCGTTTGAAATCGAGATACTTTTGCATGGCCGCATTCAAATAGGCCTGGGTGTACTCGGGCGCGCTGCCAACAGCGGAAAGATCGAAAATGGAGGTCCGCGGCTTCTGGAGGACAAATATTTCCACCGGGACCGGCTGTAACTCGGGATGCGCGGAGCGAACCAGCGACTCCGCGCTATGCCGTACCTCCGCGCTCTGCATCATCTGAATCTGCGTGCCATAGAAATTCACGGCGTCCTCGCTGTAAACCGCGCCTTGGGCAATGTTCAACTTGCCCGCAAGCATCATCTTGCTGGTGGACTGAAATGACGGCGGCGTTTGATAAATTAAGAAAGCTTCAACAAACAGCCCGAGGCAGATAGTTAACACCGGAATCCACCAACGCCGCAGAAAGAGAGACTTGTAGCGGTGCAGCCGAGTGACAAAGGCGGCAGACCACGAAGTAGAAAGATTTTTGCCGGCTGTCACGAGCTGCATATCACATGTTGATCAGACGCTGCGGCACGTAGATCTGGTCGTCGGGTCCAAGTTCCAAGTCTTCGTCAGTATGTCCTTCTTCGATGACGCGCTTAAGATCGACAGTGGACTCCTGACCGGTCTTCCGAGTTAGCTTCACCTTCCGCTTATTGGCGAAGTCCCCGAATCCGCCGGCTCTAATAACCGCTTTGCTCACCGTGTAACTTTCGTCCGGTGGAATCTCCTGCGGTCCCTGAACTTTAACTGAGCCGTAGACATAAATCCTGCCGCGGGATTTTTCACTGACCCGGTCTACCGCCAGGATTACTGTCGCGTGATAATAATATTCTTTTTCGAGCAGCGATTTAATCGTGTAAGCAAGTTCTTTGCACGATTTACCGCGAGCGGGCACGAGTCCGACGTAAGGGACCTCTAGTTCGCCGTTATCGTTGACGCGTAATCGCTGGGAATCGTTATCCCGATCTTCGACCACTCTGAAGCTAATGTAGTCGTTTGATCCGAGTTTCTTTTTGTCATCCAGCACAGCCATCGAGTTTGTCCGCATTACTGTGCTAGTCGCCGTTGAGGGCCCATCGGAGGAAGGCGGCTTTGGTGTGGCGGGCGGTGGGCTGTTCGGATCCTGAGCAAACATTAAGTCGGTCGTAAAGATGCAGACAGCACCGACCAATGCGTACAACCAGACTCTCATGTTACCCCCCACTTTACCCCCTTTAAGCTTTTTAGAAACTGTATGTGCCGTCGACAGAAACGCGGTTTTGATTGTAATCGCGCAAAAGCAAATTGGAGTCTTTGCTCGTGCCTTGATAGCGCACTCCCAGCGTGACGTGGGGTGTCAACTGGTAGCCGAGAGTAATCGCGCCGCCGATGCGATGGAAATGTTCTGGGGTGCCGAGTGGAACTGGACTGAAAAGGCCCGCGAACCCGCCGGACTCTTTTGCGTCTTCATAGAAAAACTCTGTCGAGAGGAGAGTGTTGCGAATCAGGTTCCAGGTCAGCGTATGCCGAACGTAATTGAGAGTGATGTAGTTTGAGTTTACACCCAGCTGAGTTTCGTGACCGGCACTGACAGTCTGGCTGAGAGTGGCGTTGATCCGATGGGCAATCAATCCATTAACATAATAATCCTTCAAATCTTGCTTATCTGGGACGATAAAAGTAAGGGGACCGAAGGCGAACGTAACAAAGTTGTGATCGAAATCGATCCACTGATAACCGCCGGCCCCGCGGATCTTCAGATTATTGGTTAACTCCAACTCGACGAATCCACCCACGCTGTAATCTTTGTTATCGTTAAGGACACTTTGATCAAATCTAGTGAAGACAACATTTCCTTCCGCACCAACTGTAATTGTCGGGTTAACGATAAAAGCAGCTGAACCGTTGAAGATTTCCGAATTGCGATCCAAATAATCGAAAGCGGAAGTGGTCGAAACGAAATTGTAGTGATCGTAACCTACTTGGAAAAGCAGCTTGTTCAGGTCCCAGAGCACGGAAACGCCGGCGGTATTCTCAAACCGGCCATAATCTCGCACATTGCTCAACGCACCCTCTTGAATCGGGTCCTGTTGCAGCTGCATCCGGTCGTGGAGGTTGATGCGGAAATCACCGACGAAAATGTCAAAGGCGATCTGCGACTTGGGCGCGATCAAAATGGTGTCCGTATTGTAATTCGAATGATCGAGGTAGAAGGAGTATCCCACTCCGAGATCCAGACGCAGGGTATTCAGCTGGGTAACCGGCCAAATCATGTCGAGGGTCAGGTTTGGCGTGACGATAAAATCATCCTGCTCGTTTACTTCGGCGTAGGTGACGTTGTCGTTGTACTCCAGGCCGACGCTCGCGCCGACTCGAAACCGCATCGGTCCGAGCAGCAAATTATATGGAATGCGCGAAACATCCTGCTGTCTGGCATCGGACGCCGCCTGACCTGCTAAGGATGGACGGATCGCGTCCTGGGCAAAAATATCTCCGATGCCGATTGTCATCGACATCACGAACAAAAGCGCGAGTGATTTCCGAAACTGATCGCGATGTAAGGAGATAGCACGACGACGACTCATAGGCAGGTGATCAGATTAAGGTTTAAGCAGGTGTAGTACCACTGTCAGTAATTCACAAATCACAAGCCGGTAGAGCAGATCCGCTCGAAATGCCGTTTCGGTTCAAGATCGTGATTTCCTTCTCTAGTTATCTGTTTCTCGGGAGGTCTCTTTTACGAGAAAACGCTCCTCCGAGGCAAGCGAAATCGGAGGAATCTTTTTTCAGAGTTTCATGGAAAATACCGCTGCCGGGAGGCCTGATGCCACCGGCGTGTTTACCTGGGAAATTTTCTCACTTGGCCCGTTCTAAGCTGGTATTGCTCGCATGCATTTCGGTTCGTGGCGAATTAAACACCGTTTGGCCAAGGTTTTCGGACGTCTTTGCGCATTGGCTCTCGTGGGATTTCTCGCCGCCAACAGCTTCTGCGATGCAGGCAATAGGACAAAGAACAGCACGCAAATCGAATATATCGCGCCGGACGGACAATTTTCTTCCCTGACCGCGGCTCATACCGCTCGTCATAAATCGGCCGCCGCGTTCGTCGATGATGACACCATCAGCTGTGTCCTAAAAGAAGGCGAAACGACGTTCATTATCGCACTGCCAAACAACGCGTCCCGGGACCGTTTCACGTTTCTAAATGAAAACGCTGCCGCCTGCGGCGAACTTCGCATTGCCGTTTCTGATGCAGCGCTTCCGGCGGATAGTCCGAAATGGACCGAAGTCGACGGGATCGTGCCCTTTGCTCACAAGCGTCTTTTTAAATTGTCGATGTTGGGCGTAGAGACAAAATTCGTGCGGCTCTCCTTCAAGGTCGATGGACAGCGGCAGGATTCCGCGAAAATCTCGCGTCCGTTCCAAACGTCCGTCCTGACGGCGACGATCAATTCACGCTTTACTAGTTTGCAACAACCCGGCCGCGATTTCAGCGTCGCCACAGTTTCGGTGGCGGCGTTACCGGCCCAACAGAAATAGATAATTCTTCACCGAAACGCGCTTCGAAAAATGAACGCGAGTGAACTCAAGAACAGAAATCTTAGAGGCATGGAACTAGCTTTTAAAAACGCGGGCTCGGTTGTTGTGACGCATGCGATTGGACGAAGAGAAACAGATGTCGAAAACGCCGCTCCAATCGCCTTTGCTGGATCGGTTCGTCCCAACTCATCTCGAGCAAAGCTCTGATGAAGGCAAAACAACTCACGCCCACGTCCAAAATCATTCGGCGTCACGCGATGATTATTTTGCGATTGTTGCCCGGGCTACGAATGATGCAGTTCGGGATTGGGATGTAAAAAGCGACAGGCTCTCATGGCCACAGGGTCTGCAATCTCTCGCCGGCTACGACGCATCATCCTCTGAGTGCCAAGACATTGGTTTCTGGCAAAAGAATCTTCACCCCGGTGATCGCGCCCGCGTTGGCCCTTCGATTCGCGACGCGTTAATCAGCTCGTCCGATCATTGGAGTGGCGAATACCGCTTTCGTCGCGCCGACGGAACTTATATTAATGTCCTTGAGCGCGCGTTGCTTTTGCGAGGAGCCGACGGTACCGCCGAGCATTTCGTCGGCTCGCTCATGGACGTCACCGCGCGCAAGCAACTCCAAGACCAACTCTGTCGTTCGCAAAAAATGGAAGCGTTCGGGCAGCTGGCCGCCGGCGTCGCGCACGATTTCAATAATTTTCTCACTACCATTCTCGGTTACGGCGATTTGCTGCTCCACGAACGCCAGATCAAAGGAACCCTCGCCGATCACGTCGCCGAAATTCGCGCCGCGGCGGGTCGCGCGTCCGCTTTGACTCAGCAGCTTCTCGCTTTCAGTCGCAGACAACCACGCGAAGCCGTGATCGTGGAAGTCAATTCCATCATCACAAATCTCGAACGCTCATTGCTTCGGCTCATCGGCGAAAATATTTCCGTGGTCTGCCACTTCCATCACGAAAAGGAAGGCGCGCATATCAAGGCAGATCCAAGCCAGATTAGCCAAATCATTCTCAATCTGGCGGTGAACGCACGCGACGCGATGCCGAGAGGCGGCCAGCTCACGCTCGAAACCGCGATTGTCGATCTGACCAATGAAACGGAATCGCCTTTTGACCGCGACGATTTTGTTCCCGGTCATTATGTTTTAATTAAGATTGCCGACACTGGCGCTGGCATGAGCGAAGAGGTCAAAGCCCATCTTTTCGAGCCATTCTTCACGACTAAAGCCGATGATGGTAAAAGTGGCCTCGGCCTCGCAACTTGTTACGGCATTGTCCATCAAAGCGGCGGACATCTGCGCGTGGAGAGCGAGCCAGGCAAAGGCACCGTCGTCCAAATTTATCTCCCACGCGTGTCAGCGCCGGCGCCGCCTTCCTACAAGAAGCCGAGCGGCAGGAAACCGCGCGGCGGCACTGAAACCATTCTTGTTCTCGAAGACGACATCAGCGTTCGGCATATGTCCGTGCGGATGTTGCGTGGACTCGGTTACGAAGTGATCGAAGCAGCCAATGGAGCGGATGCTCAGCGTTTGCTCAGTGAAAATGGCGGACGAAAGATGGATCTTCTCCTGACCGATCTGGTAATGCCGCAAACGAGCGGACGCCGCTTTGCCGATTCAATGCGTGTGGCTCATCCTAATATCAAAGTTCTCTTCATCTCCGGATATCTCGAAGAATCGCTTCAACCGAGTGATCGATGTGAACCGGGAATGTTTTTCCTGCCTAAGCCGTTCGACTCTGAACAACTGGCCGCCAAGGTTCGCGAAGCACTCGACGGTAGCTAGTCGATCTTGTTGATTGTCGATCTTGCGCCCACATTGGCGGGGCGTGATCACGTTCAAAGACATCGAAGCCGCGCGCGATCGCATCGCTGGGGCCGTTTTTTATTCGCCTTGCCTGCCATCCATTCCGCTCAGCGATGTCACCGGGATGCAAATTTTCTGCAAGCTCGACAATTTGCAGCGGACCGGAAGCTTTAAAGAACGCGGTGCGCGCAACGCCCTCGCCCAGCTTTCAGTCGACCAAAAAAAACGCGGCGTGATCGCTGCTTCCGCTGGGAACCACGCCCAGGCGCTCGCTTATCAAGGAAAGTTACTCGGCATTCCGGCGACCGTGGTGATGCCGCAGTACGCGCCGCTCATCAAAGTAAGCAATTGCCAGATGCTCGGCGCGAACGTCCTTTTGCATGGCAAAGATTTTGCGGAAGCAAAAGCGCAGGCGGATAAGATCGCGGCCGAAAAAGGCCTCGCATACATCGACGGCTTTGACGATCCCGCCATCATCGCCGGCCAGGGCACGATGGGAATCGAGATCATCGATCAAGTCAAAGACGTCGATGCGGTAATCGTTCCGGTCGGCGGCTCCGGTTTGATCGCCGGTGTTTCGTTGGCCGTCAAAAGTTTGCGGCCGCAAACGAAAGTTATCGCGGTCGAAGCGGAGAACGTCGCCAGTTTTTCCGCAGCACTGGAGGCAAGCAAACCGACCAAAATCGCATTGCACCCGACCCTAGCGGACGGTCTCGCCATTCCGCAAGTTGGCACGAATGCGTTTGCGATTGCGCGGGAACATGTCGATCAAGCGGTCACAGTCACTGAAGAACAAATCGCGATCGCAATTCTCCGATTGATTGAGCTTCAGAAAACGGTGGTAGAAGGTGCGGCCGCCACGCCCCTGGCTGCTGTGCTGTCCGGAAAGCTGTCAGATCTCGCGGGTAAACGAATCGTTCTTCTTTTATGCGGTGGGAACATCGACCCGAATATTCTCAGCCGTGTGATTGAGCGCGGCTTAGTCGCCGACGGACGCTTGTGCCGATTCACTGCAGTCATCAGCGATCGTCCCGGCGGACTGGCCGATCTCACCAAACAAATTGCAGCAACCGGCGCGAGTATCAAAGAAGTGGTGCACGACCGCGCCTTCGCCAGTTCGGATGTTTCAACCGTCAGCGTGCTTTGCACCGTTGAGACACGGAACCAAGAGCATTTTGCGCAACTTCGGGCACACCTGAAATCCCAGGGCGTCGGAACCTACGATACGAAATAAATCTTCTGTGGCGGCAATCAACGACCAGCGTCCCACATTGAAAAGTTAGTCGCGTTCCGTAACCTGTCGGGTGCATTTGCGCGGACAAAAGATCGACATCGAGAACCGACGATCCGGCTCGGAGTTTGCACAGCGGCATATCGGCTCAAACGAAGACGAAACCGCGGAGATGTTGCGTTCGCTCGGGTTTGAAGGCCTGGGTGCTCTAATCGATGCGACCGTTCCGAAAAATATCCGGCTGGATGGAGCATTGAATTTACCGGAAGCGAAGTCGGAAAACGAAGCGCTCGCCGAATTGCGCGCGATCTCAAAGAAAAACAAGATCGCGAAATCTTTTATCGGGGCCGGCTACTCGGATTGCATCACGCCGCCGGTGATTCAGCGGAACATTCTCGAAAACCCGGGTTGGTACACGGCTTACACGCCGTACCAAGCCGAGCTCGCGCAAGGTCGCCTCGAGGCGCTCCTCAATTTTCAAACGATGGTTGTCGATCTTACCAAGCTCGATATTGCCAATGCATCGATGCTCGACGAGGCCACCGCCGCCGCCGAAGCGATGACGCTTTGTCACGCCGCTGTTCCGGATCGAAAAACTTTTTTGGTCGCTGACGATTGCCATCCGGAGACGATCGAAGTTGTCCGAACGCGCGCGAAGCCGCTCGGAATTGAAGTTAAGGTCGATAATCACGCGCGGTTCAAATTCGACGGTTCGGTCTTCGGGGCGTTACTTCAATACCCGGCGACTGATGGGGCGATCTACGATTACACCGAATTCGCTAAACAAGCGCACGCCGCCGGTGCACTCGTTGTTGTCGCTGCAGACATTCTCGCGCTGACGTTGCTAAAACCGCCGGGCGAATTCGGCGCAGACGTTGCCGTCGGCAACACCCAGCGCTTCGGAGTTCCGCTCGGTTTCGGTGGACCGCACGCGGCTTACTTTGCAACGCGCGATCAATACAAACGCCACATGCCCGGCCGTCTCGTTGGTGTTTCGCACGACGCCGAAGGCCGGCCGGCGTATCGACTGGCGCTGCAAACGCGCGAGCAACATATCCGCCGCGACAAAGCGACCAGTAATATTTGCACGGCACAAGTTCTTCTCGCAGTCATCGCGTCGATGTACGTGGTCTATCACGGTCCACGCGGTTTGCGCGCAATCGCCGAGCGCGTTCATCGCCGGACCAGTCAGCTGGCTGATGGTCTTCGCGCGCTCGGATTGAAAATTACGTATGAGAATTTTTTCGACACGATCCGGGTAGAAATCGAATCGAGCGGCATAGTGATCGAGCACGCCGAAAAAGCCGGCTGCAATCTGCGCGCGCTCGGTCCTCGCGCGGTCGGCGTTTCGCTCGACGAAACAACCACGAGCCTCGACATCGAGCTGTTGATGTCGATCTTTCGCGGCACGCCTGCCCGCGATTTAGCTGATGATGACGTTGGCGATTCGGCTCTTCGCATTCCGCAATTTGCCACCCGCAATTCGCAATTTCTTACTCATTCGATCTTCAACACCCACGACACCGAGACCGAGATGCTGCGTTACTTGAAAAAACTCGAATCGCGCGACTTGTCGCTCTGCCATTCGATGATTCCGCTCGGGTCGTGCACCATGAAACTGAACGCGACCGCGGAAATGTTTCCGATTTCGTGGCCGGAATTTTCCAAACTGCATCCGTTTGCGCCGGGTGACCAAACGACCGGCTATATCGAGATGTGTAAGCAATTGGAAGAATGGCTGGCGGAAATTACCGGATTCACTGCGGTCTCGTTGCAACCGAATGCCGGTTCACAAGGCGAATACGCAGGCCTGCTCGCGATTCGCGAATATCACGCGTCGCGGAGCGAAGCGCATCGCAACGTTTGTCTGATCCCAACTTCCGCGCACGGAACAAATCCAGCAAGCGCCGTCATGGCCGGACTTAAAGTCGTTGCGGTCGCGACGCTGAAAGATGGCGATATCGACCTGGCCGATCTCCGCGCCAAAGCCGACGCGCACGCGGGCGACCTCGCGGCGCTGATGGTGACCTATCCGAGCACACACGGCGTGTTCGAGCCGACCATCCGCGAAATTTGCGAAATCGTGCACAAGCACGGCGGCCAGGTTTACATGGACGGCGCGAATATGAACGCGCAGTGCGGTCTTTGTCGCCCCGGCGATTACGGCGCCGATGTTTGCCATTTGAATTTGCACAAAACGTTTTGCATTCCGCACGGCGGCGGCGGTCCCGGCGTCGGACCGATCGGCGTGGCTAAGCATCTGGTTCCATTCTTGCCGGCAATGGCGTCGTTGAATCCAGACGTCGATCTTAACAAGCGAGTGGGCCCAGTGGCGCAAGCCCCTTACGGCAGCGCGAGTATTCTAACGATCTCGTGGATGTACATCCGCATGATGGGCCCGGACGGTTTGAAACGCGCGAGTGAGATCGCGATTTTGAATGCGAATTACATAGCGAAACGGCTCGATCCGCATTTTCCGGTTTTGTTCAAAGGCAAACGCAGACTGGTGGCGCACGAGTGTATTGTCGATCTTCGCCAATGGAAAAACGCGGGCATTGAAGTCGAAGACGTCGCGAAACGTTTGATGGATTACGGATTTCACGCGCCGACCGTTTCCTGGCCGGTCGCCGGCACGATGATGATCGAGCCGACCGAGAGCGAATCGAAAGACGAGCTCGATCGTTTTTGCGACGCGCTGATTTCGATTCGCAAGGAGATCGATGCGGTCGCAAATGGTAAGGCCGATCGGCAAAACAATTTGCTCAAAAACGCGCCGCACACCACGCGACAAATCGCTTCCGAAAAATGGGACCACCCCTACTCGCGCGAGCAAGCGGCGTTTCCCGCGCCGTGGACGCGCGAACACAAATTCTGGCCGTCGGTCGCCAGGATCGACAACGTTTACGGCGATCGGAATTTATTCTGCTCCTGCCCGCCGATCGAAGAATTTGCCGAATCTTAAGTTTCGGAGGCGAGCTCGGGTTCGCGATCGACTCGAGTCGGGACAAGGCGCAACCCAGAACCGTTCTTTTCGTCCGAAACTTCGTCCCCTTGTTCGTGGTATTCGGCGTCGGCGTTGACCTGCCAGAGATCGTAAAGCTTCGCGTCGGCCAGAATGTTTTCGACACACAACATCGCCGTCATCATGGCGTGATCCTGATTGTTGTATTTGTGCATCCCGTTGCGGCCGACGAGGTGCAAATTCGGATAACGGGTGTCCAGTTCCTGACGAACCGTGGCAACGTGGCGCGCGTAGTCGTCGTCGTAAACGGGGTAGGCTTTCTTCTGGCGAACAACGGTCCCATCGACAACGTCGCCTTCTTGCGACAGACCGATTTGGATCAGCTCGCGCTTCGCCAACTCGATCAACTCTTCGTCTTTGGATTCCCAAAGGCCGTCGCCTTCGAAGCAAAAATATTCCAATCCGTAACAGGCCTTGTCCGGATCGGGAACCATCTCGGGCGACCAGGACTTGAAATTTTGGACGCGTCCAACCTTGACGCGCGGATCGTGAATGTAGATCCAATTGTCCGAAAACTTGTTTCGCTCTTTCAAAATGAGCATGACGGTCAGGAAATCGCGGTATTTCAGACTTTCCGCCGCGCGGCGGGCGCGATCGGAAACTTCCGGACGAATTCCGTAAACCAGTTCGCGCATTGGCGCGGATGAAATTACGTGTTCAGCTTCAATCGAGTGCTGGTTCCCATCGCGATCTTTGAATTGGACCGTCCATATCGATCTTGTTTCGTCGTAAGCGCAGCCGTTCACTCGCGCGGCCATTTCGATTTTGCCGCCCATCGCTTTCACTTTTTCGGCGCACGCTTCCCACATCATTCCCGGGCCTTTGCGCGGATACCGAAATGAGTTGATCAAAGTTTTGATGACGTTGGAGCGGTCGCCGTTCGAGGATCGCTGCGGCAAGAGCGCGTTCTTGATCGCGCTGCCGAGCGAGAGACCGCGGATGCGCTGCGCGGCCCAGTCCGCCGAAATTTCTTTGCAGCTCATTCCCCAAACTTTTTCGGTGTAGCTCTTGAAGAAAATATTGAAGAGGCGTTTGCCGAATTGGTTGCTGACCCACTCCTCGAAGTTTCGGGGATGGCGCACCGGAAATACGCGCGCCTTGAGCCATGACAAAACGCAGATTGTCGATCTTACGATGCCCAGTTTGATCAGCGCTTCGAACGGTTTGAGCGGATAGGTGAAAAATTTGCCGTCGTAATAAATCTTGGACGAGCGCGGGCGCTGCAGCATGTCGTTAGGCAAAATCTCCGTCCAGAGATCTTCGACTGCTTTCGATTTGGAGAAAAAGCGATGGCCTCCGATGTCGAAATGGAAACCTTTATACTTTGCCGTGCGCGAAATTCCTCCGACGTAAACCGGGTCCGCTTCAAGCACGGTCACGTCGACCTTGTTTTTCGAAAGCAGATACGCGGCGGTCAATCCCGCCGGGCCTGCTCCGATAATTGCGACAGTTGATTTCATTCTTAGTTAAGCCACCCAGTTCCCGCGGGTAAAATTCCAAACATACCAACCCTGCACGCTCAGCCCGAGGGCGCTGATTAGCACCGCGGCAGCCATCCCGAAGACGCGCAACAGCGGCGGCGGGACGCGAAATTGACGCAAAAAATGCAAAAAAGCGAGCACGATCAGCGTGTGCACACAGAATTCGTAGCGGAGCATGCTCTCCATTTCGAGGGAGGCGACGCCGCTGACCGAGATATAATAGATGACCAAAGCGCAAAAATAGATGCCGATGCGAGTGGTCCATTCGGTGGAGCGGCGGATTGCGGGGACTAATTCGACAATGGCGAGGGCGATCAAGAATAACGCGCCGAACGTCATCGACATTTGGCTCATTTGCGTCGGATCGTTCAGCTGCGGCAGAAGCCAACGATAATTCGACGGACGGAATACGGCCAAATAATCCGGCTCAATGTTCCAGCCGGCCGATTGGGTGAGCATGTACATATCCCAGCGGCCCCAGCGCCATTGGCAATAAAGAAAAAAGAAGATCGCGCCGAAGATGGCCGAGATCGTCAAAGCGACCGCGCTTCCATAATTGCGGAACCAACTGCGTGGATCGCGTAGTGCGCTCCATCCTTTCTTAAAAACATCGCGCACGACTGGAAATGCGGCGCAGGGAACACCGACGATCCGCGTTGCCGACATGGCGATCCCGTGAAGCGCTGCCAAAACTTTCGCGGCACGGCCTTCGGAGCCGCTCCAATAAATAAAACCGATGAGCGCCATCAAAAAGAGCGATTCGGAATAACCCGCGATCAGGAAAAATGCGGCCGGATGAGCCGCGATCGCTAGGGCCCCGAAGAAACGCAGCGTTGCAGAGAGTTTCCAACGCTCGCAGAAAAGAAAAAAGTAAGTCCAAAACCCCCAGGCAGCGAGCTGCGCGGTGATGAGGAGCGCGGTCTCAGTATCGACACGAAAAATGGAACGGCACAAAGCGGCCAGCGCCGGATAAGCAGGAAAAAAGGCGACGTTGGAAACTTCCATCACCTTGTGATTGATGGGCGGAACGATCGTCTGATAGCCGCGGTCGATAATGTTGGCGAACCAGTAACCGTCGTGCTGGACCAAACTTGTGTAGCGATAGGAAAGCGGGCCTTCAGGCGCCAACAGAAAGACAGCCACGACCAACTGGACGAGAGTCAACAAAAGCCCCATTGACCAGGGCCGAAGTAGGGAAAATGTGCGGGTCACAACATCAGAACCTGGGAGGGCCGAGGAAAAACCAAAGGTTCCGGGATTGCAAGAACTAGTCGCCTCTCCAGCAAGGGCGTTCTGAGGTAGCATAGGTTAGAGTGATTTGAGCAGACATTTGACGATGGTGTCCGACATTTATTCGCGCGGCGCTGTAGTGGCAGGCGTGTCGCCTGCATGTTCATAAAATGCAGCCGGCACGGCTGCCTCTACAGAAAGATCGACATCCTACGCTGCCGCCTCTTCCGGGGTCGCAGCAAGTTCGCGGTAAAGCTGCTCGTAACGCTGCGCGGCTATCGCCCAGGAGAAATTTCGCGCCATTGCGCGTTCCATCAATCTTCCCCATAGGTCGCGATCGCGAAAAATTTCGCGCGCACGCTTGATCGCGTCCCAAAAGGCTTCGGTCGAATATTCGTAACAAAGAAAGCCGTAACCGCCGTCGGTAGTTGAATCATAATTCTCGATGATTTCGTGGATTCCGCCGGTGGCGCGAGCGACCGGAAGCGCGCCGTATTTCAAACTGTACATCGCGCTCATGCCCGCCGGCTCGAAGCGAGATGGGATTAAACTGATGTCCATCCCCGCTTCGATCACGTGCGCGCTTTTTTCGTCGTATGTTTTTCGGTAGGCAAATTTTGTTGGAAATCTTCGCATGGCCACCGCGAGCGCGGTTTCATAGGTTGGATCTCCCTCGCCCAAAATAATCAGCCGCACGTCGTCGGTCAGGAGTCGATCGAGCAACGGCACAAGGATATCGAAACCTTTCTCGCCGACGACGCGCGTGACCATTCCAAACACCGGCCCCCGCGGCTCCGGATCCAGTCGCAAACCATTCAAAAGCGCGTCGCGGCAAAGCTGTTTTCCCCACAGCTCGTCAGGCGTGTAATTAGCCGGAAGCAGTTTATCGGTTTCCGGGTTCCACCGGGTGTAATCGGCGCCATGCAGAATGGCGCTCAGTTTGTGCGCATTTTCACGCAGCACCACGTCGAGGCCGCAACCAAACTCCGGCGTTTGAATTTCGCGCCGATGTCGCTCGCTCACGGTCGTGACCTTGTCGGCAAAAAGGAGCCCGCCTTTGAGGAAATTGAGTTTCCCAAAAAATTCTACACCACGTAGGGTGAAGAAGCGTTCGTGCAAGTTGGTCAGGCGAAAATCGAGCCCCCAAAAGCTCCCCTGCTCGGCGATGTGATGAATCGTCTGCACGGTGGCGAACGGCAAATGATGGGCGCGCACATAAACTGGCACGAGCGCGGCCGGCCAATCGTGCACGTGTAAAATTTGCGGCGTCGGCGTCAGGCGGCGCGCCAATTCCACCGCTGCTTTGCTGAAAAAAACATATCGGGCGGCATTATCTTCGTAAGCGGTGCCGTGTTCACCATATATTCCGTCGCGATCGAAGAATTCGTCGCACCGGACGAAAAATAATTGGACGCCGCTGGGGCTGTGGCCTTGCAAATATTCGGCGATGTAAGTCTTGTCGCCTACCCGAACATCGACAGTGACCCCGGTGTCCTCTTCCTTGAACGCGGGATTGTCACGAATCTCCCGATAGTAGGGCAACGCCACCGCCACCTCATGGCCGCGCGAGCGCAATTCGTGCGGCAACGCATCCATCACGTCGATGAGCGCGCCGGCCCGCAGCAACGGCGGCCCTTCGGCGCTGATCATAAAAATTCTCATCGGCTCTTCGATGTTCGCCACTCGATCTTCCATGTCAAAGCAATCACGGAACCCAAACCTTTTTGCCAGATTTGCGCGATCAGAGGCGTTTCGGCGTCTCACGCTCAGACGTGAGGCACCGAGGCTCATTTGCATATTCGCGTTTGACCCAGTCGAGCGCTTGTTGTCGATCTTTCAGCTCACCTTCCAACTGCCGCGTCTCGACTGCTTCAAGGATTTCCCCAAACTTCGGACCTGGTTTCATTCCTAATGCAATCAAATCGTCGCCGCGAATAAGGGGCGGCGGAATGATCGGTTCGTTGGCGAACTCTTCGCGTTTCCGCAAAAGGAATTCGTAGTTGTCCATCATCCCGTGGCTACTCGCGCAATCGACCCGATGCAGTTCGAGCTCTTCTGTAAAAGTCGGGCGCGCCATGAATCGCTTTAGTTTTGCCACGCGCATGTTCGGCACATCCTTGAAGACCATGTGTTGGCGCACCATTTCGACCACGGCGTCGATTTCAGCGCGCGAAAATCGCAACCGCTCCATGAGCGACTCGGTCATTGCCGCGCCAATTCGGTCGTGTTCGTTGAAACGAATTCTGCCGGTTTCATCGACGGTGGACGTGACCGGTTTCCCCACGTCGTGGAATAAAACCGACAGGATCAACGGCGCGGAAACTTCTTCCGGGAGCCGCTCAAGCATTAACCTCGTGTGTTTGAAGACGTCCCCTTCGGGATGAAATTGCTCCGGCTGCAAACAACCTTTCATCGCATCGAGCTCCGGCAAGATCGTGCGCAGCAGTCCGCTCTGATCGAGCAAGTCCCAACCGCGCACGCGATTGGGCGACCGAAAAATCCTTAGTAGCTCTTCGCGAATCCGCTCGGCACTGATCTCATTGATCGACGCCGCGCTCGCGAGCAGCGCGTCCCAGGTGGGATGGTCGATCTTGTAATCGAGCACGGTGGCAAAGCGGACCGCGCGCAACATTCGCAGCCGGTCTTCGGCAAAGCGCGTAGCGGGAGCGCCGATGGCCCGAATAAGTTTTGTGTCTAAATCGGCGCGTCCTCCGACGAAATCGATCACCTCGTTCTTCTCGGGATCGAAGAACATGCCGTTGATCGTGAAATCGCGGCGCTTCGCATCCTCTTCCGGCGACGAAAATCGGACATCCGCCGGATGACGGTGATCGAGATACGCGCCGTCCGATCGAAACGTCGCAACCTCGAAATTGAATTCGTTCTCGACCACGACAACGACGCCGAAGTGCGCGCCGACCGCGTAAGTGTGCGGAAAAATCTTTTGAACAATGTCCGGTGTCGCATCCGTCGCGATGTCGAAATCCTTCGCCGGCAGACCGCGGACCATATCGCGCACGCAACCGCCCGCGAAATAAGCGATGTAGCCGCGGGTGCGCAGACGCTGTGCGACTTCGCGCGCTGTTTTTTCCATCGGCGACATAAGGGGATTGTAGCCGCCCCGCTTTGTCGGGGCGAATGAGAATCACGGCGACGGAGCGGCGTGATTACACGAGTGAGCGGGCGATTGAGGTCAATCGCCACTACCTACGCAGGCGTCGACGCCTTCTTCTCCTGTCGAAAAGAATGGACGATAAAGAAAATGACGGCGATGCAGATGCAAGAATCGGCCACGTTGAACGCCGGCCACGGATGCGCGAAGGGCAGATGCAGATCGAAGAGCAAAAAATCGATCACGTGCCCGTAAAGCATCCTGTCGGTGAGATTCCCGAGCACGCCCGCAACCAAGAGCGCGAGTGACAGATCTCGCCAGAAATTCCGTGTCCACCAAAGCGATTTCGGACGATCGGACGCGCCACTCTCGTGCCGCCCGAGGAGAAGTATGAGCGCGAACAATAGTGCCACAAAAGAAATGGCGATGAAAAACGTGTTGTTGTTCTTGAACGAACCGAACGCGGCACCGGTGTTGGTAATGTTGACCAGGTGGAAAAAGTCGGGGACGACCACGCGCGGCTGGTCCGGATCGATCGAGTGCAGCACCCAGTATTTTGTGATCCGGTCGAGCAAATAGAGCGGTAAGGAAATGAAGAAGATGTATTTCATACCTGAGTTGCGTCTGACGTTGTCATGTCGAGCGGAGTCGAGACATCTCTAAATATTTCCGTGCTTAGTTAGCTCACAACGACAGAAATAGTCAGAGATTCCTCCACTTCGGTCGGAATGACAAAAAGGATCACTTGGCGTCAACGACCTGTTCGCAGCGGTCGCACAAATCCGGATGCGTTTTGCTTTTGCCAACGTACTCACGATGACGCCAACACCGCGCGCATTTCTGGTAAGGCGTCTTCGTGACCGTCGCGCCCGGTTCTTTTCCCTGTTCGATACTGAGGTCGCTCAGAATGAAAAACTCCTCCAGCTCCTCTTTGTTGAGTTTGCTCGTCACATCGGCGTTCGAACGCAAAACAACCGCCGCCTCCAGCGCATTGCCAATCAATTTTTCCTGACGTGCTTTTTCGATCGCTTGACCGATCACGCCACGCAGCCGCAAAAGATCCGTCATCTGCGCGATTGATTGATCGCCTCGGTTCTGAGTCTTCGGAAATTCTTCGAAGTGAACCGATGCGTCGCCGCGCGAATAACGCCATGCTTCCTCAGCCGTGAATGCGAGAACTGGTGCGAGTAACTGACAAAGAGCGCCGTAAATTTCGTGCATCGCGGCTTGGGTAGCGCGACGACGAGACGATTCGGGCGCGTCGCAATACATCCGGTCCTTGGTGATGTCGACGTAAAGGCTGCTCAGATCGACCGCGCAAAATTGATTCAAAGTGTGATAAACCTTGTGAAACTCGAATGCCTCATAAGCCGCACGGCAATCCGCAATCACTTGATCCAGGCGTTCGAGGATCCAACGATCGACCAAACTAAAATCTGCCTTTCCGCTTTCCTGCTTTCCTGAGGGATAGTCAAAAAGGTTGCCCAGCAAAATCCGGAGCGTGTTGCGGATCCTCCGATAAGTGTCACCGAGGCGCGTGAACATTTCTTCCGAGAACGGAACATCAGCGGTGTAATCGATGCTACTCGCCCAAAGTCGCACCAGATCAGCGCCGTGCTTGTTAACAAAATGTCCGGCGTCCATCGGTTTGTCGTAAGTGCTCGACTTAGAAATTTTCTTTCCATCGAGATCGACCACAAAGCCATGCGTGACGCAGCTTTTGTAAGGCGCTCGACCATTCAGAGCGATGCTGGTCATGAGCGAAGATTGAAACCAGCCGCGATGCTGGTCGGTCGCCTCTAAGTACATATCGGCCGGATCGCGCAGCTCGGGATGCAACGCGCAGACTGCGCGATGCGAAACGCCGCTGTCGATCCAGACGTCGATGGTGTCGTTGCGTTTGGTTGTTCCGACGGGCAGCCCCAATTGTTTGGCAAGATCGATATCATTCAATTCGAACCAAACATTCGAGCCGCGCTCCGCGACCAGATCGGCCAGCTTGCGAATTACTTTGGCGTCGAGAATTGGCTTCCCCTCCGCTGAGTAAAAGACCGGCAAGGGCACACCCCAGCTGCGTTGACGCGAGATAACCCAGTCGGGTCGCGACTCGACCGTGCCCGCGATCCGCTTTTCGCCCCACGCCGGAATCCATTTCACTTCCTTGTGAATTGCTTCCAGGGCCTTGCCGCGGAGATCGTCGATCCGAATAAAAAACTGTTCGACGTTGCGAAAGATGATCGGCGTTTTCGAGCGCCAGCAATATGGATAGGAGTGGTGAAAGTTTTGCGCGCCTAACAAATTGCCGCGCTCGCGCAACAAGTTCACGACGTCAGCGTTCGCGTCGAAGACATATTTGCCGGTGAGATTTGGGAGCTCGGCTTCGTCGGTGAGACGGCCGTGATCATCAACCGGGGACAGGATCGGCAAATTGTTTTGTTTGCCTAACCAATAATCGTCCTCGCCGTGGCCGGGCGCGATGTGGACTGCGCCCGTGCCGGTATCCATCGTCACGAAGTCCGCCGTGAGCACGATTGCTTCACGATCAAGAAATGGATGACGTGCTTTGATCTTGTCGATCTTCGCTCCGGAAAATGATGCTCGCGGTTCGCCAACCGGTTCGAATTTTGTGGCCGCGCAAAACTGCGGAACGCGTTTGTCGGCCAGCAACAAAGTTTCGGTTCGGGGCGCTGAGGCCCCTCCCACATTTTGGAATTCCTGGACGACGTAGAGCTCCTTCGGATCGACCGCGATCGCGAGGTTAGCGGGCAACGTCCACGGCGTAGTCGTCCAGATCGCGATGCTGGCTTTGTCCTTCCATTCGCCGGTCGCGATCGGAAATTTCACATAAACAGCGGTGTCGTCGCGCTCCTGATATTCCACTTCGGCTTCGGCAAGCGCGGTCTGGGCGCCGGTGCTCCAAAAAACCGGTTTCTGTGATTGATAGACGAGGCCTTTTTCGACGAAGACCGCGAACGCGCGCAGGATCTCGGCTTCGTATTTGGGATCCAGCGTCAGGTAAGGGCGCTCCCAGTCGCCGAGCACGCCGAGCCGTCTGAATTGCTCGCGTTGAAGATCGACGTACTTGCGCGCGAACGCGTCGCAGCGCTTGCGCACTTCAAGCGGCGACAAATCGCGTGATTCCTTAACAACTTTGTATTCGATCGGAAGCCCGTGGCAGTCCCAACCCGGAACGTAAGGCGCGCGCTTGCCAAGCATGGTTTGCGATTTCACGACAAAATCTTTCAGGATTTTGTTGAGCGCGGTGCCCATGTGCACGTCGCCGTTGGCGAACGGCGGGCCATCGTGAAGCACAAACAGCTCACGATCTTTGCGCGATTTTTGGATCTTCTGATAAAGCTGCGCTTCGTCCCAGTGTTTGAGCAACTCCGGCTCGCGCGTCGCCAGATTCGCCTTCATCGGAAAATCCGTGCGCGGCAGATTGAGCGTGTCTTTGTAATTCTTCGCAGTCATCGCGAGCAGTGCCAGTCCGGCTCCGGACCGAGCCTACCTAGCATCCACGACCCGACAAATCAATGTGCCGAAGCTTGGCAAAAAATTGCGCGAAATCGCAGTCGTAATATCGCCCAGATTGGAACCCTAGGAGCATGGGTAAAAAACTCCCCGGGCAGGAAAGCATTGTCCGAAAAACCAGCAAATCCAATTTACGCGATTATAAAGAATAGTCTCGACGCAACTATTTCTTTCTGACCTAATACGTCCGCTTGCGGGCTGGATATCGAATAGAAGGAATAACGTTCGAAAAGTCGCTGACCAAACTCAGTAGATCCGATGCAAAATCTTATTCCGGGCCTGGCTTCGATTTTTCAAAGATACAAAACATACTATGAACAAGAAATCCTCTTCCGAATCGGGTATCTTTAATCTGCGCATCTTCCTGGTTTTTGCTCTGTGCTCGATTAGCGGGCTGCTAGCTCTAATCAGTTTTGCGGCCAGTCCATCCTCCGGCACCATTACTCCGACTTCCAGCCCAATCACATGGAACGGGACCGCCTCAGGCATTCCCCCCACGGGCGGAGGAGAAAGTTCCTGCACGGAAGGGACTAATTGCGACAGCTTCACGCTCACAATCTCCGGAACTCCCGGTGATTGGACGGGCAAGCAGGTGCATGTCCAGATTAATTGGGCGCTCCCCGCAAACGACTACGATATGTACGTGCACAAAGACTCGCTTTCGGGTCCGGTGGTGGCGTCGTCCGGATCGGGCGGAACTACGCAGGAGCAGGTGGATCTTAACCCGGCGAGCTCAAGCATCGGCACCGGCACGTTTGTGGTGCACGTGGTCTATTTCGCGGCAACTCAGGCAGATCAATATCATGGAACCGCCAGCGTTGTCGCGGCTGGCAGTGCACCAATCCCTGCGCCCACACCGACCACCGGGCTTGCCCCGCGTTACGAAAATTTCAATCCTCCCGCGGCCGGCCCTGCTACTTTGGGCCGCAGCTCGGGCGAACCTTCCATCGGAATCGCGTTGGGTATCACTGGACATCCGGAAGGCCGGGCCATGTTCCAATCGGATGTGCAAACGTTGCGGGTCACATTCAACGGTTGCGTCAGGCCGACATGGGAGAACAAACCGGCGCCGACTTCGCTCCAGGATTTTGATCCAATCCTGTTCACCGATCATCAAACCGGACGCACCATTGTGTCGTTGCTGAGTTTTGCCGGCGACCCGGTGGCGCCTCAGATCTCGTACACCGACACCGCCACACCTTTCAATGATGGCGACGTGTGGACACCCGCCGGTCTCGGACCTCGCATTGGTTCGGGCATAGATCACCAGACTGTTGGTGGCGGACCGTACCATGTCGATCCCGTTACTGGATTACCTCCCGCGCATGATCCGTTGTACCCGAACGCCGTTTACTACTGCTCACAGGCTCTGGTGGATGCCAGTTGTGCGCGAAGCGATGACGGCGGACAAACCTTTGCCGCCGACCCAGTCGTTCTCCCGGCCTATACCGATCAATGCGGCGGACTGCATGGACACGTAAAAGTCGCACCCGATGGCACGGTGTATTTGCCTAACAAAGGCTGCGGCACGGCACAGGGGGTAGTCGTATCGGAAAATAATGGATTAACGTGGAGCATTCGGACGGTGCCGGGGAGTACCCAAGGAAGTAGCGATCCGTCGGTCGGCGTCGGCCGAGGAGATCAGACCAGCGGCAAAGGAAAAGTTTATTTCGGGTACGCTGACGGTGACACCAAAGCGGTCATTACCACCTCTACGGACCACGGCATGAATTGGAGTCAGCCTCTGGATGTTGGAGCACAACTGGGAATCAATAATGTTGTTTTTCCCGCGGTCATTGCGGGCGATGATAACCGCGCCGCGTTCGCGTTTCTCGGCACACCGACAGCGGGCGGATTACAAGGCCGCGGTTTCACCGGCGTCTGGCATCTTTACATCGCCACCACCTACGATGGCGGTGCGACGTGGACTACGGTTGACGCCACGCCTAGCGATCCCGTGCAACGCGGTTGTATCTGGCTTGGTGGCGGAGCCAACGTCTGCCGGAATCTGCTCGACTTTATGGACGTGCAGATGGATCAACAGGGCCGCGTTCTGGCCGGTTATGCCGATGGATGCGCCGGAGGCGATTGCGTTCAAGCGCCATCCTCGGCAATTGGTAATTCTTACACCGCCCTGGCCGGCATCGCGCGCCAATCTGGTGGGCGCCGTCTCCTCGCAGCGTTTGATCCGCCTGAAATGGCGACAGTTCCGGGGACACCGTTTGTGACTGCCAGACGTAATGGCAGCGTCGTTCAGCTGTCGTGGTCGGAAGCGGACAATGGTGGCTCGCCCATCACAACTTATACAATACTCCGCGGCACAGCGGCTGGAGCCGAGGCGCCATTTAACTTCGTCTCTGGCAATACGCTGACTTATATCGATCCCACCGCCACCAACCCGGCTACCACCTATTTTTACAAGGTCGTTGCCATGAATGCACAAGGATCTTCGTGTGGCGACAACGAAGTGTCCGCGCCTTATGCCGGGGATTCGGCCTCCGGTATGATCCTGTCCACCGATCCGACCAGCGACCAAATCGGCGCTCCGGGTAATGCTGACCTCGACATTCAATCGCTTACGATTGCCGAGCCGGGATCCGGTCCAAACGCCGGCAAACTCGTGCTTAACTTAAAAGTGGCCGATCTCTCCGTCGTGCCTAACGAAAGAATGTGGAGGATCATCTGGGCCTCTCCTTACTCATCAGGCAGCCAATATTACGTTGGCATGACTAAGGATCAGAATGGCGTTGTCAGTTTCGAATACGGCACGGTCGCCACTGCAACAGTCGGCTTGGTCCTCGGTGTGCCGTCCACAACCAAAGTGGGCACGCCTGACGTGGGCACCTTTACGACTGCGGGCTTGATCACGATCGTTGTTTCGAAGGACAAGGTTGGAAATCCAAAGACGGGTGATCTGCTCGGTAACTTTTCGGTCAGAACGTACGCCACTGTTACCACTCAGATTCGAACAACGAACGCTATCGATACCACCGGCAACGCCACCAACCTCGATCGCACCGCCAACACCGCCACGTATCAGCTTGTCGGTCCCGTGCCCGGCCTCAATAGTGTCGTGTCTCGCAAGACCCACGATACCGCTGGAACATTCGACGTTAATTTGCCGCTCGTCGGTAGTCCCGGCATCGAATGCCGTACCGGCCAGGGCACGAATTCCGATTCGCATCAGGTTGTCTTCACCTTTGCCGCGCCGGTAACGGTCACGGGCGTTACCGTCACTCCCGGCTCAGGGGGCACAGCCAGCGCCTCCGGCCCACCCATTGTGAATGGCAATCAAGTAACTGTTAATCTCACTGCCAGCAACGCCCAAACAATCACCATCAGCTTGCTCGGAGTAAACGGCGCCGGCATTAACGGCAACGTTTCCGTCCAAATGGGCGTGCTCTTGGGCGACACGACTGCAAATGGTTCAGTCAATTCGAGCGATATCGCGCAAACCCAATCTCAATCCGGGCAACCGGTGACGGCAGCTAACTTCCGCGAAGATGTGACCGTTAACGGCTTGATCAACAGTTCGGACATTGCGCTGGTTCAGTCCAAATCCGGAACCGCACTACCGGCAGCAGGTACCGCCAGTCTGTCTCCTTCGCCGTCAAAGACAGACCTGAAGCGTCCAGGATCAAAAACCAATAAGCAATGAAAGGCAATCGAGTGGAATACATCCATCTCCCACGCAGTCTCCGATTCAGAGCAACAAAAAATGATATCGGAACCCAGCGCTGCGGCGGTTAAGAAGGCCTTCGCGCTCCCGGCCGTCGCGGGGTTATTACCAATGAGGCGCCGTCGGGTCGCACCAGTTAAAAGTCCCGCCGCCGGTTTCGGTCAGGTATTAGCCCGATCTTTTTCCAGCAAGACGGCGAACCGGAGATCGACATCGTCACGGGGGGCTTTCAGTCGGGCAGAAAAAAATGCCCGGCCATACATCCTAAAGCCGGGTTAATACGATGCGTTTGTAAACAATTGTATAACAATCAACCACGATCGGCTGGATGGGCGGGCCAACAACAATCCTCTTAAAATATGAAATCTTCTCGTTCCTTCTCGGTCATTATTCTTATTTGCCTAGTCGCTTTTACAGCGACGGCAATTACGTTCGCTGGCAACAAAAAGGGCGCCAGGCGTCTGCGTGATTACTCGCCACTCGTGCCGCTGGTCGCTGATCCGTGCGTAACGCCGGGCATTTCTATCGTTACCGATCCAGCCGGTGATACCGGCACGACGGTCGGCACCGTGCCAGGGGCCGCGACGCAGGACATCAGGGAAGTGTTAATCGCCGAGCCAGGCCAGGCCGACAGCGTACGGCGCCTGGCGGTGACCATGAAGGTGGAGGGTGACCTGAGCACGTTGCCGCCCAGTGGCATCTGGCGCGTCTTCTTCAAACCATCTACCGGAACGCTGACTTATTTTGTGGGAGTGTTTAACGATCCGACTGCGGGAGTTGTATATAATTACGGAAGCGTCGGGACGACCACAACGACGCTGGGCGCTGCTGATAGCGGATCAATTTCCGTTGCTAACAAAACGTTCACTATCCTCATCTCCGACAGCAAAGTCGGCAATCCCGCTGCAGGAACGGCGCTCACCGGAATCTACGGACGGACCCAAACTTTAGTTGGGGCGGCGGGCACTGGAGCGACGCCGACCCACGATATCGCACCGGATACCGCGCCAACCACCGGAACCGGAAGTTATACGATGGTCAGCACCCCGTGCGTGGCGGGGACTCCGACGCCCACGCCCACGCCCACCCCGCCGCCGGTTGCTGGCGCGCCCAGATATTTTAATTACGTGTCGCCACAGGGCATCGCTGACAGCGTGGGCGAGCCATCCATTGGTTCCAATTACAAGAGTGAAAAGTTATTCAGCAACAGCATGTTCTCGATCCTGAATGGCGGCACGACATTGTTCTTCGGCGGATTTTCGCCCTCTCTGGTAAGAAACACTTTCAATGACTGCTCCTCACCGGCAGGTACACTTTGGGAGCCGAAGACACTTTTGACGGCGAACAGCCCGCGAGGTTTTGGCGACCCGATTCTTTTCACCGATCACATCCCCGGCCGCACCTTCGTTTCGCAGCTCGAGGGACTCACCCCGGCAGGCAGCACCACCGACATTACCGATGACGACGGCGACACCTTTACGCCAAGCGAAGGATCGGGATTGCCTTCTTGCATCGACCACCAGACGATCGGCGGTGGCCCATTCCATGCCCCCCTTACGGGCAGTGATCCTTTATACCCGAACGCGGTTTACTACGCCTCGCAGTGCGTCGCCGATGCGACCTGCTCCCTGAGCCTCGATGGAGGAAGAACTTTCGGCCCGGGAAACGTAATGTTTACTACGGCCGACTGCGGTGGATTGCATGGACATCTTAAAGTGGCGCCGGATGGAACGGTGTTTGTGCCCGATAACGCGTGCGGTGGAACGGATTTGATCGGCCATGTGGATGGTAACCAAGCCGTCATTGTGTCCGAGAATAATGGCGTGACGTGGGCCATCCGGAAAATCCCCGGATCGACCACACAGAGCGACGACGACAACTCGGTCGGAGTGGCGACCGATAGCAATACAATCTATGTGGGGTTTCAGTCGGGCGACGGTCATCCGCGCATCGCAAAGTCGACTGACAAAGGGCTAACGTGGTCAGTTCCTTTTGATGTTGGCACGACGGTGACCAGTGGGGGCCCGATATTGAATACGGCATTTAGCGCGGTCGTGGCCGGTGATCCCAATCGCGCATCATTTGCCTTCTACGGCACCGAAACTGGTGGCAGCGACTGGAATCAACCTGACTTCGCCGGTGTCTGGTATCTCTACCTTGCCAGCACTTTTGATGGCGGTGTGACGTGGTCCACTCAGAACCTGACACCTGGTGATCCGGTCCAGCGCGGCGGAATCTGCGGGAGCGGTGCCTGCCGCAACCACCTCGACTTTTTCGACGCCACGATTGATCGGGAAGGCCGCGTGCTAGTCGGTTACACGGACGGCTGCGTCAGCGCCAGCTGTTTGAATGGCGGTAACAATGACTTTACGGCGAAGGGCGTCATCGCGCGCCAGGCCGGCGGCAAACGGATGTTTGCCGCGAGCGATCCGAACGAGCCCGCCTTGGCGGGTGCGCCCTTGGCTAAGGGAACCTTAAATGCCGCAAACACGGTTGCCACTTTATCGTGGCCAGTGCCGGACAACAGCGGCTCGCCGATTACGGGCTACAAGGTTTACCGCGGCCCATCAGCCGGCCCGTTCACGCTTCTCGCGACCACACCCGTGAACAACTACACCGATACGACGTTTAGTACCGGGAGTTTCTATAGAGTCACGGCCGTGAACGCCATTGGTGAAGGACCATACTGCGGCACGTTCGCGCCCATACCCGGAGGCCGAACCGCATGCGTGTTGCCGGGTATTCTCGTTAATGACGATATTAATCCCGACGGCACCGATAACGATGCTGGAGCGAATATGCCTCCAGACCCGCGCGTCAACATCCGGCAACTCTTTATCGCCGAGCCATTCTTTGGAGCCGGCGTGAATAAACTGGTCTTCACCATGCAGCTCGCGCCATCAACGGGAACAGGAGCAACGACGCCGCCAGCCAGCAGCCAGTGGTACATTGTTTGGCAATCTCAGTCCCCCACTGTGGACTTCGATCGCTACTACGTGGGGATGAAGACGGACGCGGCTGGTGCACTCTCGTTTGAATACGGGAAATTTGGTGTGCCTCTCGATGCCACTAATCCGAACCCGAACGCAAATATTCCCGTTAAACTTGGCGACGCGGATAGCGGAAGCTACAACGTTGCTACAGGCCTGGTGACCATCGTGCTCTCCAACAGCAAAGCGGAAAACGTCGGCTCGGGAGGAAGCCTCTCGAGAGTCAACGTAAGAACTTATTTTGCTCGGCCCGACAGCGGTCCGAAAACGCAAGGCACTGCCAGTGACATCACTGGCGACGGTACCTACACGCTCGTGGGCAACGCTTCCTGCTCGACACCGCCGGTGCCAATCAGTGCGGTCTCGGCAAAAACACACGGAGCCGCTGGCGTTTTTGACGTCAACCTGCCGCTCACCGGTAGCCCCGGCATCGAATGCCGGACCGGCGGAGCTTCCGGCAATCACCAAATGGTCGTTACGTTCGCCGCTCCCGTTAGCCTCACCTCTGCTTCTGTGACCTCAGGATCAGGATCCGTCTCCAGCACCACCACCAGCGGCAATTCGGTGTTTGTGAACCTGACCGGCGTGACTAACGCACAAAACATCACGGTGACTTTGGTCGGCGTCAGCGCAGGCGGGAACGTCGGCAACGTTGCGGTGCCAATGGCCGTGCTCGAGGGCGACACTACCGCCAATCGCGCTGTTAACTCGAGCGACATCTCGCAGACGCAATCACAGTCCGGTCAACCGGTCGGCCCAGACAATTTCCGTGAAGACGTAACGGTCAATGGCCTGATTAACAGCTCCGATATCGCCCTTGTTCAGTCGAGATCGGGCACAGGCTTGCCCTGAGTCGGAGGCGATCAGATGCAGAGATTTTTCGTAACCAATAAAAAGACTGGTACGATACATCCAGCGCAGGGCCACTCTCCGAATCAGGAGGCAACAATGAGTTCAGAACCAAAAAGAGACGCGGAAAACGGGGCAGTTCGAGCCCCCGTTTCAATCTCGCTGGTACCGAAACGCCGGTTCAAAGCAGCCCCTCCTCCAGCAGAAGAAGAGACCCCACCTCCTGAAGAAGCCGCCCGGCCATACCATCGGCAAAAACTCAAACGCACTGGGCGCGTCGTTTTAAGATGGCCCTCCAAAGCAACCCAATTCGGCCACGTCCCACCGGCGCCACTAACGGTCCGATCATACGCGCCATAGTTTATATGCTTGACATAATGACCCCTTTTTTCCTACAACTGAGGCCGAACCAAACCAGATAATCCGGCAGAACAAAAGCAAAATGAAAAAAACAATCCTCACCGCGCTAATTCCACTACTCATGGCAACATCGGCTGCTTTCGGCAGCGCCATGATCTCGTTTACAGACAACGTCGGGACTGCCAACGCCGGCTCCTACAATTCGACAAGCGCATTCAGTTTCGACGTCTATCTTAGCTTTACTACTCCGCCGGCAAGCGTGCGCGGTTACTCCTTGTGGCTCGAAGTTCCGACCGCATTGGCCCCTTATATTACTATTACGGGCGAAACCTACTTCACCTTTACTTTGGCCACGGACTCTTCCGCCACCAAGACCTTTACTGATTCTGCGGGCGCTGACAGTGGTTACCTGACCGACAAGTCTGCCGGTTTTTCGGGCGACTTAGGGGCTGTGACGTCTGACGGCTCGGCTGTCGCGCCAGGGGCTTATAAAGTGGCGAACATCACCTTTAGCCTCAGTGGCGCGCCGGCGGGTATCTATACACTTCAATCGACAATAGCGTCGCCGAAAACTTCTGAAGCCACCGAAGGCGTAACCTTCGCTGATTTCAATTTCGCGCAATCGCAGTACACGATAACGGTCGTGCCGGAACCGGCCACCTTGTCGCTGCTCGGCTTAGGCGCACTTGGCTCGTTTGGATTGACCGCGCTGCGCGCGCGACGCAGAGGATAAGCTCAATCGACAGTTCTTCATGAAGACTGCGCTGACCCACAAGGTCAGCGCAGTTTCTTTTTTACCTCGGCCTCGTTCCAGGAGCTCCACGGAAATCTTTCCGAATTGACGGCCACAATGCCATTTCGGTTCGAATGAAAGTTTAACCTCGGAGAAAACATTCTTATGAAAGTCACATTACGTTGGTCTGCATTGCTCGTCTCGATAATCGCTGTCGCGGCCGTCGGTTTTTTTTTATCTGACGCGTTCGGTAAACAACGGCGCGGCTCTTCGCGCGACGGTCTCGCCCGTAACACTCCTATTTATACCACGGCCGGGTTCACTTTTTCCGCGCCGCTTCAGTTGCCGAAACCTATTCCCAACCCGTCATTGTTTTTTATTCAGGACGCTGAGCCTGAAATTAAGATCGACATCTTCGGTAATATTTATGTGACCGCCATCAACGGCGTGCCCGGAGGCACCGATCTGTGGAAATCAACCGATAAAGGCAGCACCTTCGTTTATCTTGGCCAACCGGATGGTGCTCAAGACAAGTGCCTGAGTCCGCTACCGGAGTGTGTCGCTCTGGGCGGCGCCGACGACGCTATCGATGTCTCAACTGGCGGCTATCTCTATGTCACCAGTCTCTACGCTGGATCGGTAAATGTTTCGACTTCGATGGATGGCGGTACCGGCGGCATCGAGCCCGGTCAAGCCTGGCAGGTTCAACCAGTCGGTTCCGAAGTTCCGGCGGATGATAGGCAATGGGTCGCTGCTTATGGACCACAAACGCTTTACATGACAATGCGACAGGCACCAGGAACAGGCCGGCTGTTCTTTTTTAAATCTACCGATGCCGGCAAAACGTTCGTCCCTACCGCGGCAAACCCGCTCACCACCATCGTCTCTCGCGAAGGCAATCTGGTTGTCGATCCTTACAACGGAAATCTCTACACCACCTTCACCACGAACGGGGCGACTAATCAGATCAGTTTACTGCGATCGCTCGATGGCGGTAACACTTGGAGCACCATTCCGATCTATACCGGTCCGGTCGGAACCGATCTTAATAACGCCTTTCCTATGCTCGCCGTTGATCGCGGGGGAAATCTTCACCTCGCCTTCGCGCAATCGACCGGCATCTCACCTAATCGCACCAGCTGCCATGTTTATCTCATGAGCACAGCTAATCCGGCGGCAGCCATCCCCACATGGACGACGCCCGTCCAGGTCGATAATGGTCCGCTAAATAATACCGCGCTAATGCCTTGGATTGTGGGCGGCAGCCCCGGGGTAGTGGATATCACTTGGTACGGTTCGACTGTTAGCTCGCCCGACGTCACCCCGAATTCAGACAAAACGATGGGCCAGTGGTGGAAAGTGTTCTTCGCGCAAGTGACAAATGTTTTCAGCGGCAGTCCCGTTTTTAATCAGGTCGTAGTGGCCAACGATGTCCACAACCTCGCCATCTGCAGCTCAGGTACTGGTTGCGTCACCTCGCCAACATCGACATCGAAACGAAAGCTACTCGAGTACTACACCATGACTGTCGATCCCGACGGCAATGCCAACATCGCTTTCCCAGACAGCGTGGATAATTGCCCTTCCAGTTCATGCCTCACTAACACTTGGTTCGCGAAACAAACTGGCGGAGCAAGTGCCTACACGCCGCCGGCCGGCCCGCCATTGGCCAGCTTCGCCGCGAATGTTGCATTGCCCAACTCGACCGGCAAAGCAGAGCCCAGTCTCGCGGTGGACAGCTTCAATTGCATCTACGCCTCTGCCCCCGGTGGCGCGAACATTTGGAAATCGGTAAACACGGGCGCGAGCTTTGCCAAGCTGGCAAACGTTCCGGTTCTGCCCAGCGGCGGTGGCGACGAAGATTTGCTCACGCTGCCCGCGACGATACGGCCGGCAACAATTTATTATGCGGACCTCGCCTTGGCTGACGTCAGCATCCGTAAATCGACAAATGGAGGGGGAGCCTGGATCTCCCCAGGTCTCGGAGGATCCGCCGGCGAGTTAAACGCTTCTTCGGATCGGCAATGGATTGCCTGGGATTTCAACGGACCCTCCCAAAATATTTACGAAATGGACCACGAACTGGTCAGCGAGGTCATTCGGTTCGCCAGTTCTACCAACGATAGTCCCTGGGTGACAGTAAGCGGCATCACCGACCCAGGACTGCTGGCCACGACCCTTCCCAACACAAACCCTGGGCCGGTGTTTGTTAATCACACCGACCACACGGTCTACGGTGTGTTTACCGCATCGATTCCAACAACAAACGCAAACCGTCCGCCATTCGGCAAATTGCCAGACGTCTGGATTGCTGCTGGCGCCGGTACGCTCGGCGCTGGTCTGGCGCCGGGGCCGTTCACCGACTATCCCACCTTCAAGGGCGTAATTGATTCGCCCACGATGCCGGCGCCACCTGCCGGCACGACAACCTACGGGACGAATACGGCAAATGATTTTCCGGGCGGCGACACCGACGCGGCCGGAAATGTTTATGTCGCATGGGCGATGAATAACGCTCGCACCAACCAGTACGCGATTTGGTTGGCCAGCTCCCACGATGGCGGAAAAAATTTCTACGGCCCGTTTCAAATCAGCTCCGGCCCCGGCTCAGCAGAGATGCCATGGATCGCGGCCGGTGACGCGGGCAAGATCAACGTCGTCTTTTATTCGACGACCGATCTCGGGGATCCAAACACCACCAGCCTGCATTGGAACGTGATGATGGCGCAGTCGCTCAATGCCAATGCGCGCGAGCCCGCCTTCAGCGTCTCGCAAGTGAGCGATCATATCACGCACTTCGGCTCCATCTGCAATCTCGGTTTGCTGTGCAGCTCGGGCACGCGCGCATTGCTCGATTACTTCGAAGTAGCGATTGGCCCGGACGGGCTGGCCAATATTGTTTTCGCCGATACCGGCAATGCGAATTCACCTTCGCATGTCACGTATGCACGTCAGATCGGCGGCGCACTTGCGCTAAATAATCCTACTTCCCCGACCTGCCTCGCCGGCACGTCGATTAATCCGATCAACGTCGTCTCACGCAAAACTCACGGTTCCGTCGGCGACTTCGATGTCGATCTTCCGCTCACCGGCGGTGCCGGCATTGAATGCCGCACCGGCGGACCAAATGGCGATCACAGAGTAATCATTAACTTTGCCAATGCCGTTAGCGTCGGCGGCGGCGCATCCGTCGCGTCGTCGGACGGTCAGGCCATGGTCAGCAGCTTTAGCGTGAATGGCCCGGTCGTGACCGTAAATCTCACCAAGGTATCCAATGCGCAAACCATCACCATCAGCCTAACGAACGTGAGTGACGGCACCAACACGGGTAACGTTTCAGTGCCCATGGGCGTGTTGGAGGGTGACACAACCGCGAATCGGGCTGTTAACTCGAGCGACATCGCGCAAACCCAATCGCAGTCCGGGCAACCGGTGACTTCGGATAATTTCCGCGAGGATGTGACGGTCAACGGCTTGATCAACAGTTCCGACATCGCAATCGTTCAATCAAGATCCGGCACAGCTTTGCCGTAAATTGGTGAACTCAAGACGACATTCTCATTCCGCAGAGATTTCGATATATTCACGAAAACTACATAAAATGGTTTGATGGCACATCCAATTTGTGTTTTAATCCGATTCTTAGTTTCAACTCTCCAACACCCGCTGGCTGAATCGCAACCCTGTTACCCATGCAAAAAAAAATCGCTTCCCAATTGGGCATCTTTAATATTCGTGTTGTCCTCGCGGTCGCCCTCTTCTCCTTAGGTGCATCGCTCGGCTGGCTCAGTTTCGCTTCAACACCATCAAGCGAAACGCTGACGGACGTGAGTGGGCCTCTGACGTACACAGCCGGGCCGTTTAACTTTTCCAATGCCACCCCGGTAGCCGAGGTTGACACTGGCCCCCGCTGCAGCGGTGCTGCTAATTCGGCCAGTACGCTCCCTTTCCCTTGCGATAGTAACGCGCTGACGGTGAATATCCCGGCCGCTTATCTCGCCGCGAATCCAAACGCCTCGGTCAAGGTCACGCTGTTTTGGACCGATGCCGGCAGCGGCCAATCAGACTATGACCTCTACATCTACAATGGCGTGGTTGGTAGTACAAGCGGTGCCCAACCGGCCCAGTACAAATCGTCTAGCAGCAGTAACCCCGAGATCGCCGTCATCTTTCCAGTGGCCGCTGGCGCCCAACAGTACACGATCAAGATTGTTCCCTTCACATCGAGTGGAGAAATCGTCAATGTGAGAATTGAATTGCAGCCGGGGGTCGCAGGCGTCGTCATCACTCCCGGCCCGTGCGATGGAACCGTGTTCGGCGGCCCGGACAAGACCTGTGCCGGCAATCCGCGCTACCAGAATTTCTTCGCGCCTGCCGGCTCTTCGGCTGAATCGAGCCAGGGCGAGTTCAATATCGGGTTTGATCGCTTGACCAACCGCATCATGGTGATGAATATCGGGCCCATCTGGCGTCTGACTCCGGGCGAGGTCCAAGTGCCGGCCAAACCCGAGTGCTGCGAAGCGCTCTGGGAAGATAAATCTTCCAACGTGACCAACACCGGTTTGGATCCAATCCTCTGGACGGATAAGGTGTCCGGCCGCACCTTTGCCTCTAATACCACCGCGGGCACCTTGGGTTCTATATATACCGACGCGGCAGCGCCCTTCAACGACGGCGACCAGTGGGTCGCGGTTGCTGGCCTGCCCAACGGCGGCGCCGACCACCAAACCATCGGCTCCGGACCGTTTCCAGCTTCGCTGGCGGCGCTAGCGAAGCTGGCGAACCAGGGTCAGTATGTATTGTACTGCTCGCAGAACGCCGTCGGTGCGTTTTGCCAGCGCAGCTTGGATCTCGGCGCGAGCTTCGACGCGACCCAGACGGCCACAGGCAACGGCCTTGGCACCCAGGGCTGCGGTGGCCTCCACGGCCATGTGCACATCGCCCCGGACGGGACCGCCTGGCTGCCGGACAAATCTTGCACCGGCGCGCAGGGCGGCGCGTTCAGCCTTGATGCCAGCACGACGCCCTGGACCGAGTTTGTGGTCAAGAAGACCGTCGCCGATACCAACGGCCCGGCCTTTACCGCTTCTGTGCAGACCAGTGGCGGCGACGATCCTTCTATCGGCTTAGATAGCGCCAGCACCGCCTATTACTGCTACGTAAACAATGAGGCCGGCGGCACCGAGGGCCATGCCCATGTCGCGGTCGGCAAGAGAACCGGCTCGACCATAAACTGGATTCGCGACGTTGACGTGGGCGCGACCCACGGCATTGTCAATGCCGCGCACACCGAGGCGGTGGGTGGCAGCGCCGGCCGCGCCGCTTGCGGCTTCATGGGCACCAATGTGTCCGGCAACTACCAGTCCGGGACCTTCAAGGGAGTGTGGTATGCGTACATCGCCACCACCTATGACGAAGGCGTGACCTGGGTCACGGTCAACGCCACGCCCAACGATCCCGTCCAGAACATGACTGGCATCTGGCAGCAGGGTGGCAGCGGAGAAAACGGCGACCGCAACCTGCTCGACTTCAACGAAATCACGGTGGACAACAACGGCCGCACGCTCTATGGCTACAGCGACGGCTGTCATAGCCCGGCCTGCATCGCCGGTACGCCCGGCGATCGTGGGGCCTTTATGCGCGTGGCCCGCCAGTTCGGCGGCAAGAGCCTCTTCGCCAGCTTTGACACGCCCGAACCGGCGCTGCCAAAACCGCCCTGCCTTTCCGGGACGCGCGATCCCCTGGCTTCGCATCTGACCTGGAAGGCCCCGGACAACGGGGGCTCGGACATCGTCAGTTACGAGATCTGGCGCAGCACCACATCGGGCACTGAGGTGTTAATTGCCACGACCGGCAATGCCAAGACCACCTACAACGATACCACGGCCGATCCCGCAGTGCCGCTCTACTTCTACTACGTCAAGGCGATCAATGCGCAGGGCACCGGACCTCAGAGCAACGAGATAAGCCTGAGTGTGGTCCTACCGCCGCCGCCGGAAACCACGTGCGTCCTGCCGGGACTTACCATCCTGACGGACCCATCCGGAGACCTCATCACCCCAACCGGCGTAACTACGAACGCGGGCTGGGATTTGCGGCGTCTCTCGATTGCCGAGCCGTATGCCTTCGCTCCGGACAAATTGGTCTTCACTCTCAAAGTGGAAAGTTTCCCCGGCGGAGTTCCTCCCGAGAACACCCGTTGGCCAATTCAATTCGTTATCAACGGAGGGAACACTGCCGGCTACTGGGTTGACATGAGCACTTTCCCGACCGACAGCGGGAGCTCCGCGGCCCCGGTCTTTAAATATGGCACCTTTAATCCTACTGGCGGAACCGGTGGCGTTTACGGCGCGCCAAATACCCGCGTCGGCAACGCCGATCCGTCAAGCACCTTCAGTTCCGATGGCACGATCAGGATCGTGGTGCCTAGAAGTGCTGTGGGCAACCCTGCGGTAGGGGCTAACCTGACTGGTTTCCTTATTCGCGTTCGATTTGGAAGTGACACCGCTTCAGTGACACCCGACAATATGCCAAGCGACCTCGCGCCTGCCGGTTCTTATACCGTCGTCTCGAACAGCACCTGCTTCCCGTTGCCGCCGGGCATCGTCTCGAGAAAGGTGCACGGCTCTGCTGGTCTGTTCGATATCGACTTACCGACGAGTGGCAATCCCGGAATCGAATGCCGTAGCGGTGGGTCGAGCAATGCTTACACACTCATTTACACGTTCGGCACCAATCTCGGCTTCGCCGGTGCTGCGATCGTGACTCAAGGCAGCGCGAATGTTGCCAGCACTACTCTTGGTCCAAACCCGAACCAGGTAACCGTCCAGCTGATTAATGTCACCAACGCGCAACACCTCGTCGTCACTTTGGCTAGCGTTCGGGACTCCGCCAATGTAGCACTCGCCAATCAGGTCGCGCGCATGGATGTGCTGCTTGGTGACACCACCGCAAATGGGCTCGTCAACTCAAGCGACATTGCGCAAACTCAATCGCAATCCGGACAACCGGTAACTTCGAGTAACTTCCGGGAAGACGTCACCGTTACCGGAAGCATCAACAGCTCTGACATTTCGTTAGTGCAATCGAAATCCGGAACCGGTCTGCCAGCAGCCGCTCCGGCGAGTCAACCAGCGTCGAAGTCGAAACCTGGAACCAGGACTGGTCGATCTACGCAATAGCTAACGCGCATAGTTTACCGAAAGGCCGCTTCCTCGGAAGCGGCCTTTTTTTCTTTTCTAAATTAAAACGTACGGACAATTGGTTACTTTCTGCAACTTCCGCGCAGACATTACCGTGAATCGCTTGATCAACAGTTCCGATATTGGGCTCGTTCAGTCTCAATCGGGCACTGCCTTGCCCTGACGAGTAATCGCAAATGACTTTGACAATGTCAGGCCATGTCTGACTAGTCCCACATGAATGCAAATACGGTTTGCCATCGTGTATCTCGTCTCATCATTCCAACAATCTGCTCTGCCTATCTAAGTTTCCTCGGCATCAATCATTCGATCCATGCCCAAACCGCCGCTTCCGAACACATTGTCGTCACTGGCGAATCGTTACCGAGCGCGTACGGAGCGCCGACCAGTTTTTCCCAATCGCGTTTCTCGCCCATAACGAACGCTTACGTGCTTCCGCCGGGCGCAGTTTACGCCAGTCTCATTTACGAAGACGCGGTGGTGCATTTTCGCCGGCCCGATCACGACTTCACTCAAGAGGTCGAACTCGGCCTGCCTTATCGCATTAACATCGCCATCGAAACCGACGTCGAACATTACGGCGACGAAACGCAGGTGCGGAGCTTCAGTATCGAAGCGCGTTACGCCTTTGCTGATTGGGGCAAGCTTCCGTTAAACCCGACCATTTTCGCCGAATACAAAGTCGGCGGCGGCAGAATCCTTCACGACGAAGGTCCGCCCACGCCTGCGCACAAATTTGGTCCCGGCGGTTTCGACACTTCGATGGATATCCCGGACGCTTACGAACTGCGCCTATTGCTCTCGGAAGATTTCTACGAGCGCGTCGAATGGGCCTTCAATCTTTTCTTCGAACAGGAAATGAGCGGAGATCGCGGCCGCGAGTGGGGTTTTGCCCAAAGCCTGGTGACTCCGTTTTGGCTGAGCCACGAAGAATTAAAAGGTGGAATGGAATTTTTGTTTCGCAGCTTCACCGACAAAGGCATTCGCGGTAAACCGTACAACAGTTTTGTCATCGGACCGACTGCTGCCTGGCGACCAAGTCGAAACACACGCTTTGATATTTCGCCGTTGTTTGGCGTGAATCATAAATCGCCGGTGATGCAATTGTTCGTTGTCTTTTCGTATTACTTTGGCGGTGGCTCGGGTGCCGCGGAAGAAGGCGGCGAAACGCCCGCTTCCACTCGCAACCGCTAACCGGGCGGTAGAGGCAGTCCGGCGAAGCGCCTGTTTTGTTAAATGCCAGTGCGGCTCGCACCTTGACCGTCTGTCCTGACTTCCGTACCATTTTCAGCGGAAAGGAGCCCACCGGGTGAAGACTGAAGTCTCGATCGAATATTGCGTCGTTTGAAACTACACGCCGAAGGCCGTCAGTTTGGCGACCAAAATTCTTGAACTCGGCGAACGCATCAAATCGCTCACGCTCATTCCTTCGGGCGGCGGCGCTTTTGAAATTCGCGCCAATGGCAAACTGCTCCACTCCAAACTCGATTCCGGCGACTGGCCGGACTTCGACGCCATCGTCGCCGCGATCAAAAAGCTCAAATAATCTTTCCTGGAGGGACACGCGCCGTCGTGTCCCAAATATTTTGGCGCCGACAGCGCGGACGCCCTCCAACTCTGGAGTTCGACGTTGGGCGTTGGGCGTTGAGCGCCTGCCACGCCGTAGCCTGGCGAAGGCGGGTTGGGCGTTTTCTTTTTCCTTCTTCCGGAGAGTGAAGGGTGCCTGGTGGCCCTCGCGGTCTTCAAAACCGTGGTCGGTTCGCAAGAGCCGGGGCAGGTTCGATTCCTGTCCTCTCCGCCGTTCCATTTTAGATTTTCGATTTTCGATTTTCGACTGCGTTGTAGCTGCCGCCGTCCCTGGCGGCAGTTCTTCTGTAGAGGCCGCCGTCCCCGGGCGGCAAAAGAGTTACGAAAGGAGGTGAATCGTGTCGCGCGAACAAATCCGTAAGCTGACCTCGCTATCGTCCTGCGCCGGTTGAGCAGCCAAATTGAGCCAACAGGCCTTGGCGCAAGTTTTGCGTCAGCTACCAGCTTATCGAAACGCGAACGTGGTCGTTAACTCGAGCACGTTCGACGACGCCGGCGTTTACCGTTTGGATCGACATCGCGCTCTCGTGCAGACCGTGGATTTCTTCACCCCAATCGTCGACGACCCGTTCGCTTACGGACAAATCGCGACCGCCAATGCGCTCTCGGATGTTTTTGCAATGGGCGGTCGCCCGATCACTGCTCTTAATATAATGGGATTCCCGATCAATCTCGTTTCGCCGAAAACCATCGCCGCCATTTTGCGCGGTGGCCTGGAAAAAGCCGCTGAAGCTGGGTGCGCCATCATCGGCGGACATTCCATTCGCAATCCGGAGCCAATCTACGGTCTCGCCGTCACTGGAGTTGTCGATCTTCGAAATATTCTCGCCAACGAAAACGCGCGACCGGGCGACCTGCTCGTCCTGACCAAGCCTCTCGGCACTGGCATCGCGACCACCGCAATCAAGCGCGGACTTGCCTCGCGCGGCCTCGAGAAAAAAGTCATCGCCTTGATGTCGCTGACAAATTCCGTCGGCGCCGAGCTGGCCGAAAAACACCTTGTCCGCGCGGCGACCGACGTCACCGGCTTCGGATTACTCGGTCATCTCTCCAACATCTGCCGCGCGAGCAAGGTCACGGCCGAGATATTCTCCAACGATGTGCCGGCGATCAGCGACGAGATTTTCAAACTGATCGAGCACGACTGCATCCCCGGCGGAACGCGCGACAATTTGAAAGCCGCAACAAAAATCGCCGATTTGAAATCGGCATCGCCAGTTCAGCGAACTTTGCTCACGGATGCGCAGACCAGCGGAGGCTTGTTGCTCTGCGTTGCCGAATCGGCGCTGCCAAAAGTTCTTCGCGTTTTAAAGAAGGCTAAGACGCCTTGCGCGGCCGTCATCGGCCGTATGACTCGCCTGCAAAAGAAGCTGATATGCACGGCAAAGTGAAATCGCGCTCGCGTCGCGCCATCCCGGCGGTGAACAAGGTTCTCGACTCGATAGGACAAATAGATTTGCCGCGTCCGCTGATTGTCGATCTTGTTCGAGAGGAACTGGCCAAGCTTCGTCGGCAACGTCAGATCTCGGAGTTCAGCACGATTGTCGATCTTGTTCGCGCCTCGATCGAGAAGCTTCGCGCCAGCCGGATTCAACCGGTGATCAATGGCACCGGCATCGTCATTCATACCAACCTCGGCCGGTCTCCCCTTCCGCAGGGCGCCGGCGAAGTGCTCCGGAACGTTGCCTCCTCTTATAATAATCTGGAGCTCGACCTTACCAGCGGCGACCGCAGCACCCGCGGCGCTTACTTGGAGCGCGCGCTCGCCCTCCTCTGCCAGGCGGAAGCGGCCACCATCGTAAACAATTGCGCTGCCGCTCTGGTTTTGATTGTTCGTCATTTCGTTGGAGGGCGCCGCGCTGTCGGCGCCCACAAATCGGACACGACAGCGCGTGTCCCTCCAAACGAAGTCATCATCTCTCGCGGCGAACTGGTTCAGATCGGCGGAGGCTTTCGCATCGGCGAAATCCTGGAGGCGAGCGGCGTGAAATTGCGCGAAGTCGGCGCTACCAACAAAACGACGCTCGCAGATTATGCCCGCGCCATCGGCAAACAGACCGCGCTCATTCTCAAGGTTCATCGGAGCAACTTTTTCATGAGCGGCTTCGTCGACTCGGTTTCAACTACGGAACTTTCAACTCTCGCGCGCAAAAAACGCGTTCCATTTGTGGAAGACCTGGGAAGCGGCGCGATGAGCGCCACCGAGCAAATCGGATTGCATCATCACGAACCAATGCCAGCCGAAGCTTTGAAAGATGGAGCCGACCTTGTTTGTTTTAGCGGCGACAAACTTTTCGGCGGCCCGCAGGCCGGAATCATTGCCGGCCGGAAACGATTGATTGCCGCCCTCAAAAGCGAACCGCTCTTTCGTGCGCTGCGGTGCGACAAATTAGTTTTCGCCGCGCTGCAAACGACGGTCGATCTTCACCTCAATCAAGTGACGAGCGAAATTCCCGCGCTCGCTCTTCTCCAAATTCCAAAAGACGAATTGCGCGCCCGGGCAGCTGCGATCGTAACTCGTCTCCAGGGATTGCCCGTGAAAATCCTGATCGGCAGCGGAACGTCGAAAATTGGTGGCGGCACCTTGCCGAAATCGATTTTGCCCTCGATCACACTCGATTTTCTGCCAGAGGACGGCTCGATCCAGGATTTTGCGCGCACCCTGCGCCGTTCCATTCCTCCCGTCATCGGCTACATCGGTGACGGTCGCTTCAAACTCGATTTGCGCACGATCTTTTCACACCAGGACGATCTCGTCATTGATGCCATTCGCACCGCATGCACGACTCGGTGACAAATTTCATTCTCGCGACCGCAGGCCACGTCGATCATGGCAAGAGCGCACTCGTCAAAGCGCTCACTGGGACGGACCCCGACCGCCTACCGGAAGAAAAAGCCCGAGGCATTACGATCGACTTGGGTTTTGCAAATCTTCAGCTTCCCGCTCCGCTCTCAACTCTCAACAAAGGCCAGTCTAACGCCAGTGCGGCTCGCACCTCGGACCAACCCTCAACTTTTTCTGTCGGCATGGTCGATGTTCCGGGTCACGAAGATTTCGTTCGTAACATGATCGCTGGAGTCGGTTCGATCGATCTCGCGCTCCTTGTTGTTGCCGCCGACGACGGATGGATGCCGCAAACGGAAGAGCACTTGGAGATTCTGCTTTATCTCGGTTTAGAACGGATCGTGGTCGCGCTCACGAAAAGCGATCTCGGCAAGATCGACAATGTCACCAGCCAAATCCGCGAGAAACTCAGTGAAACGAAATTCACCAACGCGCCGGTTATTCCTACGTCCGTTCGGACCGGTGAAGGACTGGAAGACTTGAAGAGCGCGATTTCGTCCGAGCTCGCGAATTTGCCGCCACCGCGCGACATCGGCAAATCGAGATTGTTCGTCGATCGCGCATTCACGTTGCGCGGAATCGGCAGCGTCGTTACCGGAACGCTCACCGGTGGAACGTTGCGGGCCGGCGACAATATCTTTGCTCAGCCCAAGGACATCTCCGCTCGCATTCGCTCGGTGCAGACTCACGGCCGTGATGTCGACGTGGTCGGACCGGGAACACGCACCGCGATCAACCTGCCGGATCTGGAAATCGGGACCGATGTGAAACGCGGCGATGTCATTACCACTCAGCGATTTGAGCCGAGCTCTACGTTGGACGTCCTCCTCACCCGCTCGACGCGTTTGCAACGCGCTGTGCCGATCAAGCCGGGCACGTCGGCCTACATCCACCACGGCACAACCCGCGTGCTCGCGAAAGTAATTTTGGCGGAAGCTCATCCGCTCGGCGCAGGCGAGAGCGCGATCGCACAGCTCCGGTTGAACATCCCATTGCTCGCATTCGTGGGTGACCGGGTGACGTTGCGCGACGCGTCCGAACAGCACACAATCGCGGGCGGCGTTGTTTTCAACGTAGATTCAAATCCGAAAGATTTCCGGCGGACTCCGGAAGTCACGCGCCTCGCGACACGCGCAGTCGCTCCCGCCGATGTCGATCTTGCCGTTTGGACGGAGTTCGGGCGGACCGGCGTGATAGAACCTTCTCACTTACTCGAGCGGTCGCACTTCAGCGCCGTGGAGATTGCGCAAGCTTTGCAGCGGTTGTCTCATCACGGCGAAATTTTCCTGTCCGACAATGTTGGCGCAAAAATGCTGGTCTGGCTTGATTTACGCGAACGTGCCGCGCGAATTATCGACACAGCTCATCGAACGCATCCGGAGCGGCGCGGCCTCGAACTGAACGAGCTGCGCGCCGACCTAAACTCAATTTCGCCGGCCGTTTTCGACGCGCTGATGGTCGATCTTTGCCGAAGCGATTTTGTTCGCACGGGATCGATGATAGCGCGGGGGTCGCACCGCGCCAGCTTGCCACCGGATTTGAAAGCTGCGGCGGAAAAGATTCGCGCCGGGCTGTCTGCAAAACCGTTCGATCCACCGGCGCGAGAAGCTATTGCGGCCAAAAACGACGCCGCATTTCGGTTTCTGATCAACGACGGCGAGATCGTTGAAATCACGCCGGAAGTCGTGCTTCTCCGCGAGAGCATCGAGCAAATGAAAGCCCAGGTTGTCGCGTTCATTTCCACCAATGGCCCGGCCACGGCGAGTCAGCTCCGTGAAAAGATCGGCACTTCGCGACGCGTTATCATTCCTTTCCTGGAATACCTGGATCGCATCGGCGTGACTCGGCGCGTTGGCGACACGCGAACCCTCATACGTCCTATCCGACCTATAGGACTTATCTCGCCACGCGACCCCGCAGGGCATAAACTTTGATGCCGATGAGAAAAGTCGTCCCCCCGAACGACGGTTTCATTCCGCCGCACGGCGGATACGCGGGCCTCCTTGCCTACCAAAAAGCAAACATCGTCTTCCAAGGCACGACGCGTTTTTGCCAGCGATTTCTTAGAAGAAGGGACCGCACCATCGACCAAATGGTCCAGGCCGCCCGTTCCGGGAAACAAAACATTGTCGAGGGCAGTAAAATTTCCGGCACATCCAAAGAAGCCGAAATTAAGCTAATTAATGTGGCTCGCGCGAGTTTGGAAGAATTGCTTGAAGATTATAAAGATTTTCTGCGCGTGCACGCACACAAGCTGTGGCCAAAGGACAGCCGCGAGGCGCTGTTCGTTCGCAAGCTTGGCGCGAAGAAAGATACGTCCTATACGGCCTATGAGACATATATCGAAACACGGCCAAGCGAAGTGGTAGCTAATATTCTCATCTGTCTCATCCACCAGACCAACTACCTGCTCGACCAATTGCTCCGCAAACTCGAGAAAGATTTTCTGAACGAAGGCGGTCTCCGCGAGCGCATGACTCGCGCCCGATTGGCGACGCGAGCAAAACAAAATCATTAGCGGCGTTTGATTCATACGCCGCATCTGTCCCATTAGTCTAATGCGAGTTTCGCTGCACATCGGTTCGTCGTTCGCGAGCGCCTGGGAAAGCGTTCTCTTGCCCTGGTTCAAAGAGGCTGCGCTGGCGTCGCTGGAAAGTAACGAGACGGTTGCGGTCGTCACACCATTTCCAAGCGGCGCGGCATTTTTGCGTTCGAGATTATTGGAACATGAAATTCCGTTGCTCGGGGTAAAATTTATCACCCCGTCGCACCTTCGCGAGCTGCTCCTCGCTGAAGACGTTTCCGCGCTCCCATTACGCGAGCATCTTCGCCTGCTTCTGGCCACTGCCGCTGAATCGGTCGGGAGCCGGAACTCGGAGGATGTCGACTCGGCCGCGATTGCGAAATCAATTGCGCGTTCACCGGACAATCTGTTGCGAATGTTCGATCAAGTCAGTGCCGCCGGTTGGAAATTTGAAAATATCGGCGCGCCCGCCGTGCGCGAGATCGTCCAGGAATTTCAACACCTGGCCCGACAATGCGAGTTCAAGCTGGTTCATGAGGCTGATCGCGACGCGCTGGCAGCGGCCAAAGGCGCGCCACCGCGGTTTAGCCATCTGCTCCTCATCGGATTCACCGCGAGGCATTGGCCGCTCTGGCCGTTGTTGGAGGCGGCGGTTTCTTTCGCAAGACGCGCAACCGTGGTCCTCGAATACCCACGCGAGCAAGCTCGCGCAGCCGACGAATCCTGGATCGGAAATTGGGAAGAACATTTCGATTCGGCGGCGCCGATCGCGGACCGGACGGAACGAAGTCGCCCCTTCGTCCATCTCAATCAGCCGACGAACACCGGAACCGATTCTGACAGCCGCAGCGAACCGCAATTCCTGATCGGTCTCAACGCCACCGAGCAGGCGCGGGCCATCTCGGCCATCGCCCTCAAATTTCTGGCGGAAAAGTCGTGCACCCGTCTCGGCATTCTCTTTCCGCGCGCCGGCGCACTGGCACGCCTTGTCTCGGAATTTCTAACTCGGGCCGGTATTCCGCATCACGACGCCATCGGGCATCTGACACCGGGCGAATTCGAGGAGCCCGCTTGGAACGCGTGGCTCCATTTACAGGAGAACCACCAACTCGAACCGGTCCTTCGATTCCTGGAAGCGAATCCCGATTCCGTCGACGGGTTATCGATCCAGGAGGTCCGGGACAATCTGCGTTGGGCTTATCGCCAGATTCTGATCGATGACATCAATCTGTTGCGCGAGTACTGCGCCCAGCGGACGGAAAAAGATAAACTCGTTCGAATCGCAAAACTGCTCCGATCCATCGCGTTTCTTCCGTCAAAGGCGACTTTGGCGCAGTTTCTCACCGAAACGAAGGCGATCTTTTCCAAATTGAAGTGGGAAAATCGCTGGATCGAGATCGAACGATTCGCGCAGCGATGGAGCGCTGCGAGTTCGATGGAATTTTCGCGCGCAATTTATTTGCGTTGGTTAAAGGAAATTCTCGATTCGTTTACAGTCGCCCGCGCGCCGCAGGCCGGCCACGTTTACAGCCCGGTTCACCTTCTTTCTTATGGCGAAGCGGACGGACACGAGTGGTCGCATCTGATTTTGGCCGGCCTCAACCAGGGCGAATGGCCGCAGAGTCAGCGCGAATCAGGATTTTTATCGGACGAGGAAATTGTCGATCTAAACACGCGCGCGACTCGCCGCGGGAAACAAGGCGAAGGCCACTCCACTCTCGCAAAAGACAAAACATTTCTTCTCAGCGCGCAAGACGAGCGGCAGATCGCTCTCCGGCAATTCGGCGCCGCTCTAGAATCAGCCGAGCACGGGCTCGCGATCACTGCCAGTTTGCTCCAGGAATCGGCGCCAGAACGGGTTTGGAATCCGAGCGAGCTTTTCAGTCAGGCCTATTTCATCGCGCGCAACGCCCCGCTTTCGCAGGAAACGATGTCGATCTTGCGCGAGAAAACGTTCGAATGGCTGAAAGACCAGAAACTTTTCGAATCAGCGTCGGCGACAGACGCCGGGATCGATCAAACACGGATTGCATACGAAGCCCGGCGAATGCCGGACGTTCCGTTTGGCGAATATGAATTCGCGCTGCGCGAGCCAATTGGCCGCGAGATCACGTTGGCCACGACCGAATGGCAGAGAGTCGTCAAAACTCCTGCGCTTATCTGGTTGAAAACATTTCTTGGAGTCGAAAACCAGGAGTCGGACCTGAATCAATGGAACGCCGCCACTGGAACGTGGGTCCATGATTGGCTCGCCAGGATCGCCGCTTCCGAAGAAAAAAACGCCTTTGTCGATTTTCCAACCGGTAAGGAGATGTGCGAACGAATCGAGAGCGCCGCGCACAGATTCCGAAAAGCGATTGTCGATCTTTGCGCCGTCTCCGGCCGAACCGTGCCCGATTGGTGGAGTTCCGGTTGGAGTAACGCACTCGCTCTGGCTGATTTTCTCGCGAGCAAGCTGGCGGAAATGGGAGGCCAGCCGCGCATGGCCGCAGAGTGGAGACTGGAATCGCCTCAGCTCCTTTCGGTAGGCGACGGAAACAAACTTCGAGTCCGGGGCCAGATCGATCTCATCCTCGCGCAAACACAACCGAACAATTCGCAGCTGGCCGGCGCCGATGTTTGGATTGTTGATTACAAGACTGGAAGTCAGAAGCCATTAACGCCGCCCGGAAAGACACCGGACGCGCGCGCCGCCAATCTGCGGAAAAAACTGGTGCGCGGCGACGCCATCCAACTCGGCCTCTACGGATTGGCCGCGCGTGAACTCGGCGCTGCCGAGATTCGCCTGAGCATTCTTTCGTTGCGCACCGAGCTCGACCGGCCGCAGCTGGACATGACCGCTCTCGCCGCCGACTCCGATTTTTGGACCGAGCTTTATCGAATGCAGGAAACCGGAATCTTCGGACTGCGCGGCCCAATTCGAAACGAGTTCGGCTTTAATCCGGACTATCCGCTGGCGACCCTGCCGATTGATAAGGAATTCCTAGACGAGAAATGGGTGCTGACCCATCCGGCGTTTGCCGACGACGAGGACGACCGATCATGACCGAGCCGATCGATCAACCGAATCGCGAGCGTTTCGTCACCGAGCTCGACCGAAATTTCTCGGTCGTGGCCGCAGCCGGCTCCGGGAAAACGCGCGCCATTACCGATCGCATCGTCCGAATTGCCAAGAGCGAGCAGGCGCGCGATTGGCTGCCGCAACTCGTGGTTGTGGCGTTCACCAATCGCGCCGCTGACGAGATGCAACAGCGCGCTCGCGCCGAAGTTTTACCAGCCGGCGTTTCAGTGGAAGTGCTGGCCGCGTTCAACCGCGCTTTCTTCGGCACCATTCACGCCTTCTGCGTCCGATTGCTCGAGAGCTACGGCCATTATCTCGGATTGCCGCCGACTTTCGATGTGATCACCGATGACGATGAGGTCTGGAACGAGTTCGTCCAGCAGCAGACGACAATCGGCCGATCGCTTTCGGACGAAAATCGCCGCGAACTGCTCCGGCACGTCCAAGCGCGCGCGTTGATGGAACTCGGTCGCCGCTCTGATTTTGAACCGGGTATTCCGCCGACGGGAAAGTGTCCGGATACCGACTTCAGCGTGGTTCACCGCTATCCCGCCAAGGGCTCGATGCTGCAAACCGTGCCGCCGTATCAAAAGGAATTGAAACGCGCCGAACAACGGTGGCGTAATTCTGAGGACTTCGTTCGCTGGCCGATTTGTTTTTCGAAGGCGAAAGATTTCGTTCGCATCAAACGCGAAGCCTTCGCACCGGTGCGGCGATGGATCGATCAGGCGTCGCTCTGCGTGGCCGCGGAAGTGCAGCGCGATTACCGCGAGTTTCGAATTGAGCGCGGCCTTTTGACTTACGACGACCAGATCGCGCTCGCGCTCGAATTAACGAAACATCCCAAGATCGGGCGCGAGATCCGGGAAAAATCTTATCGCGTCATCCTCGACGAAGCCCAGGACACTGATCCGCGTCAGTTTTCACTTCTGCTCGAACTGGCCCGCCCAGTCCGAGCCGGACTGGCATCAGAAGAGACAGAGCCAGAATTCGCGCCACGTGCCGGGCACTTCTGCATGGTCGGCGATTTTCAGCAGTCGATTTACCGCGACCGCGCCGATCTTTCCAAATATCGCCGGATTCACGAGAGCTTGATCGAAACGGGCGCGGCCGAGGCGCTTCAATTTTCGGTCACTTTCCGGCTCGACACCGCCCAGCTCGATTTCGTGAACGAAACGTTCCGGGAAATTCTCAACGATCGGGACGAGCAGGTCGCATTCGTCGAGCTGAACCCGCGGCCGCAAGTTTTGCCCGGACAAGTCGTGCGTCTCAATTTGCAGCCGGCGAACTTGCGGCCAGACCCACGAGGCAAAGTTTCTGACGCGCGCAAAGCCGCCGAGGAAGCGCGCCAGCTCGGGAAATGGCTGCAAGAGACCGGCCTGGCCAAACTCCGGGCCGAGACCTGGCGCGACGTCGCCGTTCTCTGTCCTCGGAAGGAATGGCTTCAGACCCTGCGCCGCGGTCTGCGGGCGGCGGGGCTCAACGTCCAAATCCAGTCCGAAAAGGAGCTAAAAGGCGACAGTCCGGCCTACGCCTGGTTGACCGCCCTCTTAATAGTACTGTCGCAGCCCCGGTCCGGTTATGAGATCGCCGGCCTCCTCCGGGAGCTCTTCGGGATCTCCGATCACGACCTGGCCGTTTTCTCGCAAGGCTACGGCGACCGCTTCCAAATCGAGACCCTGACCACCGGCAACGATGTCGTTTCCAAAACACTGAGCCTCCTCGCGCAACTCCGATTGTCGATCCTGCCTTTGCCGCTGTTTGACGCGGTCAACGAAATCGTCAGCCGGACACAATTGCGCGAGCGCCTCAACGCGTTGCCCCGCGCGGACTTTGAAAATCTGGATGGCGAATTGGACGCGTTGCTCGCCTTGGCCGGTTCGTCCGAAGCCGAGCACATGACCTTGACCGAATTTGCCGGACACTTGCGAACGCATTTCGCCGATGCCCGCGAAATTCGTCCGTCGCGCCCGGACGCGATTCAATTGATCACGTCGCAAAAAGCAAAAGGCTCCGAGTGGCAAGCGGTGATCGTTCCATTTCTAACACGCGACGTTCGCTCCGCGTCGCCGCGTTACCCGCGTCTGCTTAAAATCCGCGAGACCGGCGAAACGATTGTGCTTCTCGATTTGTCTGACGCCACCGACGAAATCCAAGAGTTGCTCGAGCGCGAGAATCGCCAGGAAATGGAACGCTTGCTCTACGTGGCGCTGACCCGCGCCCAGCACACGCTCGTGCTCGCTTTCGACAACGAGTTGTTTGCCAAGGCGAGCGGCGAAATTCACAGCCATTCCCAATCGAAATGGCTCAAGGCGGAGAAGAACGATGTGAACGCAGCGGCGTTTGCGCGCATCGGCGTCGAGCCAGCGTCGTGTAGCATCACCACGGAATATTTCAGAGTAAGATCAAGCGGAAGAGGAAGAGATGGAATCGACATCCAATTACCGGTCGCGAAGATCGACAAGACGATTGCGATTCAAAACGCCAGCGTGTTCGTGCGCAAACTGAACCCGAGCGGTTTGCCCTCGGAAGAATCTGCCGCGCTCGAGGAAATTAGATATGCGCCGCGGTCCGAGCCGGACAGGCAGTTATCAAAGACGAGCCCGGCGTTACGCTACGGACTTTGGTGGCACGATTTCATTCAACGGCTCCCATGGGATGAAAGTCCTAATTCATGGAACCGCGTGTTCGATCAGCAGAAAACAATGTCGCCGGATCCGGCGCGTTCGCTCCGCGAATGGAAACTTCTCCTGGCTCATCTCTCCGAGCCTGAAAACTTTCGGCGCCACTTTGATGCCGACAAATCGATCGTCCACGCCGAGATGCCATTTTTTTGGCGAGTGGACAACGAGCGATGCATCGAAGGCGTGATCGACCTTGCCTTCTTTCAACCAAGTAACGGTAGCGCGGCTCGCACCGGCAAATGCCTGATCCTGGATTGGAAAACCGACCGCGTCCCGCCGGACAACACCGAGACGTTGCACGCGCGTTATCGTCCGCAGCTCGTCGCCTACTGGAAAGCGGTCAGCGAGATTGCCAAACTCGACGTCGAAGCTGCGATTTATTCCACCGCGGCCGGCGCCCTCGTTCGTTACAAAACCGACGAGCTCGCCCGCGAATGGTCGCGACTGGAAAAGCTTCCGCCCGACCAGTTCGACGAAGAAGTCGCGACCGAATTCCGGCCGACGCCGGCACGGCCTGGGCCGATACCCGCGGCCAATAACTCAATCCAACTCGAATTGCTTTAACGGAGTGCGACCACGTCTAACGAGACCAAGCTGAGCGACCGCCGACAGAGGCTAACTCACTTTTTAGTTTTCCACTTTCTAATTTCTACTTCCTACTTTCTTTTCTGTTGGCTGCAGCGCTTAGTTAGGTGCTGGGTTTCGCTACAGCAGCGGCGTCGCGCTCCTTCTGCCGCTCCTGCGCATAGCGAATGTTAATGAGCTTGCGCAGACTAACAGCGCGGTATGTCCACTCGCGCTTCGTGGTGATAAGAACTTCGTTCACGGCGTCCGCGCGTCTGTTCACGGTGCGATCAGCAGGTGCGGGATCGAGCGAGTGCGCAAAAGCTCCCTGTAAGTTACTCGCGTGCTTCTCTCGCTCGTCCATCGCACGAGCAAGCAGGTCGCAAACACCTATAGCCGCTTCATACATAGGCTTCTTCTCCGGTGGTGCGCCCGCGAGGCCGTCTTTGAAGCTTTCGTTCAGCTGAGTGAGCTGATCGCGTGGCAACGGCGGAATCTTCGCGTCGATTGGCGCGAAGATGTTGTTGAGGTGCATGTCGAAGAAATATTGCAGCTGAACCGATGGCAGCGCTGAGGCTGGTGGAGGCGGCGGAGGGGCCGGCGCCTGCGCCGGAGCCGGTTTGTGTTGTTGTGGCGGCGGATGTTTGTGCGGCTTGGCCGCACAAACGTGCGCTATAGCTGCGAACGCGATACAACCGATTAGGAGATGGCGTGGTTTCATATGGCATGGGAAAGCAGCTAACGAGAACAAGATGAGCTGCCGCGAGCGGGAGCGCACGTCGCTACGGATTGAGGCGTTGAACTCATGTGAAGCTGGATAGTACGGCGGCTCGCGGTCGGCTCCATCGATATTCCTAGACCTCTCCAGAACCGCCAAAAGAGATTTTGTCCATTCCAAGTCTACCAAAACATCTTTGAAGGTTTCCCATTGCGTCACAATGATAGAGGATAGGTCGCCAAAATCGCAGTAATCAATCTCTGCTCCACCCCGTGCGCCATGCCATCGGAATCTGGCTTCCTCCTCCATGCGAATCTTAGCTTTTGCTTGGATCTTTGCTGGCACGGTCGACCACCAGTCCTCCTTATGTACTTCGATCATCGCGGATCGAACGAAATCGCGGACAGTGTTCTCAAAGGCGTGGACTGCGGTATAGACTAAAGCCATCCGTTGAGCAGAGGCGATGGCTTCAGGGTCTAGCATCTCTAGGGATAACTTTTCATCAATGAGGCGAGAGTCTTCGCTACCAAATTTGTAGCTTGCCTTGCGCCCAGCCTTATCAAGACTCTCTTGAGTCAACAAGCCGCGATATACAAATGGATAAAGTTCTTTCACGATCTATCCCAAATGATCTCGTAGGCTCTTGAAAATTGCATCGTAGACCGATTGATCACGCGTGTCTGGAAGAACGATGTTGATGTGATATTGCAACGCCTCGATCGACATATCACTCTTCTCAGCAGCGCCGGAGTCGGCTCCGGTGGCTTTGGGCGATGCAGTTTTCTTTACAGGCTCTTCCTTAGTCTTTGGCTTGTCCTTCGGCTTCGAAAAATCTGCGATCTCACAGAGTGCAGCGAACGTCTTGGCGATATTGCGAATCACCGTGTCTTTCTTCTCGCCCTTGTAGAGGGTTCTAAGCTTGTTGAATACTCCATCAACATCGAGGTTGTTCGCCTCTTTGTTCACGGCAAACAAATCGGCATAGGCTTCTTTGATACCCTCAGCCAAGACCGTCCATGACTGGGATTTGTCTAGGAATTCGTGATACCGGTCCTGCGGGACACCATCAGCATTTAGAAATCCAAGCTCCTTTAAGATCCCGATAATCAGGCGGTCGTTGGAACTCGTGAACTCCAAATTCCGCAAGAAGTTGACCGAGAAACGTTCTGGCGCCTCGGCGCCACGCATAGCCTCGAAATATGCAGGGATCGCCCCGATTTTAATGGTGTAGCTATCTGGTAGTGCCATGGGTAGGTCTTTCTTAATGGTCTAACGAGAAGTAGACGCCAAAATGGCGCAATTAAAGACGCCATTTTGGCGTCTGATCCGGTTCGAGGGGGGCATTTAAGGAAAGTCGGCGACGTCAGCGATCGCGCTCGCCGCGGATGAATTGTTCGACGCAGCGGTAGGCTTCGTCGTCGGTCATCTGGACGGGCGGATGCTTGGAGAAAAACGCGGAGGGCGAATTGAGGACGCCGCCGATCCCGCGATCGAGCGCGAGTTTGCAGCAACGGATGGCGTCGATAGCGATGCCGGCGGAGTTGGGCGAATCTTCGACCGAAAGTTTGATGTCGAGCTCCATCGGCACGTTGCCGAAAAGACGGCCTTCGACGCGAATGAAGGCGATCTTGTTGTCGAGTTGCCACGGAACATAATCGCTCGGGCCGATGTGAATGTTTTCGTCGGCCAAACGTTCGTTCATGACCGATTGCACCGCTTCGGTCTTGGAAGTTTTCTTCGAGCTCAGCCGGGTGCGGCTAAGCATGTTGAGAAAGTCGGTGTTGCCGCCGGTGTTAAGCTGATAGGTGCGCTCGACTTTGACGCCGCGTTTCCGGAAAAGATCGACAATCGTGCGATGAAGCACGGTCGCGCCCAGTTGCGATTTGATGTCGTCCCCGACGATCGGCAAATTTTTGTCGGCAAAACGTTTCGCCCAAACCGGATCGCTGGCGATGAAAACGGGAATGTTGTTTACGAACCCGACGCCCGCCTCCAGCGCGCAACTGGCGTAAAACTTGGCCGCTTCTTCGGAGCCGACCGGCAGATAATTGACCATGATCTCGGTGGCGGAATCTTTCAATTCGCCGATGATTTGTTCGCGAGTGGATTCTTTTTCCAACGGCAGAAAAGTGCGAAGCGGGTCGTGGTCGGCCATGTGAGGCGCAAAGCTGTCCATCACCAAACCCATTTTCACGATGGCGCCGGTGAGGCTGACTTTATCGCAAAAGACGTTGGTGCAATTGGGGGGCGCGAAAATGGCTTTGCTGACGTCGAGCCCGACCTTTCGGCGATCGATGTCAAAAGCGGCCACAACCTCGATGTCTCCGGGCCGATACGAGCCGATTTGCTTGTGCATCAGGCCGACAGCGTTGCCGTTGACGGAGGAGCTGCGGTAAAAGTTGATACCCTGGACGAGCGAGCTGGCACAGTTGCCCACTCCGACGATGGCGATACGAATCTTTCTCATGGGAAAAAAGAAATCCTACCCGCAGCGGTGCGCTTGGGGCAAGATGCAATATAGTAGGTTTTAAAGCATTAAAAGGTTAAGGAGGCGGCTGATATGTCAGGTCTCGTCCGAGGGTGAAAACCTCGCCCGATTTGAGCGTGGAAACTGCCGCATTCAGCGCTAGCATGCAAGCAATTTTGAGGACACTCGTTAGGAAACAGGGCTGCCCCGGCCAGATCCCCCTTTTCGCCCTCGCTTTGCTCGCCATCGGGCTTTCCGGCAGCGCGGGGGCCGAGGTCCCTAGTTATGAGATCGAACAAGGGGTGGCCCTGGCCGACGCCCAGAATCCGGAGATCGTTATCGCCCGCAAAAAGCTGGAGGCGGCACACGGCGGATTGATCGAAGCGCGCTCGGGATATTTGCCCTCAGTCATCTCATCCGGATTCGCGGACAAGCGACAAACCCAAAACAACACCCGCCTGCGCGAAGAGGATTACAACGCTTCCGTGCGCGCACTTCAAAATGTTTACACCGGCGGCGCAGTCTCGAATCAGGTGGCGATTGCAGAATTGATTATCGAAAAGCAGCGGTGCGAGCTGGAAGAAGTCCGCAACAAGGTGGCGATGGATGTGCGGGTTGCGTTTTACGATGTGCTTTTGAATCGATCGAAAGTGCGGGTCCGCGAAAATTCCGTGCGCGCCCTGGATGAAGAATTGAAATCGCAAGAGGAGCGACAGCGCGCCGGAATTGCCGGAACCTTGAACGTCCGTCGCGCCCAAGTGGCCGTGGCTAACGAGCAACCGGAACTGGCCAGCGCCAAAACGCAGTTGACCAATTCGTATCTTCGGCTGGGCGAACTTTTCGGAATCGATTTTCGGTCAAATCCGGACCAACCGCGTTTCGAAGTCGCAGGACAATTGCAGTACGCGGCGCTTCATCCCGACCTGAACGAATGTCTTGGCCGCGCGGACGTGAGTCGCGCCGGAATCAAAGCGCGCCAAATCGATGTCGAAATCGAAGATCGCCAATTAAAGGTAGATCAAAGCGAGCTGCGACCGCACGTTCAACTTTTTTCCGGCTACGAGATTTACAATGAGCGCGACCCCGCCGTTGGGCACGAATTCAACCATGGATATCTCGCGGGCGTGAGCGGCTCCTGGCACCTTTTCGACGGCTTCGCGACCAAAGGACGAATGCAAGCCACCCGCGCGCGCCGCGAAGCAGCGGTGGCTGCGCTTGAGGCCGCGCGCCGAGCGGTCGGATCCGAAGTGCGGAGCGCGTTTCTCGACCTCCAACAAGGCGAGAACGTTCTCGAAATGGAAACCAAAAGCGTCCAGACGGCGGACGAATCTCTCGAAATCGCCAAAACCAATCTCGCTGCCGGTTTGGGAACGCAGCTCGATATCTTACAAGCTGCGGCGGACGTCACCCGCACGCGCACGACGCGTTTGAGCGCGATTTACCTGCATAATGTGGCTCTGGCCAGGCTCGCGCGCGCCTGTGGCAGCACGCCGGAAGCGCTCGATTTCGCTGCGAACCGCTTGAAACCCCGGCATGAGAAACAGGCGTTCGATGTGGCGCAACCACCGGCCAAACTCACGCAGCAATGAGATCAAAATTCACCGCTGCTATCTTGTTGTTGTCGATCTTGCCCGCCGCACGAGGCATTACGCTGGAAGGAGTTTTGAACACGACGCTGGAAAAAAATCCGGAGATCCAGCGGGCGAAATTGAATGTCGAACAGGCTGCCGGTCGCCGGCTGGCGCTGCGATCCATTATCTGGCCGAGTCTAAAACTAAACGTGCCCGCTGGCGTGCAAGGCGGAGATCGCTCCGGGGAAACGTCAACAAAGATATTCGGCTTCGCCCGCGGTTCGTTGACCCAGCCACTAATTAATGCCGCGATTCCGCCGTCGCTTCGGCGCGGGGATGTCGATGTTTTGATCGCGGAACAGCAACTCAATCTTGCGGTCGAGCAACAATTGCACGCCGCCCGCCTCGCGTTTTATTCCGCGGTTTATAATCGCGAGTTGCTGTCGGTCCGCCAGAAGCAGCGCCAACACTTGGACGAAAACACATCCAGCCAGAGCGACCGCTACCAAGCCGGCCTGGTGGATCGAAGCGCGTTTACGACTGCGACCGTGGAAGCGCGCGAGCTCGATCCCCTGGTGGAAAATGCGCGACGCAGTTACACGGCTGCGCAATTGCAGCTCTCGCAAGCAATGGGAGTCGCCCTTAGTTCCAACGCCATCCTTCCCAGTCCGGACGGCGAACTGTCGTTCAGGCAGATGAATGTCGATCTTAACGCGGAAACCGCCGCGGCCTTGGAACGCCGGACTGACATCAAACTCGCGCGGCTGTTAATTCGCGCGGCGAATGAAGGTGAGCGCATTATTGCCGCCGGATATTATCCGAACGCGGTCGGCAGTGTGACGGGCGATTACATTCCGGTGTCTGGAATTCATCGCGAAGGCTCGACCAGTCGCACCCAGGACTTTCTTGGCTCGGAAATTCGCGAGGGCGCGGCTTACACGTGGCAGGTGATCGACAATGGAAAAGTGGGCGGCGCAGTCCTCAAGGCGCGCAAGGCGCGCGAGATCAACGAAGTTGAACTGCAAAAATTGGAAGCGAGCGTGAGCCGCGAACTTTTGAAGATTCGCAACGATCTGGCGGGGATCGAAGCGCGCCACCAATCATTCGCAGCCGGAACGGAAACCGCCGAACAAACGGCCGCGGCGGTTCAACAAAATCTCGGTAGCGGTCTTGCCTCGCAATTGGAATATCGCCTCGCCGAGGGCAGTCAACTGAAGACCGTGACCGGACTGCTCGAGGCGAGCTATCTACAGAACGTCGGACTGGCCGAATGGGACCGCGCCACCGGGCGTTATTTCCAATTGGCCGAAGATGTGCATTAATTGCACTTCTTGAAGATGCCGAAATCCAGGCGGGTTTGGTGGATCGCCGGGGCGTTACTCGTCCTCATTTATGGCGTGGTCTATTATTTTTTCCTGCCGGTGGCGGAAGTGGCCGCCATTCACCGCGGCACCGCGTTCTCGGCAGTTTACGGAACGGTGCGGATCGAACCTGCGTTTGTCGTGCACGTCCGCGCGCAAAATTCCGGATTCATTCAGCTGGCGGAGGAATTTTCGGCCGGGCGCGGCGCGATCGGCAAGAGTGTAAGTAAAGGACAGCTGCTGGCCAGCATTGCCGACGAAACAACGGCGCGACAATTGAAGCAGGCACGGACCGATCTGCAGGCCGCGAGCGAACGGGCGAAGCTTCCCCTGCCGTCCGAGGAACTGCTGAAAGCGGCGGAAGATACCTTGCATCGTCTCGAGCAGGTGGTGGCGTCTGGAAACGTGCCGGCGGTGGAATATGAAAAAGCTAAGAGCGAAGTGAACCGGTTGCGCGGCGCGGTTGAGAACGAACGGATCGAGAGGGATCGCAATTTGCAGGCTCTGGACGAGACCCGTAAAAAATTGGAAGCGCAGATGCGCAATTCGGAGATTCGCGCGCCGATGGACGGTTTGCTCAGTGCGGTTTCAACCATTGACGGTGAATTGGTAGCGGAAGGAAACCAGCTCTTCACCGTCTCGTCCCGCAAAACTTACGTGCGCGGCGAAGTAAACGAGGAAGACGTGGGTGAAGTGAAGCCAGCAATGAAAGCGAAAGTGCAACTTTACGCTTATCGCACTCAGGTTTTTGGTGCGCGGGTTTCGTCGATTCAACCTGCGGCCGATCCGGAGACGCAGCGCTACACGGTGATCCTGGAAATGGAAAAACCGCCGGACAATTTGATGGCGGGGATGACCGGCGAGATGAACATCATTACCGGCACGCACGAAAACGCGCTCCTTGTGCCCACCCGCGCGCTGCTGGTCGATCAAGCATGGATTGTGAAAGCCGGGACGGTGCGAAAGCGGACGGTAAAAACCGGATATCGCACGCTCGATTTCACGGAGATAACCTTCGGGCTGTCGGAAGGCGATCACGTCATCGTGAACAATCAGGACAAGATGCGGGTGGGCCGGTTCGTCAAAGAGCGCAAGGTCCGCATCGTCGCCACGCAATTGAAGTGACGCCGCCGCTCTATATCGCATTGCGATTTCTTTTGCACCGCAAGCGTGCGTTATTGCTCAGCCTCGCTGGTGTGGTTTTCGGCGTCGCCATTTTCATCGGCACACAAGGACAAACGCAAGGCTTTGCGCAGTATTTCATCGACTCGAGCCTTGGCAGCAACGGCGCGTTAACCGTAAGGTCGCGCTTCCGGGAGCGCGCCCCGATGCTGCAGCCGCCGAAGAACGCGACCGCGCAAACGTCTCCGCGGGATTTGTCCGAAGGAATCGACAATGCCAGCGCGATCATGCGTGTGAGTCGCCAGTTTTCCAACGTGGTCGCGTGCTCGCCGGTTTTGCGCGGCGCGCTGAGTGCGCGCTCCGGGTTTGAAACTGCGACAATCGATCTCTTCGGAATCGATCCAGCTCTGCACCTGCAGGCAACCGATCTGTCTCGTCAAATTGTCCGCGGCAGCTTCGACGACTTTCGCAACAATCCAAATTCGGTCATTCTCGGTTACCGCCTGGCGACGGTTCTCAATGTCGAGGTGGGCGACAATGTGCAACTGCTCGCACCCGGCGCAGAGTATCGCCGATTGCTTGTCACCGCGATCTCACGAAGCGGGGTGGGAGCGATTGATTCTACGCGCGTTTACGCGCACGCACGGGTTGCGCAGACAATCCTGCACAAGCCATACACGGCTTCGATGATCATCTACAAATTGCGGGATCCGGAAGCAGCTCCCGCTCTTGCGCGTCAGTTCGAGGAGCTCTTTCATCACCAAGCCCAAAGCTGGCAGGACCGTGAAGAAAGCACTTTGCAACTCTTCCTTACTCTGCGCGTCTCGGCCGCGATCACGGTTTCGCTGATTATTTTGCTGGCCGGATTCGGAATCTTCAACGTGCTGACGATGACGGTACTAACGAAGGTAAAGGAAATCGCGATCCTGCGCTCAATGGGTTATCGCCGCGGCGACATCAGCGCCATTTTTCTCTGGCAGGGCGCCATGATCGCGCTGGCGGGCTCCGTCATCGGTTGCGTAATGGGCGCGCTGGTGACGTGGGGAATTTCGAATATTCCGATTCAGATCCGGGGACTGCTTTACGCAAACTACTTTCTGGTGGCGTGGGATTGGCGGCATTATGTCTGGGCAACTTTGCTGGCGATCGTGGCCGTGACGATCGCGAGTTACGTTCCAGCGCGGCGCGCGGCGGAGCTGCCGCCAGTGGCAACGCTGCGAGGCTCAAGCGTATGAATTCCGACGTCTGCCTGAGCTGCGAAGGGATCGAGCGTTATCTTGGTGAAGACGAGTCGCGCGTGCACGCTCTCCGCGGCGTATCGTTGCAATTGGAGCCAGGAACAATTCACGCGGTAGTTGGCCCTTCGGGCTGCGGCAAGAGCACGCTGCTCTACGTTCTCGGTTTGCTTGACCCGCCCGATGCCGGCTCGGTCACGATCGAATCGGAGCCGATCTCGCACCTGAGCGACAACGAACTCGCGCGACGGCGCAACGAGCTCATCGGTTTCATCTTCCAGTTTCATTTCTTGATGGAAGATTTCACCGCCCAGGAAAACATCATGATCCCGATGCGACGGCTTGGGCATCTGTCGGAAGAGCAAATGCTCGATCGCGCATCGATGTTGCTCGATGCCGTCGGACTGGGCGACAAATTGCGGCGTCCGAGCCGCCATCTTTCCGGCGGCGAACAGCAGCGGGTCGCGATCGCGCGTGCTTTGGCCAACGATCCGCGCGTCATCCTGGCGGACGAACCAACGGGAAATCTCGATACGAAGAATTCCCAGCGCGCCTTCGATCTTTTACAAAGGATCGTGCGCGAAAAACAAAAAGCGCTCTTGCTTGTGACGCATAATCCGATGATCGCCGAAGCCTGTGATTGGCTGCACGAGATGAAAGACGGCCGCATCGTCACCAGCCATTCGCGCGCGCTTTCCGCTCCCGTTTTCTAACGTGATCGAACGCGCTTCAATCACGATGAACCTTTGAGAGTGAATCCGCCGGCGCTTTTAGATGTTTCTGCAGTTTCTCGGCGTAATCGGCCCAACTTCGGAATTCCCGCGCAAGTGCGTCGGCCGAGAGCCGTTCGTAAGTCGTGTTGTCGATAAGAAGGATGCGCATCGCGTCGGCGAGCGTATCGGCATTTGTTTGATCGACAATGAGACAACCGCCGGGGCGCGCGAGTTCCCCCAGCGCCCCGTTACCACCGCAAACGCAAGGTTTGCCATGCCAAAGACTCTCCGCGATCGGAAATCCGAATCCTTCCATCCGTGAAGGATAGACTGTGAATCTGCAACTACGATAAGCGCGGTCGAGCGTGGCATCATCCACATGCTGCAGCCAGCGGATTGGGTAGCCTGCTCGTTGTAACTGTCTTAGTGGCGAGATGACTTTATGCCCATAGTAACCTGTGCTTCGACCGATCAATTGAAGGTCGAAAGAAAGTCCGATCTTCCACAAGATCTCGGCCGCCCGCAGCAATGTGAGATGGTTTTTGCGCGGCTCTAAAGTACCAACGGACAAAATAACGGGTGCAGATGCACTAACTGCTGCAATGGGTCCCTGACGCTCGGTCGGATCTAAGTCGCCCAGCGGCAATTCTTCTACACAAGTTTCGGCCGGGCTCACGCCGCGCTCTCGCCAAAGTTGATGAAGATGTTCCTGCGAATCTCTGGAGATGCAGATGACGAGATGGAACGCCGCTAGCGAATCAATGTATTTTTGAAAACGGTCGTGCGCCCTGTCCCGCATAATTCGCAGTCGCAGGGCGGCGGCATCGTAAAAAACTGCCGCTGCGCGGACGCCTGTTCCTCGAATCAATTGGGGCAAATAGGTGAGTCGGCCGTCGCGATAAATATCCGGGACAAACAGGGTATCACCGGGCTCGATCTTTATCTTCAGAGGGATTGACTGCCGAAAAAGGAGCCGTTGCAACTCGGCGACCGGGTGCTCGCCACGCAAATCCGGCCGGGCTGTGCTATGCCGGAGAACGCGAAATGGGTCTTCCAGAATCTGCAATTCACGCCGGCCGAGTCTTTGATAACATTTGCCAAGCAGATTCCAGGAAATCGGCAGGATCGATTCGCGCTGGCCAAGCTCGCGAAAAATGCTCCGGGTCGCGCGTTGGATTCCGGTACTCTTAGGAGACTTGCACGAGCCGGTTACGTCGAGATAAATCATTTAGCGCCGATTCAAAACGGATTTGCGCGCCAGCAAATGAATTGTCCCTGCGCCATTTCGATCCTGACGTCGCGATAGTTTTCACGAACGGCACCGAAATCGCGGATGTTGCAAACTCCGATTGCCGGACGCGATGGATGCGCCGCCCCTAAGTTAGCAGCCGACCAGGTCTCGACCGGGGTCCGCAAATTCCCATAGAAAAGGTAAAACTCTTCCGGAAGCACGCCTTTATCGGGTTCCAGGACAACGATCTGTGTGCCTTCGCCCTGTTGCAGCGCACCGAGTGTGTCGGCAATCAGTCTTTGCTCGGAATAATCGCGACGGCGCCCTTCGACTATCCGCCGCCCAATCTCCGGGCCAAGTAGCGAACTGACCGCGACGAATAGGAGAAGAAACGACGTGATCGGTCGCCGATTTTCCCACAGGGAAAAGAGAAGCGGCGCAAGCAAGACGCAAAAACACGGCAGCAACGGCATGAGGTAGCGTCCATTGCGGAAACCAACCAGCACAACGAGGAGCAGCACTGTGAGAGTAATGAATGAAAGTTCTACTGCCGCTGGGCGCGAATCTTTCTTCCCGCCAAATTGGACCGCGACTGCAGCGAACAGTGCGACCGCGCCGCAGGGCCAGGTAGTAACAAGCCGAAACGGAACTTCGAGAAATGGCTTCGCACCCAGCTGAGACTGACTAACCATGATGAGCGCCTCATCGAAAAAAAAGAAGTCAATCAGCGGAACACCATGTTTTGTCATCTGGATCAAAGGCCAGATCGCCATCAAGACGAGGGCGAGAAGAAAACTGCCCGGGAGCCAAAGCGAGCGGAGCGTCGCGCGCTGGCTCGGAGAAAAACAACGAACAGCAACGATGATGAACCAAATCAGAGCGACAAGCGGAATTTTCTGCAGCGTGCAAAGCCAGCAGATAATGGCCACGCCCAGCCACCATTTTGGTTCGCGCCGCGCGAGCTGAGCGAAAACAATTCCAAGCGTTGTAAACAAAGTCAGCCCGGAATCGAGCCTGCCGCTCGTGGTTTCCATCAAAAAAAGCGGGCAAGTAACTAACAGGGCCAGGCTCAGGGGTATGAGCCACGGGCGCGTTGGTTCGATCAAGTAAATGAGCCATCCCGTCGCAATCGCAGTCAGCGTTCCGAAAAGTAGCGACCAAATGCGAATGGCCATCTCCGGTTTTTCGAAACGCGGCAGTGTGAGAGTAGTCAGCCAGTATTGCAGGGGCGGTTTTAAAACTGTGACCGCGAAATTGTCGCGCACTGCACCGCGCCCAAGCAACAGCATTTCCCGCGATCGTTCCGCGGTGGTAAACTCATCCCTGCTGATGAGAGAGCCTTCTTGAATCAGGAAAAAAAGGTATCCGACAAGGCAAACGATGAGCAGTCCGGAAACCACAATCGGGGAAAAGCGCCATGCAAAGAGAGTAGGCTTCGTTTCAACTGTAGAACCTGTCACGCTATTGTTTTTTAAATGCGGGATTGGAATGTCAACGCCGATCGGTTCCTTATCGAGTAATTTCGGTCCGAATCACAAAGAATATGACTGTATGACCATCGACAGAGTCCGCCATCCAAGAGTTGATAATTTGCTGGATTCAAATGGATGAAGGCAGGGCGCATTGTTATTGATGCACGTGCTCTGCGGGGCGCACCCGGCGGCGTCGTTTCCTATACCGAAGCTCTCATCGAGCACCTGCCAATTCTCTTGCCGGATGTATCCATCGTGCTTTTGCGCCACCCCAAAAGGCCGAGCACACTTTCCCGGGCGCCCAACGTCATCGAATGGATTCTGGGTGGAAAACCAAATAGCCCCTGGACTTACTTTCGCATGGGGTCCTGGCTCAATGCGCGGCTCAGCCCCGACGATATCTTTCACGCTCCCTACCGAATCCTCCCTCAAGGACTCGAGTCGAAAAGCGTGATTACCATCCACGACGTCATGCAAATCGTCTGCCCGAAGCTTGTTTTTCCCAATCGGATCACACGCGCGTTTGTCCAGCCGTTCTGGTCGGCCGCCATCCGTAGCGCCATTCGTCGGGCAGAGCGGATACTGGCCGTCAGCCAGTACAGCGCGAACGATACCCTCCGCGTCGACGCATCTTGCGCATCGCGGCTCCGCGTGACGCTCAACGGGAAATCTCCATCGTTCCGGCCCATTGAGAAAGCCAACGCTGAACGCATAAGCTCGTCCATTATTCCTCCCGGCCAGCGGTTCTTTCTTGTTGTCGGCGGAGGTTATCCGAACAAAAATCACGTCGCGGCGATCTCAGCCTTCGCCAAGGCGTTTCCATCGTCCGAGGACATTCGCATGCTGGTAATTCAGCGACGCCGAACACTACCCAAAGAACTTCGACAGATTCTCCGTCGCTTGCGACTCGATTCGCGGATACAAATTCGGAGCAGCGTTGGAAATGAAGAACTGGTCGCGCTTTATAGTCGGGCTGAGGCACTCGTGTTTCCGTCACTCTATGAAGGATTTGGTCTGCCGGTTCTGGAAGCCATGGCCTGCGGGTGTCCTGTCTTGTGCTCAAACGTAACGTCGCTGCCCGAAGTGGCGGGAGACGCCGCGCTCTTCATCGAACCCGAGGACGACGACACCATCGCGACAGCAATGCGACGCGTTATTGAAGACCAGACCCTCCGGCAATCGCTCTCCGAGCGAGGTATTCAACGTGCCGCCCTCTTTGAGTGGCGAAAGATGGTTGTCGAAACAGTCGTCGCCTACCGCGAGATTGCACAGTGGCTACCCGACACGAAATTGGCTTGATGAAACGTGTGTTCCTGACCGGCGCGAGTTCCGGGATTGGTCTTGCCATCGCGCATTCGCTCATTGCGCGCGGTCATGAAGTGTGGGGAACGTCACGCGACCCGAACCGTATTCCAGTCATCCCGCATTTACATCCGGTGCAACTTGATTTGCGCGATCCGCGAATAGTTGAGGAAACTTTCGCGCATACCTGGGCCGAATCGGGCGGGTTCGACGTCGTTATTAACAATGCGGGCAGCGGACATTTCGGCCCGATCGAAAATCTCGCTACCGCAGCGATGTTGGACGAGTTTCAAGTGCTGGTGTTCGCGCCACTGCAATTGACGCAGCTGGCAATGCGACACATGCGCTCCAAAGGGACGGGATTGATCATTAATGTGACTTCACTCGCTTCGCGATTGCCGGTCCCATTCATGGCAGCATATAACTCTGCCAAGGCGGCGATGGCCTCGCTTACCATGTCGATCCAACTCGAGCTGCCAAATGCCGGCGTGCGTATTGTCGATCTTCAGCCGGCCGATATTCGGACCGAGTTCAACAGCGCCGTGATCAAAACGGATTTCACTCATTACGAAGATCAAGCCGTGGAAACATGGGCGGCCGTCGAGCGAAACATGAGCGCCGCACCGGGGCCGGACTTGGTTGCCCGCCGGATGGTGACATTGATCGAGCAAGCGAATCCACCGCCACGCATTACTGTTGGCGGAATGTTTCAGGCTTGGATTGCGCCGTTGATCTTTCGCTTTCTGCCACAACGGCTGCGCATTTGGGGGCTGCGAAAGTATTACGGAATATGAACCCGGTTCGCGAAGCCGTGATCTTGATGGCTGGATCGGGCTCGCGCCTTCGTAGCTCGCAGAAAACGTTGCTCAAACCACTGACACCTGTTCTCGGGCGGCCGTTGATTTCTTACACCCTCGATGCGCTGGCCTGCGCCGGGATCACAAAAATTAATGTGGTCACCGGCTACGAAAGCGATCGACTATCCGCCGCCGTCAAAGAACTGGCACCGCCCAACGTTACCCTTTCTTTTATCCTGAACCCCGAGTGGCAAAAGCAAAATGGCATTTCGCTTCTGGCTGCGGCGATGAGTGTCACGGGCAATTTCCTTTTGACCATGAGCGACCATCTTTTCGACCAGGCGATTGTCGATCTTTTGACGAAATCGGCCGAGCCCCGCGTTCTCAATCTCGCGGTCGACCGAAAGACCGACTCCATTTTTGACTTGAGTGATGCGATGAAAGTTGGAACGCAGGGCGATCGCGTTGTCGCCATCGGGAAAGATCTTCAAGATTACAATGCCATCGACACCGGTCTCTTCGTCTGTCCGCAGGAAATCTTCGCCTACCTCGAGCGGGCAAAGAAAGACGCGGATTGCAGTCTTGCCGATGGCGTGCGGTTGATGGCGGCGGATAAAAAAGTCCGAGCGATCGAGATCGGTGATGCGTGGTGGCAAGACATCGACACCGTCGAGATGCTTCAACACGCTGAAAAGCAAATGATGAAAGAATCAAATAGACAGCACCTCGCCAAATAAGATGCCGGATGAATGCATCATTCTGGCGAATGCTCCGGAGGCATTGGTCGAACTGTGCGGGATATCGATCTTGGAACGTTTGCTGCGCACTCTGCAACGCTGCGGAGTCGAGCGCGCCACCATTCTCTCCACCACCCCGGCGGAGATCGGGCGGGAACTCGCCAGGCCTTCGTGGGCCCGCCAAGATCTAGAATTCAGCGTTTGTGAAAAGGCAAGCGCCGCAGTGACGGTCGAGCAGATTGTCGATCTTTGGCCGCGAGACGCAGGCCGCGTGTTGTTAATTCGTGGCGATGCGGTCTTTGATATCCGTCTCTTGCGCGCGCTTCTCGCACACACATCCTCCGCTGTCCTGGTTGACTCGAATCCGCCGAAACAAATCGAGCAATTGATAGCGTCGGCGCCGGATACGAGCAGAGGCAAGCTATGCGGTGCCGCGTTCCTGCGACGGGAATGGCTCTCGACTCGAACTGGCCCGATTGAGAATGTGCTCGTTCAAGCGTTGGAACAGCAGACGATCGCTGTCCTGGATGTGGCGAACGAGCCGTTTTATAATCCGGGTCTTCGCCGAAACATCAGAGCGTTTTGGTTTCCCGCCCCAGTCATTGCGAACAAAAGAACGGCCGAGGAAGTTCTCTTCAACTCGGTGCAAAAGGGCACGCTCGATCTTCCGGCGTGGGTTCATGCGCCGATCGAAAAGTTTTTGCTCAAGTTCCTGTGCAAAACTCCGATCACGCCCAACCAATTGACGATCGCCTGGGCCATAGCCGCTTGCGTAACGACAATTCTTTTTGCCACTGGCCAGTTGTTTGGGGGAGTCGTCGTAGCGCTGATCATTGGCATCCTGGACGGTCTCGATGGCAAACAAGCGCGCATCAAAATTGAAACGACCCCCGGCGGCAAGATCGAGCATCATCTCGATTCCTTCTTTGATGTGGTTTGGCCAATCGCGCTCGCCTTTTACTTTTATTCGTCAGGGCGGCTGTCCAGTGCGTTTTATTATTTGGCTGTCCTTTTGCTCGCCGAAGGAGTAGATGGAATCGCCAAAGCAGTTATCTACTCGACTTCCGGGCGATTGCTGATGGCCCCCGGCCGGTTCGACCAATTGGTTCGATTGGTTGGCGGGCGGCGCAACATTTACATTTGGGTGCTGGCCGTATTCTTGATTCTCGGCGCGCCGGAAAAAGCGTTGATCGTGATGGCGTGGTGGGAGGCAATCACGACTGCGATAGACATTGCGCAAGCAACACGGATGTCGATCTTGCGCCGAAAGACGCGCTAGATGGCGCGCGGTCGAGCGTGTCCAGAATGCGCTATTTGTTGACCGGGTGCGTCCTGCGACTGAAATGTTCGAACGCGCTGGCGAAGAGATCGAGGGAAAGTAACTTCTGGAGCTTGCGTGAGAATCTCATTGCGGTCACTTCATGCTGCGCGCTAAATGACAGACTTTTCTAACCAGCGGTAACAGATGCAACAAGCGAAACGAATTCTTCTCATCGGGCTCGGACGATGGGGTGCGAACCACCTTCGGGTTTTACAGTCCATGCCAGTCGAGCTTTTCGTGGCCGAGTGCGATCAGGAGCGGTTGAAATCTTCAGGCTTGCCCGCCAGTCGCCAAGCCGCCGACGGGCATTCTCTTTTTCCGATTATCGATGCGGCGGTCGTTGTTACGCCCGGGCATTCGCACTTTGAGCTCTGCCGCGACCTGCTCGAAGCCGGAAAGGACGTGTTCGTCGAAAAGCCGATCACCTTACAATCGGCGCAGGCAAGGGAATTGATCGGGTTGGCGAAGCAAAACGGATTAATCTTGCAGGTCGGCCACATTTTTCGATTCGACCCGGCGTCAGTTTGGATGAGGGACGCGATCGCGCAGAAACGTTTCGGTGAGATCAAAATGTTGCGCGCGAATTTCAGCGGCTTCAAACGGCCGCGGCAGGACACCGGAGTGACTTTTGCCGACAGCATTCATTTTATCGATCTCTTCCAATTTCTCCTCGGAACTCAGCCGCGCCGGGTCCATGCCATGATGCGAAATTTTCTCGGACGCGATGGCGAAATGGACGACGAATCGCTCATTGTCCTCGAATACAATTGCGGCGGCCGCGCTCCCATTTTGGCGACGATCGAAGCCGGTTACCATTTACCAGGGAAAAGGCGCGAGTTGACGATCGTCGGTAAAAATTCGTCCGCGGTCTGTGACTACAACGTTGCTCAATACAAAATTAAGACGTACGAGAACCGGCATGTCGCTAGCGGCGCGGAAATAAAAGCGGTGGAAGGCGCGATGCAACAACTCGAGTTCCCGCCAGAAGAGCCGCTCCGCGCCGAGTTAGCGTCCTTTCTCGACGCGATCGAAACGCGGAGCCGGCCGCTGGTCGATGGCGTGGATGGAATGGAAGCCGTTCGAGTGGTCGAAGCTGCTCTCGAATCCGCGCGCACCGGAAAATGGATCGACATCTCCAAATGAGTTCAGACCAAGCGAAATGAAAAAGATCCCGCTATCACGCGTTTTTGTGAACGATGAAGTCCGCGAGGCCGGAATTCGCGCGATGAACTCCGGTTGGTACATCCTGGCCAAGGAGTGCGAAGCATTCGAAGCTGAACTGGCCGACTACGTCGGGACGAACGAAGCGGTCCTCTGTTCGTCGTGGACGACCGGTGCGCTGATGCTGCATCACGCAATGGGAGTCTGTCCCGGAGACGAGATTCTTGTTCCGTCTCACACCGCGTTTCCTTCGGTTGAACCAATGATTCATCGCGGTGCGCGGCCCGTCTTCGTCGACATCGACCCGACCTACTGCATCGATGTCGATCTTCTGGAAGAGGCGATGACCTCGCGCACGGTTGGAATTCTTCCGGTTCATCTTTACGGGCATCCGGCGAACATGGACGGAATTTTTCTGGCCGCGAAGAAACATGGGCTTTGGGTGGTGGAGGATTGTGCGCAAGCCTTCGGCGGGGAGTATCGCGGCAAACGCGTCGGTTCGATCGCCGGTGCGGGCGCGTTTTCATTTTTTCCGTCGAAGAACTTGACCGTCATGGGCGACGGCGGTTGCATCACGACGAATGACTCGGCCCTGGCTGGAAAGCTGCGGATGCTGCGAGACCATGGCCGAAGCTCGAAATACGTGCACGACTTCGTGGGCTACAATTTTCGGTTCAACGAAATTCAAGCGGCAATTGGTCGCGTGGAGTTGCGCAACCTCGACAAATTGAATGATCACCGGCGCGATGTCGCAGCGCGCTACAACGATCGGCTGGAAGGCGTGGTGCAAATTCCACCCGAGCGGCCGTGGGCACGACATGTTTATCACATGTACGTCATCCGCACCGAACGGCGCGATCAGTTGGCGGAATTTTTGAAAGGCAAAGGAGTCGGCACCGGAATTCATTATCCAGTTCCGAATCATCAGCAGCCGGCGACGATGAAACTCTATTCCGACCTGCCGCGGTTGCCGAAAACCGAAGCGGCGGTGAACGAAATTCTTTCGCTCCCGATCTACGGCGATCTGCCGATGGAAGATGTCGATTATGTTTGCGACGCGATCCTCGAATTTTTCGGGAAGAAATGACGACGCCCGAACTGAGCGTTGTCATTCCGTGTCATAACGAAGAGGAGAACTTGCGGCCGCTGCTTTCGGCGATTCACGCGGCGCTTGATCCGCTCGGTTTGAATTTTGAGGTCGTTATCACGGACGACTACAGCACGGATTGTTCGTGGCGCGTCTTGCAGGAACTCGCCGGGACTGATCCGCGGCTGCGCGCGCAGCGGTTCAAATTCAATTGCGGCGAATCGGCGGCAAGCTGGGCCGGGATGCAAACCGCGCGCGGCCGCTACATCGCGACGCTCGACGCCGATTTACAAAACGACCCGAAAGATTTGCCGGCGATGATGAACGCTTTGAAAAGTTACGATTGCGTTTGTGGCACGCGTGTTGAAACGCGCGCCCAAGGCGACAGCTGGCTCCGAATCGCGTCGTCGCGGATTGCCAATTGGGTCCGCAACAAATTATCGGGTGAGAACATCACCGACGCAGGTTGCACCTATCGCGTCTTCAAGCGCGAATGCATCTCCAGAATCAAATTCTTCAATGGCGCCCATCGTTTTCTTCCGACACTGATCAAACTGGAAGGTTTTACCGTCACGGAAGTTCCGGTGTCAAACAATCCGCGACGCGCTGGGAAAAGTCATTACGGTGTTTGGAATCGGTTGTTCAAGTCGTTCCGCGATTTGCTCGCAGTCCGGTGGATGAAATCGCGAAGGATTCGTTACGAAATTGCTGAGTCCCTCGATAACCAATGATTGCGATAAATCCGGTAGGCCTTGTAGCGTGCGGCGCCAATCGCTTGGAGAAATCGGTTAATCATGACATTATTTTCAAGAGTCATACTCAGCTCCCCGATGAAACCGCCTTTGATCATCCCTTCTTCTATCACCCGAAGCACCAGCATTTCCGCGACGCCTAGTCGGCGAAATTCGGGCCGGACTCCCATTGCGATTAACCGCGCGGTCTTCAGCCGTCGTTTGTAATAGAGCAGTTTGGCCAGGCCGATCGGGATTCCGAAAGTCGTTAGCCGCCCATTAATCTTTTTGAACGCGACATTGATATCCGGAAGTGCGAGAGCGAAACCAACGGGATCGCCGTCGATTTCGGCAACCGCCGTAAAATCGGCCCGGAGTAACGGCTTCATTTCCGCGGTCAGATGCGCAAACTCGGTTTCGGTAAAGGGAACGAAGCCCCAGTTGTCACGCCATGCCTCATTATAGATGCGGCGCAACAACTCACTTTCCGCCGGGAGATTGCGCAGATCGCCCTGGCGAATGGTGAAACGCGTTCGCCCTTGCAGCCGGGCGGCCAGCTTGCGCAAGCGCTGAGTCGCGGCGGTAGGATCGCTAAACCACCAGGCATAAAAGTCGATCTCTTTGGTGAAGCCGCACTTTTCCAGCAACGCCGCGTAATAAGGAGGATTGTGTGCGGTCAATAACGTGGGCGGATATTGAAAGCCTTCGACCAAAAGCCCGCAGACGTAATTCGTCGAGTAATCGATCGGGCCAAGCACTTCGGTGCGTCCCTTTCCGCGGATCCACTTAAACGCACTATCGCACAGCGCGCTCGCCACCTCCGGATCATCAATCGATTCGAAAAGTCCGAAACAGCCGACGCTCGTTTGATGGAGCGAATTATAATTTGGATCGTCGCTGGCCATGATTCGCCCGACGATCTCGCCTCGCCGCCGCGCGATAAAGAGCTCGGCGTCGCCGTGCTCATAGAAAGGATGGCGGGCGCGATCGAGAAAGGCTTTTCGCTCGATGATCAGCGGCGGAACCCAGGCGGGATCGTTTCGATAAATCCGCCAGGGAAGCTTGATGAATTCATCCCGCTCTTTGCGCCCGGTCACTTGTGAAACTTCAATCCGTGACACAGGTCTGACCTAAATTGCTGGATGGCGCGCAGTGACGACTTGAAGGAGCGAGCGCGAAGCGTTTTCCTGCCGCCAAATCAGGTAGACGAGCAGAATATTGAACAAGGTCAGCTCGATCCAAAAGTACCAAATCGGCCGGCCAATCAACAAAAGCAGAAAGAGCACGAGCATACGCGTGTTGGTCATGAGCAATCTCCACCAGGCGAGCATTGGCTGGGCAAGATGGCGATAGCCATCGTGCAGCCAAATTGGAATTTTTCCCGAAAATGCGCGCTCGACCCCTTGATGCAAACGCTGCAGGCCGGGCGCGAGAAGCTCCTGCTGCGAGGTAAAGGTCAGATACATTGCGAGCAACACTTTGCGTGACGGTTGATCGCGCCAACGCAGACTCCGAAACTCGTTTCGCAGCTCGAGGGATGAATCGAAATCGGCGCGGGATCGTCCTCTGACAAAATAAAGATAGCTGCTTCGGTGATAATCAGCGGCCGCGGCCTGGCAAACATGACTAAGCCCGGCGGCAACCACGAGAAGACCGACCGCGAGAGGCGAACCGTCCGTCACGCAGCGCAACGCCAAATGAAGATAGATGCTTAACCAGACGAGATGATCGGCCAGACCATCGATCAACCGTCCCATTCGGCTTGTCTGGTTGGTGAGTCGCGCAAGCTGGCCATCGGCATTGTCAAAAGCATTTGCGGCCATGTGCAGAAGAATGCCGAAAATGTTCAGGCGTAGATCGCGATAATAATAAAGGTGGCCCGCGATTACCCCACAAACGCAGCCAACCGCGCTCACCGCCGTCGGCGTCAGGCCCAGGGCCGCGGACAGGCGCGCCAGTTGAAAACCGACTTTGCGATAAAAGTAGATGTCGATCCAACCTTCGAGTTCACGCGCCTTGTATGTTTTTTCGACGGTGGGCAGCGCGGCGCCGGTCTCGAGATCGGTCTCCATTGCTCCAGCTGCTACCCGCCGGTTCAGGAAACCCGCACCGTTTCCCGAACAGCCGGCGTAAATGTATCGGCGAGGATGTTGAGCGCTTCGTCCAGGTCCGCGCGAGTGTGTTTCGCGGTCACGCAAGCACGGAAGCAAATTCGATTTTGGGGAACGGCCGGGTAATCGACCGGCGCAACCCAAAGCCCGCGTCGCCGCAATTCATGACCGAGCCGATACATTCGTTCCCGGTCGCCGATGACGAGCGGCATGACGTAGGTTGTCGACATTCCGGTGTCGATCCCGAGCTCGCGCAGTTTTTCGTGGAAATAATCGGCGTTTTCCCAAAGAACCTTTCTTAGTGCCTCTCCGTCGCGAATCGCGATCTCCAACGCTTTGAGGAGACCGGCGATGACGACCGGCGGTAGTGCGCACGAATAAACATAAGGGTGCGCGTAAAACCGCAGGTATTGGAGTGTCTCTTTCGAGCCGGCGACAAATCCACCGAGCGCACCGAACGCCTTCGAAAAGGTGCCGTAGATGAGCGGGACGCGGTCTTCCACTCCGAATTCTTCAGCGGCGCCGCGACCGTGTTTGCCACAGCCGAGGACCGAGTGCGCTTCGTCAATGAAAACGCTGGCGTCATGTGATACGGCGACATCGCTTAGTTCGGCTAATTTCCCAAAGTCGCCGTCCATGGAATAAATTCCCTCTAGGATAACAAGCTGTCGACGGCCGCTTTTGTGACTCAATGCGGCATCGAGCGAGGCCGCGTCGTTGTGTTCGAACTTTTCGGTCCGACAACGCGACAGCACCGCGCCATCGCGCAGGCTCAAGTGCGATCGATTATCGAGAACGGCGACGTCGCTCTTGCGGAGCAGACCGGAAATGGTTCCGAGCGCTCCGCCAAAACCGCTGTTGAAGAGCATCGCGTCTTCGCGGCCAAGAAATTTTGCGATTCGCGATTCCAATTCACGATGAAGGTCCGTCATACCTGAGAGCATGGGCGAACCGCATGCGCCCAAACCGTGAGTATTGAGCGCTTCATGCGCGGCGGCGACGACATCGGGATGGTTCGCCAGACCAAGATAATTGTAGGAGCAAAGATTGATGACGCTTTGCGATTTGCCGTCGTATCTGATGGTGGTGCGGGCGTCCGCACTGGCGAGCAATTCCGGCTCATATAATTCAACCGCCCACGCGCCGGCGTGCATCCAGGCGGTGAAACTTGGCGGGGCTTGCAACGGATCGCGGCTTTCGCCCGCGAGGAAATTGCTCAAGCTAAGTTTTGCAGGGTCTTGGTTCATTCCTTATGGCAAATCGGTCGCCGGGGCGACGTTCCATATCGGGGCAACAATTTTACGGAATTCTGCTTGTGGAACAAGTCTTTAGTTCGGCTTGTTTCGGGCTGCAGCCATGCGGTTTTCCCCGAGCTTTTGTGGGGCAAGCATCCTGCGTTGCAAAATCGTCCGAAATAAGGACCATCCTGGGCTTCCCGCTCGAAAATGCGCACGGCGAATCGCTCGGAAAGTACTGGCAGGTTCCTCCAAGAACATCCCGACGAGGCGGATAACGACCTGGCAACGGTAATAAAGCCGCCCAAGCAGAGTGGATTCCTGCCGAGATCTACAAATCAAGAGGAGCATTGCACAGTCCTCGCGAGTCAAGCGGTCCTGATGGCGTTCCCAGATCTCCGGCAAAGCACGCTCGCACAACATCCTGACTGCAGACCGACGGGTGAGATCCCGGCGAATACTTAATTGGTCCCCATGAAAGCGCCACATCGCCAGCTTTTGCGGTAAGTGGACTGTGCCGGTGAGATTAGTGAGACCAAGCAACCAGCCGAAATCGGCGACAGAACCCAGTGTGGTCTCGAAGGAACCCGCGGCCTTTGCCAGGGATAGACGGACGACGAGCTGCGTAAGCGAGAAGTAAACGCTGCGCCCAAAAAAATGAATCAAACAATCGTGAGGCGCCGGTCGGTAATTAATTTCTTGCTGCAATTCTTCTCCCGGGAAAGCACTGCCAACATTACCATGGGCCAGTAGGCGCTTGATGGCTGCTCGCGACAAATGGCCGGCTAAATCCCGCGCCGAAAGTTCGCTACCATTCCGATTGATCAATCTCACATCACAGACTGCGATACCGGCATTCGGGCATTGGCCCAGTGCTTCCACCATTTTGGCCAAAAATTCCGGAGACATCGTGTCATCGCAGGTAGCAAAATGTAGAAACTCGCCGGCGGCGAGTTGCATGCCGCGGTTAAGGGCGGCATAGACCCCTTCCCGGGGAACCTGATAGAGACGAAAACGGGGATCAGCGGACGCAATCGACTTGAAAAACTCCCAACTGCCGTCGGTGGAACCGCTGTCGAGAACGATCGCTTCCCAATCGGAGAAAACTTGCGCCGTCAGCGACTCGATTCGCGGCTCGAGATATGGCCGTGCATTTAAACACGGCAGAAGAAGGGAAACTTTCGGAGCACTCATCTCAAACCGCTCGCAACTAAAAGCGTCGGAAATTTCCCGCCTTTTGCTCTCCCGACCTGGCGCAATCCGAGAAAATCATGAAATAGACGACGCGCGCGGATCGCTCGGCCAGCAACGCCGGATCGGCTCAAATTCGTCGAGCAAACCTAGTAAGCCTTTGGCAAAATCCTTACCGGTGAACCGGCGTGCTCGCTCCTTTCCGCGGAGAATCAAGCTTTCCCGCTTTGCCTTGTCGTGGAAAAGCGACTTGAGCGCCTGGGCAATTTCCCTCTCACTTGCCGGGTTCACCCGCCAGGCTGCGTCTCCCAACTGCTCGCTCGCACCCGGCACATCAGCCGCAATTACCGGGCAACCGAGGGCGAATGCTTCTAAAGGGGGCATGTTCTCCGGGCCAAAGAAGCTTAAGTAACAAAGTACGAAAGCGTTTTGATACAGCGCGCGTAACACTTCTCGAGATACGTGGCCGAGAAAATAGACTTGTTCCTCCAAGCGCAGACTTTGCACCAATTGCCGGACATGACTCTCGTTTCCCTGGTCCGATCCGGTAAACACTACCGGCAGAATGAGGTTATCTGCCTCTTTAAGACGCGAGATCGCCCGTAAAATACCTGCATGGTTCTTATGGCTCCAAAACTGCGCTGGATAGAAGACATAATCGCGCGGCAATTTATATTTTGCCAGCTCAGCCGTGGCTGATCCGCTTTCTTCGAGAGCAAAACGCGGCGTGGGATGGGGAAGAATCCGGATGCGTTCACTCGGCACTCCATAAAACATTTGGATCTCTTCTTTGCCCGCCTGCGTACCCGCAATCACGTAGGCGGCGCGTCTTAACACCTGGGAAAAAAAATTCTCTCGCCCTTGCCATATGTGGCCGGAACTGACTTCCGGAAAAAACGGTTGGAGGCGGTGTTGCAGATCCCAAACGATTACGAGGAATGGAATATCCAACGTGAGAGCCTCAAAGCTCGTACCCAGAAAGAATTCGATTCTTTCGTTATTGAGAATGTCACCGATCCATCTCCTTTCCCACCAATACGTTCTTTTTTTAGCTATGTTTCGCAAAGCTGAGTAGGCCCGGGCAGGTAACGTCCCCTTCAGCGACACGTATCGGACGTTCGGTCGCCTGTTCTCTGCTCGACAGCCTTTCAGGCCCTCAAAAACCACGAACTCGTGATCGGAGGTCTTCGCGCATTCAAGCACCTGTTCAAAAATCTCACGTTCTAAAGTGTGGCCGCCCCCAATGCTTTCGGCGGCGACGGGCGCCAGGATCCCTACTCGCATAACTGGCCCTACCGGGATTCCTGCGCTTTCCGGGCGATCGCGATCAAATGCCAGGTGTTCGCGTCAATTGATTCGTCTTCATGAAAGCCCGCGTAAAGTTTCAACATCTCAAAGCCCGCGCCCGAGATAAGCGTTCGCATTTCCTCTGGAAAGAAGAATCGGTTTGTTTGTTTTTCGCAAAAAGTTGAATAGGTCCCGTCGTTGTTAAGCTCGTAAACGGTGTAGCTCACGTCCGCCAATTGATCTTTTCGATCGAGAGTCGTCTCCGAAATTCGAAGAACCTCACCATCCGGAACGCTCCACCGGCGAAGCCGCACCGGAGAATATTGGCTGAGCATTGCGGGTGCGTGCCAGAATTCGAAGATAAAAAGTCCGTCCGGACGCAAGCAACGCTTAATCCCCGCGAATGCCTCAGCGACGGCCTCGTCCGTTTTCAGGTAACCGATCGAATCGAACAGACAAATAACGGCGTCGTATTCCGTCGTGGCCGATGGAAGCGCTCGCATATCCCCACGATTGAACAGAACTTTCGAGCCGGTTTGTGCGGCGCGCTCTCGGGCGACTTGCAGCATATCGGGCGAGTGATCGATCGCGGTAATGCGGTAACCATGTTTTTCCAGCTCGAAAGCGTGCCGACCCGTTCCGCACGCCAGTTCTAAAATTTCTCGCGCGGGAGATGCGCCGAATTTGTTCAGGCAGCGATGCACAAAGGCCGCTTCTTCGGCGTACGGTTTGTCGGCGTAGAAGAGGTCATACAATTCCGCATGGCGCCCGGCGTAGGAGCTCATGCCGGGAGCTTCACTTCGCTTCCGGCAGCGATGCGGCGAATGGTTTCGGCGATGTGTTCGATAGTCTGCTCCTTGAGTTTCGGGCTGGAGGGCAGATAAAATCCGTTTGCCCAAAGCCGTTCCGCCACTGGGCACGACATTGGCCGAAATCCCGGCTGCTTCTGTAAACATGGCTGCAAGTTCATCGGGCAGAAAAAAGTTCGCGTGTCGATGCCGGCGTCCCGCAATTGCTTGGTAAGCTCATCGCGCGAAAGACCAAAGGCCGACGGTTCGACCACAACGCCATACATCCAGTAAACGTGGCGGCCAATGGTGGATCTCGCCGGAAGTTGCACGCCGTCGATCCCTATCAAATGCCGATCGTACGTTTCCGCGACGCGGATCTTCTCCGCGATGACCTTGTCGATCTTGCCGCATTGCACCAGGCCCATCGCGGCGGAGTATCCCGTCATTCGAAAATTGAAGCCGGCCACTTCGTGCCGGAAACGCGGCGTGGTGAAACCCAGGTTCCGCAGAAGTCGCGCTCGCTGGGCCAGCTTTGCGTCGTTCGTCACAATCATCCCACCTTCACCAGTCGTAATAACTTTGTTCGCGTAGAAGCTGAAACATCCCATCTCGCCGAAACTGCCCGTCATTCGTTCGCGGCAGGTGGCGCCATGCGATTCGGCGCAATCTTCGATCACAGCGAGATCATGTTTTCGCGCAATCTGGCAAAGCCGATCCATGTCAACCGGATGACCGAAAAGATGGACGGGAATGATTGCGCGCGTTCGCGGAGTGATGAGTCCTTCGACTAAATCGAGATCCAGATTCCAGGTTTGCGGTTCGGAATCGACTGGAACCGGAATGAGATTGTTGTGATGCGCAGCTAGTGCAGTCGCGATGTTGGTGGAAGCGCTGACCAGGATTTCCTCGCCCGGTGCAAGATCGAGAGCTGCGACCGCGAGATGCAGAGCAGCTGTGCCATTACAAACTGCGATCCCGTATTTGCAGCCGCAATATGCGGCAAACACTTCCTCGAATTGCGGGATCGATTCACCGAAAGAACCCGAGATTTCGCCGCGACGCATCGCCGCCGCGACCGCCGCAACCTCCTCTTCGCCAAAGTCAGGTTCGAACACTGGGATCATTTTTTCTTCACATCCACATTAACCTTGTCACTCTCCGAACCGAGAAACGGACCCTGCTTGATGCTGATTGCCTGAAAATCTTCCAGCACGCGAAGCGCGTGCACGCCATGAATCAGAACAATCGCATCGCCAGCGCGAAGTTCGATTTCCTGCAAGAGATCGCCTTCGTCACTGTACAGTTCAATAACGACGCGACCGCGCTGCATAACGAACATTTGTTGCAGGTCCGTAATCTCCCGGAGAAACGGTTTGTGATAATGCGGTGGCTCGAAAAATCCGGCCTTGTGCGCGAGCAGGCCAAACTGAAATGATGATTCGGGCGGAGAAAAAAAGCGGGTTTTCTCTACTCGATCATCCGCGCGAATAATCTCGGCGTAACGGATCCCGTGATGTTCAACACTTTCCGGATTCATCGAGTTTTAACAATCGCCTAGGAGTGAAAGTGAGCGTCCAGTTTTATGGATGCGAAAATTTGCCGAAACGCGCAGAGGAATTCGAGCACCTCCAATACGCTTCGTCTCGGACGAAAGTGGCGTTGTTAATTGGGTAACGCAAAGCCTTCGCCGAAATATGGACGAAATGAGCCCGAAACAAATCCTGAACGTCATCGATCGTCTCGAAGAACTGAAGATGATCGTGCCCTTCATGACCGAGCGACTCCGAACCGGCAAAGACGCCATCCTCACCCAAGGCCCTTGCAATTTTTTGCAACATGAGAGTTGTATCTGCGGTGGAGAAATGTCCGATCGCTCCATTCCAAATAATCACGTCATACTTGTCTCGAGGAAACGGTTTTCTTACCGCGTCGCGTAGGAAGTAGGTAATATTCGCCCTGGCATTGGTCCGTTTCGCTTCACGGATGGCCGTCGGTTCGACATCGATCGCATCCACCTCAGCGCATTGCGTGCTGAGAAAGTGATTTGTCAAAAAACCGTCACCGCATCCGATGTCGAGAACAATGTCCGCGGGCCGGAGCGCTTCCGCGCTGTAGAATGCACGAGCGAGTTGGTAGGGATGCACCGCGCCGTCGCCGAATCCAAACAAGAACCACACCACTCTATGATTGGTGAAGTGGGGCTTCTCTCTGTTGAGTTTCCACAAGCGGCGAAAAAGACTTTGATAAAACTGTCGTAAAAACCAGATGAGCACTTCTTCCCGTATCCTTCCGCCCCACAGTAAGTGCTCGCCCCACGCCGCGAGGGCCCTCGCCAGACTACGCGGTTCGAATCGGCCTTTTTCGCCGGGCGGCCTGTGCGATGGAGATATCACTTTTCCTCGAAAGAATTAAGCGGAGCCTGAAGGTCTTGCTCCACGTCGTAAACTTCAAGGTGCGCAATCTGATCAAACCGCTGCTTACCGGACAAGTGAGTCAGCTCTCCCGAAGGGCTTCGCGAATCGCGAAAACGTGCATCGACAAAGGCCTCCCGAGCGGAAAAAACTGGCAGCTGGCCAAGTTTATCGTTGCGAACAAAGTAGGCGTTATTGCCGGCGCTATTGCAACCGAGAAGCGAGTAGCCTTTTCGGCCGGCCAACAACGCCAGTGCTTTGAGTGACGCTCCCCAAAACTGTCCGGAATAATGAGCCTGGTGACGAACAAAGTTCGGGTCATAGGGAATTGTAACTGCGAGATCGGGACCGAAAATACTATTGTATTCCACAATGACGACTACCGGGTCGATCACCTTTAATTTCTCCCACACCCAGTAATCGATGCCATCAATGTCGATGCTCAACAGCCCGATCTCACCGGTAAATCCAGCCTCGGTTAGGAGATCGTTGATATTGTCGCGATTAATAAAGGCGCACCGCGCCGCGAGCGTGTGACGCCAGGAAATGTCATCTTTCTTGATGTAATGGATAGAATCCTGATCGCCATCCATCACCAGACCTCGCCAGTTATTGTTGAGAAGCAAAAAACGCGTGTTTGATTCCCGATAGTTTTGGACGCCGAATTCAACAAACGAATCCGGCAACGGCTGCAAACGATGGATGAGATACTGAATGATACCGTCGTCACCAAATTGGGAGAAAACTTTGAATTCCGCTTCGCGGAAACAAGAAAGATTTTCGCCGGATTGAAGGCGATGGATAAGCGGTTGCGCCGCCAGAATCTTTAATTCATCGACCTCGCTGCGAATGGCCTTAAGCATTCGCGAGATCTTGGAGAAGCGTCCGAACATAAAGAGTGTGCGCGCGTCTAATCCGAACCTTCGTCGCCGGCTTGTCTGGAAACAAGTGTGCTATCCAATGGTTCGCTCCAAGATGAATCCCTCAAAGTAACCGGTTGCTCGCGACAGAAGCGGCGCGTCCACCGGCGCGAATGTTGCGATCGTTCGATATTTTTTCCCGACGGTTTGGTGAAATTTTGTCTCGGAAAGAAACCAAAACGGGTAGCTCGCTTCATAAATGTCTGGCGGAACCTGTTCCACGGTCAAACGATCCCGATCTCCTGGAAGAAATGCTGTGCGATCGATAATCACAGTCGGAATGTTGTAGCTCAATAGATTTTCAAGCTCTTGGTAAGGATCCTCCAGGTAAGGCAGAACGCCCGAAAGAAGCAGCACATTGGGATCAGGTTCAATCGAGAAACATTGACCGATGGTCTCATGAAACCGCAATTCTTCGCTCTCGAAATCGCAGCGGCCGCATGCCACCTGAGCAGCTTGCTCGATCACATGCCATTGCAAGCTTCTCAAAGCTTTAAAAAAAGATCGACACTGAAAATAGGAACTGCCGAGCGAACCGCCAAAATCCCATACCCTAAGTCGCCTATCCGATGCGACCGCTTCTCTCAGCATTGCCGCAATAATCGGAAATGGATAATCGGGTTTCTTGAAGAGCACGGAGTCCCGCTCAAAAGCCGCACTACCATCCTTTACCTTAAGCAAAGCTTGGCGGGTCTTTTCCACGATGAGCGGTGCGTCGTAGCCGGTTGAATTGCGTCGTGCCGCTTCCCACGAGTCATATGTTCCCGAAAAGACGATTCTGTCGGAAGGACGCCGCAATCGCTGCCACTGTTCCCGCACCGCGGCAAGTCGAAGATGTTTTAGTGCCTCTTTCATCTCTCACAGTTTCGCGTCCAGACAGCGCCGCGAATGTGATTTTGCGAGACTACATCACCTTGAAGACTCCTCACTTCTCCGCCATTGCACGTCGGCATGAACGTGGCCGAGCTCTTCGCTGGGAAAGCCATGATATCCGCCGGGGCTACCGATAATTTGGAAACCGAGCGATTGCTCGCGGCGGTCGTAAAGGTGCACATTCGGTATATGAAGCGCGAGATTAATGAAATAACGTCCCGGCAATAGCAAACCCGATGGAATCAAGGCAGCGACATGATGTGTCCCGGCTGATTCCACCGGGAGGGCGGGACTTGCCATCGAGCTAGTCGAATAAAAAATCTGTTCCCCTTTGAAATTAAATACCGAAAACGAAACTTGCAGACCGGGGATAGCCCGGCGGACGACAAAGGAACATTTCATGAGAACGGGGGTATTCGCATTAAAGGAAGTCGCGGGACGATTCTCCGGGTCGTACAATCCGGCGACCTGAAAACCGGCCTCGTCGTTTGCCAGTTTAAAATTGACCACCGGGGCCTGTTGTTGCCCTCCCCCGAGATAAACAGCAACCACGTCTGAGGTCTTTCCCGATTTCTCGATTTCGCCGTGCCGAAGCAAAATGCATCGGGAGCAAAGATGGCAGATCGCGTCGATGTTATGGCTGACGAATATGATAGTCCGGCCTTCATTCGCCACCACATCCTCCATTTTTCCCAAACACTTCTTTTGAAACTCGATGTCGCCAACCGCGAGAACCTCATCAACCAAAAGGATTTCGGGATCGAGGTGCGCGGCGACGGCAAAAGCCAGCCGGACATACATGCCGCTCGAATAGCGCTTGACCGGTGTGTCGAGGAACTGCTCGATCTCCGCAAAAGCAACGATCTCGTCGAATTTTTTTCGAATTTCTGCGCGGCTCATACCAAGAATGGCGCCGTTCAAAAAGATGTTTTCCCGCCCGGTCAATTCCGGATGAAAACCTGTCCCGACCTCGAGAAGCGCGCCGACCCGGCCGTAAATATCCGCCCCACCGGAGGTCGGCTCAGTAATCCGGTTAAGAATCTTCAACAGCGTGCTCTTCCCCGCGCCGTTGCGTCCGATAACGCCGACCACTTCGCCTCGCTTGACCTCGAATGAAATATTTTTGAGCGCCCAGAATGTTTCCGAGGTAGCCCGGCCGTTCCGACCCAGACGCGACAGCAATCGGCTTGGCAAACTGACCAGGTCATCGTGCAGCGTTCGGTAGGCCCGCCGCCTGATCGATTCATGGGCGATCTTGAACGACTTACTTAATTGATCAACCGAAAGGGCGATGTCCGACATTTTTCGAGGGCGGAAACTTAAATGACGTCGGCAAAGCCACGCTCGACTCGACGAAAGAAAAAAGCACCGCTGAACAATAGGAACAACGACATGACAATCGTAAGAAGAAAAATATTTAGGTTCAACGCGCTGTGACCAAGCACGGCCCATCGAAAACCTTCGATGAAACCGACGGCTGGATTTAGAGCGTACACAGTGTGCCACCGCGCAGGTACCATGCTTGTCGGATAGACGACCGGACTCGCGTACATCCAGATCTGGGCAAAGAAGGGTAAGGCGTAGGACGTGTCACGGTACTTTACACTGAGGGCAGAGAACCAGAGCGCCACACCACTGGCGGCGAGCATCATCAGTAGCAGAAAGCCGGGGATTGCCAGCAGCCGGAAAGTGGGTGGAAATCCATAGATTCCCATAAAAACAAAGAGCATGACGATCATGACCGTGAAATCGACCAGCACGGCAAACATGGTCGCAAGCGGAATTAGCATTCGAGGAAAATAAACTTTGGAGACAAGCTGGGAGTTGCGAATGAGACTGTTACTAGCGCGTTGCATCGAATTGGAAAAGTAGGTCCATGCGGTCAACCCGCAGAACACAAACAACAGGTAAGGCGCGCCGTCGCTCGGCAATTTCGCGATACGACCAAAGATCAGGGCAAGAATGTTTGCGCCGATGAGAGGTTGCAACGCGACCCAGCCGAATCCCAGCGCTGTTTGTTTGTAGAGGAGCTTGATGTCGCGATTGACCAAGATCCAGAGCAGGTCCCGATATCGCCAAAGTTCACGAACATTGAGCGCGGCCCAGCCTTTTGTCGGGCGAATGCGAAGCGTCGGTTTGGCAGCTGGTGCCTGCGTTACAACTGACCTCACCGGCGGCTTCGCTCCAGTGACAACGATAGGAGATTCTGCGTTCAAGAAACCAACGTTAAGATAGTGCCTACTGAGCGCAAGTGGAGCGAGTGTCCGAATGTCCTCGCGCGCGTGCGAACTGCTCGAATACCATCAGCGTGTGCGAAAAATCTAACCGGTGACCGTCCGCGACCCTCTCTGGAAACCAATTTAGAAGCGATGCCCGATCGAAACGAAACCCTCATTTTTCTTCACATTCCAAAGGCGGGTGGGTCGACAATATCGAAAATTCTCGAACAGCAATATTCGAGCGCTGAAACGCTGACGTTGGATGACCGAGAACGCCAAATCGCGCAACTTAAGGCGCTCCCTGCTGCGCAACGCGGACAGTACCGCTTGATTCAAGGGCATCTCTTTTTTGGTCTACATCGGTTCATCCCGCAGGCGAGCACCTATATCACTTTTTTGCGCCGCCCCGTCGAACGTGTGCTTTCATTTTATTATTACGCTCGCAGCACGCCCGATCATTATCTCTATCCTTTGGTGACTACTGAGCGCCTTAATCTCAAAACCCTGCTGGCGCGAGAGGTGACGCTGGAACTTCGTAATGAGCAGACACGCCTGCTCGCAGGCGACGAGTGGGAAGACCCGCAGCGTGTTGTGACGCGAGCCGCGCTTGAGCTGGCAAAGGCAAACTTGCGGACGCATTTTCGCGTGGTGGGTCTGTTGGAAGAATTTGATGCTAGCCTCCTCCTTTTGTGTCGCGCGTTCGGCTGGCACTTGCCTTTTTATGTCAAAGAAAACGTGACCAAGGAAAGACCTGACGAGACATTTCTAGATTCGGAAACGCGCGGGTTAATAGAAGAGGCAAATCGTCTCGATCTCGAATTGTACGAATACGCGCGAAATCTATTTGCCGAACAATGTCGCGCGGCCGGAGACTCGTTTGCCGAAGAATTGGATCGTTTCCGTCGATCGAACCGCGCATCTGCGCGTCTGGTTCCGCGTTTGCTTCGTAGGATTGGTTTCCACCGTCAATTCACAACACACTAGACGAACCCAATTAAAACGGGTTCGCTTGCCAACAGATGAATTGCCCTTGCGCCAGTTCGACAGTCACGTCGTGATAGTTGTCGCGCACGGCGGCGAAGTCCCGAATGTTGCAAACTCCGATCGCAGCGCGCGCCGGGCGCGTCTCACGCATTTGCGCGACCGACCACGTCTCGACCGGACCGCGTAGGTTCCCATAGAAAAGATAAAACTGTTCCGGAAGCACGCCTTTGTTGGGCTCTAGAATGACGATCTGCCTGCCTTCGCCCTGTTGCAGCGTGCCAAGTTTTTCAGCGATCACCTTTTGTTCCGAATAATCTTGGAGAGCCACGGTTGTTTGGGTTCGATTAAGTAAGCCAGCCATCCCGTCGCGATCGCAGTCAACGTTCCGAAAAGCAGCGGCCAAATACGAACCGCCGTCTGCGATTTTTCAAAACGTGGCAGCGTGAACGTCGTGAGCCAGTATTGGAGCGGCGGTTTTACGACTGAAACTTCAAAATTGTCGCGCACAGCACCGCGCCCAAGCAGTAGCATTTCCCGCGACCGTTCGGCGGTGATGAATTCATCTTTGCTGACGAGAAAGCCCTCTTGCACCAGGAAGAAAAGCCAGCTGACAACGCAACAGATGATGAAGCCGGTTGCCACGCTTCGCTACGAAGCGCCGTCCAAAAAAACTGGATTCCGTTCCGAGTGTCGAGGCCGTCACGCTATTTTTTATCCACGCGAGCACGCACATGCGATGGATTTATTGTCTATTCGACATCGGGCAGTCGAAATTCGAAAGCTAATTTTCGATCAGCGCCCAAAGCGGAGCCGCCAAGGCTTGAGCACGGACTCGAAAATGACTTTGCCCGACATTTTCGATTGTCCGGCCCGGCGGTCCGTGAACGTGATCGGAATTTCAACGATGCGCAGCCCTTCGCGTTGGGCGCGGAAGACGGTCTCGACCTGAAACGCATATCCTTCCGATGTGACACCAATCTCGAACAGGCATTGCAACGCGCGGCGCGTGTAACAGCGAAAGCCGCTCGTGCTGTCGCGAACGGTGACGCCGGTAATGCGAGCGACGTACTCGTTCGCGAACCGACTCAAGAACCGTCGATGCGATGGCCAGTTGACCACCCGTCCGCCGCGGCAATAGCGAGAGCCAATGACCACGTCTGCATCGCGACTCGCATCGATCAATGCCGGTACCAGGTTCGGATCGTGCGAAAAGTCGGCATCCATTTGCACGAGACGTGCGTAACCGCGCTCCAAGGCGACGCGGTAACCATCTGAAAGGCTGCGCCCGATACCGCGGGGACCAGTTCGACTCAGACTTGAAAAGCGAGGGTTGTTGCCGAATTGCTGCTCGGCGCCGGCGACAGTTTCATCGGGCGAATTGTCGTCCACTAACATTACGTCCGCGTCGGGGGCGACTTGCAGTAATTGAGCGACAAGTGCGCCGACGTTCTCGCGCTCGTTGTAGGTCGGAACAACAATGAGCGTGCGATCGGTTTCCATCTTGGAGTTGGCGACCCTAACGGGACTCGAACCCTAAAGCGAGACTTCGCGATTCTGCGCGTTCTTGGCACAAAACTGCGCCAATCACATGCTTGTTTGCGGCGTGGCAAAATCGACGGGACGCCGCTTTCGCACAGATTTACGCAGTTGAAGTCTGCGAACTCGGCCTCAGGCGTAAATGCCGAGAATTTGCTTAGTCCTGTCTACGGCGTCTGGGTCGCCAAGAAATTGAAAAGCTAATTGATGGCCAGGACGTTTCTTGAACACGATTTTGACGCGGCCAAGATCATGCCTCTGCAGCTTGGCTGTGACGTCTTCTTTGGTCCGTTGCACCATCGCTTTCTCAAATCCCTCCGGCGCAAAGCCAACTTCGATTTTGACCATGCAAATCGTAAAAGCAAAACCTAAGCCTCAACGCCTTTCATCCCTCAAGATCAGATTTTTCCCTATGCATTTCTAGGGCTATGCACTCGCAAATGCGTAATCTTCCACCGCAAGCCGGTCCAAAAAATTGGACTTCGCTCTTACACGATCGCTAATCGAGCGATGTCAGTGCAAGATGCGATTGCCGCCGTGAACGTAAAATTCCACCGGCACTTCGACAGGTCCGCGAGTTCCGGGCTGAAATCGCCATTGCAACAGAGCTTTGGCGGCCAATTCGTTCAGGGTTTTGTAGCCACAGCTTTTTACGATTTTGACTTCATCCACTTCGCCGGTCTTGGGGTTTATCGTAAGCCGAAAATTACCTCTGCCCTCGGCCATGTGCAGCACGACGCCGGGAGGATACTCGGGTTCGACCTTTTTGATCAAACCGGGCGGCGTCCCGGTATTGACTTGTGCCTCCAGGCCGCGCCGCTGCGCATGGATAGACCACAAGCCAGCTTGCAGCGCGATTAAGCTGATTCCAGCGACCTTCAACCAGTAACCGGTATGCATGCTTCAAAGACAATCTGGCGCGCCCGGGGTTGTCTCGCAAATATTTAACTCGGGCTGGAGCAACGAAACGAATTTGGCGACCCTAACGGGATTCGAACCCGGAGTAGCGCGATTTTTCGTGCCCGTTTTTTGATTTGCAAGAGTCTAGTCAGTAGATATTTACAAATTCGAATTCTTTTTTGTCAAAATCCGAAGAGGTCGCAACAGGGCACGAAAATCGTTGAAATTTGTCACGCGATTTTATTGGCCTCGACGTTTGGCGTGCCGGCCTTCATCGTTATCCGCG
>JBBRNP010000005.1:0-272752 GCA_038230255.1 Chthoniobacterales bacterium
AAAAGAATTATTGCGGTCAGGAAGCTCATCTATGTGCTCACGTTTCCAAGAGATCATTGATTGTCCAAGCCTTGTCGGTCACACCCGCCGCCATTGCGGCCGCGCGACGAAGTGAGCCGTGCGTTTTCACGAAGTTATAATACGCAAGGTGAAGGCAATCGCCGATTTGAAATTGTGCAACTTCTTGCTGAACGCGAGCGTCAGGCGCGCCAGCCGTTTGCAGTGCGTCCGCACCATCAATTTCCGCTCCGAAAGCGCGCCCGAAACCGACACCGCACTAGACGCTCTGGTTGAGGAAGCGGGTAGTCTGAACTAAAGGATTGCCAAATGTGTGGCATTGCGGGTGTGCTGGATCTGGCGGGGCTGCGAATGGTGCCGGAGGGCGTCGTTCAACGGATGGCCCAGGCGCTGGTGCATCGCGGGCCGGACGAAGAGGGTTACCTCCAGCTTCCTGGGCTAGCGCTGGCCTCCCGACGGCTCAGCATTGTCGGCTTGGCGGATGGTCAGCAGCCGGTCGCCAATGAAGACCGGAGCGTGTTTGTGGTCTTCAACGGCGAGTTATTCGATTACGTTGAGAAGCGGGCGGAGCTGGTAGGGCGCGGACATCGCCTGGTCACCCACTGCGACACGGAAATCATTCCGCACCTGTGGGAAGAAAATCAGGAAGGCATGTTCGACCGCTTGCGCGGACAGTTCGCCGTCGCTTTGTGGGACGTGCGGCGGCATCAATTGACTCTTGGACGAGACCGCTTCGGCATCTGTCCGCTTTACTGGACGCGACAAGGGAACTGGCTCCTCTTCGCATCCGAAATCAAAGGCCTTCTGGCCTCGGGCATGGTGCCGGCCAAACCCGACCGGCGCGGCATCGATCACGTCTTTACCTTCTCCGCCATGCCGGGACCGGTGACGTGTTTTGAAGGCGTGCAGCTCCTGTCGGCCGGCCATTATTTGCAGATCACTCCGGGCAACGAAGGCGGTGCGGCACCCGTCATCAACGACCGCACATACTGGGAAATGGATTTCCCGAATCAGGGCGACGAGGACCAGGGAAAAGACCCGCGCCGGCTGGTGGATGAATTCGAGCAGGTGTTACTGAAGGCGGTGGAGAAGCGGCTTTGGGCCGATGTGCCGGTGGGCGCCTATCTCTCGGGCGGTCTCGATTCGAGCATGATCGTGGCCATGGCCCATCACTTCAAAGGTCCGGCGATTAACACCTACACCATTCGCGTGGACGATCCCGCTCTCGACGAACTCAGCGCGGCAAACCTGTCGGCCCGGCATATCGGCGCCAAGCCGCCCATCGTGCAGGAGTTCCGCGCCAGCGACGCGCTGAAAACTTATCCGCAGCTGATCCAGGCGGCCGAGTCGCCTGTGATCGATACGTCGTGCGCGGCTTTGCTGCAATTGGCCCAACGCGTTCATGCCTGCGATCAGAAGGTGGTCCTCACTGGGGAAGGGGCTGACGAGTGGCTGGCTGGCTATCCCTGGTACAAGATCGCCAGGGCTCTGGGTGTTCTGGATCTTGTACCTGGGATGCGGCTGAGCGACGCGGCGCGACGCGCTTATTTCCGGCTCAATCATGTGCCGCAATACCCACCTGAGATGAGACGCGGCGTGGAGGAATCCATCGGTGGCCCAAACGCGTGGATTGATGCTTATGGACTGCTCGGGCTCTCCAAGCTTCGCTTTTATTCTGCGCCGATGCGGGAAGCGCTGGAGAAGACTCATCCCTGGGCCGAGTTGGGACTGAATCTGGAGCGGGCCAGACGCTGGCATCCACTGAACCGTGGTATCTGGTTCGCCGCCCGCGTTACTCTGGCCGGGCACCTTCTCCAGGCCAAGGGAGACCGCGTCTCGATGCACTCCTCGGTCGAAGTGCGCTACCCGTTCCTTGATGAGGACGTCTTTGCCTTCACCGCTAGGCTGCACCCCCGCTGGAAGCTGCGCGGATTCCGCGACAAACATCTGTTGCGTCTCGTGGCGGAGCGCTGGTTGCCTCGAGAGATTGCCCGGCGGCACAAGGTCATCTTTCGCGCTCCGCTGGACAGTTTCCACATGGATCCGGAACCCCCATTCGTCGGGCAGCTCTTGAGCGAAGAATCGCTGCGACGCACGGGTTATTTCGATGTTGCGGCCGTGCGCCACTGGCGGAAAGCGTTTCGCCAGATGCGGGCCGGTTCACTGCCGCGTCTCTCGGTGGAAATGGGACTCGTGGCTGTCGTGGCGACGCAACTCTGGCATCACCTGTTCATCGACGGTAGTTTGTCGGACTTGCCCACGTGGACGCCCTCCGCGCCGGCGAAAGTGGCTTCGCAGGCTTGACCCGGCTCAGTGAAGTTTCGCCAGCGTCTCGCGCCCGCGTTGCTTGACTTCGGGATCGTCCTTCTCCGTCTCCTTCATCGCCAGTCCTTTGGTGATAACACGCTTGGCATCGGCCGTCCGGCCCATGTGAGAATAAACCTGGCCCAGTTCGATGTAGTGAATGAGGCGGTCGGGCTTCAGTTCGATCGCTTTCTCAAAACATTTGGCTGCGTCCTCGTAAGTCGTCACCGGCTGCTTGCCGTAAAGCAGTTCCGCCAACGCCCGCTTCACGGCCGTGATCTCGGCAAACCCCATGTTCCAGCGTCCAAGTACATGCCAGGCTAAATCGCTGCGCGGGTCAAGTTTGATTGCCTTGTCCGCCTCACTCTTGATGATGGGCGCGGTCTTCAACTTCTCCTTGGTGCTCTCCAGCGGCTGCAGTTTGCCGTAACTGATCGCCACGGCCAGTTGCGCGTCCGAATCATTTGGCCCCAAGGCGGCGGCGCGCTTCGCATAGTCAACTGCGATCCCGCCGAGCCGAAGCTTCTCCTTCGTCTTCGAGGCGTCGCTCATTAGATGCCGATATTCGCGCGAGATCCGCACGAGGAGGTTTACGTTCTTCGGCTCCAGTTTTTCCGCCGCCAGATAATCCTTGAGCGCCTCGTCGGTCTGGAATTTTAGAGCGAGGACATCGCCCTTTTCCATAAAGTCGGCCGCGGACTGAGCCCGGCTCGGCGCGCAGGTCAGCAGCAGCGCCGCGGCGACGGAAAATGCCCTGATGGAAAAAGAGAGAGACATGTTTTACAAATAGTTAGGCCGACACCTTCCACTGCCGTTACGGTCGATTAGATCGTCAGTCCTTGGATTCGATCAGGCGCCCCGCGTTCAAAAGTTCCGCCTCGCTCAACCGCGGTCCGATAAGTTGCAGGCTGGTGATTGGAACAGTCTTCCCTTTCGCAGGCATCGCAATCGGCATGGCCAGCGCAGGATTCCCCGCAAAGTTTACGCCAACCGTGTTTTGCAGGTTGGACACTGCTAATTCAAACACCACGGACGAGCCGAAGAATGGAAATCTTGGCGGCAGCTTCTGCAGCGTCGGCAAGGCGATGAAATCGACCTTCTCAAAAACCTGGCGGAGGTCGTGCTGCCACGCGGCTCGCCTCTTCAGGGCAGCCTTGTAATTGTTCGGGTAGTCCCCTTTGCCCAGATTGATGACTGCCTTCGCCGTGCCGCTTACTCCTTTTTTGTCCGTATATTTTTGATCGCTGAGCCAGACGTCGGCATAGGCCACCGCTTTCCCGTCCTTCTGAGCCTGCTCCCATTTCGCCTTGAAGGCTGGATCGAGTCTTATTACCTGAAAATGCTTTGCCTCGAGAGCATCATCGAGGGCCTGGTCAATTGCGGGGTCGGTGCCGTCAAGGTAAAGCCGCCCAATTCTGATGCCTTTGGCCGAAGGTTCGGCGGCGACGGCGCTTTCGTATCGAGCCGCAAACCCCCTCTGCAACAAGTCCATGCCTTGCACAAGATGGGTCATGTCTTTGGCCATCGGCCCGACCGTATCCAAATATTTTGGCGAAATAGGAAACACGCCCTTGGTGGAAACGAGGCCGAAGGTCGTCTTCAAACCGTAAATGCCGCAACAAGCCGCGGGAAGGCGAATGGACCCGGCCGTATCCGTGCCAAAGGCAATGTCCGCCATTCCGGTTTCTACTGCCACCGCCGAACCGCTCGACGAACCTCCTGGAATAAGTTTGTGTTTGCCGTCCGGGCGATTTCTCGGAGTTCCAAAGTATTTGTTCCTGCCAGTAACCGTCACCGCAAATTCAGTAACATTCGTTTTCCCGACAATCTGCACATTCCGCTCCCGAGCCAGCTCCAGGCACTGCGCATCCTGCGAAGCCGCTGGACTGGTCTTTGCAAGATATTCGGAGCCGGCCGTGGTAACCAAACCCTTCATGTCGATGAGGTCTTTAACTGCTAGGCGCAACTGTTTGCTGTTTTCAGGGGGCGGCCAGTAAACAATGAACGCGCGATCACGAGACTGACTCGCCGGCCGTCTCACCGGCAGGGAGCAGCCGCTGAAGAAACTCATCAGTAAAAGAACCGAAAGAACCCGTTTACCGAGCATGCAGCGATGACTCGCCATTCGCATACTCTCAAGTGGCGAGAACGATCGGACAAGAAGAGTTTGCTCGGTTGAGCCGATGCAATGACCTCATTATATATATATGAATGAGCATTCTTTCGAATAGCGGTAACCGCGATCCGTCTTGCCACATGTACGAAGGGCAATTGATTCAAAGTCACCTCGGAGCCTACAACACTGAACATTAGCCGAATATTTGAGTCATTTCGGCATGTCCAATGTCCGAAAACTCTAGCATACGAATGGCGTTGCAAGACGTCTGCAGCCCCATTGCAGATTAGTTGGAAAGGCATAAAGCAACAGCCGGAGCCGCTCAAGGGAGAGATGCCCACGGTTTAGAAGCGTTTCGGCGTCCCCCTTCCAGCTGTGTCACTTGCGCTTAGGGATTACGCTAATCGTTCCGTCGTTCTCCAACTCGTGCGCGATCACGGCTACGACAACGAGCTGCGTGGTGTCTTGGGCAAGAATAGCGACATGGCATTTCCGCGCTCACTAAGTCACCTAACCAAGCGATGCTGCCAACGGCTCCACTACGCCGCGCGTTCGATGTCGATCTTAGTTAGTGTGCCACGGTTCATTGCCACTTGCGCCTGCCCGGAGTCGTGGCTGAGTTGCAAACCGAGATCAGCCCATGGAAATCAGTTGTTATTGGAGACAGCTTTGCCGCAATTGCCGCAGCGAGAATGCCAATAAATGCTTTTAACTTAGACATATTCTACTTTCTATTTTGTTAAGTAATTGGATAGCGGTCGTTCGTCAGACCGGCCAATACCTTGTTTCTGGGTCGGTAATGCTTTTTGGCTATAATTTCGGCGCGGGCAGATTACGATGCGTGCTGCCACTTTATGGAACTGCGCCACCTTCGATACTTTGTCGCCGTCGCGGACGCACTGAGTTTTACTAAAGGCGCGAAAAAGTTGCATCTCGCGCAGCCATCGCTCACCCGTCAGATCAAAGATTTAGAGGAGGAGATCGGCGTGCGCCTTCTCGATCGCACCAAGCAGCATGTCAGCTTGACCGATGAAGGAAAATCGTTTTTAGCCGACGCGAAACGGGTGCTGGCGCACAGCGCGGAAATTGTTGAGTCGGTCCAGCGTTTAAGTCATCACGAAATTGTCGCGCTCAACATTGGCTACGTGGCAAATCTTTTCCCCGCTCTGCTTCCAGCCACGCTCGTGTTATTCCAACGAAAATTCCCGATTGTCTCGGTCAACCTTTTCGATATGACTTACGCCGATCAATTTCGCGCTCTGGAAGATGGCAAAATTGATCTCGGTTTCGTGGGATCACGAAAGCCGATCGAAGAGCGCGGTTTACAATTCCGGCCGATTGCGTCGGATAAAAGCGTCGCGGCGCTGCCGGAAGGCGATCGTCTGGCGAAAAAGACAGTGATCAAATTGAAGGACTTGGCACCGATGTTCTTCATCGGGATGTCGGAAGCGAGCTATCCCGGTTACCGCGATTGGTTAACTGCGACCTGCCAACGGGCGGGCTTCGTTCCCAAGGTTCTCCAAGACGCCGACATCGAACGAACCGTCATCCAAGCAGTCGGAGCGGGTTTGGGTGTTGCGCTCTTACCGGATCAGGTAAAAAAACTCCCTCACGAGAACGTCGTGTTTCGACCATTGACCCCGACGGTCCTGGCGGAATCCTGCATCGCCTGGAAGAGTGCAAACAATTCCGCGCCGCTCAAAGCGTATGTGGAGATCGTAAAAGAGCGCAGTGCGAGCATGCGCTGATTCGGGATCGTCAGCTTGCTATTGGCGGCATCGTTCGCGTGCTTCGCGAGCCGCGTAAACGAACGCGAGCAGGAGCGTTCCATAGTCTAAACGCATTACCGACCCAGAAACAAGGTATTGGTCGGTTCAGCGTGGCTGCCGTACAGACCACTCATGTTACAGACCCTCTCAGAAGCGCGTCCCGCAACTCATTCCGTGAATCGCAAGGCCTCAGTCGTATGGGAAGGAAGCCTTCGTGATGGCACGGGTACGATGAGCACGGAAAGTGGCGTGCTCGATGATACCCAGTACTCATTCCGGACCCGATTTGAAGAAGGGATTGGAACCAACCCGGACGAACTGATTGCTGCTTCGCTTTGCGGATGTTTCTCCATGGCGTTGTCCAATGAATTGGGGCTCGCGGGCCTTCATCCCGAGCGAATCGACACAACCGCGATCGCGACGCTTGAGGAATTGAAAGCCGGTTGGACGCTCACTGGTATCCAACTCGATGTCCGGGCCAAGGTGCCAAAGGCAACGCAGAATCATTTCATCGATGCCGCGCTGGCCGCAAAAACAAAATGCCCGGTCGCACGCCTTCTCAAAACGAACATTTCGATGACGGCAACGCTCGACGCCTAAGAGCAAACAGCCCGCGAAAGAGAAAGTTCGTTATAGCCAAGAAGCATTGCCGACCAAGAAACAAGGTATTGGCCCACTTGAATCGATAAGCATAAATGACATCCACGCGAATAAAGAGGCTCAAATGAATACAGGTCTCATACTTTTGTTAACCCTTGATCCGATGGTCGAGGAGACCATGGCCGAGGCACTTTTGGAAACCGGCGGAATCATTTGCCTCGCGCGCACCTCAGATGATGCAATGCGAATCGTCTGCAATAACGGCAGCGAATTAGATCTCGCTGTCATCGATTTCGACCACGGCTCGAATGGCATGACTTTGATCAACGCGATCAACACGTGTGCCAATCGTCAAGTCCCACTGCTTGCCTTAACGGCTCCTGGAGAAGAACACGCCAAATGCGTGGCGCGCACACATGGCGCGGCCGAGTGCCTGGCCAAACCGATTTCTGTTGCTCAAATAGCGAAAGCGATAATCGATTGCAGACCAACGGAAAAGCTCGCGCAAGTGGCCTGATTAATTTTTCAACCAATAACCCAAACAATAATCACTATGATGGAATCCACAATTATTCAAAATGGCGCGCTCTACGAAGCGCAACACCGGCACACTAAACGCGATCGCAAGCGTCTTCGGCTTTGGCAGACTGTGGCGAATGCGTTCAGTCAAACATTTAACTAGCGAGCAGCGCGAAAGCGCATGGCAAACGGTGCAGTGAAAATGGACCAGAGTCGAAGCAATTAGGAGGCATTAAGTTATATGAAAACAAACATTGTTGATCACGCGGAGGCTGAGGCAGTCTCCGCCAGGAATGGAACGAAAATGAGACTGAAATGGCCAGCGTTTTTGCTCCTGCTCTTTTTTCTCGTGTTCGGTGCAAGCGGATGCACTGATCATTACAGTAACGGCCCCGGTTACGCGGGTTCTGGTCCTTACGGCCCCGGTTACGCGGGTTCTGGTCCTTACGGCCCCGGTTACGCGGGTTCTGGTCCTTACGGCCCCGGTTATGCCGCTTCCCCTGGCTATGGCGCCTATCCAGGCACCGTCACGGTCGAGGTTGGAGATCGGCCGTACTATACTCACGGCCCTGGTTATTACGTGGGCCGCTCCTATTACGTCTGGCGCCCGGGACACTGGGGATCGCGCAACGGTCAAAGAGTCTGGATCCGCGGCCACTACGTTTTGAGAGGATAATTCGAGGGGCTGTTCGTAACGCAGAAATGAAAATTAGCGGGCGTGGCGACACGGCCGCTTGCGACTTATCTGGCAATGCCTCATCGAAGATCTTGCCCCGAAGCAGGAGCGAGGGAGAATGGCGACCAACGATCGCAAAGTGATCAAGGAAATCACACGGCGCTTCCCAAACTGCACAGAGGAAAGTTTGCGAAAAGGTTGGCTAAAAGCCCGCGGCTGGAAGAGTGCAAGTGAACTGATGGTTCGGGAAGACTTTCGCTTCTTCGAGGGCCCAGCGGTAATTTTTGTTACAGTGGACGAGACGTACCGCATTTCCGCAGGCAAATTCGAACGTCTGCCATCGCTAGATATACGTCGTGTGCGCGAACTCAGAGATGTGCCGTATCTTCAAGCTCTTTCGCGCTCTTTCGCGCTAATTCGACCTTTTTGCGAAATGACTCAATTATTCCGTGAAGGGACAAGCGCGGCAGAAGCTTTGCGCCCGGCGGGGGTCGAACCCACAACCTTTAGCTCCGGAGGCTAACGCTCTATCCAGTTGAGCTACGGGCGCGCGATGAGAGCCAAGAATTAGCCACAGATTCCGCGGACTTTCACAGAAAATTTCCGGCGCCGCTCGACGCCGATACCACGTAGAACTTTGACTAGAAAGTTATGCGCACGCCCGCGCTCAGCGCAATATTCTCGTAATTCCTGCGACCGTATTCCGAATCGATGTGCGCGTAGGTCGATACGCGATCGTTCCAGAGTAGGGAAAAGCCGCCACTGATTAGCGCGCTATCACGACCGTTGTCCGGGCCGAAAACAGTCAGATTACTCGGACCGAGGGCAGCGAGAGCAAATCGCGAAGTGATCCCATAAGCGGTGTCTTCGAACTCGTGTTTCCAAACCGCGCGCGATTCCGTGCGCAAAATGAGCCGTCCTCCGAGCTTCCAATCCATGCTCCAGCGCACGCCCAGGGTTGAGCGCAACGAATCTTCGTCTTGATCGGGGTAATGCAGCGCGAGGATTGATGAGTTTTTCTCGGTAAAGCCGTTGATGTTGACGTCGGTGTACTGAAGCGAGGCGGTCGGGCCAAAGGCAAAGCAGCGCCAGTGGAAATCGTATCCGGTAGCGACAAAGCCGTCGATTTGCCAGCCATCGGTCGATCCATTTTCAAAACCGAAGATATCGGCCCGATGAGTATCGTAGTTGTTGTAACTGCCATCGACCGCGCCTTGGACGTAGAATCCGCCGCTAAAGGCGGTCGCATAAAGGCCGAATGTGCCGCTGTCTACCGTGAGGTTACCGCCGTCGTCCAGAAACGAGAATTGATTGTCAAAATCGGCAGTGCTGCGGTTGTAGCCGCCGAAGAGACCCAGCGCGAAGTTTTTGCACAAGAGGTAATCCACTCCGAGCATAAAGCCGCCGCTCGTAATGTCGTACCCGGGCCGCCCAAAGGCGTCGTCGTCACGATCGACATCAATGAATTGGCCCGTCCCGCTAAGGAAAAATCCCCACCTTGAGTTGGGCTCCGGGACCACGCTCGACGCCAGCTCGTTATTCACCGGCAAAACGGCGGTTTTGCCGTCGGTCGGACCTTTGCCACCACTGTAATTCGTTTCAGTGACCACCGGCGCCGGGCAAAGAGTGGCACCATAACGAATCGCGTCCATCCGCCGCTGTAAATTCATCGATTGAATGGTCGCATGCGAAAAACCAATCTCGTAGATCGCAGCGAACTCCTCGGGATCGTTAGTCATCAAAAAAGCGATCGCGTCCAAATTGTTTACCGACAGTCCCAAGTCAGTCACCGCGCCAGAGGTTGTATTAATGATAACGAGGTGGGTCGGCCGCCAAAACTACCGTTCACCGCATAAAGCGTGTCGGTTCCATTGAAGGCCAGTGCATTGATTGGGCTATTCGGAAACGGCGCCCCAGAGAGCGTCGCCACGACAGTCGTTTGGCCCGTGGCTTTGTCCACGATGCGAAGCGTTCCATCAAGAAAACCGGGGCTTGAGCCGCGTCCCGCGAGATAAATAACGTCCAGCGAGTTTGCCGAAAGACCGGAGCCAAAGTAATGATTCCTGGGGGCCCCACCAAGGTCGCGGCACCGGTTGCTTTGTTGACTGTGTAAAGACCGTTGCCGCCATTTGGCTGGGCCCAGCCATACAACGTACCATTTTTAGTGAACGTGATGTCCGCCATGGTGTGGTTTGGGACACCATAGCTGCCCACAAGCGTGCCTGCTCCGGTCGTCGAATTGATCGTGACCAAACTCCGGCTCGAGGGTCCCAAATTAGTAGTGGAGCCATAAAGCACCCCGCTGGTGGGATCAAACCTTAGCCCGGTTATGGAAAAGCCGATCGGCCCCACCGTCGTGATGACTGAGCCATTGGCTGGATTCAAAATATAGAGGTTGCTGGGAGCTCCTCCCCCAGTCGCTCCAAACAGGATGTTACGGCTCTGTGCTTGGATCGGCGTGGCGACAACGAGAAGGGCAAATGTTGCCGGCAAGAACGCAACGAATAGCTGTTCTCATAGGGCTCTCCAATCAATTCCCCGCCTTCGTGGTCAAGGCCACATCTCCATTTGCAATTTGGCCGCTGCCGATTGAATGTGTCCGCCCTGCCAGGCCAGCTTCGGCGAAGGCGGGCCACCACCAGAGTTTATGAACCGCATCATCGACGCGATCGAAAAAGAGCAGCAGAAGACTGATGCCAACAGTTTCAAGGTTGGCGACAGCGTCCGTGTGCACACCCGCGTGGTCGAGGGTGACAAGGAGCGGATCCAAATCTTCGCCGGAATCGTGATCGGACGCAAAGGCCGCGGTTTAAATGAAACCTTTACCGTGCGCCGCATTTCGTACGGGGAAGGCGTCGAGCGTGTTTTTCCGCTCAACTCGCCGCGCATCTCAAAGGTTGAGGTCGAGACAGCAGGCAAGGCACGTCGCGCGAAGTTGAATTATCTCCGCCAGCGCAAAGGCAAGGAAGCGACGAACGTAAGAGAGTGACGTGTGATGAGTGACAAGTGACGAGCCCGGATAGCTCTGTCTTCTTTTCTCGTCACTGGTCACATGTCACTTGTCACTTCGCGCAAATCTGGAAAGATTTGCGCAGATGTACCGGCGCTGCGGATTTCGCTACGAAAAAAAACTGCGCGCCGCCGGGGTCTTTCGAATCGCCGGCATTGATGAAGCCGGTCGTGGCGCTCTGGCCGGTCCGGTGGTGGCGGCAGCGGTCATTTTACCGGAAAAATTTCGCCACCGGAAGCTGAACGACTCCAAACAACTCGCGCCGGAACGCCGCGCGCTAATTTACGACGAACTGGTTTCAAATACGGAACTCGCCTGGGGCGTGGGCGTGGTTGATCATGTGGAGATCGATCGGATCAATATTTTGCGGGCAACTCATCAGGCAATGCGCATTGCTCTCACGGCGCTGGTGATGCCGCCCGATCATGTCCTGATCGACGGGCTTCCCGTTTTTCCATTCCCATTTCCGCAGACAGCGATCATCGATGGCGATTGCTATAGTTTGAGCATTGCCGCTGCCAGCGTGATCGCCAAGGTCACGCGCGACCGGATGATGCGTGACTTCTGCGCCCAATTTCCCGAATATTGCTTCGACCAGCACAAGGGGTACGGCACCGAGCTGCACCTCACCAGACTTCATGAATTTGGACCCTGTCCGATCCATCGCCGCTCTTTCGAGCCGGTGGCGCAACCGCTTCTCGCGCTCGAAGGAATTGCCTGAGCACCTCCGTCGCGGCGCGCGCGGCGAAAAATTGGCCGGTCGGTTCTTGCGGAGCCACGGCTACAAAATTCTCTACCGAAATTTTCGCGATCGGACCGGTGGCGAGATCGACATCGTCTGCCGCGACGGCGACACCCTCGTTTTTGTCGAAGTGAAAACACGTGGAGGTGAAGAGTTTGGCCGCCCCGTCGAAGCGGTCGATCGACAAAAACAATTGCGCGTCTCAAAGGGCGGGCTTGCCTGGCTGCGCATGCTCGACAATCCAGACATCGTTTTTCGTTTCGACGTGGTGGAAGTTTTATTGCCGGATGAAGGCGAGCCGCGGTTGGAATTAATTCAAGACGCGTTCGAATTGTCCCAGCCTTACATCTACTAAGACCACGATCACATCAGTTCGTAGGAAAGGACGCTCAGACAATAAATCGCCGCTGTTTCAACCCGGAGAATAATCGGTCCGAGCGTGATCGGGAGACAGCCGTTGGTTTTGGCCAGGCTTAATTCAGCCGGCGTGAAATCGCCTTCCGGGCCAACCAGCATCAATATGTTTTTCGGCCGATCTCGATGTTGGTCAGTGTAATCAGCGAGAATCTTTTTTAGGTGAATGGCGTCGGGTTGGAGCGAGCCGATTAAACGAAGATCGAAACTGCCGGTGTGGGAAAAGAAATCCTTCAGCTTCCTAGGCGCGTGCACCTGCGGCAGCCAATTTTGTCCGCATTGCTTGGCGGCTTCGATCGCGATCTGCTGCCATTTTATCTTTTTTTGTTCTCCTTCTTTCGGGCCAAGATCGACAATCGTGCGCTCGGAAATGAGCGGCGCAATCTCCACAGCACCGATCTCGACCGCCTTTTGCACGATCAAGTCCATGTTTTTTCCTTTTGGAATCGCTTGTCCGAGCGTGATTCGGCAACGCAGTGGCGGTGTTTCAGTTTCCTGTAATCGGCGAAGGCGGACTTCGTCGCCAGCAAGGTCGACAATCTCCGCGGTGATCTCGCGGCCGCGGCCGTTGAAGAGAACTGCGCGATCTCCCCGCTTCATCCGCAAAACATCGCGGGCATGATGCGCTTCCGAATCTGACAGACTTAACGCCTCAGCGTTCCAATTCTCCGGCGCAATGTAAAAACGATGCATGTCGATGCTGTAGAGGCAGGCGTGTCGCCTGCACTAATAACATTGCGGCCGACACGGCCGCCACTACAGCTTCCGAATTACTCAACTTTAGGCGTGTCGATGCCGCGATCGGCGCGATGCGAGGCGCCGGTGCAGAGACTGGCGGAGGGGCCGGTGGCGTTGTTGCTTGGTCGGCCATCGCGCCGTTTTATCGCACCGTAAAGCAAAAGCAAGCCGGAGTGCGAAACCGAAATCCGTTACGTTACGCGTTAGCGGAAAAATTCTTTAGCCCGCTCGAAAAAGCTTTTTCGGAGTGGCGTATTCTCATCGCCGCACAATTCGGCGAACTCCTGCAGTTTCGCGCGTTGCTCGGAGTTGAGATGCGTCGGCACTTCCACCATCACGCGGACGAGAAGATCGCCGTGTTCGCGCCCGTTCACGTGAACTACGCCCTTGCCGCGGAGCTTGAACATCTGACCGCTCTGCGTGCCCGTTGGAATTTTCAGATTGGCTTTGCCCTCCAACGTCGGCACCGGCACTTCGCCGCCGAGGGTTGCCAACGAAAACGGAATTGGCACTTCGCAGTAGAGATTGTCTTGGTCGCGTTGGAAAACCTTGTGCTCCTGAACGTGAACGACAACGTAAAGATCACCCTGCGGACCGCCGCGAATGCCAGCTTCGCCGTTGCGCGGTGAACGAAGCCGCGATCCATCGGCAATTCCGGCCGGAATCTTCAACTTAACGCGGCTCGACCGTTCGAGCCGGCCTTCGCCATCGCATTCGCGACATGGCTTTTCGACAATGTGACCAACACCGCGGCAACGTGGACAGGTTTGCGATACCTGAAAAAATCCGCGGGAGCTGATCACCTGACCTCGACCGCCACAAACAGGACAATTGACGCTGCGCGATCCGGACTCAGCTCCAGTTCCGCCACATTTGGCGCAGGCATCCAGTTTTCCAACTTCGATTTCCTTTTCGGTGCCAAAGGCGGCCTCCTCGAGCGTGATCTGCATATCGTAACGCAAGTCCGCGCCGCGTTGTCGATCTTCTGCCTGACCGGCGACCCCGCCAAAGAACGTTTCGAAAATGCCGCCGCCGATTCCGCCACCTCCCCCGCCAAAAACCTCGCGGAAAATATCGAACGGATCGTGAAACCCGCCTCGAAAACCGCCACCCTGTTCGAACGCAGCGTGACCGAAGCGATCGTAAGCGGCGCGTTTGTCCGCATCCATCAGGACGTCGTAGGCCTCGCCCAGTTCCTTGAATTTCTCCTCAGCGTGCGGATCCTCCGGGTTTTTGTCCGGATGAAATTTAACCGCGAGCTTGCGATACGCGCGTTTGATCTCCTCTTCAGACGTACCGCGGCCGACTCCGAGAACTTCGTAGTAATCGCGTTTTCGTATTGTCGCCATGAATGATTAACCAGTGAACTGATTCCTCGACTCCGATCGGAAGACAACTAGAGCAGTTATTTTGCCGGGCCGCTCGAGACGACGACCGCGGACGGTCGCAGCAAACGATCTTTGAAACGATAGCCACGACGGGTCTGGCGAGTCACAACTCCCTCCGGAACTTCCTTGCTCGGTTCGTGCGCGATCGCTTCGTGCAGATTCGGATCGAATTTCTGGCCAACCGCTTCGATCGGCTGCAATCCGTTTTCGGTAAGCAAATCCTGGAGCTGTTTCAGCACGAGGCTCATTCCAGAATAAATCGGCGATTTTTCGCCCCCCTCACCTCGCGCCGCTTCCAAACCAAGCTCGAAATGATCGACAATCGACACGAGTTTTTCAAGGAGGGTGGTGTTGGCGTACTTTATTGCCTCTTCTTTTTCGCGAGCAGACCGCCTCTTGTAATTTTCAAAATCGGCCTGGCTCCGCATCGCCAGATCGCGGAATCGATCAAGGTCTGCCTGCAATCCTGCGACCGGATCGTCCCCATCGGCTTGTTCCGCGTCCGAGGGCTTTTTCAGCTCGTCGGATTCAGTTACTGGAACTTTTTTCATGTTTTTCGGATCGCAATCAAAGTGATGTCGTCATTCTGCGGTGTCGAACCGACGAAGTTTCGCAAATCATCGATCAACCGTGTAACGATCGCCTGCGCTCCCTCTTTTGCGCTCGACTGAACCGAAGCAATCGTCCGTTCCAATCCAAACTCGTTCCCTTCATTGTCGAGCGCCTCAGTGATTCCATCCGTGTAAAGAAGGATACAATCGTTGACCTCGAGTGGCACCGAGACGTCTGTTGTTAACCTGTCGAACACGTCCCCACTGTCAATCCCGACGACCATTCCCGGCGTCTTCAACGGTGCGACAGTCTGGGATTTCTGTTTGTAAATGAGCGGCGCGTCGTGTCCGGCGCGCGCCAGCGTAACCCCACCGCGGACGAGATCGAGAACCAGGTAGGCCATGCTGATAAACATGTCTTCCTTGATGTCGGGATACAGTTGTCGATTCACTTTTTGAAGAGCGTCGGCCGGCGATGGATTTCCTGTTGCCTGACTGCGCAAGACGCTGCGACAAATTGCCATAATGAGCGACGCCGGAACGCCCTTGCCGGAAACATCCGCAATCGCAACGCCGAGCCGTTCGTCGTCGACTTTGATGTAATCAAAATAATCGCCGCTGACCTGGCGCGCAGGCACGTTCATTCCACTAATCTCAAATCCGTTTACCCTCGGCGCTTCGGCCGGAAGAAGAATCCGCTGGATGTCTCGCGCGATCGCCAGGTCGTGATCGAGGCGTTTCTTTTCGTTCGCCTCCGAATAAATAATCGCGTTGTAAAGCGCGAACGCCGATTGCTCGGTGATCGATTTGAAAACGACAAAATCGTTTTGCGAAAAGGGCGAGCCCATTCGGCTGTTCGCGACTGCGAGCACGCCCATGTTTTGTTTCGCGTAGAGAAGCGGGGCCACCATCACAGAGGTCGCGCCGAGCGAACTGTCCCGCAGTTTCGCCAGCTCCGGTGCTTCGGAAAATTCATTCGAGCAAGCCGGCGTCGCCGTCTGCCAAACTCGCCCAAGTAACCCCTCACCGTTTTCGACATTGTGGATCCGGAGGAAATTCTCCAACGCGACCGGTGTCCCCGCAGCTTGTTGTAAAATATGCGGCGGAACGTCCACCAGCGGCGGACAACCCTTCGAAATAAAAGTCGGGACAAGCTTTGTCCCGGTTCGGTCAGTCAGATAAAGCGCGCCACCTTGTGCGTCCAGGACCCGCGTCGCTCCCTCAACAATCAATCGATGCAGATTTGCCGGCCTGATCGTTTCACTGAAAGCCTCACCCAAGCCGTGCAGAAAATCGAAAACCAAGGTCTCCTCGACCTGAATCTCCTCCTGCGAACGTTCCAGGCGGTGAATGCTTCGGCGCTGGCGTAGCAGCGTATAAATCCACCCAGCCAGACACGCGATCAGCAGCCAGAAGAGAATGGATGGCCGCATGAGGTCGTGGCCAGCTTACTTCCCCGCCGTCGTTTGATGAAGGTCCTGTTTTAAGTAATCGAGAACGTCTTTAAACCGCGAAAGATTTTCCGGCGCCGCCTCGCACAGGGCCTCATGCGCTTCCAACATCGTTTCGGCCCGTTCCTTTTTTTCCGCTCCTGCGCCGTCACGCTCGTCCTCTTTCATCATCCGGCATTCAGGAGCGGCGGAGCCATTTGCGCGAATATCGAAAATTTGGTCGAGCCCAAGTCCGGTGAGAAGCTGACGGCTGCGATCTCCACAACGAATAACGTGAAGGTGGCCCTGGCCGAGTTCTTTCAACCGAAGTGCCACCGACGCCATCGTTCCCATGAAGGTAGAATCCATCATCGCGCAATGTTCCAGGTCGATAATAAACTCGCGGTAGCCGCGGTTGACCATTTCTTGCGCAAATTCTTTCAGGCTCCCGCTATTCAGGAAGTTTCCCTTACCTTCCACTCGCACCCAAACGGCGGGGCCGTTCACGCCCACTAGAATTGATGACTGCACAACTGAGTTATTAAGAATACAAGATCGAGAGCTACACTGTCAAATTGCCGACACCTCGTGAGGGTAACGTCCTACCCAGCTACTCCCACATGTAGGAGCGGGTTTCCGCCACGATCCTGCCGTTTTCTATCAGCAGACAGCGCCAGGCCGTCACCCGGCCGTCGTCAAAATAGTCGTCTCCGACCACCTTGAACTCCGTTTTGTGGCTGCCGCGTGCGTTCGAGTAGGAAATTTCCTGGGCTTGGACATGCGAATGCAGTTTCTCCTGCCGGTACTCCAATCGCACCGTCAAATCCGCCGAACGACGCGCTTTCCAGAAGAAGTCGAAATAATTCCCCATCCGCTCGCGCTGATCGAGCCTGGTTACCGCGCCGAAAAGCCGGTACTGTCTTTCGAAGCGAATCGAGGCGTCCTGGACCGTGGTCGATTTACTCGAAGGCGCTGTGCTCGAAAGCTTTCCCCCCTTGGTGTTGCCCTGAACAGTTTGGTCGGTGGAGCCTTTTTCCTGGCCAGGCACGGTCTCGGTCAAAAGATAAAGTTTCGTCTTTCGAAACTGGAAATCGTCACTCAAGGCAGTCGGTAACGGAACGACCCGATCAAGCAATCGTGGCCGCTCCGCCGAGCGACCGAAGCCGCTCGCGAGCGGAATCAGAACCAACAGTGCGATTGAGAGCCTCACGCCCGTCAATGAAACCGGTTCTGGTTTCACCTGTCAATTTCAGGTCGCAGCACACGAGTTGGAAACGTGTTGAGCAAAGAGTTACCATTTTCAATGATCGAAGTCCGCTACGACCACGGAGTTTATCTCCCGGCGCACGACTTGTGGCTCGATCCGTGGGAGGCGAAGCGGTTCGCTTTTGTCTCGCACGCGCACAGCGATCACATCGCGCCACACGAAGAAATGATTCTTTCGGAGCGCACCGCGCGTTTGCTTCAGGCGCGAATGCCCGGCACGCGGACCGAATACGTTCTCCCGTTCGGCGAACAGCGACGGGTGCACGATGTCGATCTAACGCTGCTGCCGGCGGGTCATATTTTTGGCTCGGCCCAGTTGTTTCTCGCGACCGAAGACGACGCCCTGCTTTACACCGGCGATTTCAAATTACGTCATGGTAAATCGGCCGAAGCAACGGAATGGCGTCAGGCCGATACCTTGATCATGGAAACGACGTTCGGTTTACCGCGCTACCAATTCCCGCCGGCCGAACAAGTGATTGGTCAGATCCTGGCGTTTTGCCGCGATGCAATTGAAGACGATGCAGTCCCGGTGCTGCTTGGCTATTCGTTAGGCAAAGCCCAGGAGATCCTGTGTTCGCTCGATGGCGCGGGACTGACCCCGATGCTGCACGGTTCCGTTTATCAAATGACGCGCATCTACGAACAATTCGGTCAGTCGTTCTGCAAATACGCGCGTTACAACAAAAACGACGTCGCCGGGAAAGTGCTCATCTGTCCGCCGAGCGCGAGCCATTCGCCGATGATCCAGAAAATTCCGCGCAAACGCGTTGCGATGATCACTGGCTGGGCAGTCGATCCGAATGCCGTCTATCGCTATCAGGTCGACGCTGCCTTTCCGCTTTCCGATCACGCCGATTACAACGATCTCGTCCGCTATGTCGATCTTGTGCAACCGAAGCGCGTCTTCACCCTGCACGGGTTCGCCAGTGAGTTCGCGCGGGATCTGCGCGAGCGCGGAGTCGAAGCCTGGGCGTTGAGCGAAGAAAACCAGATGGAATTTAAATTGCCCAAAAGCGTTGTAGCTGCCGCCGTCTCTGGCGGCAGAGATTTTAGTTCTGCCGCTGAGACGGCGGCAGCTACAACATCTGAGTTCCTCCAATTCGCCGATGTCGGCGAAGCGATTTCCGCCACACCAGCGAAGCTAGAGAAGGTGCGCTTGCTCAGCGAATATTTGCCCACTCTGAACAGCGAGCAGTTACCGGCGGTGGCGACGTATCTGACCGGACGCGCATTTGCTCAAAGCGATGTGCGGACATTGCAAGTCGGCTGGGCCGTGATTTATCGCGCGCTCCTCATTGCCACAAAAATCAGCGATGCAGAATTCCATCGCATCGCGGCCAGCCACGGAGATCTCGGCAAAACCGCGTTCGACGTTCTCCAAGGACGAACCAAGCCACAGCCATTTTCGATTTCAGAATCGCGTGACCTGTTCGAAAAACTGCACCGCGCCCGCGGCCCGATTGCGAAAACGGACCTCCTGCAAACGCGCTTCACGAATTTATCGGCGCGCGAAGGTCAATACGTGGTCAAGATTTTGACCGGCGACCTCCGGATTGGTTTGCGCGAAGGATTGGTGGAAGAAGCGGTCGCGCGCGCGTTCGAAGTTCCACTGGAGCAGGTCAAGGAGGCGAACATGTTGCTCGGCGATATCGGCGCCACCGCTTTACTCGCGTCGCAAAAACAACTCGATCGAGCGGAGTTGTCGATCTTTCGTCCCATCAAATGCATGCTGGCGACGCCCGAGCCGAGCGCGGAAGCGATTTGGGAACGGTTTAGCGAACAAAAACCATCAAGCGTTGTAGCTGCCGATGTCCCCATCGGCAGTCTGCCGCCAGAGACGGCGGCAGCTACAACCGTTTCTGTCGAAGACAAGTTCGACGGCATTCGCGCACAGCTCCATCGCGATTCAAAACGCGCTGAGATCTATTCGCGCGATCTGCGGCACATCACCGATCAATTTCCCGAACTCGCTGAGCAAGCCGGCAAGTTCGATGTCGATCTTATCCTCGATGGCGAGATCGTCGCCTTCGAGCGAGGACGCAAGCTGACCTTCTTCGATTTACAAAAACGGCTCGGCCGCAAGAGCGAGGGCGCGGATTTATTTGCGACTGCATCGGCCGACGTTCCAGTCGCATTCATCGCCTTCGATCTTCTTTGGTTGAACGGCAAATCCCTCTTAAAAACTCCACTGCAAGAACGTCGCGAGTTGCTGCGCGGCTTAAAATCGCCGCAGCAATTTCAGATCTCCGCAGTTTTCCCGGCATCTTCGGCTGGAGAGATTGAGGATCGCTTTCAGGAAGCGCGACGGCGTCTGAACGAAGGTCTCATGATTAAAGACCCGAAAAGCTTCTATACGCCCGGCGCGCGCGGAATGTTCTGGTTTAAACTAAAGAAAGAACTCGCCACCCTCGATGTCGTGGTCGTGGGCGCAGAGTTCGGTCACGGCAAACGCAATAAGGTGTTGAGCGATTACACTTTTGCGGTGCGGGACGAAACGAGCGGCGAGCTTTTACCAATCGGCAAGGCTTACAGCGGACTGACCGATGTCGAGATCGCGGAACTAACCGAGCATTTCAAACAAAATACGATCGTCGATCACGGTCGATATCGGGAAGTGAAACCGGACATCGTCCTCGAGGTCGCGTTTAACTCGATTCAGCCCAGCACGCGTCACGCGAGTGGACTAGCGCTGCGCTTTCCACGAATCAAGGCGATTCGGCGGGACAAAAACGTCAATGCGATCGACACGCTGACTTACGCACGCGAACTCGCGGCGCAAGAAGGGCGGGACGATCTGGACGGAATGACTAAGGAGTAGCCGAGGGCGAAGGCGAAGCGCCTTGTTCAACCCCTTCTCTGCGCTCGCGTTTCAATTCTTTCCTCTCTTCGCGCTTCTGCTCTTTCTTTTCCTGCTTGGTCAACTTTCCAGCGGGAGATATCGAAGGAGTCGAAGCCGCATCCGGCGTCGATGCCGCTGTTACAGTGGGCGATGGGGACGCTGAACTTATCGGTTTCGGTTCGCGCGGGTTAAACGTCTGCGCCTGAGATTTGAATTTTCCTCGGTTCCCTTCTGTTTGCGGTGCGTCACCGGTCGGAGTTGCCGATGCCGACGGCACTGGCGTTGCCGAAACACCCGCCCCCATGGGCACGACCTTGCGATGATGAGCATCTCGCTCTTCAGATTTGAATTTGCCGGGAACTCCTCCCTGCTGCTCAACGCCAACAGCCGTTGGGTTAGCTGCTGCCGAAGGCGCCGGCGTCGCAGTCGAAGCAACAGTGTGCGTGGGAGTCGGCGAAACTGAGGCCGCTGGCCTTGGTGTCGTACTCGGCGCCGGCGTTGCGCTTGGAACGAGCAATCGTCCGCGACGTTGCGATGCAGTCGGTAAGGGCGATGCTGACGACGCTGGTGTTGAGGTTGTTGCAGGTGTCGGCGATTGCTCGAACGGCGTTGCTCTTCGTGGCGTCATCGCCGGTTCAGGTTTCGACGTTGCCGCCGCAGACGGCGCTTGTGTCGCGGACATCGTAGCGGACGGCGTCGTCGCGATCGATGTCGATGAAGCTGGCGTTTCGGAACCTTGAGATGTCGCAGTTGTGGTCGCGGCAACCTTTACAAATTTTTTTGACGGCGCGTTCGATGGCGGAGGCGCTTCCGATTTCATTTTCTGCCGCGCTTTCTTGGCCGCCTCATGATCGGCAATTCCCTCCCAACCGAGATCGACCGTGACTTGAGTGATGTTTTGTTTCACAGCCCGCGGCCGTTCGCTCGCCTGCGGCGCCGAAATCACTGGCGCAGCGACGATCACGGTTTGGCCCTGAACAAGTGGCCGTGGTGCTTCAAAATTCACGTCAACATTAACGTTGCGTTCCAAGCGAAATCGCTGCATCGGCTCGCGGCTTTGCGCGCGCATTTCGTCATAGTTTGGACCTTCGTTGACCACCGTTGTGTTGTTATAAGTGATATTGGTGACGTTGGTCGTTTGGTTAACGATCGTCAGGTTGCGCTCCGACGGCACGATCGTGGACTCGATCCGCTGCGCGCCGAATTCTCTGGTCGGGACAAAGGAATATTGGTCGGGGCCGATGTCGTAATAGTTATCGGACCAATTGTGGATGCCGGTGCGTTGATCGAATCGTGCTTCCGGCGGCAAAGGCGCCCAGCCGACGTAATCGCTACTTTTGCGCCACGAAACCCAGGCCGGTGCCCATTGATCACCCGGAACCCAAACCCAACCAACGCCGCGCAAACGCGTCCAGCGCCCGTAATGATAGGTGGCCCAGCCGAATGGCTCTTCGGAAATCCAGGTCCAGCCGGCGTCGGTGTAAGCCCAGCGACCGTTTGTGTATGGACGCCAGCTCCGCGATCTCTCTGCTTGGCGAGGTTGCCAAACGTAGCCGTAGTCCGAGGTCTCGAGCCACTCGCCGTGAGGCTCGAGCTTGGTATAAAAAGTTGAATAGCCTGCAGCGGGGCCACCTTCTCTCCGACCGCGCGGGCGTGAAGCCACCGGCTCAGATTCGGACCGCTCAGGCTCCTGCTGCGCGAGTGTCGTTGCCGGAGCGCTCCCTTTTTCCGCGAGCGCTTTTTCGCGGGCCGCGAGTTCGGCCTCGCGTTGAGAAAGCTGCTGTTGCTGCTCGGCCTGATGTTCCGCGGCCAGGCGTTCCTGGACCTGGCGCTCAACTTCGGCGTTCTTTTCCGCTTCAGTTTGCGGCTTCTGACAAGCACCTAGCGCGACGAGCGCGACGACAGCTGCGAATGCAAAAAATCTCTTCATGGCGATGATTAGACAGTTTTTCTTTCTCATTATTCAACGGGTTGGCGTGGGCGATGGCGCCGCGGTTTGAGCGGAAGCCGGCGTGAACGTTACGCTTTCGATCTTGTCGCGTCGCAGTTTTTGAATGTTTGCGTAAAGCGCGACCAGTGCGAACCCGATGGCGATTGCGAGCATGAGTCGCAATACATTTTTCGACACGCTGGATTCCGAGTTCACAGCAAACTATCGATGTCGATCTTGCCCGCGCAAATCCTCTTCCGGCAACTGTAGCGCCGCAATTGCATCCATGACTCGCTGGCTTAACCGCGCATAAAGGTCCTTTCCGCCGGTTCCAAGCTCTGCATCCGCGAAATAAATCGGCTCACCAACGACAATCGTGATTTTGCGCCACAAATGAATTTTCCCCTGGATCGGCCAGGCATCGAACGCACCGAAAATTCGCATCGGCACGACCGGGGCACGCGTTTTCGCGATCAGCAAACCGACACCCGCCGCGGCGGGCTGCAGAGTTCCATCGGGCGTGCGCGACCCTTCCGGAAAAACCAACGCGCACTCGCCCGCTCTCAGGATCCGAATCAATGCTTTGAGCGCGCTGCGATCGCCCCCTTCCAAATTAACCGGAATGACGTTGAGCTTGGGCAAAAGCCAGCCGAGCACCGGCACATTCATCAACGATTTTTTCGCCAGGAAATAAATGGGCCGGTTGCAAGCGTTCCCGGCCAGAGGCGGATCGAAAAAACTTTGGTGATTCATGGCCAGAATCACCGGCCCGGTCTGAATGACGCGCTCCCGGTTGATAATTCGAAACCCAAAAAACAATTGAGCGAGTAACCGGCTGAAATGGTAACCAAGCCAGTAGTAGAGATTCATTTACGATCAAATTGCTTCTCGCCTAATCGTTTAACAATTTCGTCTACCACCTGCTCGACGGTGAGATCGGAGGTATCGATCACTTCGGCGTCTTTCGCGACGATGAGCGGAGAGGTGGCGCGCGATGAATCGGCTTGATCACGGCGCGCGATTTCGTCGCGATGTCCTTGCGCGGCGCGACGCTGAGTGCGGACTTCCGGCGACGCGTCGATGTAAAATTTATAGGGCGTATCTGAAAAAACCACCGAGCCAATGTCGCGACCTTCAACGACCAGATCGTGCTTTTGAGCGTAATCCCGCATTCTCTGGACAAGAACCTGGCGAACTTCCGGGACCGTGCTCACACGTGAAACTTCGCTGTTCACGCGATCTTCATGCAGATGTTCCGTTAGATCGACATTGTCGATCAAAAGGTGAAGTTCGCGAGCCTGCAACGCTCCGCCGAAGGACAAAGTGGCGATGAGTTCAGCAATCCGATGTTTGTCTGCGGGATCGATACCGGCGTTAAGCACCGACCACGTGACCGCGCGATACATCGCACCGGAATTGACGTAAGCGAAGCCGAGACGGCGCGCCAGCAGACGGGCTACGCTGCTCTTTCCCGACGCGGCCGGCCCGTCGATTGCGATTACGCGATGTCGATCTTGTGCTTGCATTTCTGGCTCTCGCGCGAAAAGCGCAGTTTTTCGCGGAACGCGCGGGGAAGCAAGCGTGCGATTATTCTTCGACCGGCGCGGCCGGAACGAGCGTGCCGATGACGGGCGTACTGGTTCGAGCCCGTCTTGGACTAATGAACTCGTCCAAAGCTTTTTCGAATCCGGGGTAGGATTCGCGCATGCACTCGGCGTCTTGAATGATCGTTTCGCCATCGGCGAAGAGTCCGGCGACGGCAAAGGCCATCGCGATTCGGTGATCGCCGAAACTGGACAGTCGCGCGCCACGCATTGGCGCAGGTCCGTGGATTTCCAGGCCGTCATTGAGCTCAATCACTTGCACGCCCATAGCCCGTAAATTGTGAGCGATCGCGGCAATCCGATCGGTTTCTTTGACACGCAGTTCATGAGCATGGCGGATGATGGTAGTGCCGCTCGCCAGCGCGCCCGCAACCGCGAGCACTGGCAATTCATCGATCAGCTGCGGAATTTCTTTCCCATGAATGACCGTGCCTTTTAGCGGCACACCGGTCACTTCAATGACGCCGCGCGGTTCCAATTGATCGGAATCTTCAACCGCTTCGCGCACTTGCGCGCCCATTCGCACCAAAACGCCGAGCAACGCCGTGCGGGTATCGTTCAATCCGATGTTGCGCACGAGAAGATGGCCGCCCGATTGCGCAGCGGCCGCGACCAACCAAAATGCAGCTGAAGAAAGATCGCCTGGAATGCTGAAATCACGCGATTCCGGGACCTGGTCGCCGAAAACGCTGATGGTATCTTCGGTTTTCGCCGTGCGAATTAGAAAATAATTAAACATCAGCTCGGTGTGATTTCGACTAGCCAATGGCTCATCCACGGTCGTTTTGCCCTTGGCGAAAAGTCCGGCCAGTAGAATGGCGCTCTTGACCTGAGCGCTGGCGATGGGCGAGCGATAATGAATTCCACGCAAAGATCCGCCGCGGATGCGCAGCGGCGGCGTTTGCTCGGGTCCTTCCGCGACAATGTCGGCGCCCATTTTTCGCAATGGCTCGATGATGCGGTCCATCGGGCGGCGGGCGAGGGATGGATTGCCGACTAACCGCGTCTCAAAGGTTTGGCCGGCAAGCAAACCCGCAAGCAGGCGCATGGTCGTGCCGGAGCCGCCGCAATCGATCTCATCTTTTGGCGGGGTCAGGACGCGTTTTTTTCCATGAACAATGAGGATGTCCGGTTCCGGCTGTTCAATCTGGATCCCAAGTGCTCGCAATGCGCTGACCGTGTGCATGCAATCGTCGCTCGGGAGAAAACCGCGCAAGTTGCAAACGCCGTTTGAAAGCGCAGCGATAATGGCTGCGCGATGTGAGATGCTTTTGTCCCCCGGAACAGTGATCTCAGCTTCGATCCGAGGCGCTCGTTTTACGCGCAACTCCATAAATCAATTAAGAAAGCGATGCTGCATTCAGTATCTGGCATTCAGCATCCGCCGCAACTCTCGCTACGGAACAAGAAAGATTTTATTCGTGAAAGGATCTTTAACTTCCGTGCCCGGCGGAAAACCGCGCACATCGACCAGTCCCTGATCGGCCGCATAGGGGCTTTTAACAAAGCCAGGTTTACCGGGAACCGGAGTGCCGTAGGGATAATCGCCTTTGGCTGTTTTTGTGGGCGCGGCCGCTGTCGGAGGCGGCGCTGGCGCTGACGGTTGCCCGCTTACCTCAGCGTTTTCCGGTGGAGCGTTTGGATTAAACGGCTGCTGAGTCGGCGGATTTTCGACGCCGGTTTCGGCCGGAAAGCGCGCCGGGGTACGTCGCGCGCTTGCGGGCGGTACCTCGTCCGGGGTGCAAGCCGAAATAAGACACCCGGTAAGCAGCGCTAGTAATAGCCACAATTTCATAATTTACTTGGACGGAGTTTACACTGGTTCTATTTCAATGCCAGTGCCCTCAGAAGCCCAATCTGATTTTGTAAAAGCCAATCCGCGGGCGACTTCCGAACCTGTTGCAGCAATGGAGACCGGTCCACAAATCCTGATCGTCGACGATGATGCAGCCAGTCGAAAGCTCTTGGCGCGGATGCTTTCTTCGGCCGGTTACACTTGTCGAGAGACGGACAACGCGACCGATGCATTAGATCTCATTCATCAGGAACAACCGACTCTTCTGTTGCTTGATTTCAACATGCCTGGAATCGATGGCGCGGAAGCGCTGAAACGGTTGCGGGCCGATCCGAACCCAGTAATCGCTCAGATGCCGGTGATCATGTTGACCGGCCACGGCGAGAGTGAAGTGCAATGCCTCAATGCCGGAGCGAACGATTTCGTAATCAAACCGATCAATGCCGAGGTGTTGCGCGCGCGGATCGAGACGCAGTTGCGGCTATATTCGATGCGGGCTCAGTTGCAGCAGCAAAATCAGGAATTGGAAGCATGGCGCCGCAATCTCGAGCGCGATTTGGCGGCGGCGCGACTCACGCAGCAAGCGCTGATTCCTCAAAAGCCGCCGACATTGGCGGGATGGGAGATCGCGGCCTGTTATCGTCCGCTGATCGAAGTTGGTGGCGATATTTACGGATGGCTTCCCATTAAGCACGACCGCTGGCTGTTCTGGATCGCAGATGCGACCGGTCACGGCGCTGCGGCGGCGTTAATGACAACTCTTGCCAAACTTCTGTTTCATCATGGACACGCCGAACACGAACGGCCCGCTACGATCATGCAAGCCGTGAACGATGATCTACGTGGAATTTTTGGCGGCCGCTCTTTCATGAGCGCAATGTGCGTGGCCCTGGACCCGAAAAGCGGACAGGCGAGCGTGGTCGGCGCAGGACATCCACCTCTCCTTATCACCCGATTCGGTCGCGGCACCGAAGCGATCGCCGCTTCCGCGCCGCCACTGGGGTTGGTTGAGCAATCGAATTTCACCGAGACAGAACTGGAATTGAAGCCGGGAGACGCGTTCACGCTTTACACCGACGGATTGTTCGGTGCGGGGAAGAACGGCCGGCAACCATCAACGCCGACGCAGCTTGCGGGAATGATCAACCCCTTTGCCACCAGTGCGCAGGGATTGCTGGAATTGATGTTAAAAACGGCCGCGCGCGACGCGGCCGAATCGCGGCCGGATGATGTTGCGGCACTTGTCGTGCGCCGGTCCAATTAGCAACAAAAAAATTTTACCCTGAAAATTAGTGTTGCCCTGCCGCGAACGAAGCATTAATCAGCCTGTATGCCGAAAACCAAAACTCCTTCAAAACGCAAGCCCAATCCCGCCTTCATGAGGCCAGTCCAACCCGACGACAAGCTCTCCCTTATCGTTGGTTCAAAACCGTTGCCGCGTTCCGAGCTTACCAAGAAGCTCTGGGACTACATCAAGAAGAACGGTCTTCAGGACAAAACGAAGAGAACCCAAATCAACGCCGACGACGCGATGCGGGCCGTATTCAACGGCAAGAGCCAGGTCAGCATGTTCGAGATGACGAAGCTCGTCTCTGGTCACATTCGCTAGGCGCGGATGGTGGTTTGACTCCCCGCCTAAGACTGCGGGACTGGAATAGACTGAGCGGGCAAACCCGCATCAGTAGTGTTGCGCTGCAGCCGGGCATACTTGCGCCGACGAGCTGATTGAATCAAAGTTCGGCGTGAAGAATTTAATTGTACCATTCGCGGTCGTATTGGCCCTCTTCAGCGCGTCTTGCGCGCGCGCCGATGAGGCATGGACGAGCGATTATAAAAAGGCCCAGCAGGAAGCGAAGGCGAGTCATAAGCTTTTGCTTATCGATTTCACCGGCTCCGACTGGTGTGGTTTTTGTTTCCAGTTCGACAGAGCCATTCTCTCGCAACCGCAATTCAAGGATTACGCGAGCAAAAACCTCGTTCTAATGGAGGTTGATTTCCCGGTCCGCAAAGCGCAGACCGTCGAAACGAGAAAGCAAAACCTGGAGTTAAAACAGCGATATCAAGTCGAGGGTTTTCCCACGTTGATCGTGTTGAATGGTGAAGGCAAAACCGTCTGGCGCTACGACGGCTTGTACCAGGGTGGCATCGCAGCCTTCCTGGCCGAATTGGACAAAGTTCGCAAAGGCTGAGCGCGTTGCTTCGCACGCTGTCGATCCTTGCAGCAAGCTATCAGGTTCTATCGGTTTCGAACGCCCGTTGGAGAACATTCGCCAGTTCGTGACGGGTGAATGGTTTCGGGAGCGCTGCGCGAAAACCGTAGGTCAGAAATTCAGCCAGGGCCGCTTCGTCGGAATAACCGCTGCAAATGATCGCCGTAACATTTGGATCGATGTCACGCAGCCGCTCAATCGTGGCCACGCCTCCCATTCCCCCGCGAATCGTTGCGTCCAGAATGACCGCCTGAAAATTTTCGCCACTCCGCATCGCATCTTCGTAGGTTCTTAGAGCTTCCGCGCCATCCGGCACTGCTGTCACCGCGTAGCCCAGCGTCCCAAGGAGATCCGAAGTCAGATCGCGAATGGCGGCTTCATCATCCATCACCAAAACGCGTTGATGGTTGAAACTGAAAATTTCATTGGCCAGCGTCGGCTCCGGAAGTTGCGGTTCGGCATCAGTGGCCGGCAGATAAAACGCAAATGTCGATCCGTCCGGCGACGTGCTTTCTAGAAGCAGCAGGCCTCCGTGCTTTTTCACAACCGAATAGCTGATCGATAAGCCAAGCCCGGTCGCCAATGGCTTCGTTGTAAAATAAGGATCGAAAATCTTGGTCACCGTTTTTGGATCGATTCCGCCACCGTTATCTGCGACCTGCACTTTGACATAACGGCCGGGTCGCACGGGAAGATCAGCGTCCGCGTCGATTTCGAGATTGCTTGCCGAAACCCGGACCGTCCCGCCGTGCGGCATGGCCTCGCGAGCGTTGATGATAAGCGCATTGATCACTTGTTCGATCTGCGCCGGATCGACGGCCGATCTCCAGAGATCTTCCGATATGTCCACATCCGCCCGCAGATTGGATCCATGGAGCGAAAATTCGGCTGCTTGCGTAACGAGACCGGATATCGAAGCGACCCGCTTCAGCGGCGTGCCCCCTTTTGAGAACGTGAGCAATTGATTGGAAAGTTGAGCGGCGTGTTGGGCAGCGCCGCCGGCCCTCGATAAGAATGAGTGTAGATTTCCAGAACTTCCCGGAGCTTCGATTTGCGCCAAACCGATGTTTCCCGAAATAACTGTCAGGATGTTGTTGAGATCGTGGGCGATGCCTCCCGCCAGCGTCCCGAGCGATTCCAGTTTGCTGGTGGTCAGCCGCTCTTCTTCAACGCGTTTGCGATCCGTTACATCCCTCAAGAAAACTGAGACGCCGCCTCCACTGGGATAGGCGAGCAGCTCAAACCACATTTTGCCGCTCGCGTCACTTGCTTCGAATTCGACCGCTACCTGTTCGGACATGGCGCGCCGGTAATTCTTTTCGAACGCGTCACGCGTGAACTCCGGAAACTCCATCCAGAAATCCTTGCCAATCAGATCTTCGCGACGCCGGTCGAGCAACTTTTCCGCCTGTCGATTTACGAACGTGAATCTCCAATCTCGGTCCACCGCGAAAAATCCGTCACTCGTTTTTTCCAGGATGTCCGTCATTTTTCTGACCGTTTCATGCAATTCGGCGCGCGCCTGGTTGCGCTCAGCCAGTGCCCGAATGCGGCGTTCCGCGACCGAGAGCCGGACATTCAAGAGCGCCGGATCGAGCGGTTTAGTCAGATAATCGTTCGCGCCCGCTTCCAGCGCCTGTTCCAAGTCCTGCGCGTCATCGCGTGCCGTGACTAGAAGAATGAAAAATTCCTCGCCGTTGGACCCGGCCCGCAATTCTCGGCACAAATCCACTCCGCTTTTGCCGGGCAACATCCAATCCAGGATCAGAAACGGAAAAGATTCCTTTGTCAGCTCAACTTCCGCTTCTTCGGCGCTCGCGACCGCAACAACTTCGTGCCCACGTCGTTCGATCAGCCGCTGCAAAGCCCTGCGACTTTCCGAATGATCTTCAACGATCAGTATTCTCATTTCTGGAGATATGAAGCCTTCCCAAAACCCATCGGCCGAATCATGCGCGAGCATTTCCGACCCCGAGGAATGGTTGAGCAGGATGGCTGCCACGGCAGGCTGTTCTTCCGCTAAAGAAGAGAATCAGATTTTCCCCTACATAAAATCGAGATCCTCCGGCAATCGAGCCGCAGTGCCTTGCGTTACATTCGGCCTCTGCTAGATACTGCGAAGTTTGGCGCAGCCGTAGAAATTTATGCCGGTGTTTCGTTATCTCCTTTGTTTTCTTTTTGCTTCGATCGGCATTGCCGCTCTACCGGCGAACGACGCAGTAGCGCCGCAAAGTAACGAAAAGGCCAAGACCGCGGCCCCAGTCGAACACGGGATCACTTTCGATTGGGTCCATGTCGATGGCCCTTACATCGCAATGACGTTCGATGACGGGCCGAGCGCGAAATTGACGCCAAAGCTCCTCGATCTGCTCGCCGCTCATCACATCAAAGCCACGTTTTTCCTGATCGGCCAAAACGTCGCGGAAAATCCGGAAATCGTTGCCCGAGAGGCGCGAGAAGGACATGAAGTCGCGAACCACAGCTGGTCGCATCCGAGCCTCGGTAAGATGTCGGACGACGGAGTTCGTGGGCAACTGCGCAAGACGGACGAGGCCATTCGGAGCGCGGCTGGCCATGCTCCTACTTTAATGCGGCCGCCTTACGGCTCGATTACACCGCGGCAAAAAAAATGGATTAACCAGGAGTTGGGCTACAAAATTGTGCTTTGGGATGTCGATCCTTTGGATTGGCGAAGACCCGGACCCAACGTTGTCTGTAATCGCATCGTCAAAAACACACGCGCCGGATCGATCGTTTTAGCGCACGACATTCATCCCGGCACGATTGAGGCGATGCCGTGCGTGTTGAATCAACTCGAGGCCAAAGGATTTAAGTTCGTGACCGTGTCGGAACTGATCGCGATGGAAACACCACTTCCGCCTAAGCCTTCGCCATCGCCGAAACCGGCCGGCGGAAAATCGACATCTCCCTCCCCCGGGCCGCACGATTGAGTTGCCGGCATGATCGCCGACCGATATTTGCAGCTCAAGGGCGATCTCGAAAGCGGCCTCGCCGGATTAATCAAGCTCGGCTCGGAGATGCAGCGGCCGGCTGAAGAGCTCGACACTTTGCAGGCGCTGCTGCGCGACATTAACGAACCGTTGCTCTTTGTGGTGGTGGGCGAAGTGAAATCTGGAAAGTCTTCGCTGCTGAATGCTCTCTTCGGCAATGAATTCGCCAAGGTGGATGTTCTGCCCGCGACCGACCGGGTTTACATTTTTCGCTACGGATCGGACGAGAAATCGACTGAGGTCTCATCGAAACTGACCGAGCGCTACCTGCCGATTCCGTTTCTGCGCGATTTCAACGTGGTCGACACGCCCGGCACCAACACGATGGTGAAAGAACATCAAATGGTCGCGGAGGATTTCATGCCCCGCGCCGACATCGTCCTTTTCGTTTTCTCAGTCGCTAATCCGTGGACGCAATCAAACTGGGAGTTTCTGGATTTTCTCCAAAAAACCTGGCTCAAGAACGTCATCTTCGTCCTCCAACAAATCGATTTGCGCGAGCCAACCGAAATCGACGTGATTCACCGACATCTTCAGGACACCGCCATGCGCCGCCTCGGATTCGTCCCGCCGATCTTCGCCGTGTCCGCGCGCAAAGCTCTGCTCGCGCGCACCAGTGGTCTGGACAAGGAAAAACTTTGGGAAGAGAGCGCCTTCGCGCCTTTGGAAGAACAGGTCAACTTCATCGTCACCGAATCGAGCAGCCGAATGCTAAAACTTCGCTCAACCTTTCAGGCTGCGCGCGTCGCACTGGAAGATTTGAACCAGGAAATTCGCCGGTTCCTGGACAGAATTTTAGCCGACGGCGCGGTGCTTGATCGACTCAACGCATTACTCGAGACGCGCCGCGCGCAAATGCTCCGCCAAGTGGCGGCTCTGGTGCGCGAAGTAGAAGGCGCTTATGACGAGACGACGAAAGAAAGAACGACGCTACTTCGCCAGGAGCTGACGTGGTGGCGCAGCTTTCAATTGATTTGGCGGCCCAGCGTTGGGCAGCGAGAGTTGCACGGAAAGATCGAGACAAAACTGCGACAATTGCTGCAGCCGCAAATGCAAAAAGCAGTCAGTAAATTAGAAATAGATCTGCGCGGGCTCTGGCCCCAGATGCAAGATCTTCTGGAAAACCAATTGTCCGCCGATCTGCAAAAGCAAGCCCGGCAAAGCGTCCCCAATTTCGCCGGTCAACGCCGGGAACTCTCGGAATCAATCCAAGCTGCCTTCATCGACATTCTCGCCGGCAAAACGCTCCAGGAACGACTGGCCAGCTCTTATTCACAAACGGCGCTTTCATTGCGCGTTGTTGTGGCAATAATCGCGATGGCCGGAGCGGTCGCGTTTTTTGTCAGAGAACGAAACGCAATAGCGGGGACCGTAGCGCTAATTGTCGCAGGAATCGGGACCGTCCTGGCGATTTTTCTGGCGTTCAATCATCGTCAGAAAGTGCTACGCGACTACAAGCGCCAATTGTCTCCAAAACGAACCGAGTTTTCCCAAAGCCTCGAAAAACAATTCGCAAAGGCGATTGATGCTTTTTGCGCGGAAATGGCCAAGAAGTTCCAGGCTTTAAGAGAAATTTGCCAAACCCAGGGCCGGCGTTACGAACCGTGGTCGCGACGCGCAGAAGAATTGCAAACGAAGCTGACGGAATTGAAACCGCGGCTCGGCTGAGAATTCGCGAGCGAACTAGCGGTTACTTCTTGGCGTTCCCGCTATTGCCGCCTTGCTGCACCAAACGCTGTTCGGCCTGACGACGCGCAATCACGAAATGATTGTTCTCCCCGTAGCTGCGCCATGGTCCCGCAGGAACGTCCTGGGTATTAACAAACTGCCAGTCGGTCACATCAGTTGGTTGCAGTCCGAGGTAATCGCGCACCGCTGGTGAAACGTCCAGACCAGCGCCGTGATTGAGGTTCGGCTTCGGTCGTTCGTTGCCAAAGACGTATTGGAAGTGATCAGTGCGAAACGGGCCGCAATCCTCCCATTGCGCATAACAGGTGCGATTGCCTTTGCGGATCGCGATCCAGTGATGCCAGCAAACCGATTGCCCCTGCCCCATGTAGGCCTGTTTGAACCATGGAATTACCAACGGCGCTTCCGGCTTAAACTGCCCGTGGCTCACGTCGTTGTAAGGCAACGCGAAATAGAATGGATTCTGCCGGGGAACAAAATTGACCGGAATGTAGTTACGCCGTTCGGATTTCTCAGGAGTATCGAACCCGCCATAGTTCGATTGCCAATTCAAATCCCATGAGCTGCGGAAGTTTGGCACCGGGTTATTTCCACCGGCTTGTTCCCCAACCCAAAAGACCGTGGTCACGATGTTCGTTTTCCACGCAAAACGCTGGATCGCGGGACGAGAACTAGTGGGGACGAATACTTGCGGCTCGACTTTGAGCAGAGCCTTCTCGCGAAGCTTCATCGCATACTTGGCAAAATCGGCCGAAGTCGCGTAAGGAGAACTTGATTGCTCCTCCGCTCGCAGCGCCCCCACGGCGCCGGTCAAAAGTAAGAGGGCAAAGATTCGTCTCATGGCCAAAGGGTGGCCTGTTTGTATCCGATTTTTTCGCCTGGCGCAAGGCCTTTTCGGTTATGGAAAAACCAGCGCCGCTGGCGGTTACAAGCCGTAAAGCACTATCTGTTCCAGCTAGATGCGGCTGAGGAGTGTGTTCCGGACGTATTCCCGGTCATTTTTCTCCGGGTAATCGAGCGTGTAATGCAAACCGCGGCTTTCCTTGCGACTCAACGCCGAGTCGACAATCAGCGCCGCCACCGTGGCGAGATTGCGCAATTCCAAAAGGTCGACCGACACTTTGAAGTTCCAATAGAATTCCCGGATCTCGCGCTGGAGATTGCGCAAGCGCGCACTTGCCCGCTGAAGCCGTTTGTCGGTCCGCACAATCCCGACGTAATCCCACATCAATCGCCGGATTTCGTCCCAGTTGTGATAGATCACGACCAGTTCGTCGACATTCTGAACGTCGCCCGATTGCCATTCCGGCAACGAGATTGGCAGCGTTGCATGCGATGGCCGTCGTTCCAGCATCATCTCTTCGCAGGCGCGATGTGCCACGACCAGACCTTCGAGGAGCGAATTACTGGCCAAGCGATTCGCGCCGTGCAATCCGGTGCATCCAACTTCGCCAATCGCGTACAACCCGGGCAAACTGGTCGCGCCGTTGATGTCGGATTGGATTCCGCCGCATTGATAATGCGCTGCCGGCACAACCGGGATCGGTTGCTTCGTCATATCGATCCCAAAACGCAAACAGGTCTCGAAAATATTCGGGAATCGCTCGCGCAAAAATTCCACGGGCTTGTCCGTGATATCGAGAAACACGCATTGCGCGCCGGAACGTTTGATCTCGGCATCGATTGCACGCGCGACTATGTCCCGCGGCGCGAGCGACCCGCCCGGGTCGTAGCGCTTCATGAAATCTTCACCTCGATTATTCCGCAAGATGCCGCCCTCGCCTCGCACTGCTTCTGAAATCAGAAACGATTTTGCCTTCGGATTGAACAGACAAGTCGGATGAAACTGCACGAACTCCATGTTCGCGATCGTCACACCGGCGCGCCAGGCTATCGCAACGCCGTCACCGGTCGCGATATCAGGATTAGTTGTGTAGAGGTAAACTTTTCCGCAACCGCCAGTCGCGAGCACGATTCGATCCGACCGGATCGTCTCTACCTCGCCGCTAATTTCGTCGAGAATGTAAATACCGAGACAACGATCTTCCGCCGCATAACCGATCTTCGCGGCCGTGATCAAATCGACCGCCATGTGATTTTCCAAAAGATCGACATGCGATTGGCGCCCCAATTCGCGCAGCAATGCATTCTCGATTTCTTTTCCGGTCACGTCTTGCACGTGTAGGACGCGCCGCTTTGAGTGCCCGCCTTCGCGTCCAAGGTCGAATTCGCGATGGCCGGAAACTTCGCGCTCGTCGAACTGCACGCCAAGCTCGACGAGTTCCTGAATCCGTGTTGGCGCTTCCGTAACAACTGTGCGGACCACGTTTTCGTCGCACAACCCCGCGCCGGCTTCGAGTGTGTCGCGGACGTGCAGCTCGAAGGAATCCTCATCGCTCGTCACACAAGCGATCCCGCCCTGCGCCCACGCTGTGTTCGTATCCGGCCCTTTGCGCTTAGTGATAACCGCTACCGAACCGTGCTTCGCCGCCTTGAGTGCAAAACTAAGCCCGGCAATACCGCTGCCGATCACGACGAAATCGTATTCCTTCATCCGAACACAATGTTGTCGATCAAACGGGTTTTCCCAAAGAAAACCGCGAGAGCGATAAGCGAGTTCGGCTTGACGGATTCGATCGGCTGCAAAGTGTCTGCATCGACGAGATCGACATAATCGATCCGCGCCAGCGGCGCCTCACCGACTATCTTTCGCGTAAGATCGACAATGTCCTTCGCGAGTTTTTTTCCGGAATCTTTCGCTGCCAGCAACGCTTTCCGCAAAACCGCGGCTTGGTTCCGCTCCTCGGAATTTAAATATGCATTGCGCGAGCTGCAGGCGAGCCCGTCCTCTTCCCGCACCGTTGGCATCGCGACGATGTCGATCTTGTAATTCAAATCGCGCACCATTCGGCGAATGATGGCCAGCTGTTGGAAATCCTTTTCGCCAAACACGGCCGCGTCCGGTTGCAAAATATTGAACAGTTTCGCTACAACTGTGCAAACGCCGCGGAAATGTCCCGGCCGCGATTTGCCTTCGAGCACATTCGAAAGCGAATTTTCCTCCACAAACACGGAGCGATTATCCGGATACATCTCGAGCGCGCTTGGCCGGAATAGAAGGTCGACACCCAACTTCCGGCAGAATTCTTCATCCTCCTTCTCCGGTCGCGGATAGCGCTCGTAATCACTGCCGGGCTCGAACTGAAGCGGATTTACAAAAATGCTGACGGCCACTTCCCCATTTTTCTCCGCCGCGTCGCGCGCAACCCGAATTAATTCTCCATGCGCCTTGTGCAAGGCCCCCATCGTCGGCACCAGTACACGCCGCCCCTTCTTCGCGTAACTTTGCGCTTCGGCGATTCTATTTAAAATTTTCATCGTGCTTCGAGCCAGACCGCTTGACGAGCGAACGGAAAAGCCTTGTGACCAAAATTTTTCAAGCCAGCACGCCGCGCCAAGTGGTTCATTTCGGGAAACGAAAATGCGCGCGCGGCGGAAAGTCGCGCGTCGTATTTAGTCATCGGCTCGCGGAACACTGTCGCCGTCAACAGATGCACGCCAATGGTTGCCAACCAGCCGCGGCGCAAATCGGACACGAGCACGAACTGGCGCGAGAGCTCTCGACAGCGTTGAAGCAGCTTCACTGCGTCATCTTCGCTAAAATGATGAAGGGCCAGCGTGCAGAAGACGATGTCGTACGGTTCCATTGGTTGCCGCTCCCGGACGTCTCCCTCAACAAAACTAATTTCCGGATAACGAACACTCAATTTCTTCGCGATCTCGAGTGTTGCGGATTGCCGGTCCAACGCATCGATTTGTAATTCCGCGCCGACCTTGCGTCCGTACTCCGCGATCAATCGCGGAATATCGCCCGATCCAGTTGCAAGATCGACAATCCGCATGCGCGAGCCGGGTTTGATCCAACGACCGAGAAATTGCGAGATCAGCGCGTAACTCCCAAACCAGCGGTTGAGCTCGCGGAGATTTTCGAGATCACTCTCCAGTTCGACTGAAACCGGTTGCGGCCGGTCCATCAGTTCGAGCTCGGCTGGATTAAATTGCCGCTTCATGGCAATATTGTAGGGGACGCTGTTAGCGTCCCAACTAAAAAATCGGGAAGCAAACTGCTTCCCCTACAGTGCCAAGAATTTTCGCCACGACTCGGGCAGCTCGGCCGTTTCAACTTCACTGGCGATGCGACCCTCGAATTCCGGCTGAAACGTCGTGCTCGTTCCATAAACCATGAGCACGTCTTCGGACCCTTCGGCCCGAATCGCGTGGGCGACGCCAGGAGGAATCACCACGCCGACGTTGTGGCGGCTGCGATGATTGTCGCCATCAACAAAAAAACGCATGTTGCGCGCGGGCAGACCGGCGCGCGCGTCTCGCAGAAACATCTCAGCGCGGCCCTGGAGAAAAAACATGACGTCCCATTGTTCGCGGTCGTAGGGACGCAGCGAATAATCTTGCGCCTGATTGATAAACAAACGGCGCATCCATTTTTCCGCGGTCGTGTCCGCCGGAATGCTGGGTGGATGGATGTGAAATCCTTTGGCGCTGTTCGCGAACATCCGTGCGGCCGACCACTGCTTTGGCCAAAGTTTGATCTTGCCGAGGACCCCTTCCGCATCGCGCGCCAACTCGCCAAAACTGCCGCGATGACGTTGGGGGTGAATCTCTCTGGCAAAAATTTCAACGCCCGGAATCCAAACCTTCTTCAGTTCTGCTTTGCCGCGACCGGCAGCGAGTTCGCCGGCTTCGACGCCCGCTCCGGCGATTCGTTGGGCAATAATGCCGCTTTTGTAATCGCGCGGAGAGAGCCCTTTTCGCGCGCGCTCATTGAGACCGAGCCACAAGTCTTTTTTCATGTTGTTTGGCGGAGCCGCTTATATGCCTAACCAAGCTCTGCGCTAATCGCCACATTATATTCATTGCAGCGGCGCGCTGGCAAATTTACGCTGAACGCCTTCGGCAAGCGCCGGCCGAAATCGATGCTCGAGTATTTGGTTTATCTTATTTACCGCGCAGGCTTCGCCCTGATCAGTCTGCTGCCATTACGGGCGGCGTTTGCGCTTGGAAACGGATTAGGCTTCTGCGCCTGGATCGTTCTTGGGAAATATCGGCGTCTGGGATTTCTTAACATCGAGATCGCATTTGGCACGGAAAAATCGCGCCAAGAAATGCGCTGCCTCGTGCGTCGTCATTTTCAGCGACTGGGCGCAAATCTTCTCTCCGGATTGAAGCTGGCGGCGATGCCACTCGACAAAGCGCGGGCGAATGTTCAGTTCGAGAACGCAGACGCGGCCCATCGCGAACTGCGCAGCGGACGGCCAGTCGTGCTTATCTTGAGCCATATCGGAAACTGGGAACTGCAGGCGCAAATGCTTCCCGTCGCGATTGGCTATGTCCGGAACAGCACAATTTATCAGCCGCTAAAAAATCGTTATATCGATAAACACGTCCGTAGGTTGCGCGGCCGCGCCGGCGTCGAACTATTCGATCGCAACGAAGGGTTTCAAAAAGCGATTGAATTGCTGCGAGGTGGTGGCGCCATCGGAATTCTCAGCGATCAGCACGCGGGCGACCAGGGCTTGTGGGTGCCTTTTTTCGGCAAACTGGCATCGACCACGTCGTTGCCGGCACTTTTAGCAAAACGCACCGGCGCGGCGCTGCTCGGCAGCGCTATTTACACCGAAGCGCCGGGACGCTGCCAAATTTCATTCACCGATCGAGTGGACGCACCCGGCGATTCAGTCGAAGCGATGACAGCGAAAGCGAATGAACTGATCGCAACGCAGATTCGTCGCGCCCCGGAAGACGGTTTTTGGCTGCACAACCGCTGGAAAACGCCGCGGCCAAATTTCCTTCTCGCGCGCTACAAGCGGGGCGTCTTTCTCCCGAAGGATTTGCCGCCGCAACAATTGAAACCATTCCGGATTCTCATCCGCAGCAGCAACTGGCTGGGCGACGCAGTCATGAGCGTGCCAGCAGTGCGCGCGATCAAAAAAGGCCGGCCGGACGCGCACGTCACAATCCTCGCACCAAAAAAAATCGCGCCGATGTGGAAATTGATCTCTGAAGTCGACGAGATCTTGTCTTTGCCGAACAAGTCGCTTTTCAGCGCGACTCGCCTGATTGGGCGACAAAAGCGCTTCGATGTCGCGATCTTGTTTCCCAATTCTCTACGGGCGGCGCTGGAAGCCTGGCGGATTCCTAGAAAAGTCGGTTATCGCGGACACGCTCGTGCCTGGCTGTTAAATCAAGTCGTTCGCGAACCACGCCGTCCAGGCCCGCCCGAACATCACGCCACTCGCTTTCTGCGAATCGCGGACGATTGCGGCGCAGATATCGATCGCATGCGCGATACGAATCAGGCATCGCCGCAGACAGGGCAGATGAGCGATCAAAAATTCCTCGGACTCTGTCCCGGCGCCGAATACGGTCCGGCCAAGCGCTGGTTGCCGGAACGTTTTGCAGAAGCAGCGGCCGCCATTTCCGCGCAATCAAAAACCAAATGGATTCTGTTCGGGACGGAAAGAGACAAAGCGATCGGCGAAACAATTGCTACTGCGCTTGGTGACAATTGCTCGAATCGGATCGGCCAAACGACTTTAGACGAGTTGATCGAAGAATTGCGCGGCTGCCGCGCGCTCTTAACCAACGACACCGGAACGATGCATCTGGCGGCGTTGCTTGGCGTGCCCGTGGTCGCCATCTTCGGTTCGACCGAACCGGCTCTCACGGGTCCGCTCGGAAATGGCCACACCATCATTCGCCACCATGTTGAATGCAGCCCATGTTTCTTGCGCGAATGTCCGATCGATTTTCGCTGCATGAAAGAAATCGCTGTTCCGGAAGTCGTAAATGCGGTGATGTCGATCCTACGATGAATTCTGAGCCGCCACGCATTCGCACGGAAGTTCAGGTCATGTTCTTCGACACGGATTGCGGCGGGGTCGTATCGAATATTGCCTACCTTCGTTTCATCGAAATCGCGCGGACATTGCTGGCGGAAGAGCTCGGGCTGCCGCTTGCGGAAATGGTGAAAACCCAAAAATATCCGGTAGTCGTCCGGACTGAGATCGATTATCGCCGAGCCGCAAAACTGGGCGACCGCCTGGTCGTCGACAGCTGGCTTGATGATCTACAACGCGCGCGATTCTGGTGCGCTTTCCGAATTACTCGACCCGCGGATGAAGCGTTGATCGCCGAATGCCGGCAAACCCTGGCCCTGGTTGAAATGCCGGCTGCGAAATTGCTGCCGTTGCCATCCGATTGGGAAAAATATCGCTCTCGCGCCAGTTCGGCTTAACGATTAGCGCGATGACCGCCGGCACCCGCACTTTCAGTATTGAGGATGTGCTGCTTGATCCACCGGCGTTGCCTCCGCCTCGGTTGCGCCATGCGCTCTTGGCTTCGCTGATCGCGCTCGCGGCGCTGCTTCATCTGACCACGATGGGCTGGGGAGATCTCTATAATCACACCGAGGGGCAATATGCCGGTGCCGCGCGCGAAATGATTCAAACACATCAATGGCTCTGGCCGACGAACGACGGCTTACCGCGGCTGCCCAAACCGCCGCTGCTTTACTGGCTCATCATTGGTTCTTTCAAACTTTTCGGGATCAATTCCGTCGCCGCGCGCTTGCCAATCGCATTGGCGGCGATGGCAAGCGTGGCGCTCACATTTTTGATCGGTGAAAAGTTGGGTGATTACTGGCGCGGATTTTTTGCGGGCTTGATTTACCTTTGCAGCTGCGGCACAGCACTGCTTGGGCGCGTCATCATGCCCGAACCCGTGTTCAGCGCTTTTATCGCAGGCGCGATTTTTTGCGGAGTGTGCGGCTATCGACGGCGACGCGGACGCAACGTCTGGTTTCTCGGTTTCTGGATTTGCTGCGCGCTGGCTTGCCTGACGAAAACCTTGCTGGGCTTGATTTACCCGCTCGCAATTTTTATTTTTCTCGGACTTTTTTACCGCGAAGCGCGTCTGCGCTTCCGGCGACTTTTTCATTGGACCTATATCGCGATCTTTGTCGTTCTGTTTGTGCCCTGGTACGTCGCGACCGAACGGCATTTTCCCGGATTTTTGCAGCAACTGCTGCAAGTCGAATGGTGGGGACACCTGCGCTCTTTTTCCAATGTCCCGGGAAGCGACAACGGAGTGCCGCCGTTTCAATTTGTTTGGATGCACTTGGTCTGGTGGTTCCCGTGGTCGGTTGCGATTGCTCCGGGAGCGATTGTTGCCTGGCGAAAAGTCATTCGACCGCGAGAGTTGGAATTTTCCGAGGCTTTGCCGTTGTGTTGGATGGCAGTGGTTTTTTTACCTCTCCTGATCATCGGCCAACGTCAGGATTATTATTCAATGAGCATGTGGAGCGCGTTCGCAATTTTTGCCGCGACCGCATGGGATCGACTGCCAAGGAAATGGCAGATCACCGGCGCGGGTCTCGTCGGCATAGCCGGTGTCCTTGTAGGGCTAATCGCGACGTTGCATCCCCGCTTCACCGCGACGAGTAAAAAGCCCGACATCTCGGAAGACGGAAGTTGGACAACATGGGACGCATTACAAACATTGCCTCCATCGGCATGGGGAATCTTGCGGCCAATGCTGGTCGTCATCGCCGTCTCTGTAATCGTTGCGTCGATGATCGCTGTTTACGCGGCGATTAAAAATCGGCCGCGAATTTGCCTGAGTCTGTTGGCTGCGGCGATGGTGCCAATTACGCTTTCGCTCGCAGACGGCGTGGCGGAGATGGCGCCACAATTTTCACTCGCCGACGCGGGTCGTTTTTTACAGGGCCGGATTAGTGACAAAGAGGCGGTGGTCTACGAAGGCGAACTGGATGACGCGAGCAGCCTCGTATTTTATTTGCACCATCGCTTTTATTTGGTGAACCAGCCCGCCGACGATGAGATGCACGTTGCCGGCGGCGCAAACGTTTCCATTAGCGAGGAGGCGATCTTGCGCCATTGGGGAGATCCGCAGGAGATTTTCTTGATCATCCACCAAGAGCGAATTCCGTATTGGCAGCAGCTTTTAACGACGCGCTTTCATATCTATCACCAGATGATGGCCAGCGGTCGATATGTTGTCCTAACTAATCAGTTATAGCCGGCGCCTGCTGGTAGAGCGAAAGCGCATTTGAAAAATCCCGTCTTCGGGCTAGCTTTGGCGCTCATTTTCGCCCTATGTCACAGCACCGAAGTCTCAGAGGAACCAGCACGATTGTCGCGAAACGCAATGTTCTGAAGCGTTTCGAACGGGTCGAGCTGCTCAAAAAACGCGGCCAATGGAAAGAAGGTCGCAAAGTTGTCGGTCTTCCCAAAACAAAGCCCGACGCCTGATGGGACTGTTGAGTAGTTGAGATGTTGAGTGGTTGAGGAAGCGACTCAACTTTTCAACAATTCAACCTGTCAACCTCTTCATGCGCTTGAATCGGTTCCTTGCCGCGGCCGGCATCGGTTCGCGGCGCCAATGCGACGAGCTGATCGCGGCCGGACGCGTCACCATCAACGGCCAGGTTTGCCTAAACTTTAGCGCGCAACCGAGCGAGCGCGATCATGTGAAGGTCAATGGCAAACTCGTTCATCTCGAGCGGGCAATGACGATTGTGTTGCACAAACCGGCCGGGTTTGTTTCGACCCGAAGCGACCCTCACACGCGCGATACGATCTTCGATGTGTTGCCGCCAAAGTTTCCCCGCCTTTTCAACATCGGTCGCCTCGATGCCCAGAGTGAGGGATTGCTCTTGTTAACGAACGACGGCAACCTCGCGCAGCAACTCACTCACCCACGCTTCAAAATCGAGAAAGAATACGAGGTCGCATTAGATCGACCCTGGGACCGCGCGCTCGCGCAGAAACTCTTGCGCGGGATTTTTCTCGATGGTCAGCGCGCGCAAATTACCCGGCTCGTTTCCATCGGTCAGGCGAAGGTGCGCGTTGTTTTGCGGCAGGGAATCAACCAGCAAATCCGGCGGATGTTTTATGCCGTCGGTTACGAAGTGAAACGGCTGGTGCGGGTGCGAATAGGAAATTTGCGCCTGGGGGACTTACCGCGTGGACATTGGCGCGCGCTAAGCAAATCGGAGCTCAGCGCTCTGATCCGGACTCCTAAAACAAGCCGTGCGAGCGCGCGACCAGATAAACCCAATTCGAGAGCAATAAGATAATCGCGACGAAGCGAACAAAGATTTTCTCCGTCGGGCTGAATTGGCCGATGCGCAGTCGCCGCGCGCGAGTCACCAATACGGCGAAGGCGTAAGCGTCGAAGATCGACAGTCCGCTCAAGAAAAGAAAGGCGAGCGGGTTCCATTTCCACGCGCTCCAAAAATCCGCATGGAAAAAGGCGATGGCGGCGCGAGTTGCGCCGCAACTGACGCACGGGTGTCCAGTTACTTCGAGGAAAACGCAACGCGGCCAGGGCAATCGAATGGCAAACCAGGCGGCCGCCATCGCCAGCGACCCGAGAGACACCGCCAGCCAAATTAACTCGTGATCGAGTTCATTCGGCGCGAGACGACGACGCGTCAGTTGCATCGCTCACTGATTCGCGTGCATGAGGGCGCCAAATCCGCCGAGCATCATTATACAGAGGAGTCCGCCACAGCAGCAGACAATCACCGGAAGCAACACAGCCAACACCGCGCGGCCGGTATCGGTCTCATGCGCGCGAGCAAGACCGATGCAACGAAGGATGATGTCCCATATTCCTGCGACCAAACCGCCGCAGAGCGGGACAACCATCAGCGGAATAACGGAGCCGCTGGCAAAACAAATTACTCGAAAAGTCGTTTCAAACGGCTGTTTTGCGCCGCCTACCATCATTAAACAGACGTGGAAAATGGCGGAGTTAAGGAAAACGGCGAGCACAACTATGACTGGAACGAAAATGAACAAAATCACGCCGCCGATGCTCGCACCAACGAAATGGGCCAGAGGATTGGGCCTGGTCGCGAACATTCCAAGTGATTGAAAGGCTAACTGGTAGGCGAAGTAGAAGATCAACCCGAAACTCCCACCGATGATCGCGTAAAGAAGTGGTTCGCCCAAGCCGCCTTCGCGTCTCATCGCAGTGAAGGCTTGGCTGGGCCTGCTTAAGACCATTTGCAACGTCTCAATGAATGCAGAAAAAAGTCCCTTGCTGTGTCGCTCGTCCCACGGCAATCCGTTTCGCGGCGCGGATGGCGATCCTGCAGTTGGCGCGATCGTTGTGGAAGCAGTCGGCGTTTGCGGAGGCGGGGCGCTTGTGGCCGGCGTCGCGGCGAGGTCGGCCGCGAACTCCGCAAATTGCGAAAGCGGTTGCCAACTCGCCAGTCCCTCGCGCCAACCGAGGTCGCTCGGAAGAAACCGACCGGCACGAATTCCTTCGCGAACCTGCTCCTCCGGAAATGCGCCCAGACTCGTTGCGCCCCGATTAACGTGGATCATCGCCATAACGGCGTTTTAGTGAGCGCTGCCGGCAAAGTCAATCTACGCGTTGAAACGGGTTACGTTTTTTCGTCGAAGCGATTCGCTTTTTCAGGCGCGTCCAACGCGCGCCAGAAATACCAGGCCGCGACTGAGCGATGCGGTCGCCATTTTTCACCCAGCTTCATCAGCTGTTTCGGTTTGGGAAGTTTTCTCTTACCAAACGTTTTCGCGAATCCTTTTTGCACACCGTAATCGCTCACCGGCCAGACATCGGGACGGCCGAGATCGAAAAGGAGCAGCATCTCCACGGTCCAACGTCCAATCCCACGAACTGTGATTAGGCGCGCGACGATTTCTTCGTCGCTCATTTTCGCCAATCTGCGCGCGCTCGGCACCGTCCCGTCGATCGTTTTTGCGGCCAGGTCCTTGACCGCGGCGACTTTGTTTCGCGAAAGTCCGGCGCCGCGGAGCTTTTCGTCAGGCGTTTCCAGCACCCGCTGCGGATCGAGATACTTGCTTCGCGGATAGAGAGCGCGCACTCGTTTCCAAATGGTTGCGGCGGCTTTGCCACTTAACTGCTGATAAGCGATCGACTCGGCCAGGGCGTCGAATGGTCGAACCAATCCGCCCGGTTTCACATTATAGCGGAGCGAACGCTTGATCAGCGCGGCCATTCTCGGATCCGTCGCGGCCAAATGTTTTTCGGGTTTCGCCATGAGCAAACCTCTTTTCGCTCAGGAAAATGTTTTGCTCAACCGCGCGTTTTCGTTTTCGTGAAACCATGGCGCAAACGCAACTCACTTGGTACGGGCAATCGGGTTTCAAAATCGTCACCCCGGGAGGAAAAACCCTTTTGGTCGACCCCTGGCTGACCAATCCCGTTTTTGAAAAGGGCAAAGATGAATTGGCCGCCCTGAAAAAAGTCGATCTCATTTTGCTTTCACACGGACATTCCGATCACGTCGGGAATGCGGTTGAGATCGGGAAAAAGACTGGGGCGAAATTGGTGGCGAATGTCGACTTGGCTGCGGCAGTGACATGCGTGCTGGGTTATCCGGGTAAACAAGCGGAGAATGAAACTACCGGACATATCGGTGGACAGCTGACCTTACTCGATGGCGAGGTAACGGTTTGCTTTGTTCCCGCCTGGCACGGTTCCTCCGTGCAGAAGGATGAAAATTCGACGCCAGTCGACGCGGGCACTCCGACCGGGCTTGTCATTGGCATTCGCAATGGGCCGACGATTTATCACACCGGCGACACCGGCTTTTTTTCCGACATCGCGCTCGTTTCCGATTACAACAAGATCGACATTATGCTGGTTTGCATCGGCGATCATTTCACCATGGGGCCGATCCGCGCAGCTGACGCGGTGAAACTGGTCGGCCCCGGAATGGCGATTCCGATGCATTACGGCACATTTCCTGTTCTGACCGGCACGCCTGACGCATTTGAAGAGGAATTACAAAAGCGAGGCGTTCAAACAGAGCTACGCGTAATGAAGGTGGGAGAGACGATCACAGCCTGAAGAAAGAACGGCGCAATCGGTGCGGAAAAAGATTTGAAGCGATCGCAACCAAAGCCGTCGAAGAAAAAAGGGAAAATGGGAATTTTGGGAGATGGGGCTGCGCTGGTTGAGAACCTCGTTCCAACCGGGTTGATCACGGTTGCGAGCAAATTAGTAGAAGCTCCGGTCGGCCTGGCTGACGTGGCGACAAGACTGGTTGAAGCGCTGGCGATTAATTCGATCGAAGAGAAAACGCGCCGCGGGCGACGCGTTATCGTCAAGCGTCGGAATCTTCACAGCCAGCAGTTGGCCGATCTGACCAATCTTTATTTTCGCATGGCCGATATCCCGATTCGGTTCTGGAGCAAGGTAGAAGAATGGCAGCGCTGGGAAGCTGGCTGTTTTGAAATGCTCAATGGCGACCGTTATCGCGCCCACGCTTCCGGTACGCGCACTGTGATTGCTGACAAGCTTCCGGGAGAAAGCTTATGGGTGCACCTGAATCGCGGAACGCTGACCCGGCAAATGTTGAAGGCCGCTGCTGCTGAGTTTCGCCGCGCCCATCAATTTTGGAGCGACCACTTTCACGGATGCTGGTCCCATGGCGACGGCACTTCCCAGAATGTAATCTACAATCCGAGCAACAACCGCGCACGACTGATTGACTTTGAAATTGTCCACGAAAAATCGCTCTCCAGAGCTGCCCGACAGGCGGACGATTTGCTCGTCTTCCTTCTCGACATGGTGGGAATCGTGCCGACTCGGCAATGGCTGCCGTTTTCGACGACTTTTCTGGAAGCTTACGGCGACGGAGAAGTTATCGCTCAGCTCAGAAAACAACTCGATCTACCCGGCGGACTGGCTTGGATCTGGTGGGGCGTGCGCACCAATTTCACAAATCCGGCAGAAGTGAAGGGACGGTTGGCAAAGCTGAGTCGGGCAATCGCCAAACTGAAAATCTACGAAGAGGCAGGCTCAGCCCGCGCCCGCAACAAACGCCGGCCTTCAACGACCTGCCAAACAATCAGGCCCGGTATGCCGAGAGCGAGTTCGCGCACTCTCGCGATCAACGATAGAGCGAAAGCCGTGTCTCCCGGTATTCCAAGAAGATTACCTATCAGGACGTAGCCGCTTTCCTGCACGCCAATTCCTCCCGGGACCGGGAATGCCACCGACCGAACCGTCAGGGCCGTGCTCTGCAGAATGATCGCGTTCACGACTGTCGCATGCAGGTTGAGCGCGTAGAGCGCGATCCAGATTTCACCTGAATTCAAAATCAGCGAAAGGATCGTCCAGACGCAGCATCCGATCACCGCGCGGCGCCGTGCGTAAAGCGAGCGAATCGTTTGGTCCAGTGTCTCGCCGCTTTGAATGAGTGATTGCCATTCGGGCGAATTCGCCATCTTCGCGATCATCCGGCCGAGGAAGCGAAACATTCCGCGCCGTTGCGCAAAATAAAATCCGGCAACCGCCGCCACCCCGACGAGCGTGCCGATCACCGTTGGGCCGATAAAATTCTTTCGTCCGGTCGATTGAACCAGCAGCACTACTCCGAGCAACGTAAATGCGGCTTGGGTGAACACGCCCAATGTCAGATCGACAAGTACCGTCCCGGCCGCGACCGGCACCGGCGCACCATTAATCGCAGCCAATCGCGCGCGGACAATATCTCCGCCGACGGCAGCCGACGGCACTAGGGTGCTGACCGATTCGCCAATCCAGCGCATCCAAAAAATTTTCCGCACCGGCAAACGATTCTCCTTTGGAAAAAGGACCCACCACGCGAGGGCATCTAGAAAAACGGGGACGCACAAATGGAATGCGATGACGGCGGCAATCGCCCAGCCCGCGGTCGCAATGGCCTTGCCAACTTGCGGAGCACCCTCGCGAATGAGCAACGCTGTGAAAAGCGCCGCCCCCGCAAAGGCGAGAAAATAAAAAGTTAAGCGAATCTTGCTCGGGATTTTCATCTCTCAACAACTCGCGATCGAGCGAACGCGATCGGGATGCTAACACGAAACGCTACCGCGAGCGCCCGCGGATGGATAAGAAACGCTAAATCAGCGAATTTGAAGCCGTCGCAACCTGAGCTTCAGCCTGGACTGCAATTGGAATCGGAACCAATTCCGGCGTTGGCTCAGGAAGGACATCGCTAATAACCGGTGATACAAACACCCGCCGCAAGGGACGCGACACTAGCAGACAAACCGTCAGCCAGCTCGTGCCAAGAAACATTCCGGCAAGCACGTCGGTTACATAGTGGGCGCCGAGCGCGATTCGACTGAATCCGACAAGGACGATGACGAGAATCGCCGCCGAAAAGACCAACGCGCGACCGCGGCGGCTTTTAATCAGCGGAAAAATGAACAGCGCAAGTTGCCCGTAAAGCAGCGTCGCGCCAATGGTGTGACCGCTGGCAAAGCTGTACCCCGACCAATCGACAAACCAGCCGTCGGCAAACGGACGATGGCGATGGACCAAAATTTTGATCCACTCGTTCAAAAGCATTCCGCCCGGGATGGCTACAACCGTCATTAAAAGCGACGGCCACCAGCGTTTAAAAACGAAAAACAAGACCGCGACCGAGAGAACGAGGGCAATCCATTCGCTCGAGCCAAATTCGGTAATACCGCGGAGCACGCTCACGAATGTGGGTGTCAGATGAGCGTGAAACCAGAGGGCTACGCCATGATCGATTCCGGCCAACGGATTTGCTATTGCAAGGGGGGTTATCACAGAAAAGCCGTGCACACTAAGGTCAATTCAAAGCCAGTCAACCCCGAACGAATTCAGGGTTAATACCAAAAATCCGTGATCCCTTTGGTTCGTCGCTTGCTCCGAGACTGCGAATGGCATACACGGAGATTGGTTGCTCCATGCGAATACAAGATCGACAACCAGCACCTCGCGCCAAACGTTATGAATAGCCTTCGCCTCGCCTCAACCATCGCTTTCCTCAGCTTAATTTCTCCGGTTCTCGCCGGGACGGACTTGGAATTACAAAAAGGGCCCAGCGACGAGGACAAAAACTCAACCGAGCTTTTCGAGTACGAAACCCTCTACACCGGAAGCAGTGATTTTAAGCACTACGGCGGAATATTCGGCGATGGCGATTCGCTCTATAATCTTATTAACTATGCTCATCGGTTTCACATTACCGGAAATTGGTATCTTCGCGCCGGCGTGGAATATGAGCGGTTCGATTTCGGAGGCACCAACAATGGACTGCCCGATCACCTGCAAACAATTCACGCGCTCCTGGCCTACGAATACATCTTTAAAGACCATGCCGGAGCGGGAATCGAACTTGATCCGGGCCCGTATTTCCAAAACCACATCAGCGGCGATTCAATCGACGTGCCTTGGAAGGTGTGGGTCACGTTCCCGCTCAAGAAAGACAAAATCTTTGCGGTCATTGGCGCCGGCGGCGCAATTAATTCCAATCCAATCGCTGCGCCGGGCGGCGGTTTGATCTGGTTGTTCACCGATCATTTGCGGCTGGAAGGCGTCTTTCCCAAACCGGCGCTCGTTTACAATCCAAATGACGACTGGGAATTTCGTCTCGCCGGCAATCTTTATTACGCAAGCTTTCGGACCGACGATGTGATCACGCCGGCGCGCAAGCTGCAGGTCCATAACGCGATCGTGCAATACAGCGAGGACCGGGTCGGGCTCCAGGCCACCTATTCTCACTTCAAGCCATTCGACATCACCGTCGATTTCGGCTGCACGTTCCGGCGCGAGTTTGATTTCTTCCGTGCGGAAGCGAGCGTAAAAACCGAGCCTGCGCCGTATGTCCGGTTAGCGGTCGAAGCGAAGTTCTAAGGAAAAATTTCGTCGAGCTTTCGCGCGATCGATTGACTGCCGCGCACTTTCAATCGCCCGGTCATGAATGCCCACGTGCCTTTTAGTTTGCCGTTCGACATCGCGACCCAATCATTGTCGCTCGTAATAAATGTCACGCTCGGATTTTCGATCTTGCCCCGACCCATCTTAAACGTCCCGTCGTTGACCTCGATCCACCAATCGCCGCCATTCGGTCCGCTCAGCTCCCATTGATACTTCGCGTGGACGTCTTTGGCTTTGTCGGCGTGAAAGCTTTGCTTCATCCCATCGAAGACTTCTTGCGGCGTGGAGCTATCCGCGGCCCGAAGCGCGCTCGAACCGAGCATCGCCAGGATCATCGTGACCGTCAGACCACGCAAAACACGGTGGGTTTTCATTATTATTAGATCGCTTCCGCCAACATCATCGGTCGTTTCTCAGCTGATCTTATACAATTCAGCGCGGCGATGAGCGAAGACTGCGACCCGGTTCCGCACATCCGCGATCACTTGCTCTGAGATATCCGCCTGAATCAATTCTTCTCGATCAGGAGAAGCGGCCGCCAGGATTGCACCGGAAGGATCGACAATCACGGACGACCCGCAGAATGTGACGCCGTCGTCCGTCCCGACGCGGTTGGCGATGATGAGATAGCTTTGATTTTCAACCGCCCGCGCCAGCGCCAGAATTCGCAGATGCTCCGCCCGCACCACCGGCCACGCGGAAGAATTCACAATCACATTTGCTCCGTGTTCGACCACAAGCGTGCGCGCCATTTCCGGAAAACGCAGATCGTAACAAATGCTCAGTCCGACGTTGAACTTCTCGATCTTGCCGCTGACAAATTCGTTGCCGGGCGAAAGACAAACGCGCTCATCCAGCGGTGCCGCCGTGACCAAATGTGTCTTCCGATATTTCCCGACGACTTCGCCCTGCGCGCTGACCAAAACCTGAGCGTTAAAAATAGAGGCACCGTCGCGGTCCGAAATTCCGGCGACGATGCCGATTGAAATCTCTTTGGCGATCTTTTGCAGCTCTGGGACTGCGCCGTCGCTCCACTTTTTCGCGTGCTTTTGAATCACCGGCATCGAATAGCCGGTATCTACCATCTCAGGAAAAACGATCAGCTCGGCGCCCGACTTTTTGGCGAGCGCAGCGAGATCGCGAACCTTGCGCAGGTTCGCGTCGAAATCGCCGAGCACGCACGAAATCTGAGCAGCGGCGATTTTCATGAGCCGTGGTCGATGTTAACGCAAATTTCGGTCGAGCGCGCCAATCTTGCGAATCTCCGGCCAGCGCCACGCCGCCGCGGCGACCACGAGAATGGTACCGATGCCGCCGGCGACGACAGAAATGACCGGGCCGAAGAGTGCTGCAGTCAACCCGGACTCCAACGCGCCGAACTCGTTCGATGTGCCGATGAAAATATTGTTCACAGCCGAAACGCGCCCACGCATTTCATCCGGTGTCACCAATTGAACGATGGAGCCGCGGATGATCACGCTCACGCTGTCGAGTGCGCCGGCCACGCACAACATCCCCAACGAAAGCCAGAGCACTTTCGATAAACCGAAGACCACAGTAGCGATTCCGAAACCGGTCACGCACCAAAGAAGCGTTTTGCCCGCTTCACGCATCGGCGGCAGATGAGCGACGCTCAGCGCCATTGCGAAAGCGCCGATCGCCGGCACCGCCCGCATCCAGCCGAGACCGACCGGGCCGCAGTGCAGAATTTGATCCGCAAATACTGGAAGCAATGCGGTCGCGCCGCCCAGCAGCACGGCAAACAGGTCGAGAGTGATCGTCGCCAGAATCACTTTCTTGCTAAAAACAAACCTCGCGCCCGCCACGAGGCTTCGCCACGTGCTTTGCTCCACTCGTTTCAATACCTGTTTTGCGCGCGGTATCGGTAAGGCGAGCAAGAAAAACGCGAACGACGTGACTGCGTCGATGGCATAAACAATCGGAAATCCCTGACGGGCTACGACGAAACCACTGAGCGCGGGTCCAACCACGGATCCGATCTGAAAAATAGTGTTGTTCCAAGTTACTGCGTTCGAAAACGCGTCCCGCGACACAAGTGTTGGAAAAAAAGAACTGCGCGCCGCCCATGAAAACGTCCGCGCCATCGCACCGAGAAAAAGGAGGAGATAGATGAGCGGAATTGAAGCGTCGTCGAAATGAAAATCGCGCTGATGCTGCTCAAACACCCCCGCGAGAGCCGCCAGGCCGTTGTTGCACGAGCGCAAGATCGGCATCTGCGGGATGGCGAGGTGTTGCCACGAGACAAGCGCAAGCAGCGCCGATGTGATCGAACTGAAAATTTGCGCGACCAGAATGATATGTTTGCGACTGATCCGGTCGGCCAGATGTCCCGCCGGTAACGACAAACCGACAATCGGAATCGCAAAGACGAGCCCTACCAGGCCGAGCGCCGTCGCCGAATGCGTCCTCCGATAAATCTCCCATTCCACCGCGACCGCCAGCATTTGCCGGCCGAGGATCGACAATAAATTCCCGCTGGTGAAAAAACGAAACCCGCGCGAGCGAAACGCAGCGTAGGGATCATGTCGCGGCGACGGGGGAATAATCGCGCCTGTAATTTCCGGCCGTTGGCCGATTGGCGATTCGTCGTATTCGTTAGGCATGCTCGGGCGCTGGAGTCCGCGCACGAGATTGTAAGTTCATGCGCCGCTGCCGCAACTGCGCGTGAAATCTTGTCCGGGGAGCGCACGCGCCTCGCGTGCTTGGCGATCGCGCCTTCGTGATCGCGAACTTTTTTATCTGCGTTGAACTTCATAACAGCAGGTTTCGGCGAGGCGCTGAAAACGGCATGCGAGACGCGTGCGCTCCCCAGAAGGACGATGTCGATCTTACAGGGTCGGATCGCGCGGGAATTTTGCGTAGGGCAAACGCGTTCCGCGGAAATTGAATTGATCGGAGCGAATCGCGTTGGGCGCGAGAAAATCGTGCGTGCCCGAAGCGCCAACGATGTCGTCCTGATCCACACCGTCCCCGCTGATGCCAATCGCGCCGACGAGAACTCCGTTGCGATAAAGCGGAAAACCGCCCGGGAAAATGGTAATGCCGTTGGGCAGATCAAATCTGATTCCAGTTCGCAATGGAGGCGAACTAGGATCCGCCGTGTCCGTAAACGTGACGTTGGGTTCCTGTCCCGCAAAACCGGAGAGTTTGTCCTGTTCGGTGAAAAACGGCCCGGGATTGTTGGCGTCAATACCCGGGGGGTAGTTTTTCTGCGCCAAAAATCCAACACAACGTGTCGACATCGCGATGTTCAAACCAAAATTCAGAAAATCGTGACGCGAATAAAAGACGGCAGTGCGCGCTTTCTGCACCGCCACATCCCAACTGAATAACGTCGCTTCGCCGGTCCGAAACGTCCCGAGCACAGTCGGAGCGACATTATCCGCATCCGGATTATTCACGACCGTAATGAAAACCTGCATCTGCGTACCAATGGGCAGGCGGATACCCGCGCGAGTGATTTTTACCCGTTTACACGCGAAATCGATGATGCTGCTGACCTCAACACCATTGAGTCGCAGTTCCCCGTTGATCGTAGTAAGAAACGGGTCGCTGATGATCGGTTGGCGAATCTCGCCGGAAACACCGGAAAAGGTGGCTGGCACAATCCCAGGCGGCGGGCCGGGCGAATTTTGCGGAGGAAACATCGGATCGAAATTGCCGGCCAGGACGGGTATGGTCGCGGACGACGTCGTTGAAGCGGTGTAAGGCAGTCGAATGCCGCCGATGAAGACATTATTTGCCGTGATGCTGGATGAAGGAGTAAAACCTTTTTGTCCAGCAAGCGCCACATCCTCGTCTTTGTCGTAGCCGCTGATGTAAATAAACGGATTTTCGTCACGCGCGATGCCCGGCACCGGAGGCGGAACAATGCAGACTGGAACAGGGAACAATGGCGGAACCGGCACAAAAGAAACTGCCGGTTGCGGCGTGTTGTCGCCGGTAACGCCCAGCCCGCCGACAAGTTTTCCACCTTGGTAGAGCGGAACACCGCCCGGCGAACCATCCAACGACGTAAAGACGATCGGCGTCCCGAAAGTTCCTGGCGAAGGCGCCATCGCGGGAGGAATCGGCGGCGGGCAATACATCATGTCGATCTTCTTGAAGTGATTAACGTCGGAGATAAAAAGATTTGAAAGGCCGACGCCAACCAGTGGTCCGGTGGAAGTGTTTTTTACCCCGGGAGGAAAATGCTGTTGAATAATGAAACCGGCTGTGCGCGAGGTGAACGCGTTTTGGTTGCTGCTCAAATATGCGGCCGTGCCTGCCTTCGAAACAGCGGTTGCTAATTCTCCCTGAGTTGCCGCGCCGCCCGCCACTACCCAGACGCCGAGGACGTAACCTTCGCGATCGGTCACTGCGATCACACTGTTGGGAGAAATTTTCACTGCTCGAGTGACGGCGCGATTGATAATTCCCGTCACATCGGCCGCGGTTAGCTGTGCAAGCGCGGATGAAACAATCAAGTTGGCCGCGGCCAGGATGAGAAACGCGCGGAGTTTCATCGCCTTAGAAATACCAAACCCGCGCAGGATTGACCAACCAAAATCCAAATACGACGTAAGATCGACATCCTGCGCGCTGAACCCGCTCCCTCGGCGACGGCGACAGTTGGCTTGCCAATACGAGGCAATCTCAGGCATCCTCGCCCTCCCATGCGCTGGTCAACTCCGTCGTTTGCCGGCGCGACTCTGCGCTGGCGAGTGGCGCTGTATCTCGGTCTTTCGATCGCGCTCGGAGACCTGTCCGGGCAAACGGTCGAAATTTGGCGCGCCCAATCTCAGAATACTCCTGCCAACCCCAGCCAGTTCGGAACAATCGCGGTTGTTGATTCGAAAGATGTCCTTTCCCTGCAAAGCGATGTTGTTATCGCAAACACGACGCTTCTTGCCCAAAACGAGCCGCTTTCGCCGTCCGAGTTCAATCCCGATCCCGGCGCGTCACAACGAGAACAGCCGGAAACACCCGAGGCCCCGGACCTTTTTCCACCGATTCTGCCGCAACTTCCCGATTATGGTCAGCAAGCATTACCGCGTTCGCTTCAGCTTCCGCGTAAAGGCGTGCGTGAGGTCGTTCCGCGCCGGAAAAAGTTGGAATACGAAACTTATCCGCAATCGGAAGAAGGCGAAGGATTGCTGCCCTTCTCGCGGCCGGAACCGAATCGCTGGTTCATCGGGTTCGGGCGCTGGAAACGTTACGCCGATCCTTCAACGGAGACGCCTTACCAATCCGATCTCCATCTCTGGCATCCCTATTTGCAGAGCAAGCTCAAGGGAGACGCGCCGATTGCCGGTCAGGACATTTTCCTCAACATTACCGCCGAAGATTTTTTCCAATTCGAAGCGCGCAAATTGCCGACGCCGAGCGGCGTGAGCGCCGCGCAGCCGAACAGTTCGGAATTTTTCGGACGGAGCGAACAGGAATTTTGGTCGAACGATTTCTCGATCGGGATTGATCTGTTCAAAGGCGAGACCGCGTTCAAGCCGATCGATTGGGCGCTGCGGTTGCTCGGCGTTTACAATCACAACTACCTCGACGTCCAAGAAAACAACGTCGTGAATCCGAATCCGCAGCACGGCACAACCCGCGAAAAAGAATTCTGGTCGTTACAGGAAGCGTTCGCCGAAATCCATCTCCGCGATCTCTCGAACAATTACGATTTCATTTCGCTACGAGTCGGGATGCAACCGTTCGTGAGCGATTTTCGCGGATTCATTTTCAACGACACCAATCTCGGTGTCCGGATTTTTGGGAATTACGACAACAACCGCTGGCAATACAATCTCGCCGCGTTCGACATGCGCGAGAAAGATACTTATTCGGACCTGAACGAATTCGATCCGCGCAAACAACAGGTCTACGTCGCGAATGTTTTCCGGCAGGACTTGATTTGGAAAGGTTACACCGGCGAGCTCGTGTTTGTCGGCGACTTCGACAACAACAGCCGGCACTACGACAAAAACGGATTCATCACCCGGCCGGCGCCGATCGGCACCGTCGCCGATCATTATCTGCAAGCATACTATCTTGGCTGGACCGGCGACGGACACATCGGCTGGCTCAACATCGATCACGCCTTCTATCAAGTGCTCGGCGAAGACAGCGTCAACGGCATCGCCGGCCAGCGGGTCGACATCAACGCGCAAATGGCCACGCTCGAACTGTCAGTCGACAAGGATTGGATGCGCCACAAATTGTCAGTCTTTTACGCGAGCGGCGACGACGATCCCGCCGATTCACACGCGACCGGGTTCGACACCGTGTTCGATCGGCCGTTTTTTATCGGGGGCCCGTTCAGCTTTTTCTCGCATCAGGGATTCAATCTCGCCGGCACGGCCGTCAATTTTAAACAGCGAGATAGTTTGGTAATCGATTTCCGAACCAGTAAGTCCGAAGGCCAGGCGAATTTCGTCAACCCGGGCGCGCTCATCTTCGGCTACGGATTCGACGCCGACGTTTTGCCGAAGCTAAAAACGTTCATCAACGTGAACTACATTCGCACGGTCACGACCGAGCCGACTGAGCTGGTCTTGTTCACCAATAAAGCGAGCAACGATTTCGCTCTCGATTGCAGCGCGGGATTCGAATGGCGACCGCTGCTCACCGATAATGTCATTCTCAGCGCCGGCGCCGGATTTCTCGTTCCGCGCTGGGGTTACAAAGACATTTACCGCGCCAATACCGCGCCGGTCTTCGGCTATCCGGGTCCCCCACCCGGCCACGTCGATCCGTTTCTCTACAGCGCGATCGTAACGCTGACGCTGACTTATTGATGAAGAAGAAAACGTTCAACGCTCAACGTTCAACGCTCAACATCGAATGGCTCGGTGTTCGGGAAGACGAGGCGCGATATGGAACGAGCGATGGTGAGAGCAAGGAGACACGGTTCGATCTTGAGGATCGTTTGCTGGAATTTGCGGCGCGACTTACTAAGCTTGTTGATGCATTGCCGAACTCACGAACTGCGAATCACGTAGCCGGGCAGTTGCTCAGGTGTGGCACGTCTCCGTTTGCAAATCATGGGGAAGTTCAAGCCGCAGAATCGCGCAAGGATTTTATTCATAAGCTCGGCGTTTGTTTCAAAGAGCTCAAAGAGGTCAGAAGATGGCTCCGATTTATCGCGCGTGTTGAACTCGTTCCCGCGAAACGCCTTCGCCCTCTTCTGATTGAGAACGAAGAGCTCATTAGAATTTTTTCGGCCAGTATTAAGACGGCCGAAAGGAACGCAAAGTGACGCTACGGACTTTGTTTTTATTAAACGTTGAATGTTGGACGTTGAACGTTGGACGTTTGCTGCTTTTTGTTTGCGCGACACGCTCTCTTCTCGCCCAGGAAACATCCGGCTACGGTCCACCCACTTCCGTTCCCATTACAAGATCGACAATCAGCCGCGCCTCGTTGCCGCCGCGAAATTGGATCGATCAATCTCAAGCCGAAGCAGACCGAAAGAGCGTAGGCTGTTTGCAATGCCATCAAGGCGTCGAGCCGATGCATAAAGCCGAACAAAATGTCGTGCTCGGCTGTACCGATTGTCACGGCGGAAATGCGACGCGCGGCCTGTCGAAAGAGCAGGCGCACATTTTGCCGAAGAACAAGGAATTTTGGAAAACGTCTGCCAAACCGCCGAACTCGAACGCCTGGCTCAATCATGAGTCGCCCGAGTTCATCCGCTTTTTGAATCCCGGCGATCTGCGCGTCGCCCAGCAATCCTGCGGTCTCTGTCACGGCGAGATCATCCGCAACGTCGATCACAGCATGATGAACCACGGCGCGATGCTTTGGGGCGCTGCTCTATATAATAACGGCGCTTACCCGGAGAAGAATTACCGGTTCGGTCAGGCCTACGGCGCGGACGGCGCGCCGCTCAAACTGATCAACTACATACCGGTCACCGCGCAGGACACACGGGAGCATGGCATTCTGCCGTTCATCGAGCCCTTGCCGCGATTCAATCTCAGTAATCCCGGAAACATTCTCCGCATTTTTGAAAAAGGCGGCCGGCCGCAACTGTCTCTCGGTTTGCCGACAAGTTCAGAACCGAATGGCAAACCCGATCGCCGTCTTTCCGAGCGCGGTCTCGGCACATTGAATCGCACCGATCCCGTTTTTCTCGGTCTGCAAAAAACGCGATTGCACGATCCGCTCCTCGGATTTTTTGGGTCGAACGATCATCCCGGCGATTATCGATCGAGCGGCTGCTCGGCCTGTCACGTTGTTTACGCGAACGATCGTTCGCCAACAAATTCCGGCTGGTGGAGCAAATTCGGTCATCAAGGTCTGAGTTTTACCGCGGACGAATCGATTCCGAAAACCGAGCGCGGCCATCCGGTCATGCACCAGTTCACCCGTTCGATTCCATCGAGCCAATGCATGAACTGCCACATGCATCAGGGAAATCTCTTCGTGAACCCGTATCTCGGTTACACTTGGTGGGACCAGGAGACGGACGGCGAGTTAATGTATCCGAAAGAGCAGCACAATCCGACCGACTCCGAGCTCGTAAGATCGACAATGGAAAATCCTGAGGCCGCGGCCGCACGCGGACTTTGGGGAGATAAAACTTTTCTTGATCAAGTCGCGGAATTAAATCCGCAGCTCAAACACACCCAGTTCGCCGATTATCACGGACACGGCTGGGTCTTTCGCGCGATTTTTAAACACGATCGCAAAGGCAATCTGCTCGATCTCGACGACAACAAGATCGACCACGACGATTCGAGGAAGTTCGCAAAAGCCGTCCATTTGAAAGATGTGCATCTCGCGCACGGAATGCAGTGCGGCGATTGCCATTTCAATGTCGATGTTCATGGCAACGGAATGCTCTATGGCGAGCCGCGCAATGCGACCACGATCACCTGCGTCGATTGTCATGGCACGATCAATCAGCGTCCGACGCTGATTACCAGCGGCAACGCCGGACAAATCGATCTGGCAAACACCAGCAACACGCCTTTTGGTCCGCGGTTTGTTTGGGAAGGAAGCAAACTCTTTCAGCAATCCAGCATGTCGCCCGATGTGCGTTGGGAAATTCCGCAGACGATCGACACGATTGATCCTCTCTCTCCCCACTACAATCCGAAGTCGGCTTACGCGAAAACGCTGCGCCGTGACGGAAAAGCTTGGGGCGGCATCGTCCCGACTACCGCGAACGCGTCTAGAAACTCGACCGCTTTAAGCGGTCAAGTTTCCAACCAGCCGGATTACAGCAAAGAGCCGCGGGTGACTCTAGCGCACGACAACTCGGCGATGGATTGCCAAATCTGTCACACCTCGTGGGCAACGAGCTGTTTCGGCTGTCATTTGCCGATGAAAGCGAACCAGCGCATGGCGCAAAACAAATTCGAAGGAGTCACCGATCGGAATTTCACAACTTACAATCCGCAAGTTGTGCGCGACGACGTCTTCATGCTCGGCATCGACGGGACGGTGAAGAAAAATCGGATGGCAGTGCTCCGTTCGTCGAGCGCGGTTGTCGTCAGCTCGCAAAATGCGAACCGCGAATGGGTTTACTCGCAGCAGCAAACATTTTCAGCCGAAGGTTACAGCGGCCAGGCGTTCAACCCGCATTTCCCACACACCACTAGTGGCGTCGGCACGACAAAGAATTGCACCGACTGCCATTTATCGACGAGCAACGATAACAACGCATGGATGACGCAGTTGCTGGGCTTCGGCACCGGCACGGTAAATTTCTTCGGACGCTACGCTTACATCGGCGAAGGCCGCGAAGGATTGCACGGTGTGGTTTGGACTGAGCCGGACGAGCCGCAAGCTGTCATCGGCAGTCATCTCCATTCCATCGCTTACCCCGCCAACTACAAAAAGCATTTGGATGGCGGTTCGGTGCTGACCGAAGGCTACGAACACAGCGGTCACGATATCCAGGACATCGTTCTGCGCGGCGAATATCTCTACACGGCGAACGGTCCCGGCGGTTTCGAAGTGTTCGACGTTGCAAACATCGATCAAAAAGGTTTTTCGGAACGGATCGTCAGCTCACCGGTCTCGCCGCTCGGCCAGCGCACCCGGATTAACACGAAATACGCCACCAGTCTCGCATTGCCGAGTACGCTCGCGCTCGATCCCGCGCGCCAACACCTTCCTGAAAACGAAGAGCAACCGATCGATCTCTTCTATGCGTTCGTTTACATTTCCGACCGCGAAGAAGGACTCGTGATCAGCAACGTCGCGACTCTCGTCGATGGAAATCCCGACAACAATTTTCTCAAAGAGAGCGAGACCGTTCGTTTCAATCCGAATAACGCGTTGACCGGCGCGACGTTCGTAGCCGCGGCCGGACATCGGCTTTACCTGACCACAACGCGGGGACTTTTCGTCATCGACGTTTCGGATCCGACCCATCCACGCATCACCGGTGAATTGACCAATGGTTTTTTGCGCAATCCGCGCTGTGTTGCGATTCAATTCCGTTACGCTTTCATCACGGACGACGACGGACTGAAGGTTGTCGATCTTACCGAGCCGACGCGGCCAATTCCAATTCCGCGCGCAACTCTCCGGCTCAATCATGCGGGACGTTTGTATGTCGCGCGGACTTACGCCTACGTCGCGAACGGGCCTGAGGGACTGGCGATTGTCGATGTTGAAAATCCGGAGCGACCGCGACTCGATCAAATGTTCAATGCCGGCGGCGCGTTGAACGACACCCACGCTGTTCAAATCGGCAGCGTGAGTGCGTCGCAATTCGCACTAGTTGCTGATGGGCGAAATGGATTGCGAGTTGTGCAACTGATCTCGCCGGACACGGTCGCCGGCGCGCAGGGATTCAGTCCGCGACCAAATCCAAAGTTAATCGCGACTTATCCGACGAAAGGCGAAACGATTTGCGTTTCCCGCGGGCTCGAGCGCGATCGCGTGGTTGATGAAACCGGAGGACAAACTGTCGTCTTCGGCCGGCGGGGCTCACGGCCGTTTCATTTGGATGAAATGGAACGCTTCTACCGAAGATCGACATTCGCCGAAGGGAAAGATTTCGAGCGACGCAAAGGAGAATTGTATCGCGTGGAAGACGTCGCGCTGTCGGGCGGAGTCCTCACGACCAAAGGTGGCGAAGTTTTGACGCCGTTGGCGACGCCAACCCCAGCGGCGCAGCCGATGATGCTGCCGGTCGAGCCGGAAGTAGAGCCGAGCGCGATCCCGACGGCGACGCCGCGATGAAGTTGTAGAGGCGCTTGTGCCAAGCGCCTGTCCTAATAATTCGACATTTGAGACCAAACGCCGCTACAACGTCTGTGATGTTTTCTCGCAAAGGGATTGCGCATTGCGTCTTGATTTAGTACAACGCGCGCATGGCGGACAAAAATAGTAAGCAGCCCCTGAATGTTCCCGGCGCCTGGTACGTGGACACCACCTGCACGATGTGTCGCACTTGTCTGGAAGAAGCGCCAACTCTTCTGAAAACGAACGAAGACGAGACGGCCGTTTATTTTGCGAAACAGCCTGAAGGCGATGCCGAAGCCGCAGCCGCACAACGTTCGATGGAAGTTTGTCCGACACTTGCGATCGGCAACGACGGTTGAACCATCCGCTCAATACGCGAAATGGCGCCAAAATGCTTTCTGATATCTTTTAGTGTTTTTGGCGTGTTGAGCGGTCGACTGAATTAAACATGCCTGGCCCCTACACGCGCGCGAACCCTTTCCCCGCGAAGGTCGCAGTCAATCGCAGTTTGTGCGGCGAAGGCTCGGAAAAAGACACCCGCCATTTCGAGCTCGATCTCAAAGGCTGGGGATTGAATTACGACGTCGGCGATTCGATGACGGTCTGGCCGACCAACGATCCCGCGCTGGTGGATGAAATCATCAACAAGATCGGCGCGAAAGGCGATGAGACAGTTAAAAGGCCGAATGGCGAGAAGGCTTTGCGCGAGGTGCTCTTTCGCGATTGCCGGATCACCCAAACCACGCCGAAATTTTTGAAGGCAATCGCCGAGCGCGCGGTCAATGGCGCGCCGTTGCTCACCGAACTGCTGAAACCGGAACGGAAACAGGACCTCGACACTTATCTTTGGGGAATGGAGGTCGTCGATTTTTTGATCGAGCATCCGTCGATCAAATGGACGCCGCAGGAACTTGTCGACACGCTCGCGAAACTTCTTCCGCGGATGTACTCGATCTCGTCCAGTTTGAAAGCGCATCCGGACCAGGTGCATTTCACGATCGACGTCGTGCATTACGAAAGCCGCGGCCGAAACCGCAAAGGTGTGTGCTCGACCTTTCTGGCGGAGCGCGCAGACAACACTTCGGTCCCAGTTTTTCCAAACGCATCAAAGTTCCGGCTGCCGGAAGATGGGAACACGCCAATCATCATGGTCGGGCCCGGCACGGGCGTGGCGCCGTTTCGCGCGTTTTTACAGGAGCGAAAAGCAACCGGCGCGAAAGGAAAGAACTGGCTCTTCTTCGGTTCGCAGCACAAACACTGCAATTATTTTTACGATGACGAGTTTGAGAAAATGCAGAGCGACGGATTTTTGTCGCGTCTCGATCTCGCCTGGTCGCGCGATTCGGCGGCAAAATCGTACGTCCAACACAAAATGCTCGAGAGCGCGGATGAGATTTGGAAATGGATGGATGGCGAAGGCGCGCACTTCTTTGTTTGCGGCGACGCGCGTCGGATGGCGAAAGACGTCGATGCCGCGCTCCGCAAAATCATTCAGGACAAAGGCGGCAAGTCAGAAGAGCAGACGAACGAGCACGTCGAAAAGCTGAAAGCAGACAAGCGTTACAAGCGCGACGTTTACTGAAATTTGCGGCGAGCGCGGATCGCCGCTAAAAGATCGACATGCCGGAAGGGACAACGAAGGTTCTGCCGCCAGAGACGGCGGCAGCTACAACACCGAAAACTGCGACGCAATGGACGCGCCAAAATCCATTTCCCGGAAAGCTCGTCGTCAATCGCCGGTTGAGCAGCGATGACTCGGAAAAGGACACGCGCCATTTCGAGGTCGATCTCACCGGCTGGGGATTAAATTTTGAACCGGGCGATTCGGTCGCAATTTATCCGACGAATGATCCGGCGCTGGTCGACGAGATCATTCACGCGTTGGCCGCAAAGGGAGATGAACCAGTACCGGCGGCGAAAACAACAAAGCCTTTCCGCGAAGCGTTGCTGCGCGATTACTCCGTAACACAGCCGCCGCCAAAATTTCTCAGAGCCCTCGCCGAACGCGCGTCTGCCGCGCCGATGCTCACCGAATTGCTGGAGCCCGACCGCAAGCAGGACCTCGATAATTTTTTGTGGGGAATGGAAGTAATCGATTTTCTCGTCGATCATCCCTCGGCAAAATTCAAACCCGAGGAATTCGTCGGGCTGCTCAACAAATTACAGCCGCGACTTTATTCGGTCGCGTCCAGTTTGCGTGTCTTTCCGGATCAAGTGCACTTCATCGTCGATATCATTCGCTACGAAAGCCACGGTCGAGTGCGCAAAGGCGTGGCCACCGCATTCTTGGCGGAGCGCGCGGACAATGCTCCGGTGCCGGTTTACCCGAGTTCGGCGAAACATTTTCACATGCCGGAAGATCCAAACATTCCGCTGATCATGATCGGCCCGGGCACAGGGATCGCGCCATTCCGGGCGTTTTTGCAAGATCGACAAGCAACCGGGGCAAAAGGAAAAAATTGGCTGTTCTTCGGCGCCCAACGCGAGAAGTGCGATTACGCCTATAAAAAAGATTGGGACCGCTTTACCCGCGACGGCCTGTTAACAAAACTCGATTGCGCATGGTCGCGCGATCAAGCGCATAAAATTTACGTGCAGACTAAAATGTTGGAGCACGCGGCTGAGATTTGGAAATGGATCGACGGCGAAGGCGCATACTTTTTTGTCTGTGGCGACGCGAAACGCATGGCCAAGGATGTGGATGCTGCGCTGCGCAAGATCGTTCAGGAACAAGGCGGCAAATCGGTGGACGAGGCGAACGCTTACGTCGAGAAGCTCAAGAACGAAAAGCGTTACAAGCGCGACGTCTATTAGATCGACAATCGCGCGACGAAATATTTAAGGTAGGGGCGATTGACCCCAATCGCCCGCAACGCCAATCCGGCTCGGATCGGTTCGGTGAACCGCCCCTACCTATGAAACTTGGATTTTGCGCACTCCTTCTCGCCGCGCAAGTCGCCCATGCCGGTCTGGAAAAATATTCGGCGCTGGTCGTAGCGGATGCGAATCCAACTACGACAGTACCGCCGAACGCGATCCGCGTCACTTATCTCGGCGTTAATGGCTTTCAATTCGAAACAAATGGTCACGCGCTATTGGTCGATCCCTATTTCACACGCATCGAACTTTTGTCGGCCGCGCTCAACCAATCGATTCAATCTGATCCCAATCGAGTAAGCGAAGGCTTGAAACATGTTCGCCCCCGCGTTGACGCCATCCTCGTCACACACGCGCACTTTGATCATTTGCTGGACGCGCCCGAAATCATCCGTCGCACTCACGCCAAGCTCATCGCCGGACCGACAGCAGTTCGGTTAGTCGAGTCGCTCGGAATTCGGCCTAACGAATGCGAAACCGTGAGACCTGGAACCGTGCGCAAAGTCGGACCGTGGACGATTCGTGCTTTTGCGGCGCAACACGACCGCTTGTTCGGCAAAGTTCCATTCGACAAGTGCCCACCGGCTGCGCGGAGCGAGAAGGTTCCCACGAAAGCGTCCGACTGGTGTGTCGGAGAATCGCTCGCGTTTGTGATCGAAGCCTCCGGCAAACGAATTTACATCGATTCCGGTGGAGTTCCGGGCGCGCCGCCGGATGCGCGGATAAAAGATGTCGATCTTGCAATTCTCGGAGTCGCGCTCCCGGACAGCCGCGACCGATTCGCCGAAGCAGTCAGGAAATTGCGCCCGCGTTATATCATGCCCAGTCATCAGGACGATATGTTCGCGCCGGTCGATCGCGGATTTACTTTTGGAAAAATGACAAACTTTCCGGTGCTGATGCGCGAACAGGGAAGAGAGAAGTTGTCCGGGCGCTTGATTCTTCTCGATTATTTTCGGCCATGGACGCTGCGTTGAAGCGACATCCGCTGCTGGTCATCGCGTTGGCGCCACTCATCCCGCACCTACTCGGGAGCGCGTTCAACATTTGGTACAACATGACCGTTGTCGATCCGCTGCTGATTGCGGCGGGCTTGAAGGAGCGCTTTATCGCGACCGTCATCGTTTGGAACCTGTGCGCCTATCCTGCGGGGGTTGTCATTTGGATGTGGCTCATTCTTTCGTTGCGGCCGGCATATCAACGGCTCCGCCGCGGCGAGAATGTTCCCGCCGACGAGCTGGATCGCCTTCGGCGTCGGCTTGTTCACTTGCCGTGGTATGGTGCGGCGATCTCCGGTTTGGCGTGGTTGCAGGGAGCGATTGTCTTTTTGGTTTCATTGGCGCTGACCGGCCGGCCGATGAGCGCGCAATTGTTTTGGCATCTGCCGATTTCATTTGGCGTCTCCGGATTCATCGCGACGACGCAGGGTTTCTTTTTGATCGAGCTGGCGAGTCATTGGGGATTGTTTCCGCTGTTTTTTCAGGACGCGCGGCCTGATCGCTTAAAAGGAATACGCCCGATCTCGCTGCGGATGCGCGGATTCATGTGGGCGGTTTCGGCCAGCGTTTGTCCGATCGCATCGCTGCTACTGTTGCTTTTTGCACCGCCCTCGCCTGGAACCAATCCGCAATCGTTCGGCGTCTTTGTCGCCGTGATCGGTATCGCATTTGCATTGTTCTCCGCCCTTTTAATTGGGCGTTCGGTTGCCGAACCAGTCAATGAATTGCGCGAAGCGGCGCAAGCGGTGACTCACGGCCGGCTCGATGTCCAGGTGCCGTTGCGACGGGCCGATGAATTTGGAGCGCTGATCGGCGAGTTCAACCGGATGGTGACCGGATTACGCGAAAAGGAAGAATTACGGCGGACGTTTGGCGCTCACGTTGGCCGCAAAGCCGCCCAGGAAATATTGACACGCGATCCTGGACTCGGCGGAACGGAACAGGAAATCACAGTGATGTTTGTCGACATTCGCTCGTTCACCGCGCGTTCCGCTCATTTGTCGCCGACCAAAGCCGTCGGTTTGTTGAATGAATTCCTGCGCGCAATGGTGGAAGCCGTCGAGGGAGAGCATGGCGGAATGATCAACAAATTCCTGGGGGACGGTTTCATGGCGCTTTTCGGAATTGGCAGCGACAGTCGTAATCACGCCGATAAAGCGTTGGCGGCGGCGCGCTCAATTCAGCGCACGATGGAACGATTAAACGCCGAACGCGCAACCCGCGGCGAGGATTCAATCCAGATCGGCATCGGCATCAACACCGGCCCGGCCATCGTCGGCAGCATTGGCTCGCCCGAACGGATGGAATTTACCGTGATCGGCAACACCGTGAACGTGGCATCTCGAATCGAAGCGCTGAATAAAACGCTCAGCACATCGTTGCTTCTGAGCAAAGACACGCGCGACGCATTACAACGCGCGACTGATTTGCACGAATTACCGCCGCAACCGGTCAAGGGAGTCGACGGACTGGTTCACGTCTTCACGCTAGCAAACTGACGACGTTCCGAGCAGGCTCGAAACAATCCAGTCGCGAAAACGACGAAGCTTGCAGTCGCAATTCCGCTGCCGAGAATCAGCCACCACGGCCGATAAATGAGAGTGAGCGTCCCGTGCAAACCGGCCGGCACTTCAACAATTGGAAATAATTCGCGGTAAGAATCGACGCGAAGTTTCTGATTGCCGAGCCGCGCTTGATACCCGCGAAAGTAGGGCCGCGAAAAAGTAAGAAGCGCTGGTGAGCCGCCGCTTGCTACGTCGACATCTGCGGTCACGTGATTGCGCGAATCATCGATTTGAGAAATTGTCGCCGCGGCAAATTGCTCGTTCGGTTTGGAATCGATCGTCGTGACTGAGCGAACACGCGCCAGGGGCGGGCCAATTCGATGATAAAGGCCGCCCTCCTCAGTTGAAGTAACGAATTCCCAATCCGGACCGAGCGCCGGATCAAGTCCCGAATCCCACGCAACAACCAGGCCATCGACACCGAGCTCCGCCAGCAATCCAGTCGAATTCGATTGCGACCAGACGAGATATTCGGCCTCGTGCGAATTGATCTCGCCATGAATTCGGAAATCGAATTCGCGCGCGACGCCGGCGGGAAGAATGGGACTGTAGCCGTTTAGCAAATGAAGGCCTGCCCACATCGATGTGCTGCCAGGCCTAACGAGTTGGCCAACCGGCCCTGGCTTTTTTTCCACCCGATAAGTCGATTCAGCCTCCGGATAAATGCTGAGATACAATCGCTGCGGATCGAGCGGCGCGGAATTGAGCAGTTCCTGGCTGAGATTGTATTTCGGCACACCGCAATTCGGCGGAATGGAAAAATAAGTGGCGAGCAGGATCAAAAAGGTGGCGACTGGTGGAGCCCAATCGCGAAACTTCATGCGCGGCAAAAACAATTCACAAAACGCCCAGATGACAGCGATCTGAAAGTAAGCCCAGGTCACTGTCGGGCCGTATTTACCTGCGAGTCCGAAGATCGACATCGGAATTGTCACGACGATCAGGGCCAGGACTGCGGTCGATCCCGTGGGCGAGTTTGGCCGTAGATTCAGCACTTCCGCGGCGCAAAGTGCGAGGACGAGATGGAAGAGCGGCAGCCATCGAAAGCTCCAACGGAAAACACCCGCGGTTGGAATCATCGCGAGCAGGAGCACGACGAAAAGTAAAACGAGCTCCCATTTCATTCGTCTGATCAGCATGCGCGGTCGCCAGATAAATCCCGCGATCAACGCGGCCGGCGCGGCAACTCCACACGCCAACTCGGTCGCCGAGTGCGAAACATACCGGGTAGAAAAATCAGCCCAGTTCACGGTCCAGCAGGGAAGAATGAGTCCAGGCAACGCACGCCACGGAACAATCCACTGCCAGTGTGCGTCCGCTGTCTGCAACGCGCGGGCGGAGCCGTGGGCGTAATCTACAATTGCCAGCCATGCCGGCGCCGACATTCCAAATCCGAGCGCGGCACCAATCAGCATCGGCAAGATTGACCCGCCTTCGCGTAAAGCTACGGCGCGGCCGGCCATCCATAAAATCAAAAGTAGCAGCATCAAAACCGTGTAGGGAAAACCGCCGGTGATGAGCAGATAAATAAATGGTGCCGGCCAAATGAATCGCCACCGACTTCTTTGTTGATCGAGCGCGCGTTCCAAACCCCACCAGGCCCAAGGCAACCACGCGAACGCGCCGAGCGCGCCGAACCAATCAGTCGCGCCCCAGCAGATGATCCAGCCGTTTAAGGCCGTGACCAGCGCGACGAAGATCGATAACGGAATGGAAAATTTGCGATCGCGGGCGAGGAGAAACGCCCCGGCGGCAAGAACGAAAAGATGGGTGATCGAAAGGGCGGCCGCTTGTTGCGAAAACGTTAGCGAAAATTTCCAGATCAAAATAACCGCGGCATTAACGAAGATTGAAAATGTTCCGTATTGAAACTCGCCCGCGAGATTGCTGCAGACCCAGGAGTACGGACTCAGGAGGGGCAGATGACCTTCGCTCCAACTGCGAGCGACGTCTGCGAACACCGGCAAGATCGACAATTCATAATCGTCATTCCAGAAAACGAGCGGATCGTGCCAGAGCAAGATGAGGCAGAAGAAAACAACGATTAATCCGGCGAGATTTGCGCCGAGAATTTCCGAACGCGTAGTGCGCGGCTCGGACATTTAGAACAGAAAACGCCCAACGCCCAACGTCGAACGCCCAATATCGAATTCAGAGACTCTGCATTTCTGCCGATTGGATGTTCGGCGTTCGGCGTTCGGCGTTTGCTGCATCATAAGACGATCGGTTTTCCTTCAGTCATGACGAGAACCTTGTCTTCGATACCGTGGACACGGGCGGACTCGCGCAAACGCTCGAGCGGTTCTTCCAACGGCTCGTAACCGAGACGGAAACTGCCGTAATGCATCGGCACAAGCGTCTTCGCTTTAAGTTCGTTGAATGCGCGCACCGCTTCTTCCGGATTCATGTGCACTTCGCGCGCGAGCGGCGGATCGTAGGCGCCGATCGGCAAGAGCGCGATCTCGATGTTGTGACGTTCACCGATTTCTTTGAATCCTTCGAAATAAGCGGTGTCGCCGCAGTGAAAAACGGAACGGCCGTTTGCGCCGATAACAAAGCCGCCAAAGCCACGATGAGTATCAGCCAGAAAACGGGCGCCCCAATGATGGGCCGGTGTTAACGAAATGCGGAGCGGCCCGAGCTCGATGGTCTGCCATTCATCCAGCTCGTGGACAATGTTGAACCCGAGCCGGTGCACCAAACGCCCGACCCCGACGGGGACGACAATCGGCTGATCGGCCGCAACGAGCCGCAAGGTGCGGCGGTCGAGATGATCGAAATGCGCGTGCGTGACGAGCACGAAATCGATCGAAGGCAGATGATGAATGTGAAAACCAGGTTCCTTTAATCGTTTAATGACACTGAGCCACATCGACCAGATCGGATCGATCAGAACATTGACCTCGTGCGTTTGAACTAAAAAGGAGGCATGCCCGATCCAGGTAATAGAAATCTGGCCGGGCTGCACTTTGGGAAAGAGCGGACGCGCGCGAGCTCCGGAGCGCTTTGTGAACAGCGACGGGATCCAGACGCTGGTGATGAAATTGCGCTTGGTCCAATCACTTCCGGGGCGCAGTTTTACCCGCTTCGATTTCTTCGCGCCACCCGAAGAAGTTTGGCGAACTATCTTGCGCTTTCTCGAAAACGGATTCGGCACAGGCGAGGAACCATATAAGCGTCGCGAATTGAATCAAACAGTCACGGATTGCCGCGAAGCATTAGCCGAAGTCGCAAAAGGAAATACGGCGCAGGCAACGGTGGCGGAAGGCAGACGAAGGTTCCGTAGCGCCGCTGCGGATTCGGGCGCGGATCGCGTTCGTTATCCAAACTTTGGAACCGCAGGAATAACGGATCGTCGCCGAAGAATGCGTTCGGCCAGTTGCGCTCGACGAATTTTCGCTGCGGCGAGTTTGGTGGAAAGTCGTGGACGAAAACGGCACATGGTTTTCCGGTGCGCAGAAGATCAAGCGCAAGCTTGAGCGCGCGAAAATCTTTCGGGCCGTCGATCAGAACGGCATCGCCAGTGTGTAATCGCTGCGGCAAGAGTTCGCGAGAATCGCCGTAGAGCAGTTCGACATTCGAGCATGGCTTCAATTTCGCTTCCGCCGCAACGGCGTTCTCTGATTGTCGATCGAACTCGACACTAATGATTCGCGCATCGGGAAAACAGCGCGCGAGGATGAGCGTGCTCTTGCCGCGAGCACGGCCGGACTCAAGAATTTGTTTTGGCGCAAACGGTTTGATCGCAGCGTAAAACAAAAACATTTCGCTCTCCCAAATCCCGCCGAAGCCGGCTTCGGGCGGAATGTTTCCTATTATTTCTCGATATTCCGGCAGCAAAGCATCGGCGCGTTCCGCGACGGCGGTTTTCGTGAGCGAGATTTGTTCGAGCATAATTTGTAGCCGACGCCCTGTGGGCGACGCGCGCGCGTCCCACAGGGACGCGGCTACAGGAAATCATCGGCAGTTTGTGTGGTTAGGCCACCAGATTTAAGTTGATGTCGATGGAAAATTTGCCGTTCGACGAACGCGCCTGCTTCATTGCGGGCGCGGCGAAATCTGGGACGACGTTGCTCGTTTCGCTGCTCGACAGTCATCCCGAACTATTGGTGATGCCGCAGGACACGGCTTATTTCCCGACGGTGCTGACGAAATACGGACCACGCGGGCGCCGAGCACAGTTCGATTATTTGACCAAGGAATCGTGGACGAACGTGCTGTTCGGATTTCAAGCGATGCGCGGGCGTCAGGATTACGCTGATTTCCCGAAACAAAAATTTCTCGAAACCTTCGAGCGGGTCGCTTTCGATCCGGCAAACGTAAAGAGAGATTTGCTGGTATTGATGATGGAAGCGTACGCGGACGTCGTCGGCGTTCCGCTTGAACGAATCAAACGCTGGGTGGAAAAAACTCCGGCGAACCGCAATTACGTGCCGGAAATTTTTAATCGATTCCCGAAAGCGAAACTGTTGCTGACGATGCGCGATCCGCGCGCGCTGCTGGCGGCGCAGATTGCGCTCGAGCACACGAGAAAGACTCGACGGTTCTCGGTTTACTATGTGGTGGCGCACTGGCGGGCCGCGGCCAAGCTGGCAAGGAAGATTCGCGCTCGCGAAATTCCAGGTCTCGTCGTCGGCTACGAAGACCTCGCGCTCGATCCCCGGATGTCGATGGAAAAGGTATGCGATTATCTCGAGATCAATTTCGATCCTGAAATTGTGCTCAATCCGACGAAGGTCGGCCGTTCCTGGGCGGGTAACTCCGCGGCCGGTGAACGATTTTCCGAAGTCAGCACCGCGCCGGTCACGCGTTGGAAAAACGAATTGCACGAAGACGAAGTCGGCTGGGTGGAATGGCATTGCCGGGATTTGATGCCGGAATTTGGTTACGAGCCGCGACTGAATCGGCGATCACTGCGCTATTTCATGAAACCGATCCGCGGCGAACGCCCGAAAGAATTTCTCAAGTCACGGGCGTATTCGTTGCGTGATCGATTGAAAGGTTAGATCGACATCGACAATCAAAGGTTGATTACGCCGCGATTTGGATTTCAGTTCTGTCCGCTATGAGGGCTTCGAGGATTCTTCTTTTGCTGCTTTTGCTTTGCTCGACGGCGTTCGCGGTCGAGACGCGGCTGCCGTTCAAAACCATTTTCAAAGGCGAAGGTCAGTTCAACCGATTGGTTTCGCTGGCCAAGGAGAATAATTGGAAATCGCTGCCGATCGGCGAGAGGACGGCGGCGGTTGGGCAGGCGCTCACCGGCACGCGATACAAATCCTACACGCTCGAGATCGACAATCGAATCGAGTCACCGTCCGTGAATTTCAACGGACTTGATTGCTGGACGTTTTTCGAAGCGTCGCTCGCGTTCGCGCGGATGCTGAACGAGCCGGAGGAGAACTGGTCGCCGGAAAACTTTTTGCATTACATCGAGGTCGACCGCTACCGCGGCGGCGTCTGCACGGGCGAATATCTTTCGCGCCTGCATTATCTGGAGGACTGGCTTTACGACAACGACAAGCGCGGACTGGTGGAAGATCTGACCACGAGGCTTGGCGGCAAAAGTGTGCCGCACGCCGCGCATGAAATGACCGTGGGCTGGCACCATTATCGTTATCTGGCCTCCAACAAATCGTTGCTCGGGCCGCTGGCAAGAATGGAAGCGGACGTTTCAAGACGACCGCTCTACCAAATCCCGAAGAACCGAGTCGCGAAAATCGAACCGAAACTTCAGAGCGGCGACATTATCGGGATCGTTGGCCACGACGGCCGTTTATACTCGACATCGCACGTCGGCCTCGCGCTGCGGACGAGCGACGGCGTTTTGCATTTCTTGCACGCTTCGGCCCCGAACAATTACGGCAAGGTGGTGGTGGACTCCCGGCTTTCAGATTACCTCAGCAAATATCGGAGCGATTCGGGAATTCTGGTCGCGCGACCGCTGAAGTAATCTACTCCGTTCGGTGATTGTTCGGGTGGGCCATTTCCCGAACATCACTCACGCGCAGGGCGCTCGACCGGCAAAGTGACTGTAAAAGTGGCGCCTTTACCGAGGCCCTCGCTTTGGGCGCGGATGCTGCCGCCGTGCATTTCCACCAGCGCCTTACTGATGGCGAGACCGAGCCCGAGGCCTTCGCGTCGCATTTCGAGCTGCTCGAAGGCATCGAAAATTTTCTCGAGAAACGCCGGTTCGATCCCAATACCGGTATCGGTGATTTCGATGGTGATCGAATCGGGCACGCTGTTGTAAGAACGGATTGAAACAGATCCGTTATCGGCCGTGAATTTGCAGGCATTCCGAAGAATGTTCCAGAAAACCTGCTGCATACGCGGGGGATCGACATTGACCTGAGGAGACGCCGCCTCCAGCGCAATCGAAAGGTCAATATGGCGAGAGTTAATATCAGCGCGCACAATTTCAATCGCGTGCTGGATCAACTCGTGCGCGTCGGTCCGCTGAAGCCGCAACTGCAACTTGCCGCGAGCAATGCGGGTGAGATCGAGCATGTCGTCGATCAATCTCGCTTCCAGTTCGACATTGCGGCAGACCATGCGCAATCCCTGTTCTAGCTCCGGATCGAGCCCGGGCTGATTCAGGACCCCGTCCGCCCAAAGTAAAATCGGATTGAGCGGCGTGCGCAATTCGTGACTGAGGGTAGCGAGAAAACGATCTTTGGCCGCGCTGGCCGCTTCGGCACTTTCTTTGGCCCGTTCCAATTCCTGACCGATCCGACGGCGCTCAATAAAAAGCCCGATCTGGCTGCCAAGCGCAGTGACCAATTGGAGCAAATCAGGATCAGGATCGGCCACATGCTCACTGAATAATTCTACGACGCCGTTGATCGCGCGGCCTGCGAAAAGGGGAAAAGCGAAACCGCCGTGCAGTCCTGCCTCCCGCGCGGCCGGGGCCCGCGGAAAATTTTTGTCTAAGACCGCATCGTGAATCCAAGCAGGCTCGTTCGATTCCCAAACCCGCCCCGGCAAACCTTCGCCCATTTGAAGCTGAAGCGCGGAGGAGAGTTGACCGAATTTTTCGAACTGGGGCGCGCCGGCGTGCCAGTAGCCCTGGCAGCACAGCCGCCCGACGGCGTCGTCATAAAGCCAAAGCGCGCTCAAAGCCCAATCACCGATTGAGGCGATCGTCTGAAGGATCGGAGATCTTGCTTCATCCAGGGTCCACGAACCCGCGAGCAAACTGGCCACGGTGTACTGAGCAAGACGTCGGCGGTCGTTGCGCACACGCTCGGTAATGTCGCGCGCAATTTTTGACGCACCGATCACACGCCCATCCGCATGTTTGATAGGCGATACCGTAATCGAGACGTTTACGAGTGTGCCGTCCTTTCGACGGCGAACGGTGTCGACATGCTCGACGCGTTCGCCCGAGTGAATCCGGTCGAGAATCTGCTGTTCTTCATGGTAACGCTCCGGCGGAATGATAACCGTGATCGGTTTGTTGATTACTGCGTCAGCGCTAAAACCAAAAAGTTTTTCTGCGCCCGCATTCCAACTGGTGATTATTCCATTGAGATCTTTGCTAACGATGGCGTCGTCCGAGGATTCGACGATCGCGGCCAGATGCCGGCTGGCCTCTTCGTTACGGGCGCGCTCGGTGATGTCCCGCAGATAAGCTGTAAAAATCGGAGAGCTGTCGAGCTTGAGCGCGGTGATGGCCAGCTCGACTAAAATTTCGGAACCGTCCTTGCGCACACCCGCGATTTCGATCCGCTTTCCGATCACAGGCCCCTCACTTGTCTTCAGATAATGCTCCAGTCCGCGTCGGTGCTGCTCTCTCATGCGCGGCGGAACGATCAATTCAGCCAGTTCTTTGCCGACAGCTTCCTGGCGGCTAAAACCAAACACGCGCTCGGCGGCGGGGTTAAATTCGAGGACGCGGCCATCTGCGTCCATGGTGATAATACAATCGAGCGCGGTATCGAGAATGCCGCGATACAGCATTTCGAGCTGCTCGATGGGGACAGTTTTGCTATTTCGGACCCTTGGTTTGGATTTCATCTGGAGCGCGCCGTTCGCGCGAGACTAACAAGTTCGACGCGGAACGTGCAATAGCGCTTCGCAGGAAGAGAGCGATCTTAACCGCTGGAATGGCAGGCGAGGAAGTTGTAGGAAAAGAGATTCTTCGCGGCCGATTGCATGAAAATACTTTGTGTCGTTGAACATGGGAACGCTCCGAGTACGCGGCTGCGGCTGCGTGATTGTCTGGATTACTATTCCGCGCTCGGCGTGGAAGCGACGGTCGTTCCAACACGGCGTTCCAGCGTGAGCGAGCGGCTGCGCGTCCTCAAGGAAGCGCGCCGGCATGACGTAGTCGTTCTTTTCAAGACAATCGGTTTTAACGGAATCGAGCTGGGGCTGTTGCAGCGCGCCAATCGCCGCATCGTTTTTGATTTCGACGACGCGGTGATGTTTCGCGACCAAAAGCATCGCCGGCCGTTGCGCGGAAAAGATTTCAAGAAATTCCTGCGGACAGTCAGACACTGCGCCGCGGTCGTGGCCGGCAATGATTTTCTCGCCTGTTTCGCGGAAGCGTCCGGCCGCCGGGCGATCGTTCTGCCGACGTCGATCGATCTCCGACGTTATCATTTGAAACAAAACTTCGATGGACCCGGACCGACGATCGGCTGGGTTGGACTGAGCGACGGGCTGCCTTATCTGCGGCATATCCAGCCTGCGCTGCAGCGGCTGAGCGAAATGTTTCCCGGCCTAAAACTGAAAGTGGTCTCGGATAAACCACTTCAACTCGACCGCGTACAGGTCGAGAACGATCCATGGCGATTGGAAACAGAACAGGCCAACCTCGCCAGTTTCGATATTGGAATCATGCCGTTATGGGATTCGGTTTGGACGCGGGGAAAATGCGGTTACAAAATTTTGCAATACATGGGCGTTGGCACGGCCGTGGTCGCGTCCGATGTCGGCGTTAACAACGAGATCATTTCGCACGGTGAAAACGGTTTTCTCGCGAAAACGCAGGACGACTGGGTGGAAGCGCTCAGCAGCTTGATCCGCAACGCGGAACAAAGGAGAACGTTCGGGTTGCGCGGGCGAGAATTGATCGAGAAACGTTATTCGTTGGAAAGTTTTGCCCAGGGTTACGTGAAGCTGCTGCACGAAATCGCGCGCATCCCGGGAGAATCTCAGGACTCTGGAGGGCGCCGCAGTTTTGGAAGATGGAATCTTAGCAGCCGCGCACGAGAGCTTTCCGGTGGCGATGCCGTCGTCATCTCAGTGCCCAAAAGCGGACGCACCTGGGTGCGGACGTTTCTTTGCGCCTATTTTTGCAAACGGACGGGCAAACCGTTTACGCTCCGACCCGATCGCTACCATGAGCCGGACATTCCGCGCATGATTTTTTCGCATGATTTCGCCGAACAGCGAATGAAGGCGACGCTCTGGGAGCGGATTCGCGGCAAATATCTGGTGCCGGCGCGAGAGCTTGCCCGGGCCCACGTGATTCTTTTGGTGCGCGATCCTCGGGACGCGTTCGTCTCGCTTTACATGCAGCTGGTCCATCGCACCCGCGAAACGCCCCAGGAATTAAAACAGAAAAGCATCGGCGATCTTCTCCGTGATCGTCGTTACGGAATCCTGTCGATCATTAAAACGATGAACAACTGGTTTGCCGAGTTCGGGCATCGCAAAAACTTTACGCTTTTGCATTACGAATCTCTGCGCGCAGCGCCGGAAGAGAATTTTCGGAATCTACTCGGCACGCTCGGCGAACCTTTGCCCGACCCGGACGCATTTAAATACGCGCTTGAATTTTCCGATTTCGCCAACATGCAAAGACTGGAAGTGGCCGGCGTGTTTGATTCGAAAATTCTGCGCTCACGCGATGTTCAGAATCCGGAATCATTCAAAGTCCGGCGCGGCAAAGTAGGCGGCTATCGCGATTATCTTTCGCCGGAGGACCAGGCATTCGCCGCTGATGCGCTCAAACATTTAGACGCGCGCTTCGGTTATACGGCGTGATCTCCCGCGGATGAAAGATCGACAACGGAGCCGGCGGGAGCCGGGCGACGACGACGGGGAAGCCCGAGAGGGTTGGCGAGCCGGGCGACGAGCCAATCAACGTCCGCCCGTGCTCATCATCGGGGCGCATCGTTCGGGCACGACCGCGACGGCGCGCGCGCTGGAATTGCTTGGATTACAAATCGGTCAGTATCTCGATAGCCATCGCGAGCCGCGGCCGTTGCAAAAATTACATGAGGATTATCTGCGCCGAGCCGGCGGAGCCTGGCATAATCCGCAACCATTTCTGAAATGGATCGAGTCGGTGGAAGGAAAACAGGATTGCATCTCGTACCTGCGGTCGAACGTTCGCCGGGATTTCGCTCGGATCTTTGGTTACCGCTTCAACCCAAAAGGATTTTGGCTCCGGGCACGACTCAACTTTGGCGCGCAGTGGGGTTGGAAGGAACCGCGGACGACGTTATTCGCTCCGGCCTGGCTCGAAATTTTTCCGGGAGCGCGAATCGTCCACGTCATTCGCGACGCGCAGGCAGCAGCATCGAGCATTCGCGAACGCGAATTGAAATTTCAAGCCGCCGGCGATCCGCCCACGGCCAACTTGGCGGACCTCGATTACTGCAGGCAACTTGTTCAAACCTATCTCACAGCCGGAGAGCGGCTCGCCAATTCCGCGAATTATCAGCGGCTCCAGTTTGAAGAGCTCCAAGCAAACCCGCCCGCGATGCTCGAGCGACTGGCAAATTTCTGCGGCTTGCGCGTTACCACGCGACAATTAGCCGGCGCCGCGGCCAGCATCCGGCCGGCGCGCGTTTGATCGACATCCTAGTTCGACACCTCACTTCACGTGCATCGCGTCTTCCCACCGGATCGCAGCCCGCAGCAATTCAGTCAATGAAGTAACGCCGAACTTTTCCTTCGCTCGCGCGCAGTAGGCTTGCACGGTTTTGAGACTGAGACGCAAATCTTCCGCGATCTGCGACGGCGTTCGCCCCTGACCGAGCAGCCGGAAAATTTCTAACTCGCGATCGCTCAGTCGTTCCACCGGCGTGGCCGCGGACGCTTTGCGCGAACTCATGCGGCGCGCCATTGAATTCACGATCCGGTCGCTGACGTAAATATCGCCTTCGACCACTCGCCGAATCGCGGTGAGAACGTTTTTCGTGGTCTCGCGTTTCATCACGTATCCGCGCGCCCCGGCATGTAACGCGCGCTCGGCGTAAAGCGCTTCGTCATGCATCGAGAGTACGATTAACGCGACGTTAGGAAACTGCTCTTGCAGTGTTTTGACCAACTCAAGCCCCGACTCATTTTTGAGCGAGATGTCGATCAACGCCACATCGGGGCGGGATGATCCGATTCCGGCGATCGCCCCGGCCGAATCCTCCGCTTCACCGCAAACGGCGAGGTCGCTTTGTTGGTTGATGAAATTGGCAAGCCCATCGCGGACGAGAGGATGATCGTCGACGATGAATACCGGGCGCTTGCGCGCCACTCCGTTGGATGACTTTTGATTCATAACAGTTCGGCTTTCATTCTGCAGACTGCGGTTTGTTTAACTTGCACGTGACAAGAGTCCCCCCGTTCCGGTTGCGTGCGATGGCAAGTTTGCCTCCGATCAAGGAGGCGCCGTGCGCCATCAAACGCAGACCGAGGCCAGGGGGTTCAGGAAGTTTTTCCGGAAATCCACGTCCATCGTCCGAGACAGCAAGCGTCAGTTTCTGGCCGTTTCGCACCAGCTCGATGTCGATCTTAGTCGCGCTGGCATGCTTGACCGCGTTCATGACCGCTTCCTGGGCAATATGATAAAGCTGGGTGGCAGTTGTGGCGTCACCGACATGGACCGCGTCACCGCCATTGAACGTGCACGGAACTCTAAATCGCTCGCTAATGTTTACCGCCAGACTATTTAGCGCGACGTCCAACCCGTCAGCGTCGAGTTCCGGTGAAAAGAATCCCCGCGCGAGGTTCCGGGTAAGATCAATTCCTTCCTCGATGTAATGGACAACCTTGTCGGCCTCTGCCACTTCGCTGGCCGAACGTTCGGCCAGCTTTTCGCGAAGGACCTGCGCAGCCAGCGCGGTCCCGGTCAAATGCTGGCCGAGACTGTCGTGTAAAGTTTGCCCGAGCCGCCGGCGCTCGCGGTCGGCCACTTCCGCGATCTCCTGATCGAGCCGTTCTCGTTCCGCCATTTCGCGTTTGAGGTCAGCTGTGCGATCGCGCACACGCTGGTCGAGTTCGTTCAAGAGGGTGCGCAATTTTGAAAGCAGGCTGGTAAAGACCGCATACGATCCAAGTGCCATGACGATATTCCACAACCCAATTGCAGGCACGCCGGCGGCAACATCGGAAAGGACCCAGGCTCCGATGCTCAGCGCGGAAAACGCAAACCCCAGAGCAAAGCTTCCAAACCACGTAGCCAGTGCAACCGGCGCGAGATAGAACAACAGGAACGTCTGCTCATAACCGGTGACGTAATCCAGGTATCCGAGCGCACCGGTGATAAAGAGGCAAAAGGCAGCTAGGGCCAAGCGCGATTTTGTCAGGCGATTGAGCCAAATCAGTCGAGCCATGTTCGAACGAGTTGCGCCAAATAGAGCAGGGGCAACATAGGCCAGCGTTCGCATTACTCCATTGAACCCGATCCAGCGAAAACGTTCACATATTTTCGTGTCGGATTTTGTATGACAAAAGATTTCGGGCGCACTTTCGTCTTCAGGCGTGACCTTGCCGACGAAGCGCCGGCGTCGTATGTTCGGCAGACGGGGGCGCACTGGTTTCGACTCATCGTTGGAAACACAGGCGGCATGTCGAGGATGGTTCGTTGGCCTCGTAAAAAACCGAGCCAAAACAAATAAACGCAGATCACCAAGATCTCGCTCTCGCGGCTTAATTGACCGTGACGTTTGGAGCTGGACGCCTGCTACGGCGCCAAACGTGGACAGCAGGCTAATCGGACGGCGGAGCGACCGCGCTGGACGGTGAAGGAAATTCGTGGATGCTCGGAAGTCGGCAGTGTGCTGGTGCAACGTCGGCTTCTTAAAAATCTCACCGGCTAAACATGTAGATGTTTGCGTGGATAGCGACGAGGACAGGGGTTCAACTCCCCTCGCCTCCACTTTTCGCTCAAGAGCGAAAAGTGTCCGTCGTAGGCCTGGCGGAGGCGGACATTCTTGCCTTACCGCGTAGCGGAAAACGCTACGTAGACGGAAATTTTCGTCGAGAATCGGTTTCTGTCCGCCGGTGTGCAATTTTCTTGCGCTGGTGAAAAATAAAGCTTCACATTCGGGACCTGTTGGTGTTATAAAAACTATAAATCCAATAACCACTGTTGCACCGCTTCACATGAATTATCGCTTCCTCGGCAAACTCTCCTATCACTCCGCCATCCTCCTCGCCTGCGTCACCCTGAGTTGCCGCCCTCAGCAAGCAGTCATTCTTTCTCCAGGAGACACCGACCTTGTCGTTTTGAACGGTTGCGTCATTTCAGCCTGCAATTATCTCGCCGTGGTTAAGACCCAGCATGCACTCGACAAGAATTTCTGGGCCAAAATTCTCCTCGTCCGTTACAACGATCATCCCGCCGGCCACGCTTACTGCGTGTGGGAAACCGACGGCACCATTTACGGCTACGACCGGAACGCCGGTTCGTTTCCGATCCCGGTCTACACTCAAGACGCCCGCGCCATTGCCATCGTTCTAGCTCAGGAGTTGGGGAAAGTCATGAACGAGTCGCTTTCAGTCGACCGCGCGGAGTTCGTCGAATCACAGCGCGCCGAGCTCTACAAATTCTAGCAGACAAACTTCGAGATTTAAGGTTTGTCGCCCCAGGTTTTCTTCTGGAACGAAGCGCGGCCGGATCCATGTTCGAACGCTTCAAAGTCTTCCGGGTTCTGCTGATAATATTTTTGATGGGAATCCTCGGCCGGATAAAACTTCATCGCCGGTAAAATCTCGGTCACGATCGGTTTTTTGAACTTGCCTGACTGACCCAGCTTTTCCTTCGACGTTTCCGCGATCTTCTTTTCGTCATCACTTCCGTAGAAGATTGCGGCGCGATAACTTGGACCGATATCGGTGAATTGGCCCTCGGTTTGAGTCGGATCAATTTGCTTCCAATAGATGTCGAGCAGCTGCGCGTAGGAAATTTTTGCCGGATCGTACACGATCTGGATCGATTCCCGGTAGTTTGTCTTTTCTGAGCCGACCAGAGCGTAAGTGGGATTGGGCTCGCTCCCGCCACAGTAACCCACCGTGGTCTTGATCACGCCCGGCGCCTTATCGAAGGCCGGCTGAATGCACCAGAAACAACCGCCCGCCAAAACGGCGGTCTTTGTCGCTGCCGGCGAATCCTGAGCCGGCAAAGAATTCACGTTCAGGACCAGCCACGCCCCAACCAGGAGTTGAACAATCTTCATATTGTCGATCTTAGACAATCTCACCGAAGGCGCGTTGCGAAATACCTTTTTCTTTTTGCCAGCCACCTGTTCCACCAAACAGTTTGCCGTTTCGAGGTTGAATCGCTTCGCAACGGCTCCATTTTTACACTGTGATCGAACTGCTCCCGGAGACATATGTCGCGCCTCTCGACCTGCTCGCGATCTTTGGACGCGTCGCGCCGTTGCGTGTCGATCTTGGTTGCGGCGACGGCTCATTCTTGTGCGAACTGGCCTCGCGTCATCCGGAAATAAACTTTCTCGGCATTGATCGATTGGTTGGGCGGGTGGCAAAGGCAAGCCGCAAAGCGGCCGCATTGGAAAACGTCTGCGTTCTAAATGCCGAAAGCTCGCACGCCGTCGGTTACTTGCTGCCCGAACGATCGGTCGAAACATTTTATCTGCTGTTTCCCGATCCGTGGCCAAAACGCCGGCATCATCGCCGGCGTATCGTCACACCGGACTTTCTCGATTCAATTCACCGCGCGCTCGCGAATCGCGGTTTTTTCCGAATCGCTACCGACCAACTGGACTACTTCGAGCAGATCCAACGCGTCGCTGAAAATCATTCCGGCTTCGCGCTCGTCGACATTGATGATGCAGAACTTCCGTTAACAAAATTCGAACGCCGCTTTAGCGCGCTCGGCGCGCCGATTCACCGATTGCTTCTGCGAAAAGTTTCGCCCGTGAGATAGGCCCGCGCCTGCCAGTCGAGCTCGCCGAACTCCAGTTGGACCGCGCCGGTTTCGTCTTGTCGAAAGAGTTTAATCCCGCGCGCACGGACCCGCTCCGACCACTCATCTGAAATTCGCTCCTGTTGGGGAAAATCGCGCGACGTCGCCACGATTAATTGCGGTTGCACGACGGCGAGAAAGCTCTCCGACCCGGAATTGCCCGAGTGATGCTGGCCTTTGACCAAGACATCGCTGCGCAAATCAACACCCGACCGAATCAGCAATTTTTCCGTCGCGTCACCGCCGTCGGACATAAACAAAATCTTGGTGTTTTTAACGAAGAGCTGAACGATGAATGCTTGATCGTCGGCTGTGGCCGCAGTGAAGTTCGCCGGCGGAAATAGAATTCGTCCGATCACATTGGACGAAATGTGAAAATCCCCACCCGCTTTTAGACCGAGGAGACTCAATCGAAGCGTTGGAAACATTTCACGGAGTCGACGATGGACCGTTGAACGATCGGGCAGCGGATTGTCGATCAAAACCGTCGGAACCAAATCGCGCAACAAACTCTCCGCTCCGCCAATGTGGAGTGAGTCGCCGTGAGTTAGCAAAAGTCCATTGATTCGATTGATTCCAGCCACATGCAAATACGGCCGAAGCACGCGCTCGTAATCACGGCCGCTGCTGCAATCGAAAATCCAGTTCGCACCTGAGGCGCGAAGATGGACGGCCGCACCTGCGCCGACATCCAGCACGGTGATTTGTGCGCGCAGTTTTTTCGGCCAATCAGGTGCGGCGACGTAATAATGACTCCCGGGCAGTTGCGCAAACCATTGGACGAACGCGATAACTGCGCTCGCCAGCGACCAGTTCGCGTTGTTGAAAATCAGGGACAAGCCCGAAGCAATCGGCGTCACCACCAGCGAAAGCAACGCAATCGCTAAAATGAAAAACGCGATCGGCACGACGAGCAGATTCGCGAAGAGCGAGCTTGGTGTGATCAAATGAAAATACCAAAGGATCAGCGGCAACGAACCGAGCCACGCGGCGAGCGAAACCGAACCACCGCGGCAAATCCATTCGTAGCCGATTCCAATCGTGCGGCGCAGACGACTTACCAGCCGCCGCGGCAGGAATGGATCGGGCGCGCCGATTGGTCGGAGCCATCCCGAGAGCGGATCGGCCAATAAAATAATTCCGCCCACAACCGCGAACGAAAGTTGAAAGCCGGTTGAGAAAAATTCGTTCGTGTCCCATGAGAGAAGAAAAAACGCGGCCGCGGCCAGACTATTCAGCGCGAAAACTTTTCGCTCGAAGAAAAAGCCGCCGAGCAGAATCGAGCTCATTACTGCGGCGCGAATGCTGGAAACGTGCAGACCGGTGATGGCTGCATAAAAAAGCAAAAGTGGAATAATGAGGGCGGTTGCCCATTTCCGGGACAGCCGCGCCACCATTGCCAGGATCCACAAAAGACGCGCCACGATTCCAACATGCAGACCGGCTACGGCAAAGAGATGAAGCGTGCCGGTTTGTTGAAACGGCTCTTCGATGTCTTCCGGCGTTTGGTGACGCAATCCGAGAACAATACCGCTCAGGAAATTTTGCACTTGCGGGGAATCGTCGAGTCCGCGGCAAATCGCGCGCTGCATCCAACCGCGTGAGTTCTGGGCGGCACGCAGGACCGGATTTCCAACGCCGCGTTTCAGCAAGACGCCGTCTTCCGGATACCGAACAAAAAGACTTCGCCGCACATCCTGACGCGCGAGATACGAACGCATATCGAACTCGCCCGGATTGCGTGGCGGCGCGATCGGCTCGGCGATCCCGAAAAGTTTCAGTTCGTTACCGAATTCCGGATGGCCGCGCCAGCGCGCGAGTAACGTCGCCTTAGCCGGCCGTGTTTTCCCTTCGAACTCGATTGATTCGAGCTTGAACAGAAATGTCGCGAATTCGTTCGGTGCGATCTTTGGATCCGATGTGACAAACCCAACCGCGTTCACCACCCGAGGCCGCTCGCTCAGATCAGCCGCGAGTCGCAATCCTGCCGTATTCGCAGTGCGAAAACTGTGAAGCAAAAAGAAGCCGGCGCCGACCAGAAGATATGTCGATGTTAGGTTCGGCCAGCAGAAGAGTGCAATTGCGAGGAGCGCGAAGGTTATCGCGGCGAACAACCATCGCGACGCGTCAATTGGAAATAAATCTGCAACGATAATTCCGACCGCCGCCATCAACGCCAGGCCGACAAATGGTTGCCGCGGAATACTCATCGCGACGAGAGAACTCGTCGCTACGTACTACGGCGTCCGGCGCGAGAAGTTCGGACCTATTCTTGTAGGGGAAGCTGTTAGCTTCCCATGGGACGACAACGTCGTCCCCTACAGTTGGAAATGAATCTCGCCCGTCGTATTTTCTCTTCGTGCAGGACTTATTTACCGAGGAAGATCGCGATTCTGTTACGGGCAACCCACCTCAGGCGGGCGCTCCGCTCGCCACGCGGATGCGACCGCGGTCGCTCGATGAATTTGTCGGTCAGGAACACATTCTCGCGCCGGGAAAATTATTGCGACGCGCGATTGAGGCCGATCGTTTGCCGTCGGTGATTTTGTCCGGACCTCCCGGCACCGGTAAAACGACTCTGGCGCACATCATTGCGGACATCACGCACGCGAAGTTTGTGCGGTTAAGCGGCGTGGAAAGCAACGTCGCTGAAATGCGGCGCGCGCTCGCGGCTGCAACGAATCGAATCCAAACCTCGGGACAGAAAACGATTCTGTTCATCGACGAGATCCATCATTTCAACAAAGCGCAGCAGGACATTCTCCTGCCCGATGTTGAAAGCGGAAACCTGCGATTGATCGGCGCGACCACTTACAATCCGTTTTTCTACGTCAATAGTCCGCTCGTTTCGCGATCTCAGGTTTTCCAACTCGAACCGCTCAGCGTCGATGAGCTCGAACAATTGATCGATCGTGCGCTGGCGGACAAAGAGCGCGGGCTCGGCAATTACAATGTAAAGATCGACAAAGACGCGCGCCGGCATCTCGCGAAACTGAGTGACGGCGATGCGCGAAAATGTTTGAACGCGCTCGAGATCGGCGTGATGACCACGCCGCCAACTGGAGGGACGACCTCCGTGTCGTCCACACAATCACGTGCCAAGAAGGACGCGACAGAGCGCGTCCCTCCAACAGAAAAAGAAGGCGTGATTCATTTCACCATTGCGGTCGCCGAGGAAAGCATTCAGCAAAAGGCGATCGTCTACGATCGCGCGGGCGACGCGCACTACGACACGATCAGCGCTTTCATTAAGAGCATGCGCGCTTCGGATGAAAAAGGCGCGATCTACTGGCTCGCGAAAATGCTGCACGCCGGTGAAGACTTCCGTTTCATCGCGCGCCGGATCGTGATTTTCGCCAGCGAGGATGTCGGTCTGGCCGATCCCGAAGCGTTACCGCTGGCGATCGCCACTCAACAAGCGGTCGAATTCGTCGGTCTGCCTGAGGCAAAGATTCCACTCGCCCACGCCGTCGCTTACATGTGCCGCGCGAAAAAAAGTCGCGAAGCCTACGACGCGCTAAACGAAGCGACCAAAAAAATCGAAGCCGAACAAACCAAACGCGTCCCCGAAAACCTCAAAAACAAACACTTCCCGGTTAATCCGGAGAGGTAAGGCGAGACTCCGTCGAGCCGACGAACTGTACGGCGGTCTAGGACCGCCGTTGTCATCCTGAGCGGAGCGAAGGATCTCCCACAAACTCGAGCGTCACACAAACTAATCAGCGTGATCTTCACTCCGACTGTGAGGTTCCTCACTTCGTTCGGAATGACTGCGCATGCTAAGGTGCAGGATGAGGTTACTTCCGCGATTTTCGGAAATGTAGATAGAAAAATATTGCTGCGAACGCGAAGCAGACTACCACGTAAACCTTGACTGTTGTTCCCGAAATCATGCCGGCACCGTACCAACTTACATGGCCACGCCAAAAAGTTACCAAGCCGCCTACAACGAGCGTTACAGCGAGAATTAGATTACCGCTGCTGCCCTTTCCGGAATTGGTCATTGCCCAAAGTGTGTCGCTCAGCCCTGAAACGCCGTCGCGACCAAGGTGGCGTTGTGGCCGCCGAATCCGAAGGAGTTGTTCATGATCACGCGCACTTTCTTTTCTTTCGCTTTGTTGGCGGTGTAATCGAGGTCGCACTGCGGGTCGGGATTTTCCAAATTGATTGTCGGCGGGATGACGCCGTCGCGGATCGCTAAGGCGCACGCGGCCATTTCCATTCCGCCGGCGCCGCCTAACAAATGGCCGGTCATGGACTTGGTCGCGCTGATTGAAACTTTGGTTTGCTCGCCAAAAACTTTCTTGATCGCTTTTGTTTCGCTGATGTCGCCGAGACCAGTGGAAGTAGCATGGGCGTTGATGTAATCGACATCGCTGGGTGAAATCTTCGCGTGATCGAGCGCCATTTGCATGGCACGCGCGGCGCCTCCGCCGTCTTCCGGCGGCGCGGTCATGTGGTAGGCGTCGGCCGAAAGTCCGTAACCAGTAAGCTCGCAATAAATTTTCGCGCCCCGCTTCTTCGCGTGTTCGAGCTCTTCGACAATGGCAATGCCCGCGCCTTCGCTGATGACGAAACCGTCACGGTCGCGATCGAACGGGCGCGACGCGCGCTCCGGTTCGTCGTTGCGCTTGCTGAGCGCTTTCATCGCCGAAAAACCGGCCAGACCCAGTTCGACGATTGCGGCTTCGGAACCGCCGGCGACAAAAATATCGGCGTCGCCAAATTTAATCATCCGCCACGATTCGCCGATGGAGTTATTGGACGTCGCGCAAGCGGTGACGATGCACATGTTGGGACCGCGCAAACCGAACTCCATCGAGATCAGGCCGCTGGCCATGTTGCTGATGAGCATCGGAATGGTAAACGGGGAGACTCGCCCCGGCCCTTTGTTCATCAACACGCTGAATTGGTCCTCGAGCGTTCTCAGTCCGCCGATGCCGCTGCTGACGATTACGCCGAAGCGGTCTTGATTGACGCGCTCGAGATCGATGCCGCTGTCCTGGATCGACATCTTGGCCGCGGCCATAGCCAATTGAACAAAACGATCGGTGCGCCGGACGTCTTTGACGTTCTTAAAGAAATTCTTCGGATCGAAGTCGCGCACTTCACCGCCGATTTTGCAATCGTAGTTCGCGGTGTCGAAGGCTTGGATCCGGCCGATGCCGCTCTTGCCTTCAACGAGATTTTTCCAAAACGTCTCCAGCTCGTTGCCGACAGGCGTGACAACACCGAGACCTGTAATGACGACTCTGCGATCGTTGTTCATTGAGTGATTTAACGATTTAGTGAACTAGCGATTGAAATCATTAAATCACTGAATTGATCAATCGCTAAATTCTTCACTTCGTGCCCATGCCGACGCTTTGGACGGCCTGGAAAAGTTTCCCTTCAGTTTTGATGGAGGGCGCGATGATAATTTCGGTCTGCTGAAACTCGGCGATATCGCGCGCGCCAACGTTGCCCATACAGGTCGTGATCGCGCCGACAAGGTTCTGACTTCCATCGTCGACTTCGGCCGGGCCAAAAAGGATCTGTTTTAGCGAACCGGTGGTGCCAACCTTGATCCGCGTCCCACGCGGGAGGTTCACATGCGGGGTGGCCATGCCCCAATGATAACCGGCACCCGGCGCTTCCTGAGCGCGAGCAAACGCGCTGCCGACCATGACCGCATCCGCGCCGCAGGCGAGCGCTTTGCAAACGTCGCCGCCCTTGCTCATGCCGCCGTCGGTGATGATCGGGACGTAACGCGAGGTTTTTTTGAAATAAGCGTCGCGGGCCGCGGCGCAATCGACTGTGGCGGTGACTTGCGGCACGCCGAGCCCAAGCACGCCGCGTGAAGTGCAAGCTGCTCCGGGACCGACCCCGACTAGCACACCGGCCGGTCCGCACTCCATGATTTCGAAAGTGACATCGTAGCCGACGGTGTTGCCCACGATGACCGGGATGCGCATGTCCGCACAAAATTTTGTGAGATCGAGCGATTTGTATTCGGTCGAAATGTGGCGCGCGGTGGAGACCGTGCTTTGCACGACATAAAGATCGGCACCGGCTTCCTGCGCGATGGGGCCGAACTCGGCGGCCCGTTGCGGAATCGAACTGACAGCGGCGATTCCGCCCTCATCTTTGATTTGTTTCACGCGCGCCGCGATCAGATCCGGTTGGACCGGTTCCTGATAAATTCGTTGCAACAGCGAGGTGACCTCGGATTTGTCGGTATCGACAACCTTCTGGAGAACTTCCTTCGGGTTTTTGTAGCGCGTCTGCACGCCTTCGAGATTCAAAACAGCGAGGCCGCCGAGCTTGCTCATGGCCACGGCGAAGCGAACATCGACAACTCCATCCATGGCGCTGGCCAGGATCGGGATTTTCAACTCGAGCGGTCCGCCATTTTTTCGGGGCAGACGAAACGCGATGTTCACCTCGTTGGGATTGATCGTGACGCGCCCGGGCACAAGCGCGATCTCGTCGAACCCGTAGGTGACGCGCGCTTTTCGATTTCGGCCAATCCACATTCCCATAATTAAATCTGCTCCAATCTAAATCTTTCGTTCAAACTGCCGCAGCGCGGACAGCGTGGGAGTAACGTCGCCGTTCGATCTTCAAACTCGAACGCGCAAATGACGCAGCGCAATCGATAACGCAATGCGCGTCGCTCACGCCGGCGCCGGTTCCACTCACCTACTATCCAGAGGAGGAAAATGCTGGCAAGAGAAAGGAGCAGATAAAGTGTGACCAGCGCTGCCAGACTGACTCGAATCACGGCGCGGGTGGGGCCGGTTTTACGCCCGGCCCGACGATATCGTTTCCCCACTCGACTGCGGCGATTCCCCAGACAAGCGAGTCGCCGGCGGATGTCGATCCTTCGACTTCGCTCAGGACATGCCTTCCAGGAAAACGGCAGAGCGTGAGATGTTCTCGCGCCTGCTCGTCCAAAGCCGCATCGCCCGATGAAGTTACATTGAAACAATAAACAACCGCGCCTCCGGCATCGACCGCGATCCGAAACTGCGCATTCTGCGGCGGCTCGTGACTCGAGCCTTTGAAAGTTACCGGAACAAATTTTGGCTCACCAAGTCGATCGAGTTCGGACGAGAAAATCACTCTGGTTGGAGCTACTCCGACCGGTTTCGGTCGCGCTCGAACCGGTGCCGGAACCGGTCCCGGTGGTTGTGCGCTCGGAACCCGAAGATCAACCGTCAACGGCGGAGCTTGCTGTAAAACTGGTTCGCGCGCGAAATAAGAAGGTAAGTGGTTAGCCCTGCCCAATAGATTGAGCTTCGCTCCCGGGGGACGCCTGGTCGTGGAGGCGAGCGCCGGATCTTCCGCATCCACCCAGCGAAGAAGGGTGGCCCCTTCTTCGGAATTGGCGCTGATCAAATTCACCCGCTGCGGCGCGGGGATAAGTGAAACAGTTGGCGGATAGACGATTTGGAAAAGATAGAAACCCGCAACATGCGCCACGAGCGACGCGATGAGAAAACCAATCAACGCGAGATTGCGACGGCGCGGCGCGGCCCAGTTAAAGAGCAACGGCGCAGTAGTCGAAGCGTTCATTTCGGAGCGGCGCCCGCCAACGACACCGACGAGATTCCGTGTTCGAGCGCGGCATTGGTCACGGCAACGACCAGCTCGTAGGGCGTCTGGCGGTCAGCCCTAATAATAAGCGAGCGATTCTCGCGTTTAGCTGCATCGAGCAAGGGCCCGAGCCGCTCGAGCGAGATCTTTTGGTCCCGAAAATAAATCGCCGGGACCGCGCCGCCGGTGATGCTGATGATTTGCTGGTTTTGCTGCGCGCCAAGGAGGAATGGCGAGGCCGGCGCCGAGACCGCGATCCCCGGTTGCAAAACAAAATTCGAACTCAGGAGTAGAAAAAAGATGAGGAGAAACACCACGTTGATAAGTGGGAACACGACCAGCCAGCCGAAATTGTATTCCTTGGTCCGGCTCAGCTTCATCCCGAGAGCGATTCTCGATCTAGCGATCGCGATGCGCTTCCTGCGGGCCGGTCAACGTTTCGGGCGATTGCTGAAAGCTGATGATTCCGGTGAGGGCTTCGCTGTCCTTCAACATGTGAACGATCTCGATGCCGGCGCGTTCCATTTCGTGAAGCATCGTGTTCACGCGCGATGAAAGATAACTGTAAGCAACGAAGGTGGGCGCGGCGACGACAAGGCCGGCTGCAGTGGTGAGCAAACTCTTGTAAATGCCCCCGGAAAGTTCGGTCACGGTGGCGTAACCACCGTGCGAAGCAATCGTTCCAAAGGCATCGATCATTCCGGCAACGGTTCCGAGCAGACCGAGTAACGGCGCCAGAAAAGCGAGCGTTGCCAAGACCCCAAGAAAACGTTCCAGCTTCGGAACCTCCAATTGCCCCGCTTCCTGGACGATTTCGCGGAGCTCCGATCTCGACATATCGTGCCGCAAAAGCGCGGCATGAATCACGCGCGCAACCGGACCCGGCGTGCCGGCCGATTCGTGCAAAGCTTCGGCAAAGTTGCGCCGCTGGACCAAATTCGAAAGTCCTTTCAAAAATTCGCCAACGTGAATGGTGGCGCGATGGAGATAGAAAAAGCGCTCTAGGAAGACTGCGATGCCGATAATGCTGCAGGCAAGGATCGGCCACATGAGCAACCCGCCCTTTTGGATGTAATCAATCATGGGGGCAACCTTCTTAGACCCTTTTTAGACACTGAGCAAGCAGGCGATGGGTGGATCGGCCGCTCCGCGGGCGATGTTAAAACCACGCGGCTTCGCCGCTCCTTATGAACATCGAGCAAGGGACTGCTCGATCCACCTTCAGTGCCCGAGGGCGTTACGAGGTTTGGCGGTAGTTGAGGGTGTAGGGGCAGCGGCGCCCGAGATTAATTTGCCAGCCGCATCGAAGACTGAATAGCCGGCCGGCTTCCCCTTGGGATCGTACTTATAGACAATCTTGTTCACTACGGAGTCATCTTTGGCGAGATGTGTCTCCTGCTCCAGCCGGCCGGCCGCATCGTACTTATATAGGGTCTTGAAGAGGAATTTTTCGTCCGGTCCATAAACAACGCCGCTGGCGAACCGGCCTGCCTCACCGATTTGATAGACGATCTTTCCGCGCGCTTTGCCGTCCGAATCAGTCGTGGTCGCGATTGCTCCGTGTTTGGCATTGTCGAATTGATAAACGGTGCGCGAGCCATCGGCGTTAAGACTGACGGTCACACGAACGGCGTCGTTTGAACCGGGTGTAGAAGTTTGGGCGATAGTCGGCCGAGACCAATGCAGACCGATCGCGAGAACAAAGAGTGAGAGCAACCAGCGCGACATCGTTTGGGGTGCGCAGTTTAAGTGGGCGGGCGGCGGGGGCAAAGAAGGCAATTAATTTATATTGACGGCTGGCATGGAAGGTGGTTAAAAGTGGGGAAAAGTGGGTTAGAATGGCAAACATCTCCACCCGCCAATGCATACGCCTGACCAACGCTTCTACGCCGGCGAGTTTCGTCACTCCATCGACGAGAAGAACCGGATCACTATTCCCGCGCGCTGGCGACGCGGTGACACCGAAGAATTCATCATTCTTCCGGAAGCGACTCACCAGTTTCTTCTGGTCATGTCGCCTGAAGAATTTTCTCGTATGAGCGCGGCGGCCGAGTCCGACCCGAACGTTTCTGCGCGCGACCGCCGCATTTTTTTTCGACAACTGCATTCTCGAGCCGAGCACGGCGCCGCCGACAAACAAGGCCGCCTCGTTTTGCCGGAAGATCTTTGCAAGAACGTCGGATTAAAAGGCGAAGTCGTCCTGGTCGGCAATCGCGGCCGCTTTGAAATCTGGAATCTGCAGCGTCGAAAGAAGGCTCACGAAGACGAGACGCCCACTTATCAACACGTCGCCGACGTCATTGGTTTGTAATCAGCCCAAATATGAACGCATTATTATTTGAGCGGCCGGTTTGGTTTGCGACCGGTCCGCTCGTTTTGGAAGAGGAGCCGCAGGAAATGGAAGATTTTACCTACCATCGCCCGGTGCTGGCCGCCGAAGCGGTGGAATTACTCACGCCGCATCCCGGCTCGCTGGTTGTCGATGGAACAGTCGGCGGGGGCGGTCATACCGAAGCTATTTTGAAAATCGGCGCGGACGTTCTCGCGCTGGATCAGGACCCGGACGCAATTGAGCAGGCGCGGGAAGAACTGGGCCATTTCGGCGGTCGCGTGACACTGCGGCAGGTCAATTTCCGCGACGCGGACAAAATTCTCGACGAGCTCGGTGTTCAGAAAATCGGCGGGGCCCTTCTCGATCTCGGCGTTTCCTCGCGCCAACTCGAGAATGCCGCTCGCGGGTTCAGCATGATGCGGAACGGTCCGCTCGATATGCGAATGGACCCAAGATCGACATTAACGGCCGCGGATATTGTAAACGGCTATAGTGACGAAGATCTGACCCGCCTGTTCCGCGATCTCGGTGAAGAACCGGCCGCGCGCCGGATCGCCAGTCTGATTGTGAAGATGCGCAAAGATGCGCCGTTTACCGAAACGCTCCAGCTCGCGCGCGCGATCGAAAAAGTTGTCGGCCGTCATGGACGCAGACATCCTGCGACCCAGGCATTCCAAGCGTTGCGAATGGAAGTGAACGACGAGTTGGGCGCGCTTGAACAAGGCATGCGCGTTTTGACCGCGCGACTCGAAACCGGAGCGCGTATCGCCGTGATCACGTTTCATTCTCTCGAAGATCGAATCGTAAAAAACTTTATGCGCGATCACAGCCGCGAGTGGCTGGACCGGCCGGAGTGGCCGGAGCCGAAGCGCAATCCGGAATACGATTTGCGCGCGATTACCTCGAAACCGATCGAGCCGAGTGAAAATGAGCGCCGAACGAATCCGCGCTCCCGGAGCGCGAAATTGCGGGTGGCGGAGAAGATTGGATGAACCGCTCGCACCGAAAAAATTGGAACACAGTCAACGCCGCTTCACTCGCGCGCTGGCTCGTGCTGACGGCGTTCCTGGCCTTGATGGGGTTAAGTTATGTTTATCTGACCCTTCAGCTTTACCATCTCGGCGACCGCAAAAAGGCGCTCGAAACCGAAGTGTCCAATTTGCGGATGCAAAATGAAGTGGCCAGCGCGCAGATTGCCGCGCTCACTTCGCGCTCGGCGTTGCAACGCCGCTTGAAGGAAGGTTACCTAAAAATGATTCCGATCGCGGAACACAACATTGTTCGACTGACTTTGCCGGCGCGAATCCAGGAAGACGCCGTCCAACCAGTTTCCAATCAGCGAGGCGCGAGATGAAATGGAACAGCCGAACCAGATGCGCAATCGTTTGCCTCGGCTTCGTTCTCCTTTTCAGCGCGTTTTCGTTTCGCTTGATCTACCTGCAAATGATCAAGCACGACCAATACGCCGGGCTGGCCGCTGAGAAGCACGTTTACAAGCAGCCTATCTTCGCCGAGCGCGGCACCATTCTCGACGCCAACAACGAAGTCCTCGCGCACAACGTCCCGGTCGAGACGGTGATCGCGGACGCGAGTCATCTCACCGAGGTCGCGGCGACTGTCGATCTTGTCAGCGGCGAGCTGAAACTTCCGCGGGGAGAAGTTTCAGAAAAACTCCATAGCGATCGTCGATACATCGTCCTGAAACGCGAGGTACCGAAGACCATCACCGATTCGCTCAAGCAAAAACTGCGCGCCCAAAATTTACGCGGCATTTATTTCGAACAGGACGCGACCCGCATTTACCCCAACGGCGTAATGCTGTGTCATGTCATCGGGTTCACTGATTTTGAGCACCACGGCATTCAAGGCGTGGAAGGCGCGCTCGACGATTACCTGCGCGGTCAGGACGGCTATCGCTACATCGAGCATAACCGCGCCGGCCAGGAGTTGGTGCTTTACCGCGGCCAGGAGCGCGCGCAGCGCAATGGCTATCAAGTGCATCTGACCATCGACCTTAATCTGCAGAATATTGTCGAAAACGAATTGGACGCCGCGATGCGCGAGTTTTCGCCCAAGAAAGCGACCATCATCCTGATGCGTCCGCAAACCGGCGAAATTCTGGCCATGGCCAACCGGCCGGCATTCGATCTCAATCACCGCTCCGACGCGAAACCCGAGCAAATGAAAAACCGCGCGATCTGCGACATGATGGAACCGGGGTCGACCTTCAAGATTGTCACCGCCGCCGCCGCGCTCAATGAGCACAAGTTCCGCCTCGACTCCTATATCTTTTGCGAAAACGGAGTCTGGAACTTCGGCGGCACCGCGCTGCACGATCACGCCGCGTTCACCGACCTGAGCGTCAAAGACATTCTGGTGAAGTCGAGCAACATCGGCGCGGCCAAACTTGCCGTTAGCCTCGGCGACCAAAAGTTTTACGAATACATCCGGCGTTTCGGTTTTGGTGAACGTACCGGGGTCGAGCTTCCGGGCGAGATTCCCGGGTTAATTCGCTCGCCGCAATCGTGGAGCAAAATTTCGATCACCCACATCCCGATGGGCCACGAAATCGGCGTGACTCCCCTGCAAATGACCACCGCCATGTGCGCGATCGCCAACGGCGGAAAATTAATGACGCCGCGAATCGTGAAATCGATCACGACCAGCGATGGAAAAACTATTAGCACGCTGTCGCCGATTGTTTTGCGCCAGGTCATCTCACCGCAGACGGCCAGTCAAATCGGAAGCGCACTGCGCGGCGTGGTCAGCGATCGCGGCACGGCTGCCGCTGCCGCTGTTCCCGGATTCATCATCGCCGGAAAAACTGGCACTGCCCAAAAGGTGGGTCCCAACGGCGGTTACGAGAAAGGAAAAGAAGTTGTGTCGTTCTGCGGTTATCTCCCCGCGGAGCACCCGGAATTTGTCGGATTGGTTGTGTTAGACGATGCCCAAACAAAGCCCGAACAGAACTACGGCGGTCAGGTTGCTGGACCGATCTTTTCGCGGATCGCCGAAAAGGCCGCCCGTTATCTAGATCTTGAGCCGCATGAGGAGATTCGCAAGGCCATCCCGGTGGAGCGAGTTGCCTTAACCAACGCTTCGCGCCATTGACTTCCTGGCACCAGAATGGCGGATCCTCATGCAGCTCAAAACTCTTCTCGCCGCGACTCCCGTTCGCGAAATCATCGGCGGCCCAACTGATCGCGCGGTGGAAAGCATCGCGTATGACTCGCGCCGTGTGCAGAGGGATGGGTTATTCGTGGCATTGCGGGGCGAAAAAAGCGATGGCCACGAGTTCATCGGCCAGGCCATTGAAAAAGGCGCCGCGGTGATCGTGGCCGAGCGCGCCGAAAAACATTCCCGCGCCACCTGCGTCGTGGTCGAAAATACGCGCAGCGCGATGGCCGATTTGGCGGCGAGATTTTACAACTATCCCGCGCGAAAATTGAAACTTGCCGCGGTCACCGGCACCAACGGGAAGACGACGACGACTTTCCTGATCAAGCACATTTGCGAGAAAGCAGGAATGCGATGCGCCTTGCTCGGCACCGTTCGTTACGAAATCGGCGAGCGCGTCCTCCCCGCCGCGCGCACCACTCCCGAATCGCTCGATCTTCAGGAACTGCTTTCGCAAATCGCGAACGCCGGTTGCCGCGGTGCGGCCCTGGAGGTTTCTTCACACGCCTTAGCGCAAGAACGGACGCGCGGAATCGAGTGGGACGTGGCCGTCTTCACGAATCTGACGCAAGACCATCTCGATTATCACGGAACGATGGAAAATTATTTCCAAGCGAAGGCGAAATTGTTCGAGCAGCTCGCGCAACAGCAGAAAAAAAAGAAACCGGTCGCGGTCATCAACATCGACGATCGTTACGGCCGGAATTTGGTTGCCAAGATCGGCAAGAAAGTTTCGATCGTGACTTTCGGAATGGGAGCGCGGGCCGACTTTCGCGCTTCCAATTATCGAATGGAATTTGCCGGCACGTCCTACCAGCTCGACGCACGCGGCAAAAGTTATCTCGTCCGTGTGCCGCTGATCGGCCGTTTCAACGTCGCGAATTCGCTGGCCGCGCTCGCCGCCGCCAACGCTCTCGGCATCGGTCTGCGCGAAGCTGTGCTTAGTCTCGCCAAATCCCCGCAAGTGCCCGGACGACTCGAGAACGTCCCTGCAAAACGGCAGTTCCGGGTCTTTGTCGATTACGCGCACACACCGGACGCATTGCTCAACGTTTTAAAAACACTGCGTGAACTTTCACCGCGGCGGTTGATCGTCGTCTTCGGTTGCGGCGGAGATCGCGACCGCGAGAAGCGGCCGCTGATGGGTCAGGTGGTCGATCAAAACGCCGATTACGCCATCATCACCTCTGATAATCCGCGCAAAGAAGATCCCGACCAGATCATCGCCGAGGTCGAAAAAGGTTTTCGCGGCGACCATTTCGAAAAAATCACGGATCGCGCGCAGGCGATTTCGCGCGCCATCGAAATTGCGCAACCGCGTGACATCGTATTGATCGCGGGCAAAGGTCACGAAAATTACCAGGAGTTCGCCGATCACACTGTGCCATTTGAAGACATCCAGGTGGCGCGACGCGCGGTCGAAGATCATCCGGTAGAATTTAAATGAATCCGTTGTCGATCTTACAAATCGCTGAGCTTGCCGGCGCCAAACTCGAACAAGGCGACGGGAAAATCTCGGTTGAAAGAATCAGCACCGATTCACGAACTATTAAGAAGGGTGAACTCTTCGTCGCCCTGCAAGGTGAAAATTTCGACGGCCACAAATTTGTCGAAGCAACTGCCAAAGCCGGTGGCGCCGGAGCGATTGTCGATCGTAAGTGGAACGGAAAGGTTCCTTCCAAGTTCGCGATCATTCGCGCCGAGGACACGTTGCTCGCGTATCAAAATCTGGCCGCGAATTATCGGAAATCGCTTCCCATCAAAGTTCTCGCCATCACCGGGAGTAATGGAAAGACGAGCACGAAAGATTTTGCCGCCTCGGTCCTCGGTCGAAAATTTCGCGTCACTAAAACTCAGGGCAACTTCAATAACCATGTCGGATTGCCGCGCACGATTCTGGAGGCGACATCGAAGGATGAGGTCGCAGTCTGGGAGATCGGAATGAATCACCCCGGCGAAGTCGCTCCCTTGGCAAAAATCGCAGCACCAAACGCCGCCATTATCACCAACGTCGGCGTGGCTCATATCGAGTTCATGGGAACGCGCGAGGCGATTGCGAAAGAAAAAGGCGCGCTGGCCGAAGCAGTCACCGCCGAAGGCTCAGTCATCCTGAACGCGGACGATCCTTTCAGCAAAGGGATTGCCGAACGAACACGAGCTCACGTGATTTTTGCCGGAACGAACGACGGAACGGTTCGCGCGATCGACATTCAACAAAGCGCCGACGGATCGGAGTTCACCATTATTGAGGGCGCGCACCGCTGCCGCGCCCAGTTACCTGTTCCCGGGCTGCACATGGTGCAAAATGCGCTCCTCGCGGTCGGAGCTGGACGCGCCTTCGGTCTGTCTCTCGAAGAAGCCGCCGCTGGTCTCGCCAGCGCTCCCCTCACCAAAGCGCGTTTGCAGATTAAAGAGATCAACGGCGTGCAATTTCTCGATGACAGCTACAACGCTAATCCTGATTCCATGAAAGCGGCGCTCCAGACGCTGGTTGAATTGGACGCCGATGGGAAAAAAATCGCGGTGCTCGGCGAAATGCGAGAACTCGGGACAGAAACAGAGCGGGGTCACGAAGAAGTCGGCGAAGCCGCGGCTGCGTTCGGCATCGACCATTTGATCGGCATCGGCGAAATGGGCGCAGTCATTTCACGCGCGGCAGAAAAAGCGGGACTCGAAAAAAGCAGCGTCGTTGGATCGACAGCGGAAGCGGCCGAGCTGTTGTTAACGATCGCGGCGCCGGGCGATCTCATCTTGATTAAAGGGAGCCGCCTCGCCCGAACCGAAGATGTGATCGAAGCCTTCGCGAAACAAAGTTCGCCAGAAAGCGCACGCGTATGATGTACTATCTTCACCGGCTAAGCGACCAGATCGGCGGATTCAACGTCTTCTCGTACGTCACCTTTCGCGCCGTGGCGGCGGCGATCACTGCGTTCATGGTGTCGCTTCTGTTTGGAAATTTTGTTATTCGCGTTTTGACGGCGCTCAAGCTCGGCCAACCGATTCGACAGGCCTCTGAGGTTCATCGACTCGCGGAATTGCACGGCGGGAAACAGGGAACGCCGACGATGGGCGGCGTCATGATCATCGGCGCGGTATTCGTCTCCAGTTTTCTCTGGGCACGTCCGGACAATCGCTTCGTCTGGCTCGCGCTTTTCGCCATGGTTTATCTCGGCGTGCTCGGTTTCGTTGATGATTACCTCAAAGTGACAAAGAAAAAATCCGACGGCGTGAGCGGCCGGATCAAACTTTTCTTTCAAATCATCCTCGCGTTAATCATCACCGCGGTTTTTCTGAGCAGTCCCCTCCTCGAAGTGCAGGCGCGCTCGCTTTACGTGCCCTTTTTCAAATCAGCGGTGGTCACGAACATGGGATGGTTCACCATTTTGTTTTTCGCGGTCGTGATTGTCGGCTCGTCGAACGCGGTGAACCTGACCGACGGTTTGGACGGGCTCGCCATCGGTTGCACCGTCACGGTCGCGTTCGCCTACGCGTTTCTCTCTTACGCCGCCGGCAATTTTCGGATCGCGGAATATTTGCAAGTCCCCTTCTATCCTTTCACCGGCGAACTCACGGTCGTTTGTACCGCGTTGATCGGCGCTGGCTTCGGATTTCTTTGGTTTAATTGTCACCCCGCGAAAGTTTTCATGGGCGACACCGGCTCGCTAGCCATCGGCGGGTTGATCGGCGTTGTCGCGATCTGCTGTAAACAAGAATTGCTGCTCGTGGTCGTGGGCGGCGTTTTCGTTATCGAAGCGGTCTCGGTCATCCTTCAGGTGTTAAGCTTCAAACTCACCGGCAAACGCATTTTCGCGATGTCGCCGCTCCACCACCATTTCGAGCTTGTTGGTTGGAAAGAAAACACCGTCATCGTGCGATTCTGGATTTTGTCCGGAATTTTCGCCCTCCTCGGACTGGCCACCTTGAAGTTGAGGTAAAAATTGCGTTACCAAAACCAAAACGTCGCAGTTCTCGGGGCCGGCTTAAGTGGAGCGGCCGCCGCGCTGTTACTCAAAGCCGAAGGCGCAAGCGCCACCGTCCTGGACAGCGCCGACGAGAACAAGCTGCTCAAATCGACCATCGACAATCTGCGCGCGCAGAACATCAACGTTATTTGCGGGCAGTCCGCCGATCACGATTCGGCCAAATACGATTTCGTCGTTGCGAGCCCGGGAATCGATCCGGCTTCGGCGCTCTCGCAGAATTTTTCGTCCCGTAAGATCGACATCATCGGCGAGCTCGAGCTCGGGTGGCGTTCCGCCGAAACGCCCGTCATCGCGATCACCGGCACCAACGGCAAAACAACCACGACAGAAATGCTCGCGCAGATGCTGAATGATTGCGGACAAAAAACGATCGCCTGCGGCAACATTGGCAAACCGCTTTCCGAAGTCGCGCGCGAAAAAACAAAATACGACGTACTCACGGTCGAAGTCAGTTCGTTTCAACTGGAAACGATCCAGACTTTTCGTCCGTCAGTCGCGCTCTGGTTGAATTTCGCACCCGATCATCTCGATCGTTATCGCTCGGTTGCTGAATATCGGGCCGCGAAGCTGCGCCTCTTCGATTATCAAACGGCTGACGATGTCGCGATTGTGAACGCAGCCGAAAGTTTGCCTGAGCTTCGCGCGCACAAAATCACCTTCAGCGCCTATACGAATCGCGCCGACTTCCGTTTGGCCGAAGGCGCGATCGTTTTCGAAAACCAACCGGTCCTGCGCTTGAACCAGACGAAACTGCGCGGCTCGCACAACATCGAGAACCTGATGGCCACACTCGCCGCCGGTTACGCGCGCGGTCTGGCGTTCGAGAAAATGGTGCCGCCACTTTGCAATTACGAACCGCGACCGCACCGGTGCGAGTTTGTCAGACAGATCAACGGCGTCGATTACATCAATGACTCCAAGGCGACCAATCTGGCTGCAGTCGAGAAAGCGCTCCTCGCCCAGACTAAGCCCGTTGTTCTCATCGCTGGCGGCAAAGACAAAGGCTTCACCTTTGAGCCGCTGCGCGCATTGGTGAAAGAAAAAGTGAGGGCGACAATCTTGATCGGCGAAATGGCCGAACGAATCGCGCGCGATTGGGACGGCGCTGTTAAATCCGCGCTGGCTCGATCGCTGGCCGATGCCGTTGACCGTGCCCACGCCACCGCTAAATCCGGCGAAGTCGTTCTCTTTTCGCCGGGCACATCTTCCTTCGACATGTTCAAAAGTTATGCCGACCGCGGCGATCAGTTCCGCGCGCTCGTTCAAGCCCTGCCTCAATGAAAAGGAAGTTCAAAATGCCAAAACTGCTTAGATTCAAACGAAAAAAACTCCGCGCCACTGCCGTGCGGCGACCGCTGCGCATCGGTGCGACTGCGGCCGAGTACGGCGATTTAGCCGAACCGAGCATGAAACTCTCGCGGGCGTTGTTGATTGTGCTGCTGCTGCACGTTGTCGCGGTGGCAGGCATCATCGCGTTCAACGCGATCAAAACGCGTCAGGCGTCGGTGCCTGCTGCGCCGTCGCAAACGACAGTTGGAATCGCTTCGGACGAAACCAAGCCGCAAGCGCCGGTTCCAAATCCATCAGCAGCGCCAAAAACCGCTATGAAGGCGCCGGCCAAAGTTTCCGATTCCGGAAAAGTTTACGTGGTCGCGAAAGGCGATAACCCGGTGACAATCGCGAAGAAGTTCAAAGTCTCCTACGACGACCTGCTTGCGCTCAATCACATCGATGACCCGCGCAAATTAAAGATCGGACAAAAACTTTTGATTCCGGACAAAGTACTAAAAGCGAAGAAGGCGGGCGAATGAGGTACGGCGTGACAAGCAGTTTCTGGGGAGGGCACGCGCCTTCGCGTGCTGATTGCGGCGCCCTCACCGCAATTGTTTTCGAAATATCGATCTTATTTGAGAGAAAAAGTTCGCGATGGCGAGACGCCATCGCCGGCACGCGAGGCGCATGCGCTCCCCAAAAGATTTTTATCTAACATGTATCGGAAAAGCGCTTACTTCCTCTTTGTTGCGGTGCTGGGACTTCTCGTCATCGGCATCGTGATGCTTTTCAGCACCAGCGCTTTTGCGAAGGACAGCCATGGCGACCCTTACTTTTTTCTCAAACACCAAGCGGTCTGGCTCGGAGTGGGGCTTGCGCTCTGCATCACGGCGGCGTTAATCGATTACCATTTTTGGCAGCGGACCTGGTGGCTCTGGCTGGGCATCGCAGCGATCACGCTCGTATTTTGTTACGTTCCGCACATCGGAATGCGGATCAACGGTTCGCGGCGATGGATCGGATTCGGCCCGCTTGGTTTTCAACCGTCGGAGATTGCGAAGCTTGGCGCCGTATTTTTTCTGGCGTGGTGGTTCGCGCGTTATGAGAAAGCCGCCAACCATCCACTGTTCGGCTTTGCCATTCCCCTGGCAATTGTGAGCGTCCTGCTCGCGCTGATTCTTTTTGAAGTGGATCTCGGAACGACCGCTTTAATCGGCGCGACCACATTTACGGTCATGTTCGTTGCCGGAACGAATCCGATTCTGCTCGGCCTGCTCGCCGTCACCGGAGGCAGCGTCATTTTCGTTGGCGCAACACACGCGCGCATGGAACGCCTGATCGCGTTCACTGATCTTGAGCGCTACAAACAGGATGCCGGACTTCAGCAAATGCAGGCGTTGATCGCATGGGGCAGCGGCGGAATGGAAGGGCTCGGGCTGGGCAACGGCCGGCAAAAGATGCTCTACCTCCCCTACGCGCACACCGATTTCATTTTTCCGATGATCGGCGAAGAGCTTGGATTGCGAATCAGCCTGCTCGTCGTTTTCCTTTTCATCGTCGTCATTGTTTGCGGAATCGTGATCGCGCTGCACGCGAAGGATCGGTTCGGACTGTTGGCCGCGTCCGGTGTGGTCTGCCTGCTGGCGCTGCAGGCCGCAGTGAATATCGGAGTCACCACTTCGCTCCTGCCGAACAAAGGCCTGCCACTTCCGTTTATCAGCTACGGCGGATCGAATCTCGTCGCCTGTCTCTTCGGCGTTGGACTTTTACTGAACATTTATCGGCAGGCCGTTTTGGAACCAGCCAACAAGAAACGCACTTCTCTCCAAGTGCGGGCAACACCGCGAATTTAACTGGAAGATCGACAACTATCGGAATGAACGCGGTCATTGCATGTGGAGGCACGGGTGGGCATCTCTTTCCCGGAATCGCTGTCGCTGAAGTTCTGCGCGAGCGCGGCCACGAAGTGCTTCTGTTTGTCTCCGAAAAAGAGATCGACAGCCTGGCGCTCTCGACCCGATCGCAATTCCGGTTCGAAAAATTGCCGACGATAGGTTTTCCTTCGGTTTATTCTCCTAAGATTTTCGGATTCATTCGCCGGTTCACCGAAAGCCTTTCCCGATGCCGATCGATTTATCAAAAATTCAAACCGCAGGTCGTCCTCGGCATGGGCGGATTTACTTCGACTGCTCCGATTTTGGCCGGACGGATGCGCGGTATTTCCACGCTGATTCACGAATCGAATGCGGTTCCGGGGAAAGCGAATCGCCTGGCCTCGAAGGTGGTGCGCGCAGTTTTGCTCGGCTTCAAAGAATGCGCCGCTTTCTTTCCCAAAGTCCGAACTGAGCTCACCGGCACGCCGATTCGGACCGAGCTCAAACGCCTGGATCGGCAATTGGCCCGGCAAAAACTGGGATTGCAAGCCGATGTCACCACGATGCTGGTGATGGGCGGAAGTCAGGGCGCTAGCGGCATTAACCAAGCCGTCATCAAATCGTTGCCCCTTTTGCGCGGCAGTGCGCTGCAAGTCGTTCATCTTTCAGGGACCCGGGATGAACGCTTCGCAGCGGATAATTATCGGCGTGAACGAATTCCTGCTTACGTGGCGGCGTTTCATCATCACATGGAGGAAGTTTACAGCGCCGCGGATTTTACGGTCGCGCGCTCCGGCGCCGCTAGCTTGGCCGAGATCGCTTCCTTCGAGCTGCCTAGTATCTTGATTCCTTTTCCCTTCGCCGCGGACGATCACCAAACCCACAATGCCGAAATTTTCGCGCGGGCGGGGGCGGCATTTGTTTTGAAAGAATCGGAGCTCACTCCCGAATTACTTAGTCGGAGGGTCCGAGAGATGATCGATCACCCGGAACAGCTTCGGCGTATGTCTGAAAGCTCTGCGCGATTGGCGCCGCGAGACGCGGCTAATCGCGTGGCCGCAGCCATGGAGAAATACACCCAGTCATGATGAAGGATGTCGACCTGGCCGCCGGAGCCTCGGCGAAGGCGGCTCTTGCAAAATTCCTGACCCAGGAGCGGCACAAGATTCATCTCATTGGCGTGGCTGGGAGCGGAATGAGCGGAATTGCGGGTCTACTTCTTCAGCTTGGCCACGACGTGAGCGGCTCGGACAAATTGGATACGCTGGAGACCGATCGATTGCAGCGGCTCGGCTTAAAATTTTATCAGCAACATCGTGCGGCCGACGCGCGCGACGCCGAGCTCGTTATTTATTCGTCGGCGATCAACAAAGACAACCCGATCCTGAAAAGCGCGCAAGAAAGCGGAAAAAAAACCGTCCGTCGCGCGGAAGCTCTGGCTGCGATCATGGCGGCCAAGCGCGGGATTCTGGTCGTTGGCATGCACGGCAAAACCACGACGTCGGCCATGGCTGCGCACGTTTTGCGCGAGGGCGGGTTGCATCCATCGCATTATGTCGGCGCCGAGATCCCTATCCTCGGAACGAACTCACATTGGGATGCTCGCGGCGAATTTTTCGTGGTTGAAGGCGATGAAAGCGACGGCACAATCGCCCTGTTCCACCCGGAGCATGCTCTGGTCCTTAATATAGAGGAGGAACATCTCGACTTTTACGCCGATCTGGCCGCGATCGAGAAAGTATTCCGTCAATTGCTCGCCCAAACGTCCGGCAAAGTCTTTTACTGCGCCGATGAGCCCAACGCGACTCGCATATGTCGATCTTCCGATCGCGTAATTTGCTATGGTCTATCGGCCGAAGCCGAATACCGCGCCACGGAGATAGAGCTGCGCAACTTTAGCTCGGCGTTTCGCGTTTATCGCGGCCAGGAGAAACTCGGCGAAGCCGTTCTCAATGTTCCCGGCGAACACAACGTGAAGAACGCGGTCGGCATTATCGCACTCGCGACCGAGCTCGGTGTTCCGTTTGAAAAAATCGCCAAGTCGCTGGCCAAGTTCCAACACGCGCGGCGGCGTTTTGAAATCAAATACGACAGTCCACGTTTTCTCCTGGTCGATGATTACGGACATCATCCGACCGAAATCAACGCGACCCTGAAGACGGCGAGATCGGTCGGGCGCAAACGAGTGTTGGCCATGTTTCAACCGCATCGCTACTCACGAACACAAAAACTGCGAAAAGAATTTGGGCGCGCATTCGATCAAGCGGACCGCGTTGTCATCACTGATGTCTACGGATCGAATGAATCCCCCATTCCAGGCGTCAGCGGTCAAATGATCGTCGATGAAATCGCGTCGCACGGACATCGCGGCGCGAGTTACCAGCCGAAACTGGAACGGGTTCACCGCGACGTTGGCAACATGCTCGAATCCGGCGACCTCGTTCTCAGCCTCGGCGCGGGCAATATTCACGAACAATTGTCGATCCTGGCCGCCGACCTCGTTATCGCCGAGAATTTGAAGGAAATCGTCGGTGAAGACGGCGATGTCCGACTTTACGAACCGCTTTCGAAACACACGACATTGCGCGTCGGCGGCCCGGCCCAATTTTGGGTCGAGCCGCGCAACGAAGCCGCGTTGAGCGAATTGATTCGTTTTTGCCGGCGCGAGAATCTTCCGCTCTTTGTCATTGGACGCGGTTCGAACCTGCTCGTGCGGGACGGCGGAATTCGCGGCGTGGTCGTTCATCCGTCCGGCGGCGATTTCGACAAGATCGACATCCACGGAGATGAAATTACCGCCGGCGTTGGCGCGAAGTTAAAAGAGATTGCCTATGCCGCGCGCGCGGCGGATTTGGGCGGACTCGAGTGGATGGAAGGAATTCCCGGGGCGGTCGGCGGCGGGCTGCGGATGAATGCGGGCGCGATGGGCGCGCAAACTTTCGAGACAGTTGTCCGCGTCCGTTATCTGGATTCAGAAGGAAACGCGCACGATAAAGAGCGCGATAAACTCGAGGTCCATTACCGGCATTTTCCTTTGCTGGAACAAAACTTCGCCGTCTCGGCCACGTTTCGCGGAACGCCAGCGGCGCGCGAACACATCGAAACGCGCCTCCAAGAGTCGCAGGAAAAGCGGCGGACCACTCAGCCGATCGCGAAGAGCGCCGGCTGCATATTCAAAAACCCTGCGACGTGCCCGGCCGGAAAGCTGGTCGATGAACTGGGCCTGAAAAATTCCTGCGTCGGAAAAGCGCGGGTGTCGGAAGTGCACGGCAATTTCATCGTGAATGACGGCGGCGCGACCGCGACCGAGATGCTTGAGCTGATCGACCGAATCAAGCAGGCGGCGAAGAGTAAGCGTGGAATCGAATTGGAGACGGAAGTGCAAATCGTGGGAGAACCCGCTTAAATGAAACAGAAAGATCTGCCAAAAAAAATCGCGGTCCTAATGGGCGGCCCGGGCTCGGAAAGAGACGTTTCGCTCGCGACCGGCCGCGGAGTTTCGAAAGCACTGCGTTCCCTGGGCGTCGACGTGGTCGATGTCGATGTTCGGGACGAAAACTTCCCGCTCCCGGAAGATGTCGATCTTGCCTTCCTCACCATTCACGGAACTTTCGGCGAGGACGGAACGTTACAGAAGATTCTCGAAGATCGCGGCATCCCTTACACCGGTGAGGGCGTCGAAGGAAGCCGGACCGCGTTCGATAAACTTTTAACGAAAGAGAAATTCCGCGAGCACAACGTAGTCACGCCGGAGTGGGAAGTGATTGACGTTGGTCAGCGGCCAAAGATTTCAGTCCCGCTCGTGGTCAAGCCACCATGTCAGGGCTCGACGGTTGGAGTCGTGATTGTGAAGAACGAAACCGAACTCGACTCGGCAGTGAAAGAGGCGGGAAAGTACGATCGCAAATTGTTGGTGGAAAAATTTGTATCTGGCCGCGAATTGACGATAGGTATCCTCGGTGATCAAGCCCTGCCAATTATTGAAATAATTCCCAAGGGCGGTTTTTACGACTTCAACACAAAGTACCCGTTCCTGAATCCGCAGGCTGGCGCCAGCGCGGAGCATGTCTGTCCGGCAAAAATCGATGCCGGCAAAACGAAAGAAATTCAGGAGCTGGCACTGCAGGCATTTCGCGCCCTTGGCTTGGTCGTTTACGGACGCGCTGATGTTCTTTTGTCCGACAAAGGCGAGCCGTTCGTGCTCGAGGTAAACACAATTCCGGGAATGACCGAAACGAGTTTGCTTCCGGAAGCGGCGGCCGTTGCCGGGGTTAACTACGTCGATCTTTGCCTTCGTATCATCGAATTGTCGCGCGCGAGAAGGGAGCGCGCTGGACGATGAGACGACAGCAACGTCCCCGCGCGCGTAATCAACGCGTCTCCAGCTTCCGCCAACGGCGGCAGCAACATTTGCTCGACGTCAAAGTGCGCTCGCGCAAAGCGGTCCAGCATCGCAACCGCAAATTTCTGGCGGTGTTCTCGAAAGTCGCGCTCGTGATTGCGCTGATCGCCGGCATTTACCTCGGCGGTCGCGTCGCCGCCAAGCGGTTCTTCCTCGACAATCCGGACTACAAGATCAGCACGATTGAAGTGCAGACCGATGGCACGTTGCAGCGCGATCAGATCTTGAGCGTGGCCGATTTGCACGAAGGCGAAAACATTTTTCGGGTGCACCTGGCGCGCGTGCACGATCGATTACAGGAATTGCCCCAGGTGGATGAAGTCGAAGTTGTTCGCAAGCTTCCGGCGGAAATCGACATTCGGATTGTCGAGCGCAAGCCAATCGCCTGGATCACGACCGAAAAACAGATCGCCGATCCTTTTGCGTCCGAGGCCGCTTTTCTAGTGGACGCGCGCGGTGTTTTGATGAAAGAGAAGAAGTTGTTGCCGGAATACTTGGGACTGCCGCTGATCCTGGGCTGCGCGAGCGAATCGCTCGAAGCCGGCAAAACTGTCCAATCACCCGAAGCCAAATCGGCGCTCGAGTTGCTCCGGCTGAGCACGCGCAGCTTCATGCAGACGCGTTTCCAGATTCGCGAGATCGATATTTCAAAAGGTTATTGCCTGGTCGTGACGGATAAAAACCACAGCCGGGTCACGTTTGGCTTCGATAATCTCGACACCCAGCTGCAGCGACTGGAACAGTTTCTCGTCTATTCCGACGACGCCCACCACGAACTGGCAACGGTCAATCTGCTGGTGCAGCGAAACATTCCGGTCACGTTCGCGAAGCCGGCCACGGAAGTGATCAACGAAACGATTAAGCCGGAGGAATCGCCGCGAGTGATGAAAGCGATTCCGGTGCACTCCGCGCCGAAACCATCAGCTACGCCTTCAACCGCCAAATCGCATTCGAGTCCCTCACCAACCATCACTGCGCCCGCAAAACGCGCGCTTCCATTACAACCATTCAAGAAGAACTAAACAAAATGGCCAGCGGGGATTTGATCGTAGGTTTGGAAATTGGGACGTCGAAGATTTGCGTCGTGGTCGGTGAAACGCGTCCGGATGGGACGTTGAAAATTCTCGGGGTCGGTCAGGCGCCGTCGCGCGGCGTGCGTAAAGGCGAGATTGTCGATTTTGAAACGGCGATGAAATGCGTCCACGAAGCAGTGGTCGACGCCGAACAGAAAAGCGACGTGATGATTCGAAGTGTTTATGTCGGGATCGCCGGCGGCCACATCCAAAGTTTCAACAACCGCGGCTGCGTCAGCCTGCCGGAAGATCGCGATGAGATCGACGACCAGGACGTTGAAGATGTAAAAATCAACGCGCGCGAAGTCAGCATTCCGGCGCAGAACGCGTTCCTCCACTCGATTATTCAACACTACCATGTCGACGGACAGGATGGGGTGCTCAATCCAGTCGGCATGCTCGGGGAAAAGCTGGAAGCCGATTTCCACATCATTCACGGCGTCCGGACGCGGATCCAAAACACCATTCGCTGCGTCAAAGAATTGCCGCTTGAAGTTGAAGACGTGGTCTTCAGCGCGCTTGCTTCAGCGCAAGTCGTCCTGACGCAGCACCAAAAAAATCTCGGCGCGCTCGTCGTCGATATCGGAGGCGGCACGACCGACTACATTCTTTATGTCGATGGCGCCGTGAAACAAAGCGGCGTGCTCGCAATCGGCGGTGATCACATTACCAACGACATTTCGATGGGTTTGCGCATCCCAATGGCGCGGGCCGAAAAAATAAAGACCGAAGAGGGCAGCTGCGTTCTCGGCAATTGCCTGCCTGGCGAGACGATTCTGATGAAAGACGATTCCGGGTTCGCCGGCAAAGAGATCGAGCGCGAGACGTTGAACACGATAATCCATTTGCGTTTGCGGGAAACTTTTGAACTGCTCAAGCGCACGGTCGAAGAGGAGCCGTTCATCAATTATGTCGGCGCTGGAATCTTTATTACCGGTGGCTGCAGTTTGCTGAACGGGATCGATCATTTGGCCGGCGAAATTTTTGAAATGCCGGCGCACGTGAGCCACGCCCAAACGCTCTCCGGTCTCACTTCCGCGGTCGAGAACCCTCAATTTTCAACGGCGATCGGGTTGCTCAAATACGCCCAAGCTGTGCAAGTCGATCGCCCGCGGCGCGGCATTACTCGAATTTTCGGAAGGTTTTTCAGCGGAATGCGATGAGTTTTGTCATGTCGAGCGAAGTCGAGACATCTGTGACTATTTCAGAAATATCTAGAGATTCCTCGACTCCGCTCGGAATGACAGACCGCGGAAGGCGATGACAACAGAAAGATCGACATGATCCAGCTCAGTAAAAATTACAGTTTGCCGGAACGGCACGAGGAACCAATTCCCATCAAAGTCGTTGGGGTCGGCAGCGCGGGATCGAACGCGCTCGATCGCGTTTTGCTCGACGGCATGGACAAAAACGATCTCATCGCGGTCAACACCGATGTCCAGTCGCTCGCCAGCTCGGTCGCGGCGCGCAAGGTCCAACTTGGTCGGACATGCACGCATGGCCTCGGCACGGGCGGCGATCCCGAGCTCGGTTATCAAGCCGCGATTGAATCGGCGGACGAAATCCGGCAGGCAATCGCCGGCGCGCGGATGATTTTCATTTGCGCAGGACTCGGGGGCGGCACCGGTTCGGGAGCCGCACCGATTGTGGCCCAACTGGCGCGCGAGGCGGGCTCGCTCGTAATCGCTTTTGCCACGCTCCCCTTCTCGTTCGAAGGCAAACGTCGCGCGGCACAGGCCCAGGATGCGTTGGCGCGACTAAATGAAATCGCGAACGCAGTGATCTGTTTCGAGAACGATCGGATGGGCGACATGGTCGCGCCCAAAGCCGGAATTCATCAAGCTTTCGGCGTCGCTGACATGACGATCAGCCAAAGCGTCCGCTCGATCGTCAACTTGATTCAGCGCCCCGGTCTTATTCGGATCGGTTTCGATGATTTGTTCGCCGCGTTGCGCAGTCAAAACGGCCGCTGCCTGTTTGGTTTCGGAGAATCCGATTCCGACAACCGCGCGCACGACGCGCTCACCCAGGCGTTGAAGAATCCGCTGATGGACAAAGGGCGTATGCTATCGGAAGCGGCGCACGTTCTCGTCCAAGTTGCCGGCGGGCCGGGGATGACTTTGTCCGAAGTCGAAATTCTGATGCGCGAGCTAGGCCGCCACGTGCGCGACCACACCCAGATTGTTTTTGGGACGGCGGTTGACGGGAAAATGGGAAATCGCCTGAGCGTCACGATCATCAGCTCCCTCGCGTCGGAAGATTCGATCGCCACGGAAGCTGCGCCGCCGCCGGAACCGTTTCTTGCACCGCCCCCCGCGGTTTTAGAACAAATTGAAGAACCGCCACCGCCGCCCGCGCCTCCGAAGACCGACCTCGTCCCCGAGCCCGAAATTGCACCTTTGTCGCAGCCTACGGCGAACGATTTGATTGCGTTCGAGCCACCGGCTGCGGTCGAACCTCCACCGCCCGCGCCGATCCCATCGATCAGAAAGCCCGCGCCTCGTTTGATTCCACCAAAGAAAAAGCCGGTCGTGGAAAAAGAGGTCAAGCCGCCGAAAGAAAAATACGTCTACGCGAAGCAGGAAGTTTTGCAGTTCGAACCGGTCACGCGCGGACGCTTCGAAAAAAGCGAGCCGACGATCGTTGAAGGCCAGGACCTCGACATCCCGACCTTCCTGCGCAAGAACATCCGTGTGAAGTGAGGCAGAGAATCTGCCCGCGAATCACGCTAATAGACGCGAAACAAGCAAGCCGCTGACCTCTGCATTTTTATTCGCGTTAATTCGCGTGATGCGCGGGTAATCTACCTCTTCATTAACTCGAGCACGGCACTGGTCATGCCGATGATTCCGATGCGAATCGTCGGTTCGGGCACGGGCGCGAATTTGCTCGAGTGCAGGGTCGGCAATTCTTTCCCTTCCTTTTTGAATTGCGCGATTTTTTCCGGATCGACCGCGCCGATGTGAAAATCGACGGCCGGAATGGAGTGGTCCGGCAAGCTATATTCGGAAAAGTCTTCGCCGCCCATGGTTGGATCGAGAATCTCCACATTGTCGGCGCCGAGCACATTCTTCCAAACTGCGACTAGCCGTTTGGTTAAATCGGGATTGTTATAGGTCGCGGGCGTGAATTGATCTTTGAGAACGTTGACAATCGGCGCCCGGTCGGCCGGAACTCCACCGGCGCTGGCAATTCCCTTGGCCATGTCATCGATCGCCTTAAGCACTCGATCGCGCACTTCGGCTTTATAAGTGCGCACGGTGAGCTGCATTTTTACTTCATCGGGGATGATGTTGTGCTTGGTGCCACCGTGAATTGATCCAACCGTGACCACGATTGGATCGATCGGATTATTTTCGCGGCTCGCGATTGTTTGCCAGGTGTTGATCATTTCCGCGGCGAGGACGACAGGATCCTTGGTTCTGTGCGGATACGCGCCGTGGCCGCCGATGCCTCGAACAGTTACATCGACCGAATCGACATTCGCGTAGGTGTAGCCCGGAGTTATTCCAATGTGTCCAGTTTGCAAATCGGCTTTGTCATGAAAACCAAGAGCGAAGTCGGGTTTGCCGAAACGATTGTAGAGCCCGGCCTTAAGCAAAGCCCGTGCTCCGCCGACCGTTTCTTCGGCCGGTTGCCCGATGAACATGATCGTTCCCGACCATTGGCCCTTTAGACGCTGCAAGGCCCGCGCGGTTCCGATAAACGCCGACATGTGCACGTCGTGCCCGCACGCGTGCATCACGTGGACTTCCCTACCGTCGTCAGCTTTGGTCGTAACTTTGCTCGCGTAAGGCAGGCCGGTGTCTTCTTCGACCGGCAACGCATCGAGGTCGGTGCGGACCAGCACGGTTGGGCCGGTGCCGTTTTTCATAATGCCGACGACGCCGTAGCATTTCAGACTCGGGTTATCGTATTTGCCAAAGTTTTCCGTCACGTCGCAGCCGGCCGCCCGCAGCTCCTTCGCCACCAACGCAGCCGTCTTCTCTTCCCGGGTAGAAAGCTCGGGATGACTGTGGATGTCTTTATAAATCGACAGCAATGATGGCATTTCACCCTGCGCGATTTTCTCCAATGGCTCTTCCTGCGCGAAAAGAAGAGGACCGGACATTATCGACAGGACCAAGATGACCAAAGATTTCATATGGGAACTGTAGTAACGAAGTTCCGAAGAATCTACTTTGTCATGTCGAGCGCAGTCGAGACATCTCTAAATGTTTCTGATCAAACAACCGCCAGACAATAGTAAGAGATTCCTCGACTTCGCTCGGAATGACAGAAAATTGCGAAGGAATGGATTTCGAAAAGAATACTATCCTCTTCGGCGCCGACCCGACGCCGCGGATCGTCGCGATCGAGCTGGGCGAAACCGGGACGGTCAACGTTCGCCGTCGCGAGAAGGATGGCTCGACCACAACCGACGTAGAACCGTTTCATCCGTTCCTCTGGGCGGACTCCGACGTTGTCGATCTTGGGATCGAAGCAGAAAAGCTGAAGGGGGATTTGAAATTCGGCTGGTTGATCACCGTCGACAGCTGGAAGGAACTGATCGCGTTGCGGAACGGTCTAAAAACCGCCGGTCGCGATTTCTTCGCCTTGAGCGATCCGGTTCAACATTATCTCACCGCAACCGGCCGAACGCTCTTCAAGGATTTGCCATTTGAAGAGCTGAAGCGAATGCAGCTCGAAGTGCTCTCGTTTTCAGAAGGCGAGGCAGATCACATCATGAGCATCGCGCTGGCGGACAACAGCGGGTGGGAAGAGCTGATTGTTGTCGATCCAAAGAAACTTCCCGAATCCGAGCACGCCGCGATCAAGCGCCTAACGGCTTTGATCAAGGAGCGCGACCCGGACGTGATCGAGGGCCACAACTTGTTCCGGTCCGATCTGCCTTATCTCGTCGCGCGCGCCAAGAAACTGAAGACAAAACTCGACTGGGGGCGGAGCGGTGGATTTTTGCGCTCGCGCCCATCGCGACTCCAAATCGCGGAGAAGACGATCGATTATCCGAAGTTCACGATCGACGGGCGCCATTTCGTGGACACGTTCCTGCTCGCTCAGTTTTACGACGTTGGGATGCGTTCGCTCGCCGGTTTCGAGCGAATCGACGTCGCGCGACACTTTGGATTTTGTGATGAAGAAATCTCGGCGCTCGCGGGCAAGGAGCTGGAGCGCGCTTATATCGACAAAGACGATAAATTCCGCCGACGCGCCCTTTGCGGCGTGCGCGAGACACGCGCAGTCTCGGAGTTACTCAGTCCGAGTTACTTCATTCAGGCGCAAATTTTTCCCTACAATTACCAGGACGTGATCGTGCGCGGTAACGCGACCCGCATCAACGGTCTGTTTCTGCGCGAATACTTTCGACAGAAACACAGCATTCCGGAGCTGCCCCTGCCGCAAAGCTTCGAAGGCGGTTACACCGACATCTTCTTCACCGGCGTGGCGCGGAACGTCTGGCATTGCGACGTGGCGTCGCTTTATCCGTCGATCATGCTCCAGTTCGATTGCTTTCCCACGAGCGACCGATTGCAGATCTTTCGGCATTTACTGACCGACCTGCGCACGTTTCGGTTGGAAACCAAAGCGGCGATGCGCGCCGAAAAGGATCCGGCGAAGCAGCGCTACTTCCACGCGCTGCAAAATACGTTCAAAATTTTGATCAACAGCTTCTATGGCTATCTCGGATTCGCTCAGGGACACTTCGCCGACTTCGATGCCGCCGCGCGGGTCACCCAAATCGGACGCGACCTGCTAAAAAAGATGATCGATTGGCTGAACGCGCACGGCGCGAAGGTGATCGAGGTCGACACCGACGGAATTTATTTCGTCCCCCCGGACAAGATCGACATCAACGAATTACAAAAAGGGTTGGCGAAAGAATTGCCGCCCGGAATCGAAGTCGAATTCGACGAGCAATTCGACGCGATGTTCAGTTACAAGGCCAAGAATTACGCGCTGCTGACAAAAGACGGCGAGGTCATCATTAAAGGCGGCGCGCTGAAGTCGCGTGGCCTCGAAAAATTTCAGCGCGTCTTCCTGGAGGAGATGATCAAGCTCATCATGGAGGGCAAGTCAGCGGCAATTGTCGATCTTCGGAACGAGTTCGAGAAAAAGATCCGGAACCGCGAGTGGAAGATCGACATGTTGATGAAGACCGACACGCTCCAAGATTCGCTGGAGAAATATCGGGCAAAAATCGCCGGATCAGCGCGCAACCGGGCCGCGGCCTACGAGCTCGCCCTCGCCAGCGGCCGTGCCTACAAGCCGGGCGATCAGGTCAGCTACTATATTAAGAGCACCCCAAAGAAGGTCCCGGCCTATGAAGCGGCCAGGCTCGCTGCCGACTTCGATCCGCAAAACCGGGACGAGAACGTTGATTATTATGTCGCCAAGCTGAACGACCTGGTGAAAAAGTTCGGCGATCTAGTTCCAGCGCCCGAGCAGGAGACTTTAAACCTCTAAATCAATCTGGCGTCGAGATTGATTTGGGTGCCGGCCAACGCGACCGAAACCGGACAGGTTTTCTTTGTCTGCTCTGCTTGCTCTCGAAATTTTGCTTCGTCGATTCCGGGAACTTCAGCTTCGGTTTTCAAATCGATGGCCGTTATCTTCGGGCCGCCACCGGTCATTTCAAGTTTCACCGTCGCCGTTGTGCTGATCCGTTTGGCGGGATGGCCGGCTTTCTCGAGGTTGGCCGAAAGCGCCATAGAATAACATCCAGCCTCAGCCGCGCCGATCAGTTCCTCGGGATTCGTTCCCTTGCCTTCCTCAAACCGTGACGAAAAAGAATACGGTCCTTCGAACGCGCCGCTCCCGAGCTTCATCGTTCCCTCGCCCTGCTTCAGTGTGCCGTCCCAAACAGCCGTTCCAGTTCGTGTTGCCATTGTTTTGTCTCCGTTAATTGTTGCTAATTAACCGTTCGCGCCGGACGCGGACGAGCGCAATCTGTTTTCACCTTAACAACGAGTGAGTTGGATGCCTTAATCCGATCGGGGCGCGGCGATGGCGTTCGTCGAAGCTTTCGCGGCGAGCGCTGTTTGCTTGCGCCCGAGCCATACTCCAAGTGCGCACCAGCCAGCGACAACCGGAATCGCGATGTAACTAATCGTGCTCAAGCTAAGGTCGACTGCGCGCAAGCCGCTATACGTCCAGTTGCCGATTTGATCACCAAACCGATAACCGAATGTGTCGATGAAACTCTTGGCTTTGTATTTATCTTCGCGGCGCAACACCGTGAACAACACTTCGCGCGCGGGGCGCATAAACGCGAACGTGCTCGCGCGTCGCGCCACTTGGAACGCCGCGAGTACGCTGAGCACGGGGGCGAATCCCATCGCGGCGAAGCCCAACAGACTCAGCACCGGCATGAACAAGAGCGTCACGGTTATGCCAAGAAATTTCATCAGCCGACCCGTAACGAAAATCTGTAAGATCAGCGTTAGCGTATTGACCGAAAGGTCGAGCTTCGCGAAAAACGTCGTCCGAGCCGCTTTATCGGCGAATCCAACCTTCGTTAGCTCGGCTTGTTGAAAATAGGTCCAAGTGGAGGTGAAGGTGTAGAGAAAAATGAACAAGAAAAGCCCGAACAGGTAAGGTGATTTGCAAATGTTCGTCAAGCCATCCCAAAATTTGCCGCCGATCGGTTTCTCGGCAGCGTCATCTGGCGATTTTGAATCGTCCTGTCGGAATTCAGCCGGAAAAAAGCGCACCGATTGCGCGGCGATTTCGAGCATCCCGGCGCAAATCAAGAGCAAGAAGCCAGTGTTGACATAATGAATCAGTGAAGCGGTGATGATCGGCCCCAGAATTCCGCCTAACGAACCGCCGACAGCAATAAATCCGAAGAGCCGCTTACCCTGTTCTGTCGTGAACAAGTCGGTCATGAATCCCCAGAAGACTGCGGTCGCGAAAAGATTGAACACGCTGACCCAGACAAAGAAGCATCCATCGACCCACGGTTGCTTTCCCGGAGGCATGTACCGCATCAGGACGAAGAAAATAATCAGATTGAGGATGAAAAAACGGTAGGCGATCGGAATAAATCTCCGCCGAGACATTCGCGAGACGATGGCAGAGAAGAGCGCGTTCGCGAAAATCATCGCGACGAGCACGACCGTAAACATCCACCACAGATTTTCGAAGTAGGTGGCGCCAATGTTATCGCGAATTGGCCGGATCACATAATAACCAGCAAGGACGACAAAAAAGAAGATGAAACCAAGCCAGAGTGCTCGAAGCTCGTTCGGTTTTACGTCAACGACCTTCGCGAAAAGTTTTTTCAAGCGCGTTTTTTCCACGCGGCCAGCACTTCGGCTTCGCGTTCAGACGTGAGGCCAGCGCGCAACTTCGATTGTCGATCTTGCGGAAGCGATTTGAACCACGCGAGCGTGTCGCGCGCGGTGTCGGGGAGCGGACGAAATGTTAAGCCTTTGCTCAGTGCGCGGCTGATATTCGTTCGGGCGAGGCCGCTTTCTTTTCCGGTCCAGACCGGCATGTCCGACCAGGGCTCTACTTTTTGTTGGGTCAGAAATTCTTCGTTCACCCAGGCGAACGTCGCGTTCGACTTCTCCGCGCCTTTAATTCCCTCAAGCATTTCGCCAACACCGAGCGGTTTCGCCGGGCCGGTCGCGTTGTAAATTCCGGCCTCACCGCTTTCGACCATGCCAATCGTCCATTCGGCCAGATCGCGCGCGTCGATGAACTGGACTGGATCGCTCGGATTTCCGGGCGCGAGCAACTCGCCACCGCGATCGATCCGCACCGGCCAGTAAGTGAATCGATCAGTCTCATCACGCGGACCCACAATTAATCCGGGCCGAACGATCAATGCTTTTCCAGGAAACCATTTCTCCGCTTCCTTTTCCGAGAGGGCTTTGAGCGGGCCGTAGGTTTTGTAACCGGAAGCTTTCATCGCTTCGAGCGTCTCCTTGTAGGGATCCGGCCCTTCGTATTTCGCAAGCGGGGCCGACTCATCAACTGCTTGTTTCACTTCGCCATAAACCGAGATGGTGGAAATGAAGACGTAGCGGTCGACGTTGCCTTTCAAGATTTGGGCGGCGTCGCGCACCCACGCCGGCAACGTCGTCGGATTGTCGATCACGACGTCCCATTGTCGATTTTTGAGCGCGTCGAGCTTGCCGTTGCGGTCGCCCACGAGCTGTTCAACCTCAGCCGGAAGTTCGCCCGGATGCGTTTTACCTCGATTAAACGCCGTAACCTTGTGTCCGCGGCTAAGCGCATAACGGATTTGATAAGGCCCGGTAAAACCGGTACCCCCCAGAATCAGGATCCGCAACGGCTTGACGGCCTTTTCTGAAAACAACGCTGTCGGTCCTGCGGTCATGGCTAAAACCCCTGCCCCTGAGAGTTTAATAAATCGGCGACGAGTCGTATTCACCGGCCAACCTTGCCGTTATTCCAGCCCAAAAGCCAGGCCCCCCACCCGGCAATTTCGGACCCGGCTTATCATGCCAAATAAAATTCGAAAAAAACGTTAAAAATCGGTTGCGCAGGCAGCCGATCTGCTGGATATGTGGCGCTCTTTATGCCGAAAATCAGCCCCCTCACCCCCCGTTTCCTAGCAATTGCTACCTGCACTTTTCTCTTCGCAACCGCCGCTCACGGCCAAATCGTGGAATCAGCGAAATCGCGATTCATTTTCAAGGACGCCGATGGAAAGACCGACTCGGCCGAGGTCGTCACCAAATATGTCCCCAAGAAAATCGTCCATCCGGTGGCAAAAACCGATGGCTCAATCGACCCCAAATTGAGACGGGCGGCGACGATCGCGGAGGAGCGCGCCCGGGCTCATTCGCGCGCGCAATGCTGGCACTACGTGAAGGAAGCGCTGCTGGCTTCGGGCGCAGTCAGTTCGTATCCAAAGACCGTTAACGCCAAAGACGCCGCCAAAGAGTTGGTCAGTAGTTACGGTTTCAAGAAGCTGTCCGTGCGCGATCCCTACAAAGCACCGGTTGGGTCAGTGCTGGTTTACAACAACAAAAAGGGCGCGGGTCACGTGGAAATCAGGACCAAGAGCGGTTTCGCGAGCGACTTCAAGTCCAAGATTCCTTCGCCGCGTCCCTTGATCGGCGTTTATACCAAGTCGTAACCGGTAGATGTCGATCTCGCGTAAGATCGAGAATGTCAGCGGCCGAGCCGGCCGAGCGGGTTTCGAACAACAGCTCCGGTCGGAGTAGCAACCGGTGCCTTGGTCCCTCTTGCGACAGCTCCAGTAGAACCTGCAGGCGCGGAATTGGTCACTGGCGTCGCGGCCGGACTCAAAACGATCGGTTGGGAGTTGGTAATATTAGGCTTCGCCACCGCGGGAGCGCCGGGCGGAATCACTTTCACGCTAACAAATGGCGGGTTGGAGTTCGCCCATGCCAAAGCCTGGTGCTTGGTCTCGAAAAATTTATCGATCACGATCGCGTTGCGCTCGTAGGTCGAACGTCCTGATCGACGGGCGGCTTTACGGTTTCGCACAGCGCTGCCAGTGTCCACCGCAGCCAGAGTGGTTCCATCGGGAAGCATAACCCGGCTGCCGTACGGAATTCTTTTTGGGTCGACGGCGCAATGGCCTTGCTGCAACCGCAAACCGGTCGCGGATTTGTGTTGTCGCGTGTAGCGATCCCCGCCGCGTCCGCCGCGAGCCCAGTAAACGGTCACACGCGCAAGGAGCGAATTATCGCGGGCAAAATTGTTATCCACCAAGGCCAGTCCGGCCAAAATTACGAGGAGCGTTCGCTTCATAACGTCGTCCGCCGCGCTACAAGGGAAAGTTCCGTTCCATTGGCATTAACCAGCGGCTGCCCATTCTTCATCTCTGGCAATGCCGCGGGTTGTGTTTCGTTCTTTGAGATTTCAGAGCTCGACTCCTTTAATTCGTTGCTGGATCCCGACCCAACGACACGCACGGTCATGAAATGTGGGTGCCTGCTTTCCCAGGACAGTGCCGCTTCTTTCGATTCAAAGAATCGATCGATGACGATGGCGTTACGCTGCGAAGCGGTTCGTCCGGTCACGCGCGCCGCCTTACGATTGACGACAGCCGGTCCGCTGTCGACCGCAACGCAAGCGGCGTCCGGGAAAAGGACGTGGCTGCCGTACGGGATCCGTTTCGGATCCACTGCACAATGTCCTGCTCGCAGCCGTGCGCCGTTGGAACATGCACGCACCTGGCCTTCGCCCGGCCAGTAAACGGTAATCCGCGCCAGCAACGATTCTTCGCGTGCGAAAATCGGGGCCGCGAGCAAAAAAGCAAAGCCAGTAGTTATCAATAAAAACTTCATACCCTTATTCGACGAATTCGCCTTAACGAGCATTCGTCACAACCCTGCTGAAAAGGCAGGGTTTAATTAAGATTCGAAGCTGAGACATAAACTGGTTCCCGTTCGGACGCAAATTTTTGTTTCAGAGATATTTACGGTTCATTCGGGAGAAACGAATTTCCTGTTGCGAAGTGGCATGTTCCCTGCAATAAAACGCTGGCGTGCGACTCGTTTCCGTTCTGACCCTTTCATGTGCGGGAAGCTTCGCTCTTTTTGTCTCGTCGCTTCGAGCTGAAGGCCTGCAACAATCGACCAAAAAGTTTGTTTACCAGGACACTTCGGGCCAGGTCACGTCCGTTCGGGTCATCCATCATTACTGGAAAAAGCCAATTGTTCATCCGTTTGCGAAAATCGACCCCCGACTCGATCCGAAACTGGCCCGCGCGGCCACATTCGCGCAAGAGCGCTCGCATGCTGACTCGCAAGCGCATTGCTGGCATTATGTGAAACACGCGTTGGTCGCCGCGGGCGTGATCAGTTCTTATCCAAAAACTGCTTATGCGGCCCAAGCCGGTGACGAGCTAATGCACAGTTACGGATTCCGGCGATTGCCGATCCGCGATCCGTATGCGGCGCCGATCGGTGCCGTTCTCGTTTACGGCAACAAGAATCACGGTCACGTCGAGATTCGAACCAAGGACGGATTCGTGAGCGATTACCACAGCAAGAATCGCTGTTTTTATCCGCTGATCGCGGTTTACGGAAAATTCGGGTCCTGAGATCCGATCAGGCGTAAACCAAAAGGTCGATTTCTTCCGGGAGCAAATTCGAAACCTCGCGGATGACATTACCGCGAAGTAGATTGATCAAGGCGTTGCGCTGCGGGGCGCCAAGAATGAGCCGGGATGCGCCGAGGGTGGCGGCAAGATCGACAATCGTGTCCGCGACGGATGGGCTAACGGCATAAGCAAATAGCGGCTGTTGATCGCCAGCCTTTTGTTTCGCTTCGTTAAAGACCCTGCTCGCTTCTTCGTCATCCTGCCATTTGCGCTTCGCGTCCTGTTCGGTCATGAAAGGCTGCTCCCGGACAAAAAGCAGATAGAGACGCGATCCAGTTTTGCGCGCTTCGCGCAAAGCGAAATCGAGCGTGCGCCCGGTCCCGCGGATCGCGCAGAGAATAGACTCAGTCCCGATCGTCGGAAGCGTCGCCGATGACGAAACGCTTGGAGCGTTCGCGGCGCCCGCGACATCGATAGGTAATTTTTCGGGAGCCAACGTCGCTCTGGCTGCTTTTTTCATGCGGCGTTCCTGGACCAGTCCGCGCAGGATCAACCCCACGAGCAGGACGGTGATCACGAAATAACGAGCATTCGGTTTGTCGATCAGCAGCGATAACTCGATCGCGGCCATCACCAGAAAGGTGAAAAACATGAACGCCCGCTCCCACGGTTTAATCGGACGTGTGCGATCGGTCGCAGTCGCGCCAAGGTTGGTGGCAATGGCGCCGACCACGCCAACAGCATAAAGCTCGGCCAGGCCGGCAATATCTTTGACGAAAACGACCAGCAACATCGGGACAACGGTAGCCGCCACCATTGCTACCGTCGGCACACCCCATTTATTAAGGCGCTGAAAAATCTTGGGAATTTCGCGGTCCCGCGCGAGTAGAAACTGAATATTGATCAAGGCGACAATGGAAGTGTTAACGGCGGAGAAGAGAAGTAATCCAAAGACGACGCTAATAATGACTCCGAAGAGGTGACCAAGCGCCGGACCGAGTGCGCCGCCGACGAAGGCTTCTCCCATGTATCGCAGCATGTAATCGCGAACGCCTTCGGCCCCAGGAGCGTTGACATCGCCGCTGACCACCTGCAATCCGCCGAGCGCGTGCATAGCTAATCCGAGCAACGCGGTGAACACGCACACTTCGATCATCACGATCAACAGCGCCGGCGTGGAAGTTTTCGTTACCGCTGGATTTGCGTCGTTGCTTCCGCGATTGAGTTTCATCACGCCGGTGGCGTTAGCAATGGCTTCGACGCCGGATAGCGCGAGCACGATGCCGACAAAACCAGCCCAGTTTTGGCCGAAGGTTCCATGCAAAGGCTGGAGGTGGCCGACGGCAGTACCGAGATATGGCAAACTGAAGAGCGCGAGTGTGATCACCACCAGCGCGGTTGGAACTGAAATTAAAAACGCGAGACCGCCGGTGTGTTTCGGCCCGAGGAGATTTAACAATCCAATGATGAGGATAGCGGCAGCGGCGAATTTCTCAGGATGGGGAACGCCAAGGTATGCAAATGCGGAAAGGGCGCTGATCGCCGCCGTCACCAAATAATCGGCAATCAGCAAAAACGCGCCGACAATGGAAATGACCTCACTGCGATGTCGCACGCTCGCGTAAACGCCGCCTCCGTCAGGATAGAGACGGCAAATGATTAAATAATTGATCCCAACGAGCGCGGTCAGCACACACATCGCGGCGATTAGCCAGAACGACGCGTAACCCGCGACCGCAAACGCGAGCCCGATGACATAGGCTTTGCTCGTGCCCCAGTCACCGTACAAAATGGCGGCCGCGCGCTTCCAATCGACATTGCGCGGTCGCTTAATATTGGTTGCTATCAATTAATTTTCGACCCAAACACAAGGCTGTCTCGCGCGACGAGCCGCCCCGTTTCAATAGGAGTCGGATTTACGACATCCCTTGCACTTTAATGAGGCTGACGAGGTTAGCTGTCGGGCTGGAGCCACTAAATGCTCTCGATGCCGCGCATCGTTCGCCCCGATCCGTTTTCAGGAATTGGGTCCCCCGCTGAACCAGCCATTCGCCGGCTCATTAAGCGAAACAAAGAACTGAGAAACCTTCGAATTTTCGCCCGAACGAGTCAAGTCGGACACGATACTACGTTGTCGATCTACGCTTATATATAGAGCACTCGCATATGCCTTCTCCCCGCCCCGGCCCCAGTGCCCAAATCGATTGAACAAAGCCCTTGTCAGGCGCGGCCTCCTATGAACAGTCACTCCACGCTTAAATGGCAGACTTGATCATTACCGAAAGCGGCGCGGTCCATCGCCCGCGCAACGTCGATTGGAAGCGCGCCGCCGCATTGCTTTACGGCGATTGGGGCACGAGCAAGGCCTATGTAATCGGTCTGGCGTTTCTGGCCGCAGGTTTTTCTTCATTGCCGATCATTCTCGCGGTTTGCGCGCTGACCGGTCTGGTCGGGATCAACTACATTGTGATCTGCCGCCATTTTCCCGATGGCGGCGGCGTTTACTCGGCGGCGCGCTCGCAGGGGCGATTGCTCGCTGTTGTGGGAGCGTTGTTGTTGCTCGCCAATCTAACAGTGACCGCGGCACTCAGCGGTTGGTCGGCGCTGACCTACATCACTTCCGGCGCGGAGCATGTTATCTGGATCAAATTTCTCCGCGATCACATCGCGCTGACCACAATTGGCGTGCTCCTGATCATGGGGGGGATCAACTTTTTTGGGCCAAAACATTCTGGCACGTTCGCCGTCGCAGTGGCCGTGCCGACGGTCATCGTGGTTGTATTGATGATCGCATTCGCCGCGCCGCATTTAACCACCCATTTCCTACAACCGCGCCAGGCAAGTCTGGGCACCCTGTGGGTCCAATTTGTTGGCGTCATTCTCGCGCTCTCCGGTGCGGAATCGATCGCGAATCTCACTGGAGTAATGAAACTCGACCCCGGATCGACAATGGACAAGCCGAGCGTGGGTCGCGAGGCGTTCAAAGCCATCACACCGGTAGCGATAGAAGTTGTTTGCGGAACAGCATTACTCGGCTGGGCCATGCTTTCTTTGCCCTCAATCATGGGAAAGACACTGCACCTGTCCGACCAATCCTCGATCGCCTCAGTGCTTCAACTCCGAAGTGAAGACATGTTGCGTTTCATCGGCGAGCAGTTTGCCACCGCCACCTTTTCACCCGCCATCGGGAATTTCTTTGGCTGGATGGTCGGAGTCGTTTTTTTCCTGCTGCTTCTGAGCGCTGCCAACACCGCTATCGTCGCGACGATCGGTCTGCTCTACATGATGGCGCGGGACCGCGAAATGCCGCGCGAATTCAAGCGCTTGAATCGACATGGGGTTCCGACGTATCCGTTGCTCATCGCCATAGGGCTGCCTGCGATCGTCCTTCTGTTCGTTGCCAATTTCACCGCGCTCGCCGGTCTCTACGCGATTGGCGTCATCGGTGCGATCACGGTAAACGTCGGCTCGTGTGTGTTTAATCGCACCGTCGGCTTTACCTGGTACGACCGTGTTCTATTCGCCCTCACCTTTTGCATCCTGTTTTTTGTCGAACTAACGCTCGCACACACGAAACTCGACGCGCTCCAGTTCATCGTCGCCGTGCTGATCGGTGGATTGGCGTTGCGCGCCTACACGCAGAAGCGACAGGGCCTGACCACGCTCACCGTTACTCGGGAGGTGGCGGAAATGGTCGGGCCCGATCTGGAAGCTCGCGTGCAGCCACGTTTACAGGAAGGTCAGAAAATCATGGTGGCGGCGCGCGGTATTACGCCGGTGCTGGGCTTTGCGCTCGATGAAGCGCAATTGCGCAAGGCGACCCTCTGTGTCCTCTACGTCAAGGAGGTTGCTGTCTATTATTCGGGCGGACCAGCTTCGCTCGGTCGCGCCAAATGGCAGGACGATCCGGAAGCGAACGCGATCATGTCATTGATGATGAAGCTCGGGGCGGACCGCGACGTTTGCGTCATCCCGATTTATGCCGTTAGCCAGGATGCCGCCACAACGATTGTCGATCTTTCCGCGACCATGGGCGTCGATTATTTGGTGATTGGTTCGACCCAACGAACCGCGCTGACCAAGCTGCTTCGTGGCAGCGTCGTGACAAACGTGGCGCAGCATCTGCCCGATTCGATTCAACTGCTCATCTTTGGATAAATGTGATCGCGCCTCCGGTTCACATCGCGATGTGGTCGGGTCCCCGCAATATCTCCACCGCCATGATGCGCGCCTGGGGCAACCGCCCCGACACGGTTGTGATCGATGAGCCATTTTACGCGTACTATTTAGAGAGGACGGGCAAAAAGCACCCCGGCGCGGACGAAATCATCGCGCAAGAGGAAACGGATTGGCGAAAGATCGTTGAACAATGTGGGAGGGGCCTCAGTGCCCCGACGGGCAGGAACATCTTCTTCCAGAAACAAATGACGCATCATTTGCTGCCGGAGATCGATCGGGAGTGGATCGGCGATCTTACCAATTGTTTTTTGATCCGCGACCCGCGCGAGGTGATCCTTTCCTACATCAAAAAGAATCCGGACCCGGAGTTGGAGGATCTCGGGTTCGTTCAGCAATGCGAGATCTTCGATTTCGTGAGGGCGAAAACCAATTCGGCTTCTCCAGTAGTCGATGCACGTGATGTTCTGGAAAATCCGGAGCGAATCCTGCGCCTTCTTTGCGACGCGACAGGCGTTCCCTTTGACGCCGCGATGCTTTCGTGGCCTCCCGGATTACGAGAAACCGACGGGATCTGGGCAAAACATTGGTACCACGATGTAGCAAGATCAACATCGTTCCAGCCGTACAAGAGACGAGAGGGAAATGTTCCGATCCATCTGAAGAAAATTCATGCGCAATGTCGCGAATGTTACGAGCAGCTGTACGAACATCGGCTGCGCTAAGATCCAGAAGATTGTAGAGGCGTTTGAGACAAACGCCGCTACAACATTTTTAGTGCTTTTCCTGCTTTCCTGGGTCCCTGATTGATCTCCCTATTGTGCTTCAGAAATTCAATCCCAAGAACAAAGACCTGATCGTCAACATCAATGGTCAGCTCGTGCACCGGGACAAAGCCGGGATCAGCCCATTCGATTCGGCGGTGCAAGGTGGCGACGCGGTTTGGGAAGGGCTTCGCCTTTATAACGGACGCATTTTTAAATTACACGAGCATCTCAATCGACTGGAACGTTCCGCGCAGGCGTTGTCGATTGTCGATCTTCCGTCACGCGAAAAAATTATTGAAGAACTCAAACGGACGCTCGCGGCGAACAAAATGCGCGATGGCGTCCACATTCGTCTCACGCTCAGTCGCGGAGTTAAAATGACATCGGGAATGGATCCGCGGCTGAACCAGAGCGGAGCAACACTGATCATTCTGGCCGAGCACAAGGCGCCGGTTTATTCCAAAGGTGGCCTCAAATTGATCACCGCATCGATTCGCCGGCCGCCGCCGGAGGTTCTCGATCCCCGGATCCACCACGCGAATTTGCTGAATTCAATTCTGGCCAAGATCGAGGCGAATAACGCCGGCGCGGACGACGCGCTCATGCTCGACAGCAATGGATTCATTGCCGAGACCAATGCGACCAACATTTTCATCGTACGCAAAGGCGATCTAGCCACGAGCAAGGCTGTCGCCTGTCCGGAAGGAATCACGCGCGCGACCGTGATTGAAATCGCCGCCGCCGAAAAAATCCGCTGCGTCGAGGCCGATTTGTCGCCAGTCGATGTTTATGGCGCGGACGAAATGTTTTGCACCGGCACCATGGGCGAGCTGGCCGGCGTTGTTAAGATCGACAATCGCGACGTCGGTGATGGCAAGGTCGGACCGATGACAAAACGATTAAGCGAACTTTACGCGAAGCGCACGGCGAACGAAGGCGTTCAGGTCGCTGATTAATTATTCGCTGTGCAAAGCCTCGATTGGATTAACGAGCGTGGCGCGCCGGACGGGGATGAGACAAGCGACCAGTGACACTGCGGCCAGGACGAAGGCGGTACCGATAAGAATGGCGATGTGCAGCGTCGGCACGTCGAAGAGAACGCTCTGCATCGCTCTTCCTGCCAGCCACGCGCCAATCAAACCAAGAATGGTTCCCGCAGCGAGGAGTCGCAGGCCTAACGAGAAGAACTGTGTGCCGATTTGTTTCCTCTGCGCACCGAGCGCCATGCGAATACCGATCTCGCGGTGGCGTTGCGCGACCGCGTAACTCAACACGCCATACGTTCGAATCGCCGCCAGCAGCAGCGCCACGCCGGCGAAAATTCCCGCAAGGAGCGCCGGCGAGCGACGCGCGATCAGACTTTCCGCGATGCGCGTGTCCATGGAGCGGAGGTTATCGATCGCCAGGTCAGGATTGGCCGCGCGCACCAGTTTCCGCAGCGTCTCGGCAAACGCTTCTGGGCGCTGGCTCGTTCGCGTGACGACGAAGACACTATTGTTCTCTCGATATACGAGCGGCAGGTAAACCGCGCCTTGTCCCTGCGGTTCGGTAAGCTCTGCCTGTTTTACAGCGCCGACGACGCCGACAATCGTGAAGAGCTTCGCGTCATCTGTTTCGTCGCCGACAGCGATACGCTGACCGAGCGCGCCGCCATTCGGCCAATACCGACGCGCAAAATCTTCGTCCACGACACAGACGCGTTCAGGACGATGCGAGTCCGCCGAGGTGAGGAAGCGTCCTTCGCGCAGTGGAATGCCGAGGACGGAGAAGTAATCGCCGTGAACGCCATAAGAGTAATGACCCTGCTGTGATTGACCGGGCGGCGGCACGTAGTCCTTCGGCGTGATTACGGTTTTGCCGCTATCGCCGCTCAACGGGATGCTGGTGATTGTTCCGGCGGAGACGATTCCCGGTTGCTGCCGGATGGATTCCAGCAAGCGATCGATGATGACGACGCGATTCGGAATAACGTCCCACGAGATGGTGCACTCGCCGGTCAGAACATGCTCGGCGCGAAAACCGGACGGAACGGCCAGGACGTTTTTCAGGCTCAGTCCAAGGAGCGCCGCACCAGCGAGCAAAATAAAAGCAAGGGCGATCTGCGCGACTATAAAGCCGTGGCGCAGGCGTTGGGTGGTTCGGTTGATCGTCCCGGTGCGCGATTCAGATTGGAGGGCATTTGCGAGATGACTGCGCAGATTGAACCAGGCGATTGGCGCCGTGATGATAATCCCAAGGACGATGGCGCCGACTAGGCCGATCGCGGCGAGGTGATTATCGAAGCTGACGTGCGCGCCGAGTGGCAACCGATCCGCGCCGAGAATTTCGAGCAGCCGAATTCCCCACGCTCCGATGATCAATCCGAGCACGCCACCGACGGACGTGAGCAACACCGTCTCGATCGTCACCTGTTTCACGACGTGCCATCGGCTCGCGCCCATCGATTGTCGGATCGCCATTTCCTTCGCGCGGTCACTCGAGCGAATCAGCAGTAGATTGACGAGGTTGACCGTGCCGATGAGCAGGAGAAAAAATACACCGGCCTGCATCAATAAAAGGGTCGGGCGGATAGAGCGAACGTGATACGCATGCAGCGGAACCACCGGCGAGCGGAAGCCGGCTTCGGCCATCATTTTCGCTTCCGGATTGTCCTTCTCGACCGCGGCATTGTGCGCATCGATCTGGGCTTGCGCTTCCGCGATCGTCGCGCCCGGTTTCAATCGCGCGATTAGGTGCGTGCCGTTGACGTTGGTGTGGCGTGCTTTCGGTCCACGCTGTTCCATATCGGATTTTATCGGAAGAAAAACGCGCGCCTCGGATGAGAGAAAACGAAAAGCAGGAGGCAGGACGCCAACGATCCTTCTTGGGATACCGTTTATGCGGGTATCACGACCCAGAATGTTTGGATCGGAATTGAAACGTTGGCGCCAGAAGGCGTCCGTTAAGATAATGACGTTCTTCTGCGCGGCCGTTTCTTCCTCGGTGAAGTTGCGACCGATCGCGGGGCTTACACCAAGGGTCGTGAAAAATTCCGGCGAGATGCGCACGATTTCTTCCTGTTGCATGGAGCCCGGATCACCGACGGTTTCGGCTCTCTCCATATACATGGAAAGGCTCTCGAAGGCCGGAATGTTGCCGCGCCGTTCGTAGTAATTGGTAATCGATGAGCCATCATTCTCCACTCCGGCTTTCGGATAGGTGTTGAAGGTCGTGACCAGACGGTCGGATTGCGGAAAGGGAAGCGGGCGAAGCAGAATGGAATCGATCACTGCAAAAATCGCCAGGTTCGCGCCGAGGCAGATCGCGACCGTGGCAAGCGCGGTGACCGTGAATGCAGGCGATTTACGGAGCTGGCGCAGAGCGAACTTCAGATCGTTCATGTCACTCGTAGCGCAACGCAACCATCGGATCGACCGCCATTGCGCGACGCGCCGGAAGGTAGGTGGCAATCAAGGCCGCGCCGCTCAAGACGATGGTGACGACGGCGTAAATCGAGAAATCGTTTGCGCTGACGCCGAAAAGCAGACTCGACATCAAGCGCGTGACGGCGAGCGCTCCGAAAAGTCCGACCAGCAAACCAATGCCGATGACGGTAAAGCTTTGGCGTAAAATCATGGTCAGCATGTCGACCTTTTGCGCGCCGAGGGCCATCCGAATGCCGATCTCGCGTGTGCGCTGGGCCACGCTGTAAGCGATGACGCCGTAAATTCCGATGGCAGCAAGCATCATCGCAACTCCGGCAAAACAGCCGAGCAACATCATGTTGAATCGCGGTTGGGCGAGTGTGGTCCCAATGAGCTGCGGCAACGGCGTTAGGCCCGGAAAATAAATATCGCCATCAACTTCATGAATGGCATTGCGGGCGGCGGTTTCGAGTCCGCTCACTTTCTCGAGTGACGTGCGCAGAACGATATGCATCCGTCGATCGGGATCTTGTTGGAAAGGAATGTAAAATTCCGGAATCGGTTCGATCGCGAGCGATTCGTGCCGGGTGTTGCCGACGACGCCGACGACTTCAAGCGTCGTCTGTTTCTCCTTCTCGGAACGGTCAACGATGACGTGTTCGCCGATTGCGTTCCCGCCATTGAAGAATTTTCTGACAAACGCCTCGTTCACCATCACCACGGGAAGTGAGTCCTTGTTGTCGCGCGGCGTGAACGTTCGGCCGCTTAAGAGCGGAATGTGCATGGCGCGGAAGTAATCGCTGTTGACCGTGAGATGCGAAGCATTCGGGTGATTACCTAAACCCGGATCCGGTCGACCGGCGATCCAAAACGATGACGCACGATCGTTATTTGAGAAAGGGAGCGGCATCGCGCCACCGGCCGCATCCACGCCCGGCAACGAGTGCAGTTTGTCGTCGAGACGTTCGAAAAACTCCCGTTGTTTAACTGGATCAGAATATTTTGCGCGCGGCAAAGAGAGATCGATCATCACCGCGCGAGATGGTTCGAAGCCGGGATTCGTCGCTCGCAGATTACCGAAGCTCTTGATCAGCAAGCCCGCGCCGGCGAGAAGCAACATCGACAACGCCACTTGCGCGATCACAAGCAACGCGCGCAGCCGATGTGATTCAGGACCAACCGCGCCGCGATTTCCGTCCTGCAGAGATTCATTCACATTCGGCCGCGAAACTTGCAAAGCCGGCACCAATGCAAACAGCAGAGTGCTAAACATGGCCGCCCCAAGCGTGAAAATGATGACCAGACCGTTGACTCGAGTTTCGTCCAGTCGTGGAACATCGCGCGGACCAAATAAGCGCAAGAGATCAATCCCCCACCAAGCAATCAGCAAACCGCCGAGCGCACCAACAAGTGCGAGAATAAATCCTTCGCCGAGCAATTGACGGACGATCCGGACGCGACCGGCGCCCAGTGCAGTCCGAATCGCGATTTCGCGGCGGCGCTGAGTGGCGCGCGCGAGCAAAAGATTGGCCACATTGGCGCATGCAATCAGCAGCACGAAAAACACCGCAGCCAATACGGTGAGTAATGCCGGACGAACGTCACCCACCAGATCCTGGTGCAACGAGATAGCGTAGTAACTGCGTCCGGTATTGCTATCGGGATATTGTTTTTCCATGCGCGCTGAGATGGCGTTGATTTCTGCGCTCGCCTGCTTGACGTCGACTCCGTCTTTCAAGCGACCGACAAAGCGGAGAAAATGGGAGCCGCGATTTTTCACCGAATCCGGCACCAATGGCTGAAGCGGATTGAAATATTCGCATCGGATGCCGATGGGATAATGAAATCCCGCCGGCATTACGCCGATCACGGTATAAGGCCGAAGTGAAAGCAGAATTTCCCGGCCGATAATGTTTCGATCAGAATTGAACTCTCGTTGCCAGGTTTCGTAGGTCAGGACGACGACGCGGGAATCGGCTGTCTCTTCTTCGCGCGTAAATGTGCGGCCGAGAAACGGCTGCACCGCCAGGACACGAAAAATGCCGGATGTGACAGCGAGGCCTTGGAGCTCGCGAGATTCATTGCCGGTTCCCAGAACCGTGCTGCCGCGAGTGTAGGCAAACAATGCATCAACCGTCTGCGATTGATCGCGAATGTCGGCGTAATCAGGAAAAGATCCGGTCTCCTTGTCGTCCTCGTTGATGACTTTGCTCCAAACCGAAATCAGCTGATTCGGTTTTGAGAATGGCAGCGGCCGAAGCAGGACGGTATCGATGACGCTGAAGATCGCGCTGTTAGCGCCGATGCCGAGAGCGAGAGTCAAAACGGCAATGGCGGTGAAGCCGGGCGCTTTTACCAACATTCGCAGCGCGTATTTTAAATCCGTCAGCATAATGTCGTGGTCCGATTTATTCGGTGCGCAACGCTTGGATCGGATCGACCATTGCCGCTCGCCGCGCCGGCAACAGGCATGCAACCAATGCAATCGCGGCAAGCACGAGGGTCGCGCCGCCAAGCAACGCCGGATTGTGCGCTGAAACCTCAAACAGTTGGGAGGTAATCAATCGCCCGAGCGCGAATGCGGCGACGATTCCGATGACGAGTCCGATCACGACCGGTTTCATTCCCTGATTCACGACCAGGCGCAGGACGTCGCGCGTTTGCGCTCCGAGCGCCATGCGGACGCCGATTTCGCCAGTGCGCTGTTCGACCGTGTAGGCGACCGCTCCGTAGATTCCGATGCTCGCGAGCAGCAACGCAACACCGGCAAAGATTCCGAGCAGCCAGGTCATCAAGCGCGCCTGTCCAAGCGCCTGCGCGACGACTGCATCCATCATTTGCGGAATGGCAATCGCCAGCCCCGAATTCACTTTGCTAATCGCGGATTGCACTGCCTTGGTCGCGGCGTCCAATTTTAAATTTGTCCGAATGGTCACATTCGCGAACGGAAAGTTTTCCTGCGACCAGGGCAAATAAAATTCCATCCCCGGCGCTTCGTTCACGCGGATGGAGCGCACATCGCCAACGATGCCGACAACTTCGTAGGGCACACCCAGACTGCTGACAAGCAACGTCTTGCCAATCGGATTTTCGCCCGGCCAAACTTTTTTGGCGCCGGCCTGGCTAACCAGACAAACTTTTTGCGAGTCAGCGGTGTCGTGCTCGTTAAATTCGCGCCCGGCCATGAGCGGGATTCCCCAGGTGCGGAAATAACCGGGGCCAATGTCATGGCTCGGCCCGTTTGCGCGTTGCTCGATTGGGGGGACCTCGCGGTCGCCGCGCGCGTAAAGGGTGCGATTGCCGCCGTTGAGCGGAATATCGCCGCTAATGGTTGCGCTTTCGATTCCCGGCACATCGCGCAAGGCATCGAGCGTTTGCTCAGCGAAACGCTGGCGCGACGGCGCGTCGGCGTATGGTGAAATGGGCAAGGTGATCGCGCCGGTCCAAAGATTTTGGGAACGGAATCCAACATTCTGTTGCGTAAGCCGAACAAAACTGGTGATGAGCAAGGCCGCGCCCGCCAACAGCGTGACCGACAACGCAACCTGCGCGCCGACAAGAATTTTGCGGAAGCGCTGTTGTCGCATACTGCCGCTGGTCCCGCGCCCACCCTCTTTCAATGCGTCGACCAGATCTGCATGCGAACCTTGAATTGCCGGATAAATTCCCATGAGCAGGCCAGTCAAAAGCGACAACGCAATTGTGAACAGAAGCACCGGCATTGAGACACTGGTGGCGGTGTTTGCTTCTAGCGGCAGGAAATTCGAAGCCATACTTGGCACCAGCGGCACCAGGCCCCAGGCGACGAACGCGCCGACCAGTCCGGCAATCACGCTGACCAACAGACTCTCGAAAACGAAAAGCCGCACCACGCTCGAGCGGGACGCACCAATCGCCATCCGCAACGCAATCTCACGGCGACGTCCGCTGAAACGAACGAGCAAGAGATTCGCCACATTGCTGCACGCAATCAGCAATACGAAACTGACCGCCGCAAAAAGTGTAATGAAACCGGCGCGAAAGTTTTGAGTCACATCCTGCGGCAGCGTCCGGACCGCCGTCACGAGTGAGCTGTCGATCTTGTTCGGGTACTGCGACTGATAACTGTGATCGAGCGATGGCAATCCCGCTTTCACCTGGTCGAGCGTCATTCCGGGTTTCATCCGGCCAATGACCCGGAGAAAACTGGTGCCGCGCATCATTCGCTCGTAACTGAATCCGGGAAGTTGAAATGGTTTCGTCGTCCAGACTTCCGCAATCGGATTCGCGCCGAACCAGGTCACCGGCATGTTGGGCAAAACTCCGACGATGGTGTGCGCAACGCCGTCCAGATTAATGCTGCGGCCAATCACGTTGGGATCGCCGCCAAGCCGTTTCTGCCAGAACGCTTTCGTGACCACCGCGACGTCGGCGCCCTCCTCTTCATTCGGCAAAAAATTCCGGCCCATAATCGGATGAACGCCGAGAAGATCAAAATAGTTCGAGGTTAGTCTGCCCCCAAAAATCTGAACCGGATCGCCCAGACCGGTCAAAGTGAAGGCGAAGAAGTTTTCGCCGGCGATTGATTCGAACAGAGCCTGGCCTTCGCGATAATGCATGTAGCGCGGCGCCGAGACGCCGATGTCGACCAACTCGCGCGATTTATCGCCGCCGCTCAAATGAACCACGCGCGATGGTTCCTTAAACGGGAGGCGGCGGAGGAAAAGGTCGTTAACCAAACTAAAGATAGTCGTGTTCAGACCGATCCCGAGCGCAAGCGTGAGCACCGCGATGAAAGTGAACGCGGGTGATTGTCGAAGTTTACGAAAAGCGAAACGAATATCGTTCATAGGAGTTTCGGGTTGAGGGTTTGGGAAAAATCATTCGGCACGCAATGCTTGAACGGGATCGACTAACGTGGCGCGTCGCGCTGGCAACAGGCAGGCGACGAATGCGACCGCGGTCAGAATTACAGTGATGACCAGCATCGTCGGCAGATCGGTTGCGCCGACGCCGAAGAGCAGGTTCTGGAGCAAACGAGTGCAGGCAAAAACGCCGATCAGACCGAGAACAAGGCCGACCCCGACGAAACGCATCCCCTGGCCCACGACCAGGCGCAGCACATCGTAACGTTGCGCGCCGAGAGCGAGACGAATTCCAATCTCCTGTGTGCGCTGCGTAACCGAGTAACTCATCACTCCGAAAATTCCGGCGGCAGCGAGGAGCAGCGCAATCAGCGCGAAAAGGCCAACCAGCATCGCGTTCAACCGCGGTTGGGCAATCGATTGGGAAAGATAATCCGGCAAAGTGCGCATCCGATAAACCGGAACGTCTTTGTCTATTTCGTCGATCGCGCGCCGCAACGTAGTCATTAATGACGATTGACTCATTTGAGTGCGCACGAAGATCGACATCGTCCCGAGGCCGAATTGGTCTTGCGGCAGATAAATCTGGGACTTGGGGGCTGCGCCCAAACTGATCAGGTGCAGGTCTCCAACGACGCCGACGATCTCGCGTGCCGGCGGATCACCCGGGTCGGCGGATCCGTTTGGGGTAATGCGTTTCCCGATCGGATCTTCACCCGGGAAAAATTCCTTGGCGAAACTTTCCGTCACGATCGCAACCCGGGGAGCGTTGCGATCGTCGTGAACGTTGAAGTCGCGACCGCGCAAAAGCGGAACGCGCACGGTCTTGAAAAAGTCGACGGTGACGACGTTGACCTGCGCTTGGGGCTGCTGCGCTTTCGGCAACGGCCGCTCTTCGATATTGAAAGTGAAAACGATTTCGCTGCCGCTGAGCGGAATCCACCACGCGCCGGCTGCTGCGCTGATCCCAGGTGATGCAGACACATTCGCGAGGAGCTTTTTGAAAAACGCTGCGGCCTGCTCCGGCTTGCTGTATCCCGAATCAGGCAACGCCATCCGTGCGGTGACGACATTGTTTGGATCGAAACCAGGATGCACTCTCTGCAGGCGGAGAAAACTTTGGACAAGCAAACCAGCGCTGGCGAGCAACACCAGCGCGAGCACAACCTCGACTACTACCAAAACAGCGCGGGTCCGGCCGCTGTGCACACCTTCACTCGAACCGCGGGAGTTTTCATTCAGCGAGCCCGTGATGTTCGGATGCGATGCGCGCCACGCCGGCAAAAGTCCGGCCAAGACTGCGGCGCCGAGACTAACCAGCGCGGTAAACGCAATAACGCGAAGATCGGGCGAGACCTCCGCTATTCGCGGAATGTTCGCCGGCAAAAATGCTTTCAATGAATCGAGCGCCCAGATCGCGATCATCAATCCGATCACGCCGCCGGCGACGCTCAGCACTATGCTTTCAGACAAGAGTTGTTTGACGATGTGCCAGCGGCCGGCGCCGAGCGCGGTCCGGATGCTGATCTCTTTTTGGCGCGAAACGGAGCGCGCCAGGAGCAGATTGATCACGTTGACGCAGGCAACGAGCAAAACGCATCCGGCCATCGCGCAGAGCATCAGCAACGCCGAGTGAGCGTCGCCGACTATTGCCCGTGCCAGTGGCACCACTTTCACGCCAACGTTAGTATTTGAATCCGGGTATTGCTGCCGCAACGCGGCGCTGATCGTGTCGATGTTAGCCTGGGCCTGATCAATCGAGACGCCCGGCTTGAGGCGAGCGACGCATTTTAGGAAATCGTTGCCGCGCTGTGCAGTCATTGGTTGGGAGCCGTCCTTCGACTCGCGCAACATCGACATCGTCGTCCAGACCTCAGGGCTGTATTTGCCGAATGGAAATTCAAATCGGTCGGGCATCACTCCGACGACCTCGAATTTTTCTCCGTTGAAGGTCAGCGCCTTGCCGATAATTCCCGGATCGCCGGCAAAGCGGCGCTGCCACAGTGCGTGACTCAAAATGACCACCCGATTTCCCGGTTCATCTTCTTTGGGAAGAAAACCGCGACCCAGGATTGGCTGGACCCGAAGAATTGAAAACAAATTCGCCGAAACAGCTTCGCCTTGAACGTGGGTCGCTTCCCCGCCGTCGGTCAGGGTCGTGACACTGTTGTTGGTGTAAACTGCCATTTGTTCGAAGACACGATTTTGCGAACGCCAATCGGCAAAGTCCGGATAGGAGCAGGTCTGGTCTTCATTGAGCTCGGCTGCGCCCCCCCGCATGTCGTAAAGCAAAAGCATGGTGAGATTTTGCGGCTGAGGAAACGGCAACGGCCGCAACATGACGGCGTTGACGACGCTGAACACCGCGCTGTTTGCGCCGATTCCGAGCGCAAACGTCAGGACAACGATTCCACTGAAGAGCGGCTGCTTGAGCAAACTGCGCAAGGAATGGCCAAGATTTTGCATGGTTAATTATTCTGCGCGTAAGGCGATGATAGGATCGACGCGGGAAGCGCGGCGCGCCGGAATCCACGAAGCAAGGAGAGTCGCTCCGAAAAGCAGCAGTCCGACTCCGAGATAAATTCTCGGATCGATCCCTTTCACTTCGAAGAGCACGCTTTGCAATGCGCGCGAGAGAGCGAACGCGCTGACCAGACCAATCGCCGAGCCGATTAAAAGCAAATACATCCCGTGTGAGAGAACGAGCACGCGGATCTGGGCCGGCCGTGCTCCCAGGGCGAGACGGATCCCGATTTCGCGGACGCGTCTGAGCGTGGTGTAAGCGAGAAGGCCGTAAAGGCCGATGGTCGCGAGCAGAAGCGCGAGACCGGCGAAGATCGAGAAAAGAAAGCTGAGGAGACGCTGGCTGCCCCACGTTTCGTGAACACGATCGGTCATTGGCCGCGCGTCGAACACCGGCTGCGATGGATCGATCGAGCTGACAGTGTCACGAATTAATTTGGCGAGTGATGCCGCGCTCATGTTCGAGCGAACGAACAGACCGAGGCTGGTCCGTTGCGCCTGCGCTATCGAACAATAAATCACGGGCAGCGGCGCCATCTCGTCGATGGCGTGAAATCGCATTCTCGCTACCAGGCCAACAATCTCCGACAGGACGTTGCCTTCTTCGTCATTGCCCGCGTCAACCGAGAGACGCTTGCCGATTGGATCCTCACCCGGAAAAAATTGTTCCGCCATTGCCTGATCGATGATGATGACCCGCGGCGAATCTTTTGTGTCGCGCTCGTTGAAAGTGCGCCCGCGCAAAAGTGGCGCCTTGAATGTCGCGAAATAATCGCCGGTGATCACTTCGAGATCCGCGGATGGCATATTGCTCGGCGAAGAAGGCGGGTGGCCTTCCCGGTAAAAGCCGGTCTGCCAGCCGCCCATTAGCGGCGAGTTGGAGCCGATGCCGGCGCTTTGGATACCGGGAAGCGCGCTTACTTTGTCGAGCAGCGCTTTGGTAAACGTCCCGATCTTCTCGCGACTCGAATACGTTTTCCATGGCAACTCGAGTCGGGCGGTGAAAAGACCACGAGGTTCGTAGCCAAGTTGAAGCGATTGCAGTCGCGAAAAACTTTTCAGGACCAGCCCGGCCGCAACGAGCAACGTGAGTGTGAGCGCAATCTCGCTGATCACGAGCCAATCACGCGCGCGTTTGGCCGAAGGCGGATCGCCGCTTCCGGCCGAGCCCGATTTTAGGGCGAGTTGAACGTCCGCATGCGAAGCCTGCCACGCCGGCCACAATCCGAAAATGATCGTGGTCAGCGATGCGACCAAAAATGTAAAACCGAGGACCGGCAAATCGAACGAAATTTGTTTGAAACGGGAAACGTCGCCCGGACTCAGAGCAACCAATGCGTCGCGGACCCAAACGGCCATGAAAAACCCGAGCGCTCCCCCAATCAGTGCGATCAAAAAACTTTCGATCAGGAGTTGGCGAACGATTTGCGCTCGTGTTGCACCAACGGCGGCGTGAATGGCAAGGTCTCTCGCCCGCGCGGCACCTCGCGCCGCAAACAAGTTGGCGAGGTTCGCGCAGGCGATGAGCAAAACCAATCCGACCGCACCCAGGAGAAGTCCGAGATTGGTTCTGTATTTGCCGACTAAATTCTCCAGGAGCGGTGTGACCACCGCGTAGACCTTGGTGTTGGTGTCCGGGTATGTTTTTTCCAAACGCGCCGCGATACCTTTCATCTCGGTGCGCGCCTGCTCGACCGTTACGCCCGTTTTGAGCCGGCCCCAGACAAACATCATTGGATGATGCGACCGATCCATCCACGCCGGATTATTGCTTCGGCGTCCGAGCGAGAACCAGGCGTCGGTGTCTTGCGGCGAAGTCATTTGCGGCGGCATGACGCCGACGATGGTGAAACTCTGATCGTGCAGATTGATCGAGCGGCCGACCGCGGCTGGGTCGCGATTAAATGCGCGTTGCCAGAGTCGATCGCTGATGACCACGACCGGTGGTCCGCCGACTTTGTCTTCGTCCTCACTAAATGTGCGACCGACCTCGGCCGGCAGACCAATCACATCGAAGAAATTCCGCGTCACCGACGCACACGACACTCGCTCCGCTTCGCGACCGGAAATACCACTTAGATTTCGCGATTCTTTGTGAGTACAGGCGAGATGTTCGAAAACCTTGTTGTCGTTTCGCCAATCGAAATAATCAGGTAGCGCGACCGAAAAATCCTGACCCGGGCCGGAAGATTCACTCAAGACCATGATCCGGTCAGCATTCGGATACGGCAGCGGCCGGAGCAGAACTGCGTTGACGATGCTGAAGATAGCGGTGTTCGCCCCAATGCCGAGTGCGAGCGTGATGATCGCAACCGCCGAGAACGCCGGATTCTTGATTAACTGCCGAAAAGCAAAACGGAGGTAATTCATAATCATTCGTAACGAAGCGCAACCATCGGATCGACGCGCGTGGCGCGACGCGCCGGAACGAAGCACGAAACTGCGGAGACAAGAGTGAGGAGTCCGGCGACCGCGAAATAGATCGACGGATCGAGTGCGTCGACTTTGAAGAGAATGTTTTTGAGGGCACCGGCGGCCACGACTCCGAGCAGTAACGCAATGCCGCCCGCGCCGATGGCAAGGCCAATCGCGAGTTGCCACGCGCCTTGAGTCATCACCATTCGAAAGATGCGCCCGGCGTCCGCTCCCAGCGCCATGCGAATACCGAACTCCTGTGTGCGTTGATTCACTGAAAAACTCATCACGCCATAGAGACCAACCGCGGACAGAACGAATGCGACGACTCCGAAGATGGTGAAGAGCGTTGCGATAACGCGGTTCCCGTTAAGAATCTCGTGGTGGAATCGGGCCGGTGTTCCGGCGAAATAAGTCGGAAGATTGGAATCGATCTCCGTCACAGCCCTGCTCAGCGTCGGCCCCAACGTTTCAGCTCGTTGCCCCGCACGTGGACGAACAACGATCGTGCAAAATTGCGTGGCCGGTGATGCGCCCAACAACGGCATGTAAAATCCCGCGCTATCGGTCAGCTGATCGAATGGTCCCTGCATCAACGTGTCCGGCACCACTCCAACGATCCTTCGCCACGGTTGCGGCTTGCCCGGATTGAAAATCCGGACCTGATGACCGATCGCGCTTTGATTGCCCCAATACTTTCGGGCAAAACTCGAGTTCACAATTGCGACCGGTTGCTTCGAATCATTGTCGTCGATCGTAAAATCGCGGCCTTCTAAAATTTTTAATCCGAGCGTCGTAAAATAATTGTCCGAGACCGATTCAAAATTGCCGGTCGGACGATCCCGATCGGTCAGATAATTTCGGCCGTCGACTTCATACTGGCCGTTGGGCGCAAACGTCATCCGGAAGCGATCGGTCATGGCGGCGGATTCGAACTGGGGGTTGGCGCGCAAGGAACGAACGGCGCGTTTAAAAAATTCTCGCCGCGCATCCTCGCTGGGGTAGGCGCCTTCCATCAGAGCCATCCGCGCCGCGTAAAGGGCGTTCTCGTCGTAGCCATAGTCGAGTTTGGTTTGATTGCGGATCGACTTGATCTGCAACGTCGCCGCGATTAAAAGCGCGGCGGTCAGCGCGATCTGCGCGACGACAAGCACGCGCGTGATCACGTTGACCAAACGGCTGCTATTGCCGCGACCGCCTTCTTTCATGATTTCGGCCGCGTTGCTCCTGGCGCTAAGAAACGCCGGGACCAAACCGGAAACGATGGTCGCGACCAAAGTAATCACGACCGTGAAAATGAGGACAGGCGCATCGATTGTGAATTGCCACCAGTAAGGTGGTGGAAACGGCGCCGCCTTTATCGTGCGAGCGAGCAGGTCAACCGACCAATAGGCCAGGAGCACGCCGGCCACCGCACCAAAGAGAGCGACCACCAAACTTTCGGTCAACATCTGGCGCACCAGTCTCCAGCGGGTTGCGCCGAGCGCGCCACGAATCGCCAGTTCTTTCGCACGCAATGCCGCGCGGCCGAATTGCATGTTCATCACATTCACGCACGCGATCAGCAAAACGAGAATGACCGCGCCTAACATCGACCAGGCGATTTGCCGCAGTTGCACGCCGGTAAACGCGTTCAGCAACGACTGCACATTCGCCGACGTGTAATTTTGGTTCGTCTTCGGATTGTCGTCCGCCAAATGACGCGCGAGCGCGACAAACTCCGCGTTCACCTGATCGAGAGTTATTCCCGGTTTGAGCCGGCCCATCACTGCGGGTGCCCGATTGTTCGCGCCAAGAACAAGTTCGCCTCGAGGGGTGGGCGGGAACTCATTATAAAGAGGCGTCCAGAGTTCCTCAGAAATCGGGAATTTAAAATTGGGCGGCATCACGCCAATGATGGTGGCGGCCTTGCCATTAATTCGAACGCTCTGTCCGACGATGTTTGGATCGGCGGCGAAATCGCGTCTCCAGATTTCGTCCCCCAAAATTGCGACCTTTTCAGCGCCGGGTTTATTGTCCTCGGCCGTAAAATCGCGGCCCAAGAATGGCGCCACACCGATGATTTTGAAAAAATCCTCCGTGACGTAGGCGCCCGTGTAACGCTGCGGATTGTTTTTGTAGGTCAGGTTGATGGTCGATCCATTGAGATAGCCGGCCATCATCGCGAATGAACGCTGCGCCGCTTTCAGATCCTCGTAATCCTGGGCCGCCGGAATGTTGCCAACACCGAAGTTATTGTTTTGATCGCTCGCCTTCGGATCGATCAACCCGACGCTCATCAGCTGTTCGGGATGAGGAAACGAGAAGCCGCGCAAAACGATCGCGTTGACGACGGTGAATTGCGTAGTCGCGCCGCCGATGCCAAGACCGAGCACCAGCACGGCAAGAACACAAAATGACTTTTCTTTGAACAACACGCGCAGACCGACGCGCATATCCTGACGAAACGAATCTATAATCATAATGATTTACTTCTTGTTGGCCTCGACCACCCAACCGTCCCGCAGTTGAATGATCCGGTTCCCGTATCCTGCATTTTTCTCCGAGTGCGTGACCTGAATGATGGTCGTGCCCTCGGCGTTCAGTTTTTGAAACAGCTCCATAATTTCCTGGCCCTGGCTGGAGTGAAGATTGCCAGTCGGCTCGTCCGCCAAAATCAGTTTCGGACTGGCAATGATCGCGCGCGCGACCCCGACGAGCTGCTGCTGACCGCCGGAAAGCTGGCGCGGATACAAATCTTTCTTTGCCACCATCTGAAATCGATCGAGCGCGTCCGCCACGATCGCCGCCCGTTCGTTCCGGCCGACTTTCCGATACGACAACGGAATCTCGAGATTTTCGTAAACCGTCAGGTCGTCGAGCAGATGATACTGCTGGAAAACAAAACCGATTTGCTCGTTGCGCAGCTCGGCCCGCTCCTTCGCTTTCAAATGGTGAACGGCCGTTTCATGGAAAAAATATTCGCCGCTCCAACCGTGGTCGTGCATCCCGAGAATGTGCAGCAGGGTCGATTTCCCGGCGCCGGACGGTCCCATCACCGAAACGAACTCGCCTTCTGCGACTTCAATATCGATGTCGCGCAGAACGTAAAAGAATTTCCCCTTCGCCAACGGATACGATCGCTCAACGTTGTGAAGCCGGATCATGGTCGCCGGGTTACATTCGTTAGGCTGCAATCCGGCTGTCTTCGACCACGCGTCCGTCGAACAAGTGGACGGTGCGATCGGCATGCTGCGCGAACCGCTCGTCGTGCGTGACCATGCAAATGGTCGCGCCGCCGGCGTGCAGTTCCTTGAGCAAATTCATGACCGCCTCACCGTTACGGGAATCGAGGTTTCCGGTCGGCTCGTCCGCGAGCAGGATCGCCGGTTTCCCCGCGAGCGCGCGCGCAACCGCCACGCGTTGCTGCTGACCGCCCGAGAGCTGGCTCGGCAAATGTTTCGCTCGATGCGCCATTCCCACGCGATCCAGCGCTTGCGTGACCAGAGTTTTTCGGTCACCCGCGCCCATTCCGCGATAGGTCAGCGGCAATTCCACGTTTTCAAAAACCGTCAGGTCACCGATCAGATTGAAGCTTTGGAAGATGAAACCGATCTCGCGGTTCCGGATTCGCGCCCGGTCAGCGAATGAAAGGTTGGCCACTTCGCCGCCTTTGAGCGCGTAACTGCCGTTCGACGGCGTGTCGAGCAGGCCGAGGATCGACAATAACGTCGACTTGCCGCAGCCCGACGGCCCAGCGATCGAAATATATTCGCCGTCGCGAATGTCCAAATGGATTCCGGACAGCGCGTGCGTTTCGACTTCGTCAGTCAGAAACACTTTGGTTACGGCATCGAGCCGGATCAACGGAGTTGAGCCGTTCTTGCGCGATGAGGTTTGAGGATTGGGTGAGGTTGTTGTCATGCTCTGATTTTTGATTGCTGATTTTTGATTGCTGATTTTGAATTCGCTGAGCCGTCGCGCTTGGAACGGGATGCGGAAATGTACGAAGCCGCCATGATCGCGGTTAGCTCGTTGGCTTCTTTCAGCAGAGGCGCAATTTTGTTTTCCGGCAAGAGTTTGTCGTCGACGATCAATTCCAACCAGAGGACTGTTTCGTCGGCTTCTTCTTCGGCCACGCCAATCTTGGAAATGAATTCTGCGTGCGAACGGCCACGGCAGGCAGCCCGATAATTTGCTGCGACGCTTGTGCCGCTGCGCACAAGCTGGCTGGCAATGGCGCGGCCCTTTGCTGAGTTTGGCAACGCATCGACCAAGTGCATCACGCGTAATGCAAATTGTTTCGTACGATCCTTAAGCTCTTGCGCGTTCATTTCTTAATCAGCGATCAGCATTCAGAAATCATCAATTCAATCTGATTCGTTCGTGTGAATCCCAGGCGCTGGTGTCGGAGAGGATCACCTGGTCGCCTGGATTCAGGCCGCTGAGAATTTCAATGGTGTTGACTGAGCTCTTGCCCAGTTTCACCGGCGTGCGCACCGCATCGTTGCTGCCGGGCACTAGTTTAAACATTCCGACGGTGTTGTTTTCCTGTCCGAACGCCGGCCGGCCGACGAACACCACGTTGTCGAGACGCTCGAGCTCGATTGTTCCATCGACACTCAGGTCCGGTCGCGCGCCTTTTGGCAATTCTTCATCAAACGCGACGTCCACCGTCACCGTTCCCTGTTCGACCGCTGGATCGACCCGTTTCACGTGGCCTTTGACCACGCCGTTGCGAGTGTCGATGACCGCCTGTTGATTTGGCTGAATATCTTTCGCCTGCGTCTCCGCGATTTTGATCTGCGCTTTGAGCTTCGATGGGTCCGCGACGCGCGCGAGATTGTCGCCGATCTTTACGCGCTGGCCGATTTGAATCGGCAATTGCTGCAATACCCCTGCCATTCCGGCTTTCACGTGCAACGCCTCAACCTGGTCGAGTTTTAATTTCGCCAGTTGGTTCGCTTGATCGACTGCGGCTTGTTTCGACGCCAGCTGCGGCTCGATCGAGTCTCGCGAAAACGCCAATCGCTTCTGCTCGATCTCATCGCCCTTGCCCAGTTCCTCTTCTTTGATTTTCGAAGTTTTGTAAACGAGCTCGGCGACGAGACCGTTCTTCGCCAGTTGATCGTTTGTCTGGCGCTCCATTTTCGACTGCTCGTAGGCCGAGTGGGCCGCCGCTGTCTTCGATTCCTGCTCGAGCAGTTCGCGCTGCAAAGTGGCGCGCATAGTCGCAAGCTCCGCTTCCGCGGCTTTCGCCTTCGACTCGGCTTCGTGTGCGCTCTGTTCTAACTCAGGGCTGGTCAACTCTAATATAACGTCACCGGGTTCGACTTTTGTTCCCGGCCAGATCAAAATCTTTTCGACGCTGCCTTCCGTGTTCGCCGGAATCCAGCGGATCTCTTCCGGAACGAGTGTGCCCAGGCCGCGAACTTGGCGCACCATCGGACCACGCTTCACGGTGTCGATCCAAACGCTCGAGCGGTCCACACTCGGCGCTGCCGGTTTCAAACGCGACAAGGCAAACGTCGCCAAAATCAAACCGACCGCGCTCGCTCCGATAATTAAAATGCGGCGCTTCCGCTTTTTTGCGGCAACGCCTTCGCGGGGAACATCCATTGAAGAAAGGCTCGGCGTAAAACCGCTTGGCCGGACGATGGTCGAATCCTCGTCTTTCTGAGGGTGTGGGGTCACGGGTGATTAAAACGCCGGCAACACACGGACGAGATGGATCATCTCTGAAGCGCTCGCGGCGATCGGCACAAGCGCCGATGCGATCAACGCGAAGAAAATTGCGGCGTTACTGAGAAAATCCTTATTCTCTTCGGTGTCGAAGTAGTCGCGGCTGATGTCGCGAAACGAATTCGACAACTTTGCGCAGCGGCCGGTCAGATCTTCCAGGCTCGAGGCTTGATATTGGTAATCAACGAACGGGAATTTCCGCGCGTTCTTGTTTGTGATGGTGGTTGGTTTCATAGGTTTCTTCCCTTCGTCTCTAATGAGAAGCGTTTCGGCCGCTCAATAGATTCAAGAGTTTTTTCATTTCGTAACTCCCTATTGCAATGGCCATGCCACGCGCCAAAACAAAGTCACAAGTCGCTGATGATCAGCGCTTAAAAGTTATTGGAGATCTTTGAGCAAGCGCGAAGTGATCCGCTTGTGGGACAACGCCGTCCCGATTTCGGGACGAGCAGCGTGACGCTGCACCCATCTTTTTTCTGTCATCCCGAACGAATGTGAGGGACCTCACAGTCGGAGTTTGCGTCACACCACGTAGGAAGCGTGATCAACAGCGCGTAGGTGAGATCCTTCGCTGGCGCTCAGGATGACAATCTATTTTGGCAAGCGCAAGACCGCTTCCGCGCCAGTGCGATCGGTTCGATTCGTCAGGCTCAGCGTTCCACCATGCGCTTCCGCGATTTGCCGGCTGAGCGTTAGTCCGATGCCGGAGCCGCCGGGTTTCGTGGTGAAGAATGGAACAAACAAATTGGTCAGGTTCATGATCCCCTCGCCTTCATCACGAACGATCACTTCGACGCAATCGCCGGCTTCGCGCCACCGAATTGTGACCGCTCCCTTCGTTTCGAGCGCGGCATCCACGGCGTTGTGCACGAGATTAATCAGGACCTGTTCGATCTGCGCCGCGTCCGCGTGGATTTCCAGTTTCGGTCCCGGAACAATTTGCACTTTAAGTCGCGGCTCGAGATTTCTCACGCGCTGCACCAGATCGCCAAGATCGACATATTCTTTTTGCGGCGGCGGCAATTTCGCCAGCCGGGTGTAGGCCTGCATGAACCGGCTCAATGAATCCGCGCGCGACGCGATCGATTTCAATCCGCTCTCCGCGTCATCTTTCCAATCGCGCGGCATCGGCTCGCGGCGAAGTAACGTTTCCAAGCTTCCGGCCAGCGATTTGATCGGCGCGAGTGAATTGTTCATCTCATGGCCAAGCACGCGGACAAGGCGTTGCCACGCGCGGCGCTCTTCTTCGCGCAACGTGCGGCTCAGATCGGTCAGCACCAGCAGCTCGTGCGGCAAACCGTGTTCGCGAAATGTGCTTCGCCGCACACCCCAGCGCCCGGAGCCGCCGGGAAATGATAATGTCAGCGGCTCGTCTTCATCGACATCGTAACAAGCGGCCAGTCCGAGATCCTCCGCGCTTCGGCCTAACAATTTGTCCATCGGTTGCCCAAGCAGATTTTCGCCGGCCCGATTCACCAGCCGCAGACGCCGGTCCGGGTCGAATGTAAAAACTGCCACGTCGATCTCGGCCATAATTGTGCGCAAAAGCGCGGTTGCTTCGAACGCGCCCAGACGCTGCACCCGCAATGTTTCGCCAAGCGTGTTGACTTCGAGCAACACTTCACCGAGCGCGTCGTCTGCTCGCGCGCCCCGGGCGCGAATCGAATAATCCCCTTCTCTCAACGCCGCCAGCAGATTGCTCATCGTTTGCAGCGGATGCACCACATGATCGCGCGCCGCCGAAATAAATCCGGCGGCGACGCTCACAATCAAGATCGTGAGCGTCCATTGCACTTTGGCGCTGTAATCGCCGAACCATAAGATCAACATCACGACGATGACCGCCGGCGCGACCGCGCCGAGGATCAGCCACGTCAATTTGCCCTGATGCGAAAACCGATAGCGATCTTTCGGCCCGCGTCTCATCCAAGAGAAAAGCTGAAAGCGGAAAGCTGAAAACTGAAATGGTCAGAGTCCATATTGTTGGAGACGCCGATAAAACGCACTCCGACTTAGCCCGAGCGCTTCAGCCGCTTTCCGCGCGTTCCCGTTGTTTCGGGCGAGCGCTTTCTTGATCAAAGACGCTTCCACTTCTTCCAGACTCATGTCTTCGAGGCTTTTCGATTCGCCGCCGCCACTCGTTAGGCCAAGATCGGCCTCCTTCAGGTGTGTGCCTCGCGCCATCAGCACTGCACGCTCGATCACGTGATCCAACTCGCGCACGTTTCCGGGATACGAATGTTGCATCAGGCGATCGCGCACGGTTTCGTCGAATCCGAGCAGTTCCTTGCGATAACGTTGCGCGTGCATCCGCAGGAAATTGTTTGCCAGCGGCATGATGTCTTCCCGTCGATCGCGCAACGGCGGCAGTGCGATCTCGATCGTGTTCAGTCGAAAAAGCAGATCCTGGCGAAAACGTCCGGCCGCAACTTCGTCCGCCAGGTTCGCGTTAGTCGCGGAAATGATCCGCACGTTTGCGTGCAACGTTTTTGAGGAACCGACGCGCTCGAACTCGCCAGTTTCAATCACGCGCAGCAGTTTCGCCTGTTGATTGAGCGGAATGTTCGCGATCTCGTCCATGAAGAGCGAGCTTTCGTCAGCAAGCTCAAATCGTCCCGCGCGATCTGTCTTTGCGTCGGTAAATGCGCCTTTGACGTGCCCAAACAGCTCGCTCTCGAACAGCGTTTCGGAAAGCCCGCCCATGTTCACCGTGATCATGCTGTGCGACGCGCGCGGTGAGAGTGCATGCAACGCTTGCGCGACCAGACTTTTGCCGGTGCCGTTCTCGCCGGTGATGAGCACGTTCGCGTCCGACGGCGCGACTCGCGAAATCATCTCGACTACCGGCCGCATCGAGGGCGCGTCCGCAATCATGTTCGGCACATTTCCGCCGAGAAGCTTGTTGGCCGCTTCCAGTTTCCGGCCTTTGCGCAACGCGCTCGCCAGCTCCATCTGGGTCCGCACAATCGTGAGCAAGCGCTCGTTGTCCCACGGTTTCGGTACGAAGTCGCGCGCACCGCGTTTCATCGCTTCCACCGCGAGATCGATCGTCGCCCAAGCCGTCATCACCACGATCGGTAATGTGCTGTCGAGCGCCTGGATTTTTGGAATGACTTCGAGTCCTTCCTGGCCCGACGTGGTGTCGCGGGTGTAATTCAGGTCCATCATCAACAGCGCGTAATCGCGTTGCTGAAGGGCGTTGAAAATTCCGCTGATCGAAGTGACCGACTCGGTTTGGTGCCCTTCGCCTTTGAGCAAAATGCGCAGTGCTTCCAGCACATCGCGCTGATCATCGGCAATAAGGACCCGGCTCACCGGCTAACTCTCAACCGCGAATCCGGCAAACTGTCAATGTTTCGCCAACACGAATTGTTGTGCCCGTGCCGCTTTTTATGTCATGTCGAGCGGAGCCGAGACATCTCTAGATATTTCAGAAATAATCAGAGATTCCTCCACTGCGGTCGGAATGGCAGATAAAGCAGGCGTTCGCCGCGGCAGAGCGTTTCTAGAACTCCCGCCCTTTCCTGGCTTCCTGCTTTCCTGATTAAGATGTCTGGCGCCGATTAAAAATGCGCCATTTGCGCCACGGCGACGATGCTCGAAAAAATCGGCCAGGCCGTGATCAGGCCGAGCACGGTGAAGGCCGAAAATTCAGCGACATAATGCCGGCTTTCTTCCACGTCGAAGAACTCACTGCTTAGTTTGTGGAACGCAGGCGATTTACTTGCCGACGAAAAGTCAGAGCAGCTCGACTTGGGGTCGGCGGTCGTTTGGAAATTGTAATCGGTTAACGGAAAACCGGTTTGCCGGTTATGACTGGTTTGAGGTGTTGGTTTCATAAATTCTAAATTGTTTAAGGTTGTTCCCGAATGCGGTTCGAGGACCGGCGCAAATACCCGCGCGTGGTTTGAGATTCCGTCCACTGGGGTGCCGCGAAAGTGCGGGCTCCAACTTGGCGGGATCGAGCGAGCCTTTACTCAGCCTGTCCACCGGGGCGGACAGCGCGAATCGGCACGTCGATCAAATTCATCTCTACGTATTTACAGCGCGTTGCGTACCTGTCCAGCAACTCATCGCGATTGCAGCTGTAAACAACTGTCGCGCTGGCACAAGCGACTCGATCTTTATTTTTTGGCCGTGCGAACCGGGGAAAGGAACGTCCGCGATCAATCAATTCTGATTGTGGTCGGCTACCGCGCGATCGGTTCTGAGCGAGCTCCGGCTGGAACAACTCGAAGCATCATGAATTCGGAATGCGCCTTCGTCCACGCGGCCGCCTCTCGCTTCGTTTCGAAATATCGATCGACCACGATGGCCTTGAGTTGGCTCGCAGTCCGTCCGCATACGCGGGCGGCTTTGCGACTAACGACCGCCGTTCCGGTATCGACCGCGGTGCAGGTTGCATCGGGAAAAACAACTTTGCTGCCGTACGGAATTCGTTTCGGATCGACGGCGCAATGCCCGGGGCGCAAACGTCGCCCGGTGCTGGCGAACTTAGAGCCCTCGGCCGCCCAATAACTGGTCACGCGGGCAAGGATTGGCTCCTCGCGCGCGAAAGCGGGCGTCGCTAGCGATAACAAAAACAGGATTGTGTAAGGTAATTTCATGGCGTCTCGGCGTGGCTCCGGTGTTGTCGAGTCCTCGGGTAGAGCGTGCGGTTCTCGATGCCGACAGCCGCAGGGAATGCAGCTTTAGTTCGGTTCGGAACAGCCCCGGCGCGTAATGTTTGGGGAACGCGCGGACTTCTGACGACCACTCGGTGTGACGAGCGGGCCCTCTTAATAGACGAGTTAAGCGACTTGTCAAACGATCACGTCATCGCGTTAGTATCGCGCTGATCATCGGCAATAAGAACCCGGCTCACCGGCTAACTCTCAACCGCGAGTCTGCGAATCTGTCAATGTTGGAGGGAAGGATCGCGGAATTCTAGTGGTGCTACTGTTCGACGCCGAGTATTGTTAACCACCCAGCAGTTTTCCGCCGAATAATGAAATCATCGCCCGATACAGCGCCAGCTGAATGGGGATTGGCGAATTCTCGCTTCTCGCTTTTTTCGCCGAACTACAAAAACCTCGAAACTGCGGACTATGCAGAGATATTTGGTTTCGAAGCTGAAAACCAAACGATAAGTAAAGCGCAATTTCTATGCGAATTTTCAACTACTCGAGACGGAACGATCTATCAATTATCGGCAGCAGGACCGAAGATTGATATCGTAATAACAGCGGGACTACAGCTCGACAAAATGTCCGAGGGCCTGCCGATGCTTCACGATCCGACCAAGGTTAGGGAACTATTGAAAACTGCCTCCAGCGTGTTGCTAAGCAGAGTAGCGGACGTGCGCCGTCTCGCGATCGGAGAGCAAATGTTGCTGCCAGCCGGTTCTCGGCCGAAAGCCTACGCTCTAATGCAATATTATTTGCCTGCCTTAAAAATTGATCCTGAAAAGTCGTCCGATCTTTTCTACCGAATCAACAGACCGCGCAAAATCGACGTTCAAGGACGTGCCATCCTTGTCAATCGCTTGTCGCAATGGGGCTGCCTGCTACTCAGCGTAACGATGACAGCCTCGGAAATGAATAAGACCGCGGCTTTTGGCGAGGCGGTGAGTGTAATCACCGATGTGAATTCGGCTGCCGATGACGACTTGTCGACCCTAACAATCGACCAAAAGGAAGCACTCGTAGATACTCTGTTTGCATTTTCCAAGGAATTAGCGCAGAAAGGTGATTACCCATGAAAGCCGTAGAACGACTGTCTTCGGACACTTTTGCCTCTGGCCTAACGAGATTTGGTTGTGCCGCTGGTGTCGCTGCTTTGGCTTCAACAGGAAATCTCATCGAGGGCCCAGACCTGGCTCGCAAATCGCTTCCAGTATCGATGATGTCGGAGCTTGAGGCGTCTTTTACGTCAGCCAAGGAGGCAAAATTTCCTGCCGCTGCAGACACGGGCGCGAAAGGGCTTTCCAGTTGGGAGCTGGCCGAGATGGTGAAGGATTATTTAGCCAAACGCGGCTTTACGGCTGATCGAAGTAGTATCACGGGCGACGGTAGTCAGCTGTTGCAGTTTTTCGGCGGTTTCGATGGCATTCAGTCTGGCGTTGATATCTTTCCGAATGGTGAACTTGTCGTCATTGTTCGCAAGGCTGGGATGAATCAAATTTTCGAAGTCGCACCGAATGAGCTTGAGCGTGTTGCGACTTTGCTGACGAATGGCGGCAGCCCAACCTAGATGCCGAATTCGCAGCATACCGCGAAGGCTGCATTCAGGCGCTAGACTTGAAATCGCGGTAGGTTCTGACGACAATCTTTTTGTCCGCCACGCTGCTCTGCCCCCTGGAGAACCGTACGCCTTGGAAATACCCGGGCATCGCGTCGGCGATCAATCTGGGAATTCCGAGCGCATCAACGGATCAACCGGGAAACCTCAAGATGTGTTGTACGACACCAAAACAGGCGATCACTACTTCGATTTGCAAATAGCGCGGCTTCCCGTCGCCGACATACTCGCGCTACGGATCCCTAACGAGAACACAATCATTTACAATAAGGACGGGAGCATTCGAGAGCCCGCAAAAGTTTTTTCATTTGAAGTGAAGCACGAACCCACGCCGTGCATGTATCCACATTGCGCGATATACGCTTTACGAGACGGCGACCGTCCCCGCAAAGTTGCGTCGGGCATCCAAAGCGCGATTCGGTTGGCGTTTGCGCAAATAGCGGAACGGTCTCGCGAAGAAATGTCGGAGTATCGGCTAGAGCGCAAACAAGGTTGCCTCGCCAGAATAGCTATTATGCTTGCTGCGCTTGTTGGGAGTGCGATTGCGATAATCGTGCACTTACGGCGACTCGCTTTGCGGTGATTTCGAAATCACTGCAATCTTTGCTGCGCTGGAAATCATTGAGCTGAGACGAAGATGCCGCGAAGGGCGTGACAGCGGTTTTCCCAGTGGTAGCGTCCTCGAGATGGAAACGGCCGATTGGCATCGTTGAGCAACCAAGAGAGGTTGAGGAGTTGAGTTGTTGAGCAGTTGAGGATTTAAGAGACGGAAATGGAAGCACCCGACTGGGCATCACTAAGCGATCAAGACCTTCTCGAGCGCCGGATTTCCAAGCTCGGGTTGCGGCTTGAGACGACGACGCTCGAAGCGTTGATCCAGCAACTTTACGCCGAGCTTTCGGCCAAGGGTCTCGCGTTTCATCCGCCGACGCACATCGGCGACGAGTGGTTCGTGCCGATCGGTGTTCCGGCGATTTTCGTTCCGTTTTTTCTGGTGCACGATCGGCTCCGTTCGCTGGAGCGGTCGATGATGCTCGAAGTCGAGGGCGAAACGCCGGAGTGGTTCATGAAATTGATGCGGCACGAGGCCGGTCACGCTTACATGTATGCCTACCGGCTGACTCGGAAAAAAAAGTGGCAGGAAATGTTCGGGGAAACTTCGGACGAAGAGACGCCAAGCTTTTATCGGCCGCGCCCGTTTAGCCGCAGTTACGTGATGCATCTGGACGATTGGTACGCGCAGGCGCATCCGGATGAAGATTTCGCGGAGACGTTTGCGATCTGGCTGACGCCGGATTTCGACTGGCGGAAGCGCTATGCCGGCTGGAAGGCGCTGCAAAAACTCGAATACATCGATGAACTGATGAAATCGCTGAAAGGCAAACCGCCGGTGCACTCACCGAGATTTCGTGTGGCCGATTACAACTTTCTCAACGTCAAACTCAAGACCTACTACGCGCGGAAACGGAAACTCTACGAAGAAATGTATCCCGGCTTCTACGATGTCGATCTTCGGCAGTTGTTTTCGGCGCCAACCGGCATCAAGGCGAGCAGTTATCTGCGTCAGCGGCGGCGGCGGATCATGAACTCGGTGGCCCAATTTACGAACGAGAAGAAATTCCGGGTGAACAAACTGCTCGCGCGATTGATCGACCGAAGCGATGAGCTCGGGCTCCGCGTCCAGAACGACGATCCGCAGCAGGATTTTCGCGTCGCCTCCTACATCACCACCCTGGTGATGAATTATCTGTTCACCGGCAAGTTCAAGCGCACCAAATAACGACCGTGAAAAAGAAACTCAAAGTCCTGGTGCTTTGCGACGGCGTCCGCCCGACCAAGATCGACGAGGACTTGAGCGAGGAGATGAAGACGGAGGATTGGCAGACCGAGGCGAACGTAATGGCTGCGCTCGCCGAGCTGGGTCACACTGCCGAGCATCTCGCCATCTTTGACGATGTCGATCTTGTCCGGCAAAAAATGGAAAGCTTCGCGCCGGACGTTCTTTTCAATTTGGTCGAGCAATTCAAAAACAATCCGGGGTTCGATCAGAACATCGTTTCCCTTCTCGAGATGCAAGGCGTGCCGTTTACCGGTTGCGGCGCGACCGGTTTGACTCTTTGCAAACACAAAGGCATCTCGAAAAAAATCCTGGGCCATCATGGAATTCCGACGCCGAATTTCGTTGTGATTCCGCGCGGCCAGCGGATCGGAGGGCCGCGGCAATTGAAGTTTCCAATTCTGGTAAAGCCGGTGAAAGACGAAGCGTCCTATGGAATTTCACGGGCGTCGTTCGTCCAGAACGAGGAGCAATTCCGAGAGCGGATCGCGTTCATTCACGAAAAGCACAACAGCGACGCGATCGCGGAGGAATACATCGACGGCCGCGAGCTTTACGTCAGTATCATGGGCAACACGCGGTTGGTTGTTTTCCCAATTCGCGAGCTGATCTTTCGCGAGGTGCCGGCGAACGAACCGAAGATCGCCACCTACAAGGCGAAGTGGGACGAGGGGTATCGGAAACGCTGGGGCTTGGACGGCCAGTTCGCTGAGAACCTCGACCCGGCGCTAATCAAAGAGATCGAGCAGATGTGCAAAGACATTTATCGGTTGCTCACCATCGACGGCTACGCGCGGATCGATCTGCGACTCGCCCCGGACAACAAGGTTTATTTCATCGAAGCGAACCCGAACCCGCATCTCGCGGCTGATGAAGACTTTGCCCAATCAGCGGCGAAAGCGGGTCTGAACTATCCGCAGTTAATTAACGCGATCATCCGCCTGGGAATGAGTCCGATCCGGACTGGCGCTTAACAAATAGACCCGGAAATGCTTGGGGGATACGAGATTGAGACGTTGAATGCTTGAGAAGTTAAAACGTCCAAACTTACGAGCCCATTGGTGCACCGCGACCGGTAGAAGATTACCCGCAACTGGGTTAGGGTCGCGATTGTTAATACAGTGACGCTTAGGCCGTTAGCGGCCGCAATTTATGGAGCACACCACGTTTTTCGAACATTACCGCGTTTCCACTGGCGACGATGAATCGGTCCAGGAAGTCAGCCGAACTGGAGCGGCGATCAATTACAAGGCGATCGATACCCGCTCGAGTGAACCGGTCCAGCTCCAACTGATTCCGGTCGCGACGATCGAGCCAACGAAACTCCAGCAGTTAAAAGAGCGCGCAGAAACGGCGGAAAAGCTCGATCACGTTAACATTGCCAAGACGTTCGCGGTTGGCGTCGAGCACGATTACCTGGCGCTGGTCTCGGAACATTTCGAAGGCGAAACGGCCGATTCCTGGATTATAGCCAATGGACCAATGCCGGCGGACGCCGCTGTGCGCGTCGGGCTGCAAGTGGTCAGAGCTGTCGGCGCGGCCGCGTTCTTCAATCTAACCCATCGCGCCATTCAACCGTCGAATCTCATGATCGTGCCGGGAGAATCGCCCGACGGCGGTTGGCCGTTCGTGAAGGTTTTGAATTTCGGCCTGGCCGGACTCGAGCTGCATTCAGACAGCGGCGAGGCGCGAGAGCTGGCGCCTTCGATCTCGCCACAATTCGCGAGCCCGGAGCAACGAGCGAATGGCGAAATCGATTTCAGATCGGAAATGTATTCGCTGGGCGCGACGATGTGTTACTTGCTGACGGGCGCAGCGCCGCTGGCGGTCAGCGGAATGAAGGCGCGTTTGCGCATTCAACGTTTGCCCGAGCTACGCCGGGCGCCAAAAGTGTTGCACAATTTGCTCGTCCACCTGCTGCGCGAAAATCCGGAAAACCGACCGCAAGATCCAGTCGCGCTCGAGCACGAAATGCGCGAGTGCCTGACCAAAATCGAGAAACGCCAAGCCATCGGCCGCAAATTGGGAATTCCATTGGCCGCGGTCATTCCGAGAAAAACGAAAGAACCGAAGCAACCGGCCACACCGTTGGCTCAAGTGATGCGCGGATTCGTGGCCGTGGCAGTTCTCCTTCTCGCGGCGGGAGCAGCGGCCGAATTTTTCTTTCCTGAGAAGATTCCATTTTTGCATCGGAGCGGAAAAGTCGGCGTGCCGATAGGTGTGCCGGACGCCGGGCGATTTGCGGCCACGCCGTCCCAAGCGACAAAGGCTGCGCCGGTTGCAGCAAATCAGCCGACGAATCAACCGATCCAAAATGCGTCGCCCGCGATCGCGGCGGTAAATCAAGCTCCACCGCCGGTCGCTGAGCAGGCTCAATCACCGAACGCGTCCCCCGCAAACTCGATCACAAGTCCGACCCAGATTTGGAATCAAATCGCTTCCGCCGGAAAAGCATCGGAGCCTGAGCCGCCGGCATTAGGACCAAGCGAGCCGCCAGCGTCGTCCGCGCCGGAAAATTCGGAACAATCCTCGTCGACCGAATCAAGTGAAGCGACTGTGGCCAGCAAAAAGAAAACAATCGCCTCGAATCGAACGTCAACGTCGCGAAGCACGCGGAGCGATCGCGATCAGTCGGAAGAAAATAATTACGACGGAGAACCAATTCATCAGGGTGCACACCATGCACGAGTAGTCGCCAAGACGCCCGAAGGTGGATTAGTTGTGCGATTATCGTCGGGCAGGGTCGTGACTTTGCCGCCATTAAGCGACCGGGGCGTTTACAGAGCACGTCCGCGACATCGTGTTTATGTGGAACGGCCGAACGACTTTGTCCCGCCGTCGCAGCCGTTTTACCCTAACGACTGACTCCGAGCTCCGAGCCGGAGTGGCGGTTAACAGCGGTGCTGATCATCCGCCTGGGCCGAGAATCGCATTTCGGTTGTAGGAAGAAATCCAAGTCGCTCGTAAAGCGCGCGGCCCTCGTCGGAAGCATGCAGGGCCAGCGAATCAATCCCCTTCTCGCGCGTCCAATCGATGATCCTCTCTATTAAGAGGGCGGCCAATCCGCGACGACGCCATTCTGGTTCGGTGTAAACATTTTGGATGGTTGCCTGGCGGCCCGAGACGATGTCGATCTTGCCGTTCGCGCCGGGCTGAGGATGAGGTGGGACTTCGTGCAGCTGGACGCCTGCACCGGCAATAACTTTGTCCGGTTTATCTTCCGAACTGGCCAGCCAGCCAACATATTCACCCTGGTCGAACATCCTGCAAAGCGTCTCGCGGGACTGAGCGCGGAATGACTCAAACAAGTCCGGAGGCAGCTCGCCCATGTCCCGAAACATGTTGGCACGATGCCAACTGATCAGCTCGAGATCAGCAATTGTGGCGAGGCGAATCTGAAAATTGTCGGACACGAAGCAAGAGTACGACGGTCAGAGACCGCCGCTACAACCGATTAACATTCTTTTCGTCCGGGGCCGCATTTAGCATCATATTTTCAACATGCAGGACGCGCTCACCCCGATGATGCAGCAGTATCAGCGACTGCGGAAAAGCATTCCGGCGGACACCCTCCTGCTTTTTCGGCTGGGCGATTTTTACGAACTGTTTTTTGAGGACGCGAAAGAGGCGTCGGTCTTGCTCAACGTCGCGCTGACCAAGCGCAACGAAGTCCCGATGTGTGGCGTCCCCTACCACGCAGCGCCGGGTTACATCGCGAAATTAATCAAAGCCGGCCGGCGGGTCGCGATTTGCGATCAAACAAGCGAACCGCAGCCGGGCAAGATTGTTTCGCGCGATATCACCCAGATCATCAGCGCCGGGACGGTGAGCGAATTGAATTTGCTCGACGCCAAGCGCGCGAATTATCTCGGCGCGGTTTACGCCGACAACGAAGGCTTTGGTTTCGCTTACGCCGACCTGACGACCGGCGAATTTCGTCTGACCCAGTTGCAAGATCGACAAGCACTGATGGACGATCTCGCGCGGGTGTCTCCGTCAGAGTTGTTGGTCAGTGCCGAGCAAAGAGAGTCGTTAGGCCAAATCGATCACGCGATTGAGTATGACAGCTACGCGTTCCTGCCGGAGCACGCGAGCTTCACCTTGTGTGAGCATTTCCAGGTAAAATCGCTCGACGGCTTTGGCTGCGCCCAAATGACGCAGGCGGTCGCCGCTGCCGGAGCGATCGTGCATTACCTGAAGCATCAGCTTCGTCGCAAAATCGATCATCTCAGTTCGCTCGGGTGCGATGCTCCCAGCGATTACGTGCTGCTCGACGCTGCCACCCAGAGCAACCTGGAGTTGGTTGAATCGCGAAGCGCGCGCGACATCAGCCTACTCGCAGTGCTCGATCGAACCGCGACGCCCATGGGCGCGCGAAAACTGCGGTCGTGGATTCTGCAGCCACTGCGCGATTTGACCGAGCTCCGATGCCGGCAGCAAATGATCGCCGATTTGTTGGAGGAGCCGGAGCTACTCGACTCGATCCGGACGGAATTGAAATCGATCCGCGATATTGGACGCGCGGTCGGGCGGTTGAGCCAAGCCTCCGGAAATGCGCGCGACCTGGTTGCGCTGAAAACGTCGCTCCAGCAAATCCCAAAACTCAAAGCGGAATTGCAGAAAATTCTGGATCGCCTCGCCTTCGGAGCAAACCGCGCGAAGGAACAGGGCGACATCGAGTTGCTCGCGCAACGCCTGCAAAACGAAATCCAGGAAATTCCCGCACTGGCCGAAAAATTAACGAAGGCGTTGGTAGATGATCCGCCACTCGCTTTGAAAGAAGGCGGGATTTTTCGTGACGGCTATGATGTCGATCTTGACGGACTGCGAAACGGTTCGCGTGAGGGCAAAGACTGGATCAGTCAATTGCAGGAACGCGAGATCGCCGCGACCGGAATCAAGTCCCTCAAGGTCCGTTACAATTCTGTATTCGGTTATTTCATCGAAGTAACTAAATCGAACCTGGCGGGGGTGCCGGCGCATTACACACGCAAACAAACTACGGTCGGCGGCGAGCGTTTCATCACACCGGAGTTGAAAGAGATGGAAGGAAAGATTCTGGGCGCCGATGAGCGGGCCCGGAATCTCGAATACGAACTTTTTCAAAAGGTGCGCGAGGAAACATTGCGCGAGCTCGGGCCGATTCAGCGAACCGCGGAAGCGATCGCGACTGCCGATGCAATCGGCGCACTAGCGGAAACAGCGCGGCTCTTCAATTACTGCCGGCCGACGCTGAATGAATCGCTGCGGCTCGCGATTAAGGATGGCCGCCACCCGGTGCTCGACCAGAACCTGGTCGAAGAAAAGTTTGTGCCTAACGACACGACCTTGGATGGCGACGGAATGCGGCTGGCGATTGTGACCGGGCCGAACATGGCCGGCAAATCGACGTATATCCGCCAAGTCGCGCTCATAGTCTTAATGGCGCAGATCGGCAGCTTTGTGCCGGCAGCGAGCGCGGAGATCGGCCTGGTCGACCGCATTTTTACGCGAGTCGGCGCGAACGACGACCTGGCGCGCGGCCAGTCAACGTTCATGGTGGAGATGAACGAGACATCGAACATCGTAAACAACGCGACCGAGCGCAGCCTGGTCATTTTGGACGAGATCGGCCGAGGAACATCGACCTTCGACGGGCTGTCGATTGCCTGGAGCGTGGCGGAATTTTTGCACGACAAGATCAAGGCGCGCACACTTTTCGCGACCCACTATCACGAGCTGACGAAGCTGGCGGCGGAACGCAAAGGCGTTTGTAATTTCAACGTCGCGGTGCGCGAGTGGAATGAGCAGATCATTTTTCTGCGCAAGATCGTGCCGGGCGGCGCGGACAAAAGTTACGGGATTCAGGTGGCGCGGCTGGCCGGTTTACCGAAGGAGATCCTGGATCGGGCCAAGGAAATTCTGTCGCATCTGGAAAACCCAAACGGCGCCGTCGTGCACGAAAAGAAAAAGCGACGATCGAAGAGCATGCCGCAATCGGAAAAACCGCAGCTGGATCTGTTGTGAGTCCGAGCCGGACTGGCCCTTTTTCACTGACCGCGAGCGCCAACCAATTTATAATCGTAGCTGACACGACGTATGGCAGTTAAAACCGAAAAGGAGCTGAACGAGACGCAGCGCAGTCTTTGGTTGAAAGCGATGGCGGCGATGGAGCTGCGCAATTTTGGTTACGCGATTTCGCTTTTGCAGGGCCTCCTCAAACAGGAGCCGCAATTTCTGACCGGACGGCAATTATTGCGTCGGGCCGAAGTCGCGAAACAAAAATCCGGCAAGAAAAGCTTCTTTAACATTTCGACCGCGCCGATCGCAGTGATGAAAGCGCAGCGTGAGGTAAAAAAGGCTCCGCAGCGGGCGGTGGAGATGATCGAGAAAGTTTTGGAAGAAGAGCCTTACAATCGACAAGCCAACCTGACGTTGAAGGAAGCAGCGGTCGCGGCGGGCTGGCCGGAGATCGGTGTTTTCGCGCTGCGAACTTTGCTGGAGGAAAATCCACGCGACCTGAAACTGCTGCGTGAACTGGGGCAGCTCTATCATCAGACCGGTCAAAGCGAGGAGGAGGTCGAGATTTATAATCGGATCACGGAGATCGATCCGCTCGACGCGTCGGCGCTACGATTGGGAAAAGACGCGTCAGCGCGCGCATCAATGAGCACGGGCGGTTGGACCCAAGCCGAAAGTTATCGCGAATTGATCAAGGACAAGGATGTCGCCGTTTCGCTGGAGCAGCAAAGCCGGATGCAGTTGACGGGCGAAGCGCTCGAGCAGCAGATCGCTGAGTTGCAGGCGCGGCAGCAGGCCGAACCGCAGAATATCGATCTTGCCCGGCGGCTGGGCGCGTTATCCGAACAAAAGGACGACATCGAATCGGCGATCAAATGCTACCAGCAAGCGGTGGATTTAACCGGCGGTCGTGACGCTGCGCTGATCCGGAAACTCTCCGATCTAAAAATGCGGGGCGCGGAACGCGACATCGCGGCGCACGAGGAATTTTTGGCCGGCCATCAAAAAAAAGACTCGGTTCACGCGAAGAAAACCGAAGAGCTTCAAGCCGCAAAGAAAAAGCGAGCTGGTATATTGATCGAAGAAACGAAAAAACAATTGGAGCGAAATCCGACCGATCTCCAATTGCGATTTGAGCTCGGCGAGCATCTCGTCAACGCGCAACGATTTCGAGAAGCCGTGCCGGAATTACAACGCGCGCGACAAAACCCTAATGCGCGGCTGAAGGCAATGAATCTGCTGGGCGTCTGTTATCGGGAACTGGGCATGCTCGATTTGGCGATGAAACAATTCGAGGACGCAGCCAAGGAGATCATGACGATGGATCCGATGAAAAAGGAAATCGTCTACAATCTTGGGATCGTTTACGAGAAGATGGGCGAGCGCGAGAAGTCGCTCAATTGCATGAAACAAATCTACGAGGCGGACTACGGGTATAAAGATGTAGCCGAGCGAGTCGAAAGCTCCTACCCGCAGGACAAAGGGCGGAGTTGAGCTGGTAGATGTCGATCTTGCAGCCTCGAATAGCCGGCTTACTTGCACGTCCAAAGCTGTGTCAATATGCGAATCTCTGATGCCGACTAGCGGCATCACAACCTGCAAATACCTATGAAAAACAATCTATTAATCTCGCGAATCGCAATCGTCGCGCTGGGCGCCGGAGCGCTGTGCCTGGCTACGACAAGCAGCGCACTGAATGCCTACCCACCATTGAGGACCGGGGCGAATGCGGATGCTCCAAAAGCCACCGCGGCGCCGGCCAAGGGCGCGGCAAAAGCTGCCAGCAAACTCAGCGCGGCGGACAAAGCTTTCATGATGAACGCGGCCAAAGGCGGCATGATGGAAGTTGAATGGGGCAAATTAGCCGCGCAGAACTCCCAAAACGCCGATGTGAAAAAGTTCGGCAACCGGATGGTGACCGATCATTCCAAGGCCAATAGCGAATTAATGGCACTGGCGAAGGAGGAAGGGGTCTCGCTTCCAGCCGCGAAATCAGCGGGCAAATGGAAATCGGACAAGGACTACATGGACATGATGGTGAAGGACCATCAGGCGGACCTGGCCGAGTTCCAGAAACAAGCCCAGAGCGGAACCGATCCCGACCTGAAAGCGTTCGCGGCCAAAGGCGCGAAAATGGTCAGTGGCCACCTCAAGCTCGCTCAGGAAACGCAGAGCAAGGTTAAGTAATCTCTAAGAATTACGCTTTGACGCGGCACGTCTCGATGGCGTGCCGCGTTTTTTTTGGGCTTTGCATTCGGGGCGGACAAACTTGAGGCTCTGACAGATGCGGAAGACGAAAATCATCTGCACGCTCGGCCCAGCGACGGAAAAAACGGAAACGATTCGGAAACTGATCGCGCGCGGAGCAGACGTTTTCCGGCTAAACATGAGTCACGCGCCGCGAGAATGGGTGCGCGAGATTGTTCCGCGAATTCGCAAGCTCGCAAAGGAAGCAAACCGTCCGGTCGGTATTTTGCTCGACACTCAGGGACCCGCAATCCGAACCGGACCGGTGAAGACACCGTTGGACTTGAAGAAGGGGGACGTACTCGAATTCACCGTTCGCCACGCCCGGAAAACGCAGAAGAAATCGGTCGAGGTAAATTACGACAATTTCGCGAATGACGTGAATGCCGGCGATACTGTGCTGGTCGACAACGGGCTGATCAAACTGACCGTCATCGAGACAAAGAAGGACCGCGTTCTTTGCAGAGTGGTTACTCCGGCTGCGCTCGGCTCGCGGCGGCATATTAATTTGCCGGGTGTTCACGTCAGTCTTCCAGCGTTGACGGAAAAAGACATTGCCGATGTTGCACTCGGGGCGCAGCTCGGGGTCGATTTCGTTGCGCTCAGTTTTGTCCGAAAGGCCGCTGATCTGGCCGAGCTTCGCGATTTGCTCATCCGTAAAAAGAGCAAAGCCCAAGTCCTGGCCAAGATCGAAGACCAGGCCGCGGTCGAATCGATCGAGGACATTATTAAGATCGCAGACCTGGTTATGGTCGCCCGCGGCGATCTTGGGATCGAAGTGCCGATGGAAGAATTGCCGATCATTCAGCGACGAATCGTCAAAAGTTGCATTCGGCTGGGCAAACCGGTGGTCGTCGCGACCCACTTGCTCGAATCGATGATCAAAAATCGCGTGCCGACGCGGGCCGAGATCACCGACGTAGCGAACGCGGTCTTTGAGCAAGCCGATGCAATCATGTTGAGCGGCGAAACCAGCGTTGGCCAATATCCGGTCGAATGTGTGGAGGTCTTGAATCGTGTGGCTATACGAATCGAGCGAAGCGGTGGCGCCGGTTATGCCGAATCGGCAATTTTGGAAGATGCGCGGCAAAAAACGGTCGCTTCCGCGGTGGTCCTGGCCAATTCCCTCACCCGGTCGAAGATCATTGTCTTCACGCGACATGGGAGAATGGCGCGCAATACTTCAAATCTTCGTCCCGAGCGCGCTGTTATTTTTGCTTTTATGCCAAGCGAAGAAGTGCGGCGGCAGTTGTCGATCTGCTGGGGTGTTTGCCCGGCGCAGATCGAATTCAGCGACGACCCGAATGTGACGATTGAGACCGCGCAGAAATACCTGCGCGATCAGAAACTGACTACGGCTGGCGACAACCTCGTCATCATGAGCGACGTCCGGGCGCGGGATGCCCTGGTCGATTGCGTCCAGTTGCGCACGGCAAAATAAAAACGCGGTCACCGAAGTGACCGCGTTCTCAAATTAGGTTGCTTGCCTCGCCGTAGCCTTGGCGAAGGCGGGTCGATCTTGGTGTTATGCTTCGACCGGCAGTTCGACGTCGATCGGCTTTTCCTTCTTGCTCAACGCGCGACGCAATTTCGAAAGCGCAATGTTTTGCAGCTGACGAATGCGCTCCCGGGTCACGCCGAATTTCTTGCCGACTTCCTCGAGCGTCTTTGGCTTTCCGCCATCGAGACCGAACCGTTGGAAAATAATTTTCTTCTCGCGATCGTCGAGGACGTCGAGCAAACCGCCGACTTCGTTGCGCAGATTTTTGTCGCGCAAAAGTTCGAACGGCGTCTGGGCTTCCTCGTCGCCGACGATTTCGCCGAACTCGGTTGAATCATCATCGCTGATCGGGGCGTCAAGCGAGGCTGGACGAATCGACACGGTCTTAAGCTGCGAAACTTTGCCGGCAGCAATGCCGATTTCTTCGCCGAGCTCGTCGTCGGTTGGTTCGCGGCCAAGTTCTTCGCTCATTTGCAAAGAGACACGGCGCATTTTTGAAATCTTGTCGACCAGATGGACGGGCAAACGAATCGTCTTCGACTGGTTCGCCAGCGCGCGCTTGATCGATTGTTTGATCCACCAGGCGGCGTAAGTGCTGAGCTTGCCGCCCTTGGCCGGGTCGAAACGCTCGACCGCTTTCATCAAACCGATGTTGCCCTCCGAAATCAGGTCGAGCAGCGGCAGTCCAAGATTGGCATAGTCGTGCGCAATCTTGACGACGAGACGCAGGTTCGAGCGAATCATGAGCGCACGCGCCTCGCGATCGCCCTTTTTGATCTTGGCGGCGAGCTCAATCTCCTGTTGCGGGGTCAAAAGCGGGATTTGCCCGATCTCGCGCAGGTAAATCTTTATTCCAGTATCGCTATCTTCAGCGGCCATATAGCCTTTCTTCATGAAAAATTGGGGGTAGGGCCGACAAGTTGCCGGCTGTTGTGTTCGTGGCTGGCTCCTTAATCGGATTTCTTAACATCAGGGAAACTACTTAACAAGGTTAAATATTCCGAAATTTGACATCTCGCCAACCGGCTTTGTTCAATTTTTCCTAAAACATTTGCTTGAGCGGTTTCCGTCAGACAAACGGCACCCTGACGCCGGGGTATTTGTTGCTTTTCGTCATCACCTTTTTCTGCAAGTCTTTGGCTCGGTTAGTTCCCCCTATGTTGGCAAAAATTTACTCGGCCGCGGTCTATGGCGTCGACGCTTATGAGGTTGAAATCGAGGTCAACGCTGGCCGCGGAAACCCCAAAGTTGTGATCGTTGGCTTACCCGACGCGGCCGTAAAAGAGAGCCGCGATCGCGTCTGGACCGCGGTGAACAATAGCGGCTATCGCTGGCCGCGTGGTCGAACGACGGTCAATCTCGCGCCGGCCGACATTAAGAAAGAAGGGCCCAGTTTCGATTTGCCAATCGCGCTTGGAATGGTGGCGGTGAGTGAAGAACTGAACACTTCGGCATTCGAGAAATTCAGTTTTGTCGGCGAACTGGCTTTGGACGGCAGCATTCGTCCGGTTAAAGGCGTGCTTCCGGTGGCGTTGGAAGCGCGCCGTCGCGGCAAACAGGCGCTCTTTGTCCCGGAAGCGAATGCGCTGGAAGCCGCGATGGTGAACAAGATCGACATCTACGGCGTTCATAATCTGCGCGAAACATTCCAATTTCTTCGCGGCGAGCTTCCGCTGCTCCCAACCCGAGGCGATCTCTCCGGATTTTTCGCAACTCATCAAAGCTACGATGCGGATTTTGCAGACGTGAAAGGGCAGGGCCATGTCAAACGCGCGATCGAAGTAGCAGTCGCCGGCGGTCACAACATCCTCATGATCGGTCCGCCCGGTTCGGGCAAATCGATGTTGTCGAAACGGATCCCGACAATTATTCCGCCGATGTCGCTCGATGAAGCGATTGAGACGACAAAGATCCACAGCATTGCCGGATTTCTCGATGGCGAAAAATCTTTTGTGTCGACGCGGCCGTTCCGCTCGCCCCATCACACGATCAGCGACATCGGTCTGCTCGGCGGCGGCACATTCCCGACTCCGGGCGAAGTCAGCCTCGCCAATAACGGCGTCCTTTTTCTCGATGAACTGCCGGAGTTCAAACGATCTGCGTTGGAAGTAATGCGTCAGCCGCTCGAAGACGGAAAAGTCACGATCTCTCGCGCGGCCGGGAGCCTTACCTTCCCAAGCGAATTCATGCTGGTGGCGGCAATGAACCCCTGCCCTTGCGGCTATTTCGGCGATCTGAAACGCGAATGCCGCTGCAGTCCGATTCAAGTCCAGCGCTATCGCCAACGAATTTCCGGGCCGTTGATCGATCGGATCGACCTGCATATCGAAGTTCCGGCGGTGGAATACCGCGACGTGTCCAGCGAGCGCGCTGAAGAAAATTCAGCTTCCATTCGCGAACGAATTGCTCGCGGCCGGCAGAAACAGCAGGAGCGTTTTGCGCGCGACGCAAAAACAAATTGCAACGCGCGGATGAGCACTCGGCATTTGAAAGCGCACTGCAAACTCAGGGCCGATTCCCAGGAGCTGATTCGCGTCGCGATGACGGAATTGAACCTAAGCGCGCGCGCTTACGATCGAATTCTGAAAGTCTCCCGCACCATCGCCGATTTGGACGATAAGATCGATATCGGACCGGAACACGTCAGCGAAGCGATTCAATATCGCACGTTCGATCGGACGCTTTGGGTGTGAGCTTCCTTACTTAATCCTGCTCCGTGGTTCAGCGCAGGCTCCGACCCACTTGTTCGACGATCTGTACATATGCTTTTAGAGCGGCCGATGAATTCTCGCTCCTCCATGCGACACAGCCTTCCGTCCCGACGGCGGGAGTGACTGGCCGGAACACCACATTTTCGTGCTCCAGTTTTTTTAGTTGCTCGGGGACGAGAGCAACACCCAACCCTGCGGCCACAGCGTGAATCATGGTTCGTTCAAGATCGACATCCTGCAAAACTTTAGGCGTGAAGGCGGCGCGCCGACACGTTTTGGTTAACCAATCGCGATAGCCAGGATAGCTCGCTTCGGACATTCCGATGAAAAACATGGGCGCGAGAGCTTTTAGCTCAATCGCTGTCTTGCCCGCGAGCGAATTGTCTTTTGGCAGGGCGACGACGGTTTTGTAGGACGCAATCGTCCGAAATTCCAATCCGCGCCGGGCAATTGGCTCGTGTAATCCAACGAAACCAAGATCGAGCTTGCCGACCTCAAGGGCGCGAAACTGATCGCCACACGACAGGTCGAAGAGATTGACCGAAACGGCGGGAAACGATTGATGGAATGAAGCGAGGGTCTTCGGCAGAAAATCATAAAAGATATTGCTGACGTAACCAACATTGAGCGATCGAGCCTCACCGCTGTGTAATCGCCGGACCGACTCGACCGTTTCGGCGGCGAGCGCAAGAAGGCGTTTGGCGTCGGCTAGAAATGAGCGGCCCTCATCTGTCAGCGTAACCTGTTGCTTTGTGCGATTGAGAAGCCGGACGCCAAGCTCGTTTTCCAGATCCTTAATTTGGCGCGTCAGTGAAGGCTGGGCGGTGTGCAGCTTTTCGGCGGCTTTAGTGAAGCTGAGCGCTTCGGCAACACTGACGAAATAGCGCAAATGACGAAGTTCCATCGGAGCACAAGAATCTATCGAAACCGATTCGGGATGTTAATGCCAAAAAGATATTGCGAATTATGACAGACCGCTCGGCCATAGCCAGCTCGTCATACTTATAAGGTATCACGTGTGACCAAGAAGATATTGGCCGGCAATGAGCGGAGGGGTGACCCTTCGCTCTGCCTATGATCCGAAACGCCGCAGCTCTCTGGAAAGGAACCCTTCATGAAGGGAAAGGGACTTTGACTACCGAAAGCGGCGTACTCTCGAAAACTCAATACTCCTACCGAACGCGTTTCGTGGAAGGCATCGGCACCAATCCGGACGAACTAATCGCTGCTTCTCTCAGCGGTTGTTTTTCCATGGCACTCTCCAACGAGCTCGCTCTTTCCGGTTTTCACCCCGAGAGCATCGAAACGACCGCGACCGTTACCTTGGAAGATCTGGCCGCGGGCTGGACTCTCACGCACATGCAACTCGACGTCCATGCCAACGTTCCGGACGCATCGCAAGCGCGTTTCATGGATGCGGCGCTCGCGGCAAAAACGAACTGCCCCATCTCCCGCCTCCTTAAGACAAATATCTCAATGACCGCAACTCTCGACCCATGACATCAAATGCGTCGATTAGCCAGGCCAAACTAATGCCGGCCAGCGGCAGAGGGAACTCATTGGAGCTCGGCCCGGGTGCATCGGAGTTGCGCTACCGCCGGCTATTCGAAACCGCGCAGGACGGCATCCTGATCCTCGACGCCGACAACGGCAAGATCATCGATGCGAATCCGTTTCTGCTCGATTTGCTCGACTATCCGTTCGAAAGCGTAATCGGCCTCCAGCTCTGGGAGATCGGCCTGTTCGAAGACATCGCCGCGAACCAGGCCGCTTTCGAAAAACTGCAAACAGAGGAGTACATCCGTTACGAAAATCTGCCGCTCCGCACGAAGGCCGGCAAGCAGATCGAAGTCGAATTTGTCAGTAATGTCTACTTTGTCGGCGCAGCCAAAGTGATCCAATGCAACATCCGCGATATCACCGCGCGGGCTAAATTTCAGGCGGCGTCCAGGAGCCACGCCCACACACTCGAGCTCTCAGGCAAAGCAAGAGATGAAGCGAACGCTGTGCTCTTCCACGAGCTGCGCAATCCACTCGCGGCAATCTCCTCGATGATCGACCTGCTCGAGATGGGTCACGATACCCTCAGCAGCCCCGACCAAACGGAATTGCCACCGCTGTTCGATAAGTCCGCCTTGGCATTCATCCGCCGCAATGTTCAAAGTCTGGTGCGCCTGGTCAACGAGTTACTCGACTTCACTCATGTCGGGAACGCGGCCTTTGGGCTGAAGCTGGTAAAGGTGGACGCGCACGAGGTGATCCGCTTGACCCTCAAGAATCTCGAGAGTCAACAAGACAGGACGAGAATCGGGATCGACCTCCAATTGCAAGCTCGGCATAGCCACATCCGAGCCGATGCGCTCAAGCTCGAACAGATTCTCTCGAATTTAATTGGGAACGCGCTGAAGTTCACACCCAAAGGCGGCAAGGTTTCGATCATCACGCGCAACGAGGCAAGCGGCAAGCTGGTCATCGAAGTGAGCGACACCGGGATCGGCATTCCGGCAGACGCACTCTCGCGAATCTTTTCGCCGTTTGAGCAAGGGGATTCGTCCATTCATCCGCGCTACGGCGGTCTCGGTCTCGGCCTTTCGATCGCGCGTACTTTAATGAAAGCGCATGGCGGCACTCTGGATGCGGAGAGCGCGGGACAAGGTCAAGGTGCAAAGTTTACCGCGCGTTTCCAAATCGACGATTCGGTTTCGGGAAAAACCACGCCAGCCGATATCCAAAACGATGTCAACAGCGAGAGGTCTGCTGCTTCCGTTAACGGAGACAAACACCACGCAGGAATATTTTCCAACAACGGTGTCGAAAGCGAACAGCCCGATCACGCCGCGGCTTAACACGAACATCTCAATGACCCCGTCCCTTCGACCTCTGAAAACAAGCGTTCTAAAAAAACCGGCAAGATCAAATAACCAGACCGGCACGCAAAATGGAGAGAATTATTGGATGGAGGCCCTGCTGCTATCCGAATTGCGTCATCGCCATTTTTTTGAAACCACCCAAGACCGGATCCTGATTCTCGATGTCAACGGCGAGAAGACCGGCGCCGTGGCGTCTATCAATTCGGCGAACGGCCAGTCGTAATCTATGGAACTCACCATCACTCAAAACGGCACTCTTTACGCCTTGCACCGCCGGGTAAGCAAAAAAAAATACCGCGGGCCGCGCAAAAACCAAGCAATCGCTCGCCGGATAATTCGAACCCACGAGAGGCAGAAATTGTGAATCAGACCGTCTCGGGCGAAGCATCGCACCGCTCCAATCTCATGTTGGCTGACAAGTCACCGGCGGTGCCCAAGCGCTTGATATTGCGCTTGCCGCTCGATCGCATCAATTGGATCACCAGTTCGTTTCTTATCGGCACGCTCTTATTAACTCTGACCGCTGTCCCGCTCTATCTCTACCACTTCGGTCTCGACTGGTTTCAGGTCGCACTTTTCTTCGCGATGCTTTGGGCCTGCGGCTTTAGCGTTACCATCGGTTACCATCGGTGTTTCTCGCATCTTGCCTTTCAGGCAAGCTGGCCAATCCGGCTTTTGACGCTGATTTTCGGCGCAGCCGCTTTCGAAAACTCAGCCTTGATGTGGGCCAGCGAACATCGCCGGCATCACAAGCACGTCGATCATGACGATGACCCGTATTGCATTTCGAAAGGCTTTTTTCATGCGCACATCGGCTGGCTGCTCTTTAAGCTTCACAGCGAGGAGCCATACGACAACGTGGCCGATCTCCAAAGGGACAAGCTCATCTGCTGGCAGGATCGATATGTTCAGCGGATCGCGGTCGTCGTAAGTTTTGGTCTGCCAGCCGTACTCGGTTTCCTCTGGAATGGGTGGCTCGGCGCGCTGGGCGCTTTTTTAATTGCCGGAGTTACGCGAATCGTTGTCCTGCAACACTGCACGTTCCTGATCAACAGCGCATGTCACACCATCGGACGGCAGCCTTACTCCAAAAACTGCTCGGCGCGTGATTCGCTCCTCCTTGCCCTTTTCACCATGGGCGAAGGCTATCATAACTACCACCACGAGTTTCAACATGACTACCGCAATGGCGTGAAACCATGGCAGTTTGACCCAACCAAGTGGATCATCTGGACGCTTTCAAAATTTGGACTCACTCGAAATCTGCGCCGCGTCCCGGCAGAAAAGATTGAGTCCGCGCAAGCACAAACCCGAAACGCGAGTTGCTGACGTGCGGCCCTCCTACATGAGACTGCCGATAAGCGATGAAGCTCGGCCGCGTCGGTGATCACCGCCTAGGTTGCCAGCACGCTCGGCTGCCCCACACTATCGCGGGATTTAATTTCCTCCATCACGTCCTCGGCGATGACTTCCAGCAGGCGTTTTTCGCGCTCGGTCATTCGGCGTGACTTGATATCGAGGATGCAGAGCGAGCCAATTGGAAGGTTGTTGCTGCGGAGCGGAATGCCGGCGTAAAAGCGCAAACCGCGCTCTCTTAATAAGGGGTTGTTTGCAAATCTTCGGTCGCGCGAAAGGTCTTCGACCACGAGTAATTCGTCGTTCGCGATCACATGGCCGCACACCGAAAGCTCACGCGACGTCTGCTGCGCTTCGGCGATTTCCTCCGGCAGCCCGACTTGCGATTTAAACCACTGGTGATCGCGATCGATAAACGTGATAAGCGCAATCGGCACCTCAAAAATGCGCGCCAGTTTTTTCGTAATGCGGTCGAAAACTTTTTCACGCGTGCCATCCGGCAGATGCAAACGAGCCAGCTCTTCGAGGCGGCTTTCCTCGTTTTCCGGGATCGCGCCGGGGATCATCTCATCGGTAATCGAAACGGAAAATTTCGCGAGCTGCACCACTGCCTCGGCAAGGGACACCACCACTTCGTCCGCACCGGAAGATCGCAGCCGTTCTCCCGCGCCCGCCATGTTTTCGGTCGCGCCCCAAATTCCGACCGCGATCTTCGCCTGTGGCAATTGGGTGCGAAGTTTGGCGCTAAGATGGCGCGCATGGATCAGGGTGGAGGGTGCGACAACCGAGATGCAAATCGCTTCCCGGGTCCGACTTCACCGCCATCTCGAGGAGCTCGCCACTGCTGAGCGCCGCCGAGGCGTTCTCGGCATCGAAATCTTGTTGTCGAAGCAGCTGCACCAGCATCGCCCCCGCGAGTTCATCACGGTAGGCGCGAGCCGGCACACAAAGCACGCGGCAGGTGGGAGAGGATAAAGGAAATGGAGTGTGTTCGGCGACCGTCTTGTCGGCTTCCAACTGCGACTTCGACGGTGGGGCCGAGCCGAGATCTTCAATCAGATCGTTGATGTGACGATGAATTGCGGAACGGTGTTCGGCGTCCAGCTCGTCGCGTTGGGCATCCACTTCCGCGAGCGTGACCGTCGGGATCAGAACGGAATCGTAAAGAGAAGTGAGTGAATTTGTTTTCATGTACGCTTCCGCCAGGTCGTGCGCTTCATCCAAACCGGACGCGAGCAGCCGGTGATAACATTCCTCGTGCGGAGCGAGTGCTTGCTCTTCGCTCAGGAGAACGCTCAAGAATTGCAACTTCGGCACGTGCCGGCCCATTACGGCAACACACACGGTCAGCGGAATCGCGAGCACGAGCCCGATCGGTCCCCAAAGCCACGTCCAGAAAACCGCCGCGATGATCAGCGCGAGGGACGAGACGCCGGTGCTGGATCCGTAGAGCCACGGCTCGAGTGCATTTGCATTGATTAATTCAAGCACAACGAAAAGGCCCAGCGTTAAGAGTGGACCGAGCCAGCTCGTAGAAACTGCAAATGACAGCAGCACGGGAACCGCGGCCGCTATCCACACGCCAACGTACGGAACAAATCGCATGATCGCCGCGAACGCGCCCCAGAGCACAGCGTTCGGCACGCCGATAAAGTAGAGTCCGACGGCAATGCACGAGCCAAAACTTACGTTCACCAGAAGCTGCATCGAAAGGTAACGGGCGACGCGGCTCCCAGCGTCGTCGATCGCCCGCGTGGTCGCGCTGATCCGGCCCTGTCCGATCAAGCGGATCATTCGGCCGCGCAGGTCCTCGCGCTTCAGCAGCATGAAGATGACGAGCAATAAAACGAGGGCGGCCGTCCCGAGCGGTCCGAGCAATCCGGTCGCGGCGCTTTGCAGGACTTGCGGAAGACGGCTTTGCGATTCGACGATCCGAACCGGCATTGGCTGTTGACCCGCAGGCACGTTGTGAGAGCGCGCCTCCGTAGTGGCTTTTGTTTCCGGCACCGGACCACCGGTCGCATTCGCCGGCGGCTCCAACGAGTCCGGTGATTGCTTTTGCAGCTCGGCAACGCTGTGCGAAAAGCGACCAAACGCGCCGCCAGTCGGAAGTCGGATCGCGTGCAATCTGTTGTCGATGTTCGTTTGGTAATCGGGAAGCTTCGCCGCGAGGTCGATCAGTTGACGCGTTAACAACCAACCGGCTCCGCCGGCGACGCTGAAGAGCATTGCCACGACGATCAGAACAGCCGCGATACGTCCGATCCAGCGTTCAATGTACGCGACCAGTGGTGCAAGCAGGAAGGTCAGCATCGCCGCGAGCGCGAGCGGAATTAGCAGTTGGCGTCCGACAAAAAGAATGGTGACGACGAACGCCGTCAGCAAAATCATCCAGATCCCTACCAGCGCGGCAGTAGAGGCATTCTTCATCGCTCGCATGACACGTTATCCGTCGTCCACAGCGCGGCTTCCAGCAAATGCGCGGGACTTAACCCGCACCGCAACTCAGTTCCTCCAGGCCAAGAAATAGCAGGCGGATCCCGCGGCGAACCCGACACCGGGAAGTGACTTGGGGGCACAGTCGCGCGCACAGCGGTTCACGCGCTGTACAGTGTATCTAGCCCTGAACTAAAACAGGCCGAGCACTTTGAGGACGACGATGATAACGACAATAACTCCGATGATGTAGAAGATATTTCTATTCACGGATCGTGGATAACACGTCGCTATCCCCGGTAGCAAGCAATTCTGACAGCGGAACGAGAAATTCAAGGCTTCAATGTCCTCGAGCGTTCTTAGATTGGTCCGTAGTCGACTACCGGTCGTTCGGTCCTGAGCGAGATCCAGGCAAAACAATCAGATACTCCAGCCCTGATGCTTAAGAAGTATCACGCCCGGCTTATAAGGTATTGGCCTGCTGACGACGGAAGCCGTAGTTTATCTTGCTGCCGTAACTATTACCTATCCTGGTTTGCCGAATTCCCTCGGAAACTGGCCGGCCTTTCGTTGCGATCACTGCAGTAACTCAGTAAATTAGAAAAGTTAGTTTTTATGATTAAGTCAATCGTTAGCGTCGCGTTTGCCACAGCCCTAATGGGTTCAGTGGCGTTCGCGCAAACATCCAGCTCATCCACCACTGTTGCTTCGGGGGCCAATGGAGTGAGCGAAACAACCACCACAACAACCGAAAGTACCGGCACGGTCACGGAATTCACTCCGGGACATCAGTTTTTCCTGAAAACGGAAGCAGCCGAGCCAGTTCGATACAAGTTCGGCAAGACCGTCACCTACGTGACTTCAGATGGAAAAGTGATCGAAGCTTCGAAAGTTAGAAAAGATTCGAAAGTTCGCGTTCACTACATCAAAGAAGGCGACGACATGCTCGTCGATAAAGTCATCGTAACGGAACCCCGCGACTAAACGTTCACGTTTTGCTTGGCTATTTTTAAAGCCAAGCTAACAATTCAACGCCTGGCGGATCGAGATTGCTCGCCGCCAGGCGTTTTGTTTTCCTTGATGCCAAGCTTAAAGCCCAATCGTTCCATTTTCGTTTTTGCCGCCCTCATCGCTTTCGCGGGATGCAACCGGTCCGAAGTCAAGGTTTCGGGCCCTCTTCCACAGCGCGGCTATCTCTGGCAGCGCGAATGGACTCCGGCGGTGATCGACTCGCTGGGTGAAGCGGCGCGACGAATGAACGGTGTCGTGATCCTAGGCGCAGAAATCAATCTCGCCGGAAAAAAACCGGAGACCACTAAGGCGTCGATCGATTGGGAAGCGGTGAAAAGCCAAACGGAGCACTTCTCCGTCGCGCTTCGGGTGTCGCCATTTGGGGGCCCATTTCGCGCGGACGACGGACCGGCGCGCACGATTGTCGATGTTACGAAGGAAATTCTCGACGACGCTCGCGCACATCAGATCACAATCGAAGAGTTTCAATTCGATTTCGATTGCGCGCAAAAAAACCTCGGTAGTTATCGTGCGTGGTTGCAGGCATTGCGACCGGCGATTCAACCAATCCGATTTGTGATTACGGTTCTTCCGGCGTGGCTGGATAGTTCAGAATTTCTGCCGCTGATCCGCGAAGCTGATGGTTACGTCCTACAAGTTCACTCGGTCCCAATTTCCAGTGGCAGCGCGACGTTGTGCAACGCGCATTCGGCGCGCGAATGGACGGCAAAAGCAGCGAAATTCGGGCTGCCATTTTCCGTCGCATTACCGACGTATCGTGGTGTGGCCGGCTACGGACCTGATGGAAAATTATTGAGTGTGGCGATGGACAGCGTTCAACCGACCTGGCCACCGGGCACGCGGACTCTGGAATTTGGCGCGGACGCTGACGAGATCGCGACGCTGGTCGAGACATGGCAGAAGGCGCGACCGAATCAACTGCGCGAATTGATTTGGTATCGCATTCCGATCGCAACCGACACGCGCAACTGGCGCTGGGTAACCTTATCAGCGGTGATGGCGGGGCGACGCCCCGAACATAAACTCAGAGTTTTACAAGAAGGCGCCAACCCAATCGACCTCTCGATCTTGAACGCTGGAGAAGCGGATGAGCAAGTGCACTCAGATGTGATGGCGACATGGAACGGCGCGGGATTGACCGCCTCCGACGCGCTTTCCGGTTGGACGGTTCGAGCCGCAAACGATCGCGCAATTTTTAGCACGGTCGCGGAGCGTGGTATTCGACTAACACCTGGCGCGGCGCGGAAAATAGGTTGGCTTCGTTTCGATCAAGCAACTAGTCTGCGAACTGAATTCTCAAACCAAAGTGGGTCGCTTCACTAAATTATTGGCGACAGTGGGGGCGGCGATGTGCTTCGCGGGCGGATTGCACGCGACGGGGTATTACGGACCAGACGTCTATCTAGATGAGGGCGGTAAAAATGTAGATGGATCGCCGGAATTTTACTGGGGCCTCGAGATACGCCGAATCGCGCGCGAATTTCATCCGACCGAGAAACTCGTCGTCTCGGACAAGCCAAAGCCAAAAAGTGATGAGGAGACTTCGGACAACAGCAGCAGTCAGGACACCGAGGAAGCTGACGTTAGAGATTTTGAGGCAGCGCTGAAGGAAGGGCGGATCAAGCCATCCGATCCGGCGAAAGCAAAGCAACAACACAAAGATGCACGCGATGTCATCGCGACTCTTTATGGAACGCAGACAAATGCAAACCCGACGTTAGCACCTGAGTTCGATTCGGAGTTTGCAGACTATCACCGCGGCGCGGCTGCCTATTTGAACAAACAATGGGATGAAGCACGCAAAGCGTGGGAAAGTTTGCTGAAACGCCCGGAGCAAGACCGCCATTATCGGACGGTCTGGGCGGCGTTCATGCTCGGGAAACTTGGGCTGAAGACGAGCGATTACCAAAACGCCGCACAGTGGTTTCAGCGAACTCGCGAACTCGTGAAGACCGGCTTTGTCGACTCGTTAGGCCTGGCCGCGGAAAGTTACGGTTGGGAAGGCCGTAGTGAATGGAAGCAGGAGCACCCGGAGAAAGCCGCTCCATTGTTTTTGACGCAGCTTGCGCTTGGCGACGCGAGCGCGGTGGTTTCACTGAAAGCGCTCATTCCTGATCGCGATCCGATCGAAGGAATGCTGAATTATGGTCCGGAATCCGACGAACGAAACAGTTGGAACGATCAGCAAAAGCGGGAACAAGAACAGAAGGAAATTTCAAAATTAAAAACGGCGGCCCAGGATCCGTTACTTCGCCGGTTGGTCACGGTCCATATTCTGGCAACGGCGGTTTCACCTGATTATTACGCCGAAGATGCAAAGGCGGCGACGGTGAACCGTTGCGCTCGGTGGTTAATTATCATCAAGCAGGCAAATCTCGGCCGGGTCGAAGACGCGGAATATCTCGGGTGGGTCGCATATAATAGTGGCGATTACAAAGGCGCGGGGCACTGGCTTGAGTTGAGTAAAGGTGACAGCGGCGCCGCGCTTTGGTTGCGAGCAAAATTGCAACGCCGTTCCGGAAAATTAGCGGATGCCGCGAACACCATGGCGAAGGCGTGGGAATCGCTCAGAAGTTCGCCCGCCTACAACGAGCCGGAAGGACTACACGAGCAAATGGGGGTGTATGAATCTTTCCCCGAAGGCCAGCATTGGGGCTGGGGGCAAAGCGCAAGTGGGGACCTCGGGGGTCTTCGTCTCGCGCGCGGAGATTTCGTTCAATCGCTGGATACGCTTTTGAAAGGACACCTCTGGAACGATGCCGCGTTTGTTGCCGAGCGCGTTCTGACCACGAATGAATTGAAGCATTACGTCGATGCGCAACCTCCAACCGAGCCAGTGAAAGAAGGCGACGATTATAATAAGAAGCTGAAGTATCTCCTGGGGCGCCGGCTTGTGCGCGAAGACCGCTATGCCGAGGCAGGACAATACTTGTCTGCGCCTTACGACAAGATCCTCGAGAAATATGTGAAGGCGTTGAAGGACGGGGCGAACGAAAAACTTTCGAAAACCGACCGCGCCCACGCCTGGTTCACCGCGGCTTGGTTCGCGCGCTACGACGGAATGGAATTAATGGGGACCGAGGTGGCGCCGGACGCGTTCGCCGAAAGCGGTGAGTTTGAGCTACCCGACCTGGCCAAACAACGGCGCTCCGGCGTTTATCAAAAAGTTTCGTATGACAAAGACGGGAATGAGAAAAAGCAGAACCTGCCGATCGTGCTAAAGCCATCGGCGAAGGAGATTCAGCGGCTGACGGCAAACAAAATTAATCCCGACACTCGTTTTCATTATCGGGTCGTCGCCGGCGCGCTGGCGATCAAAGCGGCCGCCTTGTTGCCGAACGATTCGGAGGAATTAGCCGACGTCGTGAATCAAGCCGGCGTCTGGGTGAAAGATCGAGATGAGAAGGCCGGCAACCGCTATTATCAAATCATCGAGCAGCGCTGCGCCAAGACCAACATTGGCCGGGCCGATATCGCCAAGCATTGGTTTGTCGATCAAGAAGGCCCATGGAGCAAAGCGGAGCAGGAATCGTATCAAGCTCTGCACAAAGCGCTGGAGCCGGAGCACTCGAGCAATTGATCATTCGGGTTTCGCGAGTTGATGGTTTGCGCCGACAGAATTTGTGGGAATCTTAAATCGGAGTGAGTCGGACGCGATTGGAAAACATGGTCACCAGCACATTGATTCGCGTCGTCTCGATCGCGGTCGCTTCGTGTTTGCTCCTCGGTTGTCGTCCGGCTGTCGATCGAACCCTGGAAGAAATCATCGATCACGTTTATCCGGTCGAGCCAACCGCGACTCTAAGCGTGACGAATCGCGATGGCTCCATTCGCGTTTACGCGGCCGGGAGCGACGTGCACGACGTCCGGGTCGAGGCCGTTAAAAAAGCCTACAGCGCCGAGCGGCTGAAAGCGATTTCGGTAAAGGTGTCAGCGCAACCAAATGCGATCTCGGTTGAAACAACCTATCCGCCAGATTCAGGGATAGGATTTTCCGACCGGTCCGGAACAGTCGATTACGTAATTGTCGTCCCATCAACAATCCGCATTTCGAGACTAGAGCTGACCAACGGCGAAATGCTGGTCGAAGGGATGCGGAGCGAAGAAGCGCGCGTGCAATTGGGCAACGGCCGGTTGCTCGCCCACAATTGTTTCGGCAAACTCGACCTCCATCTCAAGACCGGCAATCTCGCCATTGCGTACGAATGGTGGGAGGACCTGGAGTTCTCGATCCGCGCCACTATCCAAAATGGAAACGCCTACGCTTACATTCCAACCGACGCGGCGTTTCACCTGATTGCACACACGGCCACCGGTAAAATCGCCAATGATTTTGCGGAGAAGGAGGAACGACGGGCCGAACCGGTTAACAAGATCGACATGTTGGTTGGCGGCGGCGGCAAAACGATCTTTCAGTTCGAGACCGAGGATGGCAACATCAAGATTGCCGAACACAACCCATAACAACGATGCCTTCGTTCGATATTGTTTCTGAAGTCGACAATCAGGAAATTGATAACGCGCTCAATCAGGCGCGGAAGGAGCTCGTGACCCGGTTCGATCTCAAAGGCGCGAAGACGGAAATCGTTCAAGAGAAAGACAAAATAATTCTGAGCGCCGACGACGCCTCGCACCTGAAAGCGCTGCGCGAAATCGTGATTGGCAAACTTTCAAAACGCGGCGTCGATCTGCGCAACGTGAAGCAGGAGGAGCCGGCCCTGTCGTCGGTTGGTCACGCCCGGCAGGAACTGAAGATTCAGCAAGGGCTGGAAGGGGACAAGGCCAAGGAAATCATTCAGGCGATCAAATCGCAGAACTTTAAGGTTCAAAGCCAGCTACAAGATCGACAAATCCGCGTAACCGGAAAAAAGAGAGATGAGCTCCAAACCGTCATTCAGTTCGTGCGTGGCGGTGATTTCGGCGTCGCGACGAATTTCAAAAACTTTCGCGACTAACCGCCCTGCACCGGGGGCATTATCGAGATCTCATCGCCGGGTTGCAGTTTGTAATTGCGATCGACAAACTCCACGCCGGCGCCGACCAAAATACTTTTGTCGTGCGAACGCAGCGCAGGCGCTTTCAGGTAAATCTGCTCCAGCAAGTCCGATACGACAGTTCCCTCGGCAAGATCGACATCAAATTCTGAGCGTTCCGCTAGATCACGAAGCTGGGAGTAAAGTCGGACGTGCAGCTTCATTAGCGCGCTGCGGTGATCAATTCCTTCCGCAGAACTCCGATGCAGGGTAAATTCCGATAACGCTCGTCGTAGTCGAGTCCGTAGCCGACGACGAACTCGTCTTCGATCTCGAAGCCGAGGTAATCGGCATCCACTTCTCGCGCGCGCTGCTTCTTTTTGCTCAGGAGCACGCAAACCCGAATACTGAGCGGTCCCGCCCGTCTCAAGTTTCTCGCGAATCGCGGCCAGGGTGTGTCCGCTGTCGAGAATGTCATCGAGGATCAGGATATGTCGGTCTTTCACATCCGGCGGCGCGACTTGTTTGAAAATTACTTCGCCACTCGTTTGCGCTTTGCCGTGATAGCTGGCCACGCTCAAGCAATCCAATCTCAGGGGCAACGGAATTCTCCGCATCAAATCCGCCATGAAAACGAGACTTCCGTTCAAGACCGCGATCACGGTCAGCTCCCGATCGCGGTAATCGTTTGAAATCTGCACGGCGATTTCATCGAGCCGCCGGTGAATGGTCGGCTCATCAAACAGCACGCGCTCGAGGTCCTCTTGCACCAGAGCTTATTAGGCCATCGCCGCGCGCAAAGATCAACGTGCGACTATTCCAAGCTCAATGTAATTTCCGCCATGCGCGTGCAGCACGAAAAATTTGAAGTGCGGACCAACGGCAAAGGCACCTACGAAATTACCGACGAAGTTCAGGCAAAGATCGACAAATCGGGTGTGCGAAATGGTGTCGTGACAATTTTCGTTCAGCACACCAGTTGCAGTCTGACCATGATGGAAAACGCCGCGCCTGCAGCGCGCCGAGATGTCGAACGATTTTTCGAACAGCTTGTGCCCGAAGACGCGGACTACGAACACGACGACGAGGGCCCGGACGACATGCCCTCACATATTCGCATGGTCCTAACGCGAACGAGCGAGAGCGTCCCGATTGTCGACGGAAAAATGCAGCTCGGCACCTGGCAGGGGATTTTTCTTTTCGAACACCGCCGCGAACCTCACCGTCGCAAAGTGTTGGTCACAATTATCGGCGAATGATTGCGTCCACCAGACGCAATGACTTTTCGTTCGGCAAAACTGATTGCTCCATTTGATTCATGACGTAGGCGAAACTGATTTTGTTTTCCGGATCGGCGAAAGCGTGACTCCCACCGGCGCCCGGATGTCCGAAGGAGGATGAAGATCTTCCAAAAATTCGCCGCACTGATTTTTCTGAGTCCTTCATGAAGCCGACCGAGAAAGCGGTTGGAATTTGAAACACGCGGTCAACTCCGTCGGTCAACGTTGTAGTCATCCAGTTGATGGTCTTTTCGGAAAAGAATTGTCGATCGTCCATTCTTCCGCCGTTTGCCAGCATAGCGTAAAATTTCGCGAGCGCGTTTGCGTTGCCAATTCCGCCGAAAGAAACGAAAGGCAAAGCGCGAATCTCCGGCTTGTTCATCGCGCTAACCGCCTGAAGTCCGGCCGGTGAATTGAATACTTTGTTCGCAAACGTGCCCCTTGTCGCTACCTCAAGGTAAAACTGTTGTCGCGCTGCTCTCTTACTAACCTTGGGCGCGTAAATAGTGGCGACTCGGGTATTTTCATTTTCGGGCAAACCAATCCAAAGATCGAGACCGAGCGGCTGGGCAAAAGTCTTTTGCCAATATTCGGCTAGCGTTGCTCCGGCAATTCGCCTAACGAGTTCGTCGATGAGAAATCCGAATGTCCGCGCGTGATAGCCGTGCGCACTCCCCGGCGGCCAATTCGGTTCCTGTTCCTCGAGCGCGTTAATGACCCCTGCGTAATCGAGAACGTCTACTTTTTGATCGAGCGCGGCCAATCCGGCTTGATGCGACAGCAATTGCGCGATCGTGATCTTTTCCTTGCCGGCTTGCGCGAAGTGCGGCCAGAACTCCCCCACTCGTCTCCCGATGTCGATCTTGCGTTCCTGCATGACATGCAACAGACAAGCGCTGCCGAGTCCTTTGGTAGCCGACCAAAGCAGGACGAGCGTGTCTTCCGTCCAGGGTTGTTCGCGGCGCGCATCGCGAAATCCTCCGTGAAGCTCGAGCAACCCCTTTCCGTTTTGCCAGACCGAAATCGCGGCGCCGAGCTCTCCGAACTTCTCGAAGTTTTCTTGAAACAGCAGCGCGAGCTCCGCGCGCAAGTCGTCCGCGTCCAGATGCATTCTTGCAACCCTGTAGTGGCAGGCGTGTCGCCTGCAATAATTTAAAAAGCAGCCGATACGGCTGCTTCTACAGAAAACGCAATTTCAGATCAATTCTCGGACCGCTTCCAAATCGGGGTCCTTCTTCGCGATCTCGCGAAATGATGGATCCATTTTGAAACTGGTGAGCAAATGGACCTGGGCCGATTTCGGATTGCCGAGAAGCGCATCGTAGCAACCCATGTTGTAGTAATAAATTGGCTCGCGCAGAAGCGCGACCGGTCCTTTCAGTAGAAGTTTTTTGGCTTGGAGGGTTTTCCCGAGTTCGTGCAAACAGAAACCGGCGTGGAGAAAACCGGCGCTGCACTTCGGCGCGACCCGGCACAGTTTGCGACTGACGACGAGAGCGCGCGCCCACTTTTTTTCCCGCATTAAGTGGTGAAGGCGTAATTGCAGGACCTCAGGGCGGGTTTGGGACGGTGTTTCGATCGCGTTTAACTCGGCGATCGACTCCCGATTCATGCCAAGTTCGGCGTATCCGGCCGCCGCACGTAATCGCCATTCGCAATCCACACAAGCCTTTAAGCAAAGACCTTGCCAACTGTAGCGGCGCTCTATGAGCGCCGAAATTCCCCTCAGGCCGGCGGTCGCAGACCGCCGCTACAACAGCAACTCTTCCAGTTCGGCCAGTCGGCGTTCAAACAACCGCAGAGTGCTCTCAATCGGCGCGGAGGAAGTCATGTCCACTCCGGCAGCTTGCAATGTTTCGAGCGGAAATTTCGAGCCGCCCGATTTCAGGAACCCAAGATAAGCGTCGACGGTACCGGAATCGCCGCGCAGAACTTTCTCCGAAAGCGCCACCGCAGCGGAAATTCCGGTGGCGTATTTGTAAACGTAGAACGCGCTATAGAAATGAGGTATGCGCAGACCTTCCAAATCGAGTTGTGGATCGCGAACGAAATTCTCCGCGAAATAAGCCGCGAGCAATTTGCGATACTCAGACTTGAACGTGTCCAGGGTCAGCGCGTCGCCACTCTCTTCGATCTCGTGAATGACCTTCTCGAACTCGGCGAACATCGTCTGCCGGTACAACGTGCCACGAATGTCGTCGATCTGCCGATTAATGATGTAGGCGCGCATTTTGGGATCGCGCGTTTGCTCGAGTAGATGGTGAGTCAGCAACTCTTCATTGAACGTCGACGCCACTTCGGCCAGAAAAATCGGGTAATCGTAATCCTGATACTTTTGCGATTTTTGCGAGAGCCAAGTGTGCATGGAATGGCCGGCCTCGTGCGCGAGGGTATAAACATCGGCAAATACGTCTTCCTTGTAATTCATAAGGATGTAAGGCGGCGCGCCGTAGCTTCCGGATGAGAACGCGCCGCTGCGTTTGCCTTTCGTTTCATAACGATCACACCAGCGGCCGCGCAAACCGCTTTGCAAAGCATCGACATATTCTTTTCCGAGCGGTCGCAATGCCGTGACTACATACTCGACCGCTTGATCGAACGAGATGTGCGTGTCGATTTCAGCAACCATCGGCACGTAAGTGTCGTAGTGATGAAGTTCCTTCAAACCGAGCACGCGTCGCCGCAATTCGAAGTAGCGAAATAGCGGCGCCAAATTCGCGCGAACCGATTTGATTAATCCCTCATAAACAGCGGCCGGCACAGCGTCTGGAAACAACGCAGCTTCGAGTGAAGAAGAATAATTTCGGGATCGCGCTCGAAAAACGTCAGCTTTGACCGAATAGGCCAGGGAACTGGCCAAGGTGTACTGGTGATCCTGGAACTCAGCGTAGAACTGCTCAAACGCGTGTTTTCGCAGTCCAGGATCGCGTTTCACCAAAAATGAACCGAACGAACTTTGGGTAAGCGGTTTTTCGCCGCCGGTATCATCGACCAACACACCAAACTTCATATCCACGTCAGTGAGCTGCGAGAAGGTGTCGTCGTAGCCGTTCAACGCCGCAGCGCCGAGAGCGAGAATGCGTTCCTCCGGTTCTGAAAGCACATGCGGCTTCAGCCGGCGAATTTTGTGCAACTTGATCCGCCAGTCGGCCAGCGCCGGATTGGCAATAAAGTTGGCAAATGTCTGATCGTCGATTGCTTGAATTTCCGGAACTACAAACGCGAACGCCTCACCAATTTTGGTGAACAGGTTCTGAATCTGGCCGACACGGGCCAGGTATTCCGTATTCGCGCTGTCCTCCGCCAGTTGCAGCGACGCAAAGTGATAGAGGCGTTCCAGCTTGAGATCGAGCTCCTTCTCGAATTCTAAACATTCAGCGAAATCCTTGGCCGACTGGCCGATCTTCCCCTTCCACTCTTTGATTCGCGGATAACTCGTCTGGACCCAGGCAAAGTTTTCTTGCCATTTGCGGACATCGGCGAAGATATGCGCCAGATCCCATTTATCCGACTCAGGAATCTCAGCGCGGCTTGGAGTCTGCATCTTGCGTTCGTACTAAGGCGAGCGAGCGAGTGGGGTCAATCGCCCGGCCTTTTCGAAGTTCGACAATCGCGGGATGACGCGCGATTTGGCGCATCGCTTTTTCTAATAATTGTTTTCCCGGAGGAATTTTGTGCCAGGGCGAAGCGCCGGAAGGATGCGGCAGCGGAATGAGATCGAAGATGTGTCCCGCGCGATCGGCGCGAAATTTGCGACCGATCACCTGGTCCAACTTCGTGCACTCGATAAATTGCGCGATCGCCAAGCGGCCGATCGGAATAATCAGATGCGGTTTCAGGATTTTGATTTCCTCGTTCATCCAAGAGGAGCAATTTTGAATTTCATCCGGGGCCGGCACCCGATCGGTTCCGCCCGGAGCTTTCCCGGGAAAGCATCGACACACGGCCGCAAAATAGATCTTCAATCTCACGGCTGCCTCATTCATTCCGCAAAATTGCTCAAACCAGCGAAAGAGTGTCCGTCCGGCAGTATGAGCGAACGGGCGTTTCAAGGTCGGCTCACGCGGGCCCGGCGCCTGGCCAATCAGCATTACCCTGCTGACAACGGCACCGCCCGAGACCGGCGTCGATTTCATTCGCGGACAACGCCGGCATCGAAGCAGCCGCGCGACATGTCGATCTAACGCGAGTTGTTTCGCCGACGCTGGCATCAGCGTCGAAAGATCGAGAAGAGCAGACTCAGCACAATGCTGATGATGACGCAGGTGACGATTGGGAAATAAAACGCGGAGTCCCCCCGCTCAATCCGAATATCGCCGGGCAGGTGTCCCAGCCATTTGGGAGCAAAGCCGCTCCACAGGATCGCACCGAGCACAACGACAACTGCGCCGATCACTACGAGGAATCTACCAAGCTCGGGCATGTGCGAGAAGGTTGCGCGAATTGGTCGGCGGCACAAGGTTGATACCCGATGGCAGTGCAGTTCAGAGATTATTACGAAACACTAGGTGTTTCCAAAACCGCGACGGAGGACGAGATCAAGAGCGCGTTTCGGAAATTGGCACGGAAATATCATCCGGACGTCGCCAAAGACAAAAAGGCCGCCGAAGAAAAATTTAAGCAGATCAACGAAGCTTACGAAGTCCTGAGCGATCCGGAGAAGCGCCAGAAATACGATCAGCTCGGCGCGAATTGGAATCAGCCCGGTGGATTTCAACCGCCGCAGTGGGACGGTCAGCCTGGCGGCCGATCTTATCAATGGGGCGGCGACGGCGGGCGTGGAGTCGAGTTTGAGTTTAGCGGCACCGGGTTCAGCGATTTCTTCGAAGCTTTTTTCGGCGGCGGACGCGGTCGATCGGCATTCGGCGGATTCGGCGGACGCGAAGCGACGGCCGAGCGCGGAGCCGATGTCGAAGCCGACATTTTGGTCACGCTTGAAGAAGCGCTCCACGGATCGACCCGTACGGTTTCGCTGCGCCGCGGCGGTTCGAACAAGGTCGAAAGTTATCAGGTAAAAATTCCTCGCGGCGTTCATGAAGGACAGCGCATACGGCTCGCGGGTCAGGGAGAAGCCGGCGCCCGCGGCGGAAAAAGTGGCGACCTTTTTCTGCGGGTGCGTCTCGCGAAACATCCGGACTTCTCAGTCGAAAGCAGCGATCTCATTTACGAGGTCAAGATCGCTCCGTGGCAAGCTGCGCTCGGTACGACACTGAAAGTGCCAACTCTCGAAGGCAGCGCCCGGTTGAAGATTCCGCCCGGGACGCAGGGCGGTCAGCGATTCCGATTGCGCGAACAAGGTCTGCCGAGCATTTCCGGAAAACGCGGCGACCTCTACGTCGTCGCGCAGATAAATATTCCAAAAAAATTATCAGAACGCGAACGCGAGATTTGGAGCCAGCTCGCGAAACTGCACGGGAGCTAACGTTGTCATTCCGACCGAAGCGGAGGAATCTCTAGATATTTCTGAGCTGGCTTCGGTTGGGGGAGAAATAGTAAGAGATGTCTCGACTCCGCTCGACATGACAAAACCATGAAGATTTCACTCGGGAGCGATCACGCCGGCTTTCGTTACAAGGAGAAGGTTAAAGAACTTCTCACCTCGCTCGGCCATGAAGTGAAGGACTGCGGGACTTTCAGTGAAGATCCGGTCGATTATCCCCTCTTCATTCGGCCGGCAGCGGAAGCGGTTGCGCGCGGCGAATGCGAACGGGGCGTTGTTTTCGGCGGATCGGGTAACGGCGAAGCGATGGCCGCGAATAAGGTTCACCTGGTGCGTTGCGCGCTTTGCTGGAACGAGGAGACCGCTCGCCTTTCGCGCCAGCATAACGACGCGAATGTGCTCTCAATCGGCCAGCGCATGATTCCCGAAGATCTCGCGTTGAAAATTGTCCGGGTTTGGCTGGATACGCCGTTCGAAGGCGGCCGCCACGAGAAACGGGTCGCGCAGTTGAACGCGATGTAAGTCCGAGGCGAACTGGGATTTCAACCAAGGCGGTCCAAACAAACCGCTACTAAGAAGACAGCGCTGACAAAGGCGTTGCTCTGGAAAAACGCGCGATTAATACCAGCCACATCGAGCGATCGCGCGCTGCGATGTTCGTAAACAAGCGCGGCTGCGACTACCGGCATTGCCATGAAATAGATGGTCCCAAGTTTCGCAGCGAAACCGAAACCGATTAACATCGCGAGCATGAGTACATGAAGTAGCTGTGCAAGGCGCAAAGTCCGCGCGATCCCCATTGCTACGACCAATGAGCGAATCCCTTCCTGGCGGTCGAATTCAACATCCTGGGTCGCATAAATCAGGTCGAAGCCGGCGACCCAGCAAATGACTCCGATCGCCAAAACAAATGGCGCAAGATCGACATCTCCTCGTTGGGCAATCCAGGCGCCGATCGGAGAGATAGCGAGCGCCAGCCCAAGAAAAAAGTGGGTCGCAGCGGTGAAACGCTTGGTCAGCGAATAAAAGAACACAATCGCTAGCGCGAACGGCGAGAGCATAAACGTGAGCTGATTGATCGCACTGGCCGCAATCAGAAATGCGGCCGAACTGACGATCAAGGCGAGGAGCACAACCGATTTTGGCAGGAGCAAATGTCGCGATGCGGTGCGCGGGTTCCGTTGATCAAGCGACCAATCGACGAATCGATTGAAAAGCATCGCCGCGGTACGCGCGCAAACCATGCAAGCAAGCACAAGAAGCAATGTTCGACCCAAGGGCAATCCATTCGCCGCCACAACGAGCGTGCCAAGAGCAAACGGCAACGCAAAAATCGTATGCGAGAAACGTATTAGTTGGAGAAAACGGCCAAGCGCGTTGCCGGACGATCTCTCGATCTGAAGATGTCGATCTTGCAAAGCCATTGCGAATTAATGGTCCTGACCCAACAGCTGCTGCAAACGTTGACTGGCCCCTGAAAGAATCGGCGTACCGTGAGCGAAAAGCAGGCGCTCGGCCGGTCGCGCAAGGAGCTGCTGGAGTGAACTCCGCATTTGTTTTTCGTTCAGGCAATATTTTCGCGGCAGAAAACTGAAGCCATAGGGCTCAAAATTAATCAATGTGTCGCCGACGATCAGGGTTCCGCCATTCGACGCATGATAAAGGGCGATCTCGCCGGCAACGGCTCCTTCGATCTCAATTACCTCCAGTTCACCGCCGATCGCCGCGCCCTTTTTTGCCTCAGCGAAACGCGCGGGGTTCAAGTCGGGAAAGCTCCGAGCGCCGCCAAAGATTGGCGCTGAAAAGCGGTCCGAGTATGTCGAACTGGCGCGGGGATGATTGGCATTGGTAACGATAATTCCACCTACCGGCGCCCCCTCAGAAAGCCGCCGCAGATCGGCTTCGGGTAGGGCAATTGGATCGACAATATAGATGCCGGCGCTTGTCTGGATCGCGCTGGAAAAGAGGTCGGCTTTTACAGAGGAATCGTAACTTTGCCAGGCCCAAAGCCCGGGCAAAAGCTGATGGAAATCAGGTGTGCGCACGATGGGAGAGTGCCTGAAAGCGGGGGGTTGGGCAAGGGGTGGCACTATAGGTGCTTTAGTGATTATAGAAATTATAAGCATGACCACCTACGCCTACCAAGCTCGAGACGCCTCCGGCCGCATCGTCTCTGGCATCCAAGACGCCCTTAACGAAGACAACGCCGTCACCAGTCTGATGAGCCGCGGCCTGATGGTGTTGTCACTCCAAAAGAAGTCGGTCGCCGGCCGCTCCCGCAAGAAAACCTGGTCGGTAAAAGAGACCGACCTTGTTCTTTTTACCCGCCAGCTCGCGACCATGATCGAGGCCGGCATTTCGTTGGTCCAGGGATTGACCGCCCTTTACGACCAGTGCGATCCCAAACGCCAGCGCAGCCTGCGCCACGTCGTGAGCGACGTGACCACCCGCGTGCAAGGCGGCGAAACATTTCACGAATCCATCGCGAAACATCCGCGTGTTTTTAATCGACTCTTCGTCAGCATGGTGAGAGCCGGTGAAAGCGGCGGTTTGCTTGCCGAGATTTTGGAGCGCCTCGCCGGATTTCTCGAAGCCAGCGCCCGGCTGCGCAAGAAGGTCAAATCCGCGATGACCTATCCTGTCATCGTAATTTGCATCGCGTTCGCTATCACGACATTCCTAATCGTTCGGGTGGTGCCGATCTTCGGCGAAATCTTCAAAGATTTCGGCGCAAAGCTTCCCGCGCCGACCCAGTTCCTGATCGACGTTAGCGATTTTGTCCGGGGCGAATGGTATTTTCTGGTACTCGGAATCGGTGGGACGATTTTCGGAATCCGTACTTTTCTGCGCTCCAAGCGCGGCAAACAATTCGCAGACCGCTGGAAATTGAAGCTGCCGGTGTTTGGCCCGCTCGCACACAAGATTTGTATGTCGCGCTTCGCGCGCACCTTTGCTCAGCTTATCCGCAGCGGCGTCCCAATTTTGGAGGTGCTCGAGATTGTCGGCGGCACCTCCGGTAATCACGTAGTGGAAGAGAGCATTAAGGGCGTCGCCGAAGATGTCGAAAAAGGCGACAATCTGTCCGTCGCGCTGTCGAAGAAGACGATTTTCCCGCCCATGCTTCTCCGAATGGTCTCGGCGGGTGAAGCTACCGGCAAAATCGACAACATGCTCGAGAAAATGGCCGATTTCTGGGACGAAGAAGTCGAAGCGATGCTCGATGCCCTCACCTCTTTGATCGAGCCGATGCTGATCGTTTTCCTGGGCGTGATCGTCGGCGGCATCGTGATCGCCATGTTTCTGCCCATCTTCAAACTCAACGAAGTGGTCTCACAAAACTCATCCGGGCATTGATTTCCCAAGACAAGAGCTAGGAGAAGCTCGTAGGCAGGGAGGGGGCGGATCGAAAGATCCGTCCCTTTTCTTTTTTATAATCTTCCACCACCTCTGCTCCCCTCGTCTTAGACCAGAAGCAGATTAAGATTAAGCGGTAGAGGAAGGAAAAGCCGGGACCTTAGTCGCGCGCTTTACGGGTGATCGACAAACACCGGCGTCGCCGAGATGTCTTTCGCGTCGAACGAAAATCCGTGAGCGGTTTTCCGGAGCAATTTCAAAACATCGGCCACGTTTTGGGCGGTGGTAGTGGAATAGAAACGCACCAAACCAACGGTGGTGCGCGAGCCAAACACGGTGATCATGATCGTTTCGTCATCCACCGAATTCATAAACATGTGGCTGCCGTTACCCTGGTGATAAAGAGCGTTGAATTCTACCTCGCCGATGCGCCGCGCGAGCTCGCGGGTGGCGGCAAAAGAGCCGGCAGCCAGCGCGGCAATCACGGTCACGTCCATTACGTCCATGTCGCCGCACTGCGAGATCACGTTGCCGCCGCGATCGATTACGACCGTCAGGTCGGACTCGGTTTTCTTCAAAAAATCACCGAGCACGCCATCGAGCATGGCCACATCTTCGATCGTTAGAACCGGAATCGCGTTCATGCCGAAATCTGCTTTTTCGTTTGCGATGCGGTCGGTTCAACCGGGATCGCCACTGGCAAGGCCGCACCTTGCGGCGCCTCGCTCTGCTTACTGAACTTGTGCAGGAGAATCTGGGAGACTGCGTTCAGCGCCGCGAACACGTTCTGTCCACTACTCGAAATCACTTCGAAACTTTGCAACCGCTTCTTTCGGTTGTTCAAGACGTATTCCATGTAATTGACCGGCGCGACGTTCGGGAGGTCGCGCTTGTTGTACTCAAGCACACACGGAATTTCGTCGATCGCCATGTTTTGGAGCGCGAGGTTGTCGCTGAGATTTTTGTAGCTCTCGACATTCTCTTCCATTTTTTCCCACTGCGAATCGGCCACAAAAACAATCCCGTCCACACTCCGCAGCACGAGTTGCCGCGTCGCGTTGTAAATGACCTGACCAGGAACAGTGTAGAGTTGGAATTTGGTCACGAATCCCTTGATCACGACCGCGTTCAGCGGAAGAAAATCGAAAAAGAGCGTGCGCTCGGTCGCAGTCGCGAGCGAGACGAGGTCGCCGCGGTTCAGCGGATTAATCCGCTGATGAATATAATTCAGGTTCGTTGTTTTGCCGCACAACGCCGGACCGTAGTAAACAATTTTGAACTGAATCTCGCGGCTAGCGTAATTAATGATCGACATGCGGCTTCTCCGTCTGCGCGTAGGTGCGCGAAAGTTTCTCTACTAGTTCGGCAATTTGTTTCCGGGTTTCGGGAGGCAGCGAGCCCTCAGCGTGCAGTGCTGTCAGACAAATGTTTCCCTGCGCGAAAAAGCTCACCGCCGAGCCACTCGTATAGAGCGTTATCGCCACGAGTGAGCCGAGTTTCGTCTCACGAACGTGTTGTGCGACTCGATCTAACAATCCGGGAGCCATCGCGGACAAACCGTCCGCCGCGATTGCCTCCGGCAGCTCTCCGGCCAAACTCAATCCGTCCGAAAATGTGATTGCGCACGCTTTCACGCCCGGCAGTCCGCACGCCTGGGCGACGATTTCTTTCGGGTCGGCCTTTTTCTCGGCGGCGGGATCGACGTCGATCTTCGCTTCGACGACCGGCTGTTCCGGCGCCTTGTCGGGAATTTTCTCGGCTGGCGCCTTATTGGCGGCGAGACGTTGCGCGTCCTCTTTAGCTTTGATCAAGAACGGCGTTTCGAAATCAGTATCCAACGCGAAGCTTTCCTGATCGTCGCGAAGCTTCAATATCGTCGCCGGCAAATTCTTCAGCACTTCCTCAAGCGGCAATGCCACCGGCGTCCTGGCGTCATCGAGCTGAAAGAAACCGCGATATTCTTCGGAGACGGCAGCCTGAAACGCCTCCGGCGCAATCGATATGCGTCCGCTTGCAAGTTGCGGCTCAACCAAAGAGAGCGGCAACGCGACTCGCGCCTCCTCTGAAACCTTCGCGAGATCGCCATCCAATTGGAAAGCGGGCAGATTCTTGAGCACGACTTTCAGTGAGAGCGAGATCGGTGTCTCGTCTTTCGCCGGCGCGGAAATTGTTTTGGGCTGCGGCGCTAACGGCTCCACCGACGTTTTTGTTGGAGGCGTTGTCGGCTTTTCGACCGGCGATTGAAGCGCGAGCTTCGGCAGCTCGGGCGTGAACGGTAAAGGGGTTGGAACGGGCGGCCCGCTGGAGGCTGGAACTCTCTCTGTTGCGGACGCACCCGTTCCATTCGGCGAAAGATCAAAAGGTATGCTGCCAGTCCGGCTCGGACTTCTGGGGGCCGGCGGCTCGCTCTTCGGCTTGAGCTCCGGTGAATAAAGCGAAATCACCGGATGACCCGATGATGTCGATTTCGCCGTTTCCTGCACCATCGCGTCCGGTTCAGCGGCGGCAATTGATTCCGCCGTCGCCGTCTTCATCGGGATCGATGGCAGCGCCGAAGTCTCGATCGGTTCGATCTTGGTTCCGAAACGCTCCGAGTCCTGGATCGTCGCCTTCAGGATCGGCGTGTCGAGTTGCGGCACTGCCGGATCGCGCAGCTGATCGCTGCGGACGTTCGCGCTCTTGAATTGCTCGAGTACTTTTTCATACGGCAGCGCCACGCGCGTTTGGTCGTCTGGTCGGACATTACGCAAAAATATTTCAGGCACCTGTTGATACAGACTGGGCAGCGAAATGGTCGGGTTTTGCTCCGGCATTCCTTTTTCGATTTCGGATGCCTTCAATGAAACTCGCACGCTCGCGTCCAGGATCTCGATCGGCTTGGTGTAGCCCGTCGGGATGCGATCGATAAAATCTGCGATCCGCAACGAGATAGTGCGCTCCAGTTTCGGCTCGAGAGCTCGTGCGAGAGCCGGCGGGAGATGGCTCGATTGCGATCTTTTTGGTGAAGCGGTTATTCTGCGCGCGCCGAGTTCAAGCGGCGGAGCGCTGGTCCGCGCCGAAGTTGCGCCGGCGCTCCGAAACGGATCCGGTGGCGAAAACGAGCGCGTCGCGTGTGGCAACACCGTTTTGCTCAACCGTTCGCTTGCGGATTTCTTCACCACTCGCGTCGGTGTGACAGGTGCCGGCGGTTCTTCGGTCGCAGTTGTGAAACGCCCGGTAAATTTCTTGAAAAGATCGAGAAACGGAATCGTCATCGTCTTAATGGTCCTCCGCCGTTACTCGCCACACTTCTTCGAGCGTGGTTATGCCTTCGAGCGCCTTCTCAACTCCAACCATGCGCAAAGTTTTCATTCCTTCGGTGACCGCCTGATTTTTGATCACCGCCGCTGACGCCCGTTTGATGATCAAACGCCGGACCGCTTCGCTCACTGGCAGCGCTTCAATGATTGCCGCACGTCCGAGATAGCCGCGCCCTTTGCAACGGTCGCATCCGGTGCCGTGATAAAAAACTGTGTTTTTGTCCGCCAGCCCGAGCTTGTCGGTCAATTCGGGTTCGGGGACGAACTCTTCCTTACAATTGGAGCAGATGCGCCGAACGAGTCGTTGCGCGCACGCCATCAGGATAGAGCTCGAAATTAGAAACGGCTCGATCCCCATATCATCCAAACGCGTAATGGCGCCGGCGGCGTCGTTCGTGTGCAGCGTGCTTAACACCTGGTGACCGGTCAGTGCCGCTTTGACCGCAATGTCGGCGGTTTCGTTGTCTCGAATTTCACCGACCATCACGATGTCGGGGTCCTGACGAAGGATCGAACGCAGCGCGGACGAGAAATCGAGGCCAATGTCGGCGCGCACCGCGACCTGATTGATTCCGGACAGCTCGTACTCGATCGGGTCTTCGACGGTCACGATGTTGTATTCCGGGCTATTTAATTCCTTGAGCACTGAGTAAAGCGTCGTCGTCTTACCCGAACCGGTTGGACCGGTGACGAGAATCATTCCGTGCGGCGCGTCGATCGCTTTCTTAAATTTCGAAAGCGTGTCTGCGTCCAGGCCCATCTGGTCCATGCTGCCGGTGAGCGTGGCCTTATCGAGAATACGAATGACGATCTTTTCGCCGTGCGCCGTGGGCAAGATCGAGATACGAAGATCGATTTCCTTTCCGAGCACACGGATCCGGAATCGGCCGTCTTGCGGAACGCGCCGCTCGGCAATGTTCAAACCTGCCAAAATCTTGATGCGCGACGTGATCGCGAGCTGCAACGCTTTCGGCGGTGACTCGGCTGGAGCCAATTCGCCGTCGATGCGGTAACGAAGCTTGAGTGTGTTCTGGAACGGTTCGATGTGAATGTCCGACGCTTTTTCTTTTACCGCCTGGGCCAGGATCAAATTCACGATCTTGATGACGGGCGCGTCTTCGCTGTCGTGCGCCAGACGGTCGAGGTCGATCTCTTCGCGCCTGTTTGCCTGGACTTCGACAGCTGCGTCGGCGGTCTGCGCGGCTTCCTCGGCGACCTTCTTCATCACCTGACTCATGTTGCCGGCACCATGCGCGCCGCTGAGCGCTTCCGCCACCGCGCGCTCGGTCGCGATCATCGGAACGATCTCGAGTTGAACACGTCGTTTCAGGTCGTCGACCGCGAGCACGTTGGTCGGGTCGGCCATCGCCACGAAAAGTTTTCCGTCCAGGCGCGCGATCGGCACCAGCCGGTTCGTCTTCGCCATTTCGCGCGGCACCAGCGACATCACTTCTTCCGGCACGCGCAACCGCGAGAGATTTACCGGCGGCGTGTTCAGGCAACGGCCCATGCTGAAGACCATGTCCTGCTCGGTCACGAATTGCCGGTCGGTCAGAATTTTTAGCAACCGGCCGCCTTCGGATTTTTGAATGCCGATGGCTTCCTCGAGTTGATTCGGAAGGAGAAGACCTTCCTCGATCAACACGTCCGCGATCCGTTCGCCGAAAGATTTACTTCTCATGAACGGTTACGCTCGTGACTCGAGCCGATAGATGGACTGCAAACTTTTCACAATGGCCGCCGGCCGCGCCAGGTACCACGAAACTGTGTAATCGACCGACTGCTGGACCGCGTCGCGTCCGGCGGAATCAAACGGATTGCAGCACGCCACCATCATGGTGCGGCTGACCAGATCGAACGGAACAAACAGCCGGCCGAGCGTGAGAACTTCAGGCAGCATCGGCGCGATCTGCCGGTCGGTGTCGTAATATTCGAGCGGAACGTAGGCGAATTTTGTCCGGTCGATCAACGCCGAGAGAATGGCGTCGACCTGCGCTGGGTTCTCCTTGCAAAGCTCTTCCAGCATCGAGACCGCCATGGCCTGCCCATTCAAATCTTTGTTGGCGGTTTTCACCGCTTCGAGCGCGGCGTTTACCTGCTCTTCAGGAAAGAGCTGCTGCACGATCAAAAATTTCGCGAGATGATCGTCACCCCGTTCGTGCAAATTGGTGATCCGGCCCAGACCTTTGCCCCGCGTAGGATCGACATCGATCAACGCGCCTTCCACGCTCGGGGTAATGAGCGAACCGTCGTTGCGCGTGAACGGACTGCTGACCAGGCCGCTCGTCCCCTTCGATTTATCTTTATCGATGATCGCCTGGCCCGACGCCTGCAAACGCGACTCGATCTCGCCCAGCATCGCCAGGATTTCCGGCGCGTTGGGTTCCTGGCTGAGAATCATTTCGCACTGCTGGAGCGCGGGCGTGTAAGAGCCGGCGTTGAAATAGGCTTCCGCCAGCTTCCGCGACGTGCGCAGCGCCTCGTCGTGACGCCCGATTTTGGTGTAAGCCTCCCTCAGAATCTCGAGCGATTGATAATCCTCGGGCTGTGTTTGAGTGATCGCCTCAAACATCTCGATCGTTTGGAGGATTTGGCTATGCTCCTCGGCTGACAGGGCGTGTTCCAGCACGTCAGGCTCAAAAGCTAGAAGCATGCCCCTACGCCTCGTGAACGGGCAATTTTCCTCTTAAATCTGCGAATTTCTCAATTCTGCTAAAACGCTGAGCGTTTGAGGCTTAGAGAATTGGGAAAACAGAAAAACAGGAGAAATCCCCACGAATTTTAGGCAACTGACTGCTGACCTCTGACCTCCGACTTCTGACCTCCGACCTCCGACCTGCGACCGCTGACCTCTGATGTCGTCCGTTGTCTCGTTGTCCTCCTTTCCCGTCACTTGTCACTTTTCACGCGGCACTCTCTTTAGTATATTCCTCGCATGACGCAAAAAGCCCTCGTTCTTGATGCGATCAAGGAATTGCCGGACGAAGCCTCTCTCCAGGAAATCGCCGAGCGAATCGAATTCCTCGCCGCGATTCAAAAAGGGCTCGATCAGCTCGATCGCGGCGAAGGCATCCCGCATGAAGAGGTCAAGCGACAGCTTGCCAGATGGCTTGCAAGCTGATCTGGTCGCCCGTTTCGCGTGACGATCTGCGCGACATCGTTCGTTTTATTGCGCGTGACAATCCTGCGCGTGCAGAATCTTTCGGATACGAATTGATGAGACGCACCGACATCTTGCAGGAACAGCCGGAAGCCGGTCGTGTCGTTCCAGAATACCGGAACCCGCAAATCCGCGAAATTATTTTTCGACCATATCGAATTGTTTATCGCGTAAATATCGAGCAAAAGCTGGTAGAGATCGCGCGTGTGTGGCATGCCGCGCGCGGCACTCCTTCGGTCTGATTTCCTTGCCGCGGCCGCCTGCTCGCGAAAGCTTTCGGAGTAGTTCGGCCACTGCGGGACGAAGGCCGCTGAGCTCCCATCTCCCATCTCCGAGCTTCCAACTTCCATTGGTTTTGATATTATCTTTTGATGCTCGCTCGCGCATGCTCACATCCCCGATCGACCAATGACCGATCACGGATAACGAATAACTCGGTTCGCCGTTGCCAACCGTCCGTGCTTCCCGCTCGCGCGCGCTCCGCTTTGCGATGTCCGACGTCCGACGTCCGATGTCCGAAATCTCGCCCCCCGTTTTCTAATTTGAGCGCGAAGACACGTCGCGCCTTCACTCTAATCGAATTGCTCGTCGTCATCGCCATCATCGCGATCTTGCTCGTCGCAGTGATGCCGGTAGTCACATCCCTGTCGAAATCAAGCGGACGCAAAGGTGCGATCAGTCTAATGTTAGGCACGCTCGAACAAGCGCGATCGCTTGCGATCAAAGATGGCCGGAGCACTTATGTGGTCTTTCCGGCCGGAACTGCCGCAACTGACCCCAATGTCGACTCAAGATATTTCTGTCATTCAGCGGCAATCTTTGAAGAAGAGGAGGACCCCGCCAATCCCGGAACTTTTAAGCAAAAGCAAGTTACGGAGTGGAAAATCCTTCCAACCGGCGTGAGCTTGCGCTCGGATATTTCTGCGGCTCCTTGGACGACAGATATAAGTTTCGCGTTCACTCCTGAAGGCGCCACGAAGACTGAAAAATTTCCGTATCTAAAGTTCAACCCAAGCGGCCAAGTTGAATCTCCTGCGCCCGCGAACAATCAAATTCAGCTTCGTATTTTCGAAGGTTACGTGAGCGGCGGTACGGAACACGTTACCAGCTCGAAGGATTTTGATGAGACGATCATGGTCACGACGATTTCCGGGCGCTCAACCTACACCTCGGCCAACCAATGAGATTGCCACGTCCGAAGTCAGACGCTTTTAGCCTCGTTGAAGTCGTTGTCGCGATGGGACTCATCTCATTCGCGATGATCGCGATCCTGGCGTTCTTCCCAACCGGACTCTCCTCCAATCGATCAAGCGTCCAGGAAACAAGGGCCGCCCAAATTGCCCACGCGATCGCAGGAACAATTGACTCTCAGTGCGCCACATTTAACAGCGTTAAGTGTTACGGGCTAACGCTCAATCTGACATCTCTCAATACGGTGGCCGGATCGCCTAGCTTACTCTATGCACGTTACCCTTCCAATACCGCGGGAGACCAGCCTACGATTTCTACCAACGCAACCGATTCGATTTATTCGGTTGAGCTGCGCTTTGACAACAATCCTGCAGCGGCCGCTTCGCTTGGCGCAGGAAAAGCAAGTTTGATAGAGATTCGGGTTTTGGGAAAAGCGGCCAATGAGGGTCCAGTCGAGTTCTTCTTTCTCGCGCGCAACAAAGGATGAAACACTCAATTCCAAAGAACCGCTCGGGCTTTACGCTGGCCGAATTACTTATTGCGACTGCAATCACGGGATTAATTATCATTTTTCTCGGACAGATTTTTTCTGCTGCGAGCGCAATGTGGCGCTCGGGCGGTGAACGGATCGATGCTTTTCGTGATGCACGTTCCGCGCTGCAGCTGATGGCTGCCGATCTCGCACGTGCCAACGTCAATGGTGACCCTCAAATGCTCAAGTTGGTTGCATCAACCGACGGAACGTATGGAGTCGAAGCCGACGCGATCACTCCGACCAAGAACGCTGGCAACAGTGACCTTTGCGCTATCGAGTATTTTCTACTCTGGAGCGACACAACGAAAACTTTTTCACTGATGCGCCTTTTCAGAAACAGCAATGCAACAAATGGGAAGGTCGACAAAAAGGGCAACGCACCTAGTTGTCCCAACGGTCTCACATCTCCGCTTGATCTGGCATGTTTGTTTGCCAAGCAAATAACTAACGAGGATGAGGCTCAAGAAGTTGTCGCCGCACCGGTTTGGGATTTACAGATCCGTCCGGGAATCACAGACATTCCGCTCACGTCTGTTGGCGGCGCATCGACCAGCTGGAAATGGCTTGAGATCAGATTCAAGAGCATGAGCGTTAATTCAGCGCGAAAATTGCAGGGAATGGCCACCATCGATCAGTCGACCTGGACGAACCCGAGCTCGACTGAATATAAAAACCTCATCCTTCCCTACGAACAGCAGTTCGTGACGCGCGTGGCGCTTGATCAAAACCGATGAAACGCTCGGACAATGACGCATTCGCACTGATTGTCACGGTAATCATCCTCGCACTGCTTGCTGTTATGGCCGTGGCATTTTTGTCGAGCAGCAGAGTCGAACGCGGAACCGCGCGCGGCGTCGCCGACAAGGTTAAGGCCGATCTGGCCGCGCAAAGTGCAGTTAACGCTGCGATTTCTCGTTTGATCGACAACGTCACCACTTATCCAGACTCAGCGACAACTTGGGAATCAATCAATTCGGATCCGGCCACCGTCATTTACTATCGAGCGCAAACGCCGGAAAACGGCGCCGGTAGTCCGATGAGTGTTTTGCCTCTCCTTTCCGGGACGACCACACAGCCCATTGCTAGTAAAGCTAATGCTCTCGGAGCTTCTCCGCTCGATAACACGAATTCGTACGACCTGAATCACGCGCGTTTCAGCGGAGACACACAAGGCTGGATCGGCGCGCCACCCGCTGCGGGAAGTAGGCCAAGTTATCGCGGGCTCTGGGTAAATCTGACGGACTCTTCGAATAAGGTCACCGGTCGTTACGCATACTGGATGGAAGACGAGAGCTTCAAAGTGAACACAAACCTGATGGGAAATAATCTAAGGCTCGGGAACACGCTTGGGAATGATCCCAAACAGATTCCCTTACAGGGGATGCTGGCAACGATTCTTCCCGCCGGCACGGATTTCAATTCCATCGCAGGTACGATCTTCACACTGCGCGGAAAATTTCCGTCCTCAGCATTCTACGAGTATCGCGCGCTCAATCAGACAGACGGTCAGCCAACCTTGGCGGATTCTGCAAAATTCGTTGCAACGATTTATTCAGGGGCACTGAATTTATCCCGCTCGGGATCCAAACGCGTAAATCTTAACAAAGTGGTTGTCGATTCCACAGATGCGACTGAAGTCCGCAAACAACTCGACGAGATCATCAAGCCCGTCACGCATCACCTTCCTAACTTCGCCCAACGATTTTATCGTAACGGCGCAAACAAGAATTCGCTTGATGTTTTAGGGACTGGGTCTCTCTCAAACCAAACAATCTATTTGAACAAGATCGCGGCCAATATTCGCGATTACATCGACACCGACTCGCAGCCAACGATCGTCAACAACGACCTGACGGTGAATATTGGAACAGTGCCGACACACAGTATTCCCGGCGGCGGCGCGTCCGGCAGCAACGAAGTCGCGGCAATCGGGAAAGAGGCTGTTCCGCTGATTCAGGAATACCTGCTTCGAGTGAAGCAAGACATATTTAGCAGCCGATTAGGTGCTAGCGCTAACTACAAGATCGAGATCGATCACTATGTCGAGTTTTGGAATTTGACTAACAAGGACATAACAGTGGCGAACCTGGGCACGCATCCCTTTTTGCGAATCGCAAATCAGTTCGGATGGGATTCACACGGAGGTACCGACATTCCGGTTGACCCCAGTCGTGACTTTAGCGTCGATCTGAGTGTTTTTCGTAATTCGACTGGCCAAGAACTGATTTTCCCGGCCGGCCGCGCGGTGGTATTAACCACCGATCCAGTTGCATTGCCGGCAGCTTTTCCGGGCATCGATCCATCTCGGGTTTACCGCCCGCCAGCAGGAACACCCGCAGATTCATTTAGAATTTATCAAGGTGTCGCAAAGGAGAACGCCAGCGGCGACATTCATCTAGATAGCATTGGCCGCCCAACCCAATCCCCTAACGCAGCCGATCTGGAGACCGAAATCATTTTGGGGAACAGCAATGGAGTAGTGGAATCCTTCGGCGCCCCAGCGGTTTGGTATATAACCGTAAACGTTGACGATGGAACGGGTGCTACTGGATCAGACAGCAAACATTTTAACACAGCACAGTACTATTTTCGCGCCAGCAGTCTGAAAGGAAACGCGGCAGCGGCCATTCCATCCCAACTTGGAGATCCGCGAACAAACAACGAGCAGCTTTCGGTGACAACAAGCGTAGCGAATGACGACCAGACAGCCTACAAGCTGGAGGCATGGAATTCACCGGGACAAATTTCAAACACAACATTCACTGCGCTGAATTCTAACTATGTTAATCCCGCTCTGTGGGTGGATGTTGCAAGTAACACGCCTGACCCAGCCCATGCTCCAAGCACGATTGCCGACACTGCGCTTTCCTCAATCGGTCAACTTGGAGACGTTTTTGATCCAGCCAGGGCTATCGGAACAGGTTCAGGAAACATCATCTATAGTCGTGGCGGCGGCAAAACCTTCAAAATTGGTCAGCCTGATCGATACGATGCTGCCACAAATGCCGGCGGATTATGGGACGGAAACAGCAATAACGCTAGTCGTGAATGGGCCGCGTGGAGATTAACAGACGTTTTTACAACCTCCGATTCGGTTCAACTCGATGGCCGAGTTAACTTCAACGGCGTAAATCGTGATTATGTTGATGCCACTCATCCAGGAGGCGCCGCGTTAAAAGCCGCGTTGTACGGTTACAAATTCGAATCAAACACGGGATCTGATGCGAGCATCGCTGACAAACCATTCGACGCCGATCCAGCTTCGAGTAGTGACAAGATCAATGAGTTGATTAAGCAAATGCAGGCTCGTTTAAGAAATGACGCAAACGGCTCAGTCTATGGCGGAAGGTTTGGCACGACTGTTGGTCCATTTGCCGAGCGCGGTGAGCTTTCTGAAATGCCGATGTTCGATACGGGTAGCGATTTGGTGACCGGGGTGAATACCGCCAATGTTTACGATCGCGGACGAGAGGAGCTCTTCAAGCGTTTGGTGGAATTGACGACAACCCGCGGAAATATTTTTACGGTCTATGCTGCGGGACAGTCGCTTGTTCCTCAAACCAGTGGGACACCCGTGGTCACATCAACATCACAATTGAAAGTCACTTTTCGGATCGATCCAGTTTGGAACGCCGGTGCACCTACCGACCCATTTGATCCAGCGAGCACAACCAGATTTGGCAAGCCTGACAAATATGCGATTAAGATTCTCTACGCTGGCGAGTAGTTTTCTTCTTTTGTTGGTCGAAGGATTATTTGCGCAGCAGCAAACTCCGCCCCCAAAACTAGGATATATTCGCTTCTGGGATATGCTGCCGGCCGCGAACGGCAGTTTTGAGGTGCAGAAGATAGGCGCTTCTACGTCAGAAGGACGCTTGCTTAGCGGTTCGGCGTATCAGTATTCAAGCTACGTTCAATTTCCGATTGGGAGATATCGACTGGGAGTGTTAAAAAAAGGCACGACCACCCCTCTGAAAATGTTCGATGTCGATCTTCGACAGGAAACATTTTTCACAATTCTCGTCTCGCCACGATCGATTGACATGTTTGATGACACAATCGATCCAAAATCGACATCGGCGATGTTGACTATTCGAAATTTTTTTCCGAGTACAAATCTTTCTATCTCGGCCAATTCGAAACCGGTTGTTGCCGCATTACAAAGCGGGCAGAGCTATCAAGCGACCGGCTTTCCGCTCACACGCGTTACGGTTACTGTTCAAACAAAACTGCCGGATGGAAAACCGGCGCAATCGGATCTCGACATTGATTTCCGACAATGCAGTAAAGCGACATTGCTCGTGATTCCTGATGTCTACGGACGCTTCCGCCCTCGCGTAACCTTCGATGGCAAGAACCTCTAGCGCGAACAGCGTCGAATCAGCGAGGATGCGTTGGCTTCGGCGTGGGCCGATCCAAAGCGCCGTGATGATTCGCGTCCCACATCCACGCGCCGGATGGAGTAGATGTCGATCTTGCGATTGGCTGTGCTTGCCGTTGTGGCTGCTGCGGAGTCGCAGTGACGGTTCGTGATTTCGCGACGCCGCTGACGCTCGCCGGGAGATAATCGCGGAACGGTGTTGCCCAGCCAAGGTAAATGAGCCCGGCGACTACGAAGGCTTCCAGGAGGAGACGCATGGGGGTAGCCGAAGTGTGGTCAACCGCCCAGCCAATGGCAAGCGCGCAAAAGTGACCGGTGACAAGTGACGAGCATAGAGCACGGAGCAGAGAGCGAGGAGCGGGAAAAGAGACAACGGACAACTGAGCTCATGCATCGTAAGCGGCTTATGATACTGGGCTCACACGGCCTTCTAAATTTCTAGTGTGCTTGGATCGCGCGCCCCGTGCCAAAAACGTAGCATCTCGACTCTATTGGCGACTGCCTCGAAGCGATAAAAGATCAGATACGGCGCCAGCACAATGACGCGCACATTGGTCCATCGCTTCACGGGACGACCGCGTTCGGGCAAGCGCCGGAGTGACTCGGCCAAATCCACAAGCCGATTCGCAAAGCTCGCGGCAGCCTCCACATTGTCAGCCGCGATAAACGCCGTGATTTCCTGCAGATCCGCCAGCGATTTTTCCGAATAAATTACCGCGCAGTCCATGCGGCGATTCGAGAGCGTACTTCAGCCGCGGAATACGTTCGCTCTTCCTTCAACGAGCGGAACCCCTCACGGATCGCTTCTTCCATCGCTGGCGTTGGCTCAAATTCTTTGTCGAGATTAACGAGCTTGCGCAAAACTAGACCGCGCTCTTCATCTGAGAGTTTCGGTATTTGTTCCAAGATTTCGCGCACGCTCATGACACGAGTTTATCGGCGTCATCGCCAAATTTCAACCGTCGCTAGAATTTCTACCGTTTCGGAGTTTTGGCGTCGATTGATGCAGCGGTGACGCCGTCCGGCGCGGGAGCGACGACCACGGACATGCCGGTGGCGAGCCCGTTTAATTGCGCAGGTTGTCCGTTGACGGTGATCTTTGTCGCCGGCGTCACTTTGTATTCCTTGCCCGCGTGCGTGGCGTAAATGTTGATCGTGATCGACGTGAGATGCACCGCCGTGATCTTGTCGCTGGTATCAGCCGCCGGCGCGGGCGTTTTCTTTTTCGATTTACCTGCAGCCTCGGTTGAAAGCGTCATGGAAAAAAGAAGACAAAGCGTGGTAGCAATCGACAGGATTTTCATGAGGCGGATTTTGAAACAGCACGCTGGAAGCAACAAGCCAAAATGTGGGGCGGAGCCTGACGACGTTAATGACCACGCGACGACGGACAACTGACCTCTGATCAATCGAGATCTAGATCCTCTTTTACTTTCTCCCACGGCACGCCAGGCTTGCCGGCGTTGCGTTCGATCGCGCTGCGAAGCTCAATGAGGTCTTCCACGTCTTCGAGACGCTCTTGCAGCCGGCGCATCTCAGCCGCCAGCGCCTTCAGGGTCGGTTTTTTAAGGTTCGTGGCGGCCTCACTCATAAGCTTTCTTGCGATCTTTCACAGCATAGACACTGATTAGATCGTTTTCCAGATTGAAAAGCACGCGCAAGCTCCCCACCCTCAATCGATATTCATCTGTTTTCGCTGTGAGTTTTTTCACGTCGCCGGAAAGATTGGTTTGGAGCGCATCAAGTCGCCGGCCGATATTACGCCGCTGTTCTTTGGGCAAAGCCCTTAATTGTTGGCGTGCTTCCTCCTTAATTTCGAGACGGTAGCGCATCGAAGTTTTTTAATCACGAACCCCCCGTCCTAGGAGGCGACAATGATTCAATCAGTGCTTCAGGCCGGCCTGGGCATCTTTCCAATCCGATCCCGCGTTCGGATCTTTGGAAAACTCCGCCAATTCGCGATCGAGCAGTTTTTTCTCTTCCTCGGTCGGCCGCGACCGGCCATTGAGAAGGCCTTCCTCTTCGAGCTGAAAAATTCGATCTTGAATTTCTCGAAGCTCGGATGGTTCGAGCTTTGGCAGTTCCTGTAAAATTTCTGCTTTGCTCATCGCAGTAATTCTAGCTGAGACATTAGGAACATTCAATTTCGCCTAGTGTGGGTTCGTTGGCTTGGGAGTGGGACGATCCAAGGCTGAATGGCGGTTCGGGTTCCACATCCAGGCGCCGGAAGGTGGCGTAGATGTCGATCTTGCGAATGGTTGCGCTCGTGGCGCTGCCGTTTGTGTTGTCGATGATTTGGCGACGCCGCTGATACTCGCGGGTACGCGGTCGCGGAATGGAATTTCCCAGCCGAGGTAAAGCAACAGGCCGATGATAAAGATTTCCCCTAAAAGACGCATGGGGGGAGGCTTGGTTATTAGTTAATTGTTATTCGTTATTCGTCGTCGACCTGAAAATTGCAATTCCTAATAACGGATAACCAATAACCAATAACGCGCGAACGCGTCAGTGTTTCGCTGTTTTCGCATCGATTGCTGCGGCGGTTACGCCGTCGGCGGCGGGCGCTACGACGACGGACATGCCGGTGGCGAGACCGTTTAATTGGGCGGGTTGTCCGTTGACCGTGATCTTCGTTGCCGGCGTGACTTTGTATTCCTTGGAAGCGGGCGGCGAATGTACGCTGACGGTGATCGACGCAAGATGAACGGCGCTGATCTTGTCGCTGGTATCGGTCACCGGAGCCGGCGTGCTCTTTTTCGATTTCTTACCTGCGGCCTCGGTTGAGAGCGTCATGGAAAAAAGAAGACAAAGCGTGGTAGCAATCCAAAGAATTTTCATGGCGCTATTTCAACCGCGACCCGCACTTCCGACAAGCCAAAATGTCGGATTGCGCCCGACGCGAAACTCAAAGACGACCGACTACGGACTACTGACCGCTGATCTCGCAGGCGATCTAATTTACCGATTCAACGAATTAATGATTTAGCGAATCCCAATCACTGAATCATTAAGTCACTGAGTGACTTTTCAGCTGCTCAACTTTCCTGAGCTGCTGAATGGCGTCGCGGAGTTCGGCGGCGCGTTCGTAGAGTTCTTTCGCGACCGCGGCTTCCATTTCGCTCTCCATGATCTCGAGTTTGGAACGCGGACGTTTGGAGCTCACTTCATTGAGCCATTCCTCGAGAAAATGGATCTCGGAACTTTTCGCGGCCAGCTCGGGAAAGTTCGATTTCTGAAAGAATTCGGCAATCGCGTCGCGCCCCCGGCGAATCTCGGCGATCGCGTCCGGAAATTTCCCCTGCCCCAGGAAAATGGAAGCCTTGGCCCGCGTGTTCATCATCAGCACGTAGGGACGGAATTGTTGGAGCGTCCAGGAAAGTTCGTCGCGCTCGGTGTGCGTATCGACAAAGTCGAAGAGATCGAGATTGCGCTGAGTGTCGCGGACGACGCCGTGGAAATCGTTGATCTGAAACAAACTCAGATAGCGATGGTAATACTGGATGCCTTCCTGCTGAAGCTCGGCGCATTGCTCAGGAGTAAGCTCGTAATTCTCACTGCGCGCTTGGGCGCGCGCGGCGCGGAGTTGATGATAGGTCAGGAGCGATTCGCAGCCGTGCGGCCGCATCCCGTCGGGGCGGCCGGCCAATTCCATTTGCAGAATGCCGAGGTCGATCCGCAGCTGCAATTTTTGGCGTCCGTCCAATCCCAGAATTTTACGAACTTTAATGGCCCGGTTCTCATGCGGCCAATCCTTCAGAATACTATTCAAATCCAAGCTCATCCCTGGACAGATGATCGGATATTTGGTCTTCAATTGTCAATCGCGGCGAAGGCGTCAAAAACGCCTGGGAGATGGGAGCAAAGAGGTGGGAGCACGGAGATGGGAGATGGGAGATGGGAGATGGGAGATGGGAGATGGGAGATGGGAGATGGGAGGTCGGAGGTCGGAGGTCGGAGGTCGGAGGTCGGAGGTCGGAGGTCGGAGGTCGGAGGTCGGAGGTCGGAGGTCGGAGGTCGGAGGTCGGAGGTCGGAGGTCGGAGGTCGGAGGTCAGCTAATTTCTAATTTCTAATTTCTACTTTCTAATTGATGGTTGCTCTCATGGAGCAATCCATCGAGTCGTTCATCCGCTATCTGGCGGTAGAGCGCGGACTTTCCGATAATTACCAGCTTTCCACTCAGCGATCGCTGAACGATTTCGCCAGCTGGGCGGCAACGAAGACTAGAGGACAGAGATCAGCCGCCTTCGCCAAGGCTACGGCGAGCCAAGGAGGTCAGCCTCAGCGAGAGAAGACGGCGTGGCGAGCAGTGACGCTGCCGATGATCAGCGAATATCTGGCGGAGAAAAAGAAGGCCGGGCTCTCCGCGGCGTCGATCAAACTGATCGTGGTTGCGCTCAAGATTTTCTTCCGGTTCCTGGCCGGCAAAGGCGAGATCAATCGCGATCCGACCGAAGCGCTCAGTCTTCCCCGAATCGAACGTTATTTGCCCGAGACGTTGAACGAACTCCAGGTCGAACAATTGCTGAACGGGATCAACACCAAGGCCCCGCTCGGTTTGCGCGACCGCGCGATGATTGAGCTGCTTTACGCGAGCGGTCTGCGCATTTCCGAACTGGCCAATTCGCGGCTGGAGAATTTTCATCCGGAGGAAGGAACGATTCGCGTCGTCGGCAAGGGAAACAAAACGCGGATCGTGCCGGTCGGGCGCAAAGCGTGTGAAGCGTTGGCATGTTATTTATCGACCGAACGACCGAAGCTGATCAAGCGCCGAAGCGGCAGCGAGATTTTTCTGTCCGAGCGCGGCACGAAATTAACGACCGCGCGAATCTGGCAGATCGTGAAAGAAAAAGCGCGGCACTCCGGTTTGGAAAAGAACATTTATCCGCATTTGCTCCGGCACAGCTTCGCCACCCACTTGCTGAGTAACGGCGCCGATCTGCGGATCATTCAGGAAATGCTCGGGCACGCCGACATTTCGACGACGCAGGTTTACACCCACGTCGATCAACAGCGATTGAAGGCGGTGCACCGACAATTCCATCCGCGGGCGTGAGACGTTTATTTAGGTGGATCGACTTCTCCGAAGGCGATGCAAGTAAGCGCGCGCAGGCGCGCATCTGTTTAACAACGCGTTAGGGACAACGCGTTCCACCTTTGACTGATTTGCCGCTGAGGACAGCGGCCTCTACAGTATCCGCCCTTGAAACGCCTTATTTTCCTCGTAGTAATCGCCGGTCTGGCGGCGGTCGGGATCTTGTACGGATTGCGCCGGGCGGACCGCACCCCGCACGCGACCGTGACTGCATTATTGCCGCGAGGAACAATTGGGCTCGCGCATTTCCCGGATTTCAGTCGCACGCGCGAAGAATGGCACGCTAGCGACATTCACAAGCTGTATCAGGAGCCGGCGGTCCAGGATTTCCTGAACAAACCGCTCTCGCGAGTTCCACAGCGGGACACGGCCGCGGACACGGCGAGTGACATCGAGCAGCTCGATCTGAAAGACGCTTTCGTCGCGGTCACGTCGATTGAAAATAACAATCCGCATTTCGCGGGCGGCTTCCGTTTTCGCGGGAGCCAGTCCAACGCCGAGAAAATCATCGAGAAATGGCGATCACACATCGTGCGTGACGCTGCCGTCCGCGAAAGCGTCGATTATCAGCAACACAAGATCGACATCGTGGGGGCGGCGCCAAACCAGGTCGCGACTGTTTACGACGGTCAGTGGTTTTTCGCCTCGAACGATCTCGCCGAATTGAAAGCGGTCCTCGATCGAGCCGACGGCCGCGATAAAGATAAACAAACAACGCTCGAAGCGGACGACACGTTTGGCGGGGCGATGAAACATATGCCGGCCAGTTACGCGCTCCTGTTCTATCTCCAGCCAAAAGCGTTATCGGAAAAATTAGCATCCCTGCGAAATGCGATGGGCGGCGTTTCCGGCGATCCGAATGGGGTCGTCGATCAAATCCGCAGCGTTTGCGCGGCGACGAGATTCGATAAAGGCAAAATTCGCGACGTTTTGTTTGTTGGAATGCCAAAGGCGCAAGCGGCGCAAAAACTAACGCAGTCGTCTCTCGCGCTCGGAACGTCGGAGACATTCTTGTACGTCGCGACATTGCTCAACCCCGACCGGCTTGCCGGAATAAACCAAGGCGGCCTGCCAGTTGGGGCCTGGTTGCAGAAAGTCTTCGACGTTACAACGCAGGCCGGTGTGACGGTAGACGATTGGAAAGCGGGGTTCGATATGGAGCTGGGATCGCTTGCCGATTGGCCGCCGAATTCGCGGTGGCCTTCTATGATCAGCACCTTGCGCGTGAAAGATCCGGTCCGCGCCAACAAAATCGTCAATGCGTTGACCCATGCGATCGACGAGGACGTGCCGTGGACAAAAGCCGAAAAGAACGGCGTCGCTTATTTTTACATGCAGTCGCCGGCCGCTTTGTTCGCGATCACACCGACCATTGCGTTGTCGAACCAGGTCATGATTGCGGGACTCGATTCGGTTTCAGTGGAATCGGCGATCAATCGAAGCACGAAAGCCTCCACCGGATTGGCCGACTCGGCCGTTTACAAATCGGCCATGCGCGCGGTGCCGGCGCCGACCGACGCGTTCGTCTACGTGGACACGGCGCTGCTTTATTCGCGACTGGACGCGGCCTTGCGACCGATGTTGCTCATGAGCGCGGCCTTCATGCCGGCGATCTCGGATTATGTCGATGTCGGGAAATTGCCCCCGCCGGAAATCGTAACAAAACACCTCAGTCCCATCGTTTCATCGCAACGATATGATGGCGACGGCTACGTAACCGAATCGACCGGGCCGGTAACATTAAATATTGGACTTGGCTTACCGGCAGTAGTTTGGGCGATAAGTCGGCAACATAGCCACTAAGTTGTAGGCGTCAGGAAAGTAGTAACCGTAGTGGGCCATTTCGGCGCTGTTTACCTAGCATAGTCTAAGTCAGCGGCCAGTGTCAGAATTGTCTGTTAGTTTGGCCAAGACGTGATACTGTTTGCGCCCTATGGCTATTCTCAAGAAAAACGCATTTTCTCGTCGAGTTCCCGATTTGGTGACCGAGGAACTGGTGGCGGTGCTCTCTCGTCGCGCCTCCTACGAGTTCAAAGAACTCTTTGATATTGTGCACGAGAATCTTCGCGCGCGGAATGCCGCCAGCGGAGGCGAGGAAATGCTCCGGCTGCGTGCTTACGAAAAACTTCAGAACCTGGTCGCACGCGGCGCGGTGAGAAAGAATGGCAAGAAATACAAAGGCCTGCCTTCATCGCTGGCCAAGGCGATTGCGCCTCAGAACGGATACATTCCAGGTCCGCGATTGGCTGTGGTAAAATAATTAGACTCAACCGTAGCCTTAGGGGCCGCGAATGATTCAAGAATATCTGCCGGTTCTCCTGCAGATCATTGTTGCAATCGGATTCGCCGCGTCTGCGCTGTTGATCAGCGTGCTACTCGGAAAAACCGGGAAACGCACGCCGGCGAAGGACACTGCCTACGAATGCGGGATGATTCCGCAAGGCGAGGCGCAACCGCGCTTTAGCGTGAAGTTCTATCTCGTCGCCATGCTCTTCATCCTGTTCGATCTCGAGATTGTGTTCATGTATCCGTGGGCGGTCGTTTACAAAGAAGCGATTGCGCACAGCAGCCTGATCTTCTGGAGCATGCTCAGCTTCATTACGATCCTGATGGTGGGTTATGTTTATGCGCTGAAAAAAGGCGCGCTCGATTTCAAGAAGTAACGGCGCGTTTCGGGCGCAAGATCGACATCCTCAGTTGTCTGATCGCTCACCTCCGCCTGTCGCGCCGCAGCCTTGGCGAAGGCGGGAGTTCAACTCAGAACGCCCAATGTCCCCAGGCGAAGAGGCTACTAAAGAAGGCGAGGAACAACAACGACCAGACCGTGAGAATAGCGTTCCACAATCGATTGGCGGCCAATAAAGCAAAGAGGATGAAGATCGGAAACATCAGGAGCGTGTAGCGCGGCGTTCCGGAAAGAAATGTCGCACTCATGATCAGGACCCAGTTGCCAGTCATCCACATGCCGTAGATCGGACGGAGCTTGATCCAGGTCACAACTGTGCAAACAAGGCCGAGCACACCAAAGATGAATTCCTGAGCGCCGACCATTTGTCCCTGCGAAGGCTCCTGATTGATTCTACCGAAGGCATCGCGAAGTCCATCCCAGGGCCAGGCCAATGCGGTATGAAATAATTCTGTCTTCAGCCGGATGAAGGCGAACGGATCTCCCGAGATCAGCCAGTTGTTGAACAAATAAACACCGAAGCCGAGCGGGACGAGCGCGATCCAGAGCCATTGCCAGCGAATTCGTTTCTCCGAAAGGAATTGATGAATGATTTCAACGCCGAGCGTGGGAATCAAAACGATACCGTTAGCCCGCGTCATGCAGCCCAACCCTCCCAGGAGACCGGCCAACCACCAACGTTGAGTGCGCGCTGCCAGAATGCTCCCAAGGGCGAGTGAGAGAAAGAGACTTTCGGTATAACCAACGTGAAGAAAATACGCCGTAGGAAAAATCAGAAAGAACCAAACGCTACGCAGAGCCACCCGGGGCGAAAAATCCAGCTCAACAGTTCTCCGCAGAAGAAGCGCGGCCACTATAGAAGCGATTCCGGAAACGATAAAAGCGCTGACGATGTAATTGCCGCTTACCGAAGCGACCAATCGGATCGTCCAAGGAAGCAACGGATAGAACCAGGTTTTGAATTCGCCCGAGATCTGGTACCCGAACTGGGCCAGGTGTTGATAGGCGGGCGCGTCCCAACGATTCCAGATCGCAAGTAATCCTTGCACGCCGTGGACCGGTTTGTTCTCCAGAACCTGATAGGTCACCGCTCCGAAGAGAAAGAGCACAATCTTGATCGACAAGGTCCAGCCGATGACAATTCCGTCACGCTTTGATAGAAAAGAGGTGACGCGCTTGAATTTGCCCGGCCTACTGGCGTCAGTCGAGATTGCCTCAGTCATAATCAACCATGCAGCTCAGCGTCGTCATCCCGTGTCTGAACGAAAGCGATACGATTGCAACGTGCGTGGAAAAAGCCAGGAGCACTGTTGCGGAAATCGATAGCGAAAGCGAGGTGATTGTAGCAGACAACGGAAGTGACGATGGCTCACAAGCACTGGCCATGGCCGCCGGAGCACGCATCGTTTCGGTACCGGCGAAAGGATACGGGAACGTATTGATGGCCGGCATCGATGCGGCGAAAGGCCGTTACGTTATCCTGGCCGACGCCGACGATAGTTACGATTTCCGGCAGATCCCGCTGTTCCTGGACAAGCTGCGAGCTGGAAACGAACTCGTGTTGGGATGCCGGTTGCCTTCCGGTGGAGGGCAAATTCTCCCCGGCGCCATGCCGTGGCTTCATCGATGGCTGGGCAACCCGATGTTTTCATTTCTGGCCCGATCGTGGTTTCACGCGCCAATCCACGATGTGAACTGCGGAATGCGCGGCTTGAGCAAAGATCTCTACCGGCGCCTTGAACAAAGTTGCACTGGAATGGCATTCGCGACCGAGATGGTCATCAAAGCCTGTCTGCTCGGCGCAAAGATTGCCGAAGTTCCGGTCACGCTGAGACCCGACGGTCGCAAAAATCATCCCCCGCATCTAAGAACATTTCGCGACGGCTGGGAAACTCTTCGGGTCTTCCTGCTTTTCAATCCGCGGGCCCGATGGTTTACCAAACTCGTTGGCTTGAGCAAAAAAAACATCCAGGGCCACGGAGACGAATGCTAGAAGACCCACCAGCCGCGGACGAAAAGGCCGCTGAAAAGGGCCAGAGAAAGGAGCCACCAAACTGTAATCACACCGTTCCAAAAGCGGTTCTTGGTTACGAAAGCGAAGAGAAAGAAGATCGGAAACATGGTCAGCGCGTATCGCGGCATGCTTTCGATGAAAGTAACGCAAACCAAAAGCAGCCAGTTTCCGGTTAGCCAAGTCGCGTAAAGCGGCCGGAGCTTGAACCAGCTCACGACCGCGCAAGCAAAACCGAGGACGGTAAAAAGCGCTTCCTGGGTCCCGACGATCTCCCCCTCATTTGGAACGCGCCGGACATTACGAAACGCGTCCGGAATTCCGCGCCACGGCCAGGAAAACGACATGTGAAATAGTTGCCGGCGCAGTTTCAAAAACGCGAATGGATCACCCGAGATCCGCCAATTGAGATACAAATAAACAGCGAAACCGGCCGGCACGACTGCGATCCAGAGCCATTGCCACCGCCAACGCCTGATCGTGGCCCATTGATGCGCGGCTTCAACGGCGAGTGTCGGCAATAAGACGATGCCGTTCGCGCGTGTCATCCATGCAAAGGCGCCGAGAACGCCGGCGAGCCACCATCGTTCCTTGCGCGCGGCAAAAATGGAACCAATGGCCAACGCGAAAAAAAGACTTTCGGTGTAGCCGATGTGCAACACGTAAGCAGTCGGAAAGATCAGGAAAAGATAAGCGGTGCGGCGAGCGATCGTCGCATCCCACTCGAACGCAGCGACTCGTCGCAGAATCACAATCGCGAATAACAAGGCGATGCCCGAGACAACGAAAGAAGCAGTCAGGAAATCGCCCGTGATGTAGGAAAACGCACGGACGCACCACGGATAAAAAGGAAAGAACCACGCTTTGAACTTGTCCGCGGCGCTATAACCAAACTCGGCCAGTCGCAGAAAATGGATTGCGTCCCATTGGTTCCAGATTTCAAGCCATGGCCTGCCAAATGGAACCTCTTCTTCTTCAAAAGCGCGATAGCTTGCGGCGCCAAGCGCGAGAAGGAGGGCCTTGATCGCAAACGCCCAACCGATCACGAGCCAATCGTCAGGCGGCAGCCAACGGGCGATGCGCTGTAACATCGTCTTCACGGTGGTTGTCGATCTTAGAACGCCCACCAGCCGCGCATGAACAAACTGGTGAACAGCGCCAGAAACAACAGCGACCAAACGGTGAGGACGACGTTCCAAAAACGGTTGGCCGCGAGCAAAGCGAAGAGAATAAAAATTGGGAACATCGTCAGGGTATAGCGGGGCATGCTTTCCAAAAACGTTACGCTGGCGAAAAGCAGCCAATTACCGGTCATCCACATTGCGTAAATCGGTCGCAGCTTGATCCAGCTCGCGACGACGCAGATCAGACCGAGCAAAGCGAAAACGAATTCCTGGGTCCCGAGCATTTCCGCCTGACCCGGTTTCCAATCCATCATGATCCCAAGGGCGCCCCGCATTCCGACCCAGGGCCCGGTGAATGACGTGAAGGACAGCGCTTTGCGCATCCGGAAAGCTGCAAACGGATCGCCGGTAATGCGCCAGTTCAGGAAAAGATAAACGCCAAACCCAAGCGGCACGAGCGCGATCCAAAGCCACCGCCAATTCCAACGTTTTGTTTTCCACAGCTGGTAGGCGGCTTCGACCGCGAGGGTGGGAATCAAAACCATGCCGTTCGCGCGCGTCATCCAGGCGAGCGCCCCGAGGGTTCCGGCCAACCACCAAATTTCTCGCCGCGCCGCGAGCAGGCTGCCGATGACGAGAGCAAGAAAAAGGCTTTCGGTATAGGGCGCGTGCAAAAAATAAGCGGTCGGAAAGATTAAGAAGAACCAAACCGATCGGAGCGCGACTTCCGGAGAGAAATCAATTTGAACCAGACGCCGAAATAGAAGTGCGGCGACAAATAACGCGATTGCGGAAACGATCAGCGCTGAAGCGAGATAATTTCCATTCAAGAACGCGACGGTTCGGACGCACCACGGATAAAGAGGATAGAACCAGGCCTTCCAAGCGCTCGCGTTGGTATAACCAAACTGAGCGAGCTTGAGATACTGGTCCGCGTCCCAGCGATTCCATAGATCGACCCAGCCGAACCACCCGACCGTGCGTTTGTTTTCGAGGATCTGATAACTCTTCGATCCGAAAATGAAGAGCAGAACTTTAATGGCGAAAACCCATCCGACGACCAACCAGTCCTCGCGCGAGAGCAAACCCGCAACGCGGGCCCACGTGTTCCCGATTGTCGAATTCTCGGGCGAAGGGAAGGACTCGCCGGGACGAAGCGATGTCGATGCTGGCTCCTCGTTCATTTAGTCGGGCCGCTCAGGGGTGAATTTGGTTCGTCCACAGAAATTGATAGGTCGCGAACCCATTGATCGTCACCGAAACAACAAAAAGGGACAGCTCGATCGCCGAAATTTTCGCCGGACCATTGCCAAGCAACAAAAGAAAGATCCAAGGCAAGAGGACCATGCCGTAGCGGTAGGAGAACTGCCAGCCGCCGGGATTGCCATGCGCCCAAAGCGCGAACGTCAGTAGGCCGATCACAATCCAAGCGGCGACTTTGTGCGGTCCACCCTCGCGAAAGATCAGAAAGAGAAAGGGGCTGGCGAGAAAAATCGAACAACCAAACGGATAAAAGCTGATGAACGGAAAATCGGGCGCGTCCCGAAAACCTTCGAACAACATTTTATAGGCATTCCAGGGTATGGCGTGAAATGAGAAAAGCCCGTGCCGGTACCACGGCTCCTGTAAAACGTTCGGGATATGCGAGTAGCCAAAATCAAAGATCGAATGGAAGCGCGCGTAATTGTAAAGAGCGGTGAAGAGACCCAGCGCGACGGGAACAACCAGAAAGTGGATGAACACGCGCGATTTTTCGCGGGATTGTTGCACCAGCGATTTCAAATTTTGCGCGTCGGGAGCGATTCGTCCGATCAGAAAATAAATGAAAATGGGCAGGCAAAGACCCAGCTCGGTGCGATTGCCAATCGCGAGCGCGAAAAATGCGCCCGCCAAAAGCGGTCGAAATTCAACAAGGACAAAGCAAAGAGCGGCTGCCTGGCCGAGTACGGCAATGCCGAGGGCCAGCTGCCACGCACCGCCGAATCCAAGATTGCACCAGGTCCAGGTTCCAAAAATAGGGAGCAACGAAAGCAGGATTCGTTTTGGCAGCGATTGGGTTCCGATCACCGACAAGCGAAACAGGAACCAAACGCAGAGGGCCGCGATCAACGCGGCTAAAGCGCGTCCCGGAAAGTCTTTGATCAGGTTTACTTTTTGTAGGACGGCGACCGGCATCATGCTCAGAACCGCGCCTAACGGGAACACGGAGTAATACCTGCCGTCAGCCGGGACCATCTCATTGAGCCAGGAGGGAGCCGGTTGGCGAAGGCCGACATCGCCCTGCATGAGAGCCGATGCGATTCGCGCGGTGTAATCGAAATGCTGTTGGGTGGCCTTGATCGAGAAGTAAAAAAGAAGCAGGGTGATTAGCGCGAGCGCGCTTGCTACCCAAATATCTCGATGCTTAGTCATCGCCTCCATGGTCGCCATTTTAGAGTTGTTTGAGCGCGAATCGTCCATCGATATTTTCGATTTTATGGTGACCGATTACCACTTGCGCGGTCTGCCGAGAACGCCTAATAGCTTTAGCCTTCCATGATTCACCACATCGTCCTTTACAAACTCAAGCCCGAGGTCACTCCCGCTCGCATCGAGGAGATGATGATGAACACCCGGATGCAGCTGTTAAAGATTCCGGAGGTGCAAAACATCAAATGCGGCAAGCGCGTGGACCCGGAGTTGCAGTGGCCTTTCTTCATTGCGATCGATTTCGAATCGATGGACAAGTTCGCCATTTTCCGGGAGGACCCCGTTTTCGTGAAGTTCATGGAGGAAATCATCAAACCGAACACGGCCGATTCGCTCAACCTCGATTTCGAGATGGACCCCGGCAAAGACGTGCGGTTTTCCTAGTTTTTCTTTGTCATTCCGAGCGTAGTCGAGGAATCTGTCACTATTTCTGGTCGGAAATATCTAGAGATATCTCGACTTCGCTCGATATGACAGAGACATGACAAAAAAGGCCATCATTCTTGCGGGAGGCGCGGGCAGCCGGCTTTTTCCGATCACCAAGATCGTCTGCAAACAGCTGCTCCCGGTTTACGACAAGCCGATGATCTGTTACCCGCTGGCGACTCTGATGCTCGGCGGGCTGCGCGATATCCTGATCATTTCCACACCGAAAGATTTGCCGATGCTGCGAGATTTCCTGGGCGACGGCACGCAGCTTGGAATCAAGATCGAATATGCTGAGCAACCGAAACCGAGTGGCATCGCCGAAGCTTTTTTGATCGGCGCAAAATTCATTGGCGACTCGGGCGCGTGCCTGATTCTGGGCGACAACATCTTTTACGGAAAACTCGATTTCTTCCGAGACGCCCTCGCGATCAAACGGGGCGCGTGTGTTTTCGGTTATCAAGTGCGGGACCCGCAGCGTTATGGTGTCGTCGAATTCGACAAGAGCGGCAAAGCAATCAGCCTCGAAGAAAAACCAAAGAAGCCCAAAAGCCACTTTGCCGTGCCCGGTCTCTACGTTTACGACGAGCAGGTTGTCGATCTTTGCAGGACATTGCGTCCGTCCGCGCGCGGCGAGTTCGAGATCACCGACCTAAATTTGCTCTACCTCAAAAAGAATGAGCTGCATGTGAAGTTGCTCAGTCGCGGGATGGCCTGGCTCGACACCGGAACGCAAACCAGTTTGCTCGAAGCCGGCAACTACATCGCTACCATCGAACACCGGCAGGGGCTGAAGGTGGCGTGTCTCGAAGAAATCGCGTTGCGCATGGGTTTTATTGACGAAAAGAATCTGGCCAAGATCATCGGCCAACTGCCCAAGGGCGATTACCGCGATTATTTGCAAATGGTTTGCGACGAAGACGGCACGGCCGGGCCACAACCAGTCGGCTGATCTTACTTTGGCTGCTCGCGCAGAAGGTGCGTGGTGTCGGCCACCAATTTCGTGACCGCGTCCACCTCAGTTGCGTCGTAATAACCGCGAATCGCGCCATGTCGATCGACCAAAATCATCCGCGTGCTGTGGACAGGAATTCCTTTCTCTTCGCTGCCGTCTGAGACCGCGAGTTTGAATCCGTTGCGCGATAAATTGTAAATCGTCGATTGCGGACCGGTCAGAAAATCCCATCGGCCGGGCTGGGCCTGTAGTTTCTCAGCGTAGCCGCGCAAAACCTGCGGCGTGTCTTTCGCTGGATCAACCGAAAACGAAACGAGATGGACGTCCGTTTTTTCGAGAGGCTTCTGCAATTCACTCATTCGGGTGCTGAGCATCGGGCACGGCCCGGGGCACGTTGTGTAAATGAAATCGGCGATCCAGATCTTGCCGCGTAACTGAGTCGAACCGAAATTTTGTCCGTCCTGGTTCATCAGGACAAATTCGGGAACCGTTCCGTAAGAAGAAACGGTGCGCTGACGCAGCGCATTCACCTCGAGCTGTCGCAGCCAGAGCAAAAGCGCGAGGGTGACGATTGGAATTGCGATTAAGAAGACCTTCCAAATCGTGGAGCTCCTCGATGATGGTCGATCTAACGTGGTCGTGCTCGCGTTCATGCTTTACTCAAAACCAGCGCGCCCAGCAAAAGAGGGAGGTAGATAATAGACGTGAGGAACAATCGTCGCGCATCCGCTCGCGTGCGCGTCTTCAAAAATCGCATGGCGGCGGCGAGAAACACGGCTCCGAGTATCAGCTCGGCCAAAAGATAAAAGACGGTGGCGATCCCGAGAAAGGCCGGCAAGCCGGCCACGATAAAAAGAATCATGCAGAAAAAGACACTTTGGCTGGCGCTCCGTTCACCGGTGCGATCTTCGCTCGAGATCATTTGGAACCCGGCGCGGGCGTAATCGTCGCGATACATCCACGCGATTGCGAAAAAGTGCGGCAGTTGCCAAAAAAACAGAATCGCGAAAAGCATCCACGCCCCCGCGTTGAGCGTTCCGCGCGCTGCCGCCCAACCAATCATCGGCGGCAACGCACCGGGCACTGCGCCGAGAGCCGTGTTGAATGTGCTGACGCGTTTCAACGGCGTGTAGGCGAAGATGTAGATAATGATGGTGATCGCGGCGAGAGCAGCGCTCAGGGCGTTACAGACGAACGCGAGGTAGGCCACGCCAAAGATCGACAACGCAGCGCCGAGAACGAGAGCTCCTCGTGGCCGCATTCGCCCGGCTGGAACCGGCCGCGAGCGTGTTCGCTGCATCATTGCATCGAGGTTGTATTCCCACCACTGATTGAGCGCGGCTGCACCGGCGGCGGCCCCCGCTGTTCCCAAAACCGCATGAAGCAGCGCTGCATAATTGATCGGATCGTCGGCGCCCAGATAAAAACCGACCGCTGTCGTCAATAGAACCAGCAGCGTGAGCCGCGCTTTAACCAACTCAACCAAATCGCCGATGAATCCAGAGCCCGCATTTCGAGTTTCGGTCTGATCGGCGTCGATCGTAGCGGTTTTCATAAATTCTTTGTCTGCGAAACGCGCGAACAAATCGCCCAGGCGCACACGCCAAACGATAACATAATCGCGCCGACCGCGACATGCGTGGTGGCAATGTCGGCTGCTTTATTGCTCCAGATTGTCCACGCGCCGAGGGCGAACTGGATTAAGAAAAAAACGACCCACAAGATCGATACCTTTCGAAGCGTGGAGTTTTGAAACTCGTTCCCCGCGACGCGAACAAAAAACGTGATCACCGCCACCCCAATCAACACCGCGAGAAATCGATGCGACATTTGCAGCCAGATTTGAAATGCATCCACATCCGAAAGCGCGCGGGCGTCGCGCCACGCGTTGATCTTTGCCACCGCAGTCGAGCTCGTGTCCGGAATCCACCCACCATTGGCCGTGGGAAAATCGAGAATGGCCAAATCCTTGTGTTGATGCCGCATAGTGGCGCCGAGCGCGAGCTGAGCGTAGATCGCAATCGTGGTTGCGATCGCGATTTGTTCGATGCGCCGAAAGCGCTGATAAACTTGACCGTTTAAAACGGTCGAGTTTCGATCAATCGTCCGCCAGAAGTTGGTAGTGATAATTGCAATCAGAACAATCAAGCCGAGGAAGGCTTGCGCGAGACAGGCGTGAAAGATTCCGATTTGGTCTTTCAACATCGTCACCCGCAGCCCGCCGAGAACTCCCTGCAAAATTACGCCCGCGACTGCGATCAGGCCAAGCGTCCTGACCGATGGCCGGTCTTCAGTTCGCCAAAGCCAGACCGCGAGAATGATCGTGAGAAACCCGACGATCGATGCGATCAGGCGATGGGTGTGCTCGAATAAAACGCCGCCGATCCATTTCGAGACCGGAAAAGAAACATGTTGTAGCCGAAAGTGGTGGGCCAATCCGGCACAGCGAGGCCGACGCCTTTGCTCGTGACCATTCCCCCGCTGCAAATGAGCAGCAGCGTGGCAACGGCGGTGAACCAGGCAAATCGGTTGAGCCAACGCGGACCGAACCGGATGGGCGGCGTAGATGTCGATCTTTGCGCCACGTTCGAGCGCTTCGACTATTCGCCGCTCGGGGTTGGCGCGGGTTGGGCCGGTTTCTGTTCCGGTTTTGCGGCGGGATTTTCGTTCTTTGGCGCGCCGGGCGGCGGAACTGTGCTGGGTGTTGGGCCGACCGGAGGTTCGCCGGCTGGCCGTTGCGTAGCCGGCGGGGCATTTTGCGTTCCGGCCAATTCAGCGCGCTCTTTCAACCAGGTTTGATACTCGGCCGGTTCATCCACCACGACCATTCCCTTCATTCCGTAATGACCGAGGCCGCAGAGCTGACCGCAAACGACTTCATAAGGGCCCGCTTTGATCGGTTTGAACCACATCGGGATGAGCGAGCCGGGGATCGCGTCTGCCGCGATGCGCATGTGCGGCAAGCAAAAATTGTGGATCACATCTTTTGAAGAGAGCTCGATAATAACCGGGCGGTTGACCGGCACGTGCAACTCGCCAAGCACCACGATGTCATCTTTGCCGGCGGGATCGTTAGGATCGATGCCGAGCGGATTCGAATTCGTCACCAAATCGATCTCGCGTCGCCCAAATTGACCGTCCGGTCCCGGCATGTGGAAGGTCCAGTTGAACTGTTGACCAACCACGTGAACAACGATCGCGTCCTGGGTCGGCGGAAATTCGTTCACCCGTTTCGCCCAAAGCGGAATCGCAAACCCGATCAGTAGCACCGCCTCGATCAAGACCACCGAAAACTCGAGGTGGGTGGAAATTCCGCTGGTAACACCGGCGTGATCGGCTCTGGGGTGGCGGCTCTTGCGAAACCGGATCAGGACAAAAACAAAAAAGGCCGTCCATCCAAAGAAAAGCGCGGCCATAAACCAGTGCGAGAATTCCAGGATGTGATCGATCTGGAAGCCATGCTCGGAAGCGTTTGGCGGGATGCCCAGAAATTCGTTAATGAGCGCGAGGCTACTCATACTTGTTCAAATCTTCTTCGTTGATTTCCTGATGCGGCTCGAGCGGCATGCGGCCGTGTTTCCAAATCTTGAAGCCGAACGCGTCGATCCCGCCGACCACCGACATGACAGCGCCGAAAAGGAACCAAATCGCCACCGCCATGTGCTCGGTCGACTTGCCGTCTTTCGCGCCGTAACAAAACGGACACGCGTTGACTTGCTGCGCCACGAGCAAGGTTGCCAACGACAAGATCGCCAAAAACTTTTTCATGTGATGATGCGGAGCCGTTTCATTTTTCGATAAAACCAGACGCCGTAGACGACGAGCACAAGCGCACAGGCAAAAGAACCAACCGCGCCCGCGAGATAAACCGGCGCGCCTTCAACGAGATTGACCCAGACGCACCAGGCACCGACGCCCAACGCAAGTAGCGTCGAGAAAATTACGAAGATGATATGGAACGCTTTGAGCGACATTAGCGAACGATGGGGTTGTACCAGGCAAGATAGGTGAGCCAAAACAGGGCGAAGACGAAAAAGCCGGTAAAAATCAGGACGCGGTAGATCAATTTCTTTTCGGCGGCGAGATGCATAAAGACTGCGCCGACTAGACTGACTTTAAAGACCGCGAGGAGTAGAGCGACGATGATATTGGCTTTTTGCGAGCCGAAATTCACATATGACAATCCGACGGTCAGAGCGGTGCAAACAATCAACGCGGCGCCGACCATCAAGTAGCCTTTGACGTGCTTTTGGATGCCGTGGGCGTACTCCTCGTGTTCGGCCGGGTCTTGTGAGATGTCAGGCGGGTTGTTCATGGCTTAGAGCAAATAGAAAAGCGGGAAGACAAAAATCCAGACAAGATCGACAAAGTGCCAGAAGAGTCCGCAGACCTCGACCCGATTGGCCAGGTGTTCGGGATTGCGTTGGTAAAGCCGTTTGCTGACGGGCAGCCACATGTAAATGAAAACGAGCACGCCACCGAGCACATGCGCTCCGTGTAAACCGGTAATGGTGAAGTAACTCGCGAAATAGGCACTGTGCCAGGGTCCGAACGAATCGATTCTCTCAACGTCTTCCTTCTCAATCGTCGCGAGGTGATCGGTCGGCGGAACATAAAGAAAGTGAGGACGATCGTTCGCTGGACTGTTGGGATCCACGTAAACCGGATCGAGTCCGATTTCGTATTCTTTGATATTCGCGTCCGTGCGCGCTTCCGGATTGTGGAGGTGACCACTGATCTCGATTCGCGGCTCCAGTCCTTTTTCCGTCCGGCGGTTGTTCCCGAAGTACTGCTCGTACTTTTCGAGCGCAGCCGGTTTGATGAAAATGCCGTAGTGCTCAAACTTCTGCGGCCATTCGTAATAAAGCTTAACGAACAGGAAGATGACGCCGCACAGAATGGTGGCGAGCATGTACCACCAATAGGCGCGGTAACGACGCATCTTGAGCGCGGCCCAGGCCAGAACAACCGTGACCGATGACAGGATCAGGATCGCCGTGTTCATCGTCCCGACTGGAACGTTGAGCAGACCGTGCGGCCATTCGCCCGGTCGCGCGTCGAGCCGCAAGAAAATGTAGGCCGAGAACAGCCCGCCAAAGAGCATCACTTCGGACGCGAGAAACAGCCAGATGCCGATCTTCGCGTTCCACAGACCGGTGTCCGGCCGAGTGGATATGGTGTACGGGATTTCCATTCGTTAATGCACCAGGACCGGCTCGGCCGCTCGCCGAGATCGCTCAGAGGGTTCGACCGGTTCGTTCTGCATGGTGAAATCTTTTTCGCGCCCGGGCAGGCTGTATTCGTACGGGCCGCGATAAGCAACCGGCGTGATTACGAAGTTGCCATGCGGTGGCGGTGAAGGCGCGGTCCACTCCAGCGTGGTCGCTTCCCACGGATTGTCGTTCACTTTTTTACCGTGCTTGATGCTCCAGAAGAAATTGAAGATGAATGGAATTTGCGCGAGGCCCATGATCCACGCCGCCCATGAAATCGGCGTGTTCCATTGAAAACCGGTCAGGCCCCAAATGTGTTCGCCGGACAAGGTCCAACCCTGTCCGCCATCGTACCAGCGACGATGCATGCCGAGCATGCCCTGCAAAAACATCGGCAGGAAAATTACGTTCATGCAAATGAGCGACGGCCAGAAATGCACTTTGCCCCAGAACTCGTTCATCATCCGCCCGGTCGCCTTTGGGTACCAATAATAAACGCCGGCGAACAATCCGAAGATCGTCCCCGGAGCGACGATGTAATGGAAATGCGCAATGATGTAATAGGTGTCGTGCAGGTAGAGATCGGCCGAATTAAACGCCAGCGGTATACCGGTCAGTCCGCCAATGCCGAACATGGGCAGAAACGCGGTGGCCCATAACATCGGGACCGTGAACCGGATTGATCCGCCCCAGAGCGAAATGAAAAACGCGCTCAGGATGATGACCGACGGGATCGAAATCAGGAGCGTGGTCGTTTGGAAAAACGCGCTCACGGTTGAGCCCATCCCGGTCAGCCACATGTGATGCGCCCACACCACGAACGACAGAAAGCCGATCACGAGCACGGAGAAGACGAGCGATTTGTAACCCCAGAGCGGCTTGCGCGAATTGTTGGCGAGAATTTCGGCGACGATCCCGAACGCGGGTAAAATTAACACATAAACTTCCGGGTGACCGAGGAACCAGAACAAGTGTTGCCACAAAAGTGGACTGCCACCGCCGCTGATGTGGAGCGGCGCGCCGTTCACGATCATTCCAGCGGGCAGGAAAAAGCTCGTCGCCGCGGTTCGGTCCATTAGTTGCATGACGATGGCCGCCTCCAGCGGAGGAAACGCGAGCAACAACAAGAATGCGGTGACAAATTGCGACCAGACGAAAAACGGGAGACGCATCCAGGTCAGGCCTTTGGCGCGCAGTTGAATGATGGTGGTGATGAAATTGACCGCGCCGAGCAACGACGACGTAATTAGAAAGATAAATCCGACCAGCCACAGGGTTTGGCCGTTTAGAAATGGATGGAACCCCGGGCCCTTGTCAGAGATATCGGACAAAGGCGTATAGGAAGTCCAGCCGCCCTTGGCCGCGCCGCCGGGAACAAAAAAACTGGTCAACATGATGACTCCGCCCACGGCGAACGCCCAGAAACTGGCGGCGTTTACTTTCGGGAAGGTCATGTCCGGGGCCCCGATTTGGAGAGGCACGACAAAGTTCCCAAACGCAGCGAACGCGACCGGCACGACGCCGAGGAAGATCATGATGGTGCCGTGCATGGCGCCCAATGAGTTGTAAAACTCGGGCGTCATCTTGCCGTCGGGCATGGTGTTGGCCCCGAAGAAATACGGCAGCCACTTCCCAATTACCGGCAGCGCCTGGCCGGGATAGGCCAGCTGCCAGCGCATGATCATCATCAAGGAAAAACCGAAGAAGAGAAAAATGAGCCCGCACAGCCCGTACTGGATCCCGATCATCTTGTGGTCGGTCGAGAAAATGTATGTTCGCCACCAACCGAGTTGGTGATGTTCGTGCTCCCCGGAGTGAGCGTGCGGATCGTGATGGGTTTCGAAAGAAGTGGAAGCGTCCATTCGAGAAAAAGTTACCCTCTCAATATTGAAAGAGAAAGCCTCATTGCAAAGTCCGATTTTATCGATTGCTTGCCGCGCCGTAGGTCCGAGCCGGACTGGCATTCGGCGTAGGCAGGTCGACCTTTGGTTGGTCGTCAGGCACCGGGGTCGGGACTCTTCTCCTCCAAATACCCGAATCTCCGCAGCGAAGCCGCCGCCGCCGCTTCCAGCTTGGAGACAATTTCGCGCGGAGAGGTTTGCCAGCGGCCGAGACTTTCCGGGGGCGTTATTTCCGCCCGGGCGATCGGTTCGGGATCAATCGTCGATTCCAGAAAGTTCAGGATCCGGACCGTCGTCTCCAACGGCTTGGCGCAGAGATCTTCGAAGCGCACCCGAAGATAATTCTCGCGAAGGCTGCTCTCGCCATAATCGGCCGCGTAAGAATTGACCTTTTCCCACATCAACACCGAGCGCTCCGGCACCGACCGAAACAGGCGCTCGCCCCAGCTGAGCACGGCGGGCCCGTGTTTGCGGATCTGATTTTGATTTCGGGAAAGCGCCATATCGCGGCCGTCGCGCAACACGTGAATGAATTTCAATTGCGGGAATTGAGCCTGCAGGAATGGGAGCAAATAAATACTTCGCGGCGCCTTCCAACCCCAGCGGATTTCGCGGCGCTCCGCTTGTGGAATGTGACGCGCGAGAGCAGCGTGAAAATCCTCTTTCATCCGCGCCGCTTGCCAGGGCGTCACTTTTTCTCGTCGGCGCTGCGCTGAAACGAAGGGATTAATCCAGCGGTCATGAAACGAATAAAACTCCAGCGCGTCTCCGGCCGAATTCAGCCTCGCGCCGAGGTTATAGCCTGCGAGTTGGGCGATTCGCGCGATGACACGCGTTCCGGAGCCGCCGGTCGCGCCGATCACCAATGGAACGGATTTGGCCACGCCGACACTTGCCACGGCGAAGGCTGGTGAGCAATATCCCAGCGCTGCCGCAATTTCAGCACGTCGATGAAGAGCAACCGCGCAATTGTCTTTCCCGCCTGGGGCGCGGAATGGATCGATCGCGTCCGGAGTTGCATCCGCGAAAGCCAGCTCCCGGCGTATCCGATATTCTTGATGACCGACGCGGCGACGGACGTGAGCGCTTTGCCCGCCGGGATTGAAGTCGTCCGGCGCGATTGCCAGCTTTCGGGAAAGGCGAAAAAGACCGAATTTTTTATTGGTTTGCCCGAACAGATCGAGACCGCGCTGTTGATCGATGCCGACACGCGCGTAATCGGCGACATATCGCTGGGGTTTGAAAGGGCGGAACAACACGGCATGGCCATCGTCCCCGCGCCGCATTATTCGCTGGCCGATTTTCGCGATTTTCGGCAGGTGATGGTAAACGAGGGAGTCACGCCCCTTGGCCAAATCATTTACAACTCGGGAGTGATATTTTGCCAGCCGCACCGGCCGGATGTGCGCGCGGTGTTCGATCTCGCGCTAGCGTTGGCGCAGAAGTATCGCGATAGAGAATGGAGCGATCAGACTTATCTTTCACTCGCGATGGAGCTGAAAGGTTTTAATCCATACACCCTTTCGCCCAGCTTCAATTATCGCGCTTTCGGCGAATTGATCAGCGGCTCGATCCGGATCTGGCATTCGTATGAACCCCTGCCCCCCAATGCTGCGTCTCTTGAAAGGGGTTACCTCCACCGATACGAGAAAGGGAAACTCGTGAAGGCAGTGAAAGTTCCGCTGTGATGGCAGCGAACAGTCCGCGCATTGTTGTTCACATCGGCGCTCCCAAAACCGCGTCGACGTATCTGCAACGTCGGCTACGGGCCGATCCAGATCATCTGCGGAAACAGGGCATCTACGTTCCCGTTCTTCCCCTCGTCGCCGATATGGCGGGCAACGCGAAACTTTTGGCGACAGCATTGAGTCGCCGGCCGTCACTGACTTTTCAGCGCGCCTTTCCCAAAATCGACGTGAAAGGGCTCGATCCGGCCCGGCTGGTTGCTGAACTTCTCCAAGACTGGCGAGCCGACTCCGAATCGGTCGTGCTTTCGGCGGAGAATTTTCGACCAAATCACGCGCCGCGACTGCGCGAGTTGCTTCCGAAAACTGCGCCCTGCGTCGTTGTGCTCTTTGTGCGACGACAAGACCGTTGGATCGACTCCTACTTCAACCAAATGGTGAAGACGAACGAGATCAGCGAAGACATCAGCACGTTCGTCGCGCGACTTTGCGACACGGACGGCGAACGTCTCTGCCGCCCCGATTGGTTCGCTCATTACGAGGCGTGGCGCGACGCCTTTGGAGATTGCAAAGTCGTCTTTTACGACGAAGTCGCGTCCGACGTCTTCGGCGCTTTCATCGCTGCTGCAGGGCTTGAACCCGTGCCCGATTTGATCGACATCGACCGCGCGCAGGTGTCGCTCAATGTTTACGAGCTGGCCTATCTGCTCGATTTGAAAACACCGGATTATCCAGAATTTCTTCTTCGCCGGGCGGCGAGCGAAAAAGCTTCGCGCCGTCTCGGCCTTAGCGAAACTCGAAGTCTTCTCAGCAATCCCGACCTCGAGCGATTGCGCGACCGCTTCGAAGCACCGAATCATCGCCTGCTCATTGCGTTAAGGCGAAATAAGGATTCAACGCTGGTTCGATTAGACACAGCTTCAGATACAGACTCTTACTGCGACCTAAGAGAACTTTACGCTTCCGAGTCGTACGCACGTTATCGCGAATTGGCCGACGCTATTTACACTCGGCGCAATCGCCGCCACCGTTTCAGGTCGTTTTTCACACGCTAATTATTCCGTGAAGCCCAACATTTTGTTCATCATGTGCGACCAGCTTCGCGCCGATGCGCTTGGCTGCACCGGAAGCTGGGTCAAAACTCCCAACATCGATCGGATCGCGCGCGAGGGCGTTCGATTTTCAAATTGCGTGACCAATTCGCCGGTCTGCATCCCAGCGCGGCTCTCGCTCGCAACCGGACGTTATCCACATAACACCGGCGTCTGGGACAATTGCCCGTTCGACTTGCCGGAAGGAACACCGACCTGGATGGGCGCGATCCGCGATGCAGGTTATCGAACAAGTTTGTTTGGAAAAGCGGCTCTGCATCGGCAGGGGCCGGACCTGCGCAAGTTCGAACACCTTCTGAAATCATACGGCTTGGACGATGTCGATGAAATCAGAGGGCCCCGTGCCAGCGTCGACACGATTTGCCACATGACGGCGCGCTGGGAGTCGCTAGGCCTGCTCGACGCTTTTCGGAAGGATATTAAGGAACGCACTGGAAAAAATAAAACGCTCGTTCGACCATCGCCGCTTCCGTTGGCGGAGTATTACGATGTTTATGTCGGCCAGCAGGCAAAGAATTACCTTCACAATTACAAACGCTCCGAGCCGTGGTTTTGCTGGGTCAGCTTCGCCGGACCACATGAGCCGTGGGACACGCCGGAGCCTTATGCCAACATGTATCGCGCGGACGACATGCCGGCGCCGCTTAAGCGGCCGCGCATTCGAGATCGCGGTCCGAAAGGAGAACTGGATCAAAAGTTCGCCGAATCGTCAGGCAAGATCGACCATGCGCGAGAGCTGCGGGCCAATTACGCGGGAAAAGTCACCCTGATCGACGATCAGGTCGGAGAAATCCTCAAGGAGATTGAAACCCGGGGAGAATTAGACCGGACGGTGATCTTGTTTACTTCCGATCACGGTGAAATGAATGGCGACTACGATCTGATTCATAAATCCAATTTCCTAAATCCAGCGGTGCGCATTCCGCTGATCGTTAGTGCGCCGGAAATAAAGAAATCATCTCTCGCCGGAAAAATAATCGATACTCCGCTCGAATTGTTTGATGCCGGCCCAACGTTGACCGACTTCGCCGGAGGCAAACTCAATTATCCCCACTTTGCGCGTTCGTTGGCTCCGGTCTTTCAAGATCCAAACGTGGCGCACCGGCAGTTCGCCATTTCAGAGTTCGCGCTCGAAATGATGTATCTCGATCGCGACTGGAAACTGATGCTGAACCGCGAAAGTGAGCCGTATCGATTGTTTGATGTCAAAAAAGATCCTCAGGAAATGGAAGATCTGATTGGCCGGAAAGAATCCGAAGGTTTAATCGCGGAACTCAAAGACAAGCTTCTCGACCGACGAAAACAAACTGAGACGGTCTAATCGAATGCGCTACGCGCCACGCCCGCTCCACCATTTGGACAACTGCGATTCCGGAATTTCCGGAATGGCGCTTCCCGCCTTGTCGTAATGTGAGGTGTCGTTGAATAAAGTCAGCCGCGCGCGAGTGGCATCGCGAAAATCGACAATGTTCAGGGCGGCCGGTTTTTGATCGAGATTGTCGCGATAACGTCGCGGATCGAATCCGAGGAGCGAGCTCAGTAACAACCGAATCGTCGCTTTGTGCGACACCACCAGAATATTCTCGCCCGGGTGACTTCGAACCAGCTCGATTAACGCCGGCAGCGCGCGAGCGGTCACCGCCAATCCGCTTTCACCGCCCATTGGCGCGAACGTGTACGGATCCTTTTCCCATTCCGCCGCTTCCTCGGGAAATTTTTCCTCCACTTCGCGCCGCGTCATCTGTTCCCAGCGTCCGTGGTTAATTTCACGAAACCCGTCCCGCGTCTGGACTTCGAGTTTGTGCGGCACCGCCAAAATGCTGGCCGTTTCAACCGTGCGACCCAACGGCGAAGCGTAGACAGCCGTGATTTTTTCGTGACTCAAACGATCGGCCAGCCGGCGCGTTTGTTCGCGGCCTTCATCGGAAAGCGCCACGTCTGTCGCGCCGGCAAAGCGATCTTCAGCGCTCAATACCGTCGCGCCGTGTCGCACCATGAAGACTCGCGTAACCGCCGACTTCATAATCGTTGCTCGTCATCGCGCAAATTCCGCGAAAAGGCAATCCTGCCGGTTAGATGGGATCCTTCTAAAACCGACCAAATCGATTCTAGCGCTCGATTTCGGGCAGCGTGGGGGTGAAGGCGAAAAAGAAAATCGGCAGCAGGGCCGCAGCCACCGCAGAAGTGATCGTCGAAATGTTCATGAGCCAAACCAGCGCAACATTACTCGGATGGTAGGCGAAGCCTAAGATTGCGAGTGGTAGCAGAACGGCGACTGCGACACTCTCGCAGACAATGAATCGACGCATTTTCGCTTTGCGGCGCCGCCTGGACAAAGCGGTCTCGCCGGTTTGCGCGAACGTCTCAAAAAAGTCCGATTGCGGATTGGAAGTTTCGTCCGGGCGCTCAATTTCAGGCGCGGGCCGCGCCTGAACCGGTGTTGCCCGCCTCACCGGCGCAACGGGTTCCGCGGGCGACGCCAGAATATTGTCCTGAACCGTCTCGGCTGGAGGTGGTGGCATCATCCGCGGCGGACGCGCGACTCTGGGCGGCCTCATTGGAATCACGTTTCGGGCAGGCGCCGTGGGCGAGGCGTGCGGGGTTTGTTCCCCGCCAATGTTCCCGTTTGGAGCAGGATCCATTGCCGGTGCGCGCATGTTCCAGCGGACTTTGGGTTTTAAAGTTGGCGGAAGCGGCATTTTCCTGACTGGCGGTTCTGGGACGCGAGGCGGCGGCGCGCTCGCCCGACGGAGCACTGGATTGGGCGGCGGAGCCGGCGTTTTGCTGCGAACCGGCTCTGGATTTTCCCGGCGAACCACTGGTGCCGGTCGCGCTTGCGGACTAGGCAGCGGCACAATGGCGGGTCTCTTTCGCGGCCTCTCGACGACCGGCGCGGGCTCAGCCTGTTCGTTCTTCGGTTTGCGCGAAGGAACGACCGTCCGCGTGAAATGGTCGGGAAAACTGTACGATTCGCTCGGGATGAGAGACATGGCCTGCAGGTGGGAGCCAAATGTTGTAGCGATTCCAGTTTTTTTCGTCAACCTAAACGTGCGCCGACGAACATGAGATTGCCATGTTTTGAAGCTACATTGGCGAGTGACAGGCAATGCCTTACCGCGCGCAATCATTCATCTCGATATGGACTGCTTCTACGCGGCGATCGAGGTGCGGGACCGGCCGGCTTTGCGGGGGAAACCGGTCGGGGTCGGGGGTGCGCGAGAACGCCGCGGCGTCCTGACCACGTGCAATTACGAGGCGCGCGCGTTTGGCATTCATTCGGCAATGCCGACCTTCATGGCGCTGCAGCGTTGTCCGAACCTGATCGTCCTGCCGACACGATTCGATGTTTACCGGCGTGAAGCTGCCGTCGTCCGGGAGATTTTGTACCGTTTCAGTCCACTGGTGGAGCCGCTTTCGCTCGATGAAGCTTATCTCGACGTGACCGCGCACCCCGGCGCGCCCGGCCCGCTCGCGCAAGTGATTCGCGATTTAATCTTTCAAAAGACGAAACTGACTTCGTCCGCCGGCATCGGACCAAACAAGTTGATCGCAAAAATCGCCAGCGCGATGCGAAAGCCGAACGGGCAACTGGAAGTCACCGCCGCCGAGGTGCCGGCATTCATGCAAGGTTTACCGGTGCGCGAAATCTGGGGGATCGGCGAAAAAACCGAGCGGAGATTGCAGGAGCTCGGAGTCAAAACGTGCGGAGACCTTCAGCGTTTCACCCGCCCCGAATTAGTCGATCTTTTCGGAAAGTTCGGCGGCGAACTCTTCGATCTTTGTCGCGGGATTGACGATCGACCAGTCGAACCTGACCGGCCGCGGAAATCGCTTAGCACCGAAGAAACTTTCCCGAGCGATCTCGAGACGCTGGAACAATGCGAGGAACGTCTCGCCGAACTTTTTGAAGAGCTCATGGCTGAGCTGGCCCAAAAAGAGACTGACCGCCGCATCACCAAAATATTCGTGAAGCTGAAATTTGCCGATTTCACCCGAACCACGGCCGAACGCGCCGGTTTGGAGCCATCGCTTCCCGCGTTCCGCACTTTGTTGACGGAAGCTTTTGCGCGCACCGGCAAAAAGGTGCGCTTAATCGGAGTTGGTGTGCGTTTCGCTGAAAGTTCTCCAGCCGAAATGCAGCTGGCGTTATTATAGGCGAGTGCGCCCTCGGCACGCCGTAGCCTTCGGCGAAGGCGGCGGTTTAGCCCAGCACTAGCCGCGCCACGACGAGGGCAGCAATGCCGCCGGCAAAAAGGGCGACCACGGCGATCTCTCGCTTGGTCAGAAGCGGCTCGGATTTTCCATACGGAATCGTGACCTCGCCATTGTTCTCGATCACGCCCATGACGTCGTCGCACAGCTTTCGAACGTCCGCCGGCATCGCCTCTTCATTCGCGAACTGTTCCCCGTTAAACACGAATTTTTTCTTCACCGCCCCGTCATGCAGCGCGTTTTCGTAAGCGAGCCGGACCTCGGGAGGCAATTCGGCCGGGCTGGAATATTCCTGCCCATTGTAACGAATTTTGCTTTTCAGCGTGATGCTCACTGCCGGGCAAAAATCATAGCATTTCATTTGCCATCGCCCCCTCAGGCCGTCGTTCTTGTGGTAAATTAGCCGACCAGTGACCAGTGCCGCCGCTCAACAAAGGATCCGCGCTTCCGGCTGCGACGTGCGCTTCGACAATCTGACCCGCCAGCTTTACGCCACCGACGCGTCGATCTACCAAATCGAACCCTTCGGGGTTGCCTTTCCAACCAGCGCCCAGGACGCGAGCGCGGTCATTAAAGCTGCGGCCGATGAAAATATTTCGGTCACGCCTCGCGGCGCCGGCACAAGCCTGGTCGGGAACGCGGTCGGCGAAGGATTGATCGTCGATTTCTCGCGTCACAATCGCAAGATCGACAATCTCAACATTGACAATCGCAGCGTCCGCGTCGGCGCCGGTGTGGTGCTCGATCAGCTGAATGCGTTTCTCAATCCGCACGGATTCTGTTTCGGCCCCGACGTCGCGACCAGCTCGCGCGCCACCATCGGTGGCATGATCGCCAACAATTCTTCCGGTGCGCATGTTCCGGTTTACGGCACGACTGCAGATCACGTTCTTTCGACCGAAATCGTTTTGGCGGACGGCCGAATCGTCACGATCGGGCCGACGCACGAATCGTTGCGCGACGAACAAAGCAAGATCGAGAACCTCGTGCGCGCGCATGCGCCGGAAATGGCCGAGCGCTGGCCTCCCGGGTTGCTCAAACGCTGGCCCGGCTACGGCATCGAAAGATTTTCGCGCGCCTCAACTAATCTCAATGAAATCCTCGCTGGCAGCGAAGGAACACTGGCCGCGATTTTTTCGGCCGAACTGAAAATCTCGCCGTTGCCCGGCGAGAAAGGGCTGGGGCTCATTTTCTTCGCATCCATTGCCGAGGCGATGCAGGCGACGGTAGCGTTACTCGATCTCAAGCCGGCCGCGATCGAACACATCGATCGTCCGTTACTCGATCAGACAAAAGGACAACTCCATTTCCAGGCCGCGCGCGATTTGCTCGAGCTCGACACCAATCCATGCGAAGCGATTCTGGTCGTCGAGTTTTACGACGACGTCTCGGAGAAATTGTCGATCTTGCAATCGAGATACCTTGGATTGCGCACGAGGATCTGCCGCGACCCGAACGAAATGGATCTCGTTTGGATGGTGCGCAAGGCCGGATTGTCGCTCCTGACCGGTTGCATTGGTCCAGCGAAACCGGTCGCGTTTATTGAGGACGCCGCCGTTCGTCCGGCACAATTACCCGATTACGTCCGCGGTTTACAGTCGATCATGAAATCGCTCGACCTCGAAGCGAGTTACTACGGTCACGCTGCGAGCGGTCTGCTCCATGTTCGCCCCGTTCTCGATCTCCACAGCGCGGACGATTTGCGAAAATTCCGCCTCGTCGCCGATCAAACTTCGGCGCTCGTGCGCCAATTCAAAGGTTCGCTCTCAGCCGAACACGGAGTCGGGATCGCGCGCGCAGAATACATGCGCGATCAGCTCGGCGATGCGCTCCTGAACGTCATGCGCGAAATCAAGCGCACGTTCGATCCGAAAAACGTCTTTAATCCCGGGAAAATTTTCGGGTTCGCCTACCAGATCGACAATCACCTCCGTTACAACTTCACCAGGCCGATCGACCTGCCCTTCGAGCCCCGACTCGCCTTCGCTTTCAAAGATCACTCGTTCATCGGCAATCTCGAGCAATGCAACGGCTGCGGCGGTTGTCGCAAAGACGCACCGATCATGTGCCCGACGTTTATTGCCACCGGCGACGAGGTCATGTCGACGCGCGGTCGCGCGAACATTATCCGGCGCTCGCTCGAGTTGCGCGGCAACGGACTTGATCCATTAAAATCAGCCGAGCTCGACGCCGCGCTGAGCAATTGTTTGTCGTGTAAAGGTTGCACACCGGAATGCCCGTCGAACGTCAATCTCGCACTGCTCAAAGCTGAAATGCTTTACGCGCGGCACAAGCGCGACGGTTTGCCGCTGCGCGAGCGTTTCTTCAGCAATGTAGATTTGTTTGGCCGAATCGGTTGCGCGTTGCCGTGGCTGGCAAATCCAACTCTCGATTTCGCGCCGGTGCGCGCCTTGATGGAGAAGACACTCGGAATTTCGGCAAAGCGCTCGTTGCCGCATTACACTCGCGAACGGTTCGATCGCTGGTTTGCCACGAATTCGAGAAACGGCGCGAATCGTTCCCGCGGCAAAGTGATCCTCTGGGACGACACTTTTGTTCGTTATCACGAACCGAAGATTGGAATCGCGGCTGTGAAGGTGCTGACAGCGCTCGGTTTCGAAGTGGAATTGCTGAAAGACCGGAGATGTTGCGGCCGGCCCGCGTTCAGTCAGGGGAACCTCGATGCTGCGGCGGAAGTTGGCAGCCACAATGTCGATCTTGTGAACGCGACCGACAGCTCAACGCCGATTGTTTTTCTGGAGCCGTCGTGTTGGTCGATGTTCGTGGAAGATTATCGCGAACTGAAAATTGAGAACGCGGAGAAATTGGCGGCACGCTGTTTCCTGTTCGAAAAATTCGTGGACGATTTGCTTGAACGAGAACCAGAGGCGCTTCCGTTTAAGCATCGTGAAACGAGCATCGCGATCCATGCCCACTGCCACGCCAGGTCGCTAACCCAACCGGCGTTTATGGCGCGGCTAGTCGAACGATTGCCCGGACACAAAGCAACTTTGCTCGATACCGGATGTTGTGGAATGGCCGGCTCATTTGGCGCGCTCGCCGAGAAATACGAACTCTCACGTCAGGTCGCGGCCGATTTACTTCGCAAGATCGACAACCAACAAGCTGACGTCGTGATCGCATCCGGCACAAGTTGCCGCCATCAGATTGTCGATCTCAGCAGCGTCTGGCCAAAGCACATGGCCGAACTGCTCGCGGACGCACTCGCCTAAGCGGATTAACCCTGGGGTTTCGGCGGCGGTGGCGGGCTGCCACCGGGCTTCGCCGCTTCGCCAGGTTTTGGCGGCACAGCGCCCCCGGGCGCACCACCGGAAAGATCTTCGTCCGGCACGGCTAAAATGTCGTGCTCGTTGAACGAATCCGGGTGGCTGGCGAGTTCTTTGCGGAGAGCAGCAATTTGTTCGGCAGTGACGGGGCTCGCGTTGTTCCCCCACTCGCTCCGTTCGTAAGTAAGCACGTCGGCAATTCTTTGATCGGTCAACGTCTTGTCCCAAGGCTGCATGACCGCGCTGCCGTATTGCTGGCCCTTCACTTTCACCGGGCCTTGCAACCCTTTGAGAACAATCATTGCCGGTCGCTTCGATCCGCCAATGGTAAATTCCGAGCCGGCCAGCGGCGGATATTGGCCGGGAACGCCAAGACCGTTCGCTTGATGACAGGTCTGGCAGTTTGCCGCGAAAATCTTTTTGCCGCGATCGCGCGGTGAAAGTTCGGCTTGCTGTTGTTGTCCTTGAGCTCCACCACCTTTTTTCGCCGGCGGCGGTCCGCCCATCGGATCAAGGCCGTCACCGGAAAAATTTCCAGAGTAGCGGCCGAGGTACGCGCCACCGGTAAAAATTGCGATCCCGTAAACGGCGATCAGCCAAATCGAAAGCGGCTCCAAGCCGACCCGCGGCTCGCGTTTTTCGCGTTGAATCGCGGCGTGCACTTCCTGAACGTCGGACGTTTCGCCGTAATCCATTCCCTGGCGGGTGAGCGACGTGGGATTTGGAGTTTGGTCGTTCATTTCTTCGGTGGCGCGGGCGATCCGGCAGACGCTGCAGGAGGCGAACCTGCCGGCGGCGCTGCGGGTGATCCCGCTGGCGGGGCTCCACCTCCCGCGCTCTTAACTTCTTTCAGTGGATGCGATTGATCGAGCGACATCAAATAAGCAACGAGACATTTGGCTTCGTAGGTTGGAACAACTTCCCAGCCCGGCGGCGGCGCGTCGTGGCCCTCGAGTTGCAACGCGTCGGCCGAACGTTCGCCACTGATCGAATGCTTCTCGTAAAGAAATCTGTAAGCCGGCATGGTTGAATCGCGGTTGTCGGCGCTCATGCTGCGCGGCGCATAAAGATGCCGGTGATGCCAGGCCGCAGAATAAGCTGGAGGTATTCCGTTTGGATTTGGTGAAGCCGAAGCGGCGGGTGATGGATTCGCAGCGGCGGCGGGCGAAGCTGGAGGAGAACCTGCCGGCGGCGCAGGAGAAGTCGCCGGCGCGGCCGGGGAACCACTGGTTCCCGGTTTAGACGCGCTCGCATTCGCAGGCGGGGATTGTGCTGGCGCAGGCGAAGTCGCAGCAGCGTTTGCAGCCGGCGCTGCGGCCGGCTTTTCTTCTTCCGTTGGCGCAGCTTTGCCCATGTTCGCCAGATCGGGGCCCATTCGCTCCTGTCCAAGAACAACCGGCCGATCAAAAAGATAATCGCGCGGCGCGCTGCGGCGTTCAGCCCATTTCGGACCAGGGGATGGCCCTGCGTCGCGGACACGGTCGATATCCGAAGAAACATAATCGGGGCGAATTTGCTGGCTGTGGCAATAGATGCAGCCATTCGCGGCGTAGATCTGGCGGCCGCGATCGGCCATGCCCGATTTTGGAGCGGGATAAATGTCTGTGCCTTCCTCGTCCATTTGCGGGTTGAGCGCGCCGATTTGCAGGTTCGGAATTACGGTCAAGCCGATCCAGGAGAACGCGAAGGTTCCGAACAGGCCGATGAAAAGTGAGACGAGGCCTTTCATAAGTGCGGCTCCGCTCCTTCGGCTTCGACTGGATTCAAAAATGTCGGCACCGTCGATGTACGGCCAAGACCAAACAGCATCAGCCCGAAATGAAACGCGAAAATAAAATGCGAAGCGGTCAGCAAAAGCATCGCAACCGTTCGACCGCGCAAATACGGCAACAAGCTCGCCACACTTTCGATGAACGTCATCGAGGGATCATTCTGATCGACGCCCTCGATCAGTCCGCCGGCCAGTAACATTAGAGACATGAGCCCGACGCCGTAAACCGACGCCCAGAAATGCAGCTTGATGAGTGTGGCATAACGCCATTCGCGCCCAACCAGGCGGGGCACGATGTAATACATCGAGCCGAACATGATCATGGTGAAAAATGCGTAGAGCCCGATTTGGGAATACGCGACAGTCGCCTGGCTGAAGTGCAGATAGCGCGCGGTTGACCGAAGCGAGATCAAGATCCCGACGATGCTAAATACCGTGTACGACATCGCACCGAACACGGTAAAGCGCAGCGTCGGGCTATAGCGCATCACCGGAAAATATCCCTGCAGCGTCATGTGATGATTGAGTCCGACAGTCGCGACCGGAATAATGGTGAGGATCGTGGCCGCGATGCTCGCGGTAATCATCCATGCCGGGAATGGTCCATCGACCAGACGCTGCATCCCGGTCCAGCTGGAAAAAAGCGCATAGGTCCAAAATCCGATGGTGGCGAGATGATAACTGTAAACCGGGCGACCGATCACTTTCGGGATCATGTAATAAGCGGTCCCGAGACCGATCGCGCCGAACCAGAGAAAGAGGAGATTATTGGCGTACCACCAGCCGACCGCAGCCTGCATCACGCCCTGCACCGGGACGACGAACAACATTGCTTGCGCAGCCGCGTAGAGCCATGGGAACCAGAGAAACGCGCCGAGTAAATACCATTGCGTGATGTAAATCTGGTCGCCGCGGCGAAAACGGAACATCAATACCGCCCATGACATGATCAGCGCGTAAGCGACAAAAAGGACAACCGCGGCATAAGGCGGGAACTCGAGCCAGTCGTAGCCGGTGCTGTAGCCCATCAGAATTCCGATTACGCCAATCAGCACACCGATGTTCCAAAACCAAATCCCGGTCACGATCACCAACGGATGCCGCAACGTCGTCCGGCACAATCGCGCCATCAGCCAGATCGCCGTTCCCATTGCGACCATCGATCCCCACCCATAAATCATCACGTTCATGTGCACCGGACGAAGCCGGCCCCAAGTCAGAAAGCTGACGTCCGAAAACCAATCGGGTGAATGCAATCTGAAGGAAACGAATCCGGCCAACAGCGTTCCGATTAACAACCAGACGATCGCTGACGCGTAAAACATCAGCACCGGCACGCGGGTGGAAGCATCGATGCGCGCGCGCTCGAGTTGGTCGGCGTCGCCGGCCGCAGCTGAAACGGCCGGTTCTTTTAATGGAATGTCAGCGGCTGGAGTCATTCGTTAGGCAAGATCGACATGTTCACCATTGTCCGGGAGTTGCTCCGCGAACCGGCAATGGACTGCCCGGCGGCGGGGCGGATGGAGTGACGGAAGGTGACGCGGCGCCGGAGGATTTCGGTGAAGCAGCAGGAGAAGCGGATGCGCCGGGCTGCGTGGACGGCTGCACCGCCGGCGGATTGACGGCGGCGGCGGGTTGTCCGCGCGCTTCCGAATTCGGACCTGTGACTGAAGTAGGTTTGGGTGTCCCGCTGGATTGCGGTGAAGCCGATGGCGCAGGCGATGCCGCGGCTACGCCCCCCGGCGCAGCAGAAGATGCCGGTGCGGCGATCGCGTATGCGGGCGCCGGTTTCTTGTTGGCCAGATCGGCCAGCGTCAATTCCATTGCGCGATCGATGGGCAATCGCACGGTGCCTTTGTTTTTGTCGATCCAGGCGTAACCGGTCAGCGCTTTGCTCTCTTCATCGCGCCCGTCCTTCAGTTTTTTCGCGCGCGCCTCCGCGCGCATTTGTTCGTAATTGTCACCGCGCGGCGTCGGACCGATCACAGCCAGGGCAATGACGCCGAAAAGCGCAAACAACAGGACGACGCCGACCCATGTCGAAAACGGCGCAGGCGATTGAAATTGTTCAGCGTTGGCCATTTCAGTTCACTAATTTCAAAGATTCGATCAGACGCGGGTCGCGGACTGGAAAGAGCGAAGTTTTTCCAACGATGCGCAAATAAACAAAGGCCAACGTCGCACCAATGGCGATGAGCGAGGCAAAATCCCACAAACTCACGTGGATGCCGGTCCCATGCAGCGCCGGCAAAACGACGAGATAGATGTCGACCATTTGCATCAATAAAATCCAGGCAGCTACGTAACAGAGCTGACGCGGATGTTTTTTGATCGATTGCAAAAGCAAAATGGCGAACGGTCCGAAAAACCGGCCGATCACGAGCAGCATGCTCAAGTTCCACCACGACTCCGTATTCCGAGTTAGATAATATTGCGTCTCTTCCGGAATGTTCGCGTACCAAATCAACATGTATTGGCCGAAACCGATGTAGGCCCAGAAAACGCAGAAGGCGAACATCCACTTCCCCATGATGTGAAAATGTTCGCGCGTGACGACGTTCTTGAGATAACCGGCGCGCTGGAGCGCGGTGATCACGAGCACGAGCAGCGCCATCGAACTGCCGGCCGCGCCGGCGAAAATGTAAACGCCGAACATGGTCGAGAACCAGCGGTAGTTGAGACTCATCAGCCAATCGAACGCGCCGAAGGTCAGACACAGCGCAAACAGCGGCAGACTGGCGAACGCGACTTTGCGCAGGCGAATCGTGAACTGCGGATTGCCGTCCTTGTCTTGCCGAACTGAAAAGCGGCGGAGCAATTGCGACGCGATAATGAAGAAGCCGAGGAAAAACACCGCGCGGAGGATGAAGAAATTCAGATTCAGGTAAGCGCGCTTGGAATCGAGGTTCGCCTCTTTTCCAGGCGCGATGTTCATCCATTCATAAAGATGTTGTCGCAAAAGCAGGATCGGGATGAAAAAGATGGCTAACACTGCGACCAGCACGGCGATGTTTTCGAGCTGACGCCGCACTACCACCGTCCAGGACGCGTCGGTTGCGTAATGCACGATCGTCCAGAAAAAACAGCCGGCGCAAAGCGTGAAGAAAAATCCAAACGCAAACAGCCAAGAGAAACTGAACTGCGTCGTATCAATCGCTGCGCCCGCGCCACAGAGCGCTAAGGCGACAAACGCGACGATCCCGAGCAACACCGATAATCCGGCAAAGCGGCCGGTCTCGAAATATTCGCCTTCCGGCGTCGGCGCATTGTGCAAGCGATCGCTCATTTCTTGGGCGCCTCCGGTGGTTTGGCCGGCGCTTTGTTCTCACCCGGTTTCGCATCGGCGGGTTTCGCTTCCGGCGGTTTGTTCTCGGCTGGTTTATCCAAGTCCGCGCGATGTTCCGGCGGGACATCGGCAATCGCCGCGCCCTGGCTTCGTTGGAGCGCGCGGAGGTAGGCAATAATCGCCCACCGGTCCGTAACCATGATGTTCGGCCCGTAAGCCATCATCGTGTTTTTGCCGTTCGTAATCGTGTTGAAAATCTCGCCGTCGGCCATTTTGCGAATGCGGTCGTCTTGCAAAGTGACGACGGTCGCCAATCCGTAGGATTTAGTGATTCCGTTGCCGGCCGCAGTCAGACCGTGGCACATCGCGCAAGTAATGTTGAAACGCTCGCGGCCGCGTTGAAGCAATTGCGCCGTCACCGGAACCGGGATTCCAGTTCCCCAATTATTGCCCATCTTGCCGGTATTGACGTAATCGGGACCGACACTAAAACCGGCAGCGGAGTGAGATTCCGGCGCGCCCGGCGCTTGAGGCTTCGGCATTTCATAACCGATCGGCACCGTTCCGTTGACCGGCAGGCGCGGGCCGCGGCCGTCCGCAAAAAAATTCAGCGGCGATTGCGCGCGCACTTTCATTTGCCGCACCATGTCGGGAAAAATTTCCCACGGTTCGTTGGTGGTCTTCTCTCCGCGGAACCCAAGCACGGCGACCGCCGCGATCGTTAGCAGAAGAGAAATTAAGAGGAAGCCACGCAACATAAATCAGTCCTCGTGCACGATGGTGATGTGTTCGCCGCCGCTGCGTTCCAGTATTTCCCGCGCTTCCAATTCGGTGAATCGCGGATCGCGCGCCTCGATCACGAGGAAAAAGCCATCGTTGGTGGCGCGTTTGAACCGCTCCCAGTTAAAAATCGGATGATGCGGCCGCGGCAGTCCGTTCATGATCAGCACCGCGAAAAAGGCGGCGAAAGCGGAAAAGAGCACCGTCATCTCGAACATGATTGGGAAAAATGCCGGCACGGTTCTCCAGTCGTAAGGTTTTCCGTGAACGATGAGCGGATAAAGTCCCCAGGACGGACCGAATTCGACCAGGACGGCGGTCAACAAACCGGTGATGCCACCGGACAACACCACCGCGCTCAACCACGATTTTCCAAGGCCCATCGCCGCGTCCATTCCATGGATGGGAAATGGCGAAAACACGTCCCAGCGTTTGAAGCCGGCGTCGCGCACCATTTTGGCGGCTTCGTAAAGCGCGGATGCGCTCGAATATTCCGCGCCCATTGCGTAAACCTCGTGGCCGGACGGCGTTCTCATATCCGCTCCATTCCATCCGCTGCAACGGAATGATTGCCGTTAGGCGAATGCGCGTGCGCGTCCGCCTCAGGCAAAACGATTTTGACTTCCGACATCGCGATCATCGGCAGGAACCGGATAAAGAGCAGGAACAACGAAGTGAAAATTCCGAGCGTGCCGATGAAGGTCCAGATGTCGACCCAGGTTGGAATAAAAATACCCCACGAAGAGGGAATGAAATCGCGATGCAATCCGCCGACAATGATGATGAAACGCTCGAACCACATGCCGGCGTTCACGCACATGCAGACGAAGTAAACGACGAGAATGTTGCGCCGGCACCAGCGGAACCAGAAGAGTTGCGGCGAAAGGATATTGCAAAACAACATGCCGACCCACCAGTACCACCAATACGGGCCGAAGATGCGATTCCAAAAGGCGAATCGCTCGTAAGCGTTCCCGCTGTACCAGGCCACGAAAAATTCCATCGCGTAGGCATAGGTCACGAACGACCCAGTCAACAAAATGATCTTCGCCATCTTGTCGATGTGCTGGGGCGTGATGATGTCCTCGAGTTTGAAAATCGCGCGCGCCGGGATGAGCAGCGTCAGCACCATTGCGAACCCGCCGAAAATCGCGCCCGCGACAAAGTAAGGCGGGAAAATCGTGGTGTGCCACGTCGGCAGGACCGACGTCGCGAAGTCGAACGACACGACGCTGTGCACGGAAAGCACGAGCGGCGTGGAAAGTCCTGCCAAAAGCAGATACGCCATTTCGTAATGCCGCCAGTTCCGGTTCGAGCCGCGCCACCCACAGGCGAACACGCCGAAGAGAAATTTTTTGATCTTGGTTGTCGCGCGATCGCGCAACGTCGCCAGGTCCGGAATTAGTCCGGTGTACCAAAACAAAACCGAGACCGTGAAATAGGTTGAGACCGCGAACACGTCCCACATCAGCGGGCTGCGGAAATTCGGCCAGACCCCGAATGCATTCGGGATCGGCGCCAGATACCACGCCATCCAAACGCGGCCGACATGGACGCCGGGGAAAATGGCGGCGCACATCACTGCGAACAACGTCATTGCCTCAGCCGAACGATTGATCGACGTCCGCCATTTCTGTCGCAGCAAATATAGAATGGCGGAGATGAGCGTGCCGGCGTGTCCGATACCGATCCAGAAAACGAAGTTGGTAATGTCCCAGGCCCAGCCGACGGGATGATTCAATCCCCAGGTGCCGACGCCGGTTGAAATTTGGTAGCCGAGACAAAACAAACCGAACATCGCAATCGTACCGGTGATCGTGAAGCAGACCCACCACCAGCGCGGCGCCGGTTGTTCGATTACGCCTGAAATGCGCTCCGTGATCCAACTGAAATTGCGCCGGTTCAACACCAACGGCTTGCGCGCCAGGGGCTGATCCGTTGTCGCGGCTTCTTCCTGCACTACCTCCTGCGCTGTAGGCCAGTCGTTCATTCCTTATTAAGATCGACAAATTGCAAGATCGACATCGTCACGCTTTCTCCTCCGGACACGCGACGCCGATGTTCTCTGCGTCCGGCATTTTCGGATTCGGATTCCGGATCCGCCCCAGATAACTCGTTCGCGTGTTTACGTTCAAATATTCGAGCAGCCGGTAGTTGCGATCCTGCTGCTTCATTTTCGAAACTTTGCTTTCCGGATCTTTGATGTCGCCAAAAGTGATCGCTTCGTGCGGACAGGCTTGCGCGCACGCGCTGGTGAACGAGTCCCGCGGTATCCGCAAGTCGTGGTTCGACGCCCCCGCGCGCACGTGGGCCGCGATTTTCGCTTCCTCGATCCGTTGCACGCAATAGGTGCATTTCTCCATCACTCCGCGCATCCGAACGGTCACGTTCGGGTTCTTTTGCATTTTGGTGATGTCGGGCGCGCCTTTTTCGGTGAACGGCGCGACGTATTCCTGATAAATCCCGAATTGTCCCGCGATTTTCTTTTTGCCGATCGGTCGCTGGTTGTAATCGAAGAAATTGAACCGGCGGACTTTGAACGGGCAATTGTTCGCGCAATAACGCGTGCCGACGCAGCGGTTGTAAGCCATGACGTTGAGGCCGTCTTCGCTATGGACGGTGGCGTTGACCGGACAAACGGTTTCGCACGGCGCGTTCTCGCAGTGCTGGCACATCATCGGTTGATGCACGATCTCGGGATTTTCCGGAAACTCGCCGTTGTCTTGGTCGAACGGCTTTGCGCTGGCGTAATAGCGATCGATCCGGAGCCAGTGCATCGCGCGTCCATGCGAGACTTGTAATTTGCCCACAATCGGAACGTTGTTCTCCGCCTGACAGGCGACGACACACGCGCTGCAACCGGTGCAAACATTGAGATCGACAGTCATGCCCCACTGCTGCGGCGCGTCCAACGGCGGATGACTGTAAAGCGATGGCATTACCGATTGCGGTTCGTCCATGCCGCCGCATTTCTTCACGAACTCGTTGTCTTCGCGGTAACCGTCCAACGTCGCTTCGCGCACCACCCCGCGGCCTTCGATGCTCCAATGTTCCTGCGTGGTCGCGAGCGGATATTTCTTTCCGACCTTCGTTACGCGCACACTTTCGATATTCTTGCCGTCCGCGACTGCGAAATGCGGATTCGTCGCCGTGCGCAAGAAGTAGGCATTGAATCCTGCATCTTCGGCGATTGGCCCGGTTTTTTTACGACCGTAACCGAGCGGAATCGTAATCGAATTATCGGCGTGTCCGGGAGAAACGAACACCGCGATCACCAGTTCTCGTCGAATCGGTTGATCGTTCGCATCCTTCGCGGTGTCGTTAATTGAAATTTGAACCAGGTCGCCGGTCTCGATGCTAAGCGACTTGGCGAAGTTCGGGCTCATGATCGCCGCGTTGTCCCAGGTCAATTTCGTGATCGGATCGGGCAACTCCTGAAGCCAGCCGTTGTTTGCGTAACGGCCATCGTCCATCGCGTAACTGCGGACTAAAACAATTTCGGGCGAGTCTTGCGTCGGCGCGGGGGTTGTTGCCCAAAGCTGTTGCGCCAGCGGGGCCGCGGCGCCGCCGTTAAAGGACGCGGGCCGATCGCGCAACGGAACGTGCGCCGCAAATCCATCCCGTAAAAACTTCGACCACGCGGTCGGAAGATCACCGGGCGGCTTGGTGGCGCGGAAAGTTTCCTGGACAAGCTCAGGCCCTTCGACTTTCGGCCGGCCGAGCAACGCGTTCAGGATTTCGATTTCACTCAGACCGCCGAAGAGCGGCAGAATCATCGGTTGAATCGAAAAATACGCGCCATCGGATGTCAGCGCGTCACCCCACGATTCCAAATAATGCGCCAGCGGGACGTGCCACTGGCTGATTGTCGATGTTGCGTCCTCGTGATAGCCGAGGCGCACCACTTCCGGTACTTTCTTTTGCAGATCAGCCCAATCCAGCGGCGTTTTTTTGTCCGGATCCTGCGCGACCGCGCGCGGCGCGTTGTAAATCGGGTCGCCACCAAAAATGAAAAGCTGTTTGATCTCGCCGCGGCTCATCCGGTCAGCCAGCTGGAGAATGCTTTTCGTGTTCTTATTGCGCGCAAACTCCCGGACGACAACGGTGCGCCCGATATTTTTGAGCGCCGAATTCATCGCGTAGGCCAAAAGCTGAACGACAACCGGTTGATGCGAACCGGCGAGCACGATGCTCGAGCCCGATGTCGAAACCAAATCCTTCGCCGCTTCGGTCAACCACGCGTCGTCAAACCCTTCCCCGCCTTGCGCGGCCGAAGTCAGCGCGCCCAAAACCGAACTCAATCCCGGATCTTTGGTGGCGTCGGCAATTTTTCCTGCAAGCGCATACGTAAAAGCTGGAATCTGGCTCGCGGCACAGCGCAACCGATGATCGGCCATCGCGCCGGTGATCGTGAACCGGTTCTCGACGACGTAGAGCCGGTTCATCGTGTCTTTGGAGGATTTCACGCGGCGTCGCTGCGTGAATGCGCGAGCGGAAGCAAGATCGCCTTCACCGCAATCTAGAAAATCGCTGTCGAGCGCGAAGACTATGTCGGCGCGATCGAAGCGCGGAATCAATCGCACGTTTTCGCCGAAACCGGTTCGGGTCGCGAAATTTTGCGCTTCGCTCAGGGCCGCGTCGTAGACGCACCACATCACTTTCGGAAACGCTTTCTCCAAATCAGCGCGTAACCTCTCGCGCGTCGGCGAATGCACTTCCTCGACCAGGAACGCCAGACCGTCTCCGCCGTTCGATCCAAGCTGAGCGCGCAACTTGTCGATGTACGACTCGAACTCGCCGCGATTGGAATCTTTGCCGCGATTGACGAAGCGCCGCGACCGCGCCGGATCATAAAGATCGAGAATCGAGGCTTGCGCGAACGTGTCGGTGGCGCCGGCGCTGGCGGAATGAAGCGGATTGCCTTCGAGCTTGATCGGCCGGCCATCGACCGTGGTCGCGATCAGCGGGATTGCGCCGGTGCGGCGCGGCATTGCGGTCGCGTAGTAAAGAAATTTTCCTGGAATCGTCCATTCCGCGCTTTTGGTGAACGGAACGAGGTGCATTTCCGGACGGCGGCAACTGGTTAAACCGAGACCGGCCAATGCCATCGACGCGCTCATCAGCTTCATGAAATCGCGTCGCGACCATTCGTCTTCGCTAATTTCCGAAGCGCCCGCGGGAAATTCGCGCTCCAGCCATTCGCGAAATTGCGGCGTGTTGCTGTATTCGCCCAGACTGCGCCAGTATTTCTTTCCGGTCAGCGGCTCGGGTGGATGTTGGAAAACGCGTTTCATCGGTGGCACCCCTGGCAGTTCAACGGCGGATTAATGTTCCAGCGTTCTTTCAACGTCTGCCCGATCTCGCTCTGGCTGAGCTTTTTCTTTTTCGACCAGTCATCGTTCACGTCCTTCGGTTTGCCGTATTTGGCGACGAATTCGGCCGGTTTCACGTCGTCCGTTTTCCAATCGAGATTAAAAACCTGGTCCTCGGGCCGGAGGAAATTTTCCGGGTGCCGGTGGCATTCGAGGCACCACGCCATGCTATGCGGTTTGGCGTGGTAAACGACGCCCATGTGATTGACGTCGCCGTGACAGCTGAAGCAACTGATGCCGCGATTGACGTGCGCCGAATGGTTGTAAAAAACGTAATCCGGCGTGCGATGAACTTGCACCCACTCGATCGGCTTGCCGGTCTTCCAACTCTCGCGCACCGGTTCGAGCTTCGGGTTGTCCTTTTGCACCTGCGAATGGCAGTTCATGCAGGTTTGGGTGTTCGGTAAATTGGAATGCGCCGCCACTTCGACAAAGTTGTGGCAATAACGGCAGTCCATCCCGAGCTGGGTCACGTGGATGTCGTGCGGGAAGGGCACCGGCTGGATCGGTTGATAACCGACACGGGTATATTTGGGTGTAACGTAATACCACGTGGCCGCGGTCAATCCGCACGCGATCAGAATACCGGCGATCGCCATTTGCAGCGGCAGCCAGTTCGTCCAGCGTGGGAAAAAATTCGCCATAAAATTAGCGGCGGCCCTTTTCGGGCCAACACGGCCGCCAACCTAGAAACGAATTCGAATCCCTGTGAGGATGTGCGCGCATCGAAGCCATCATTCTATGAATCGAAATTCGCTCGGCAAAAGAAAACTCGTAGGTAGCATGTCGATCTAAATTCCCGTCAACTCTTCTGATACGGAAAAGTTGCCGTTTCGCAAAAATGATCACGTCAAAACTTCGGGGAAGCGTCAAGTGAAAGCGCGGATTTCTTTCGCCTGCGTTTTGGCATTGTTGGCGCCGATTTCGCAGATCCGCGGTGCCGAGGATGCTCGCCACGCCGAAGCCGAGCGAAGGCGGGTCGATCTTCTGTTCTTCGACGGGAACATTTACACGGTTCACGACAAAAACCCGAGCGCTCAGGCCGTCGCAGTCAGGAAAGATCGGATCGTTTTCGTCGGCTCGAACGAAGGCGCGAAAAAATTTCACGCGGCTCGCACGGTCGATCTTGGCGGAAAGACGATGTTGCCGGGCCTGACCGATTCGCATTGTCACATTCTCGGAATCGGCGAACGGGAGCTGACGTTGAATCTGGAAGGCACAACCACGCTTGAAGATTTTCTGGCCAAAGTGAAACAGCGCGTCGCGCAAACGCCGCGCGACAAATGGATCACCGGCCGCGGTTGGATCGAGACTTTCTGGAAGCCGCCGCAATTTCCGACTCGGCAGGACCTCGACAAAATCGCGCCGAACAATCCGGTCTATCTCACGCGTGCGGATGGTCACGCATCCGTCGCGAATAGCGCAGCGCTCAAACTGGCCAGGATCGACAAGAACACAGTCGACCCATTCGGCGGACAAATTTTAAAGACGAATGGCGAGCCGCTTGGAATGCTGTTGGATAACGCCCAAGACCTGGTCGAAAAAAACATTCCGAAACCAACCCAGGCCGACCGCGAGCAGGCGCTGCTTACCGGGATCAATCGCGAGATTGGGCTCGGCTGGTGCGAAATCCAAAACGCCGGAAGCCACAAAGAAGATGTCGCTCTTATTAAGAAGGCGTTTGAGTCCGGCAAGGTTAAGATTCGATTCGTCAACGCGGTTTTCGGCCCCGGTGAAGATGCGCGGAACTTTCTGAAGGAAGGCGCGACGCTCAACGCATTCGATCATCATTTCACCCAGCGCACGATCAAAGTGATCTTCGACGGAGCGCTAGGCTCGCGGGGCGCGGCGCTGCTCAGGCCGTACAACGATGCACCCGAGACTTCCGGTTATCTCACTGAAAAACCGGAAGAGCTAAAGCCAATGTTCGAAGAAGCGCTGCGTCGCGGAATCCAGGTTGAGACGCACGCGATTGGCGATCGCGCGAACCGATTGATCCTCGATCTTTACGAAGCGGCGTTAAAAGCGGTTCCACCTGAGCAACGCAAGATTCGCGAACCGCGCTGGAGAGTCGAACACGCGCAGATTGTCGATCCTGCGGATATTCCGCGTTTCGCCAAGCTCGGCGTAATTCCGTCGATGCAACCGTCGCACGCAATCAGCGATTTATTTTTTGCGCCGAAGCGACTGGGCATGGACCGGCTCGCAGGCGCATACGCGTGGCAAAGTTTTTTGAAAAGCGGTTCGATCATTTGCGGTGGATCGGACGCGCCGGTCGAGCGCGGCGAACCGATGATTGAATTTTACGCCGCGGTCGCGCGCAAAAGCATCAAAGGCGAGTCCGGCGGTGGGTGGCATCCCGAACAAGCGGTCTCCCGCGAGCAAGCGTTGAAAATGTTTACTATCTGGCCTGCGTTCGCGGCGTTTGAAGAAAACGACAAAGGCTCAATCGAAGTCGGCAAGCTCGCCGATTTCACCCTGCTTTCGCAGGACATTATGAAGATTCCCGAGCGGGAAATTCTCAAAACCCGCTGCGCCATGACTGTCATCGGCGGCGAGATCGTGTACCAACGCACAGACTGACATTTGTCATGTCGAGCGAAGTCGAGACATCTCTAGATATTTCCGTGCTGACGAGCTGGTCATGACGGAAATAGTGAGAGATTCCTCCACTTCGGTCGGAATGACAGAAAGGACTCAGCCTCCAAGCAAGTAGATCGCAAACAGCGTGAGCAAAAAGTACGGAACCAGGATCGCCGCGCCGGCGTACTCCTTGGCCATTCGTTGACCGAAAAACAAACAGAGGACCGCAATTGCCGATAGAACAGCGCCGTAAAACGCGATCGTCGGATTGTGCGCAAAGAGCAACGCGAAAAATCCGATCGCGCTCAGCACGCCGGCAGCGAGCTCAATAATCGTGAGAAGTCCGAACATGACCGGGACAAATCCCCCCAGTGGACTCTTGGCAAAATGACCGCTGAGCCAGCTAAGATTTCCTTCTCGGTCCACGATTTTGTCGATTCCGGACTGCAAAAACAAAATCGCGAGAAAAGCGGAAAGGAGAATCTGGCCCAAATACGCCGCACCCGACATTTGCATTAACGCATGCTACCACTAGGTCCTCTCGAAGATCGACAATCGATTTTAACGCAGGCGGCGCTTGATGTTTGAATCCAATTATCGCTACGATTTGTGATCATGCCGATCGGCTGGTTCAAATTCAAAGCAGTCACTTTGGTGTTACCGATTTTCGTGACGGCGTTGGAGACGAAGGCCGCGGAACATGAACATCCCGTGCCCGAGAAACTCGGCACAGTTCAATTTCCAACGTCGTGCTCGAGCAAAGAACAGAAAAATTTCGAGCGCGCTGTAGCACTTTTGCATTCGTTTGCCTATTCGGCGGCGGAGAAAGCTTTTAACGATGTTGCGAAAACGGATCCCAACTGCGCGATGGCGCACTGGGGAATCGCGATGACGTATTTTCATCCGCTTTGGCCCCCACCGCTGGCGGAGGCGGACGTGGCACGAGGCCAGGCCGAGATCGAACGCGCGGCACAGCTCGGCGGGTCGGAGCGCGAGCGTGGATTTATTGAAGCATTGAAGTTGATTTATATGAACGCGGACTCTGTTCCTTACCGCAAGCGTGCCGATGCTTACGCAGCCGCGATGGGCAAACTCGCCGAACACAATCCTAACGATGTCGAGTGTCAGGTTTTTTACGCCTTGGCGTTGATTGCGACGGCACCGCCGACGGACAAAGCACATGCCAACGAGAAAAAAGCGGCCGGCGTACTCGAGCCGCTTTTCAAAAAGTATCCGGAGCATCCGGGCATTCCGCATTATTTGATACACGCTTACGACAACGCTGAGATGGCGAACCGAGGCGTGGAGGCCGCGCGAATCTACGCGCAGGTAGCGCCGTCGGCCCCGCACGCGTTACACATGCCGTCTCATATCCACACGAGATTGGGAATGTGGCAGGAGTCGATCGCCTCGAACAGGGCTGCGAGAAAAGCCGCGCGTGCCGAAGGCGACGTTGGCGAAGAACTGCACGCGATGGATTACCTGATTTACGCAAATCTTCAGCTGGGTCGCGATCAGGACGCGGCCGGGGTCCTCGATGATCTACGAAAGATGACGGACCTATCGCCAAAATATTTCAAGGTCGTATATGCGGCGAGCGCAATGCCGGCGCGCTACGCAATTGAACGCCGACAATGGAATGAGGCGACACGGCTCGCGTCGATGGCCGATGCTTTACCGCAGGCGTCTGCGATTACTGCCTGGTCGCGCGCGATCGGATTTGCGCGCAACAAACAAGCGGCGGCCGCGCGCCAAGAAACTGCGAAACTAACTGGAGTTTACGAGCAGTTGCGGGCAGCAGGCGATGAATATTGGGCGACGCAAATTCATGTGCAGCTCAATTCGGCCTTGGCGTGGATCAACTACGCCGAAGGAAAAATCGACGAAGCATTGAAGCTGATGCGCGATGCGGCCGACGAAGAAGACGCCGTGGAAAAACTACCGGTGACTCCGGGCGCAATTGTGCCAACGCGCGAACAACTTGGCGATCTGCTCCTCGAATCGAATCGCCCCGCCGAAGCTCTCAAAGAATTCGAGCAAGCGTTATCCATGACTCCGAAACGCCGGGGTGCGCTCGCGGGACTCTCGCAAAGTCAGAAAAGGCTCGCCGAGAAGAACGCCAAGTAGACCGAAGTCCGCTACGAATAGAGATATTCGTCGTGGTACTCCCGTTGCGGCGCGAACTGAACGGTTTGGTCGCCGCCAGCTTCGGGATACTCGAAGATTTTGCCTTCGTAATTTCGGATCACGATTTTTTCGTTGTCGTGATAGAGGACGTAACCGGGATTGATCGGCACTTTGCCGCCGCCGCCGGGCGCGTCGATCACGTATTGCGGCACGGCGTAACCGGTGGTGTGACCGCGCAATCCTTCAATGATCTCAATTCCTTTCGCGACGGAGGTGCGCAGATGCGATGAGCCGTTGATCAGATCGCACTGGTAAATGTAGTAGGGACGAACGCGGCACATCAAAAGTTTGTGCACGAGCGTTTTCATTGTCTCGAGATCGTCATTCACGCCCGCGAGCAACACGCTTTGGTTACCGAGCGGAATTCCAGCATTGGCCAAACGTTCGAGGGCCTCTTTGACTTCAAGCGTAAGCTCGCGCGGGTGATTTACGTGCACACTCATCCAGAGCGGATGATGTTTCGCGAGAATCGCGCACAACTCGGGCGTGATTCGTTGCGGCAGGAAAATTGGAACGCGGGTGCCGATGCGGATAAACTCGATGTGCTTGATCGCGCGCAGTCGAGTCAGCAATTTATCGAGCTTGTCGTCGCTGAAGATGAGGGCGTCGCCACCACTCAACAGGACGTCACGCACTTCGGTGTGTTGTTCGAGATAACGAAAGGCTTCCTCGAAATCGGTGTGCAATTCCTGTTCGCCAACACCGCTGACCACGCGGCTGCGGGTGCAATATCGACAATAGGCGGCACAGCGGTCGGTCACTAAAAACAAAACTCGGTCGGGATAGCGATGGACCAGGCCCGGAACGGGCATGTGCGAATCTTCGCCGCAGGGATCGGCCATATCGTAAGGCGATGCCCAGGTTTCTTCGACGCGCGGAATGACCTGTCGCCGAATCGGATCGTCCGGATTTTTGTCGCGCGGAATCAGATTGAAAAAATGAGGTGTGACTGCGAGGGCGAGTTTGTCGCCGGAAAGCAAAACCCCGCTGCGTTCTTCATCGCTAAGATCGACATGTTCGTCGAGCTGAGCGAGCGACGTGACCCGGTTCTTGAGCTGCCATTTCCAGTCGTTCCAAAGTTCGGGCGCGACTTGCGGCCAATAGCCCGGCGCATGCGACACGAACTCTTTCCCATCACCATTCCGAAGAGATTGCATTTCAGTAAGGACGAAAACGCTAAGACCACTCGGATTTGTGTCAACGCGCGCACTGGAAAGTGCGCCCCGCACAAGGTGGAGCGGCCGCTCCGCGGGCAATACTAAAAATTTGCGGCTTCGCCCCGCGGTCTAACATCGAGCAAGGGACTGCTCGATCCACCTGGCGCTTACTGAACGGCCACGACGGTGCCGATTGGAATCTCAGCGAAAAGCTTTCGCGCCGTTTCGCCGGGCAAACGAATACAGCCGTGGGACGCGGGGTAGTGCGGCACCACGCCTTCGTGCATTCCAAAATCGAGACAGCTCAGTCGCATGAAATAAGGCATATCGACGTGATAAATGGTCGAACGGTGATTGCGCTCTTTATCGGTAATCACGAAATAGCCGCGCTTGGTGGAAAAGCCTTCCCGACCGGTCGAACAGATCGAACTCAAAACCGGCACGCCGTCTTTGATCAACGCCATCTGTTGCGACGAGAGCGAAATTTCAATGCGAAGCTTATCCGGCGCCGGTCCGCTGCCGAGAAGAAGCTGCGCCGGCTGCCAATGGCCGAGCTCGGCCGCGAAGTAGAGGGCGAGCATCTTGTAGCGGCCGGTGGCGCGATTGCGGTCAGCGCCTGCTTGCAACAGCGCACGGACGTAATCGGTGCGGCCCAGGCCGGCCGCGAGCATCAGACAGGTAACGTTGCGGTCGTCTTCGATGTAATTGCGAAACGATTTCGATGGGAGCGCGTCGAGAAATTCCTTGTCGTATTTTGCCGGCAAGATCGTGTTCGCGTCAGCGCCGCAATCCAACAACGTCGTAAACAGGGGCACATTGTCAGTGGCGATCGCGTAAGCGAGCAGCGGAACGCGCTTTCCTTCCGGCGTAGGCGGAGGAATATGTTTCGAAAGGAGCAGTCGGACTGATTCGCGATCTCCCGCGCGCAGCACATTGTCCAAAGCGCGCAACGCGCTCGGGCTCCATTGTTCCAACTGCGGTAGTCGCGTAAGAATTTCCTGGGCAATTTTTGTGTTGGCGCTTCCGAGGGCGAGGATCAGCAGTTCACCACTGTCGCCATAAGCCAGTTCCAGGTCTGGGGTCAGGCTCAAGAGAAGATCGACGACTTCGATTTTCTGGGCGGTTACCGCATAATAAAGTGCCGAATGACCTGCGCGGTCGCGCGTGGCAATGTCGGTAACATGTCCGGCCAGTGCCCGAACCAACTCGAGGTCGCCATGCATTGCCGCCACCATGAAAGGCGTTACACCCGCGTCATCCGCCAGATCGGCGCTGGCGCCGGCATCCAGGAGTCGTCGCGCTACCGTCCGGTCCTCATGCAAAATGGCAGCGAAAAGTAAGGAGCGGTCATTCGCTCCCCGCGCGTTTGGATTCTGATGCTCGCGAAAATAACGATTGATTAGCGAAGTTTGATGCGAATCCATCGCCCGAATGAAATCTTCCGCAGGGATCGGTTTGGGAGCGCGGTGATCGGATGCAAGCCGTACCGCCACAAGCACAAAGACGGCGGATAACGTGGCAACCAGTGCCCGATTCAAGTTGATTAAACGCATATCCGGAGAGAGACCGACCGATAGTATACCATTAGTCAAGCGGCGCAACCGCTGCAATTCACCTGCCCGGGCTGCCGGGAGGTGGACTGGCAGCGTTGAACGTTGCATGTTCGATGCTGTCCAACTTCGAACCGATGCGCTTGTTCTCAATTTCACTTCTCGTCATCATCCTCAATGCGATGCCAATCCTGGCCGCGACTCCGGAGGTTGCTCCGACGCCCACGGTGCCAGCCGCCGCAGCCGAGCAGGGCAAGGACGTGGTTCATCAACTGAACAATGCTTTTGCCAAGGTTTTCGAGACGGTCGCACCCAGCGTTGTCATCATCGAAATTTCAAAAAAGAGCGACGCTGAAACCTCTGCCTTCGAGGATTTGTTCTTCCAAGGTCCGCCCGACGAAAGCAATCCCCGCCGGAACCAGAAAAATCTTCGGCCGATCCAAAGCGAAGGCTCCGGATTCATCGTCCGGCCCGATGGCTACATCCTGACCAACTTCCACGTGGTCGAGGGCGCAGAAAAAATTGAGGTGAAACTGAAAGACGGTCGTGAATTTTCAGCGAAGATGATTGGCACGGACGAAAAGACCGACATTGCGGTCATCAAGATCGAGGCCAAGGATTTGCCGGTCGTGCAATTGGGCGACAGCGACGCGGTGAGAGTTGGGCAATTCGCGTTCGCGATCGGCGCTCCCTTCAAGCTCGATTACACTTTCACCTACGGCGTCGTCAGCGGCAAAGGACGCAGCAAATTGCTCGCGACCAGCGGATATTCCATCTCGGATTACTTACAAACTGACGCCTCGATCAATCCAGGCAACAGCGGCGGCCCGCTCTGCGATATCGACGGAAAAGTGATCGGCATGAACACGCTGATTAATGGGATCAATCGAGGCCTGGGCTTCGCCATTCCGAGTAACATGGCCAGGGAAATCGGTGAGGAGTTGATCGCAGGTCGCAAGATCATGCGGCCGTGGCTCGGGATCCGGATCGAAACGCTCGGGGACGATCCTTCCATTCGCGAGCTCTTCAAAGGCATCGACAAAGGCGTTGTCGTGCGCACGATCGAAGCCGACGCGCCCGCTTACAAAAGCGATCTCCGGCCATTCGACGTAATCACACAAGTCGATGCCAACTCCGTGAACACGGATTCCCAGCTCCAGCACGAGATTTTGAAAAAGAAAATCGGCCAGAAAGTCGAACTAACGGTCTGGCGCAAAGGACAGACGCTCAAAGTGCCCGTTACCACCGGTGAATTGCCGAATGAAATCTCGCGGGCCTCGAATGAACCGGGGCGCCCGCCGCAGAATCGAGAAGAAGAAGCCGGAAAATTCGGTCTACAGGTCCAGGAGTTGACCAAAGAAATGGCGCAACGCTTTAAACTGGGCGTTCAGCGCGGCGTGATCGTGACCGACGTGACCGAAAACAGTCTGGCCGCGCAACAGGGAATCGAACGCGAAGATGTAATCACCGAAGTCGACGGTAAACCGGTGACCGATGTAAAAACGTTTCGGGAAGCCTTAAACAAGGCCGATCCCAAACGCGGCGTGCTGCTTTACCTCGACCGCAAAGGCAGCAAGACTTTCGCGGTGCTAAAAGCCAGCGGCGCCGAACCGCCGGACGACCGCTAAGATTTCCGGCTGCCGGCCACGACCAGCACGATCCCGCCCACGAGGCAGATCCCGCTAACGATCGGCGGAAAACTGATCCCGTGATTTTCGGTGTGCTTGATTTCAAGCGGCCCAAGTTGCGCGTCTTTCTTTTCCTCTCGCCAACCGAAGCCGCCGTAGGCGAAGCCGACGATGCCAACGATGATGAGAATGATGCCGATTATTCCAGCTGGTTTCACAGTGCCGATGCTACAGCGGTCGACGGCCGCTAATCAATTGGATAATCAGGACGACCACCGCGATCACGAGCAGAGATGAATGTAAGCGCCCAGAACGTGGAAACCGATGAAACCAAGCAGCCAAAGAATCAGCAGAATAACAAAGATAGTCCAAAGCATAAGAACCTTTCGTTTTGAGGTTGTTACCAGTGCTTCGTTTCGCCGCAGGCGGCCGCGCTTACCGAAATTTGCGCGGCAGATGTTCGCCACGGCGAATCCGTCCGGTGGCGATCGATCTTCTATTGCCCGGCTTTTTTAAGCACGGCGCGTAAGTCCCAGCCGCTCTCTTCCAACTGCGCTCGAGCCGAACCATAATCGGATTGCGTAATCGCGGCGACCATCCGGGTCGCGCGATCGCGCAATTTCGTGCTCGAAGTATTTAGATCGATCATCAAATTGCCGCGGACTTTGCCGAGCGCCGCCATCGCGCCGGTGCTGATAATGTTGAGCGCGATTTTGGTCGCTGTTCCTGCTTTGAGTCGCGTTGATCCGGTCAAAATTTCCGGACCGACGGCGAGGTCAATCGCAAGATCGACATCAACTTTCTGATCGCGAGCCGGATTGCAGCTGAGCAAAACCGTCTTTGCGCCTAACGACTTCGCTCGCTCGAGCGCGCCTAACACGAAAGGCGTGCGGCCGCTCGCCGTAATTCCAATTACCACGTCGGCGTCTTTGATGCCGCGGCGATCCATTGCGAGCGCGCCATTGCTCCCCTCGTCTTCCGCGCCTTCCACGCTCCGGTGCAGCGCGGTCGCGCCGCCGGCGATGATTCCTTGCACGAGTTCGGGGGACGCCCCGAACGTGGGTGGGATTTCGCTCGCGTCGAGCACGCCCAGTCGCCCGCTGGTCCCCGCGCCGATGTAAAACAATCGGCCGCCTTTGCGCAGCGATTCCGCAACCAGTTCAATTGCGCGCGCAAGATCGGCAGCCACGGTGCGCAACGCTTCTCCTACGAACTTTTCTTCATCGATGAAAAGTTTCACCAACTCCGGCGCGCTTATCTTCTCAAGATTCTCTGAGCGCGGATTGCGCTGCTCAGTCAAGGCTGCGGCCAGGTCGTCGACCTTGTCTGGAGAAGATTCTGCATGAACTTCGGGCCAGCTCTGCATTTCTGTCGCGAGCCAGGCCGCGCCAAGTTCCGGGGCCCGTTCCGAATTCGTCACCCGCGCGTCGGGAAGCGTTTTTTTCAAACGCCGTCGAAACGCATGTGTGTAAATCGAATCGCGATGAAAAAGTCCCCCGAGCAAAACAATCTTTGGCGCGAGAACGTGTAATCTGGTCGCGACCGCTTCGGTGTACTCACAGAGAACGCGCGCGCCTTCTTCAATAATTTCCATGACGCGCGAATCGCCGCCGGCCGCGGCGTCGAAGACGACCGGCGTCAGCATTGCTACTTCCATTTTGTCGGCGGTCTGCGCCCAGCGAACGAGTTCATCGAGATTGTTGAGCGACAACGCTCGCAAAACCTTGGTCGCGAATTGGACTTCGCCGCGATGCAGGTCGTATTCACGCAGAATCAAGCGCAGCGCCTGAAGGCTAAGAAAATAACCGCCGCCCGCATCGCCCAAAATGTGTCCCCAGCCGCCGGCATTTTCGATCCGCTTGTCGCGACGCCCGGTGATGGACGAGCCGCTTCCGGCGTTCACAACAATTCCGTCTCCATGGCCAAGCGCGGCGGCCAAACCCGAATCGCGATCGCTGCCGACCACAACTTTCGCTTGAGGCCAATTCTCCGCGCAGAGCCGCGTGAGCGATTGTCGATCTTCCTCAGTCCCGCAGCCGGCCAGGAAAATTCCAGCGCGCGTGATTTCTTTCGGCAGCTCACTAAACATCGCGCGCAATTGATCCGGCGTAGCGAGACGAAAATTCGCCGGCGGCAGTTTTCCCTCGTCCAGAACGCGCAGCTCATTCTCCCCGGGCTCGACCAAAACCCATGAGGTCTTAGTGCCACCGCCTTCCACGCCCAGGATTTTTTCGCCGTCGTTCATTGTCGATCTTTGCCCTGTTTGTATCATGGCTTATGGCCAAAGACGAGGCTCAAGCGGCGCGGCGAGTCGCACAGCTCCGAGACGAGATCCAAGAGCACAATCGCCGTTATTACGAGGAAGCCGCGCCCACAATCAGCGATCGCGAATACGACCGGCTTTACAAAGAACTGGTCGATCTGGAAGCAAAAGTTCCGGATCTGGTAACGCCGGATTCACCCACTCAGCAGGTTGGCGGCAAGCCGCTCCAAGCGTTCGCGCAAATTCAGCACCGGGTCCCGATGCTCAGTCTGGACAACACTTACTCCGAGGATGAGGTCGCAAATTTTTACAAGCGGATGACGAGGCTTTTGCCGGACGAAAAAATTCCGGTGGTAATCGAACCGAAAGTCGACGGCGTGGCTGTGTCGGTGATGTACGAAAACGGCCGGCTCAAATATGCCGCCACCCGCGGCGACGGTTTGGTCGGAGACGACATCACCCAAAACATCAAGACGATCCGCCCGGTGCCGCAGCAATTGCGCGGCGCGGCGCCAAAGGTTTTCGAAGTGCGTGGAGAAGCCTATCTCGACAAAGCTGGCTTCAAGAAATTGAACAAAGAACGGGAAGCAGCGGGATTGCCCTTATTCGCGAATCCGCGCAACGCCGCTGCCGGGTCGCTCAAGCATCTCGATTCCAAAGTGGCGGCGCAGCGACCGCTCGGAATGATTTTTTACGGAACGGGCGCGACCGAAGGCGCAGATGTCGATCTTCATTCGAAGATTTTCCAATTGTTCAGGAAGCTCGGACTGCCGACGCATGAGAATTGGTGGTTGGCCGATTCGGTCGAGAAAATTTTGGACGCGATTCGCAAGCTCGACCGCATTCGACACGATTTTCCCTACGAGACCGACGGGGCCGTGATCAAGGTGGACGCGCTCGCGCAACGCGAGCGGCTCGGTTTCACCGCGAAATCACCGCGCTGGGCGATTGCTTACAAATACGCAGCTGAGCGGGTCGAAACAAAGTTGCTCGATATCAAGGTGCAAGTTGGGCGAACGGGAATTCTCACGCCGGTGGCCGTGCTCGAACCGGTGCTTGTTAGCGGCAGCACGGTCTCGCGCGCAACGCTGCACAATGAGGATGAGATCAAGCGCAAAGACATTCGCATCGGCGACATGGTGGTGATCGAAAAAGCCGGCGAAGTGATTCCGGCGGTGGTTGAGGTCGTGAAATCGAAACGGCCGCGCAACGCGAAGCCATTTGATTTCCTCAAACACATTCACGGCAAATGTCCGGTTTGTGGCGGGGAGGTCCGGCGCGATCCGCAATTTGTGGCCTGGCGTTGCGAAAACCTCCACTGCCCCGCGCAGACCACACGGCGCGTGGAATTTTTCGCAGCCCGCGGCGCACTCGATATCGAAAGCATCGGCGGAATCGTCGCGGACAAAGTGGTTGAGCGCGGACTGGTGCGCGAGCCGCTCGATCTGTTTGAGCTGAAGGTCGAGCAACTGGCCAAGCTGAATCTCGGGACCGATGAAGCTCCTCGGATTTTCGGCGAGAAGAACGCGACCAAAGCCGTTCAGGCGATCGAGCGCGCAAAAACTTTCCCTCTTTCGCGTTGGCTTTACGCGCTGGCCATTCCCGACGTGGGTAAAACAACGGCGACGGACCTCGCGCGTTTTCACGAAACCATCGAGGACGTGGCGAATTCCAAGCTTCTCCGTGACGTGCTCGCCTACCATGAAAGCAAAAGCGATAAGCCGGCCGCTAGAGAAATCGCCGAACGCTTGATTAAATCTGGTTTTGCCGAGCGATCGAAAAGTAGGATCGACAAGAACGCGGGAATTGTCACCGAAGTCGGGCCGGTCGTTGCTCGAAGTGTGCTCGATTTCTTTGCGTCGCCCGCCGGCAAGAAAGTTCTCCCGCGGATGAAGCAGTTAGGAATCAGGCCTAAGATCGAAAAAGTCTCCGCCAAGAAAATGGCTGAGCTGCCATTGGCCGGGAAAACTTTTGTCCTCACCGGCACTTTGCCGTCAATGACTCGCGAAGAGGCGTCGGCGAAAATTGAAGCGCTCGGCGGTCACGTTAGCGGCAGCGTTAGCAAAAAGACCGATTATGTCCTGGCCGGGGCGGAAGCAGGCAGCAAGCTCGAGAAGGCGAAAGACCTTGGCGTGCGCGTTATCGACCAAGCCGCGTTTCGGAAGATGGTTTAACTATGGCGTACGTTCCGGCGCCGACTGCAGATTCAATGGAATCGCGCGATTGTTCAATGAAGGCGCCGCCAGCAACTGCGGTCGCGTAGTCGCTGCCTCGACGTTGAATGTTAATTTTTCTTCGCCGCGCATCACTGTGATCGGCACGACATCGCCCGCGGTCAAAAAGAATGACGCATCGAGAATATCTTCCGGCTCGTGCACTTTGGTCCGACCAATTTGAAGAACGACGTCGCCGGGTTTCATTCCCGATTCCGCGGCAGGCGTGTCCTTGATAATTTCGGTCGTGACCGCGCGCGATCCCTCTATCGGTGTAGCTGCTTCCGCAACATTGGCCCCGATTCGCCCGTAGCGTGCTTCGCCGAAGCGCACGAAATCGGCCCGGATTTTTTCCGCAGCCTCAATCGGCAACGCGTAACAGGAATTATTTTCGAAGGTGTAGAGGAGAATTCCGACCACTTCGCCTTTCAAATTCAGAAGCGGAGCACCGCCTTCACCGCGTTGCGGCGGCAGATTCACCCGCAAATGTTTGGTCGGAAAATATCCGCCGAAACATTTGCGATCGAAACCCGCGATCATGCCGAAGCTCGGCGTCTCGGCCAAATCGAGCGGATAACCAATCGCGACGACGGGGGTGGCAATCTCAAGTTGGTCAGACTTCCCGATTGGCAGCGCCGGACTGGCCAAATCCACTTTTAGCATTGCGATCCCGCTCCGGAGGTCAGCCATCAGCTGACGCGCCGGATATTTTTTGCCTTTGAACTCAACCGTGACGTTGTCGGCTTCGCCCCCCACCGAGTAGGCAGTGTAAAGTGTGCCGGTCGGATCGATAAAGAATCCGGTGCCGGAAAGTTCGCCGTGTTGATCGGTGGCCTCGATTTTGACCACCGCCTTGGCGCAGCGCTCAAAAACATCTTTGACTTCGCGGCTAAGCGAAGTGGCGGACTCCGGTGTTTGCTGTGCGGCAAGCGAAGCCGCGGCGGCGAGAGACGCGAAGGTCGCCAGCAAGGGAAATCCCCCACTCGAGCTAGAACTTGAAAGTCGTCTCATAACTCACAGGCACGCTGTCGAGCACGTAGCGAGGCGTGCCGCTGCGGTGAGTTTGGGCGCTTTTCGTCATATTGCGAAGCGACCGCGTGTTAAAGACCCGTGTCGCCACGGGTGATGCCAAAGTCCATTCCGGTTCAGTGCTGGCGGGCGCGACCAACACTGGTCGATCCTTAGCAGCGACTGTCGCCGGCTGTGGCGTCTGATAAATCCGCAGTGAAATAACAGCCGCGCAAACGAGCACAGCGGTGACCGCGGCTGGATAGGAAGTGAGAGTTGAGAGGTTGAAGGAGACTACGAAATCGCGCGCTCGATCCATGCAGATGCGCCAGAGCGGTTCCCGCAAAAGTTCGTCGCGCTGGCGGCGGTGAAATTCGTGGAGGAAACTTTCGAAGTAACCGGGAGGCGGTTGTTCGTAGCGTTTGAGGCGAAGCAGTTTCGTTATTTCGTTGTCGTTAAACTCGTCCATGGGCGCTGATCAGGTAACCGGATTTTTTCGAAACTCGTCTAGATAATTTTGCAGTTGCCGATTGGCGTAGAAAAGCCTGGATCGTACTGTGCCTTCTGAAACACGCAAGATTTTACTGATTTCTGCGTGGGGCATCCCCTGAATATGGAACATAGTGACCACAGCTCTGTGTTCATCAGACAATTTCATCATTGCCTCGTTCAACCTTTTTTGGAGCTCGGAGAGGTCCGCTTCCCGCACCGGGCTGGTGGAAGCCGTGGCCTCGAGGAATTCCTTGTCGCTCTGAATGCTGGAATCGACATCGTCCAGGCTCAGCTGAAAACGGCGGCCCCGTTTCTTGAGAAAATTCAGCGTCATGTTCACCGCGATCGAATGGATCCAGGTGTAAAAGGAGGACTTCCCGCGAAAACCGCGGATCGCCTTGTACGCCTTGGAAAAAATGTCCTGCAACAGGTCGTTCGTGTCCTCGTGGTTCGAGGTCATGTTGTAAACCAGACCGTAAAGACGCGGCGTGTACTTCACCACCAGCGAATCGAACGCGCTCGCGTCGCCTTCCTGCGTGCGCGCCACCAATTGCTGATCTTCATCCTTCCGGGGCTCCTCCATCGCTTGTCTTTTAGACTTAACACCGGCATCCGACCCGGACGACAACAAATCGGTCAGGCGTCGAGCCGGCGGTAACGCGATTGCAGGATTCATCTTCTTCAAGCGCGCGGGATCAATCGCGCCGGTCGCGCATCGACATCAACCAAAGCAGGTTGCCAAGCGCGGCGATAAAGGCCGCGACGTAAGTGAGCGCGGCGGCGTTGAGCACCTTGTTCACGCCGGCCACTTCTTCGCCCGGCTGCACAATGTGCATTTGTTGCAGAATAATTTTCGCGCGCCTCGACGCATCAAATTCCACCGGGAGCGTGATCAATTGGAAGATGGCGAGAATGAGGTAGCAATAAATTCCGAGGGTGATGAGCCCCGCGATCCGGAACCAAAAACCGCCAATGATGATGAAGGGCAGCATCTGCGAAGCAACCATTGTCACCGGCACAATCGCCATCCGAAATTTGAGGGGCGCGTACGCTTTCGCGTGTTGAATCGCATGCCCGGTCTCGTGGGCCGCGATCCCGAGAGCGGCCACTGACGGCGTGTTATAAACGTTGCTCGAAAGGCAAAGCTTCTTCGTGGTCGGGTCATAATGATCGCCCAGAAAGCCGTCGGTCTGCACAACATCGACATCGTGGATTTGGGCGGCCTGCAAAATCTCCCGCGCGCATTCGGCGCCGGTAATGTTCGAGCTGGCGCGAACTTTGCCCCAGCGATTGAACGCACCGGTGACGCGAATCTGGGCCCAGATGCCCAGGATTGCCGGCACGATCAGATAAAGAAAGAAATGATGACCGCCAAAGCCAATTGGATAGAACATTCCTGTGGTAATCTAATTGCCTTCATTAGACGCTCAACTGCGTCGCGCGTTCAGATTTCCAGCTTCTGGGGAAAACGCGAGAGTATCTTGCAGCCCGTCTTCGTCACTACCACCACGTCTTCGTGCCGGACGCCGCCAAGCCCCGGATAATAGAGGCCCGGCTCAACCGTAAGCACTTGTCGATCTTTCAACGTCACCTTCTGCAGCCGCGGATATTCGTGAATCTCCAGCCCAAGTCCGTGGCCGGTGCCGTGAAAAAATCCGACGTTCTTGCCTTTGCGAACTTCAGTCGGGTAGCCGCGCTTTTTGAAAAGCGCTTGTATAGCCTTGTGAATTTTCATTCCGTCGATCCCGGCTTTAATTTCTCGGAGCGCGAGCTCCTGTCCTTCTTTCACCGTCTCCCAAAGTTTGCGCTGTGCATCGCTCGCCCGTCCGCGAACAACCGTCCGCGTCATGTCGCCCCAATAGCCACTCTTGGGATCGCGCGGAAAAATATCGAGAATGATCAACGAATTCGCGTAGAGCGGACCCGAGCCGCGCTCGTGCGGATCGCACGCTTGATCGCCTCCGGCCACAATCGTATTCGTGGGCGTTCCGCCGGCGCGCAACATTGCGGTATCGATTTCCGCGCGCAGCATTTCGGAGGTGAGGGTTTTTCCCGACCAACGCAATTTCTTTCCGGTTGGTTTCGACGCCTTCAAAACCTCCATCGCTCGGGCCAGACCTGTCTCAGTGATGTGGAGTGCGCGACCGATTAATTTCAGTTCTTCGTCGGTCTTCGCTTCGCGTTCCGGCCAGAAAAGTTCATTGGTTGTTGCAAGATCGACATGGTCCTTGGCAAGCTCGCGCGCGAAACCGAGCGGAAAATTCGCCGGCACCACCGCGCTTTTCACGCCGCGTTTACGGAGAAAATGCGCCAGCACCTTTTCATAAGGCGGGGACTGTTTCGCTTTGCCCTGCACTTCCCGCTCAAGTTGGTTGAACGAAACGAACTCATCGACCTTGGCCGTCCGGCGGCCGCGGTCCATTTCCAGATCGCTTAGCACGATGGTGCGCTGACCGTTTTGCTCGAGAAAAATAAACGGATCCCCCGCCCAAAACTTGGTCGCATAAAGCATGTCGGCATCGATGTCGCTGGCCGCGACGATCAGTCGTGCGTTGCTGTTGGATTGTGTTTTCATCAATTTGTTCGTCGGACTTCGAGCTGGCGGCGCAGGATCCAATATAAAAGTCCGAGCAGACCAAGGGTCGATCCAACCAAGACAATCGTGTTGAAAACGAAAACGCTGACCTTGAGTCCGAGGTAGCGCTTTTCCGCGCCGAAAAAAACGTTGGGCCGGCTCCCGCGGCGATAATCGCTCTGCTCCATCTCCGCGTTGGAAATCAGATCTGACACTTTCTGGTTCACATAAATCTGTTCCGCTGTGACCTCCCCTTTCGCCTTTTTGAACATCGTCGGGTCAAACGCTCGATTTCGATCAAGCACCTGATCCACTTGTTGGAGGTAATGATCAAGCTCGTCGGATGATTTCGCCTCGAGTCCGGACAAAACGGCCAGCACTTCTTTCAATTCATCGAGCCGTTTTCCTTCGGCCGGATCTTGTCGGCGTTTCGCGACGATGGAATCGATCTCGCGTTGGGCACGGTCCTGCCGCGAAGTGAGCGGATTCAGTTTCGCTTGCGCGACGATCATTTCCTCATAGGACCAGCGCATCGGGATAAACTGGCAGACGAACGGCACCTGCAATTTGCTGTCCATTTTTTTACCGCGGTCTTTGGTCGGATGTTCGTGAAACCAGCGGGTCATTGAGTAAACCAGGCTGAGGTTGCGGTTCATGTCCTCATACTTAATCAGCGCGCCGCTCATCAGAATCTGTGGAATCAGGACCAGCGGCACGATGTTGGCCGCGGTTTTGGCGTCAGAAACAAATGACGAAACGAGCAGGCCGAGGGCAAGACTGCCGACCGCGGTCATAAACATCAGGGCCAGGTGCACCCAAAACATGCCACGAATCTCGAGAATGTAATTGCCGATGAAGACGAAGAGCACGCATTGGATCAACGCGAAGATCGACAACGAGGACATCTTCGCGAAGATGTAATACGGCAATCGCACATCGAGATTGCGCTCACGCTGGAGGGTTGGCCGGTCGCGGATGATATCGTCCGCGCTGTTGGTCAGCGAAAGGAACATCACCACCAGCAATCCGAGAAAAAGATAAGTCGGAATATGAAACGCCGATGCGAAATCGTATTTTCCGCTTTCGGAATAACGCAGGAGCGTGCCGATCATAAGCGCCAGCACCGGCGCGGCGCAGGTCGTGATCCAAATGTTGGCGCGGTTGCGCAATTTGCTGATGAACGAGCGCCGCAGCAGCGCACGGAATTGCGTCCATTCATCGTGCCAGCGAACGGGTGTGCTTTTTCCTTTCTGCGCCGGCGCCGACGGGAGTTGCGGAACTTGCTCCCGGCGCAATGAAACCTGTTTGACGTCCTGGATCAGTCGGAACGCTTCGTACTTGTCGCGCCAGAATTCCGGCGAATAACGGCGCGCCGCCACCAACTGACCGCGGCTATTCTCCTCATAAATAATGTCGCCGCTCAAATCGCGTAGCGGCGTTTCCAAAACGTCGAAGATGAATTCCGGTCGCGTCGTTCCGCATGAAGGACAGGCGCCCAGGTCCGCGCCGAACTGGTGTTGATGCTCGGCCTCGGCGAAATAGCGGAGCATTTCGGTCGGCGTGCCGAAAAAGACGAGCCGTCCGCCTTTGTCGAGCAGGATCGCTTTGTGAAATAATTGGAACAGCTTCGAGCTCGGCTGGTGAATCGTGACGATGATGATCTTGTTGTGCGCCATCGATCGAATGATCTCGATCACGTGCTCGGAATCTTTTGACGAAAGCCCCGATGTTGGCTCGTCGAACAAATAAACATCCGACATCCCAATCATATCGAGGCCGATGTTCAGTCGCTTGCGTTCGCCGCCGCTCAACGTCTTCTTGATCGCGGCGCCGACGACCGCATCGCGGCGTTCGCCCAACCCGAGCTCGACCAGTTTCGCTTCCAGTCGCCGCATTCGATCGCGCCGGGAAAGATGCGGCGATCGAATCGCGGCTGCGAATTGCAAGTTCTCGCCGATCGTCAAATGCTCGTCGAAGGCGTCCTCTTGCGGAATGTAACTGATGTATTTCTTGAGATCGTCGAGGTTTGGATAGAGCGACCGGCCATTTAGAAAAATTTGCCCGTTCGTTGGCTGAAGTTGTCCGGCGAGAACTCTCATCAATGTGCTCTTGCCGGAACCGCTCGCGCCCATCACGCAGACCAGCTCCCCGCGACTCAGTGGAAATGAAATTCCTTCCAGGCCGGTGTCGCCGCTGGTGAAACGATGCGTCACCTCGCTCACTTCGAGCGTGCGAATGATGTTGCGCTCTTCCTCGATGATGCGCTCGGAAAAGTTGCAGCGCAGAAATTGCCCGACGTCGATCCGGATCGTGTCGCTATCTTTCAGGGGATATGTCGATCTTACCGCGACGTCTCCGACCAGAATTGGGCGATCGGCTTCAATGACTTCCAGCTGGCCGACGCGCTGGTCGTAATCACAAAAGATTTTCAGCAAAACGTCGCCGCTCGTTCCGGGCGAGAGCAAAATGTCGTCCGGCTGCAATCGGCTTGGATCGTTCGAAACCAAATATTCCGATTTCGACGCCTTGAGTTGAAACCGGCCGCCGAACGCGCGAGCGCGCCGGCGGAGATCGCTCAAATCCATCTCGCTGTCGTTGTGGAAAAGAATTTTGTCGTCGAGCGCGGCTTCCACCTGCGCGCCGGTTTTGAGTTGCACGCCATTGAGCACCGCATCGACATCGCGCAAGGCTGTCACCCGCACCTTCAATCCGAACGCGATTTCGAGCGCGCTCTCGCGAGTTCGCGCGCGTTCGAGACCCACTTCGTCCGCGTCTTTGTTCACGCGGACGAAAATTTGCGGAACGGAAACGTTTTTCTTGGCGTTGAAATATTGGGCCAGCTCCTGATAGGTGAGCACGTTGTCGCCGATCAAAATTCGCTGACCCGGATAAATTCGGCAGAATCCGCCGCGCACTAACGGGCGTCCGCGCACCGAAACGTTTTGGCTGCTGTAATTTTTCAACAGGATCAGCTCGTGATAGCGAAACGCCATCAGCCGGTCGCTCTCGACCAGATTCTTCATTCGCACATCGGCTTTTCCGTTGCTGGCAAAGGAAAGCGATTCCAACGGCGACGCGCCGCGCTGATAGATCGACGGGTCGGCGTCTTCCGACGCGTTCAATTGGTAAACGATATCGATCGCCTGCGCGGCCATGCCGAGTTGCGACATGAACGAATAGAACGCCACCACCTGTTCCTGTTTTAGCCCGGCCTGCGAAATGAGATCGTAAAGTTGAACGCCGAGCATAATCTTCCGCTCGGTCGTGAGCGACGTGCTCAGCTTTTGCGCCATCGCCGCCAGGTCCTGCTGCTCGTAAAGCGCTTGCCGGAAAAGTTGACGCAGCTCCGAGTAAACGGCTTCGGGATAATCGTAGCGCAAAAATCCGAGACTCGAGTCGATCTCTTCTTCGAGCAGAACGCCGTCGGCTTTGGAAAAACTCGCCAATACTTGGATGAGCAACGGCAACAGATTCGGACCTTCCGAAACGCTCCGCGGTTTGCGCAAGGCGCGCCGCATCAAACGCCGGCCCTGGCGCCGCACGCGATATGCGAACGGCGTCACTTTTTGCACGGCGCGGTCAAGTTTTTCCGCGACTGTTGAAACCAATTGAGTCATTTGCCGAACTGAAACTGAAATTTTACAGGAATCGCGTCGTTAAGCAATCGACCGGCTCGCCTGATCCTTGCTTATCCCGTCATTTGTCACACGTCACTGGTCACTTTCCATCGCACCTTTTTTGCAATGCCAACCGTTCATGTTAACCTCTCTCCTCGCGAGTAATCGCACCCCTTATGCCACAATCCGATCGTAACTCCCAACGCGACAACAAGCAGCGCGGCAACGGCAATGAGCCCAGCTTCAACTGGCGCGGCGTCATCCTGATTGCGGTCGCCTTCGGCTTTTTCGCCCTCGCGATGCTCTTCTGGCGCGGGAATTATCCGCAGCTCGAAGATGTCCCCTACAATCGCTTCCTCGAACTGCTCGAGAACAAGCAAATCGTGAGCGACAAAAATGCGCCGCTCACTTTGTACGTCGAGGAAGGCCAGCCCACCCAACAGCTACGCGGCAAATACATCAAGCAAGGCACTGGCGGCGCGCAAAACATGGAAGTGCCGTTCCGCACCGTCATTTATCTCAATTTCACCAGCAATCTGCAGGACAAACTCAACGCCGCTGGAATTCAACCGGGCATTCGTTCCGAATCGCATCCGTTCGGACAGGCATTGCTAAGCTTCGGGCCAGTTCTCTTCCTGCTCGCGCTTCTCTATTTTCTTTTCCGTCAGCAAATCCGCATGGCTGGCAAAGGCGCGCTCAATTTCGGCAAATCCAAAGCGCGCATGCTTGCGCGTGACAAAAACAAAATCACGTTCAAGGACGTCGCCGGCGTCGAGGAAGCGAAGGACGAAGTCCAGGAGCTGGTTGAGTTTCTGCGCGACCCGAAAAAATTCCAGAAACTCGGCGGCCGCATTCCAAAAGGCGTGTTGTTAGTCGGACCTCCCGGCACGGGCAAGACTTTGATCGCGCGCGCGATCGCCGGCGAAGCGGATGTTCCATTCTTCTCCATTAGCGGGTCCGATTTCGTCGAAATGTTTGTCGGCGTCGGCGCGAGCCGAGTGCGCGACATGTTCGAGCAAGGCAAGAAATCCGCGCCTTGCATTATTTTCATCGACGAAATCGACGCGGTCGGCCGGCACCGTGGTCACGGTGTCGGCGGCGGACACGATGAGCGCGAGCAAACGCTCAATGCGTTGCTCGTCGAGATGGACGGCTTCGACACGCAGGAAGGCGTGATCATCATCGCCGCGACCAATCGTCCCGATGTTCTTGATCCGGCGTTGCTGCGCCCCGGACGTTTCGATCGCCAAATCACGGTCAATCTTCCTGACGTGAAAGGCCGCGAAGAAATTTTGCGGGTACACTGCAAGAAAGTGAAACTCGCGGAAGGTGTCGATCTTGCCGTGGTCGCGCGCGGCACGCCGGGTTATTCCGGCGCCGAACTGGCCAATGTCATCAACGAAGCGGCGCTGCTCGCCGCGCGTCGCGGATTAAAGGGAATCACGCTCGCCGAACTCGAAGAAGCGCGGGACAAAGTTCGCTGGGGCAAGGAACGCCGAAGTCTCGCGCTCAGCGAAAAAGAAAAACAAAACACCGCTTGTCACGAAGCCGGTCACGCGTTGTTGCTCGAATTGCTTCCGCACACTGAGCCGCTGCACAAAGTCACCATCATTCCGCGCGGCCCGTCGCTTGGATCGACAATGTGGTTGCCGGAGGAAGATAAATACACCAATCGCAAAAACGAATTGCTCGCCAGTCTGGCCGTGAAAATGGGCGGCCGCGTCGCGGAAGAAATTGTTTTTGGCGATGTCACCACCGGCGCCGCCGGCGACATCAAGATGGCCACCGCCATGGCTCGCAAGATGGTTTGCGAATGGGGCATGAGCGAAAAACTCGGCATGGTCGAGTACGGCGAGCACGAAGATTACGTTTTCCTCGGCCGCGAATTGACCCGCAACCGCGATTACAGCGAAGCCACCGCCGAAGAAATCGACCGCGAAGTGCGGCGTTTGCTCGATGATGCTTACCAGACCGCCAAACAAACTCTCATTGCGAATCGCCATCACCTCGACGCCATCGCCAAAACGTTGCTCGAGTATGAAACGCTCGATGGCTTGCAGATCAAAGAATTGATCGAGTACGGCGAATTGAAAAACCCGCCGCCAACAGTCACACCGACCTCAGGCGAAAAAATGCCGCCCGAAAAACCGCCGCGCCAGGTCGTGGTCGGTCCCGAGGCTCCTCCTCTTCCCGGCGCTCTCGGCGGCGCACCCGCGTAGTCCGACGGTCGGGCATTTGCTTCTGCCCGTTACTCGCGTCTTTGTTTTTCGACGAGGTGGCGCAACTGGCGCTCCATCGTTTTGAAGGCGTCGTGGATCACTTTGGCGAGCGGTTCGTGCGAACCGTTGTCCATTTGCTTTTCGTCGGCGACCAGCTCATGGCGCGGTCTCACCGTCACATCGATCCGGCAACGGTAAGGATTACCTTTGTGATGGGTGTGGTTCGGCTGCTCAACAGCGACGTCGCAGCGGTTGATGTGATCGCAAAATTTGTCGAGTCGCGCGGCGTAAGTCATTACGAGATCGTCGAGCTTTTCTGATTTTTCCAGGCCGCGGTAGGTGATCTTGACGGGCAATTGCATATTTAACTATTGAGCTTAAACCGGACGAAGCGAACGAAAATGATTCGGCAATTTTGCCGGCTCGACTTTAACGAGGTCGGATTTCACGTGCTCGACAATCCGGTTGCGAACGCGATCAGGTAGAAGATCGACAATCGCACCATGAATCTCGGACGGCGCGGCGAAAGCCCAGCCTTCTTTGCCGCTGCCGTTAACAATTTTGGCGATTTGCTCGGCCAGCTCTTTGTTAATCCGACGATCGGTCTCGGTTTCAAGTTTGCTCTCGGAGATGGACGCGGTGCCGCGATGCGATCCTGCGCTGTCGGTAACGGCAAATCGTCCGGCGAGGTCGCTGACTTTATCGATCAACTTGCCGTGCGCCGCAGTGACGTCGAAGGCCTGGATCAACTTCAAACTCGGCCCGCGGGTGGGCGTTTCGTTGACCTGATAAGCTTTCAAGCTGCCGCGATCTGCTGCGATGACAAGTGAAGCCGGAATCATAAAACTAACATCGGCAGCGGTGGAGCGGCGAACAACGCGCTCATTCAATTCTCTATAATAGAATCGCGCGGCGTTGCAATCTCGCGTTCAAGAGAATTTGGAGGGACACGCGCCGTCGTGTCCCAAATATTTTCTGGCGCCGACAGCGCGGCGCCCTCCATTATTTCTTCGCCCGCTCCTCTTCGCCCGTAATCGCGGCGAGAGCTGCAAAGGCACGCTTCTTCCACGATTCGTGACGCGCGCGCGGCTGCTCGCCCCGGCTCAGCTTCAACAAACACGCGGCCCGTCCATTAACGTCTACATCGTCACCGGACGAAAACTTCTTCGGTGTCTTGAGGAAACCGTCTTCGTTGGTCGTATCGAGAATCTGTTCCCACTCTAGCTGTTCCTCCCCTGGAAGCACGAACGGAACCGGTTCGTGGTGGGCGTTAATCAAAAGCAGAAACGTATCGTCGCGCATCGGTTCGCCGTGCGAGTCCACCAGATCCGCGGCGTCGCCGCTGATCAGCATCCCGAGGCAACGCACAAACGGCGAAGTCCATTCTTCTTCGCTCATTTCGTTGCCGCCGGGATTGAACCACATCACGTCCTTGATCTCGCCGCCGCGGACGCGTCGCCCCTGGAAAAATTTCGGACGGCGAAAGGCCGGATGCTCGCGGCGCAACTGAATGAGTTTTCTGGTGAACTCGAGCAATCGATTCTGTTTTTCGTCACGCTGCCAATTCAGCCAGCTGATTTCGTTGTCCTGGCAATAGGCGTTGTTGTTCCCTTTTTGCGTGCGACCGAACTCGTCGCCTCCCAAAAGCATCGGCACGCCCTGCGACAAAAAGAGCAACGTCAAAAAATTGCGCTGCTGCCGCCGGCGCAAACTGTTGATCTTCGGATCGTCAGTTGGACCTTCGGCGCCGCAGTTCCAGGAACGATTGTGATTATCGCCGTCGCGGTTTTCATCGCCGTTCGCTTCATTATGCTTGTCGTTGTAGCTGACGAGATCGTTCAGGGTGTAGCCGTCGTGCGCAGTAATGAAATTGACGCTCGCATACGGCTGCCGCCCATCGTGCTGGTAAAGCTCGGGGCTGCCGGTCAATCGATACGCCACTTCGCCGATGAAACCTTCGTCGCCACGCCAAAAACTGCGCATCGCGTCGCGATATTTTCCGTTCCATTCCGAAAACGGCGCCGGAAAATTGCCGACTTGATAACCGCCGTTACCGACGTCCCACGGTTCGGCGATTAATTTCACCTGCGACAGCACCGGGTCCTGCTGAATGACTTTAATGAAAGCGTGGAATCTGTTGAAGCCGCTGCCGTCCCGCGCGAGCGCCGGCGCCAGATCGAACCGGAAACCATCGACGCGCATTTCCGTCACCCAATAGCGCAAACTGTCCATCACCAGCTGCAAAGTGCGCGGACAAAGTGTGTCCACGGTGTTGCCGGTGCCGGTGTAATCTAAATAGAAGCGAGGATTGTCCGCCAGGAGACGGTAATACGCCGGATTATCAACGCCGCGCAAACAAACGGTCGGCCCGAGATGATTTCCTTCGCCAGTGTGATTGTAAACAACATCGAGAATCACTTCGATGCCGGCGGTGTGAAGATTGCGCACCATTCCTTTGAATTCGGTCACGTCCGCGCCCGGCTCGCGATTGCTCGAATAGGCAGCGTGCGGCGCGAAAAAACAGATCGTCTGATAACCCCAGTAGTTAATCAGGCCGCGATCGATCAAATATTTCTCGTCGAGATGGGTGTGGACCGGCAAGAGCTCCACCGCGGTCACGCCAAGATTCTTGAGATAACGAATCGCCTGCTCGTTTGCGACTCCGGCGTATGTGCCTCGCAATTGCTCCGGCACCTCTTGCCATAATTTCGTGAATCCTTTGACGTGCACCTCATAAATCACCGTATCCGACAGCGGAGTATTCGGTCGTTGGTCGTCGCCCCAATTGAACGCGCTGTCGATCACGACCGACTTCAGCATCGCCCAGGCGTTGTCGCGTGAATCACGGGCGAGGTCTTCCTCCGTGCCACCAACCACGTAAGCGAACATTTCGTCCGACCAATTGACTTCGCCCGCGATTGCCTTCGCGTAGGGATCGAGCAACAACTTCGAATCGTTGAAACGCAGGCCGTGATTCGGATCGTACGGACCGTAAACGCGGAAACCGTAGAGTTGGCCGGGCCGCACCTCGGGCAGAAATGCGTGCCAGACTTGTTCGGTTTGCTCGCGCAACGGGATGCGAACGTTTTCTTTCGGCGAATCGATGTTATCGAACAAGCAGAGATGCACTTCGGTCGCGTGCTCGGAAAAAATCGCGAAGTTGACGCCGTTACCGAGCCAAGTCGCGCCGAGCGGATATGGTTTTCCTGGCCAGGTCTGAACCGTTGTCATAGCGCGTGCCGTTGATATCGATCAGGCCACGGCAACGCGCAATCCGCGATTGTGCGCGCGATTAACCGAGTTTGTGGTGCAGAAAAATTGTCAGCGACCCAAGACTGAGCGCGCCCGTAATCATGAGCGCGAGCGGAGATGGTTCTGACATTAGGAGAAGCAAGAAGGACGTATGCATGATTGCTTTGGCGTGCGGGTTTAGAGTATGAATCGGATTGCGACGCGAGAGTGGTCGCCCTTCGACAAATCTTTTTCCCGCACCGCTTCAAAGACCGACCCAAATGAAAACCATCGCGCGTTTCGAAACCGCTCGCCGGGAGCGGAATGCGCCGCGTCCAGCACCGGTGATCGATCAAGTGATGGCGGAGGAACGCGCGGCCGCGTTCGCCAAGCGCAGCATTAAAACTTCGGCCAAGCTGGCCGGGTTGAAACTCGCTATCTCGATGATGGACCTGACGACGCTGGAAGGAAAAGATACGCCGGGAAAAATTGCGTTCCTCTGTCGTAAAGCGATGCAGCCGCTCGATCCACGCTATGACGTCCCTCCGTGCGCCGCGGTTTGTGTTTATCCAAACCTGGTGCGGGTCGCGAAAAAATTTCTTGGCAATTCCGGCGTTAAGGTCGCGTCGGTCGCGACCGCTTTTCCAACCGGACTGATGCCGGTGCGATTGAAACTGCAGGAAGTGCGAAGCGCGGCGAACGACGGCGCGGACGAGATCGACATGGTGATCAATCGTGGAAATTTTCTGGCCGGTGAGTACGGCCGCGTCTTCGATGAAATCGCCGCCACCAAAGAAGCGTGCGGCGATGCGCACCTAAAAGTGATTTTGGAAACGGGCGAGTTGCAGACTTACGACAATGTTCGCCTGGCCAGCGAAATCGCGATGCGCGCGGGCGCCGATTTCATCAAGACTTCGACCGGCAAAATCTCGCCGGCGGCAACGATGCCGGTCACGCTGGTGATGCTCGAAGCCATCCGCGATTATTTTTACGAAACCGGACTGCGCATCGGCATGAAACCGGCCGGCGGCATCCGCACCGCCAAACAGGCGCTCGCTTACCTTGTCATGTTGAAAGAGACGCTGGGCGACGATTGGCTGACACCGGATTTGTTCCGGTTCGGCGCCAGCACGCTCGTCAACGACGTCTTGATGCAAATTGTGAAAACAATCGATGGCGGTTATCAGGGGCCAGATTATTTTTCGCTGCCATGAAGACGCACCGCGCAAAAAGAAAAATGGCGACGCGCAAAAAAGTGTCGCGCGTGCAGGCCGTGGTCGTGCGCGAGAAAGCCCCGATCAACTACCGGGTTGCGCTTCCACCCAGCCAAAGGCGATTGAGCTTCGGCGATCGCTGGGCTTACGCGCCGGCGCCGGAAGCGAACAACTACATCAAGCTCAAACCGCGCTATCAGCTTTTCATCGGGGGCAAGTTCGTCGCACCGCGCTCGGGCAAATATTTCGGCTCGATCAATCCCGCCACCGAAGAAAAATTGGCTGAGATCGCGGACGCCAACCGGCACGATGTCGATCTTGCGGTCAAGTCCGCGCGGCGCGCTTACAACAACGTCTGGAGCAAAATGCCCGGGCGCGAGCGCGGAAAATATCTCTACCGGATCGCGCGGTTGATTCAGGAGAAGTCGCGCGAGCTGGCCGTGCTCGAGACAATGGACGGTGGCAAGACAATCAAGGAATCGCGCGACATCGATCTTCCGCTAGTGGCGGCGCACTTTTTTTATTACGCCGGCTGGTGCGACAAACTTCAGTACGCTTTTCCGGGACGTTCACCGCGCTCGCTGGGCGTGGCCGGCCAGATCATTCCGTGGAATTTTCCGTTGCTGATGGCCGCGTGGAAACTCGCGCCTGCGCTCGCGTGCGGAAACACCTGCGTGCTCAAACCGGCCGAGACGACTTCGATCACCGCGATGCATCTCGCCGAAATTTTTCAGGAAGCCGAACTGCCTGAAGGCGTGGTCAACATCGTCACCGGCGCGGGCGAAACCGGACGTGCGCTGGTCGAGCATCCGAACATCGATAAGATCGCGTTCACCGGTTCGACGGACGTCGGCAAACGGATTTTGCATTCCATCGCCGGAACGAAAAAGAAACTGACGCTTGAGCTCGGCGGAAAAGCGGCCAACATCATTTTCGAGGACGCGCCGATCGATCAAGCGGTCGAAGGAATCATCTCCGGAATCTTTTTCAATCAAGGACACGTTTGCTGCGCCGGCTCGCGTTTGTTTGTGCAGGAAGGCGTATTCGCGCCGGTCATTCGCAAATTACGCGATCGCATCGCCACGCTGCGCGTTGGCAACCCGCTCGACAAAAATACCGACATCGGCGCGATCAATTCGCGGATGCAGCTGGAGAAGATTTGCGAACTGGTCGACAGCGGCGTGAAACAAGGCGCGAAGCTCATTCAACCGAGGCTTCGATTGCCATCGAAAGGTTACTGGTATCCGCCGAGCTTTTTCACCGGCGTGACCGCGTCCCACCGGATCGCGCAGGAAGAAATTTTCGGACCGGTGCTGAGCGTGATGACATTTCGCACGCCGGATGAAGCGATCGAGCGCGCGAACAACACGCCCTACGGTTTAAGCGCGGGTGTCTGGACCGACAAAGGCAGCAAGATTTTCAAGATCGTGAACAAACTTCGCGCCGGCGTGGTTTGGGCGAACACCTACAACAAATTCGATCCGACCAGTCCGTTCGGCGGCTACAAGGAAAGCGGCTTCGGCCGCGAAGGCGGCGTGCACGGACTGGCCGCCTATCTCGCGCTGAATTAATCGAGCGGGCTCTTTCTACAGAAAAAGAAGTGCGCTCAAGGCTTGGTTCTGAGTGGACGCGGCGACGTGTCCGTCGCGGGCCAGATGAGTAAGAAACTCCGTTACCTCCGGCTCCGTTATCTCCGAGGGATGACGTTTATCGTGATAAATAATGAAACGCTTGATCCAATCGACGTAACTTTGTTCAGTCCGGATGCTATAATGCTTGCGACGAACGACATCGCGAACCTGGTCGAGCAATTTCGGTTTGTTTTGCACGCGCTGGGTGGGTAAGATTGGGGGCATGAACGCGATTCTGTTCTCCCCGCTGCGAAATTCAAGCCGGTTTAGACCCAAAACTTGGACATTTACTTTATTAGGTCCAGAAATTGGTTCGAATTCTCGTTAGATGGTAAGCGCCTATAGAGTTCTTACGTGTATCGTATTCAGTAGCGTTCTCGTTGCGTGCGGCACTCCGGAGAGCAACGCCAGATTCGGCGGCGTGCCGCCCGAGGATGCGGCCGAGATTGCTCCGCTAGTTCGCGCTTGGACGTCCGCGCGAATATTGTCGTACTCGTGGAACTCAGTAGGAGCCGTCGAAGTCAGAACGACCGAGACTACACACGTCTACATGGCGAGACGCGTTCACGGCAAATGGCAGGTCGCGCTCGTTCCGATAGACGCGCCGATACAGCCGTAAACCATCTAACCAAACGATGAAGCCAACGGCCCCATCGCGAGACAACTTCAGCGTGTTTGCCACGACACCCTGCCGTGGCTTATCTCTTTCTCGTTAGACCTAGATGCTCTCGGCTATTCCTACAGGACAGTTCGTCGGCAGCACTATCGAACATGTCTTTCTCTTAGTAGCGGGCGCCTACCTCGTATTTCTGTGGCCCCGGCGGGTCGAGCGCCAGGTTGCTAGCGCAAAGATCACGCGCGAAGAAGGCGATGCGAAGCTGAAAGCCTGGCGTCCTTGGTTCGGCTACTTCTTCATCGCTTGGAGCGTCTTCGGTTTTGCTTTCGATTGCTCGTTATATTTCTCGTGAAACAGCAGACAGGTCTAACCAAGCGCGAGGCTGTGTGATAAGTAGGCCTCTCTTTACTTTGCGAGCGATGAGTTCAAGCGGAGTCGACGCGCGCGAGAGTTTTTGAGCTAAAAACGCCCGAGGGTTGCCCGCGACCGGCAAGAAGAGCTTGACGCGACTCTTGGGGC
>JBBRNP010000006.1:0-205742 GCA_038230255.1 Chthoniobacterales bacterium
CACCCTTTACGCCCAATGAATCCGAACAACGCTTGGGACCTCTGTATTACCGCGGCTGCTGGCACAGAGTTAGCCGTCCCTTCCTCTTCTGGTACTATCAACGTACGTACAGTTAATACATACGCCTTGTTCCCAAATGACAGGAGTTTACAACCCGAAGACCTTCATCCTCCACGCGGCGTCGCTCGATCAGGGTTTCCCCCATTGTCAAAAATTCTCGACTGCTGCCACCCGTAGGTGTCTGGGCCGTGTCTCAGTCCCAGTGTGACTGGTCGTCCTCTCAGACCAGCTACCCGTCATAGCCTTGGTGAGCCGTTACCTCACCAACAAGCTGATAGGCCGCGGGCCCCTCTAAAAGCGGTAGCTTGCGCCACCTTTGATTTCGAAGCGATGTCGCCTCTGATCACATGCGGTATTAATTCGGCTTTCGCCGAGCTATCCCCCACTTTAAGACAGATTGCCCACGTGTTACGCACCCGTTCGCCGCTAGATTTTTCCCTGTATTGCTACAAGAAAAAATCCCGCTCGACTTGCATGTCTTATCCACGCCGCCAGCGTTCGTTCTGAGCCAGAATCAAACTCTCCGTAAAAAACGGTGAGACTCTTACGAGCCTCAAAGTTTGCGTCGAACCCCGCTACGGGGCCGACAAAATCTGACCATTCGATAATCTGTCCCCCGCCGTAGCGGGACACAGGTTCGTCCGATCTCTAATCTTTTTTCCAAAGAAAATCGACAGATAACGCACAATTCAATTTTTCGCTGACTTCATATCATTTCAGATCCGCTTATGTTGGGGCAGTTTTATAACCGCCGAACATCTGTGACTGCGAATCCAAAACCAAACTATCAAAGATCGACCTTCTCCTGCCGGTACAAAGCAAAACCCGACCCTCGTCATAAACCTGACCAGCGTCGGCTCGCTTCGAGCCAGAGGAAGAACAACCCCGACCACGTCGGGACCGCTTGTCTGCGGGTCACTAAACTAACGAGGTTGCATCAACCCGCAAGCGTAAATCGCACGATTTTGCGCAAAATGGAGAGGGCGGCCGTATCGGCCGCCCCCCAAAAACTTCTGAGCTGAGGCTCAAAAACCGTTACTTCACATTTGCGATCTTTACGATACTGCCCTTTGCCTGCGGGTCCTTCGGGTCCTTCACCACGGTCACGTACAATTCTTTCTCGCCTTCGCCGAAGGCGACGTTGGTCGTGCCATCACCCGCCGCGATCTCAAAGACATGCAGAAGCTTGCCATCCGGAGATATCTTCAAAATCTTGCCGCCGAACCATTGGGCAACATAAATGTTCCCCTTGCTGTCGATCTTCATGCTGTCGGGTCCCAGCCACCAGGAGTCGTTTTTATTTTTTGTGAGAAGATTGAGCAGCGCAAAGTTCGATCTCTGACCTAACGAGCCGTCCGCATTGATTTTGAACTTCAACATGCAGTTTCCGACAGTTTCGCTGACGTAGAGAGTCTTTTGATCTGGAGAGACGCCAATTCCGTTGGCGTAATTGAGATCGTCCGCTACCTCGACCCATTTCTCGCTGCCCGGCGCAAGATAGAGAATTTTTCCTGCGACGGAGGTTGGCAGGTCCTTGTACGGGCCAAACACCGTGGCATAAGCGCCGCCATTTGCGGTCACCACAATATCATTTATGCCACCGTCGAATGGCTTGCCGTTTTTGTCGGCGTCCCAACGGCGCAGCTGCTTGCCGGTCATATCGAGTTCAAGGATGGCGCCATGCTCCTCGGTGCACGCGAGGAGGAACGTCTTTCGTTTCGTGAGCGCCAACCCGTTATGACCGCAGCCCTCGGTGTGATTCAGTACGGTGCTCGTTTTGCCGTCCCATTTCGACAACGTGTGTGAAACCCAGCCAACGTAGTAAAGGTTGCCGTCCACGTACAACGGACCCTCGGGTCCAAGAATATTGCTAACGATGGAGATTTCGTCGGCACCCGCTGCCGTAGCAGCGAACATTGCGCCAACGGCGACGCAGATAATCTTATTTACCCTCATGAAGCACAGCGGTCAGAAGTCACAGTTCAGCTTTCGGGAGAGTTCTATCTTGTCACTGGTCACATGTCACTCATCACTATCCGTTGAGCTGGCGCTCGTACTCCCCGCTATCGAAATGTCCTTTCGATTCCCCGATCAACCCGTCATTGTCGATCTTCCAAAGTTCGTAGCCGCTGATTCGAACTTTTTTCCCAGTGCCGCCGGGTCCGGTGTTCGTTCCGGTTAATGTCCAATGAAACGCCGTCGCATCTCCGCGCGGCTCAAGTTTGTCGAATGTCACGACCATATTGGGAAATGTGGTCATAAACGCTTCTGCTTCCTTGGCGATCGCGTCGCGTCCAACCGCCGCAGGTCCGTTGTTGATGCTAAGCGAGCCGTTCTCGGCGAATAACGCGGCCACGCTTTCAGGATTCTGGCTGCACCACGCCTTAGCGTATCGCGCCGCAAATTTAATTAACTCGTCGCTCGTCACAGGTCACTTGTCACTCTGCTTGACTATCCCAGGCAGATCGTAAGTTGCGTACGCTTTCGGTTTCTCGCCTTTGGCGATGATCGCATCGACGACGGAGGCGAATTCTTCCGTGTGCCAATGTCTTCGAGTGTTCCACCACTGCTGAACACCGGGATAACCGATCAAATCGATCATCGTTCGCTCGATCTCGCCCCAGAGTTGGTCGGTCAGTATTCCATCTTGATGCGCGAAATACATAGCTTGGAAGTTTTTCAGGAAACGATTGAAGAACGCGCTGAACCTAACTTTGGAAATTGAGTCGAGACTCTCGAACGATTGAAGGCCGCGAAGATAAATCGCGCTGAATTCGGCGCTTTCATGCAAGGCGCAGGTCAGATCACCCCACTGCACGGTGAGAGCGTTTACGGCTGCTTGTCGCCGCTCCTTGGTTTGTTCTCTGATCTGAACGGCGAAATAAATAAGAGACGGGATTCCGACAAACACCGCCGCCAATTGTCCGATTGCTGCCAGCATTTCCCAGTTCATAAGCGGTAAGCAGGAACGTAAGGTCGCGTAACGCGATATTTCGCGATCTGCGTCGCGAGCCATTCGCACCATTCCAAAAATTCATCATGACCGGTGCGCTTCCGTCTTTCTTCGGACCAGTTTTTCGCGCGCGACCAGAAGCTAAGGATCGCGCCGCCGGCAAGATCGTTAACGGTTTGAACGTCCACCAAACCGTGAAAAACCATGTAACCGATTATTTCTACCCGAAGTCCGAACAGAAAAATCTGGCGCCTTATATCCGGATCCAAATTTTCGATCACGGCCGCGGGGGCACTTTCCGGAATTTCGCTGAGCAATTCCAAGAAGCGCGCTGAGTTTTCGCTCAGGGCCGCGGTTTCAATCACGGTCACGGCCATTTGCTCCCGGCGCGCGCGATTGGCCGCGCGCACCTGCAAGCCAGTGAAGACGAGCGCGCCGATCAGCGTGACGGTTGAAACAAGATTGAGAACGGTGGCGAAATCGAGATGCATAATAAACTTCTCTATTTCCTGCCGGCAATCTTTCGCAGCATCGCCTGGAAACGCGGCTCGTTGCGCACGCTGTCGTAAAGCTGATCCTGGTTCCACCACAAGAGAGGATCGCGGTCTTCATATGCCTTCTCGATCCAATCCAACGCCTTCGCTTTTTCGCCGAGCCCCAGGTAGACCGACGCGCGAGATGCGGGTGAGACATATTGCTTTTTCGCTAACTCGTCCAAGTCGCGAAGTATCTGCTCGGCTTTGGCACGATCGCCAGAGACCGCCAAGGCGTAGCCGAGAGAGCCTTTATACCATGGCAGATCGTCCAGCGTCGCGGCTTTTTGAAACGCTGGCAGAGCGTCAACCAAATTTCCTTTCCAGAGCAAACACCAACCGAGCGTTTGAAGAGCAAGGCTGTTGTTCGCATCCAATTCCAATGTCTTGCGAAGCTGCACAATCCCTTCGTCGTATCGACGCGCCCAGGAAAGGAAAAAGCCGAAGTCGGTATTCAGCAACGGATTCAGTGGATCCAGTTCCAACGCCTTCTTTTCCTCTGCGATCGCTTCATCGAAGCGGTCATGCGCCATGTAGGTCCACCCATATTGGTCGTGGGCCAGGGCCAGGTTGGGATCCAATTCCAGGGCGCGCTCAAGTTCTTTCTCAGAGGCAATAAAATCCAGAGCGCTAAAAAGAGCGACTCCGAGCGAGACATGCGCATCAGCTAGATTCGGATCGAGCGCCACCGCCTTGAGCGCGAGTTCCTTTTCCTTGGCCCAGGCTTCCTTGCCCGCCATTATCTGCCCTCCGGCCCAACCGTAGGTGTCAGCCAATCCGCAGTAAGCCAAAGTAAATTTGGGATCCACGTGCAGCGCCTGCTCATAATAGTTAATCGCGTTGGTCCAACCGGCGCGGGTGAACTTGTAAAAATGGTAGCGGCCTAGCAGGTAGAGACGGTGGGCTTCCGGATTCTCGGTCGGTTTCTTCGCCAGCGCGCGCGCTTCGTCGACACCCAGCTGCACCTGCAATGCCTGGACCACGCGTTTCGCGACATCACTTTGCATGGCAAGAATGTCCTTCATGTCGCCGTCATAGGTTTCCGACCAAAGATGAAAACCATCGGCCACATTGATGAGCTGGGTGGTGATCCGCAATTTATCGCCGGCTTTGCGCACGCTGCCTTCCAAGACCGCGTTGACGTGCAGTTGCTCGCCGACTTTGCGGAAGATGTCGTCTTCATTCCTGCCCTTAAAAGCAAAGGATGAACTGCGCCCCGGCACGCGCAGTCCCTTCACTTTCGTCAGCACGTTTAGCAGTTCTTCAGTCATGCCGTCGCTCAAATATTCGTCGTTTTTGTCCGCGCTGAGATTCGTGAACGGCAGCACAGCGATTGATTTCTGATCGGTGGTGCCCGCGGTGCCGTGAGAAGTCGAGACACTGGTTGAACGCGCAGCCTCCCTGTTTGATTGATGAGCGAACCACCAAACAACTCCGACTGCGAGCAACATGAAAGCGGCGAGCCCAACCCCCTTGGTGGTGGCGGAGGGCCTCTTTCCAATCTCGGACTTCGGGCTTCGGATTTCGGATTTGGAGGGCTGCTCCCACGGCAGCACGATGCGGAATAAATCCATTGCCACAGAAATGTTTTTCAACTCGGTTGGCTTAAGTTTTTCGCAACGCGCTTCGAGCGCGTTACGAATCTGACGCTCGACGTCCATCGACACGCAAATCCCGCCGGCGCCCGCCAGCCGTTCGATGCGCGAAGCGATATTCACCCCGTCGCCATATACATCGCCGCCGCGATGCATCACGTCGCCAAGGTGAATGCCGATCCTGACTTCGATGTGTCGATCGGCTGGCACATCATGATTGCGCTTGGCCAGCGTGCGTTGGATTTCAATAGCGCATTGGGCTGCTTCCAACGCGCTTTGGAACTCGATTAGGAACGCGTCACCGATCGTTTTGATCTCGGTGCCGTTGAAGCGGGGAAAGATTTCGCGGAGGAGTTGGCGGTGTTCCTCTAACAATTCCAGCGCAAGCTTGTCGTCGCGCTGTGCCAGCGTGCTGTAGCCCACCATGTCGGTGAACATGATGGCCGCGAGTTTGCGTTGTTCGGTGGCTGCGGAAGGCATAGCTCGATTCGCAATAATCCTGCGCCAGGCATGTGTAAACATCGAGCCCGGAATTGAATATGGGTTTAACGTTTGTTTTTAACCGCTGATTCAGTTTTTTCGATTTCAGCGTGTCGGATTTTCGCGACAGTGAGTAATGGCAACGATCGAAGAGAAGCGCAGAGAATTCCGCCGGCTCCATGAAAGCGACTGTTTTGCACTTCCGAATCCATGGGACATCGGCACCGCTCGCTACCTCCAACATCTCGGATTCAAAGCGATCGCGACCACGTCCGCGGGTTTCGCGTTCTCGCGCGGATTGTCCGATGGCGCGGTCAAGCGCGACGAAATGCTGGCGCACATAAAGGAATTGGTCGAGGCCACCGATATTCCGGTGAACGCCGATTTCGAAAACGGTTACGCCGACGATCCAAACTGGGTCGCGGAAAACGCGCGCCTTTGCGCCGAGACCGGAGTCGCGGGCCTCTCGATTGAAGACGCCACCGATCGAAAGGAAAGCCGGCTTTACGATGTCGATCTTGCAGTCGAGAGAATCCACGCCGTGCGCGAAGCGCTTCATGGCACGGGCGTTCTGCTTGTCGGCCGTGCGGAAGGCTTTCTGGTCGGACGCGAAAAGATCGATCAGGTGATCAAGCGGCTCGTCGCTTATTCAGAAGCGGGCGCGGATTGTTTATACGCGCCCGGTTTCAAAGAACGCGATCACATCAAAGCGATCGTCGAAAGTGTCGCGCCGAAACCGTCGAACATTCTGATCGGCGGCCCCGGTGGTCTGACGATGAAGGACGCGGCCTCGTTAGGCGCGCGACGGGTCAGTGTCGGTGGCGCGTTTTCGCGCGCGGCATGGGGTGGATTTATTCGCTCCGCAAAGGAGATGATCGAACGCGGAACGTTCGACGAACTGTCACACGCCGCCTCTTACGACGAGCTGCAGAAATTGTTCCGGTCGGAAAGTTGAGATGTTGAATCGTTGAGAGGTCGAGAAGAAAGTCGTTACAAAGCCGAGGTGTTGTAGAGGCGCTGGTCTCAAGCGCCTGTTTCTCCGGTGCTTGAGAACAAGAAATCGCTACAACATTGTCGAATTTTTCGTCTAAAGAGGCGTCTAACGCTCAACCGGCATGCGAAACGCTGCCAGAATCTTATGAAGAAAAACATCGCCAGTCCGGCTCGGACAATTTTTGCTATTTGCACCGCAGTTCTTCTCATCAGCGCGGTTGCCTACGCGCAACCGACCAGCAGCAGTCCTGATCCCAAGGCCGGAGCCGAATCCACCGGCACGGTGAAAACATACACACCGGGTTCAATTCTGATCCTGGATACGCTTGCGCCTAGCGAGCCGACCCAGTTCAAGCTGAGCAAGAGTGTCGTTTATGTCGATTCCGACGGAAAGACGCTCGAAGCGCCGGGATTAACGACCAACCAGAAGGTCCGCGTCCATTACATGAAGACAGCCGCCGGCGAAAACGTGGCCGACCGAGTCATCATAGTAAAAGAGTGAGCAACCGAGGCCGAAACACCGGGTTTAACACAACAGGAGCAACGTTATGATCGAACCAACGGTAACTCAGAACAGCGCGCTTTATTTAGTGCATCACAAAGCTTCAAAAGAGAGAGCCACACTTTTCCGACGATTCTGGTTTCGCGCTCGCAAGCAGCCGGTCGCTCGGAAGCAGCCATTGCTCGGCGAATTATTCACCCGGCCGCGCCTGCAAGGCGGGAACTAGGGAGTGTAGAGGCGGCCGTGCCGGCCGCGGCTTTAACTCGTCACCCGTCACCCGTCACGCGTCACTGTTTTTTTAGTACAAACTGGATCCGCGGATTGGCGGGCGAGGGGACCATCTTCCTGTCGAAGTCGGTACCGGAAACCAACAAGCTCAACCCGGCTGAACTTGCCAGCTGCTCCATTTGCCGCGGCGTAAACAATTGCCATTCGAATTGTTCGCGGGCTCCGTCCGGGTAATCGAGTTGAACAAATAGCCGGTCGTCATCGACCCGCTTGTTTTCGCGAACGACTCCTCCGGCAGTCTCGAGCTCACGATCGCCCTGGTGCGCAGCGAAAAATTCCCGGTTCCACAAATCGAGTATGATACGGCCGCGTTTTCGAACGCCGCCCGCCAGCTTTCGTAGGATGTCGGGATTCGTTTCGGCATCGAAATGTCCGAAGCTCTGCCCCATCACGATCGCTGCATCGAAGGCGTGGACCTCGGGCTGATAATTCCGGATGTCGTCGACTATGTAGATTGGCCCGCCGCCGCGTTCGCGCGCCGTTGCAATCGCGTCAGTGTCACGATCGATTCCGGTTACCGAATAACCGCGATCCGAAAGTGCACGAGCATGTCGACCCATGCCGCAGCACGCGTCGAGAATTTTCTGGAAATCAGGCAACGGCGCGCACGCGCAGATAAATTCCGTTTCTCGAGCGGTCCGTGCTTCATCAATCCCGACATGCAAAAACTCAAACCATTGGGCCGAGTAAACATTCAATTCTGTTCGCATTTTTGGTGTAGAGGCGGCCGTGTCGGCCGCGATCTTTCCTGTTCGTCACTGGTCACAGGTCACACGTCACGTGTCACTGGTCTTCACTTTAACCACGAATGCACACTAATCATGCGTTCGTTTTTCCTGCTGAGAATTCGTGTCGATTCGTGTCCATTTGTGATTACGATTGGAACTAAAAATGAGCCGCTATCTAATCGTCATCGAAGAAACCGGCACCGGTTATTCGGCATATTCACCCGATCTTCCTGGTTGTGTTGCTACCGGGGCAACTCGAGACAAGGTCGAACGCGAAATGCGCGAGGCGATTGAATTCCACCTGGACGGCTTGCGTCGCGCGGGGGAACCGATTCCGTCACCGCGCTCCGAAGCATCGTACTGCGAAGTGGGCGCCTGAGCGGATCGCGCTTTCAGCCGTCCCTCAACCGTCAACGTTCTCAACGACTCAACTTCTGCTGACTTCCGCACTTTCCGCTTTTCCAAGGAGAGCTAATCCGTCTACGCTTCGACCAGACCGGTCTTCCCAGCAATAATGGAACATCCTCCAGCCATTCACACTTTCGACATGCCGCAGATGCCACGGATGCCGCGCATTCCGGTGCGGCCGATCGCCGGCATTTTCGCGCTTGTTCTTCTGATCATTCTGGCGTGGACATCTTTTTATACCGTGCAGGCCGAATCGGAAGGCGTCGTCCTTCGCTTTGGCCGGTTTTTGAAAACGGTCGAGCCCGGTCTGCATTTCAAACTTCCCTTCGGCATCGACAAGGTCACCGTCCTGCCGACCCGGCGGCAGTTAAAACTTGAGTTCGGTTTCTTCACTCCTGGTTATACAAATACCGACCAGCCGGCCAGAGAAAGCGGTGATGAAAGATCAATGGTCACGGGCGACCTGAACGCCGCGCTCGTCGAATGGGTCGTGCAATATCGCATCGACGATCCCAAGCAGTACCTCTTCGATGTCCGCAATCCCGCCCAGACCTTGCGCGATTTGTCGGAAGCGGCCATGCGCGAAGTGATCGGTGACCGCACGGTCGATGAAGTCATCACTATTGGCCGGCAAGACATCGAGGTCGCGGCCCTGGCCCGAATGCAGGAACTGGCCAAGCGCTACGCGCTCGGCGTTCGCGTCGATCAAGTGCAACTCAAGAACGTCAATCCGCCGGCGGAAGTCCAGGCCTCCTTCAACGAAGTGAACAAGGCGCAACAGGACCGCGAAAACGCGATCAACATCGCGAACGGCGCTTACAATCAAGCGGTGCCCAGAGCGCGGGGCGAAGCCGACCAGGCGATTCGCGGCGCGGAAGGCTATCGATTCAAGCGCGTCAATGAAGCGGAAGGCGACGTGGCTTCGTTCAACGCCATGCTCGGCCAATACGTGAAAGCACCCGAGATCACGCGCACCCGGCTTTATCTCGAGACGATGGGAGACGTGCTCCCGGCTTCCGGCGAGAAAATTATCATCGACGATACGATGCGAAATCTGTTGCCGATCCTGCCGCTCACCAAAAGTCCTTTGGAGAAACGATGAACAAGCGCGGCTGCCTCATACTTCTGTCGGTCGTGCTCGCGTTCGTTGTCCTGCGCATACTTTTCGGATGCTTCTTTGCCGTTTATCAGACCGAACAGGTCATCATCACCCAGTTCGGCAAACCGGTGGGCGACCCGATCACCGACCCGGGCCTGCACTTCAAGCTGCCCATCATTCAAGAAGTCAACCGGATCGATAAACGATTTCTCGAATGGGACGGCCAGCCCGTTGCCATCCCCACCCGCGACAAAACTTACATTCACGTCGACACCTTTGCCCGGTGGCGGATCAGCGATGCCAAGACCTTTTTCGTCCGGTTGCGCGACGAACGCAGCGCTCAATCGCGTCTGGAAGACATTCTCGGCAGCGAGACTCGCAACGCCGTGGCCAAGAACGATCTGATCGAGATCATTCGCACCGATAAAGATCGCAAACCGTTGCGGGACGAAAATTTGAAAAGTGTCCAGACCGGCCTGGGAACAATCGGCGTACTTCCGCCTATTCAATTCGGACGACAGAAAATCGAAGACGAGATCAAGGCGAAAGCGGCCGGAAAATTGGCCGAGTTCGGGATCGACCTGCTCGACGTCCGGCTCAAGCGCGTCAATTACAATCCGGACGTGCTCGATCGCATCTACCAGCGAATGATCAGCGAACGTCGGCAGATTGCCTCCCGGTTTCGCTCCGAAGGCGAAGGCGAAGCGGCCCGGATCGCCGGGCAAAGAGAACGCGACCTGAACGAGATTCAATCCACCGCCTACCGGCAGGTGCAACAGATCCGCGGCGAAGCCGACGGCAAAGCGACCGAGATTTACGCCAAAGCCTACACCCAGAACCCGCAAGCCGCCGAGTTCTACAATTTTCTCAAGAGCATGGAAACCTACCGCAAAGTGCTCAACAAAGACGCCACGCTCGTCTTTTCCACCGACAGCGACCTCTTCGGTTTATTGAAACGCGCCAGCGCAAAACCGCAAACTCTCCCGCCGTCTCGCTAGAACGCTTTAGCCGCTCTTGCGCGTCAATTCGAATTCGAAACGCACTTTCTCTTTGTTAGGCTTTAGCGTTTCCCATGTCTCGGTCACATGGGCGCGGTCTTTGAAAAAGAACTCGAGGCCGTTGATGTGTTCGGTCCCTTTTTCTCAGTTGGTAATGTCTTGGAACACGAATGTGATCGACCGGGATTTTTCTCCAAATCCTTTTGCGCGCAATCGCGGTTCATTCCCGTCTCGCGTGTAGAGCGTCATGAATTTGCTTTCCCTAGGAGGCTTGGTCGCGTTAAGCAGGTACGCTTAGATGAGCGACTATATTTTCGGAACCAGCCTATCGTACCGCGATTACTTGCAAGCCCGCAGTTTCGAGGATGCTCTGAGAAGCGACATTTCAAAACAGACAAGAGCGATCATTGCATCGAATAGTGAATTGCAGCGATACAACATCTCGGTAGCGGACGCGCTCCCCGCCACAATTTCTGAAGGATTCGAACAACTGTCGACGGCAGTGGCCGAAGGCTTCGAACAATTGTCATACGGCTTTGGGTGGATATCTCGCGGCATAGACAATCTGACGGCCGAAATAGGGGAACTCAAAGCACTAGTCCAATGGGGATTCAGCGAATTATTAACCGCGACCAGCCGAGTTAATGATGCGCTTGTCGAGCTCATTAAAATCGCGAAGACGCCGGCTCAGACGTGGGCCTACGAACAGTTTGAAATCGCGCGCGACGCTTTCCGAAAAGATTTACATGATGATGCAGTCGAGTATCTCGAGCGAGCGATCAACGGCTACGCCAGCAACACTGGTTATAGACTCGAATATCGCTTTCACTATTTGTTCGGTGTGATTCGTCTGGGCAGTTTCAAGAACAACTCTCGAGACATCGTCGATCCTGCGAAAGCCGAGCAAGCTTTTCTGAATGCGGCGAAGTACGCGCGTCGCGACGCACCGCGGGAGGCCGGGCGTGCTTACTTAGCCGCTGGTTGGGCGGCCTACTGCCAAGGGAAGATGGTGGAGGCTCACCAACATACCGAAAATGCGGTCGCACTCGTAGCCGATCTCGCCGAATCGCCTTTCCAGTTATCGAAGATCACCGCTCACCAGCGGAATTTCGCTGACGCGCTGTCCCCGCTTGAAAAAGCGATTCGACTCGATCGAGTGTACGCGCTCAAAGCCGCGTCGGACGATGACTTTAAAGCTTGCACCGCCGAAGTACGTGCCCTGATAGAAAAACTGCGCGTAGAAGCAAAGGCAGAAGCTAACAAACTGCTCGCGCAGGTCAGAGAAGAAGTTGAACGCCTTACGCAAATTCACGAAACGGGTCGGGGCATCATCGACCAAACTGTGCTGCGGATAGGCGAGAGCGCTCTTGAGGAGGCGACTGACGCTGCTGCCAAAGACACGTATTTCGGTTACCTAGACGCTGCCGAAATCTGTCGCAGAGGCGAAAAGAACCTACGGGAAGCTGAAGCTGAATCGAGGCGACGTCATGGTGAGCGGGAAGAACAGAAGCGACGTTCTGGCGCAGAAAAGGAACGACAAGTCGCTCTCGAACGAGAGCGGCACGTCAAAGAAATCGAATCGCAGATCAGCATCGAGCGAAACGCACCTATGGCTGCGACCTGGTGGTTCTTGAGAGTAGCTGGCTTGATTGCTTCGATAATCCTTGCATGCACACAATGCAGTCGGGTTTATCAGGCAAACGACCGACAAGAAGAAATTCGAAAGGCTGCCGTGCAGCGAATGTTCGGGGAAATCCGAGCCAAAGGATACGACCCTGACCGACTCAGCGTTGAGGAAGCGCGACGACTTGGCTATCGCGCTGAAGCTCTGCCACCACCCAACATCGGAATAACATTCATTGGTGCTTGGTTTAAGTACTTGGCTTTGGGAATTGTGGCATCGTTTCTCATTGCGTTCGTAGGCAACGAGTTCACGAAAAGCGCGAGAGTAGCTGCGCTTGAACGCAAGCGAGACGAGATCAAACGCGGCACTCGGTAGCTCATTGGCGAATTTTCATTTGCTCAAAAGACGTCTCGACGTCTATTGTTGCTTGTGAAGTATTCTGATCCACCCAAGCGCAAACCGGGCATGGTGCGCGACGCGATCATCGAAGCGCTCGCGTATCGCGCGCATGGCGCGACTGTCGCGCAAATAACGGAGGAAGTCAGCGCACGCATCGGGCCGACGCCAGCATCTTCGATTCGTTCTTATCTCCGGCTGAACACGCCAAAGCTATTCGTTAAAGTAGATCGTGGTCACTATCGCGTGCGCGAAGAGGCGCAGGCGACTCTTCCGCTGGTTGATCAACGGAACGGAGCGTCAACTTCACGACCGGTTACGGCCCGCGAAGCGTTTCGCTTTGGCAATTCGACTTTGATTCATGGCGATTGTTTCCAGTGGTTGGCGACCGCTCAGACAAACAGCATTGAAGCAGTGGTCACCGACCCGCCTTATGGACTGGTTGAGTATAGCGAGCTAGAGCAAAGCAAGCTTCGCAAAGGTCGCGGTGGAGTCTGGCGCATTCCGCCTTCGTTCGATGGAAACAAGCGCTCGCCTCTACCGCGGTTCACCGTTCTTTCCCGCGATGACATTAGCGAACTGGAACGATTCTTTTTCGCGTGGGCACGTTTGCTTTTTCCAATCGTAGTTCCCGGGGCACACGTGATCGTCGCTTCAAATCCGCTGCTTTCATTTGTAGTCGCAAGCGCGGTGACGCGTGCTGGATTTGAGCGGCGCGGCGAAATCATTCGGCTCACAATGACGATGCGTGGCGGTGATCGGCCAAAGGCTGCTCACACCGAGTTCGCCGAAGTCAGCGTGATGCCACGTTCGATGTGGGAACCGTGGCTGATCTTCCGCAAACCAATCGAAGGTCGTGTCCAAGATAACTTGCGTCGTTGGAAAACCGGTGGTTTCAAACGCCCGTCGAAGGAGCAACCGTTCGGCGATGTAATCACCTCGGCTCCAACGCGAAAACAGGAACGTTCACTCGCGCCGCATCCCAGCCTGAAACCGCAGGCGTTTATGCGAAAGATCGTGCGCGCAGTCTTGCCGTTAGGCGAGGGGACTGTGCTCGATCCTTTCGCCGGAGCAGGATCGACATTGGCCGCAGCCGAATCAGTTGGCTATCGCAGCATCGGAATCGAAAGAGATCCGCGCTACTTCGACACGGCGTGCGAGGCGTTGCCAAAACTCAAGGCGTTGAAGGTGTAACAGGATCTTTGTAGATCCAATTTTCGCGCAACTTCAAAATGCCTTCGCGATGTAGCGTTGCAGTCCGCGTACCGAGTTCTCCGCGCGGGTTCCGGCGGAAATCGTCGATCGTCACCTGTCCAAGATAAATTTCCGTGAAGCCCATCGGCTTACGTTCGCGCGCCGGCTCAGTTGCGTTGTCGATGTTGTAAACAAAGACCGCCATCCATTGATCGCGCGCTCCATGCGTGTCCACCGCCCCTCCAATCTTTCGAGTCGTCTTGATTTCGACACCTTCCGTTCCCGCTTTCACAGAGTCGTTTGGGTAAACGCCTTTCACGAGAAGATCGGGATGACCGTTAAAATAATTGTTCTGCGTGAGCGCCCGCGAATGTTTCGCGATGCTTGCGGTGAGTAAATCCGAAAGGAATCCCGACATGATTGCTGGTCGAACAAAATCGTCGAGCCGTTCCAACCCCTTCTCAAGCAAGCCGGTGTTTACGTCGTAGAACAAATCATAAACATCCTGCATCGCGATCTCGAAATCCTCGAGCCGCAATTGAAACGGGAGACTTGCATTCGCATTGAAGCAATCACGCTTCGGTCGATTGCGCTCCGCAGGCATGGCAATTACAACACAGTAGCGCGCCTGTTAGAGCAAGGTGAAAGCGCTTGCTTTGGCGATGTCGATCTTCACGCCAAGGGCTTAAGCAAGCTTCATTCGCAACTTCAATCGACGTAGTTCGCGAGCTGGCCAAAGTACTGAGTGCAATCTTCGTCTGTGCCATCGGCCCCAAGAAAGACGAAACACTTTTCGCTGATGTGGAAACCAAAATGATTTTTGACCGTGATTTTCACTGGCACGATCCAGCCAAACCGCTTTTTGGCTCCAACGAGTCCCGCCTGACAAAAACCTTTGCGTGGACGTGTAGTGAACTCGTAAGTGGCAGTCTCCGGCCGCAGCCTGATCTGCGTGCTCATATACTTCTTCACGCGTTCCTGGTAATCGGCCGGCAACGGCCCAAAGGTAGCCGTAGCCACTTCTTGCTTTGTCGCAGTCACGCAGCCCTGAATCAGAAGTGCCGCTAGAATAATCGATACCGTTCTCACACTCAGGAATCGAAGCTGCGGCGAGAGTCGGCCGGGTCCTCAGCATGCGGCCTAACTGCGCCGCCGGTCCGGCTCAGATTAGGCCTTCGCCGTCTTGTCTTTCTTCGGGGCGCACACCGGGACATTTAAAGAAGTGACGAGTGACATGTGATCAGTGACGAGGCGGAAAAGACGTCAAAGGTCGGAGGACTGACCGTCAGCTTTCGCTTCGGGGTGCACGCCTGGATTCTTATCGCCTCTTTCATGCTCCTTGCCACTCGTCTGCTCAACGCGTTTCGATTTTCGGCGACGAATCTCTTCATCGGAAGGTTCGTCGACGTTGCGCATCCGCGGCCACTTTCTGAACTTGACTGGTTAAACCAGTCGACAGCAGCGAACGATCGCCGATAAATTCTTAGCCATCTCGATAAGATTTCATCCATCGTAAGCGGCTTACGATGCGACGCCGTTATGCCGCAACCAATTCGATTTTCACTTTTCGCCCGAGCGATCGGGCGGCGCGGTTGAGCGTGGCGAGAGTAACCGATGTGTTTTCGGGATCAAGCAACCGATGAATCGCAGCTCGCGATGTATGCATCTGTGCAGCCATCACGCTCTTGTTGACGCGTTTCTGTTTCATCAGATCGTCCAGTTTCATCGTGATCGCGCGCTTCAACGCGGCGGCGTGCACTTCCTCGTACAGGCCTTCCTTCTTGAGAAAGCTCCCGAAGCTGCTTCCACGATGTTTGTTCTTTTTCTTTCCGGCTCTCATTCTCGGATTATTCATTAGAGATCGCGATACGCTTCGGATCGGTGCTGAACTCGGTAGATGCGCACAGCCTTCTCTGGATGATGGACCCAGTAAAGAATTCGCCAGTCGCCCACGCGTAATCTGCATAGCCCAGAAAGATCATCGGGCATACCGACAAGACGGCGATGCACCATGACAGCAGCATTTTCGCCCAACCAAATAATTTTGCGCTCGACCGTTGAGCCTATGGTTGGATCGAGATCGTTTAGCTGAACGCCGGCCTTCGGACTTACTTCGATTTGGTAGGCCATGACACATGGCGCGGCTGCCACGGTTTGAATTCGCCAGCCAGATCCTGCCGGCGCGCTTCGCGCAATTCCTCGATGATCTGCGGATTTTGCGCGGTCAGCCAGTCGTCTAATTCATCGAGTGTTTCGATGGACGACAATACGGGCACCGGAATTTCGACAACGTCCCTAGGCATATGAATAGCGTATCAAATGTAAGTTTCGAAAGCAAACCTCGTGCAGAGGCCTCACAAATCTACCGCCCCTCCTGGCCGTCGGTCTTGGGTTGTATCTCGGCAGCTCCCGCTGTGATCCGGTCGGACACCACTTTGTTCTCTTCGTTGCCTTCTGTTCAGATAGACAGACGGAACATTCGTATGAATTCGTGTCCATTCGTGGTTACGATTGGCGCATGAACCCAAATTTCGTCAGTCTGCATCCCTATTTTAAAGTGCATCCCGGAAAACTCGACACGGTCAAAGCCGGGTTCCCGCGATTTGTCGAGAAAGCTGCGACCGAGAAAGAGAATCTTTTTTACGAATTCAGCATCAACGGCGACGAAATCTTCTGTCGCGAAGCGTACCAAAGCGCCGAGGGCGTTCTCGCGCATCTCGAGAACATCGGCGCGCTGCTCGCGGAACTGCTGACGATGGCCGATCTCACGCGAGTCGAAGTACACGGCCCGGCCGCTGAGCTCGAAAAATTAAAAGCACCTCTCGCGCATCTCAATCCGGCATTCTTTACGCTTGAAGCGAGCGTAAAGAAGTAGCTGGCAGCTAGGAGCTAGGAGCTAGGAGATTGGAGGGGGATCAGCAGTCAGCGGACAGCCGCCTGCGCCGATGCTACGGCGTGACAAGGAAGCAACGCGGATCGCACGGATGGACGAAAAGCATTGAATCGCCAAGCGCTTTCAGATACGCAACGGGAAATATAAACCGCTGCGTTTAGAGAAGATTTCAACATGTATCATTCAAAACAAAACAGGTTTCGTTGGATCGCAGTCGCTGTTGCCGTCATGGCGTTGACTCAAGGTGTTGGCAATGCTCAACAGACGACTGATCCCGATACGCAAGCACAGGCAGACGTCCGGAAAGAGCAGAAAAAGGGGGAAAAACAGGAGAAAAACCAGGCGCGTATTGATGCGAAAGTGAGACGACGAGACGGTGACGATACCGGGCCGGCCGCTTCGACGGCTCGCGTCAAAGCGAAAGCAGATTTTCAGAAACACTCGGCTGGTCCTTCGTCATCAGTATCGACCCACGCAAAGACAGCGGTTCCAACTGTGACCGGGAAATCGGGGACCACTGTGCAATCGCAGCAGACGACCACGGCTGTCACACAACCTTCAGTCGCGGCGAAAGTAGCGCCCGCCACTCAGATTGTCCCGGCAACCGTCAGCACAACGACGACAGCAGTTGGCGCGACAACAGCAGCACCATTGACGACCAACGTTTTAAGCGAACAAACATCTGCCGGAGTGCAAACGCAATCTTCTACCGGGTCTTCTACCCTGAGCGCGCTGACAGCGGTTACCCCGGCAGCGCCTGCCGCCACTCCGCAACCAACGCCGTAGAGAAAGGGGATCGAGGATCAGTTATCCGTTAATTGTTATTAGTTATTCGGAAAAAACGGAAAACAGAGAACGAATAACAGATAACAATTAACTCGCGGCCGCGAGTGCGGACGCCGCGCGCTCGCATTGCTGTTGACGTCTCACGGCATTTCTGACGGAATCGCCGCATGATAAAGACTAGAATTGCAGTAGTGGCTGTGGCCATGTCGTTTATGGGAGCAGCAGCTTGTTTTGCGGCCAACCCGCACATGGGAACGTGGAAGCTCAATGAAGCGAAGTCGAAAATCCCGGCGGGGATGAATAAGAACACGGCGGTCGTTTACACCGAGATGAAGGACAAAATGAAGGTGGCGGTGGACGGCGTTGATAAGGATGGGAAACCGACGCACGGCGTCTGGGTGGGCATGGCCGACGGCAAAGCGTACAAGACGAAAGGGAACCTTGCTTGGGACGCGGCGGCCTACAAAGTTGTGAACGACCACACCTACGAAATTACGACGATGAAAGGCGGAAAAGTGTTCTCCAATGGCAAGAGCACCGTCTCAGCGGATGGCAAAGCGCGGACCGTCGCCACTGAAGGGACAGGCACGGACGGGAAGAAGTTCAAATCCAAAGCTGTTTACGACAAAGAGTAGAGCAGCGGACAGAAGTAAGAAGGATCGGAGATCGGTTATTCGTTAATTGTTATTAGTTATTGGGGAAGAGTCCGGAAACAAGGGACGAAAAGTTATCGGTTAATTGTTATTGGTTATTAGGCAAATCCGGAAACCAATAACCGAGAACCGGTAACGAATAACCGCGCCTTGCGCGTCATTTGTTCGGCGCGAGCGTAAAGAAGTAGCTGGCAGCTTGGAGCTAGGAGCTTGGAGGGGGATCAGCAGTCAGCGGACAGCCGCCTGCGCCGATGCTACGGCGTGACAAGAGCAGTAGCGGTTTCCCACTCGTTTGTCAGGCGAGTGAGATCGGCGGTCACGTTGGATAGTTCGCGGTTGATCGACATTGCTCGGCCGCCGACTTCGTAGACGGCGGGATCTTCGAGAGCGACCACAAGTTCTTTTTGATGGGCTTCCAGCGTTGCGATTCGGGTTTCGATCTCGTGCAATCGCTTCTCTCTATCGCGCTTCACTTTTGAGATCGCGTTCCGTGCTTCCGCTTCCAAGCGCTTCTGCGCCCGCGTGCCGTCGGCGCTCCGCGCAGGAGCGCGGCCGGACGCGGGAGATGGAAGATGGGAGTTAGGAGATAGGGCGGAGCCAGCGGTGAGCGCGGTCCGGGCCGACGCGGCCTTCGACTTATCTATATAGTACTGGTAATCGCCGGGGTAAGCCGTCAGGCGGCCTGAATTGATGTGCAAGACGCTGGTGGCGATGGCGCGGATGAAATGGACGTCGTGGCTGATGAAGATGAGCGTCCCGTGATATTGCTTAAGCGCGCCGATGAGGGCGTCGATCGAGCCGACATCCAGATGCGTGGTCGGCTCATCCATGAGCAGAAGGTTCGGCGGATCGAGCAGCAACTTGACCAGCGCCAGTCTCGATTTTTCGCCGCCGCTCAGGACCGCGACCGATTTAAAAACATCGTCGCCGCTAAAAAGGAACGAGCCAAGAACAGTGCGCGCGGTTTGTTCGGGAACAGGTTTCGGCGAGTCCAACACGCTCTGAAGGACGGTAAGTTTCGGATTGAGCACGTCGATCCGATTCTGAGAAAAATAGCCAACCCGAACGTTGTGCCCGGGTGCGCGCACGCCGTGCTGCACCGGCAGCACTCCGGCGATCAATTTGAGCAGGGTTGATTTGCCCGCGCCATTCGGACCGACCAGCACCGTGCGTTGACCGCGCTCGGCATGAAATTGCAGTCCGCGGTAAACAACCACATCGCCGTAGGCATGATCGACATCTTTCAAGGCGATCACGCGCAGACCGCTTCGCGGCGGCTGCGGGAAATGGAACTTGATTGTTTTTCCGCGCGCGACCGGGGCCGCGATTTTTTCCATGCGATCAATCTGCTTTAACTTGCTCTGCGCTTGTGAAGCTTTGCTCGCCTTGGCGCGGAAGCGGTCGGCGAACAATTGGAGCGACGCGATTTCTTTCTGCTGATTTTTGTAAGCGGCCAGTTGCTGTTCTTCGCGGGCGGCTTTCTGCTCGACGTAGTTGTCCCAGTTGCCGCGATAACGAATCAGTTTCGAATGTGCGATCTCGACGATGCTGCCGACCAGTTGATTCAGGAATTCGCGATCGTGCGAGATCATGACGATCGCGCCCGGATAATTCTTTAAATATTCCTGGAACCACTGGAGCGATTCGAGATCGAGATGGTTGGTCGGCTCGTCGAGAAGAAGGAGGTCGGGCTCCATCACGAGAAGCCGCGCCAGATGCGCGCGCATGATCCAGCCGCCGCTGAGCGCACGCGCCGGCCGATCGAAATCTGTCTCGCGGAAAGCGAGTCCCGCGAGAACGCGTTTCGCCTTTGGTTCGAGCTGCCAGCCGCCGTGCTCGTCGAAAACATGGAGCGCATTATAATAGGCACTGTCATCTGCCTCGCTTGCCACGCCGTAGCCCAGCGAAGGCTGGTGTTGCTTGATGATTTTCTGCGCGCGAACAAGCTCCGGCGTCACCGCGATCGCCAGCTCGAGCACGGTTTCGTCGCCCGCCGCCGCGGTCTCTTGCGGAAGAAATCCAATGGTGGCGCTCTTTTCGAATGCGATCTGTCCGCTATCAGGAGATGTCTCGCCGAGAATTAGCGAAAACAAGGTTGATTTGCCCGCGCCGTTCGGACCGACCAATCCGATCCGGTTCCCGCGATTGACCTGGAGCGAGACCTCATCAAAGAGCCGTCGGCCGCTAAAAGATTTCGTGAGTTGAGAAACGGTAAGCATGAGAACTGAAACGCTGAAAGCTGAAACGGGAAACCGGGGAGGGGGACAGATTCCGCGAGCGCCTCTGTCGCCCTGATTGGGCCCAGATTCAAGGGAATAAAGGCGCAAGACTGCGTGGCGGAGGAGGTCGGAGGTCAGAAGTCGGAGATCAGCGGTCAGAGGCGAGAAGCCCAAAGGGGCATCAGCACGTTACTTTGGGGCAAGGGAGTTAACAATTTTTTCGAAGCGCGGATCGCCGCGGAGCGGGTCCCAGTAGGGGTTAAGTTTTAGCTCGCCGTAAGCCGGTCGAGTCGCAAGTTGCGCGGCCGTGGCGAGGGTCTCGATCGCGAGATCTTTCTCATTGGTCGATGCATAAATGACCGCAAGATTCACGATCAAGTTTGTCCCGACGGCTGCATCCTTCGAAGGCGGAAGCAGCTCACAGGCACGACGCCCTTCGCGCAGCGCTTCGTCTTTGCGCCCGAGATCGGCATCGATTCGTCCGAGCAAGCTCCAAGCCGGCGCGTAATCGGGTTGCACCCGGACGATCTTGTCCAAGATCTCGCGAGCAGCGGTGAAGTGGACGCGCGCGGCAGCCGGATCATTAAAGGTGTGAGCGGCGACTCCGGCGAACCATTCGCGCGGATGAATAAAATTCCCGGACCAGAGCATTCCTTTCTCCGGAATAAGCGCGAGGGCGCGATTGGCTGCCGCCGGGTCGCGCTCCAGGATGGCGCAACGGAACAGAGAGTCGGCGAATTCAGCGGCGTTCGGGTGTTGAGCCACGATCGCGGTGAGCGCGGCGCGCGCGGGACGAATGTCGGCTCGCTCAAAGAAGGGCAGAAACGCCAGCGTGATGCGGGCGTTATTATCGTCCGGGCTGATGGCCAGAACGCGTTGAAATAGTTGGCTGGCTTCAGCATAGCGACGCAGCATCAGGTCAGTGGCGGCTGCCTCGATAACGACCTTCGCGTTGCGCGGATCAAGCGCGATGGCGCGCTCGAAGTTCCGGATCGCTTCGGCCCAACGACTCTGGCGACGATCAACCAGCGCGGTCAGGTAAAAGACGTCAACGTTATTCGGGAGCGTGCTGCGCGCGATATCGAGTTCGGCGCGCGCGCGGTCGTAATCGCGAAAGCCGTAGTACGCATAGCGAGCCAGGGCGAGGTGGACTTCTCCGGCCTCGGGCTGGAGACGCACCGCATTTTGGATCGCGGCATTAGCCAGTTCAAGACGGGCCGGCGTGTGATCGTAGCCACCCCAGAAAAGAATCAGATGCATCCGGGCGAGCGCACCGTAGGCGACGAGAAAGCGCGGATCGCGCGCGACCGCCTGATCAAGCAACCTGACCCCTTCGAGTAAACTCGGTTGCTCGGGCGACACGGTTTCGAGTGCCGTGGCCTGCACATAGAGCGCGTTCGCGGTCAGATCGGTTGTGGGCGCGGCCGCGATGGCCGCTTTCTCGCGCGGAGAAATTCTAACCTGGAGCTGATCCGCGATCGTTCCGGCGATTTCGCTTTGAATCGCGAAGACATCGGCAAGCTCACGGTCGTAATGGTCGGCCCATAGATGCCTGTCAGTTCGCGCATCTATCAATTGAGCGGTGACACGGACTCGATTGTTAATTCGCTGAACACTGCCTTCGAGCACATGGGCCACGCCAAGTTCCTGAGCGATCTGCCGCAGGTTACGCTGGGCACCGCTCTTATATTGCATCACCGAAGTACGGCTGATGACTTTTAGGTCAGCGACCTTCGCCAGGTCGGCAAGAATTTCATCCTGCACCCCGTTAGTGAAAAACGCGTTCTCTTCATCTTTGCTCAAGCTTTCGAACGGAAGCACGGCAATGCTTTTCGAAGCCGAGTTGGATCTAACGACAGGCGCGCCCCACCTTTGAAACAACAGCACGCCCACTGCGGCGGCGAGAACGAAGATGACGAAAAAGTTAAGTTTCTGCCCGGTCCGTAGAGCGATCGATTTTCCCGGCGCTACTTCTTCCGTGCGCTTGATTCCTTTCGGTGTTAATTCAAAGGCCCAGCCCAGAACCAGCGCGATTGGAAAACCAAGAATCAAAAGCAGCACAACAAGGCGCACGGCCCAATTCGGAATCTCGAAAAACGGAAATATCTGCGTCGCGATCTGCATGAGCAACCACGCCACCAACGCATACGCGACCGCAACTTTGTAAACATTGCGCCGCTTCAGTTCGGCAAAAAAATTCGAAAAATTCATTACCGAGTGGGCTGTGACAGCAGCTTGGCGGGATCGAGCCCGATCCGGCGCAAGATATCAGCAAATCGAGGGTCGGAATCGAGCGTGCGAAACACCGGACGGAGGCCAATCGCCTGGAGCGCGCCGCCGTGGTCGTCGCAGGCGCGATCCAGCCATTTGAAAGCTTCTTCCTTCTCACCCAGTGCTACATAGACAGCGGCTATCTCTTCCTTGGGCAGATACTTGGTCGCCGCGATTTTCTTAAGCTCTTCAAGAATTTGGCGCGCTTCTGATTGCCGGCCGATTAGGGCATACGTAATTGCCAGTCTCGGCTGCGGTCTCCCCGTCATTTCCTGCGCTTTTTTGAACAACGCAATCGCTTCGTCATACATCCCTTTCTCGCGATACGCGTCGGCGATGACTGGACTTTCGTACATATAATTTGGGTCGAGTTCCAGTGTGCGCTTTCCCTCCGCGATGGCTTCATCGAGATGTCCGAGGCTGTGATAACCTACACCGGCAAAGTTGCTGATGATTGGCGAAAGAGGGTCCGCTTTCTCCGCCGCTCGAATATGCGCTACAGATTCCGCGGATCTTCCTTCTAAAGCAAAGTTCAACGCCAGGAATAAATGCGCCGTCGCGGAATTTGGATCGAGTTGTAAGGCGCGCCGTAATTCAGCGTTAGCACCGACCATGTCCCAATCGAGAACGCGCTTGGCCTCGGAAAGATAGATGTGCGCTTCGGGCTCACGGTCATCCAAGGCCACCGCTTTTAACGCCGCTGCTTTCACCGCTGGATACGCGTCCATTGGCTTCACATAAGCATCTGCCAGCCAGAGCCATGCTTTTGCAATTCCGGCCCAAGTCCGTGCAGAATTTGGATCCTTCTCGAGCGAGCGCTGAAAAAAATCGAGGCTCTTTCGCAACCCTTCTTCGGTGCTCTTGTTCGAAAAATAAAGCCCCTGCAGGTAAAGATCATGTGCCTCGGTATTTTGTTGCAGAGCAGGCGCGACAGCGATTGCGAGCTTGATCTTTAACGCATCGACAATCGCGCGCGTGATTTCATCCTGGACTGCGAACACGCCTTGCAATTCACGTTCAAACGTGTCCGACCAAACATGGAAGCCATTGTGAGCATCGACTAACTGCGCAGTAATTCGAATGCGATTGCCTTCGCGACGCAGACTGCCTTCGAGCACATTGTGCACGTTTAACTTCTGCGCGATTTCGCTCACGTCCGCGTTCTTGCCCTTAAATGAAAACGATGAGGTGCGCGCGACCACACGCAATCCATCGACCTTCGCCAGAGTATCGAGAATTTCTTCGCTTATCCCGTCGCAAAAATATTCCTGGTCTTTCGCCGGGCTAAGATCCACAAACGGCAGCACCGCGATCGACTTGCTGTCCGCGTTTGAAGTGATTGTCGATCTTGGTACGCGCAACAATTGAAAAGCAAGGAGTGCTCCCGCGACGATTGCAACGCAAACGATAAGCGCCGCAAACTTCCGTTTGCTCCATTGCGGGATGACTTCGTCCGGCGAAACGTCTTCGGTCCGCTTTATTCCTTGCGGCGTCATCTCGAACGCCCACGCGATAAACACGGCCAACGCAAAACCGAGCGCCAGAAACACAACGAAAGCTCTCATCGCCCATGCTGGCGCTTCGAATGTCGGCAACAGAATCGACGCCGCCTGAATCAACAGCCAGGAGATGACCAAATAGGCGACGGCAACCTTGTAAACGTTGCGTCGCCTCATTTCGCCGAAGAAATTTCCCGAATTCATCCCTGCGCTAATTTGCCGAGCGACTTTGCCCGTAAACCTGTAAGATGTCGATCTTTGCGGTCGCGCCGGTGCAAATCTTGCTAATAAAACGACTGCTTCTCCAAAGCTCTCCGACGTCAGCAGTCAGACATCAGAGATCAGAAACATGACAGAAAAAGGTCAGGAGAAGTACGTTCAATTTCCAATTGGAGCGTTGAGACGAGTCCATCTCGGGCGAAGAATCACGAATGCGACAGTTTCGACAATTCTGAGCTTCGTCGTTACCGCAGCCGCGCAATCGGAGCGGATTAATCACGAAGGACGAATCCTCGGGCCGGCGCCGGTCGTGACGACGCCGACGTTGTTCAATACGCCGCAAGCGGACGCGATCGTTTCGGCGATGCAGATTTTTTCGGTGACAAATCCGTGGAATGAAGACATCTCACGACGCCCGCTGTTATCGAACTCGGCGGCAATGATTGCGCAGTTGAAATCGGATTTATCGTCGAGCCGGCAAACGTTGCGGCCGTTTTACGAAATGAATTACGTGCTTGTGCCCGATAATCAGGCGCGGGTCACAATTCCGTTTGTCGATTATCCGGACGAATCCGATCTCGATGGCGGCACTTATCCGAACGGCAGTTACCCAATCCCGTCCAATATGCCGGTCGAGACCTGGCCGCGCGGCACCGGCACTCTCACTTTGCAGCAATGGCAAATGGACGCGACTGGCGCCGGTGGCGATCGCCATGCGATTATTGTCGCGCCGGGAGTTGGCTCGATTTGGGAAATGTGGCAGGCGAAACTGACCACGAGTGGATGGCAATCGTCGAATGGCTCGAAGTTCGATCTCAATTCCAATGCATTGCGTCCCGCAGGCTGGACGTCGGGCGATGCCGCCGGACTGCCGATGTTTCCGGCGCTGGTGCGTTACGATGAATGTGAGCGCGGCTTGGTCGAGCATGCAGTTCGCTTGTGCGTACCGAAAACGCGGCGGGAATACATTTATCCGGCAAACCATTTCGCGTCATCGATTCCGGCAACATCGACACAATATCCGGCGATGGGTCAGCGTTTTCGGCTCAAGACTAGTTTTGTTGTACCGAGCGGTTGGACCATTGAGGAGAAGGCCGTCTGTTACGCGCTCAAAAAATACGGCGCGATCGTGGCCGATAACAGCGGCGGATTCTTTTCCATCTCGGTTTCCCCGGACGACCGGTTTTCATCGGTCGCGTTCAGCAATCTTTCCGCAATCGACGTTAGCAACTTCGAAGTGATCCAAACAACCGGGCCGACCGAAGGCCCGAGATCGCCCGGCGCGCCGAGTGTCAATGCCGGCACGGATCAAAGCATCAATGCGCTAAGCACGACACTGTCGGGAACGATTGTCGATCCAAGCGGCGCGGCCACGATTTTGTGGAAACTTTATTCCGGACCAGCACCGGTGAATTTGGCGAACCCGAACGCCGCGACAACGCTGGTCAATTTCAATCAGCCCGGAACCTACACGTTCGAGCTGAGCGCAAGCGATGGTGTTCATGCGGTGGCGTACGATGCGATGATCGTGAACGTGCAAACCGGATCGCCAACTCCGACCCCGACGCCAACGCCGACACCTTCGGCAACTCCCACTGCAACACCGACTCCGACACCAACGCCAACGGCAACTGCTACACCGACAGCAACACCAAGTGCGACGCCGACTCCGACTGCTACACCAACTGCAACGCCAACGCCGACCATCACGCCGTCAGCGACACCGACTATCACGGTTTCAGTCTCGCCCGGGAGCGTTATCGAAGGAAGCGATGCGACATTCACGATCTCGAGTTCGGTCGTTGTTTCACAACCAGTGACGGTCAGTTACGGGATGCGCGGCACCGCCGTGAACGGAAGCGATTACACACTGAACGGAAATCCGGGGGGCGTGACGATCGCTGCCGGTCAACGTTCAGCCACAGTCACACTTCATTCGATCGCGGATCACGTGAGAGAAAAAAACGAGACCGCAGTCATGGCATTGGCGAGTGGGAGTGGTTACAAACTTCCGCAACGCGGCGCTAAGGCGATGCTAACGGTTCTGAACGGGCCGTAGGACCGGAGCCGACTGGCACTTGGTTCCCGGAAAAACCGTTAGCGGTCGGCGCGTGACCAGTGACCAGCGGGATCGGTGCGAACACATGGCAAGTCACTTAGTAAATGTTTGGTGAATGGATGTGCTCGGGCCGCGGGCCGAGGCCGATGAGCCGCGCCGGTATGGCGCGAAGAAATGGAAACCAGAGAAACAACCGCGGAAAAAATGGCAGCTTGTTGCCAGTGCCCGAAGTTCGTCCGTTGATTCGCTTATGAATCTGAACTTGCAGTGCTTGAATGAAGCGAACCGGAAATTCGCGACGCTTCTGAACTTCTTCCAGTTCAGCCACCGACACCGGTCGCTCTCTTAATTTCACCGCCAGCAGATTTGCGGTCGCGACTGCGTCCTGCAACGCCAGATTGATTCCGACTCCGCCCGCGGGCGACATGGCATGCGCGTTGTCACCGATGCAGAGCAACCCGTCCCGATACCATTTCTTGAGGCGATTGATCTGCACGGTAAGCAGTTTGATTTTCGACCAGTCATCGAGCTCGCCGATTCGATCCTGCAGAAATGGACCGAGCTGCACGATGTCGCGATGCAAAGCGGGCAGGCCGCGCTGTTTGATTTGATCGAGATCGCCTTTCGGAATTACGAAACCGACTTGGAAATAATCGCCGCGATCGAGCAACACGAGGAGTTTGCCGTGCTGGAAAAATCCAAGCGACTGTGGCGGATCGTCCGGTCGCTTGGAAAGACGCATCCAGAGAACATCGATCGGCGCACCGAAATCGCGGAGCTCGAGATTTGCTCGGGTATGTGTAACTGCATGCCGGCCGTCGGCACCGATCACAAGATCGGCATAAATGTCACGCTCGCCTTGGGGCGTTTTCGCGCGCACGCCCGTGACGCGTTCATTTTCAAATAGAAGATCGACAACCCCATGTTGCATCTGGAGCGCGAAGGTCGGGAAATGTTTCGCCTGCGCCGCAAGAAAATTCAGAAAATCCCACTGCGGCATGAACGCGATGAACTTGCAGCGCGTGGGCAAACGCGAGAAGTCGGCGATTGGAACGGTGTGACCGTTGAAAATCCCGCGAATCTCTCGCAGCTCCTGGTGCGGCAGCTTGAGAAATTCATCAAGCAGTCCGAGTTCATGCATCAACTCGAGGGTCGAAGGGTGAATTGTGTCGCCGCGGAAATCGCGAAAGAAATCGGCGTGCTTCTCCAGCACGACCACTTTCACTCCGGCGCGCGCGAGCAAATAGCCGGCCATCATTCCGGCCGGGCCGCCGCCGACGATCACGCAACGGGTTCGGATCTCGGGCACCGCGCTCATTGATGACAAATTAAGAAGTAAGGATGAGGAATTAAGAAGAAAGAATTAGTCTCTCTTTTATTGGACGTTGCGCGTTGAACGTTGAACGTTTGCTTACGGTCAAGCATTCCGATCACGAGTATGAGCAGGAGCACGATTAAAAGTCATTATGACGTTGTCATCCTCGGAGCTGGCCATCCGCCTTCGCCAAGGCTACGGCGTGACAAGTAACGGCATAATAATGAAGTCTAAATACGATGTGATTATTCTCGGGGCAGGCCACAATGGGTTGGTCGCGGCGAGTTATCTCGGGCGCGCCGGGCTGAGCGTACTCTTATTAGAGAAGAACGATTACATCGGCGGGGCGACCACTTCCCAGAAGGTCTTCCCGGATTACGAGGCCCGGCTGTCGCGCTATTCCTACCTGGTCAGTCTGTTTCCGGAGAAGATCATTCGCGACCTTGGGCTAAGGCTCGAGCTCCGGCGACGGGCAACTGGATCTTTCACCCCTTATATTAAGAGTGGCCGGCACGACGGCCTCCTTCTCAGCAACGTCAATGAGGCGCAAAGCCGGCAATCGATTGTCGATCTCACCGGGAGCGAGGCTGAATTCGAGCAGCTGAGAAAGTTCTACCATCTCTCGCGGGTCTTCGCGGAGCACACCTGGGACACAATGCTCGAGCCGCTCGCTTCAAAAGAGGATACGAAACGGCAGTTCGATGTGGATGACGTTTCCCGCGAAGCATGGCGAAGTCTGGCGGAAGAGCCGCTCGGTCGTTCGCTCGAACGTTATTTGAAAGACGATTTGGTCCGCGGTCTTGTCCTTACCGACGCCAAAGTCGGGATCTTCACCCATCCGCACGATCCGTCGCTCGTCCAGAACCGTTGTTTTCTTTATCATTTGATTGGCAACAAGACGGGCGAATGGAAGGTGCCGGTTGGCGGGATGGGAGCAGTCGCGCGCGAATTGGAACGAGCGGCACAAGGTGCCGGCGCAGAGTTCCTGACGAATGTCGATCTTGTCGACGTCGATCTTAAGGGAAAAGAGAAAACGGTGGAGTTTCAAATCGACGGGAAAGTTCAAACCGTTGAATCGCGATTTCTATTAGCGAACTTCGGGCGCAACGTGCTCGCGAAATATTCCGGCAAAGCCTATGAGCCTGAGGCAGTAGACGAGGGGAGTGTATTCAAGATGAACATGCTGCTGCGCCGATTACCGAAATTGAAAGCGAAGAAATATCCATCAGAGCAAGCGTGGTGTGGCACGTTCCATAGCGACGAAGGCTACGAACAGATGAATGCGAGCTACGAACAGGCCGCCAAAGGCCGGTTGCCCGAGAGAACGCCTTGCGAGGTTTATTGCCACACTCTGACGGACGACAGCATTCTGTCCCCGGAACTGCGCGAGCAAGGGTTCCACACGATCACGCTGTTCGGACTCGATGCGCCGTATTCGTTGTTCGCAAAAGAGAATGAGAAGATGCGCAAACAAGCGGAGAAAAAATTCCTCGAAAGCATGAACCAGTGGTTGGAAGAACCGCTGGAGAATTGTCTCGCGGTCGCGCGCGATGGCAGCCTTTGCGTCGAAAGCAAAAGCCCGGTCGATATCGAGAATTCGTTAGGCATGTATCACGGCAACATTTTTCAGGACTCGCCGACATGGCCGTTTGCAACGAGCAAGGAACAAGTCGGGACCTGGGGAGTCGAAACCGAATGGGAAAATGTTTTTCTCTGCGGCTCGAGCGCGCTCCGCGGCGGCGCGGTCAGTGGCATTCCCGGACACAACGCGGCGCGCAAGGTTCTGGAAGTTGTTGGTGGATCGGCCGCTCCGTCGGGCGATGTTAGTTCAACGCGGCCAAAGGCCGCCATTTATTAGCATCGAGCAAGGGACTGCTCGATCCACCTTATGCATGCAAACCCCGCTGACGTTGTGTCGCTCGATGCAATCATCGCCGCGGCCTACGACGTAATTTCAGGACCGGCGGGAAAGAAGCGCGATTGGGATCGTGACCGAGCGCTGTTCTGGCCGGGAGCGCGATTAATGCCAACCGCGACGGTGCCGGGAAGAAACGATGTCGATCTTGCGCCGCTGGTGCTGGACGTTGAAGGCTACATTGAGCGGGTCGAACCGATCTTCGCTAAAAGTGGCTTCTACGAAAAGGAAGTCGCGCGCCGCGTCGAACAATTCGGTCACATTGCGCATGTCTGGAGCACGTACGAATCGCGTCACGATCCGAACGATGCTGAACCGTTCATGCGCGGGATCAATAGCATTCAGCTCTTCAATGATGGAAGCCGCTGGTGGATCTTATCGATCTACTGGCAGCATGAAAGTCCGCAGCACGCGCTTCCGGAAAAGTACCTTCAAGGTTGAGACTTGCGGGAATGCGGATGCTTCTCCTTCATCTGCACCGGCAGTTGCGGATGGGTGTCGCGGTAACACTTTGTGCCAAGGCCGAGAATAAACGCCGCGACAACGAAACTAATGACGCGTTTCTCTTCCGGCGTGAGAACGAGCTTGTGCCTCAGCTCCTCCCAGTTCCAACGTTCGGACACTTTCAACGCACTTCTTGTTTTACGCGCGGCCGAACGCGCACGGACGCATAATTGCCTTTGATGTTCGCGTCGTAATAGCGCGCCTTGGAATCGGCGGCCATCAAGTCGCGGTGAACTGACGGCGCGACCTGGAGGTATCGATAAACCGCACCGTTCACAAATTGGATTTCAAGAATGTGCCGCCGCTTGCTGTATCCAATCGCCGCAATGCCCTGCGACGCGACTGATTCGCGCGGAATACGCGAGGTGACGGCGGTCCGAGCGGGGCTCGCCGCACTGTTGTCGATGGAGTTAGCGAGCAACAGTCGCGAAACGCATACAAGCGAAAGCAGATAAAAAGTCTTCGCGCTCATTTGGGGGAACGACCGCGAACCGTTACCACGCGGGGATAAGCCTAGTCGAGCTAAAAGCTGATCAGTCATAGGGTCATCGCCCGAGCGGCGTGGCGATGGCCGTGCCGGGCGGAGGCGTGAACTCGAACGTCGCGGCCGGAATGGTCGCTCGCGTCTGATTTGAATACGTGGTGACGATTTGATCGCCGTTCGGCTGCGCCATCTCGGTGCGTTCCGCAACCAGATCGCTGTTCAAACGCAGATCGAACTTCTGAAACATTCGCTTCATCGACGGCGAGCGCGGGAGCAATTGCAAAGCGTAACCGTTGTCGATCTTCGCGCCGGTGATTCGGAAGGTTGATTCAACATGCTCCAGATTGAGCGCGGTATTGATTGCGGCGATGGCAGCGTCGACCGGTGAACGTTTGCCTAACGAGTAATGCTCGGCTGATTTGAAATTCGGATAGTAAATCCAAAGATCGCGGCCGTTGCTAATCGTAACGCTCGGCGAATTGCCGGTGACTTCGCGCCGGAATTTATTGGGCGCGCGAAACCAGATTTTTCCGACACTGGTAATGGGCTTATTCAACAGACGCATCGTTTTCTGTTCCTGAAAATCGGCGTGCACATCGGGTGACGTCGCGCGGCGCTCCGCGATGCGAGCGAGAAGATTCTTTATGTCCGCTTCCGACAATGACTGCGCCCGCGCAATCGGGGCGAGAAAAACCAAGGCGAGCAGAAGACAGAATAATTTCTTCATCGCTCGCTCCAGACTTTGGGTTTGGCTGCTGCCATCGCCGGTAGGGCAAAGAAAATTGTCGCGACCAAGCTCCAGAAAATTCCGATCGCGCAAGCAATCCCGAGTCCGCTCAGCGCGGGATTGCGCGCCCAGCCTAACGAGCCGAATCCGCTGACCGCCGTCAGCCCGGCGAGGATGACCGGTTTGATCACGCCGGCCACGTCGTGCTCCAGTTCCCGCGTTTTCTGCCAGACCAGCACGATATAAATTCCGTAATCAACACCGATCGCCAAGACGAGCCGGAACGAAAGCACGTTGAGCAGGTTCAAGTGAAGATTGAGCAGCTTCATAGTTGCGATCATCGCGCCGATTCCAAAGGTGAGCGTCACGATTTGAATCAGCCATAGCCGAAAGTCGCGATACAAAATTGCCAGCAACCCCACGTCGAACAACGCCATCAACGCGCTGATGATCAGCAATTGCCGCTGTGACCATGGCCGCAAATCGGCCAGAGCATAACTCCATCCCGAGAGGATCATCGGCACGCCCGGGACAGGCAGTTCGCGCCCCAATTCTTCGCGTTGCGCATGAGTCGTGACCGGCTCGTTCGTGGTCGCGAACCCAGTGCTCAGAAAAGGTTTTTTCGCGAAATAACGGTCCACCAAAAACCACCAGCTGGACGACTTCGGTAATTGTCTCCGCCAATCGGGGAGGGGGGTATTCGGCCTCGCCGCCGCTTGGAGCTCGCCCATAAGCTTGAACGCGGAGTCGAATGAATCGCGACTAAACCCTTCGGCACTCAAGGTCTCATAAAGACTTTGCTGTGCGGCGGCAAGATTCACCGTTTGAAGACGTTCCCGATTTTTTTCCATCCACATCGGAGAAAGGCAAAGCGCTGCCGGTGTCGAGAAACCTTTGATTTTCCCGGCCTGTTGGAGCTCGGACCAGTGCGCCGTGATTCTTTGCCAATCGTCATGCAGCTCCTGAGCGTCGCGCGCATGGACGATCGCTAGCACCGGCTCCCAGCGCGTCGGCATTTTTGCCATGATCGCTTGCAGCGCCTCGGCCGCCCGGCTGTTTTTCGGCTCGAGGGATTGCACGCTGGCTTCAAACCGCAGCGGCGGCACCGGTGAAAAGCCGATCACGCTCAGTACCAACAGAATTCCACCGGCAACAATGATCATCGGAGCGGGTCGTTGCACGCTCCAGCGCACATATTTTTTCACGATCTCGAAGACCCAATCGTGCCGCTGCGGGGGTTGCCATGGCCGCACGAATAAAAACAGGATCGTGCACATGAACAGCCCGGCGAAGAAAATGCCGATCGCAATCAGGACCCCTAGCTGCGAGAAACCCATCGAACCACTCAGGATCAGCGCGAGAAAACCAACCGCGGTCGTCAGCGCGCCAAAGAAAACCGCGCGTCCGAGTTTTGCCACCGACGTTGCGATTGCCTGCTGATATTCCTCGCCATCGATTCGCGCTTGTTGATAGCGGCCGAAGATCAGGATCGCAAAATCGACACCGAGTCCAACCAGAATGGCGCAGAAGCCGACCGCGACCATGCTGAGTCTGCCGAAGACAAGCAGTCCCGCCGCCAGCGCAACCAGACAGGAAAGCAAAAGCGCGAAACCCATTCCGAGCAGCGGCAGCCATCGTCGAAAGCCAATGAAGAAAATAATTCCGACCAGCAGGACCGAGCTGCCGAGCGTGGCGACAATGTCGTAACGCATGCTCAAAGAAATCTCCGCCACATAAGCCGAGCGTCCGGTCACCAGAACGTCCAACGGCCCGCCATCCCAGCCTTCGCTCGCCCGCGCGCGAAAACCGTTCACCTCGCGCATCAACCGCTGACATTCGAACGCGCTCAGCGACGATTGATTCGTGACGGCGAGAAACACGCGCATCGTCCGGTCGGGGGAGGTGAGCGGTTGTTCCTGCTCGATCGCGTTCGCTTCGGCGAACGGTTTCAGCGCCGGCCCGATAACGCCGAGTGGATCCAACCCCAGCTCGAATTCCGGCCGTGGCGATCCGGCTTCGATTTCCTGGTGCAAGCGATGCAGGCGCTCGCGAATTTTCTCCGGCTGCAAGATCGACATTGTCTGTTCGAATGCCGCCGGGTCCAGATTCAGAAGCAGCGGGACCGCGATCGATTGCAAATCCTGAATCCCGTCGGGCGATTCCATTGGCGAACCGGCCAGCACCCGCTCGCACCACCGCTGCTTCCGTAAGTTTTCTGAAAACGCCGGCGCGAATTCCTCCAGCTTGTTGACATCTTGCGGCTGACAACGCAGCGCGAAGGTCAGCTCCCGCGTTTGTTCGAAGTCGCGATCGTAAATCTTTAATCCTTCGACGGACTGGAAACCTTTCGGGAGCATGTTAATCACGTCCGAGTCGAGCTCGATCCGCATAATCAGAATGGCGAGGCACGCGGCGGCGAGTGCTGCCACGCCAAACCAGACGGTTACGCGACGTTGCGCCATGACGCGTGCGATCAAATCACTCATTCTCACAAATTATGCCTTCAGTTTTCCCACGAACGCACGCTGAATAAGGCGGCGATTAAAGTTCAGCAACCCTCACCTAGCACTTCGTGTCTTCCTCTCCCTGAGGGAGAGGGTTGAGGTGAGGGTAATCTTTTCAATGCGGTGTTTGTCGACTCGCACATCTAAAATCGGAAAACGAAAGTTTCCGATCCCGAGACATGACGCACCTGATGTCGATCTTGCGCGTGAACGATCTTGTCGCGCAATTCGAGCCAGCCACGCAATTGTTGCGGCGCGCGCTCGACTGGGCCTGACCAACCACCGCCGGCCATTGGTCCTTTTACTTCAGCGAAGCCGGTATCTTGTCTCAAAAGGAGAAGATTCACGCCGGGACCTTTCGAAAATGTGAGCTCGAAGTCGCCAGCTTTCGAAAAACGAACAACGACATCGCCGATGACCGTTGCTTTCGGATTGCGATAAAGCAGTTGGCCAATGCGCGTCTGCCAATCCCGTGCTGGTTCGGCAATTTGATGCCTCGAAGTTGTTGCGCAGCCTGTCAAAAAGAGCGCAGCGATCAGCAGGTAGGGGCGATTGACCCCAATCGCCCGTTCCATCACGGTGTCGCTCCGACCGGCGCTCCAATCTCTTCGCGTTTCGGCACCAAACTCAATCGCGGCACAATCGTGAAATATCGTTGCACCCAGACGAAGAAATAAAACAGCCACATTCGCCATTTGATCGCCAAACTCTTGCCATCGTTGCCGGCCAGGACTGCGTTAACCGCAGCCGCGATCTGCACCGTATCGCTCGGACTGAGGAAGACTTCGAGGAATTCTTTTCCACGTCGATACCACGCATTCACAAACGTCAGATAAATATCCATGATCCGGTTCACCGTTCGCGAATATTTTTTGAACAAACGTTTTCTTTTCGATTCATCGCGCAACACTGCCTCCAGCGTATCGGCCGCTTTTTCCGCGGACATGATCGCCAGAAAAACGCCGCTGCTGAATACTGGATCGATGAAACCGGCTGCATCGCCGGCCAACAACCAGCGATCGCCATCGAGGCGCGTATTGCGATAGGAGAAATCGCCGGCCGAATAGACCGGTGAAACCCGGGTTGCGTTTTTCATTCGTTCGACCATCAACGGTTGCTCGGCGATAAATGTTTCGAGAGCACTCTGGGGAGCGAGCTTGGTTGCTCGAAATAGCGCCGTGTCCATGACCACGCCGACGCTTGTTCGCGTTTCAGTTAGCGGAATCGTCCAGAACCAGCGGTCGAGTCCGCGCACCATTCGAATCAGCGTCGCGTCTTTTCCCGGCAAACGTTCAACATTGTCGTAGTGCGCGAACACGGAAAACTTTTGCAGATGATCGTATGTCCTTTTGAGATTGAACAAACTGCCGAGGATCGTCTGCCGTCCGCTGCAATCGAGCAGATAACGAGCGCGACTTCGCCCCACGTCTGTGGAGGGGCACGCGCTGTCGTGCCCCATAATGTTTGGGACGCGACAGCGCGCGTCCCTCCAGTAAAGATCGACGTGCTCTTTCGCAAAGTCGATTTTCTCGACTTCGGTTTCCTCGCGAATCTCCGCGCCGTTCTCGCCCGAATGATCGAGCAACAGTTTGTCAAACTCGGACCGCGTTACTTGATAAGCGCGATCGCGCTGGGAACGAAAGCCGTCCTTAAAATAAAACCTTACGCCTTTGGTTCCACAGGCAGCCACGATCTCGCCGCCAAACTTCGGCATAAACGTCTGGTCGAGCTTCTCGCGCACACCGAGGCGATCGAACGTTCCAACGCTGAACGGCAGAAGCGATTCGCCGATATGAAATCGCGGAAATTTTTCCCGCTCGAAGACAATGACGCGTCGCCCCGCCTTGGCGAGCAATGTCGCCGCGGTGCTCCCGGCCGGCCCGCCGCCGATAATCGCGACGTCGTAGATGTCGATCTTGTCCACGTTATCGATTTTAATCGATGAGTGCGCGGAAGCAACGAGGTGGATCGGGGAGCGCTCGCGCCCTCGCGATCGCGAACTTTTTCTCGTGAGATTACTTACGCCTCCGGCATCCAGTGAGAAGACTTTCCGGCGAGGCGCCGGAAAGAGCACGCGGGGGCGCGCGCTCTCCCCAGAGAAATCTGTGCTACTCTTGGCTACCAAATGAAGTTGATCGACAGGTTCGTCAGTCGCGAGCTGCTTGTGAACGTGCTCTTTGCGATCGCGATCCTGAGTCTCGTTCTCGTGGTGGGTAACATTTTCCGGAAACTGCTGCCGTTGCTGGTGAACCATGATGTGCCGGTCGAATATTTGCTCGCGTTCATCGCCTACGTTTTTCCGTTCTCCCTCATCTTCACCATTCCCTGGGGACTGCTCACCGCGATCCTCCTCGTCTTTGGCCGGCTCTCGGCCGACAACGAATTGATCGCGCTCCGCGCCAACGGTGTGAGCGTGCCGCGCGTAGCCGTCTCGCTCGGCGTGATCTCGCTCGCCTGCACGGTGATTTGTCTCTGGCTTACGGTTGACGTTTCACCGGCGACACAGAAAAAATTACGCAGCACCATTTTCGATCTGGCTACGCGCGATCCGATGGCGCTTTTCGGCAGCGACCAGGTGATCGACCAGTTTCCCGGGCGAAAAATTTATGTCGGCAAGAAAGAGGGGAATAAGCTCTCGAACATCACCGTGTTCGAGCTCGATCAGAAATCGATGCCGCTGCGGGTGACGTTCGCGCGCACCGGAATGCTCGAGGCCGATCTCGATAACAAACGCATTTTGATGCATCTCTACAACGCGCGTTATCAGCAGCGCGACGAAAAGGACCCGACCGACCTGCGCAAACTAAAAGACGGCATCAGTATGTCCGAGGGAACGTTGCCGATCAGTTTGGACGAACTTTACGAGAAGTCGAAGAAACGGCCGAGCCGCTCCGCGATGTCGATCGAACAATTGATCGATCAATTGAACAGCGAAAGCACGCGCGAACGCAGCGAGAGCCGGACCGAGATCAACAAACGATTTTCATTCCCATTCGCCTGCGTCGCGTTCGCGATAATTGGTGTGCCACTTGGCGTGACCGCGCACCGCCGCGAAACTTCAATCGGTTTCGCGATGGGGCTGATCGTCGCGGTCGCTTATTTTCTTTTCGTCATCATCGCCGACACGCTCCGCGGAAATCCAAAAGTCCATCCGGAACTTCTGATCTGGGTCCCGAATGTTCTCTTTATCGTCCTCGGGCTATTTCTGTTCCGCCGCTTAGCGCGGCAATAGCCTCTTGTCATGTCGAGCGAAGTCGAGACATCTCTTACTATTTCTGAGTGCCAAGCGTCGGTTCCCCAGAAATATTTAGAGATTCCTCCACTTCGGTCGGAATGACAGAAATGGTAGGCGGTGCGCCTACAACTACACTTAATCGTCGCTCTTCTTTGGCGCGCGATATGCCAAGAAGAGAGCATAGCCCGCTACGGCAAAAAATAAGAATGCGACTATGAATCCCTCTGTTGGGGTCAGAAAGGCCGGTGCTCCCGGTACTCCCGCTGGAACAGTAATATTTGTTATCTTTGCGTGGAAGGATTTGGCCAGAAAACAGAAAACCACAGGCACCGAAAATGGCTGCTCCTGTTAGAGCGCTCTTAAGCGCCTTCTTATTGTTCTTCATGGATTCCCAAAATCCACCGTCAGTTCGACGGTGTCGGCGACGGCGACGTGGACGTCGTGGATTTGAAGACCACCGAGCGGGAGTGATTTGAGCGGAAAGCTTTCGCGATTCAGTTTCTCAAAGACCGGCGCGAGCGCGGCGCAGGCGAACGAACCGAGTTTGCCGTCGCCTTTGCATTTGAGCTCGGAAACTTTAGCCACGAATTCGTTGCTGATGTCGAGCTGGGCGTAGATGTCGATGTTAGCGCGGGCAAAAAATTTCTTCGCCTGGATCTTGATATCAGCCGCGAGCGAGCGCCGGCTGCGCGCGCGCATCGCGAGACGGACTTGTTCGAGATCGACTCCCCAGAGCCGCGCTTTCTCGCCGCCAAGTCGCCCAATTGCTTCTTCTAAATCGAGTTGGCCCGCGGAAATTACGAGTCGCCCTTCCCGCGCTAGGTGAATGACCAAAACCGCGTCGCCGTTGACATCCGTCCCTTTGTGAAAAACGACGTCGCGCGCTTCCATGCGCAAATTGAGCGGCACGCCGCGCCAGGAAATATTCCGGCCGGTGACATTCACAGCCGCCGTTTCAAAGGCGAGCGAGGTTTCGCCTTCGATTTGCGGCAGCGGCGGAGGAGGGGAATCGAACTTTGCGCCGTCGAGATTGACCCGGATTTCGTCAACCAGGGGAAAGACGCGGGACCGAAGATCGACAATCCGTCCCGTTTTCTGGACAAACCGGTGCAACGCCGCGTCCAGCGCTTGGGCGAGGTCCTCCCTGGGCGAGGGAAAGTCTTTGCGGCCGAGCGAAATCATCGGTGAGGTTTGATGTTTGACGTTTGAGGTTTGATGTCAATGGGCAGACGCAAAGCCTTGTTGCTCAGGCCGCCACGGTTAACCTGGAAAATGGGTTGAAAAGCCGTCCGACTCCGTTACATTGCGCGCTTCCTATGGCAAAGACATCCTGGATTAATCGCAATGAACGCAAGCGCGCGACGGTGAAGAAATACGCCGCGCTCCGCGCCGAGCTCAAAGCGAAGAAGGATTACGCCGGTCTGACGCAGCTTCCCCGCGACGCCAGTCCGACCCGGGTGGTGAACCGTTGCGAAGTAACGGGCCGCCGCCGCGCATTTATTCGCCGGTTTAAAGTCTCGCGGCTGACGTTTCGCGAGCTCGCCTCTCAGGGCTTGATCCCTGGCGTGACGAAGTCCAGCTGGTAGAACAACCAGAGGTCGATTTTCGAGTGCGCCGCGCGCGCTCGTAAAATGAACTCTTTGTTACTTCAAATTCTCCCGCTCGCAGGCGTCATGGTGACGCAATGGGACCCGCCTGCCATCATCATTGGCAAACTAGCCGTGATTGCGGGGCTGGTGGCATTGAACGGATTTTTCGTCGCCTGCGAATTCTCGATCATCAAAGTCCGCGCCAGTCAACTGGACGAATTGGTGGACGAAGGGAATCCGCGAGCGCGTTTCGCCAAATATATTCGCGCGCATCTCGACGCCTATCTGTCGGCGACGCAGCTCGGGATAACACTGGCGAGTCTGGCGCTCGGCTGGCTCGGTGAGGAATTTCTCGCGCACTTGCTCGAGCCTTTCTTTGCCCTGGCGAACATTCAATCGCACGTGTTTGTCACGTCGGTTTCGGTCGCGCTCGCGTTTATTGCGATCACCTTCATGCACATCGTGTTCGGCGAATTGGCGCCGAAATACACCGCGATCGCGAATCCGCTAGCCGTGTCGCTGCGCTTGGTCAGGCCGCTAGGCGTATTTTATTTTCTCTTCAGGCCGGCCATCTGGGTGCTCCACAAATCGTCTAACTTTCTTTTGCAGCGAGTGCTGCGAATGCAACCGATTCTCGGGACCGAGCTGGCGCATAGCGAAGAGGAATTGCGCCTGCTCCTCGAGCAGAGCGAGAAATCGAAAGACGTTTCGCCGCTCGGCCGCAAGCTCGTGCTCAATGTCCTCGATCTGCGCGAGCGCGTGATCCGCGATATCATGACGCCGCGCGGCCAGGTGGTTTATCTCGACTTGGAAGACGACTTCGAAACCAACGCGAAGAAGGCGATTGAATCAAAGCACACGCGCTTTCCACTTTGTCGCGAGAACCTCGATAACACCGTCGGACTCATTCACATCAAGGAACTAGTGCCGATGATGCGCGATCCGAATCCCGATATGATGAGGATCAAGCGCGAATTGATTCCGGTCCCGGAGATGATGCCGCTCGAGAAATTGCTCAGTCTTTTTCTAAGCAAACATTTGCACCTGGCGATCGTGGTCGATGAATTCGGCGGAACAGTGGGAATGGTCACGCTGGAAGATGTGCTCGAGGAATTGGTCGGCGACATCCAGGACGAATTCGATACCGACAAGGAAGAATTCAAAAAGATCAACGCCAACGAATTCACCGTGGACGGCACGCTCGGTCTTTACGAGGTGAACGACCTTGCCAAACTCGAATTGGAAAGTCCGGATGTGAGCACGATCGGCGGTTACGTCACGCACCTGCTCGGACATCTGCCGAAACAAGATGAGCAGGTGAAGATCGACGGTTATCTCGTGACTGTGACCCAGGCCGACAGTCGCCGCATTCAGCAACTCCACTTTAAGAAGCTGAAGGAAGCGGAACCCGCTTCAGTGGGAACGAAATCGGACGCCGCGCTCTAAAAGCAGTGACAAGTGACCGGTGACGAGTGACAAGAAAAATCCGGTGTGCGGAATTTCGAGCTCGCCACTTGTCACACGTCACTCGTCACTGAAATGGAATTAATCATCGAAACCGAAATTACCTGTCCGCATTGCGGCGAGGTCTTTCCGTTACAGATCGACACTTCGGAATCGGAGCAATCGTTGATCGAAGATTGCAGCGTTTGCTGCCGCCCGATCAATCTGACTGTTCGGTGTCAGCCCGGCGTCGTGGTCGATCTTGTTTACGCCGAATGAAACGGTAACTTGGTCGGAATGCAGAATAAGGTTTCGACCAAGGAGGGTTGGCGCATCGATCGCACATCTCCGAGCCTGCCGGAATCGCATCGGACGATTCCAATCGCTCCGGGCGCGGGTTTTTGGCGAAAGCTGCTCGCGTTCTCCGGTCCGGGCTATCTGGTCGCGGTCGGTTACATGGATCCGGGCAACTGGGCGACCGATTTGGCAGGCGGTTCGGGTTTCGGTTACACGCTGCTGAGCGTGATTCTACTTTCGAATTTGATGGCGATCCTGCTGCAGGCGCTTTGCGCGCGGCTCGGTATCGCCACCCAACGCGATCTGGCGCAGGCGTGTCACGATCATTACTCGCCGGCGGTTTCGTTCGCGCTCTGGATAATTTGCGAACTGGCCATTTGCGCATGCGATTTGGCCGAAGTCATCGGTTCGGCCATCGCGTTGAATTTGCTTTTTCACATTCCGCTCGTCCTCGGTGTCTGCATCACGGCCCTGGATGTCTTGGCCGTGCTCTATTTGCAAAACAAAGGTTTCCGTTACATCGAAGCCCTCGTTGTTATCCTGATCCTGACCATCGGCGGCTGTTTTCTCTTCGAGATTATTTTTTCGAGACCTGAGCTTGCGGCCGTCTTGGGCGGTTTTGCGCCGCATGCCGAAATCATCCGCAACCACGACATGCTTTACATCGGCATCGGCATTCTGGGCGCAACCGTGATGCCGCATAATCTTTATCTTCATTCCTCGGTCGTGCAGACGCGCAATTACGAGCAATCCTCGGCCGGTAAATCCGAGGCGATCAAATTTGCCACCATCGACTCGAGCGTGGCGCTCATGTTCGCCTTGTTCATTAACGCGGCGATCCTGATTGTGGCCGCGGCGACCTTTCACAAACATGGCCAGCACGACGTCGCTGAAATCCAGGACGCTTACAAACTGCTTTCCCCGACACTCGGCGTTCCAATCGCGAGCGCGCTTTTCGCCTTCGCCCTGCTCGCGTCCGGGCAAAACTCAACCCTGACCGGAACGCTGGCTGGCCAAATCGTGATGGAAGGGTTTCTCAACATCCGGTTGCGCCCGTGGCTGCGCAGGTTGATCACGCGCCTCATCGCGATCATTCCCGCCGTGATCGTCGCCGCTCTTTTCGGAACCAGTGGCACCGCGAAGTTGCTTTTGTTAAGTCAGGTCATTCTCAGTCTGCAGCTTTCATTCGCCGTGATTCCGCTGGTCTTGTTTACCAGCGACCGTCGGAAAATGGGTCAGTTCGTTTCGCCGCGCTGGCTGCAAGCATTGGCCTGGGCCACCACGGCGGTAATTGTTTTGCTGAACGGAAAATATTTGTGTGATTGGGTCGGGATCAGCGCCTGGCTCGGACGCGCATTCTAAATTATGTATCGAAAAATTCTCGTCGCTCTCGAAAACAGCCGTTCCGATCAATCGCTTCTCCCGCATATTGCCGAGCTCGCGGGTCTGCATCACTCGGAATTATTGCTCGTCCACGTCGCCGACGGGTACGTTGCCAGAAATTTCAACCAGTTGAACCTGGCCGAGTCGCAGGAGATGAAGGACGATCGCGCTTATCTGGAAAGTTCGGCTGAGACATTGCGGAAACGAGGGTTGACGGTGGATACGTTTTTGGCGCTGGGCGATCCGGCCCAGGGAATTGTAAAGGCGGCGGAAGATCGGCAATGCGATTTGATCGCGATGACCGCGCACGGGCACCGTTTGTTAGGTGATCTGCTTCACGGGAGCACGATCAATGAAGTACGGCACCGGGCGCAGGTGCCGGTGCTGCTCGTGCGCGCCGGGAAGTAGTTGTAGCGGTGCTTGTGCCAAGCGCCTGTTCTTTGTCATTTCGACCGAAGTGGAGAAATCTCTGACTATTTCGGAAATATCTAGAGATGTCTCCCGTTCGACTCACTGCGATCGCTCAGGGCAGGCTCTCAATATGGCGGCTGCGCCGCTGTTAAATGGATGCAACGTCACGTTGCCGCTCGACCTGACAGGAACGAAAGCGCCTCTACAACTTCAGCGGCTCGGGAAGACGGCTTGCCCGACATCAACGCCGCGATTAGTAGAAACATGCAGTGAAGGTCCTCTTTCTCACCAACGAATATCCGCCGCACATTTATGGCGGTGCCGGCGTGCACGTTGATTATCTTTCGCGCGAGCTCGCGAAAACGATCGATGTCGATGTTCGGTGCTTCGGCGACCAAGATTTCAAAGAGGGCCGGCTCAAAGTCACGGGGTTCGATCTCGATACCAGCAGCTTCACTTGTCCGAAGCCATTGCAATCGGTCTTCGGCGCACTTCGCCGCGATATCGATTTCAACACCACCAACATCGATGCCGATGTCGTTCACTGTCACACCTGGTACAGCCACTTCGGCGGGATTCTCGCGAAACTGAATTACGGAATTCCGCTCGTTATTACGACGCACTCACTCGAGCCGCTGCGGCCGTGGAAACGTGAACAACTCGCCGGCGGCTACGACTTCTCGCTCTGGGTCGAAAAGACCGCGCTCGAAATGGCGGACGCGATTATTGCCGTCTCCGCCGAAACCGAAAGCGACATCGAGCGCCTGTTCGATGTCGATCCAAAGCGCGTCCAAGTCATTCACAACGGAATCGATCCCGAGGAATATCACCGCGGCGATGCAACCGCGGCGCTCGAGCGTCACGGAATCGATCCAAAAGAGCCGTATCTTCTCTTCGTCGGCCGCATAACCAGGCAGAAAGGAATTATTCATCTGGTCCGTGCGATTCATTTCATGGACCCCGATTTTCCCATCGTACTTTGTGCCGGTGCGCCTGACACGCCAGAAATCGGTGAAGAAATGAAGGAAGCCGTCGCGGCGGCGCAGAAGAAGCGCAAAAACATTTTTTGGATCGAGGAAATGCTCGATCGCCCGGCGGTGATAGAACTCTATTCCCACGCGGCGGTTTTTTGCTGTCCGTCGATCTACGAGCCGTTCGGCATCATCAATCTGGAAGCAATGGCGTGCGAAACTGCGGTCGTGGCCAGCGCGGTGGGTGGAATCAAAGAAGTCGTCGGTGATGGCGAGACCGGTTTTCTTGTTCCGCTCGAGCAAATGAAAGAGAGCCCCTTCGATCCGCTCGATCCCGAAAAATTTTCACGCGACCTCGCGACACGGATCAATCAGCTAATGAAAGATCCGAAATTACGCGAACAATTCGGCAAAGCCGGCCGCAAACGCGCCGAGGAAAATTTCAGCTGGAGCGCAATCGCAAAAAAAACGACAGCCCTCTACGAATCATTAACGAAGCGCGCCTGACTCGCGATGCTTGAGGTAATTTATTATGTTGCCAGTAGCTTGGACGGCTATATCGCGACGGCGGACGGCGGCGTCGATTGGTTGAGCAGATTTCACGTTTCCGATGAGGATCACGGTGCCGGGGAGGTTCACGCGTCGATTGATGCGCTTCTGCTAGGCAGTCACACCTATGAGTTTGCCCTAAAACTCGGTCAATGGCCGTCGCCGGATAAACCGTCGTGGGTTTTCACCAAGCGCGATTTACGCGTTCTCCACCCGAGCATCACCCTCACATCACACTCTCCGTCGGACGTTCTCGATGATCTGACCAAACGCGGATTTCGCAAAGCATGGTTGATGGGCGGCGGAAAACTTGCCGCTTCATTTCATGCCAGCGGACTTATATCCCAGTACATCATCTCGGTTTTCCCGGTACTGCTTGGCTCAGGTATTCCGCTCCTGGCGCCGCATTCCTGTGCTCAAGACACTTTGTGCTTAGTCACGGCCAAGCCATTCAAAAGCGGGATTGTTCAGCTCACATATCGCCGCTCCGAAAAAACTTCACCGGCGCGCTCCGAACAGCGGCGTCCGAGGAAAGAAAAAATCTAAGCCGACGCGGCGGCGGGCTTCTTTTCAGAGGGAATCTTGAACGATTCGATGTGTTGTTTGATTTCGTGAACGAAGCTTGCCGCGGCGGCGCCGTTCAGGACGCGATGGTCGAAGGTCAATGAAAGTGTGATTACTTCCGCCGTTTCGTTCTTCTTTCCGTTTGGAATGAATTCGTAATGAGCGCTGCCCACAAACAGAGTGCCGACTGACGGCGGGACAACAATCGGCGCGCCCGCTTTCACGCCAAAAGCGCCGAGGCTGCTGATTACGACCGGCGCGTTCATCGCGTCCACGCGACCGCCGCGAGTCGCTTCGATCGTTTCGTCGTAAATTTTCACAAACTCCGGCCAGCTCTTTTTGTTTGCATCGACAATCACCGCGGTCGCGAGCCGATCGTTTTCAAGCGCGACGGCGACACCGAGATCGAAGTTTTCATTTTCGACGATGCTTTCGTCTTCAAGAATCAATCGCCGGAAGGGCGCGTGTTTCTCCATCGCCCGCACCACCGCCCAAGCGATCATGACCGAAGGCGAGGGGGCGTTCTTGCCATTTTTCTTTTTCGCGGTATCGCGCGTTTGGCGGATCGCATCCCAGCGCGCGTCGATTTGAAGATTGGCCGGAATCACGCGCGAAAGTTTGCGGGTGATGGTAGGCGAGAGCGCGGGTTCGATTCTGTAGTGGCGGGCGTGTCGCCCGCGATCGCTTGGTTCCGCAGCCGACACGGCTGCCTCTGCAGTCTTACCGCCTGGTTCTGCGGCTGAGACATCGGCAGCTACAACGCGGTGGGCGGATTCAGCGGTTAGAATTGTCCCGAGTTCCTGGCCGATGTCGACGGTGTCGCCGATTTTCGTTTTCCATTCGCCCATTGTTCCGGCAAACGAGGATTGAATCGGATAAACGGCTTTATCGGTTTCGACTTCGCAAAGATCGTCATCGAGCGCGATTGAATCGCCCGGTTTTTTCAAAAGCGAAACGATTTTCGCGTTGCGAATTCCTTCGCCCATGATCGGGACGGTGATCGGCTGCACGTTTTCTTTTGGCATGTCGGCTGTTGTAGAGGCGCTCGGCGCGGCGAGCGCCTGTTTACTTGGTTCGGCGTTTGATACAAACGACGCTATAACGTCTTTGCGTTCTTGTTTCGTTGCAATGGATTTTCGAATCGCGGCAACGATTCGCTCGACGTCCGGAAGGGCGGCGTATTCGTAGATTGGATTGTAACCGATCATGACGTTCGCTTTGCTGACCAGAACCGGCGGACTGAGCATTTCGCCCCAGAGATCGGGCTGCGCGGTAATGTGCGAGATAATCATCTGACCGACGCTGCAATTCTCGGTGTCCTCTTGAACGACCACGAGGCGGCCGGTTTTGTGAACCGAGGCCGCGATCGATTCCTTGTCCCACGGCATGATCGATCGCAGATCGAAAAGCTCGACGCTGATTTGGTTGTCGATCTTCGCCAGCGCCTCGAGCGATTTCTCAACGGTGTTGCCCCACGCGACCAGTGTAACATCGGAACCGTCGCGGAATTTGCGCGCCTGACCGAACGGGACGGCGCGGACCGCTTCTTTGGATTCGCGTTCTGCCCAGAACATGTGTTTTGGAATTAGAAAGAGGACCGGATCTTCGCCGTGCATCGCCGTCCAAAGCAAACCGGCCGCGTCTTCGGGCGTGCTCGGAATGACGACGCTCAGTCCGGGATAATGGGCGAAGACCGATTCGTTGGACTGGCTGTGCCACAAACCTCCACCGGGAAGATAGGCTCCGTAAGGCGCGTAAATCACCGCCGGACATTTCCAATTGCCAAACGAGCGCCAACGCAAATTCGAGATGTTGGTGACGAGCTGATTGAACCCCGGATAAATGAAATCGATGAATTGCAATTCGAACACTGGTCGCCGGCCGTAAGCAGCGAGTCCGCAGGCGACGCCAAGAATGGTCGATTCCGCCAGCGGCGAATTGAAAACCTGATTCGGAAATTCAGTGGAAAGCCTTTGGGTGAGCCGAAATACCCCGCCTTTTGGATCCTCGACGTCTTCACCGAAAATTACGCGGCGCGGATCTTTCTTAAGTGCGAGCCGCAGCGTCTGATTCACCGTATCGCCGATTCGATATTTTCCTGGCGGTAAAACTTCGTCGTTTAGCTTTGGCAACGCGCCAGTGACGTTTGTCTCGAGGTCTTTTGGCGACGGATCTTCCGCTTTTTCCGCTTCGGCGAATTCGCTGCGGACCCGCTCTTTAATTTCGTTGTCGATCTTGGCGAACTCCTCAGCGGTAAGGAGAGCTTCTCCAATTAATTTCTCTTTCCAACACGTCACCGGGTCGTGCTTTTCGCATTCAGCCAGCTCCTCGGCACTCCGATAAAGTTTCTGATCGTCCGAACTGGTGTGGCTGGAAAGGCGTTCCATTTTCACCCACCAAAAATGTGGACCGCCGCCGGCGCGCATTTTTTCGATCGCGGCGGCTGCGGCATCGAAAATTCCTTGAACGTCTTCGCCGGCCAGTTGCTGCCATTCATCGGGCTCGAGAACGCCGAGCGCGAGCGGATTTATTTTGCGCGTCGGACTGCTGATGCCGTAGGCGTTGTCTTCGACGATGAACAGGACTGGCAGTTTTCTTTCTTTGGCAAAGCAAACCGCCTCGAAGAAGTCACCCTGCCGGGTAGCAGCGTCGCCGACGGTCGTGACCACAATGTTCTTTTTGCCATCGAGTTGGAGGCCCCAAGCAATTCCGCACGCGGGGAGAAGCTGCGAGCCAGTCGGTGTCGGCACGCTCCAAATATGTAGGTCGATGTCGCTGTAATGGGACGCCATCATCCGGCCGCCGCTGCCGGTTTTGCGCTTGGCAAAATATTCCAGCCCGAGTTGACGCGTCGTCATGCCGCGCCCGAGGACCAGGCCGCGGTCACGATAGTAGGGAACAATGTAATCACCCGAATCCATTTGAATGGAGATGGCGGCGAGCGCTTCATGACCCATTCCCGGCGTGTGAAAATGGCCTTTGCCCTGACGATTCAAATTTTGCTCGCGCAAATCGGCATGCCGGCTCTCGAGCATGATCTCGAGAAGGCGCAGCTTATCTTTTTTGTTCAGCTCCGGCATACGATGTCGATCTTACAACTGCAGTTGCGGCTCGACAATCGCCCGAATTGATTCGAATGAAAGATTATCGATGGAAGAGGTGAAAATGAAGCAGGGCAGGGGAGTAATCGAACGCTTTCGCGAGTTTCTTCCGCCCTGCAAGACCGTTATTTCTTTGGGCGAGGGGAACACACCGCTGGTTTTCTCGCCGAAGTTGAGCGCGCGCGTGGGAGGCGGCAGCGAGGTGTTCATCAAAAATGAAGGACTCAACCCGACGGGGTCGTTCAAGGACCGCGGAATGACGGTTGCGGTTTCGAGAGCAATCGATCGCGGCGCGCGGGCGTTGATTTGCGCTTCGACCGGAAACACGTCGGCATCGGCCGCAGCCTACGCCGCCCGCGCCGGAATTCCGTGCGCAGTGGTGTTGCCTGCGGGCAAAATCGCCAGGGGGAAATTAATCCAGGCGATCGCGCACGGAGCGAAGATTGTCGCGATCGACGGAAACTTCGATGACGGGCTCCGAATTGTCCGCGAACTCGGCGAGGGAGCGGAGTTCGCCATTGTGAACTCGATTAATCCGGATCGGATCGCCGGCCAAAAAACGGCCGCCTTTGAAATTGTCGAAGATCTCGGCGACGCGCCTGATTTTCATCTGCTTCCGGTCGGTAACGCCGGAAACATCACGGCCCATTGGGCGGGCTATCGGGAATATCAGACGAATGGAAGGGCCGCCTCCGCCCCGGCTACGGCGCCCAAGTCGACAAAGTCGCCGGCGATGATTGGTTTTCAGGCCGCCGGCGCAGCGCCGATTTTCCACGACAAGGTTATTTCAAATCCCGAAACGATTGCGTCTGCGATCCGGATTGGTAATCCGGCGAGCTGGAAACAAGCGCGGACGGCGCTGGATGAATCCAAGGGAGATATCGATGTTGTGACCGACCAGGAAATTCTGGCCGCGCAAAGCTGGCTCGCACAAAACGAAGGAATTTTCGTCGAACCGGCAAGCGCGGCGTCGATCGCCGGGTTATTTAACTGGTCGGAAAAATTTCCTAAAGGCTGCCGAATCGTTTGCACCGTGACCGGCCATGGATTGAAAGATCCCGATTCGGTTAAGAGCAAAATTGACGGCCTTGAACCAGTTCCGGCCAAGATCGACAATGTGCGGCGCGCGATCGGATTTTAGTTTAGAGTCGCGCCGTTTGTCATGCGTCTGATTGTCCAGAAGTACGGCGGCACGTCGGTTGCGAATCCCGAGCGCATCCGGAACGTCGCCAAACGAATTGTTGAAACTCAAGGCGAGGATTGTCGCGTAGTCGCGATCATTTCGGCGATGGCCGGTGTGACCGACCAGTTGATCAAGCTCGCGCATGAAACATCGCCCGATCCGGACAAGCGTGAATTCGACGTTTTGCTCGCAACCGGCGAGCGCGCGGCCTGCGCACTCACGGCCATGGCAGTGAACGCGCTCGGCGCCAAAGCGATTTCGTTGACTGGCGCTGACGCCGGTATTCTGACCGACGGTTTTCACACCAAGGCGCGGATCGCGAACATCAGTCCAAAACAGATCCAGGAGTTGTTGGCCGACGATTACATTGTCATCGTCGCCGGATTCCAGGGTCAGAGCGCCGAGGGCGAAACGACGACGCTCGGCCGCGGCGGTTCGGATTTGACCGCGATCGCGCTTGCCGGCGCGCTCAACGCCGACGCCTGCCAGATCTTCACCGATGTCGACGGTGTTTTCACCTGCGATCCGAGAGTGGTCATGGAAGCAAAGAAGCTCGATGAAATCGCGTACGACGAATTACTCGAGATGGCCGGCGCCGGATCGAAGGTGATGCAATCCCGCGCGGTCGAGTTTGCGAAAAAATTCGCCGTTGAATTTGAAGTGCGCTCGAGCTTGAAGCGCGAGAAGGGGACCATCGCGAAAGAGGAGACCGCGAACATGGAAGACGTGGTTGTTCGCGGCGTCAGCATCGACCGCAAACAGGCGAAGATCACGGTGGATGATGTGCGGGATGAACCCGGGATTGCCGGACAAATCTTTTCCGCGATCGCAAAAGCCAACATCGTCGTGGACATGATCGTGCAAAGCGTTTTGAAAAAGGGCACGACCGATCTTTCGTTCACGATCCACGAGAACGATTTGGAAGCGGCGACGAAATTGCTGAAGCCGATCGTCAAGCAGGTGAAGGCGTCGGGACTAATCACCAGCAGCGGCGTGGCCAAGTTGAGCGTGGTCGGAATTGGAATGCGGTCGCATTCCGGCGTAGCTGCGCGTCTCTTCGATTGTCTCGGGAGAGCCGGGATCAATATTCAGCTGATCTCGACTTCGGAAATCAAAATTGCGGTCGTAATTGATGAAGCCGACGTCGAACGCGCCGCGCAGTTGACGCATGCTGAGTTCGGTTTGGCTTCGTTCGCTCCGACTTCGGCGACGACGCACCCGCTCGGATAAAATCGCCGGCGTCTACGGTTTCACCGGATCGACGTAGAACTCCGACATCCCTTCGATCCGCATCTTGTAACCAAGATACGTGTGGACCACGACCGCCGCCGGGTGGTCAGTAACCGTCGCGCGATATCGGTCATCGGCGTTCGCTTGTTTCCAAACCGTGCCATCCGCCAGTCTGATCATGGTGCGACCCTTGAGGCCTTCGATGCTGCCATCGACCCGACTAACAAGCGTGTCGATCTTGGTGCTCGCGTTCTTTTTGGCCTCTTCGGTTACCTTCGCGGTCGCTTGCTTGATTTCTTCGTTCGCTTTGGCTTCCGCTTGCTCGGTCGCTTTCTTCTTAGTGCTCTCGCGATAACCGTGGAGCCACGCGTCCAGATGTTGGAGCTCGTCCTCGCTCAGTTTATCAAGACCGGCGGCCTTGAATTCCTCCGGCCTCATCGTTTCCTCCACGCTTCGGATCGGTTTTTCCGCCGTACCTTCTTTTTTAGCGCTCTTCTGGGGAGTCGGTGACGGTTCCGGGGCGGCCTCCTCAACGGGTTTGGGCGATTTCTCAACCTCGACACTTTCCTGCGACCACAAACGTCCGATACCGAGGAGCGAGATCAGAACGACGACAGCTAATCCGAGACGATGGAAACCCATGGCGATCAAAACTTCGGTCAGAGGCTAGCAGTTGTCCGAATCGCGTCAAGGTGAGCACCGGAAATCACGCCATTATGGTTTCCAACGACCAAGCGTAACAACCGACTTTGTTTGCTTATTAAGAGCGACTTATCAGGAATTGGCTCTGCAAATAAGATTCAAATCGCGGATAAAATGATACTGCGCGGTTCGAAACGAATCAGAGGGCCCCGAGTGCGATTCGGGAATCCGGTCTTAAATGCGGCGCGCGGAGAGAGAAAATAGGACGACGCTAGGGGCATCGATCTTTCTAGCTCCATAACATCAGACAATATATGTCATATAAAGTCGTTAGGTGTTAATTTCGTTTGGAATGGTTTTGAAGCTCTGTCCTACTCACCCCATCCTTGCTCGCCGGCCCCGTTCAATCCGCATGATTCGCTAGGTTGGATAAATGTCCTTTTCTGAACTGTCAGCGCAGTTTGAGGAGGACACCCTCGATCGCCGAGTCGAGCGCTCCCAGCTTAAAGGGCTTGATGAGCACCGTCGCGTTCACTCGGCGGAAGAAAAACTCGATCGACGGATTGTTCCGGTGACCGGTAAAAAAAATGAACCGCCGCGCAGCAGCCGGCCGGACCCGCGTCACCGCCCAGTAAAACATCTCGCCCCCGACTTTTGGCATCATCATGTCGCAAATGATGAGATCAAAGGATCCGTTCATGATCTCGCGCAGGCCCTCGACACCGCTCCGGACGGAGGTCACCTGATAAGAGCGAAAGACCAGGTGGTCGCGTAGAACCTCCCGGAAATCATCACGATCTTCCAGGAGCAAAACTTTCCGGGCCGGCCCCCCGAACGTCGCTACTTCCTCGCCAATGTCGAGAGTGAGGACCTCCGCGGGAGAGGAAACTTGCGAGCGCCGACGCATCCCAAGTCGATTAGCAAGACGAGTGCCCCCGGGGACAGTGCCAGTGTCTCCTCCGATTCGATTTGGTAATTAGCTGAAGCGGTGTCTCGCCTGATTTTTTGGAGGCGAAGATGTCTTCAAACTTCGCGTCCTCTGTCTGCCGCTAGTAACGCGTTTTTCTCTTAGGGGTGCCACGAACACATTTCGGTGGGAATGAACGGGCCCAACCGAGGCGCGACTCTTGCTAAGTCGCATACTACCAATGAGAAACAGTGGCTCGATCCTTACTACCGGTCTCTCGCCCGTTTGTCTGAGCTTGATAACGGCTGCGGTTCTTAATCTAACGCCAGCAATCACCGAAGCATCGGTTGTATTCAATTGGCCCGCATCTCCCGGCTGGACGGCGGGTTCGCCCACCGCGGGGCAAACGCTGGCGCAGAGTTTTACCAGCGTCAATCCGAACGACATTACCGTTTCAATCAATAACAACGGAGCAGGTCCCCAAGGAATGAACCTCTTAGGCGGCTACCCTCAGATTAGCGCCAATCCCCTGACAAACGGACTTTCAGGAGTGGACGGGTTGCAGCTGTATGCTACCAGCTCTACCGCTTTCGGAACTTATATTAAGACCACGGTCAGCTTTGCGACCCCGGTCATAAACCTGTCATTTCAGATCTGGGATGTTGATGCTGTTTCGGGGCAATTTGCGGATAAGATTTACAATATTCAGGCATTGAGCGACCTAGGTGCGACAGTCGGGCCTGACTCAGTTACGAGTGCGGTTTCAGGCTATAACACGATTACTGGAACCGGGATTAGTACGGTGATTTTGGGAACAGCAAACGCGAACAATGCAACCAACCAGGGAGCAATCAGCATCACTTTTAATGGGCCGATCACACAGTTTTCTTTCCAATGGTCGAACAACGATCCGGCGCTCGGCGCACAAGCCATCGCCCTCGGGCCGCTGACCTACACGCCTGTTCCGGAATTCAATATGGCTTGCCTCAGTTGGAGTTTCTGTCTGGCAGCCATCCTGTTCGAGCAGCTCAGGCGGCGGCGCTGAATTAGGCGCTGGCGAAAACCATCTTCAAACTTCGCGTCCTCTTTCTGCCCCTAGTAATCTTGGAGTTGCTGGGCCTTGAAGTAGGCAAATTTACTCCGTGCCGTAGTCGATCAGCCTGCCGTTCTTAAACTTGGCGTAATGACTACCAGTCTCCCATTGCAAGGTTTCCGTCCCGTCTTGCATCTTATCGCCGGTCGGACGCTTACCAACTATCGCGAGGACCTGGGTTTTCGTCATTCCGGTTTGAAGTTGAGAAAACCTTTTGTCCATCTGGCAGCCGACGCAGATGATACACGCGACAATTACGAAGAGTGTTCTATTCACGACGTTAATTTTATGAATGACGGACGCGTATTGCAACCGTGCTCAACGCGCCATTCTCCGTAGGCTTCAGCGAATCATCTGACCTGGCGTCGGTGTCAGTCGCGGCCGTTTGATGGGCGGATAACGCTTCTTTGGCGTTGGAGTCGGATTTGGCGGATTGTTCGGATAATGAGGACGACCGATCGTCGGTCGCGGCGTCGGTCTTGGTGTTGGATATGATCGATGCGGCGTCGGAGTCGGCGTTGCCCCTGCTCCGCGACAATTTTTGCGCGCTTCTTTCCTAGAACCGTAGCATTGACCATCTCTCTCCCCGCAATCCGCTTCTGTCGTCTGGACGACCTGCCCGTTGATGCAGCACCAACAGGTCGTCTGTTTAGGAGAACAATTCTTGAGCGCTTCTTCTCTGGAACCGTAGCATTGGATACTTGTTGCACGGGACTGCGCCGGTGTTGCCTGCACGACTTTGCCGTCGACGCAGCACCACAGTCCTCCTCCATTAGGCGTTGGCGTTGGCGTTGGCGTTGGCGACTTTCGACCGCAAGCTTTGCGCGCTTCCTGTTCGGAGCGGAAAGCCTGACCTCCTCTCGCGCGGCACTCTGCTTCAGTCGATTGCACGACTTGTCCATCGATGCAGCACCACCAGAGCGTCGTCGGTCCCAGAGACGGGCCGGTCGGTACATAAACTGGAGAGGGTCCGCCTTGAGAACCGGTACCACCACTTACCGGTTGCGGTGGCGGTGGCGGACGATTCGGATTGCGCCCATCTGCGACCGCGAGAATCAAATCCAGACTCGGTAGCGGCGGAAAATTCTTGATCAGCGGGTGCGTATTCATAATCCGCCTCAAATCGACTCGCCCCGGCTTCGGAAGTTTATGCGCGCCGGCTTTCACATTGAGCAGCTGCCCAGCGCGAACGTTGGTTGATTGATCAGGAAAATCGTTCAGCGAGAAACGCGCATCGCCTTCCAGAACGATTAATCGATCGTAACTGTCCGGCTTCGCTTCAAAAATCACGGTCGTGCCGGTGATTCCAACCGACACGGCTTTGGTCGAGATCTCGGCGCCGCCGGAATTCTTTCGCGCGTAAAGCAGGATCGCGCCGCTGTCTAGCCGGACGCTGCGACCCGCTTTGTTGAAACTAAAAACCGTGTTCGCGCCCAGACGCGTAATTGTCAGATCAGCGAAGGTCAGTTCCGAGCGCGAATCGTCTCCAGTCCGAAGCGCGGTGCCGTCGTCGACTTTGTCGTTGATCGCGGCCGGTCGTGCGTCGGCTTTTTCCGGCAAAACTTGGACGTCATGAAAAATACTCGTGACGTGGCCTTCAGGTTCGGAAGTTTGCGAGAACGCAAAGCTAGCGATTAGCGCTCCCGTCAGAGCGAAAGCGCCCAAAACTGCGCGTGAACCAGGGGTCATGAATTCAGCAGCTCCAAAGCTATCTACCAAGTTTGCCGCCGACTGTCGACTACCGCAATCGCACCATGTCGCCGGCTAATTCTGCTACGCCTTCCGCGCGATCTCTGAAAAATTGTGGGGCAGATCACCCTGCTTTCTTAGTACCAGCATCGAGCCGGCCGATCGCCATTTCACAGCCAAGCCGTGACGAATGAGTTCGTCGCACACTTTCAACACGCCTGGCTCGTAATCGGGCGCTACCTCCGGTTTTTGCCGTTTTCGAAATCTATTTTTCACGCGGATCCAAAGACGATTCAGTCTCCGATCGGCATCACGCCATTTGAAATTGTTATTTGGCAAGGCGTCATGAAACGCCACCAACGCCGGATATTCGCCCGACGATTGCAGCGTATTCCAGTGCGCAATCACATCCGCGAGGACGCCTTCAAAAGTGTGATCGCCATCGATGAACAGAAAACCAAAGTTTAAGTTTGGCAGCGGCGCGCGCGAGTCGGCCACCAGCAAATGCACGCGCGCCTTGTTGGCCGATCCCGCCAAATAATCTTTGCAGGCGCGGTCTTCGTTCGACCGGTTGTCGATTGAATAAATCTCGCGACCTGGTCCAGCTGCAGCCAGCAGGACCGTGGAACCGGCAAGGTTGCGACCGATCTCCAGAATATTCCCGGACGTCGCTTTAACGGCTTTCCACAACAGCGCCGCCTCATCGAAGCCCTGACGGATGAAGCCGCGATTGCGGCTATCGCAGGTGAAGATCCAGGCCAGATCTTCAAAGCCTTCACTCACGCTCCGGGTTGATTCTTCCACGATGCCGATAAAACCCTGACTAATCGTTACGAGCAAATTGTCGATCTAGTTTTCGCGTTGCTCGAAAAGTGGTACTGTTTCCGACGTGGAATCGATTTCTTTTCGGCGCCGCAAGGTTGATCAGGTGAGTTTCATAGTCGCAGGCGTCCAGAAAGCCGGCACCACTGCGATCCACGATTTTCTCGCACAGCATCCGCATGTCGCGCTGCTGCGAGATCAAGCGCTCCATTTTTTCGACAAAAAAGAACATTTCAGTTCGAGCCGAACTGGCCCTATCGAGCCTGACTATCGAATTTTGCACGGGAACTTCGATCCCAGCTGGCGTTGGCGCGTCGCCGGTGAAGTCACCGCCGATTATCTTTATTATCCGGGCGCGCTCGAGCGGATCGCTCATTACAACCCGAAAATGAAATTGATTATTTCGCTGCGCAATCCGGTCGGCCGCGCGTTCTCGCAATGGAACATGCGCCGCGCCAAAGGCCAGGAACCGCTCGCGTTTCTTGACGCGCTCAAGCGCGACCAGGAGATCGGGATCTGGCAAAGGCCGCGCGGTAATGCCTACATTGCCCGCAGCCTTTACGCCCCACAGCTTGAGCAGGTTTTTGTGCGATTCCCGCGCGAGCGGGTTCTGGTCCTCAAATACGACGATCTCCGCGGAAATCCTGTTCCGGTTCTTGACCGTGTCTTCGATTTTATTGGCGTGCGCAGTCTCTCGCGTTTGAAAAACAAGAAGCGCAATGTCGGTTCCTATTCGCGAAAAATAACTCCCGAGGAGCGCGTCTACGCCGCTGCCATTTTCGACGAGGACATCAACAAGGTCGAAGCACTTCTGGGTTGGAATTGCAGCGATTGGCGGTTTAAAGCCGCCGTCTCCACGGTCTCTTAGTTACGAAATCGCGCTGCCGCTCCACTTCAATTTCTGCCGGACCACGCTGAAGAACGACATGTCCGGCATGGCCGCCAATTGGAGCGTCTTTTTCGCTTTCCTGATCTGAACGGTCGCGTCTTTCGCAATCCGCGTCGGCTCGCGGCCATCAACCGTCAGATAGACCGGATAATCGGGTTCGCTTGCTTCCACTTCGATCACCGACTTTTCCGAAACGATGATGGAACGATTGGTCAGCACGTGCGGGCAGATCGGCGTGATGACAAACACTCCCGACTCCGGTTCCAGGATCGGTCCGCCGGCGGAAAGCGAATAGGCGGTCGACCCGGTCGGCGTTGCGATAATCAAACCGTCGGCATTGAACTCGGTCAGCGCCTCGCCGTTCACGCGTGTCCGCAGTCGAATCAACCGCGAGATTTCGCCGCGGCTAAACACGGCGTCGTTCAGCCCAATCAACGGTTTGTGGCTTTCCTTCGAATTCCGCAGAACAACTTCGAGCAGTGCACGATCGCTAAATGTCATTTTTCCTTTGGCGATGCATTCAACCGCTTCCCGAAATGCCGGTGAACTCGCGCACGTCAAAAAGCCAAGCGATCCGACATTAATTCCAAAAATCGGTGGACTCGATTCGCCGAGATGGCCGGCCACATTCAAAATAGTGCCGTCGCCACCGACTACGACGAGCAGGTCGGCTTTGTCTCCAAGTTGAGCGATTGTGATGTCGGAACGCTGGCCACTGACCGCCGCAGTCTCCTTCTCCAGCAAGACTGACATCGAGAAGCGGGCGAACTCCGCCGTCAGCGATTTGACCAGCTCCCCCACTCCGGGTTTACCCGGGTGCGCGATCAATCCGATTGTTTTCGGATGCATATAAAAAATTCCTGGTTGCCGTCGGTCCCGGTGATTGTCGACGGAACGAGACCGACCACACGATAGTTCGCTTCTTCGACGAAGTTCGCAATTTTTTGCTGCGCTTTTTCGTGGAGCGCAGGCTCGCGGACAATTCCGCCGCGGCCGACATCTTCCCGCTCCAATTCAAATTGCGGTTTGATCAGCGCCAGAATCATACCGTCCTGGGTTATCAACTCGAAAGCGCGAGGCAAGATCAAAGTCAGCGAGATGAATGAAACGTCGGTCACGCAAAGATCGACAAGTTGCGGGACCTGCTCCCGCGAAAGAAATCGCGCATTGAGCTTTTCCATCACCACGACGCGCGGATCGTTTCTTAATTTCCAAGCCAGTTGGCCGTGACCCACGTCGATCGCGAATACTTTCGCTGCGCCGCGTTGCAATAAGCAGTCCGTAAATCCGCCGGTTGAAGCGCCAATGTCGAGCGCGGTCTTTCCTTGAACATCGGCTCCAAAAAAGTCGAGCGCGCCCTCAAGCTTCAACGCGCCGCGACTCGCGAATTGCGGCGGATGCACAATCGAAATCGGTGCGTCGACTTCAACCAGCTCGGCCGGTTTAGTGAATACGCGGTCGCCAATTCGGACTTCGCCTGCCATGATCGCGCGCTGCGCGCGTTCGCGGCTTTCAAAAAATCCGCGTTCAACCAAAGACTGATCGACTCGCGCCTTCTTTTTCATTGGCTGCAAACTTCCACCATCGAATCGATCAGCGGCGGTGGATTTCTCAAATGCTGGCGTCCGCCTCTCCCCGTTTGCGGGGAGAGGATTGAGGTGAGGGGGTGCGCAATTATCTTTTCACAATCGATTGCGAGTTCTAAACAGCCCACCAATGACTCGTGCGCGATATCTCCGCAAGAAGGCAACCGATTGCGAACGCATTCTCTGGCGCCATCTCCGAAATCGAAAGTTCGCTGCTCATAAATTCCGGCGACAGCACCCCTTCGATCCTTACGTCCTGGACTTCTATTGTCCGAACGCGAAACTCGCGATCGAGTTGGATGGTTCGGGCCATGATTCCCGCCTGCGCGAGATGCACGATCAGGCGCGTGCGGAATTTCTAGCCACACAAGGAATTGCCGTCGTCCGCTTCTGGAATCATCAAGTGCGGGAAGAACTCGACAGCGTCCTTGAAGCCATTTGGTTAGCCTTGGAGCAATGCGCGTCGAACAATCCCTCACCTTCATCCTCTCCCTTTGAGAAAGGGAGAGGAGACAGAAAATAAGGCGGCCCGTGCTAATAGCGTGCGCAATCGAATCTGTGATCCCTCTCCTCGTCTTTCGAGGAGAGGGCGAGGGTGAGGAGTCGCCCTGTTCTCCAAGCTGACAGCGATCTCTCACCTTCATCCTCTCACTTTGAGAAAGGGAGAGGAGACCGGTAATGAGGCAGCCCTTACTCATTGGTTTGCTGTTCCTTGATTAGTTTATCGACTGACGCGACGTCCTCGGCCGAAGCCCGGCGCCGCTGGTACTTCCGAAAAACGACGTCTTTGAGCGCCAGCAGATCCTCCAGCCGCGGAACATCGTAATAGGTCCATTCGGTGTCGTCTTTCAATTTGGCTTGAAGTCGCCAAGCGCCTCCGAACTTCGTCGCGCGGACTTCGCGCTTGCGACCTTCATCGTCTTTCTCGGTCCATATGTGTTGACTCGGCATTGCTGGGAAACCTTACATTAGCAGCCTTGAAGGACGCGGCCAGACTGCTGGTTTATTTGCTCGCAACCGTTTTGGTCGCCTCGCTGTTGGCGCCGTGTCTTTTTTGGGGGGCGCAGTCGCTGGTTGCTCACGGCTTCCTAACTTTTCTCGCCCGATACGACTTCGAAACTTTTTTTCATCGCGCGCTGCTCGTCGCTGCGCTGCTTTTGTTTTGGCCACTCATTCGATCGCTGGAGGTCCGCAGCCTGGATGATTTGCAGATCTCTCGAAATTCGCATCGCTGGCGGGATGTGTTGGCGGGATTCATCCTCTCGGCCACTCCCCTGCTCTGCTGCGCGGCGATCTTGCTGGCGACGCCAATTTTTTTTCTGCGCGGCGCGATCAATTGGCCCGCAGTTGTAAAGGTTGCGGGCGCCGCAGCCGTTGTCCCGATTATCGAGGAAACATTTTTCCGCGGACTCGTTCTGGGCGTTCTGCTGAAAAGCGGACGCAGGTACATGTCGATCTTCGTAACGTCGGCGCTGTATTCCATCGTCCATTTTTTGAAAGCGCCGGACCGAACGTCCGAACACGTGACCTGGACCTCGGGCTTCAATTCAATCGCGCACGCCTTTGGGCAATTTGCCGACCCGCTCCTGGTCGCCGCGGGGTTCACGACCTTGTTTCTGATCGGTTGGATTTTGGCCGACGCGCGATTGCAGACTCGCTCGCTCTGGTTGCCAATCGGTTTGCACGCCGGATGGATTCTTACCAGTGGCGTCTTCAATAAGATCGCGCGACATGATTTGATCGTGCTGCCGTGGCTTGGAAGAAATCTGTTGGTCGGAATCGTTCCGCTCGGAGTCGCGTGCTTGACGTGGCTGATAATGCGCGGCTGGTTGAAATATGTCGGCGCTCGCAACCCCTAGCCTTTTCCGCGGAATCGCGTCGCTCCTCTATCCACCGTCGTGCACCATTTGCTCGGCCTCAGTCGATTTGGGCGAATATCTGTGCGCCGAGTGCGACGCGAAGATTTCTCGAATTGTGCCGCCGTTCTGCTCAAAATGCTCCGAGCCGTTTGATGGCGCAATCACGACCGCCTTTTCATGTGCCAACTGCGCCCATCGTACTCTTCATTTCGACGCTGCGGTTTCTGCTTACCGAAGCCGTGGAATCGTTCGCCACGTAATCCTCAATTTTAAATACGGTCGCCAAATTCATCTGCGCCATCTGGTCGCTCGGTGGCTGGTAGCCGCACTCGACGACGAGCGTCTTCGCGAACACCGCTTCGACGCGATCGTTCCCGTCCCGCTCCATCCGGCGAAACGGCGCGAGCGCGGGTTTAATCAAGCGGCGCTGCTGGCGGAATGGTTGAGCACGCATATGGCGCTGCCGTTGCGTCCGGTCCTGCAACGCGTTCGTTTTACTACGACCCAGACCGCATTTGACCGGGCCGAGCGCATGCAAAACTTGCGCAATGCATTCCGTTTACGAAAAAACGGAGACGTGCGAAAGTTACGGGTGCTCCTGATCGATGACGTCTTAACTACCGGCTCAACCTTGAGCGAATGCGCGCGGGTCTTGAAAGAAGCCGGCGCGCAATCGGTCTATGCCGTGACGGCCGCCCGCGCCTGATTACCATGGCCATTTTTAAAAAACCGACACTCAAGACCCAGCCGCGCAAGAAGCGCGACATTCCGCAGGGACTTTTTCAAAAGTGCCCGGGCTGCAATGAAGTGATCCACGAAATCGAGCTCAATGAAAATTTTCGGGTTTGTCCGCGCTGCGATTATCACTTCGCCCTATCGGCCAAGGACAGGATCGGCAATCTGCTTGATGCCCAAACGTTCGTGGAGATGGACGCGGACCTGAAATCGATCGACACGCTCCGCTTCCAAGGAATGGCCAGCTACAAAGATCGGCTCAAAAATTATCAGGAGCGCACCGGATTGACCGATGCCGTCATCAGCGGCCATGGAATGATCGACGGTTACAAAGTCGCGCTTGCGGTGATGGATTTCGGATTTCTCGCTGCCACGATGGGCTCCGTTGTTGGCGAAAGGATCACCCGCGTGATCGAATACGGCACCGATGAAGGCGCCGCCGTTGTCATCGTTTCCGCTTCCGGCGGCGCGCGCATGTACGAAGGCATGCTCAGTTTAATGCAAATGGCCAAAACCAGCGGCGCGCTTGCCCGTCACGCGGATAAAAGACTTCCTTACATTTCCGTGCTCACGAATCCGACCACCGCGGGCGTGATGGCCAGCTTTGCTTCGTTAGGCGACGTCATTATCGCCGAACCGAAAAGCATGATCGGGTTTGCCGGACCGCGCGTGATCAAGGAAACAACCCACCAGGATTTGCCGAAAGGATTTCAAACTGCGGAATTTCTCGAGGAACACGGCTTGATCGACATGATCGTGCATCGCAAAAAAATGCGCGAGACGATCAGCCATTTGCTCAGCTATTTCTCTTCCGTGTCGTGAAGTACACCGAGGCGCTCGCCTGGCTTTACAGCCTTCAGCGCTTCGGGATCAAACTCGGCCTGGAAAACATCCAGCGTCTGATCGCCGAGTTACATGTCGATCTTGGCAACGCGCGCGTCATTCACGTCGCCGGCACCAACGGCAAAGGCTCGGTTTGCGCCATGATCGATTCGATCTGTCGCGCCCAAAAATATCGGAGCGGCCTTTTTGTTTCACCTCACCTCGTTACTTTTCGGGAACGCATTCGCGTTGATGGCGAAATGATTTCTGAAAACGAAGTTGCGGCCGGTCTGACCAATATTCGGAAACTCGTCACTGATTGGGACCCACATCCGACCTTCTTCGAAATCGCGACTGCGCTTGCCTTGAAACATTTCTCGGAAGCAAGGATCGACATCGCCGTTCTGGAAACGGGCCTGGGCGGGCGACTCGACGCCACCAACGCGATTCAATCGGACGTCGCTGTGATCACACCCATTGCGCTCGATCACGAGCAGTGGCTTGGCGATTCACTGGCCAAAATCGCGGGCGAGAAAGCCGGAATCACCAAGCCGCGATCGCCGGTTGTTTCCGCGCCGCAACTTCCGGAGGCCGAGAAAGTGATTCGCGCGCGCGCCGCGGAATGCGAAGCGCCTTTGCATTTTGTAACTGAAACTTACGACAAATCGCCAATCGCGTTGCGCGGCGAACATCAGAAGCTCAACGCCGCAACCGCAATCGCCGGGATTCGCGCTGGCAAGATCGACATTGACGAAGCGGCGATTGCTGGAGGACTCGCCACCGTCGAGTGGCCAGGACGTTTCCAATGCTGGGACAAACGAACCGTCATCGATGGCGCCCATAATCCCGCTGCAGCGCAGATTCTTACCAATACCTGGCGCGAAATTTTCGGCGACCAGCGCGCGACCATGATTTTGGCAATCCTTTCGGACAAGGATTTGAGAAAAATCTGCGAAGTGCTCGCGCCGATTACGGATCTTGTCCTCTTGCCAAAAATTCGAAGCGAGCGCGCCGCCGATCCAATCGAGCTTCAAAAAATATTTGTCGATCTTGGCCGCAAATCCGAGATTTTCTCGAGCTTTGCCGATTCAATCGCCAAAGCTCGCCAACAAAGAGATCCCATTCTCATCACCGGCTCATTGCATTTTGCCGGTGAAGCGCTTGCGCACCTTCAAGGCGAACCCGCCGCCTTCGAAGAATGCGCGCAGTAAGTTGTAGCTGCCGCCGTCTCTGGCGGCAGAATTTTCTTAGCCTGCCGATGAGGACATCGGCAGCTACAACGCGTTCGGCGTTTCAATCCGCGGGAATAACGGCACCGGCTTGCCAACCACATGTCCATCCGGCAAACCGCCCCACTCCGCGTCTTTGAGCGCGAACCGTTCTTCTTTTCCACTCAACTCCATCTTCCAATTCAGTTGATCGAAAATTCCATGTGCCGCTTTTGGTAACACCGGTGAAATCAAAATCGCGATGACGCGAAGTGATTCGGCCAGATGATACAGAACTGCATCAAGTTCCGATTTGCGCGCCGGATTTTTAGCCAATTTCCAAGGAGCCGCAATTTCTACCAACTCATTGCTTGTCCTGCTCCAATGGTTCAGCATCCCTATCTCCTCGTGGACGGCAAATCGAGGCATCGTGGAGACCTCGGAACATATCTTAGCCAATCCTGAAATCGTTCGGAGTAGCCCTGCCATATGCGCAGTTTGTTTCTCCAAACTATCCGTCGCGGGTGATATGGAGTTCCACCATCCGTCTGGCTTCAAAAACAAAGGATGGCTCTCAAAACTCTTATCAAGACGACCCTCGCGATACCTGCCTGCCATGTTTAGAGTTCGGTTTAGGAGGTTACCTAACGAATTGGCCAAATCTCCGTCATGTCGACCGATAAGTCGTTCCTCCGCAAAATCAGCGTCCCGTCCCATTGCAATGTCGCTCATCAAGTAATATCGCAACGCTTCAGTGCCATATTTATCGGCAAGTTCGTTGGGATCGACGACATTTCCCGCACTCTTGCTGATTTTTGCGCCGCCGAGGTTCCACCAACCGTGGACGAGTAGTTGTGGAATCTGGTCGTCAGGAAAACCGATCGCGTGGAGCATGATCAGCCAATAAATGCCGTGCGCCGGAACGAGAATATCTTTTCCGATGATTTGCAGTGCCGGCCACTTGTCTCGGAAATCCGGCGGCTGCTTTTCGTAATTGTCGATCTTCGGATCGTAGCCGGCGAAGCTGATGTAATTGCTTAGCGCGTCGAACCAGACATAAGTCACGAAATCCTTGTCGAACGGCAGCTCGATCCCCCAATCGAGCCGCGATTTCGGACGCGAGATACACAAATCGCCGCTGGTTCGCTCAATCGCATTCCGTAATTCCGTCTGCCGAAAATCTGGAATGACGGCGTCCTTTCGATTGTCGATGTAACGCAGCAGCCAATCTTTGTGCTGGCTGAGTTTGAAGTAATAATTTTCTTCTTCGCGAAATTCGACCTGTCCCCATTCCGGACCGAACTCGCCATCCGGGCCGCGCTCTTTGTCGGTTAGAAACTGTTCCTGGCGAATCGAATAGTGACCGGACTGCTTGTCTTTGCAGATCTGTCCGGCGTCGAACAAACGTTGCAGCATTCCTTGCACGACTTTTTTGTGGCGCGGCGAAATCGTTTCCGCCCATTCGTCGTATTTCACATCCAACTTTTTCCAAAGATCGACAAACTTTTGGGTCAGGCCTTTGACGAACTCCGCCGGTGGAACGCCGGCTTTGGCCGCTGATTGCTGAACTTTCTGGCCGTGTTGATCGACACCGGTCAGATAAAAAACTTTTTCACCTTTGAGCCGGTGATAGCGCGCGATCACATCAGCCAGCACTTTTTCGTAAGCGTGCCCGATGTGCGGCGGCGAATTGGTGTAATCGATCGCCGTAGTGATGAAAAACGTCTTCGGCATTCCGGCGACCAGCCTTCGCTAAAGTTACGGGCTTGGCAAGGACAGTGGCGGACGCGTGATCACTTCGCAACCGCAACTGTAGCCGCGTCGCTGTGCGACGCGTGCACGCGGCCCACAGGGCCGCGGCTACAATATCGTGTTGGCCTTTGCGCTACTGACTTGAAGGCGATTTCCCGTTCACCTTGCCCACCGAGGCTCCGGTCACTTGGCCGCCGGACGAAACAAAATCAATTTCATAGATCTTGCCGTCAACGCCTTTCATATCCACCGCGGTGGCCGCTTTGCCGCCGCCGAGTTTTTTCTCTTCGTGAAACTTCTCCGGAGTTAGCGCCACATCCTTTCCATTCAATGCCACGTGGAACTTCTTGTCCTTGGAATTCGCGATCTGGCTGTCGAGATAACCTTTCACGCCTTGCGGCATGACCGTTTTGGTCGTTGTCGTCGTCGAAGTCTTTTGCTGCCCACCACTTGAAGGTTGTGGCGGCTGGGTCTGAGGCTGGGAGTAAGATCCTTGCATCTGACCGAAAGCGATCCCAGCAACAAATGATGCGACGACTGCTGCGAGAATGATTCTTGTGATCATATTTTTTTACGGTTGAATTGCATGACAGTGGCGAACGAAGGGTTTAAGAGCAAGCCCCTGACTATCTCAAGGCCTCCCCGTTGATTCTGTGAATCTTGATGCCGGTCACCTGCGCTCCCGTCGTCATAAAATCGATGTCGTAAATCCGGCCGTCATCACTCCTCATATCGATACAGGTTGAGGTGCTGCCGGCACCGGTACTCTTTTGACGCCAGACGTGGAACGGCGTAAGCGCGAGATCCTTTCCGTTCATCGTGAAGTGGAATTTCTGGTCCTTTGAGTTCGCTACCTGGCGATCGAGATAAGCTTTGACGTCGGGAGGAGGCACAGGCGTGGGAGTCGGTTTCGCCACGGTCGGCGCAGGCGTTGGCGGTGCTTTCTGCTGAAGCTGCGCGGGGATAGTTCTCGTCGGCGGCATTTGCTTCGGCTGATTTTGAGACGTCACAGGCGTCGCTTTTGGTTGAGTCGTCGATTGCACTGCTCTCTGCGGTGGCGGTGGCGATTGCTTCGCCGGAATTTGTGCGGACGCCGGAACCATTTTCTGCTGGGCCGTTGGGGTTGGCGTCGGTGTTGGCGTTGGCGTTGGTTTCTGGGAATTCGTCCGGCTGTATTTCATTTGGCTGAACGCAATCGAGGCAACGAATGACAATATGACTGTTAAGAAAACGATCCGTGTGATCATAAACGGCTTTTAATCTCTGAAATCGGAAAAAACAATTGTCGGGCAGTTAGGAGATTGAAAACAACAAAATTCTGCGTGGGTCGCAGCTAGTCCATATGCGCCAGCATTCTCGGACCGCCTGTTCGCAAAAATCGAACAATGAGGAATGCGGCGATGGCGAGGAAGGTGATGTTGAGCACGGTCGTGTAATTCAAACTGATGGACATTTCTACGACCTGCGCGCTTCGGTGCCGCGGAATCAATCCCAACGCGCCGAAAAGAAATTCGACGATCAACGCTGCTCCAAACATCGCGACATAAAAAACTGCGACGATCAAGGCGGCAACTTTCCAGCCATAATACTTTCGATAGATGTCGATGATAGGCAGGATGATCAGGTCGGCATAAATAAACGCGATCACGCCGCCAAAGCTGATCCCGCCGTTCCAAAGAACTGCCGCAAGGGGGATATTGCCGACCGAGCAAACGAAAGAAAGAACTGCTACCAGCGGTCCGATGATTGGCCCCCATAACGTCGCCGCAACCGGATGCGAGGTTAAGAAAAAGTCTTTCCAAAAATCCTGCGGGACCCACGCAGCGAGTGCGCCGGCCAGGAAAAGCCCAATCACGATGTCTTTCCAGACGGCGAGCACATCCATCACGAAGTAGTGGCTTGTGGCGGTGATTCCTTCGGGCGAACTAAGCCGTTGCCAGAGCGAACCGCCTTCTTCGACGCTCATGTCCATCTCGGCGTGACCTTCCATGACGCCTTTGATGCCCTTGTCGGCTTGCTCGCGCGCTTCGCCGATCAATTTGCGCGACAGAAAAATTCTGAAGAGCACGGCGATGATAACAATCATCAACGGACCACCGGTAAATTCAGCGAGCGCAAATTGCCAACCCATCAGCACAATCAAGATGACACTCAGTTCGGCGACCAAATTCGTGGAAGCCATCTCGAAGGCCATCGCGGCCGTGAAATCGGCGCCTTTTCGAAAGATCGATCGCGCCAGCGCGACTGCCGCGTAGGAACAGGACGACGAAGCAGCGCCGAGGCCTGTGGCAATCGCAAGTGACTTCGGAGAATCGTCTGGAAGCAATCGGCTCATTGCTCCTTTTGAGACGACCGCCTGGACAACGCCCGAGAGACCGAAGCCTAAGATCAGGGGCCACAAAATTTCCCAGAACATGGCAAACGCCATCCAAAGCGCATGACCGAGACTTGGGATCAGGTTCGTCATTGTTTGAGGATCGCGAGCAAACAGTTAGGGCCGAAAAAGAATGAATGCGCCCCACCCACAGAGCAACAACCCAGTGGCGAAACTTACTCGCGCACGCGCAGGCAGCATTTTCTCCGAACAGACGAGCAGCGTCAGCGCGGCGATCCAGAGAATGTTCATCACGCCGGCGACGAAAAGCAGCGCCATCAACGCCCAACAGCAGCCGGTGCAAAATGCGCCGTGCTCCAATCCCATTCGAAATGCACCGCTGCTTCCTTCGCGCCAGCGCGTCATGATGAATTCCAATGGACCGCGGCAATTGGTCAGACAAGTGTGTTTCAACGGCGTGAATTGAAAAATGCCCGCGACGAGCAGTAACGTGCCGCCGAGCCATGCGCTCGTACTCATCATCGATGATGAGAGCAACGCGTGTCGATGCAGCCACCATTGGCCGACCGCGGCCAGCGCGCTGAACACGCACCAGATGGCGACGTAGCCCAGAACGAAGATCGACATCGGAACGTAGGGGCGCCCAAGTCCTTGACGGTTACGCGCTACGGCAGCGAAAGTCAGAATCATCGGGAACGCGCTCGGCAACATCATGGCGATCATCATGATGACCCACATGAAAAACAACGGCAGCAATGTTGCCGTTGGCCACGAAGAAAGCTCCGGCCCCGACATCTTCATCCGCATACATTCGCAAACGCCGGTGATATTCATCCGGCGCGCTTCGTAAATCGTGTAGAACCAGGCCAACAGCGCGATGCCGCAAAGACTCGCACCGATCAGAAGGCTTTCGCGCCGCGGCAGCGCCGGCAATGCGCTCATGGCCGACGATTAACTCGCGAAAGCATTCGGCGTTAATTGCCGTAGCGAATGCGCGCGACAAACCCAGCTTTGTTTGGATAACTGAATTTCATCTTGTCAATCGCGACCGATCCTTCCTTGGCCGAAGCGCACTCCGCACTTTTGAAAATAAAACCGGTGCCGTGACTAACGGTGATGGTTTCAACATCTCTGGTCACAGGATTTTTGATCGGCTCCAGAGCGATGCGAAAATTGTCGCCGAGCCGTGCGCTACTTTCGAGGCCGTTCATCTTAACGTTGAACGGAACGAACTGCGGCTCGAGCAACGTGCTGAAGGTTGTCGCCAAGATTTCGAACGGTAATCCACCGGCCTTTCCCGAACCGATCTCGAGCAAGGCTTCCCGCTGTTCTTTGGATGCTTTCTCATCAACGAACAGGCAGACCGTGCCGTTGCCTTCGTGAATTGCGCCGGGCCATTTCGCGGCGAAGGCGAGTCCGAGCCCATCAAGGGACAGATCGCCGTATTTGCCGCGATCGATCCGCCAAACACCCATGCCTTCGCAAAAGCCGGGCGTCGGGGGCGCGGCGAATTCGCATGGGCAACCGTAATCGCAGTTGCACGACTGGAGATAATCTGCGTCAAAAAACCATTTCTTCATTTGATGATCCTCCGAATGAATTCGACTCGCTTGGGGCCAACCAATTAATTGTAATCATGTTGTAGCCGAAGCCGAGCTCGGGTCAACCACTCCGCTATTGCGGAGCCATCGCGTTTCGATAGCGACCTCCTTTTTTCATTCGTGAATTTCGGTAATCATTGATTCGTTTTTCGATTCGACCAGTGAATCGCGCGGATGCGCCAGCCTGCCGGAGATTTTGTCAGCACCATCAGTTCTGTCCCGGCGCTGTTCACTTCGCGGCCGTTGAAGTTGCCGCGCACAATGCTCGTCGATGTGATCCAGGCCCCGTTGCCTTCGATATGAACGGCGATTGTCGATCTTGTACTTGGCACCGCGCGCGAAAAGACGATGTCTTCAGCGAGGTGATGTTCTTCATATTCCGCTCGTGTTTCGGCTGAACCGCTCTCCAAAATGATCGCATCGGGCGCGAGCAGTTCCATGGCTGCATTTGCATCGCCCTTGCGCAACGCTGCGTGAAATTTTTCAACCGCGGCAGTCACCTCGGCGCTGTCCTCCTTCGGTTCTTGAGCGAAAGAGGCCGAAGCTGAAAAAACCACGACGAACGTGAATAGCCGGATGAATCTATTCATGAATGATGATGCATCGGCATTGGCGTCTGCTGCGGTATTGATCCGATGTCGATGCCGTCGCGCTTGAGATCGTCTGATGCAGCGGCGAACGCGACCGTGCCTTCGGGATGTTTATACCAGCCGGGATCGTCGTAACTCGTGATGCCCTGGCGGATTTTTATGACGGTGAACATGCCGCCCATCGCGATGTAATCGAAAGGCCCCGGCCCGCCCATCATTGGAAGGCTGTTGCGCGGAATCGGCATTCCCATTGTTCCCATGTCGCCCATGCCATTTTCGCCCATCGTCATGTAGCCCGGCAGAAGCGAGCCGCGAATCTTCTCATCTAACTTGCCGGGTTTAACGCCGATCGTGTTTGGAAATTTGTCGCCCATTTGCGTCATAGTGTGATGTGTCATGTGGCAATGCACTGGCCAGTCACCGGGGTTGTCGGCAGTGAACTCGACTGTGCGCGCACTGCCCACTTGAACTAGCACGGTCGTTTCGATTTGTTGGGCCGATTCGGGGATCTGGCCGCCGTCAGTTTCGACGACGCGAAAAGTGTGACCGTGCAAGTGCATCGGATGGTGATCCATAGCACTAAGGTTAACGAAACGAAGCCGCACTCGATCACCCAGCTTCGCCACCATCGGTTCCGTCCCAGGAAAAATGCGAGCGTTCATTGAGAAGACGTTGAAGTCGGTCATCTCGTTTGGATTGGGGCGCATTGTGCCGGTATCGATCCGCCATTCGCTCAGCATGAACGCGAAGTCGCGGTCGACGCGGTACTTTGGTTTGCGAGGATGAATGACGAACAGTCCCATCAAGCCGAGCGCCATCTGTGTCATCTCATCGTGATGCGAGTGATACATATGCGTGCCGTGCTGTTTGAGCGTGAACTCGTACTTAAATGTCTCGCCCGGTTTGATCGGCGTTTGTGTTAATCCACTGACTCCATCCATTCCGTTCGGCAGAATGATTCCGTGCCAATGAATACTCGTGGGCGCGGGTAAGTTGTTCGTCACGTAAATCCGCACGCGATCGCCTTCGACCGCTTCGATCGTCGGTCCATGCACGCGACCGTTAAATCCCCAGCAAAATGCTTCGAGACCTGGAGCGAACTCATGTTTCACTTCTTCGGCGACGAGGTGATAAACCTTTGCGCCGTCTACGATCTTCCACGGCAGGGAGATATTATTGGGCGTTATTACCGGCGTGTAATCGCGCCCCGGTTGCGCGAGTGGAACTGGCGTCGCCGTCGTTGAAATGGTCTGCGCTGGAGCGGAGACAACGCTGCGTAACAATGAAACGCCGCCAGCCGCAACGGCGGTCCCGCTTAAAAATTTTCTTCGCGTCATCATAATTTATCTCCCGTGCACCACTTCTTTGCTTTCGGAGAGCTGAAGCAGCTTTCCGTTGAGCGAACCGCCCACTGCTTTTTCCAATTCCGCGCGCGCGACCCAGTAATCGCGTTGCGCTTCGACTGATTGCCGCGCGGCATTCACTTCTTCCTGTTTCGCTCGCAACAGATCAAACAAACTTATTTGCATCGCGTTGTATTGAAGCTGCGATTCTTCGATAATTCGGTGACGCAAAGGCAGCACCGTTGATTGAGAATAGTCGACCATCGCGCGCGCATTCAGCATCCGATCACGCGCCGATCGCACCTCCGAACGAATTTGCACGGCGAGACCGAGGTAACGTTGTTGAAGCTGACGCACCCTGGCTTCGGTGCGCGCTTTAACGCCTTGCCCGAAATTAAAAAACGGAATCGGGATCCGTATGATCGGTCCGGTCGAATGCTCGTTCTGAATTTCGTGAACATAACGTCCACCGATTTCGACTTGCTGCCCGATTTCTTGAAAGCGCGCGAGCCCCAGACCTTGCGCGACGCCCAGCGTTTCGAATCGCAGCGCGGCAAGATCAAGACGCTGCCCGATCGCGCGCGACTCCAATCCACTCGTTCCGATCTCGATCTTCGGCGGGTCTGGCAAACGCGGCGCGATCGTCCAGTTGGTCTGCTCGCCCCACACTCCCATCAACCTGTTCAATTTCTCGCGGCTTTCGATTGCCAGGGCCTGCCCTTTCGACAGATCGAGTTTCGCTTGCACATGCAACGCTTCCTCGCTCGCAAGATCGACATCGCGCGTGTTGCCGGCTTGGTGAAGCTGCAATGCCGCTTCAGCCGAAGCCGCCGCTGCTTTCTCAACTTCAACGCCAAGATCTCCCATTTGCAGATTGCCCTGGTGCTCGTAGAACGCAGCCCGCACTTCCGCCGCGATTTTCAAAATTTCATTTCCGACACGCGATTTCGCCGCTTCCAATTGCGCTTTGGCTGCGCGCTTGCGTGTTGGCAGAAAGAGAATGTCGATGAATTGCGTCACTAGTTCCGCTTCCAACGCTTGGCCCGGAAAGCGCCGCTCAATCGAGAAGAGCGGATTTCTCAGCAGCCCCGCTTCGATCACATCAGCCTGCGCAATCCCGATCTCTTCATAGATCGCTTGCAGATCATGATTGTTCAGCAGCGCGATCTGAACTGCCGAGTTCGGCGTCAGCGACCGATTCAAGAGCGCGCGAATGTAACGTTCCGCCTCGGCATCTTGCGGTGTGCCGCGATTCCATTGCACGCGTTTGCCGGTGCGCGAAAGCACGGTGTTGGAAACGTCGCCGAAGGATTGGTCCAGAGATGCGGCCGAACAAACGCTGGTCACGAGGAACGCCGCGAGACACAAAATGATTTTCATTTCGGCGGCGCGCCTTCTTTCTTGATCAATGTCATTCCGCAGATCGGACACTTGCCGGGCTTGTCGGCATGGATTTGCGGGTGCATCACGCAGGTATAGTAGAAATTTGCCGCACTCGGTTGCTCGGACTTCTCTTTCATTTCTTCCGAAGTCTTCTTCATCCCCTCAGAGGTTTTTTTCATCTCGTCGGCGAGCTTCTGTTTCTCCGGGTCCACGTTCGTCGGGGACGGCGTCCCTTTGTGATCCTCCATTTTCATGGCGTCATGCTGCATCCCGGGCATCTCGCCTTGTTCCATGCCCGGCATATTGCCCATGTCATGATGCATCGTTTGAGCACCCTGCGCCCTGCTCGCGGTTTGGCTTAATTCCTTTTGGATCGCAACCGTTGTTTCGTCATGGGCGAGGAGATTGTTAAGCCGTTTTTCCGAAACAGGCGCCTGGGCATCGGCTGCATTACCCGCTGGCAAAGGAGGCGGCGTCGTCGATGCACACCCGGCAAAAAATCCGGCGGCGAAAATCACGCAGATCAATCTGCTAAAGTTAATGCGGATGCTCATCATGCTTGTGCTCTAGCGGGGAACTCGATGGACTGGCTGACGGACTCGCGCCGCCGACAGCTTCCAATTGCTTTCGGCTGGCTTCCAATTGCAGCCGGCTCGCCTCGAGTTGGAGACGGCTTGCTTCGAGCTGTTTCTTTTCCTCCTCGGACTTCGGTTGCTCTCCGGTGGGTTGCTGCATCTTCTCATGTCCCGCATGTTCCATTGTCTGGGCCGGCGAAGTCTCGGGTGTCTGTTCTTCGGCGTGCTCATGTTCGCCACCGTGATGATGTTCTTCCGCGCGCGCTTGCGGCGGCGGTTCAAAACGAAATTCCTTGTGGCGAACGTGACCGCCCGCATACGCGATGTAACCGCCGGTGCCGAGAGTGGCACATCCCAACACGAGTGTGCCGACCGTGATCGCGAACGATGTGCGCGGCCATTTCACAACGGCGCCGACTCCGATGGCCGCCACACCGGCCAATACATAAAAGAGCCAGATCATTTTTTCTCCGCGCGCCATATGCTCGTCGAGCCATTGCTCACCCGCGGGATCCGACATCGCTTTTACGCGATCGTAACCGGCCTCGCCATAGTGATATGTCGGCCACGCTGACATAGCGCAGACAAAGACAAGAACCAGCGCGGCGATCGTTACCCGCTGGTTCCTCAAAATCAGCGCCAGCCCCAGCGCCAACAATCCAACCGCGAGTCCGTAAACCGGCAGCGGATTGATTAGAATATGGAGATACTCAGGATCGCTGAGGTGTTGGCGAAGAATATTCATTTGTTATTCCGGATGCGATCGCTGCCGCATTTCGCGACAGCGCCCGATGCCAATCGTCACAGAGGTCCGAACCAGGACGTCGCCCAACTCTTCATCTGTTTTATCTCTGCTTCCTGGTCCTTCGCGATCTTAGCCGCGAACTCCTTTAGCTCGGGGTGCGTTGCCTTCTTCTCGGCCTGCTCAGCCATCTCGACCGCCGCGTGGTGATGTTTCGGCATCATGTCGAGAAACGCCTTGTCGAAATCGGCATCTTTTTTGGCCTGCAACATCGACATGTGCGGTTTCATTTCTTTGTCGGCTTTCTCGTTCGCGACTTCTTTCGGAGAAGCGTTGTCCCAATCCTTTAGCCATTTCGTCATTTGCTCGATCTCCTGCTGTTGCGCCGAGATGATTTTCTCGGCTAACTGGCGGAGCTCTGGGCGTTGCGTGTGATCAGGGACCATCTTCGCCATCTCAATCGCGCTGCGATGATGCTGGATCATCTGCTGGAGAAAGCTCTGCTCGAACTCCGCTCCTTTCAGGGATTGGAGGGAGGCGTTCATGGGATCGACTTGGCCGTTCGGATTGTGTGCTAACGCGAGCGGCGCTGCGATTAGTGTGAGCGCCGCGACGAGCGGCACGATGTTTTTAGTTTTGTTAGTCATATAATTCTAGTTCGTTAACTTTGTGGTCGCAGACGCGTTACTTCTGAATTTCGCCGCAGCTGAGCATCTCCTTGCCGCCGTAGGGATTTGAGACGGTTGTCGATGTTTGCACCCAATCCTTTTTCAGCATTGGGCAGTGTGCGACGTGATAGCCGCTTTGGCCTGCTGCAATCGTCTTAGCGCGTGCGGTGATTTTTTCGAATCCAGTCCGCGCATCTTGTAACGAACTTGCCTTAGCGATATCACTACCTTGATCGCCTAAATCAGTTGCCGCGGTTTTTGCGCCCGGCAAATCGTCCGCCGCCAAAGCGACATGGATTTTTTCGTAGTTTGTCAGGAACTTTTTGTCCTGATCGGAAAGATTAGCTGCGTATCCGAGCGACGCGATCATCCCGAACGCGATCGTTGCGAAGCACCGCGTTGTGAGTTTCTGTTTTGGTATATTCATTTTTTGATTGTTGTTGTTGAATTTCGGTTGTTGTGGAAAACGGCAGCGCTATGCGCGGCCGAGAGACGCAGGCACGACGCACTCGGCGACGTGCTAGGAGAGGAGCAAGCGCACGAAACCCTGTGAACGGGCGCGGCGCTTTAGCTCAAGGAAACAGGAGGAGCGTGAGCAAGAAGGCTCCGCTGCAAAACAGTTTCCGAAAAAGAAAATGCGAGCGCGGGTGGCCCGCTGTCGCAAGCAATGAGTAACCCGTGCTGCTCTGAAATTATCGGCAGACTTACGCCGACGAGATATTCCTTCAGAATGAAATCGAATGTGGCCGGTGGGACAGTAGCCGTCTTTGCCTCGATTGCTTTCAGCACCTTACAGCAAGGCAACTCTTCTTGGTTGCTCTTTTTCGATGGCGACGGCTGATTACCGTGACAATGCATTTTTGGCATTGCCGACTGCGATTTCGTCTCGATTAGTCCGCCGATGACGCAGTGATTCGAGATGGATAACCAGGCTGCGACAGTCGCAAGAACTATCGAGATTCGAAAGGCCTTATACGGCACGTGCTGCATTCTCCTCCTTTGATCGACCTAAAGTCTGGAATGTTCAAACGTTTTCATTCGGCGCGGGTAGGCCCTCATTTTTTTGCTCGCACCAGAGGGCAACCGTGACTATACCAGAGGTATGAAAAATTACGCGAAAGTCCTGTTCTCGATCCTGGTCGCAGCGATGTGCACGGTCTCTTTTGCAGCGGACAAACCAAATTGCAAAGCCACCGGCAAGAATTGTCCGATGAATAAGGGTAAGGCGTGCAAGTGCGGCAAAGAATGCGGCTGCGCCAAGATGTAAGGTAGTCACGGCGTTTCGTTCCTAAATCGTGTGGTAATCACACGACCGGGCCCTGCTTGCCGACATGTATTTTTACGGCGCGCGATTACTCTCTTTACGACTCGTGCTCGTTGGATAAGCTTGCGTAATGGCACCTTGGTTTTGGTACGCAGTCGTAGCGGCCGTGCTTTACGGCGCGCATCAAATCTTCACGCGGCTCGCATCTGATCATATCGGGGCCGGTCTCGGTGGATTTGTGGTCGAAGCGACAGCCGCGTTATCAATCTTGCTCTATCTCGCCGCGCTATGGTTTGGCAGTCGTTGGAATCAGAAGTACAGCAGCGCAGGTTTTTATTACTCGGCGCTAACCGGCATCTGCGTCGGCGCGGGAACGATTGCGTTCTTTCTTCTTTTCCAAAAGGGTGGGCCGCTGTCTTCGGTGCCGGCGATCCTGGCAGGTGGCGCGGCGATTATGGCAATTGCCGGAATTTTATTTTTTCGCGAGCCGGCATCGTGGCAACGCCTCATTGGTATCACGCTTGCCATCACTGGCCTGTTTCTTCTCCGCAAATGAAGTTGGCCAAAAGTAGCCGGCTGTTCTCGCTCTTGATTCGTAAGATCGACAATTGATTATGCTCTGTGTTCGTGGGTGCACGGTTGTCCGCGCAAGCCGCTGATCGCTTCGCGCAAGATAATCGGCACCATGCAAAGCGCTGCGACCGGATCCGCCCACCACCATCCGAAAAGCGCGTTCAGACCCAAACCGCCTAACAAGATCACCGCGAGATAAGCGCAAATATCGCTTTGGTGGGAATCAGCGTGCAATGCGTCGCTCTGAAGATTTGCGGCGGCGCGGCGTTTGGCGCGCGCAAGCAGCGGCATGACGATGACGCAAGCGGCCGCGTAAATAATTCCAAAATAACTCACGCGCGGCGTTGAATGCGTGAGCAAATCCTTCACCGCTTCAAAACTCACGTAAAGAGTGAGCGCGAGAAAACAGCCACCCACCAACCGGTGCGCAAACGCTTCTCGATCTTCCGTGGCAGAAGCGTCGCTTAGTCGCCACACGAGCACGAGACTGGACGCGACTTCGATCACCGAATCGACCCCAAAGCTGATCAGCGCGACACTGCCAGCAAGAACGCCGGCGATAATCCCAACGATCGACTCGAATCCTGTCCAGCCGATGCTTAGGAATTCAATTTTCCGGCCAGCTCGACGATGGACAGCCAAACTTTCTGCGAGATCGTTCATGGAACTATCTGTTTTGCTTTCGTCTTCTTTTCTACCCATTCATAAAGCACAGGAAGGAGAACGAGCGTTAGGAATGTGGAACTGAGTATCCCGCCGATGACGACTGTGGCCAACGGTCTTTGCACCTCAGCGCCGGCGCTGGTTGAGAGAGCCATCGGTATGAATCCGAAGGCGGCGACTGCTGCGGTCATTAATACGGGGCGCAATCTTGTCAGCGAGCCTTCGATGACGGCGGATCGAACATCCTGTCCTTGTTCGCGAAGTTGATTGAAGTAGCTAATCATCACCACACCGTTGAGAACAGCGACGCCGCTCAACGCGATGAATCCTACCGCGGCGGAAATGCTGAACGGCATATCGCGCACCCATAGTGAGAAAATTCCACCAGTGATCGCGAGCGGAATTCCGGAATAAACGAGCAACGCTTGCCGCACGCTGCCGAACGCCATGAAAATAAGCACGAATATGAACACCAACGCGGTCGGGACGACGATGGCCAGTCGCGCCTTCGCTTCGCGAAGGTTTTCGAATTGGCCGCCGAACTCGAGAGTGTAGCCTTCGGGAAGTTTAACTTTCTCGCGCACTTTTGCGTCGGCTTCGCTCACCCAACTTTCCACATCGCGACCTTCCAAGTTCACCATCAACGCCGATCGCCGATGCGCGGAGTCCCGCAAAATCGGTGATACGGTTTGGACGCGCTCAATGTCAGCTAGCGTGCCGAGTGGCAGCATTCCGGAATCGCCCACGCGCACCGGCAACGCACGAATCGCGTCGAGGTTTTCGCGATCTTTGTCGGGGAGCCGCACGACGATGTCGAAGCGACGATTGCCTTCCACCAACGCGCCCACGGTCTGCCCACCCAAGGCGGCGGCGACAACCTGATTCACGTCACCGGCGTGAAGATTATATTTCGCCAACACCTCGCGCTTGACTCTGATCTCTAGCATCGGCGCGCGGCCGGTCGTTTCAAATTCGACTTCGCCCTCGCCCTCGCGCGTGCCGGGAATCTGTTCCAGCACTTCTTTCACCTCTGCGCCGAGGCGTTCGAGCACGTCGTAATCGTTGCCGAAAATCTTTACCGCGATATCGGCGCGAATTCCTTCGAGCATTTCGTTGAAGCGCATTTCGATCGGTTGCGCGACCATGATGCGCGTGCCCGGATTGATTGCTTCGATCTCCTTCGTGATGATTTTAGCGAGTTCTTCTTTGTTGATCAACTTGTTGTCGATCTTTCGCCATTCGCTGCGCGGTTTGTAATAAATGTAAAAGTCGGTATCGCTCGGCGGCATCGGGTCGGTGGCAATTTCGGCGCTACCGATTCTGGCGAATACTCGTTCTACTTCCGGCACGCGCACTTTAATTTCGCGATCTGTTTTTGTTTGCGCCTCAACGGTTGCGTCAACGCTGATGCCACTTGCCCGATAAACCATCATGGTGAACGCGCCTTCGTCGAGTTTCGGAATAAAATTCGCGCCGAGCCCACTGAAGATGATTAATGCCAGCGCGAAAAGTGTGAGCGCGCCGAGCACGACCGGCCAACGCAATCGCAGCGACGCGCGAAGGATTGGCGAGTAAACGTTCTTGCAAACACGGACGACGAGATTGTCGCCTTCGTGAATTCGCCCGCGCAGTAGAAGCGAAGAGAGCGCGGGCATGAGCGTCAGAGCCAGGACGAGGGATCCGCCGAGCGCGAGCATTACGGTCAGCGCCATCGGATGAAACATTTTCCCCTCGATGCCGGAAAGCGCGAGGATCGGCACGTAGACAATCGCGATGATCAGGACGCCGAAGAACATCGGCGTGCCGACTTGCTTGCTCGCTGCAAGCACAGTGTCCAACCGTTCTTCTTTGTTTAGAGCGCGCCCGAGCTGATGTTGTTTTAAACCGAGTTGTCGAACGACGTTTTCCACTATGACGACTGCGCCGTCGATGATGAGGCCGAAATCAATTGCGCCCAGGCTCATCAAGTTTCCAGAGATGCCGAAGCGCGTCATCCCGGTAATGGCGAAGAGGAGAGAGAGCGGGATCGCAATCGCGACAATGAGCGCGGCACGCCAATTGCCGAGGAGAAATAATAATACCGCCACAACCAATACCGCGCCTTCGAAGAGATTTTTCGCCACGGTGTGAATTGTCCGATGCACCAGCTCACTTCGGTTGTATTGCGGCTTGATAATGACACCTGGCGGCAAGCGTTTCTGAATCTCTTCCGCTTTGTGAGCAACGCGCTCGGCCACGGCGTGGCTGTTTTCGCCCATCAGCATCATCGCCACACCAAGCACGGCTTCCTGACCACCCTCGGTCGCAGCGCCGATGCGAAAGGCGTGCCCGATCTGAACGTCCGCTACGTCTTTTACGCGCATCGGCATCACCCCACCGGCGAATTTCACCGGCAGCTCTGAGATTTCCTCCAGCGAGACAACACGGCCGACGCCGCGGATTACAAGTTGTTCGTTGCCTGAGTTAACGATTCCGCCCCCGGCATTCTCGACGTTTTCACCAACGACGCGCGAAAGATCATTCACGGTCAGACCCGCATCACGCAACTTGTCGATCTTCGGCTGCACGACGATTTGCTTTACGTACCCGCCGTAAGCGTTGATCTCGGCTATGCCGGGGAGAGTGCGGAGTTGCGGTTTAATGATGTATTCCTGGATTTGCCAGAGCTCCATCAATTGCGCTTCACGCGTCGGAGGTGCTTTTGTCGCGCCCGGCGCGTAGTCCACCGCGTAATAGAAAACTTCACCGAGTCCCGTCGTGTTCGGAACAAGTTTCGGCGTCAGGCCGGGCGGAATGGAATCAGCGGCGCTTTGCAAACGTTCGGCCACAAGTTGTCGCGCTCGATAGATATCGGTCTTGTCGGTGAATTGGAGCGTGATCTGCGACAAGCCGAATCGCGAAAGCGAACGCATCTCAGTTACGCCGGCAATGCCACCAAGCGCAGTTTCGAGCGGGAAGGTGACCAGATTTTCCACTTCGCCCGGTGCGAGCGATGGGATGGTCGTGTTAACTTGCACCTGTACGCCAGTGATGTCGGGAATCGCATCCATCGGCAGTTTTTTGGCCGACCAAAGACCAACGAGCAGAAGCGCGAGCGCACCCATCAACACCAGCACACGCTGGCGCACCGCGAATTCGAGAATCTTGTCGATCATGGCCCCTCCTCTTCGCGGTAGAGCTTTAATCCGGTAAGAATTTCGAGTTCTTGCGCCGCTTGCAGCGCATCCTTTTTCATCTCCTGCAATGCGCCGACGATTTCGAGATATTGCTTTTGCGTTTCGACGTAGATCGGGATGGGAACAGCACCGAGACGATAATTGCGATCGGCAGATTCAGCGGCGTCGCGGAATTTTTGCAACGTGTCTAGCTGCGACTTGTCGATCTCCTCGCGTTTGGCTTGAAAAATCGCAGCGTTCTCGGCCACGCGGCGCTCAACGTCACGTTGTGTGGTCAACAACGTGGCTTGCGCCTGTTGCTCGCGCGCTTTGTTGGTTTCGATGTTACCGGCGTTGCGGTCCCATAAAGGAAATGGCAGCGAGATTCCAAAGCCGGCTTGCTGTTCCCGGTCCGCCGCTCTCTCGTAGGAATAAAAAGGCCCAACCGCGATCGCCGGATAGCGTTCGTTCTTAGACAGCGAAACTTTGAAACCTTGCTGCGCCAGTTCCGCCTCGCGAATGCGAATCCCGAAGGCATTGGCGCGTGCGTTATCGAGCAGTTGCGGCAGCGGCGGTGGCTCAGTAAACGCGACCTGAGCGCTGCTTAATTGAAGCGGAGCAGCCACTGACGTTCCGCGCAACTGGTTCAATTGGACGAGTGGCGTCTTCGCCGCGAGCGCCGCCTCTCGTTCTTGCCGGCGCAACGTGAGCGCGTTTCCTTCGATGATTCGCGTTTCCAATATTGGCGTGACGCCCGTCGGCTCCCGCTGCGCAAGCACATTGCTGAGCGTCTCGAAGCGGTCAGCGACCTCGCGCAGCGCAGCAAGCTTCTCCTGAGCGATGAGAACCCCGTAAACGAGCGCGCGAACACGCGCTACCAAGATGACTTTGAATTGTGCGAGATGAAGTTCAGCTAGTTCAATGTCGCCTTTCGCGACTGCCTTTCGCAAAGCAACGCGACCGGGATACTCAAAGCTCTGATTTACCGACAGCGCGAATGTCCCTCCTCCTCCCGAGCCGCCGCCGGAATTATCGCGCGCGTTCTTGTATCCACCTTGTGTGCCTAGCTCTGGGTTTCGAATTGTCCCCGCCGTTTTTAATCCGCCCTTCGCCGCGGCAATTTCCGCGCGGTAGAAATTCAGCTCGGCATTTTTTTCTAACGCCTCTCGAACTAAGTCGTCAGTCAAATCTCCCGCTTGCAGCGACGGAACCGTCGCGACCGCAAAACCTACCAGGACTTTCAAAAAGTTTTTCTTCATGGATGACCAAAGCAAAGGAACCAGAGACGAAAACACACCGCGGCATATGAAAACGCCGCCCAACAATCCTCAGCGCGAGGATTTAGTTACGATGCGGACGAAGGAGCGCGCGGACTTGCTGCCGCGCGAAAGGAAAATTGCCAGCTTGCCGACAACTCCGGTGGAGATACACCGGATTCAGCGGCGCGGGTGAACCATTGCGGCACTGATTTCAGGTTCGAAAAATTAATTAGCGCAACGAGTAGCTGAGCAGCTGGAGCTGTCGCCACCGTGCCTTCATCCATTTTGTAACTCGCCGCAGCGAGTGCGCAGCACGGCGCCACTTCAGACGATTGCGAATCGCAACAACCATCGTTGTTCGGTATCCACCCGGCGTTCTCCATCGAGCAGAACGACGTTGCTGGCATCCAAAGCGCCAGCAGGTAGATCGCGACGATTGTATTCAGCCCTCTCACGGAAGGAGTATTACAGCCGGTCGGGGGAAATCTTCAAGCACAACCATGCCAATCTTGTCGGCGGGACTCGTTTTCTTTTCAACGTAGACGATTATTTCCTATGCTACCTTGCGTAATATGGCTCCTTGGTTTTGGTGCGCAGTCATCGCGGCCGTTCTCTACGGTGCGCATCAAATATTCACCCGCCTCGCATCCGAACACATTGGCGACGGTCTGGGCGGATTTGTCGTCGAAGCAACAGCGGCATTCACAATTCTGCTTTATCTCGCCGCACTTTGGTTCAACGGTCGTTGGAACCAAAAATTCAGCGGTGAAGGTTTTTACTACTCGGCGCTGACCGGAATCTGTGTCGGCACGGGAACGATCGCATTCTTTCTTCTTTTTCAGAAGGGCGGACCGCTTTCCTCCGTACCGGCGATCCTCGCTGGCGGCGCTGCGATCATGGCGATCGCCGGGATGTTATTCTTTCGCGAGCCGCCATCTTGGCAACGACTCGTTGGCATCACGCTCGCCATTGCCGGCTTATTTCTATTGAGGAAGTAGCCGCCAATAAATCCTGTTATTTTCCGCTCGCGTCAGCCGACATCACGACCTCGCCACAACCGTTTCTGTCACGAGCGCGCACGAAGAAAATTTTGTGTTTGCGCTAACGGTAGTCAGGGCAAAGGTCGCATATGAAATATTTCATTACGTTTGCTGTGGCCATCGGACTTGTGAGCCGTGTTTTGGCCCAAACCGACGAAAAACATGACGCCTCAATTCACCAGCCAGCCCAAATCAACTGGCAGCAGGGACCGGCTTCGCTTCCGTCGGGAGCGAAGTTGGCAGTGCTTGAGGGAGATCCGACCAAAGATGGGCCCTTCACGATGCGGCTGCTGCTCCCCGATGGTTACAAAGTTCCCCCGCATACGCATCCAAAGGTCGAGCACGTAACGGTGATCGCCGGAACGTTCAATCTGGGAATGGGCGAGAAATTCGACCAGAGCGCGGGCCACGAGATGCCAGCCGGCACATTTGGTTTCTGGCCGGCCGGGATGAATCATTTCGCCTGGGCAAAAGGCGAGACAATCATTCAACTGCACGGCATCGGCCCGTGGACGATCAACTATTTAAACCCTGTCGATGACCCGCGACAGAAAAAGTAATCATAGGGGCCACAGGCGCCGAGCTGGTGATCAGATTTCTCACTTCATGTCGCAACAGCACTTGTCGTAAGTTTTCTTGGTCAGCTTGCAGTAGAACTTTCCGCCTTTCATCTCACAACAACACTGATCCATTGTCTTGCCGGTAACGCGGCAGGTGATCTTCTGTGACGCTCCAAGCGCTGCACTTGCGAGGACTGCAAGAGCGAGACCAACACTTAAGATTGATTTCTTCATGTCATCACCTCTTTTCATCAATTAATTAAAAGCAGTTCCGGCAGGCAACTCGCGTCGCCGCCAAACCAGATAGATGATCGGATAGATCAACAATTCGAGCAACGCGCTGGTGATTATTCCGCCGATCATCGGTGTGGCGATGCGTTTCATCACATCGGCGCCGGCTTGGGTCACCGGCGACCACATGATCGGCAACAGTCCGAACAGAATCGCGCAAACAGTCATGATTTTTGGCCGAACGCGGCCGACCGCGCCTTCGATTACGGCGTCGTGCAAATCACGCATCGTGTTCATGCGCCCCTCGCCTTTAAATTTCTCCCAGGCATGATCTAGATAAAGCAGCATAACGACACCTGTCTCGGCATCGAGACCGGCTAACGCGATTAGTCCGACCCAAACGGCGACGCTCATGTTGTAACCGAGCAGCCACAGCAACCAAAATGCGCCGACCAATGAGAATGGAACGGCCAACAAAACGATGGCCGTTTTCACCACCGAGCGAGTGTTGATGTAGATGAGAACGAAAATAATTAAGAGCGTGAACGGAATAACAATCTTGAGCCGCGCCTTGGCAGCTTGCAGATATTGAAACTGCCCGGCCCACTCAATGTAATACCCCGGCGGATATTGGATGCTCTGGCCGATCTGTTGCGATGCTTTGCGGACGTAACCTTCGATGTCGCTCGTCGTAATGTCGACAAAGACGAAACCGACCAGCTTGCCGTTTTCGCTTCGGACCGACGGCGGCCCGGTTTTATAACTAATGTCGGCCAATAGCGAAATCGGCACCTGCGCGCCAGTTGGCGTCGGCACGAGGACGCGCTTCAGAGCGTCGAGATCCTCGCGAAAATCGCGCGCGTAACGCGTATTGACCGGGTACCGCTCCCGGCCTTCCACAGTGGTCGTGATATTCTTCCCACCGATGGCTGTCTCGATAATGTCGTTTACGTCGCCAACTTTAAGACCGTAACGTGCAGCTGATTCGCGGTTAACCACGAAATCGAGAAAGTAACCGCCCACCGTCCGCTCGGCAAAAACACTGCGCGTATTCGGAAGACTGGAAAGCTCTTTCTCAATTTGGACTGCGAGCTTTTGGATTTGGCCGAGATCAGGCCCGAAAACCTTTACGCCAAGCACAGTCCGGAAACCGGTCGTCAACATTTCGGTCCGCGTTTGAATCGGCATCCAGAAAATGTTCGCCATGCCGGGCGTCTTGATGTTGGCGTTGACTTCGGCGAGCAGCTTGTCCCACGTCATTCCCTTCCGCCATTCGTTAGGCGGTTTGAGCGCGACGATCGTCTCGAACATCGACAACGGCGCCGGATCGGTCGGCGTTTCGGCCTGACCGGCCTTGCCGAAAACGGTCATGGCCTCAGGAATCTTTTTCAGTTGTCGATCTTGTATTTGCAGAATTTTGGTCGCTTCGGTGATCGACATGCCTGGCACTGCGGTTGGCATGTAGAGCAATGTGCCTTCGTTCAGTGGCGGCATGAATTCGCTGCCAAGCCGCTGGAATGGGAAAATGGTGAGAAGAAGAATGACCAGCGCGGCGATGAGTGTGAATGCGCGATAGCGCAGGACAAAATGGACGACAGGTTGATATACGCCGATCAAAAACCGGTTCACTGGGTTCTTGATTTCAGGCGCGATCTTACCGCGGATGAGCAAGGTCATCAGTACAGGCACCAGCGTTACACCGAGAAACGAGGCGAAGAACATCGAGAACGTCTTGGTGAACGCGAGCGGCTTAAACAGCCGGCCTTCCTGCGCGGTGAGAGAAAACACCGGGATAAAACTGACGGTGATAACTAGCAGCGCGAAGAAGAGCGAGCGCCCGACAGATTTGGCCGCCGTGATAATCACTCTGGCCCGCTCTCCGTTGTTCGGTTCGCGGCCATGCTCTTCTCGAAATTGCTCCAAGGCCTTGTGCGCGTTCTCGATCATAATGATCGCTGAATCGACCATCGCGCCGATGGCAATCGCGATGCCACCCAGCGACATGATGTTGGAGGTGAGATTCATCCACCACATCGGGATGAATGAGAGAATGATGGCGATGGGCAGCGTGATGATCGCGACCAGTGACGAACGGACGTGCCAGAGGAAGACGATGCAGACCAGCGCGACGACGATACTTTCTTCGATCAACTTCTCGCGAAGTGTCGAGATCGCGCGCTTGATCAAATCACTGCGGTCGTAAGTCGGGACAATCCGCACGCCTTTCGGCAACGACGATTTGATTTCCTCAATTTTCTTTTTGACGCCATCAATAACGTTGAGCGCGTTTTCGCCGTAACGCATGACCACAATTCCGCCGACCGTTTCACCTTTGCCATCCAACTCGGCCACGCCGCGACGGATGTCCCCGCCGAGATGGACTGCCGCGATATTTTTTAGATAGACCGGCGTGCCGTTATTCACCTTGAGAACGATGTTCTCGATGTCGGCGATGTTCTTGATGTAGCCGCGGCCGCGAATGAAATATTCGGTGGTCGCAACCTCGAAAGTCCGCCCGCCGACATCCGCGTTGCTCATTTTGATCGCGTTGACGACTTCGCTCAGCGGAATGTTGTAGGCGACGAGCGCATTCGGATCGAGATCGACCTGATATTGCTTCACGAAGCCGCCGATCGGCGCGACTTCCGACACGCCTTTTACCGACGCGAGCGCATAACGGAGATTCCAATCCTGGATCGAGCGCAGCTCAGCGAGATTGTGCTTACCGCTGTCGTCAACCAGCGCGTATTCGTAAACCCATCCGACACCGGTCGCGTCGGGGCCGATCACAGGATTTACACTTTCAGGCAATGAACCGCGGACCGAATTTAAATATTCGAGCACGCGTGAACGCGCCCAATAAATATCGGTGCCATCCTGAAAAATGACGTAGATGAAGGATTTCCCGAACATCGATTCGCCGCGGACGAATTTCACTTTCGGCGCCGCAATGAAGACCGATGAAATTGGATACGTGATTTGGTCTTCGACGAGATCGGGCGAGCGCCCTTCCCAATCAGTATAAACAATCACCTGCACATCGCTCAGATCCGGAATGGCATCGAGCGGCGTGTGAAGCAGCCCATAGATCCCCGCAGCGACGGCAAAGATCACAAAGATGAAAACGAGAAATTTATTTCTCGCGCTCGTCTCGATCATGCGCTCAATAAAAGCCTCCCGCTTTGGAGCGCTCTTCTCTTCCGTCGAATCTTGTTCCGTCATGGCTCCGACGCCGGTGTAACCGTTTTCTCGTCTGCGAAATCCTTGAGCGCACCTTGCACTTTCGATTCGGCATCAATCAGGAAGTTCGCGCTTGCGATGACACGCTCGCCCTCAGCGAGACCGCTCTGTACTTCGTAAATGTCGGCGTATTTCGTTCCAAGTTGAACAATTCGTGGCTCCAACTTGCCTTCACCTTTATCAACGAAGACGACGCTGCGCGTTCCAGTCGGCATCACGGCGCTTACGGGAACGGTCAGCGCTTCACCCATGTTCATTGCGAGTTCGGCATTCACGTACATGCCGGGTCGCAGCTTGAAATCCGCGTTTGGGATATCGATCCTCACTTTGGCGGTCCGCTTTGTTTCGTCGATGAACGGATTGATTAAGCTGATCGTGCCGTCGAATACCTCGCCCGGATAAGACTTCGCGGTGACCGCGATCTTTTGTCCGGTTTGTAACATCGACAATTCATTCTCGTAAAAATCCGCCCAAACCCAGACGACGCTAAGATCGGCAACTTCGACGAGCATGTCGCCCATTTTCACGCTTTTGCCTTGCTCGATGGGTACCGATTGAACGACACCGCGAAACGGCGAAAGCAACGTCAGCGTGTCAGAGGCTTTCCGTGTCCTTTCCAACTCGGCAATTTGTTCCGCCGTCACATTCCAAAGCTGCAGCCGGCGTTTGGCCGACTCGATCAAACGCTGCGGCGTTTCTCGGGCGTCTTTGCTTTTCGCTTCGTCGCGCATTCGTAACAGCTCGACGAATTCACGTTCGCTTGTCAGCAGATCGGGACTGTAGATCGACAGCAGTGGCGCATCTTTCTCGACAAGCTCACCCGGCGAGGTGACATGCAGCTTTTGAACATAACCATCGACGCGCGACACGAATTGCGAGTTGCGGCCTTTGTCCGGCACGATCGCGCCGAGGGAACGAATCGTGTGGCTAAGTGGTTTGCGTTCAACTTTCGCGTAGGTCACACCGATTTGCTGCTGGCGCTCGACTGGAACAACAAATTCGCTTGTCTGGGGTGCATTCGTTGGCGCGGTTTGTTTCATTCCAGGCATTCTAGGCATATCCGGCATTGAGCCGCCGGTCCTACCTTTCATCTCACCGCCGCTCGGCTTTGTTTCGCCCGCACCCCTTTTCATCACCGGCACCAAGTCCATCGAACAAATCGGACATTTGCCCGGTGTCGCGGCGTGCACCGATGGATGCATCGTGCAGGTCCAGTAATCAATGTTGCTCTCTTTGCCCGCCCCTGCGTCGTGCTTGGAACAGGACGCCATGTTCAACAAGGCGAGCAGCGCAAGAACTACTCCGATTCTTGCAAGAAAATGTTGTCTGTTCATTATTGTTTGCCTTTCGTTCTCGATGCTGGGTGGGTCGGGATTGCTTCGCCTGGCAGCGGATAAAATTGCGCGCCGACGATGGCTTCGAGCTCCGCAACCGCGACCTGGTAATCCGTCAAATGCTGGCGGGCCGTCGCCTCGACATCGCGCAGATTGCGCTGCGACGTGATCCAATCGAGAAACGATGCCTTGCCCGACTCATAGCTAAGCCGATTGGCTTCAAACGCCTGGCGTGTCTGCGGCACAATCTTGTCGCGGAATAATTCGACGTGATGGTGCAGCGTCTCGATTTTCTGGAGCTGACTGCGCAACAATCGCAGAGCTTCGTTCTGCGAACGATCCAGCGCTTGTTCCGCCGCACCAACATTTTCTCCGGCCTCGCGCACTCCAGCGCCGTACTTTTTGAAATTAACCCACGGCAGCGGAAACGAAACGCCGGCATCCAGTTCGCTCACCGCTTGCCCGGCGTCATTGTAACGCTGCGCTTTGACCATCAATGATGGCTCGGGAATCCACTCGCGGCGCGCGATCTGAAGCTTCGACTTTTCGATGTCGATCTTTGCTTCGGCTATTTTAATTTCCGGCCGCTGCGTGAGGACCAATGGTCGAAGCGCAGTTGCCGAAAGTTCTGGAGCTTGAATGCTCGCCGTTACCGGATGGCCGAGCGGCGCAAAAGCGTCGCGATTCATCAGCGTGTTTAGCTGGGCCTGCTCGTCGGAAAGTTGGCGCGCAAGATCGCGCCGCGATTCCTCCAGCTTGCTCGCATCGGCTTCGGCAACTAGCACATCAGCCGCAGTCTGCGTCCCGGCCTCGTATCTCGCGCGACTGATATCGGCAATCTGCTTAAGCGAATCAATGTTCTTGCGATTGATCGCGAGCTGTTCGTAAGCATTCGCGAGCCGGAAAAATGAAGCGCGGGCCGCGGCAATTACGTCCAGCTGCTGTCGGCGAACTTCTTCGTAGGCAGAAAGCGCATCAGCCAAAGCCGCGCGGGCGCGCAAAAGATTTTTTCCGGTAATCGGGACCACCTGTTCAATGCTCATCGATTGGTCCGTGAACGCGTTCGGCGGTATATCGACAAAGCGCCGCACCCGCGAATCGCCGCCCAGTCGCGGATCGTCCCACGCCGCCGCTTGCGGAACACGCGCTCTCGCCGCGTTCCACTTGCGCAGCGATTCTTTGATCGACGGATTATTGGCCAGCGCGGCGGCGGTGACCTCTTTAAGAGTGAGGCTTCCGCCTTCGCTTACGCGGATGTCGCCGTCGCCGGCATCCACGATCTGCCAAGGTAGAATTAAAGTTAAACTAAGTGATAAAAGGTAAGTTGTTTTCATTGATCCAAGAGCTGAATTGAAGTGCAGGTATGCCGATAAATGGGCACACCCCGACTGTCAGGCTCTTCGGATCAGATGAGACGAATACAGATAAGCGCGAACGTCGGCGGCGAATGCGCCGTGCAATCTCGGCTCGAGAAAATTGACGATGTTTCCGTAGCTGCAGTCAGTCGTGCCACCGCGACTACGGTAGGCAAAGTTGCGATTGTCTGTTGATCGGAACCAGATTTGGCGACCGGCTGAGCAGCTGGAGTGGTGTTCTTCTTCGAGGTCGCGCAGCAGGTTTTGTTGGCACAGCCACCCGGCTTACATGTCTTTTGAACCGGCACATCCGAAACGATGCATGACCGCGCAGAAAGATTCACCGGTGCGACAAAAAGCGCTGCCGCCATAGCCACCGAAATCGTGATCCTGCTCAACATCGCTTTCCTTTGTAGCACAACTTAGACCCCCGGTCGAGACGGACGTTCGAAGGAGCCAGCCGTAATCGCGGCAAACCAACCGTCCATTCATTGTCACAATCCTCTTTCGAAACCCGATGCCGATGCTAAATTGCGAGCGATGAAGCTCTCGGCGCGATTGTTACTCGCCGTTCTCGCAATTTGCATGGCTTCTTTGACACCGATTTTGCCCAGCCAAGCGCTTCCGGCAGTGCAACAGCAGAAATCCTGTTGCCCGGACATGACAGCGAATGGAAGTCATTACTGCCCGATTAACAATGGCGCTGCCAATTCACTCTCTGGATCGACATGCTGCACCGGGCTGGCAGGATGCTTGCCTCTTTATTTAAACAACGACAATCGTTTCGACGCGCAAGTGCGCATCATCGGCACGATTTCGGACAGCGGTGATCGCGTGACGACGCGATCCAACCGCCCGCCCGTTCCGCCGCCGCGCGCTCAGTTCTCCTAATCGACGGCTCGGCGCGCTTTAAACGGTGTGGCCGAGTTCGAAACGAAACTCAAAGGAGGATTCTATGAAATATCTTCTGCTTATTGCCACATTGGCAGCAAGTTTTGCCGCGTCGCCCGTGAGCGCGCAAAATGATTGTTGCTGCTGCAAAGGCAAACAAAAGTGCGCCAGCACCGTTGGCGTTAAGAAGTAGCAGCCTGAGCTGCTAAAAAACAGGCCCTCGTCGGAGAAATCCGGCGAGGGTTCTGCTTTTACTTCATCCACGCCGGTGCGACCCGATTCGACCGAGCAATGAGGTCGATCTTGCGCCGTTCTTCGGGGCATAATTGCCCAGAAAGGCCGCTTTTCCTTGAATAAGGGAGCCAGTTTTCTACAATCGGCGCTGTTTCTACCGAAATGAAAAGTCAGATGCTGGATGAGGCAGCATCCTCCTTGTTGCCTGCGACGCCGGCCGAACCTAGCTCGGAACGGAACAGCCCCCTCACCTGCTCGATTGTAATCCCTGTTTCGAGCGGTGGAACGAACTTTGCGAAATGCTTGTCGTCGGCGGCAGCCGCAATTCGGAAGGGCGACGAAATCATTGTCGTGGCCGACGGAGAAGGCGACGGCTCCTGGCGAACTGCCGAACAAATGGGTGTTCGCGTAGTCAACCTCCCGGACAGGAGCGGGCCGGGGCGCGCGCGCAATCTTGGAGCGGAGGCATCGGAATGCGACATTCTGTTCTTCGTCGACGCAGATGTAATCATTCCTCCGGATTCGATCGAACGGATCCGCGCAATTTTCGAAACGGAAAAAGATCTGGCTGCGTTGATCGGGTCTTACGACGAGGAGCCGTCAGAGGCCAATTTTCATTCCCAGTACAAAAATTTATTTCACCATTATGTTCATCAACGCGGACGCACCGAAGCTTCAACGTTTTGGGGAGCTTGCGGCGCCATCCGTCGTGAAGTTTTTCTCAAATCCGGAGGATTCGATCCAAGTTACGATCGGCCATCCATCGAAGACATCGAGCTGGGTTACCGGCTCAAAGCTGCGTCGCAAAAGATACGGCTCCTTCCCGATCTCCAAGTCAAACACCTAAAGAGGTGGAACGCGTATTCGCTGATCGGAACCGATGTGTTCGATCGAGCGACGCCGTGGACAGAACTCATTTGGGATCGCTTCATCCGGCGCAAGCCGCGGGTTCCTAGCGACCTGAATCTTGGCCTTTCCTACCGCCTCAGTCTGATTTCTTCTTTTCTCCTGATCGCTGTTTCGATCGCGTCTTTTTTCACCCCTTGGGCGTGGCCGCTGATTTTGATTTTCGGGACCTTGTTTGTCTGGGTCAACATCCCCTTTTTCAAATTCTTTAAATTGAAACGCGGGATTGGTTTTGCCCTGCATGCTCTCGCCTGGCGCTTCGGATACGATATTTACAGCGGGGTGGGTTTTTTTTACGGCTCATTTCGGTTCGCCAGTTCGTCCACGCAAAAAATCCTCTCCGAGGCGTTTGCGAGGCTTGATGCAGTAGCGCTCGGTGCCGGCGTGGGAACACTCATGGGCAGCGCAATCTGCGCGGCGACAGTTATCCTTCTGGCGAAGGGCGGCCAGCAGATCGGCCCGAAGCTCTCTCTTCTCTCGCAATTCTATCCAGGATACAGCGTAACCTGGACTGGAAGCCTGACAGGCTTCCTCTACGGCCTTGTGACTGGCTTTCTGTTTGGTTTCGCCTTCGCCTGTTCGCGCAATATCGCGATGAGATTGCATCTTGGCTCACAAAAGGTGCAAAGATTCCTTAACCGCGTCCGTCAATCACAGGCATCGGTTGAGCCTTAACCGAAATGGCGACTGATCCAGGTAACCCGCTCGTCGACGAGCAAGCCCTCCTCGCGGAAGTGATTCGGGTAAACCGTAACGTGCTCGGCCTGACTCTCGGGATACTTTTTGGATTCGGCCTTTTTCTTGCCACCAACATCCTCGTGCTAAAAGGCGGGCCGCACGTTGGCGCCAATCTTCAGCTCCTGGATCAATTCTTCCCCGGCTACCGAGTCACTTTTGGCGGCAGCTTCCTGGGGCTCATCTACGGCTTTGCCGTCGGCTACGTGAGCGGCTGGATCATCGCCGCGGTTTATAACTGGGTTGTGTTACTCCGACATGGATAGAACCGTCGCGCCACGCGATCTCCGCGAGATGCGCTAGCTAGGGCTTGTCGGACATCGCAGCGCAATGGCTTCTGTAAAACCATAATTATTATAAATTGTGGCAATTTACTTGCCATAAACGAGCAATCGTTCATTCTGGGCGGCCTTACGTACTTATATATATAAACAGTGATTGATCAGTCATCTCGCGGCTTACTTCTTTGGACATCATTCCTGTATGTCGATAAGGCGGTTCGCGAGGGTGCACTGCGCGATCTAGTCTTGGGGTCAGGAGCGCGTTAACTATGTTCGCCGACGAGGGTAAACAGGTCGTAATTATGGGAGCCGGTCCCGCCGGGTTGACAGTGAAACGCTTCCGGCGTCTTGGGCTCAGAGTCCTTGTCGCGCTTGCGATTCTCGGGATTACGCTATGCCTGGTTCGTTTCGATGATTTTCTAGAGGCTATTCGAAAGGTTCGCCTGGAGCAGTGGCTATTCGTTGTTGCAGTCTCTCTTCTTCGGCATTTCACATCAGCATGGAAATGGTGGCTGTTGTTGGGTGAGGATACGAAGGTCCCATTCTCGAAAGCGGTTCGAGCCTACTATTGGGGACTATTTGCCAACCTCTACCTACCCGGAATCGCTGGAGGCGATATTGTCAAAGCAACCCTGCTGGCAAGAAATACGAACCAGAAGACTCGCATCGTGGTGCGATCATTGGCAGATCGGCTCCTGGATATTTGCAGTTTATTGCTCGTATCCCTGGGAGGCGCATTGTTTTTGATCGGCGACGATCGGGGCACATTCGATCTGCTCCTCAGGACGTTCTTACTTACTCTGTCTGCCGCCTTCCTTGGGATTATTCTGATTGGCCCGGTGGCAAGGAGATTCTCGAAACTCCCGGATTTTAGGGGTAAGGAAAAACTGGAGCGCGCTCTAGTATCTCTGCTGGAGATCAAGAAACGTCCGGGTATTGTCACCGCTGTCGTTATTATTTCCGTGTTGGGTCAGGTGGTCTTTGTTCTTCTGAATGCTTCATTGGCGCGCTCAAGCACGGCGGATGTTACTTATGCGGCTTGGTTTTTCGCGTGGCCGCTTGCGAAATTAGTCGCCATCATCCCGATCACTGCTGCGGGGCTGGGAGTTCGTGAGGGGGCATTAGCTGCCCTTTTGGTTCCCTTCGGTGCAAACGCTGCTCAGGTCGTTGCCGCCGGACTACTCTGGCAAACGGTGGTTTTCGCCTGTGGATTACTTAGCGGATTGATTTCGCTTTTTCTCGACAGTCGTGCAGTGAAAGGCATCCAAGGCACACCGAGCACATTAAGCCTGGGCAACCCAAGAAAAGGAAAAGACCAATCGCAACCGGCGGCTGAGCGGATCGAAATCTTGCTGTATCACTCCATTTCGAACGAAAATGGAGTTACGAGCATCTCCCCGGCAACCTTTGCCGGGCACCTTCGGATACTGAAGGAAGAAGGCTATTCCGTCATTGATCCCTCTGACTTGATTGCATGGCGCGAGCGACAGGTGCCATTGCCGCCACGCGCTGCCATCCTGAGTTTTGATGATGGTTTCAAAGATTTTGCAGACCAGGCGTTCCCGTTGATCCGCGAACAAGGTTGGAATCCAATCGTTTTTCTCCCGACTGGCTGCATCGGAAGCGTGGAAAGTTGGGGCGGAGCGAACGAACCACCGCGGCCAATCATGGATTGGAATACGATTGGCGAGCTTTCTAATGAGGGGGTTTTATTCGGGGGGCATACCGACTCACATCCTGATCTAACCAGACTATCAGAGACCGAAGTCGAGCAGGAAATCATCAATTCGATTGAAGCGATCGCGGAGAAGACCGGACAGCGGCACTCCATCATTGCCCTACCCTACGGTAAAAGTAATGCTCGCGTGCGCCGGCCGGGTTTTTGTAATACAAAGAGTCGCGGACGCTTGGCGGCGTAGGTAACACGACAATTATTTTTTAGATTGCGCCTGACTTCCACAGTCTGGTCAATCCTTCTTTCCATCCGATGTCCGGTCGAAAACCCAAGATCCTGGCAATTTTGGAAATGTCGGCACGCGAATGTTTGATTTCTCCAACGCGCACGTGCTGGAATTGCGGCGTCAAGTCGCTTTGAGCAATTTCTTTCAAGTGATTCCAAAGATCGACAATAGCCACGCTCGTTCCGCTACCGACATTGAAACATTCACCGCGGAACAATTTCGGCGATTCCATTGCCGCTATGTTGGCTGCAACCACATTTGCAACTTCGACAAAGTCACGAGTCTGATGGCCGTCGCCGAATATGGTCGGTTGAATGCGTTCGCGCAGACAGCGCATGAAGATTGTGACTACGCCGCAATAAGAGCTGAGGGGACTCTGGCGCAAACCAAAAACATTGAAATATCGGAGGGCGACGGTTTCCAATTCGGGATTTAGATTCGAAAAAATTCGGCAGTAATCCTCACTAGTGCGCTTGCTCACGGCGTAAGGCGTAATCGGTCGCGTTTCCGTATCTTCGCTGATCGGGTTGTCTCCGACGTCTCCGTAGACCGCCGCCGAGCTGCTGAAGACCACTCGTCGAACACCCGCTCTTCGCGCCGCATCCAGAATGGCGAGCGTTGCTACTTCTCCTGAATGTTGATTTTGAAAAGGGTCTTCGATAGACAGATTGACCGACGAAGTAGCCGCGAGGTGAAACACCCCGTGGACTCCCCGCATTGCTTCTCTTGCCTTAATCGAATCAGCCGCATCAGCCTGCATCCATTCGAAGCGGCCCTCCACCTCTTGCAAGTTTTGCAGACGACCACTGCTCAAGTCATCGAGCACGCGCACGCGATGACCTAGCGCAAGGAGCTTGCGCACGAGATGAGACCCAATGAATCCAGCTCCACCAGTAACCAAGAAGTTCGCCATCGAATTTCGCAAGGATCTCATTTTTTCCGATGATCTCGCCCGTCCAACTATTTCTCCGATTCGACCAGATTACCTCGCACCGGACAGCGGAGCTTCCATGAACATTATCACGCGGGCTACTTTTGTGTGAGCGCTGATTCAAGACCAGCATAAAAGTTCTTCGTTTGCGAAACTGAGCCGAACGCGTCAGAGGACAGTTCATGCGGCGTTGACAGCTGCGGCGCGAGTGAAGACCATGCGTTGCGCATGTTGTCCAATCTCCTCGAGTGGCTCGACGCGTCGCCGGCACATTATTGGACTGTAGCGTGGATTGCGTTTGGCTGCGTTGCTGCGCTAGCAATCCTCTATTTTTCTTTTCCAAGCAAACGCGCTTGGTGGCAGCATCCCGCGTTTTTCGGCGTTGCCATGCTGATCCCATTGCTCGCCTTTCGCTGGCCGGTCATTTTCGACAATCGGCAGTATCCCGATCCGGACGAGAGCCAGCTCATTGCTGGCGCGTTGACATTACAACACGATCCGATCTTTTGGCGAAGCGTAGATGGATCCACTCATGGGCCGGTGGATGAATGGCCATTGCTTCCCGTTCTGTTCGCGCGTGGCGCACTGGATTTCACGGGCGCGAGGTTGGTTACAACCCTGTTGGCCTGGATCGAGGTTCTCAGTGCGTGGTTAATTTTTCGCCACCTTTACTCGGCGAATACCGCCGGATTGCTCGCTTTGCCATTGCTAGCGGTCCATAGCTTTACTCACGCATGGAGTTTTGTTGCGTATTGCAGCGAACACGTGCCGGACGCTTTGCTCGCGTTAGCTTCCTGGTCGCTGCTGACAACGTGGCGTCCATCCGGCACCGGCCCACCGATTCTCGGACGGCTGTTTGCAGCGGGCATTTTTCTGGGCGCCATCCCGTTTGCCAAGTTGCAGGCCGCGCCCATCGCGGCGGTTGCGTTCGCCGGAGGTATCTGGTTTACATTGGTCAGCAATTCTTCGAGCTGGGGCCACCGCGTTCGCGCTGTTGGAGCGCTCTTCGGCGGAGCCGCCGTGCTGCCGGCGATAATCCTCGGGATGGTCCTGGCTTTCGGAATTTGGTCGGACTTTTTGTACTCTTATATTTTGGATAACATTCGCGTTGGTCGCCCTTTCGGGGACGTGGTGCCATCCGATAATGCCGTGCCGCTCCTAAATAGTGTTCGCTTTGCGGGCGGGCGCGAATTCACGTGGGCAGAAACGCCGCGGATGTTCATCGAGCTGGGCGGATCGATTTTTGGCTTCAATGAATTTGTCTTGTGGGTGATCGCCTTTGGCACGGGCGGATTGTTCTTCCTTCCGTGGTTTACCGCCTGGCACCGTCGATGTGCGGCCTTCGCTGTCGCGGCGCTTTTGATCGCCATCCTTGCCGCCATGGCGCCGGGCCGGGCATTCATCCATTATTTGCAACTGAGTATTTTCCCAGCCGGTTTGTTCGGTGGCTTAATCGCGGGTGCGCTACTGGAAGATATCCCCGGCAAAGGCTTCGTTGCCGGCCTTTCGCTCCGTGGTGTGCAAATCGTAGTAATGATTGCATTCCTTGTTTGTGGGCTCGTCCCACAGATCGCGTGGCGGGCGCGTGAGCCGCAACCGTTTCTTGGACAATTCACCGAAACTCACGGCGCGCTGGTCCGCTCGGAAGCGTCCCAGGAGATTCTGCGCCATGCCAATGCGGGCGAAACGCTTGGCATTTGGGGCTGGGCGCCGAGGTTCTGGGTTGAGACCGGGCTCATTCGGGCAACCCGCGATGGTAATAATGCGCGACAGATAAACCCGCCCCGTTATCGGCAATATTTCCGTGCGCGATTCATCCGTGATTTGGTCAAGAGTCAGCCGCCGGTTTTCATCGACGCGATCGGCCCAGGCAATTTCATGTTTGAAGATCGCGCGGAATATGGCCATGAAACGTTTCCGGAATTAGGAGAGTACATTGAGAAGAATTATTACCTGGCTCGCGATGTTGAAGGCTCTCGGATTTATCTCCGCAATGATCGTTTATGATCGTTTCGGTTTTTGCTGACTTAGCATCCTAAAATTGCTCAACTTATAGCTTCTGACAATTCTATGGCCGGCGGGCGACTTTGTCTGGATTTGCACTGCCCAGATTAAAGGCTCGGCATGTTCCACCTTTTTGTATCTGAATCGCCGTTCTCCGGCTGGCCATGACACGGTATGAGATTTTCGCCAGTAACACCGCAGGAATGAGCGGCGAAGTGACCAGGCGCGCAACCCGGACCGGCGCGGAACTTTCGCGGAGACGCGTGCGACCAAAATGGCGGCCATGTTGGAAACGTTGCCGGTAAAAACTGCGAAACCCGAGTGAGGCGTTCTGCGTTATTCGAATGCCCGGCACAAGAGTCAAGGTTTTGCCCTCCGCTCGCACCAACCGGTGAAATTCCGGATCCCAGAATTCATTGGCGATCACCGCGCGATGCGCAATTAGCGACTCGAGTTTATAAGATGCATTCTCGCCAGCGATCTCGTCGACAATTTGTTCCCGGGCGTATTTCAAGTACGCGCTGTAGCGCAAGAAGTAGATCGCCCACTCACTGGGGGTGCCTCGACGAGGAGGATCAATTGCGCCACCAATACCAGCCGATGCGAGACGTTGGTGCGCTTCGTAAATATTCTTGAGCCAGTCACGCGCAGGAACAAAACGCGCCGTTGTAATCGCGACGATCTTTCCCCGAGCGTTGTTTATTCCGATACTCCACAAATGCGGAACCAGCATCCCTGGGGAACTCTGCAACCAGCGCACCCAGGCAAAACGAATGCGCGCTTCTGCTGGAAAAGACGCTCCACTCACCACGAGAACCTCAGTCACGGCATCTTGTTGCGCCGCGAGCGAGTCAAGACATTCGGTAAGCCCCTTCAGATCCGGCCAGGCGGCAATAACCACTGCGATTCCATCATCGCGCGAATTAACAGCAATAATGTCACTCACTTGCAATCGATCATACGAATGTCTCGATCCTTCTCCCGGTGATAACAAAAACCGAGCAGATTCTTGTCGTCTCGCCAGACATTTACTCCGACGCAGGCTCTCCTTCGAGCGTTACCGTTGCGACGGCGTAATGATCGCTGTGACTTAAGGTAATAAGTGCGGAAGTCACGCCACGTTTTGCTACCAGTTCCTTGGCCGGTCCGGAAAAAACGAGAAACGGTTCGCCGCTTTTCTTTTTGCGGATGTCGATGTTGCGCCAGCCCATTGCCTTTCCGATTCCGGTGCCGAACGCTTTCGAGACCGCTTCCTTGCCGGCAAATCGCGCCGCCAAATGGCGCGCCGGAAATTTCATCGACATCGAATACTCGATTTCGCCGTCGGTAAAAACGCGGCGCAGAAATTTTTCGCCGAACCGATCGAGGGAATTCTGAATCCGTGCGCATTCCACCAAATCGATGCCGATACCGAGCACACTCATCCTTTATAATCCGCCATCGCACCCAGGAGTTCCTTAACCGCGTTTTCAATTCCGACGAACATCGCCCGCGAAACGATCGAGTGTCCGATGTTCAGTTCCGTTAGATGCGGGATTTTATGAATGAGTTCGATGTTCGTATAATTGATCCCGTGGCCGGCGTTGACTTGCAGTTTCAATTCTGAAGCCGCGTTGGCCGCGGCCTGCAGATTTTCCAGCTCCTGTTTCTCAAATTTTTCCGAAAAGGCATTTGCCAATCTGCCGGTGTGCAGCTCGACCATCTCCACGCCAAGCTCATGCGCGGCATCGATTTGTTCCAAGGTTGGATCGACAAAGAGACTGACGCGAATGCCGGAGGTTTGAAGTCGCTTGATCGTCGGCTCGAGTTCCTTGCGATTTGCGATAACGTCGAGGCCGCCCTCAGTCGTCACTTCTTCGCGTTTTTCGGGCACGAGACAGACTTCATCGGGAACAATTTTCAACGCAACATCGACAATCTCGGGCGTATTGCCCATTTCCAAGTTCAATTTGGTCATGATGTTCTGGCGGAGCCGATCGATATCGCGGTCCTGCATATGGCGTCGATCGCTCCGCAAATGAGCCACAATCCCGTGAGCGCCGGCGCGTTCGCAAACTCCCGCCGCCGCGACCGGATCGGGTTCGGCATTTTTGGAATCGGGCATGCCGGCATAACGCACCTGCCGCAACGTGGCGATGTGATCGACATTAACTCCCAACCGAAGTCCGCTCATCCCTGGGCAATAGGAGCAAGCACGGACACGTTTGCAAGATCGACAATTTCCTTCGTGCATGCTTGAACCGGCGCCACGACTGAAGCAAAGATTCGCAATGACGTTCCTTCGCATGCCGCTGATCGTGCTCGCAATTCTCGCGACGTTGTTCGTGCTGGAGCGATTGTTTTCGTTGCGAAAAAATACGCGCGCGCTGGTAGGACGGCTGGCTGTAAATTTTGTGGTGTCCGCACTAACGTTTTTGGTTGCGGCGGTGCTCGTGCGACCGGCAGCACTGGCGACGTTGCACTGGGCAAACACCAAACCATTTGGCGCTGTTCATCTCGTAAAGCTGCCGTGGCCGGTTGAGTTCGCGCTCAGTTTTCTACTCATGGACCTCGCTTTTTATTATTGGCACATCGCGAATCATCGCATCCCGTTTCTCTGGCGTTTTCACAACGTTCACCATGTCGATCCTGACCTCGATGTTTCCACCGGCTTTCGATTTCACTTTGGCGAAGTGGCGATGTCAGCCGCATTTCGTGTCGTGCAAGTGAGCTTGATCGGGCTCTCGGTCTGGGCGTTCGCCGTTTATGAACTGGTCTTCCAGGCGAACACGCTTTTTCACCACAGCAATTTGCGATTGCCGATCCGCTTCGAGCGGTTGTTGAACAAATTGTTGGTCACGCCGCGGATGCATGGGATCCATCACTCGCAAGTTCGGCGCGAGAACAATTCAAACTACGGCGTGGTGTTTCCGTGGTGGGACCGGCTTCATCGCACCTTGGGCCTCAATATTCCGCAGTCGGAAATCGCCATCGGCATCGCCGGTTATTCTCAACCGGACGATAATCGGCTCGAAAACATGTTGCTCATGCCTTTTCGCAAGCCGCGCGATTACTGGCGCCGAAGCGATGGAACCATGGCCGAACGAAAGGCGCCGTCATCGGGCAAGCCCTCTTCCTATCTCGCCGAATGACTCTTCAGACGCCGATGCGCCGGAAGGTGAACGTCGTTTCCGGTTTTACGATCTCGCCGTTCATCTCGAGCAGCGGATAAGCGAGAAAATTGATCGGACCACTGGCCGGCGCAGGATCGACAATCAGATCGCGGCCTTTCGTCAGCTCGAAACGATTGGCCGGGTTATGGCCGAAATAGTAATCCGCCAGCTTGGGATTTTTCCACGCTTCACTGATGTCCACCGGCACCCAGCGTTGATCCGCAAAAAATTCCGCCCAGCAGTGGTAACCCTCGATGGCGCCTTCGTTTTTATCGGCGGGAATCGTCGCACCGATGGCAAAGCGCGCCGGGATGCCCACGCTTCGGGCCAAGGCAATGAAATAAGCGTGAAAATCACTGCAATTGCCTGTTTTAGCGTCACATGCGTAGATCGCGTCTCCCCTGCCCCAACCCATTCCCGACTTGTCGTAACGCATTCGACCGAGCACGTGATCGTAAAGCGCTTTGGCGCGTTCAAGATCACCTTTTTTTCCGGCCGTGGCCTGTTCGGCGAGCGTCTTAAACGTTTCGTTAATGGGCACCAATTTTTCCGGGCGCAAATAGCGCGCCGAATCTTCGCTCTCGGCCGGATATGCGGCTTTCTCTTTGCGAACGACTAGATAGCGCAGCTCGATATCTTTGCCGCTGTCGGCAGTTTGAGGATGGAGTACGCAAATATCGTTGCCGTAGTCGCGGTCATGGATTTTTTCCCACTTCATCGGGATGCTCACTCCTTCCTGAGTGACCGTCTGAAACGCGTCGGTTTTGGCCAATGGAATCCACAGTCGCGCGTCGCCTTTGATTTCCGGCAACTTTACCCGGTAAACAAATTCAAACTCGTCGGAGCCCCTGACGATGCCCGGCGCATCGCCGGCCTGGCCCGCCAGCGCTCCAATCAGAACAAGAGCAAAGACAACTAGGGAACGCATGTTGGTGGCGAGCGCCTTTACGAAGAGACTTTCTTCCAAACGCCGCCTTCTTCTTTCCAATTGTAAAGCGGCTTGCCGTTGACTTTATGAACGGAGGTTTCGGTGACCTTCATGTCCCCCGGCTTTCCAGTCATGAAGAAATCGATGTCGTAGGTTGTGCCGTCGGTCGCTTTCATGTCGACACAGGCAAAATACTTGCCTTCGCCGAGACTCGAGAGCCGGTCGTCATGAACCTTGATCAAGTCGAGCGCGAGATCTTTGGCCTCGTAATTGAGGTGAAACTTCTTGTCGCTCGATTTCTTGCTCTCACTGGCGATGTTCTTCTTGATGCCGGCTGAAATGTCGGCCTTAGTCACTTCTTTCTCGCCGCCTTTGGCCGGATGTTCGTCTTTCTTCGCCTCTTCTTTTTTCTTCGGATGCTCCGGATGTTCGGCTGCGAAAACCGGGATAGCCGGTGTAAAAAACAACGCTACAGATGCTGCAATGATAAGTCGTGTGATCATAGAATTAACTTTTGAGGTTTGTGGGATCTTACCCGCTATATGACGGCCAGGGGAGGCATTTTATTCCTGCCCAGAACAATAAAGCTCGTTCGGCGAGCGTCGTCCGGCGCGAATGCTTTATTCGTCGATGAAAGATTGTAACTTAGATGGCGATGCGTTTCTCAATCATCGTGCCGGTGCTGAACGAAGCCGCGCTCATTCGCCAGTTTCTTCAGCATCTGCGTGCGGCCGCGCCTGACGCTCAAATCATCGTTGTCGATGGCGACAGCAGTGACGGGACCGTCGATCTTTGCCGCGAACTTGCTGATCGAGTTTTGGAAAGTGCTCCCGGTCGGGCACGACAGATGAATGCCGGCGCAAAAATTGCAAGCGGCGATGTTCTCTGGTTTCTCCATGCCGATTCGCGCGTTGCCACGAACTCAGTGGGGGCAATTGAAAATCTGCTGCGCGATTCGCGTGTTGCGGGCGGTTGCTTCCGTTTGCAACTCGTTCCCTCGCGTTGGATCTACCGCGTCCGGGATCGTATCGGTGATTTGTGCGTAGACCTGTTCGGCATTGCCCTGAGCGACCGGGGATTGTTTTGTCGTCGAGAACATTTCTTTGCCATCGGCGGCTATCCCGAACAGCCGCTGCTGGAGGACGCAGATTTTTATCGGAAGCTGCGAACGATTGGACGCACGCAACAACTTCATTTGCGAATACAGACAAGCGCCCGCCGTTACGAGGCGCTCGGGCCCGTCCGCACCTCCCTCTTTCATTTCCTAATCATGACTTTGTATTTCGCGCGCGTGCCGATGTCGATCTTGGAAAAGATGGTGGTTCGGTTTTATTCAAAGAAGTCTTCCACAAACAAGCCGCCAGGAAGTCCAGCTCCTGTAGTCGAATACCCTTTCTGAGTACCGCGAACTAATTTCATTGCGCCAAGCAGAGCAAATATGACAACTCTCTGCTGATGGTAAACGCGCACGATTTTCTTTCTTCAGCGCCAGGCCGAGATCGCTTTGGTCACGCTGGCCAGATCAGCGTGATCATTCCTGTTTGGCGCAATAGCGAATCGGTCGTTCCCCTGGTCGAGCGACTGCGATCTTTCCCCGAAGTGCGCGAGATCATTGTCTCCGCGACGGAAACGGCCGATGATCTTTGCGCACGCGTCGAATCGGCTGGCGGGATTTTCCTGGCAAACGATCAACCGAATCGCGGCCGGCAACTCAATTCGGGTGCGGAGCTGGCCACGGACGATTGGTTGCTCTTTCACCACGCGGATTCCCATCTTGATCGCGATCACGTAAATGCTTTGGTCGCGCTTGGTCCGAACGCCGTAGTCGGGGGCGCGTTCTATCGCAAGTTCGACGAGCGCCATCCAGTTCTTCGTTGTCTAGAAACTTTCGAGCGTTGGCATTCGCGCGCGTTTGGAACGCTCTATGGCGACCAAAGCGTTTTTGTCCGGCGGGAACATTTTCAACGCATCGGGGGCTTCGCGCCCATCCCGCTGATGGAAGATGTCGATCTTTCACGACGTTTGCGCCGCTCCGGCATAATCAAATTGCTCGACCCGCCGATGCGCAGTTGCTCGCGAAAACAAATCGAGCAAGGCGCGTGGAAAGTGACGCTGCGCAACTTGCTTTTTCTAATTCTGTTCCGCTGCGGTGTGCCGGTAGAACGGTTGCATTGCTGGTACTACTCGTTGGATCGATCAACCGCTCACCTCTTGCGACAGAAGGGCTTGGCAATGTCCGTCAATCATCGCTGCAGACAGACCGAGAGCACGCGCTAGAGTGGTAAACCCTTCATTTGAAAATGTTGTCAAAGAGCAGATTCGCCCGGCTGTAGTCGCGCCCATGCGGTCCCTGATCGTTAAGGCCCCAATTGTAAGGAATGTATTTGATGTCGTATTTACCACTCGCGGCAAATTCGCGGACTGATGCCGGCGCATAGCGGTCAAGGATTTTCGGGACGCCGCCGGCTTTGTCGAAATCGCTCTTAAACCATTTAAAGATGCTGGAGATTTCCACTTTCTTCTCGTTGGGCAAAAACTTGTTCGAATCTTCCCGCGCCAGCCACGCGCGATAAGCGCGCTCGTCCTGCTCTTCAAATTTGTCGGCAGCATAGGCGAAGCGTTGGAGCGGCGGACAACTGCGCGCCGCGCATACGAGCACGGCGTGGGCGCGGTAACCGGTCAATGGCCGCAGCGTCCCGTGCTCAATGTCGTCCAGCGAAACTTTGCGCTCACCGATCTCGTGGCGTTTGCCGGAAAACGAATCTTTTAACTGCCAAATGCTCTCCGTTGGATAGTTCGATAAGATCCAACGAAGCACGAGTGCATTGTAAGCGTTTGTCAGCGAAGCAGTTTTTTCGTTTCCCTGCGCCGGATTGCCTGCCGCGCCGGAGCCGGGCGAAGGCGGGTCGATCTTGGCAGCAAATTGGCCGAGGTACTTATCGAGCGCGGAAAGATCGGTGGCGTTTTGTTTCCATGCGCCGTAATTCACGAGCCCCTTTTCGTTGACGTATTTTTTGAGCAGCCGATCGAACTCGTCGTGATTAATTCCCGCGCGGACATCGACATTTTCGCCGCTTGGATTTTGCTGCGCGCGCGCCACTAAGGTGAAGACGGCCAGCAGCACGAGAGGAAAAAGAGTAATCCAGAGTTTGTTCATAAGATCTTGGCAAGAGTCGCCAACTACAGAAGATAGGATCGAACCTGCTCACGCGAGCCTTCCATCGCGAGCATGTAAACCATATCTCCCTCGCGCCAGGTTGCCGTCGCCCAGGCTCCTTGTTGAACCAATTTTGGTTCACCTCTGAGCGCGGGATCGGCTGCCGCAGAAGGCTTCCTCGCGACCAGATGAATAAGCCCGCCATCTGGACGTTTGAAGCAAATCACCGAAACCAGTTCTTGATTCCACAAAAATGTTTTGCAACCGAGACTCTCCAGTGTCTCGAGATTTCTGGGCAATCTTTCCGCGGCCGGAGCACCATTTGTTTGCAACCAGTTTACGAGCTCGCTCGCGCTGTGTGATTGTGCGTCGAAGTTAGAGCGACCATTAACCAACGACGAAATCGTTCCAAGCGCATTCGTCTGCCAGCCGGCCAGGCGCGGCTTTGTGACTTCGCGCAGGATCAATGATCCGACAATCGCAGCCATCAATAATGCCGCGGCAATTGCCAACTTGAGTAATGGGCTCGCCCACTGCGAAGGACGGCTGACTCTTACTCCAGCGAGAATGTCGTTGCGCAAATCCGACGGCACCGCAACCGCGTGCAATTTTTCCGCGATCGCGGCATCGAACGCGATCGAATCGCGAAACCAATGCTCCAACATCGGATCGCGCCGCGCTTGTTCAAGCGCTTGAGAAAAGCGTGGATCGGTTGCGTCCTGACCTCCCGGCCGGTACGCGCTTAAAACAAATTTTGCTTCCTGGTTATCCATACGTTTGCTTTTTTTTCTCCTCTGAAATTGAAACGATTTTGTGTGCAGCGCTTTCCCCTTTGCTCAACAATCGCTGCCGCAGTTGCCCTTTCCCGCGCGACAGTCGCGACATCACGGTACCGATCGGGACATCGAGCGTGTCCGCGATTTCTTGATACGAAAACTGTTCGAGATAGAAAAGTGCGACAACCGCGCGAAATGGTTCCTCCAGTTCGCGTAACGCTTCTAGTACCGCCGCTGAGTCCAAGGCATTGATGTTTGGCGAAACCGCGATGTCCCCCTCCCTTGCGTTATCGAGCTCCACCTGCGGAAAACGAACTTCATGGCGATGTCTGCTGAGAAATTCGCGATACAGCGTGGTAAACAGCCACGACTTCGCTTTTGAGCGGTCGCGCAACTGACCGCCTTTCGTCGCCCACAGAAAAAATGTCTGCTGCGTTAAGTCCGCCGCGTCCGCTTCCGATTTCGCCAAGCTGAGACCGAAACGAAACAGCGGCGCGTATTGTCGATCTACCAGCTGTTGAAAATCGGTTTCAATCATGTCGACGTTTCGCAATCATATCAATAAGAGTCGCGACAATCGCCAGTATTCCGGATTTCTATTTCGATGCCGGAAGCAGGCCGAGCAACTGTGCATATCCCCCCTCAGCGAGGCGCTGGGCGGCAAGTTTCGTGTACGCTTCCGGCGCTTCAATCCCGAGCCCGTTCACCAACCGGTTCATCAAATTGAAGAGCGCGCAGATACTCACGGCATCATGCAGCGCGCGGTCGTTCCAACCTGCAGCAAACACTTCTTCGCTATCGGCGGCCGTGATGCTCGCCGGCGAAAGAGTTAACTTGCGCGCGAAAGCTAGAATCGGTCGCATCCGTCCATCGACATATTTCTCTCGCGAATTCGAGAACATGTTCGCAATCATGTTCGCTCCGATCCCGAGCGCGACCGCCGTTTGCGAATGAACGGCATGGCAATAGTTACACTTGTTCAAACCTGAGACATACGCGGCGATCAGTTCCCGCTCACCCGCAGTGAAAGGCGACTCGCAACGGTCGCGTGACTTCTGGGAAAGCTTGAAAAATTTGCAGTAGCCCCGCGTCCGCCGGCAGCCCCTTAAGAAATGACATTCTTTCTTGCGATGTTGCGGTTCAGTCCGGCCTTCCGCAGACGCGCCATAGCGTGTCGTGATCGCGCAAGTAATACAGAGAGAAGCAGGCGCCGAGCATCGGCCAGGCGGCAAAGAAAAGAAGATTCACGTTTTCGAATGGGTGAAAATATTGCCGGAAAGACGAAAAAGTTGAGACCGAATGCAGCAGCAGCACGAAGCCATACGTCAGCCGCGGTGCGAACCCGATCACGAATCCGATTAAGAGCGCGAGCTCAGCGACTCCGATCGAATAGATGATCGCCGGGCCGAGGCCGCGCAGAAAATAGAAATGTTCGTAGACCGACGCAGCATGAGCCGGACGAACAAACTTGTCGATCGTCCACATCAGCATAACCAGAAACACAGTGACGCGCAGAAGTAGCAGCGCCACCCCGACACGATTGCGATCATCGAGCGAATTCATTCCAGATCATGTGCAAGGTTATGCGAAAAGCGCGAGCGCAAACATTCGCAGCAAACATCGCTAGAAGCGAGTTTGGGACAGCATCAAATAATCGATACTGAACCAGCCGGGGCCCGACAGGAAAAGCCACAAAAGAATGACGAGATAGATCACCTCCGGAAGATACAAAACTTCGGAGAGCCAGCCGAGTAGAGACAATGCTTTGATATTTCGAATCGCAGTGGTGGCGATCGCCACGATCATGACGGACCCGAGCATGACGCACGCAATTGGCGTTAACGCGCCGAGAATGAGAAGCGAGCCGAAGACGAACTCGACTGTTGAAACAAAGACAGCATTGAATTCAGGAAACGGAATCTGCGCCGTTGCCAAGGTTTGGCGCATCTGTTCCCGCCGCTCAGTCACAAACAGTTTGCCGCTGCCGGAAAGGAAAAACAGCAAACCGACTACTAATCGCGCCACCAGGGCTCCGAGCCATTGCCATGCGTGCAGCTCACTGAGAAATGTTCGCGCCCACGACATTGCATTCGTTGGATGGTTTTTTCCAACCCTTTATTCCTTTTAACCTTCAGCTCGCAACGGAATAATTGAGCGAACTCATGTCTCCAAACTTCGCAGCATCCCTCGATGAAAAAAGGTGAAGGTGTCTACAACGTCGTCGCTATCGGCGCGGGCACGGCGGGTTTGGTCACGGCCGCGGGAACAGCGGGCCTTGGAGGGCAGGTCGCGCTCATCGAACGGAACAAGATGGGCGGCGACTGCCTGAACTTCGGTTGCGTGCCGAGCAAGGCGCTCGTCTCCTCGGCGCGTTTGATCCAACAAATTCGCGACGCGGAAAAATGGGGCTTGGATCGACAATCACCGCAGTTTGCCTTCGAAAAAGTCTTCGACCGAATGCGCGCACGCCGCACGAAGATTGCGCCAAACGATTCGCAGGAGCGCTTCGAATCGTTAGGCGTGGATGTCTTCCGCGGCGAGGCCCATTTTATTTCCCCGCACGAAATCGAAGTCGATGGCCAAAGACTTCGCGCGAAGAATTTCGTGATCGCGACCGGCAGCCGCGCCGTCATTCCGAAAATTGAAGGCATCGATACGGTTCCCTTTTTCACAAACGAAACCATTTTTGATGAATTGAAAGAGAAACCCGAAAGCATCATCGTGCTCGGGGGCGGGCCGATTGGTTGCGAGCTCGGGCAAGTTTTTCGCCGGCTCGGCGTTCGTGTGACGATCCTGCAGAAAGGCGATCAGCTTCTTCCACGGGAGGATCGCGACGTCGGCGAGTTCATCCAGAAGCTTTTCGCGGCGGAAGGGATCGACGTGCGATTGAACGTGGAAGCGAAGTGCCTGTCGGCGTCTGGCGCTCGAATTGTTCTTGAAACAGGCGACGCAGAGAAAATCATCGTGGACATCCTGCTCGTCGCCGTCGGCCGCACGCCGAATATCGAAGAGCTAAAACTCGAAGCTGCCGGGGTGAAATGCGACGAGCACGGCGTGATCGTTAATGATTACATGCAAACTTCGCAACCGCATATTTACGCCGCGGGCGACGTAGTGAATCGCTTGAAATTCACACACACCGCTGATTTCACCGCGCGCGCCGTGGTTCGAAACATTTTGGTGCCGTTCCAATTTCTGCGCCAGAAAGTTGATCGCGCGGTGGTGCCGTGGTGCACGTATACCGACCCAGAAGTGGCGCACGTCGGGCTGGGTGAGAAGGAAGCGAAGGAGAAAAATATCGATTACGATCTGTTCGTTGTCCCGCTTGAAGACATCGACCGTGCAGTGGTGGAAAGCGAAGACGCCGGGTTCGCCAAGATTTTGGCGGCAAAAGGTTCGGACAAAATTCTCGGCGCAACCATCGTAGCGCCACACGCGGGGGACCTACTGCACGAGTTCGTGCTCGCAATGAACGCGAAGGTCGGCCTCGGTAAGATCGCGTCGATGATTCACGCGTATCCGACGTTCGCCGAGCTCGCGCGAAAGGCGGCGGACAGATACAACAAGACCCGTCTCACACCGCGCGCGAAAAAAATCTTTACCTGGCTCTACGAGCGAGCGCGCAAGTGAGTAACGAGAAGAAAAACGCGGCCGGACGACTCGTCGCGTTGATCGTAATTGTGATCGGTTTGTTCGCGGCCGCGAAGTTTCTACCGATCGAACAGTCGCTCAGAAGTTTTAACGACTGGGTTGGCCAGATGGGATTCATCGGCATTTTCATTTTCATCGTCGTTTATGCGGTCGCCACAGTTTTACTGGCGCCCGGATCAATTCTGACCATCGGCGCCGGATTCGCGTTTGGATTGTGGAAAGGTTTTCTCGCCGTTTCCGCTGGTTCAACTCTTGGCGCGGCCCTGGCCTTCCTGGTCGCTCGCTTCATCGCACGTGACAAGATCGAGGCGACGGCGAAAAGAAACGAAAAGTTTCGCCGGATCGACAATGCGATCGGCGAACAAGGCGCCAAATTGATTTTCCTGCTCCGACTCAGCCCGGTGATTCCGTTTAATTTGAGCAATTATTTCTACGGGCTGACTGCCGTGAGGTTTTGGTCGTATGTGCTCGCGAGCTGGATCGGCATGATGCCCGGCACTCTTCTCTATGTTTATACTGGCGCCGCCGGCAAAGCCGCTGTCGCCGCCGCAGCCGGTGGAGAAGCCGTGAAGCACGGCTGGCAATACTGGACATTCCTGAGCATTGGCCTCGTTGCCACCATTGCCGTCACCATCTGGCTCACCAAGATCGCGCGCGACGCGCTCAAATCGCAGGCTTTCCAGGAATAAACCCAATTGGTAAAGCTTCGCATCGATATGCTTGAAACCCATGGCAAGGAAACTGTTGTCCGCCAGCGATACGCGGCGGGAGCAAAGCAGCGTGCGGATAACCTTTGTTGTCCCGTCGATTACGAGTCGGAATATCTCAAAGTCATTCCCGATGAAGTAATCGAGCGCGATTACGGCTGCGGCGATCCGTCGCGGTACCTACGTGAAGGCGAAGTCGTTGTCGATCTTGGCAGCGGCACGGGAAAGATTTGTTTCATCGCTGCGCAGATTGTTGGAGCAAAGGGCAAAGTCATCGGCATCGACATGACTGACGAGATACTGGAGGTCGCGCGACGCAACGCGCCTATCGTCGCCAACCGCATCGGTTACTCGAATGTGGAATTCCGCAAAGGCCGCATTCAAGACCTGGCGCTCGATCTCGAATTGTTAGATCGACAATTGAAGCCCAACCCGATCACGGACGCAGCTTCGTTTCTCGCCGCAGATGAAATTGCCGAAGAGCTCCGCGTTAAGCATCCGCTCATCGCCAGCGATTCGGTGGACGTGGTCGTTTCCAATTGCGTGCTGAATTTGGTCGAGCCGAAATCGAAGAGAAGTCTGTTTGAGGAAATATTCCGCGTGCTCAAGAAAGGCGGGCGCGCCGTCATCTCCGACATCGTGAGCGACGAAGAAGTTCCTGAGGAAATGCAAAACGATCCGGAGCTATGGAGCGGCTGCATTTCCGGTGCACTCACCGAAGAAGGATTTCTCGCTGCGTTCGAGAACGCCGGTTTTTACGGAATTCAAATTCTTAAGCGCGATGCCGATCCGTGGCGCACGGTGCAAGGGATCGAATTTCGCTCCGTCACCATCGAAGCGTTCAAAGGAAAACAGGGCGAATGTTTCGAGCGCAACCAGGCGGTGATTTATCGCGGACCGTTCAAGGAAGTTCTCGACGACGACAATCACCGAATGGAGCGCGGCAAGCGTTACGCCGTTTGCGATAAGACTTACAATCTCTACCGCAAAGCGCCGTATCAGCAATTTTTCCAATTCGTAGATCCGATTGTCGACCTTCCGTTGAGTGAAGCGAAGCCATTCGATTGTTCGCGCACTTCGGTACGGCATCCAAAGGAAACTAAAGGCCAGGATTACAACGCGACAACCGAAGCAAACAATAAATGCTGCGACGGCGGGAGCTGTTGCTGATGACGCTCGTTTTACTTTTTCTCGCGACCTGCTTTCTGGCCTACTCCAACGGCGCGAACGATAACTTCAAAGGCGTCGCTTCCCTCTTCGGCAGTCACATTTGCAGTTATTGCACCGCAATTTCGTGGGCCACGATCACCACGTTTGCCGGATCGATCGTGTCGATCTTTCTCGCGCAAACGCTGCTCAAAAGATTCAGCGGTAAAGGCATCGTCCCCGATCACTTTGTTGGCTCAGAATATTTTCTGCTCGCGGTCGCCATCGGCGCCGGTCTCACCGTCATCATCGCGACGCTAACCGGATTTCCAATTTCCACGACCCACGCGTTGACCGGCGCAATCATTGGCTGCGGTCTGGTCGCCGTGGGGCCGCATCTAAATTTATCAGCGCTGGGCAAAGGATTTGTGCTGCCGTTGTTGCTCAGTCCGCTCCTTGCGATCGTGATCGCGGGCATTCTTTACATTCTTTTTCACGCGCTTCGAGTCGCAACCGGAACGAGCAAAGAATGGTGTATCTGTATCGGAACGGAGGAACGCGTCGTGGCGATGCCGCAACCTTCGTCGGTCCTCGCGCTGCGCGGTCCCGCGGCCGCGGGAACAATCACTCTCACTGTCGATGAACAAGAAAATTGCCGCGAGCGTTACGCGGGATCTTTTCTTGGCGTCGGTTCGCAACAGATCATGGACGCAGCTCATTTTCTCAGCGCTGGAACCGTGAGCTTTGCCCGCGGCTTGAACGACACGCCGAAGATTGTGGCGCTGCTCCTTTTGTGGAAAGCACTCGATATTCGTTGGGGCTTCGCCGCGGTCGCGATTACCATGGCAATCGGCGGCTTGCTCAACGCCAGAAAAGTGGCCGAAACGATGAGCAAAAAAATCACCACGATGAATCACGGCCAGGGCTTTACTGCAAACGTGACGACCGCAATTCTCGTTGTGCTGGCAAGCTTGTTTGGGCTGCCTGTTTCCACCACGCACGGTTTCGGTTGGTTCGCTTTTCGGAATCGGCCTGACAGCCGGCCAAGCTAATCTGCGAATGATGAACGCAATCGTTCTCTCCTGGCTCGTTACGCTGCCTGGTGCCGCAATCGCCGCCGGGACAACGTATTGGCTCACGACTCAGATCTCGTAACTTCATGAACCGTTTTGGCAATCGACTTGCCGCCGAAGGCTTGAAGCTGCGCCGCGCGCAGCCGGAAATTCTGCAGATAAACGTGGGCAAGCTTTGCAACCTCACGTGCACACATTGCCATGTGAACGCCGGACCGAAGCGCAAAGAAATCATGACGCGGGAGACGATCGATCGAATCATCGACTGGCTGGCCAAAACCGACATTCCGATTGTCGATCTTACCGGCGGCGCGCCGGAGATGATTCCGGATTTCCGTTATTTCGTAGAACGGGTGAGCGCGCTCGAAAAACCGCGGCACACCATCGATCGCTGCAATCTCACGATTCTGCTTGAGCCCGGATATGAAGGGCTCGCTCAATTTCTCGCGCGCCACAAAGTGGAAATCGTCGCTTCGATGCCATGTTACACCCCGGAAAACGTGAACGCGCAGCGCGGCGAAGGCGTCTTCGAAGGCAGTATCGAGGGATTGCAACTGCTGAACTCGTTAGGCTATGGCATTGATGCGGACCTTCCTCTCCATCTCGTTTACAACCCGGTGGGCGCCTTTCTGCCTGGGCCGCAATTCGAGCTGGAGGCCGATTACAAGCGTGAACTCAAAACGCATTTTGGCATCGTGTTTAACAAACTCTACAGCATCACGAATCTTCCCATCGCCCGTTTCGCTTCGTATCTGCGGCACAACAACAAGCTCGAAGAGTACATGGAGTTGCTCATGAACGCGTTCAATCCGGCAACTCTGGAGGGTTTGATGTGCCGCAACACCATCAGCGTCGGCTGGCGCGGCGAAGTTTACGATTGCGATTTCAATCAGCAGCTCGACATGCAATGGCAAGACGGAAAGCCTCTCTTCTTGTGGGATGTCGATCCTGGCGAGATCGAGAATCGCGAAATCATGACTGGCGATCACTGTTTCGGCTGCACCGCTGGCGCCGGCTCGAGTTGCGGCGGGGCACTTGTGTGACGTCGTTTGTAGGGCAGGGGCACCGCCTGCCGAACCTTTGCGGCAACCGATGCGGTTGCCCCACAATTTACTCGAGCGGAAATTCGATTCGCTCGTCCGGCTCGCGCGCCACCAGGTTGTTGCGCGCGATGATCCGGGCGCAGGTATTCCAGCGCAAAAGCGCGTCGTCCTGGCCGGGCGGACGGACGGCCTCGGCTTTTTCAAACCAGCTCATCGCTTCGCGAAAAAGATCGTGAGCCTGAAATCGGCAATCGGGTGCGTTCTGCCGAAGTTTCGCTTTTCCACGACGCTCCGACACGATCCCGGTGTAATACGCGCGGTCGTACTCCGATTTCATTCGCGAAAGAAGCTCTTTCGTTTGGGTGTCGCTGACCGCGTAGCCTTTTTCAAATCGATCCGTCAGGGCGAGCAGCAGGGTGATGATTGCTTGTTGGTTTTCGGAATCGGTTTTCAGAATATCGAGGCAGATGCTCTCCGCTTCGCCGGGCTCGTTGAGCAAACGATATCGCTCCGCTTTTTCCAGCGCCGCGGGAATTGCTTCTTTCGAAAGTGATTTCAGCTCCGACATCGGAATAGAAATGGTTACACCGGCTTTGGTCGTTGTCGATCTTGACGCCGTTTTAACCAGCGCCAAAACCATCCGAACGGATCGTAAAACTTGTCCACCACTCGTTCTTTTAACGGAATGATTCCGTTGTCGGTGATCTCAATGCTTTCCGGGCAAACCTTGGTGCAGCACTTAGTGATGTTGCAGTAGCCTATGCCCTGGGTGTTTCGCAATTCCTCCAGTCGGTCCTCGGTATCGAGTGGATGCATCTCCAGCGCCGCCACGTGAATGAGAAAACGCGGCCCGATGAATTTGTTATGCATCTGATGATCCCGGAGAACGTGGCAAACGTCCTGGCAAAGAAAACATTCGATGCACTTCCGAAATTCCTGAACACGATCGATGTCGGCTTGCTGCATCCGCCAGGTTCCGTCAGGCGCATCCGGCGGGCGCGGGCTGAACGGTTTGATTCTCCTTTTCACCAAAAAATTCCAAGAGACGTCGGTGATCAGGTCTTTCAGGACCGGAAACGCTTTCATCGGTTCGATTGTGACCGGCCGATCGAGCGGCAAATCGCTCATCCGCGCCATGCACATCAGCTTCGGCATCCCGTTCACTTCCGCCGAGCACGATCCACATTTACCCGCTTTGCAATTCCAACGACAGGCCAGGTCATTCGCTTGGGTTCGCTGGATTTGATGAACAGCGTCGAGCACGACCATTCCTTCGGAACATTCGGCCGTGTAATCTTGAAACGCCCCGGCATTCGCGTCCCCGCGCCAGATCTTGAATTGAATCGTTTGCTCGCTCACTTCATTTCCTCGACAACCTGCTTCAAATAGTCCGGCATTTCCGGAAGCGGTTCCAACCGAATCCGCATCGAACCGTCGTCGGCTTTAGAAATCATCGTGTTCACTTTCGCGAACCGCTCTTCTTTGTTCGGATAATCGTCGCGAAACTGGGCGCCGCGACTTTCTTTGCGTTCAATCGCCGCGCGCGTGATCGCTTCCGAAGCCGTCAGCAAGTTTTTCAGGTCGAGCGCAGTGTGCCAGCCGGGATTGAACTCGCGATGACCCGTGACGCCGGCGTTGTTTGCGCGCTCTTTTAACTTTTCCAGCTGCTCAAGCGCGACCTGCATTTCCGATTCAGTGCGCACGATCCCGACATTGTCCTGCATCAACTCCTGCAAATCTCGTTGGATTTCGTAGGGGTTCTCGCCGCCGCTCCGTTCAAACGGCGCCACCGCTTCTCGCGCGACATTGTCAATGGTGCCAGTCCGGCTCGGACTGTCGATCTTGCCTGGTGAATTGTCTTTCGCGAAGCGGGCTGCGAATTCGCCCGCGCGTTTACCGAACACCAAGAGATCGGAAAGCGAATTCCCACCGAGTCGATTTGCGCCGTTGATTCCCGCGGCGCATTCACCGGCAGCGAACAATCCCGGCACGCGGGACATTTGCGTGTCGGGATCAACATGGATTCCGCCCATGATGTAGTGGGTGGTCGGTCCGACTTCCATCGGTTGCTCGGTGATGTCGATGTCCGCCAGCTGCTTAAATTGATGATACATGCTCGGCAGCTTGCGTTTGATGTATTCGGCGCCGTCCGGAAGTTTTTGTTTGATCCACGCGATGTCGAGATAAACACCGCCGTGCGGACTTCCCCTGCCCTCTTTGATCTCGCGAACGATGCACCGCGCCACGTGATCCCGCGTCAGCAATTCCGGCGGACGCCGGGCATTTTTATCGCCTTGGCAATAACGCCAGCCTTCTTCTTCGTTGTCCGCGGTTTGCGATCGATAATTTTCCGGGATCTCATCGAACATGAAACGCTTGCCTTCCTTGTTCGTCAAAATTCCGCCTTCGCCGCGGACGCCTTCGGTCACCAAGATTCCCATTACACTCGGCGGCCAGACCATTCCGGTCGGATGAAATTGGATGAATTCCATGTCGATCAATTCCGCGCCCGCGTCGTAAGCCAGCGAATGTCCGTCGCCGGTATATTCCCAACTGTTGCTTGTAATTTTGTAGGCGCGACCGATTCCACCGGTCGCGAGCACGATTGCTTTCGCGCGAAAAATTTTGAATCGACCACGCTCGCGCTCGTAACCAAAAGCGCCGATCGCCCGATTGCCATCTTTCAAGATCGACAAGATGGTGTGCTCCATGTGCACATCGATTCCTTGATGCACTCCGTGATCCTGCAGGGTGCGGATCATTTCCAAGCCAGTGCGATCGCCCACGTGCGCGAGCCGCGGATATCGGTGGCCGCCGAAATTTCGCTGCAAAATTCGGCCGTCCGGTGTGCGATCGAAGACCGCGCCCCATTTTTCCAATTCGCGAACGCGGTCGGGCGCTTCTTTGGCGTGCAGCTCGGCCATGCGCCACTGATTCACGTATTGGCCGCCGCGCATCGTGTCGGCGAAATGCACTTTCCAATTGTCGCGCTCGTCCACGTTGGCCAATGCGGCGGCGATTCCCCCTTCGGCCATGACAGTATGCGCTTTACCGAGGAGCGATTTACAAACGAGTCCGACGCGAGCACCGGCCGCCGAAGCCTCGATCGCGGCACGCAATCCTGCGCCGCCGGCGCCAATCACGAGCACATCATGCTGAAAGGTTTCGTAATCGGCCATATGGTTCGATGAAGCGTTACGTTAGGACAGGCAAGCGCCCGATCAGCGAAACGCTTTCTGAGTTGCTGGCTTTGATTAGCGACGATCTCTTTGCTCTTCAAGCAAATCCCGGCGTTGCTCTCTCGACAGCGATACGAGTTTTCGGCGAAGCACGAGTGTTTAGGCGCGAAAAGAGGCGCGCACTGCGTCAAGGCCACGAGGCCAGTTCAGCTCACTTCAAAGCAACACGAGGGCGACTGCCCGTGCGTGCACTGCTCTTTGACCGGAACGCCGATGATTTCCGTGAGCAACGCCTCGACAATCAGACACGCGTCTGGGTAATGCGCCGTTATCGCGGCCAGCGGACAGCTCTTGCCGCGAATGAACTTCTTCCCGTCCGTCTCGTGAAGTGCGACTGCTCCGCCCAATTTCTTCAGCAGATCAAGGGCGGCCAGGAGTCGTTCGTGTCGGCTCTTTTTCGTGAGCTGATCGCCATGTTCTTTCGCCAAAGATCGACCGACCTCGCGCATGCTCGCCCGAAGCTCCCGCGAACTGAGCCGCTTGGAGAAGCTCGACATAAGGTGATTAAGCAACAGCCCATATGCCTTCGGAAAGATCTGCTCGGCGTCGGCCGTAAGTCCATAAGACGCGTGCGGCTTTCGAAGACCGGGCCGGCTCCCTTCACGCTGAATCAGACCATCGCGTTCGAGACTGATCAGGTGCGCTCGTACGGCATTGTCTGTCAGTTTCAGGGCGGCAGCGAGTTCATTGACGGTGCACGATTCGACCCGCAGCAAAGCGAGGATTTGACCTCGCGTACTATCAAGCATTCGCTCGCGCCATCGTTGTGGTTTCATCTCAAAAGTTTAGTCCGACGATTTAGTCAAAATATATATTGACTTATTGTGACAACTTGTTTGTTTGCAGTTAACATTCCGCCAGTTCGACTCCCGAAAAATTCGACGTGCGTTTTTTTGAAGCCGGCCGGCGGATTAAAGGAGGTCCAAATGACATGTCGGAATGGATTTATCTTCTCCCACTCTTCCCCTCGCCACAAACTAACATTGTGCGCCTGCCTCGGGTTCGCTTTCGGGTTGCTCTGCCTCATCGAGGTCTTCCCGGTCAGCGGACAATCCCCGCCCGCTCCAGACACTGTCGGCTATGACGAAGGAATAAGCCGCAACGCGCAACAAATGTTGGCGGAAGGCAAACAAACTTTTCGGTTCGACACTTTTGGAGATAAGGCGTTCTGGGGCGACTCGCTCAAGCTGCACTCTGGGGTCGCTGAGCTTGGGGTCGTTAGGCGCTGAAGCGCACATTTTCTCACTCAAACACTTTCGTCCGTCATGGTGACGGACGGGAACCAAAAACGGCAAACAAAAGAAACAAACAAAAACATGAAATCACTATTCGCAATAGTATCTCTATTCACAGTGGCACTGGCACTGGCACTGCCGCTGCAAGCCGCTCCCGAGACCGAGAAGAGTCTGTATGAACGCCTTGGCGGCGTCTTCGCCATCGCCGCGGTCGTTGACCATTTTAGCGACGCGGTTGTGCAGAATGCTATGGTAGGAAAGACTTCGAAGAATCCGGCCCTCAAGGAGTGGCACACCAAGAACTTGGGCCGGTTGCCCGGCCTCAAGTTCATGCGAACCCTGTGGGTCTGCCAGGCCACTGGCGGGCCGTTCAAATTCTCGCCCACAAAGCCAGGAAAAACTGAATTGGGTCTTGAGGAGGCGCATCGTGACCTCAAAATCTCGCCAGAAGAATTCGACGAGGTCGCGGCCGAGCTAGGGCGCAGCCTTGAGTTCGCCAAAGTGCCTGCGCGTGAAAAGGGAGAAGTCCTCGCGGCCTTCGCAGCGCATAAGAACGAGGTAACGGCTGGCTACAAGGCGAAGTGATTACCCGGCAGGCGCGCTTCAAACCTGTCTTGGGGCGCGTCTGTCCTTGTGTCATATTCATCCCAATTGCCCGAACTACGCGTCGATGAAATTTACGCTGAGTGCGACAAAGCAGGAAGCAAACGACACGTTCTCTTTCATTTTTGCGCCCGAGCAGCCGTTGCAATGGAAGGCAGGACAACTTCTGCGCTACGTGCTCAACCACCCGAATCCTGACGATCGCGGCGTGGAGCGTTTTTTCTCAATCGCGTCAGCGCCTCACGAAAAGCATGTGATGTTGACGACGCGTTTCGCGCCGAAGAGTAGTTCGTTTAAGAAAGCGCTTAAAAATCTCAGGCCGGGCGGTGCAATCGAAGCTCACGATCTGGAGGGCGATTTCGTGGTAGATGACTCCGAGAAGACATTTGTCTTCATCGCTGGAGGAATTGGCATTACCCCTTTTCGCGCCATTTTGCTCGACCTGGATTACAACGAGAGACCGCTAAACGTGCAGCTTCTTTACGCAAATCGTGACAGCGATTTTCCGTATCGAAAAGAACTTGATGCATTGAGTGTGCAGCACCCCGAATTCAGAATCGATTATGTCGTCAGCCCAAATCGGATCGACGAGAAAAGCATTCCACGGCTTGTGCCGGACCTTCAAAAATCGATGCTCTACGTTTCTGGGCCGGAACCGATGGTCGAATCAATGGATGAAACCTTGAAAAACATTGGCGTTCCCGAGGAGCGGATCAAGAATGATTTCTTTCCGGGCTATGAATGGCCATAAGTTGACATTGCGAAGCTGGAGAAGTTCGTCGAGCAAGATCAAATGATGAAGCGCGTCGCTGGTCGACGCTTTAACTCCTTCACAGGATTCTCCAATCGTGCCAGATGCCCATCGAGCAAAGGCGCACGTAAAGATCGGTAAAGCCGACCCAGAACAAACTCATCCACGCCCACATCATGTGGCGCTGATTTAAGCAGGTGACGCAGCGATATGTCTGAAATGACGATGTCGATCCTCCGAGTTGATCGCGAAAACCGCCGGCCAAATGGCGGAGCGAGTGGCAACCAAAAGTGTAACCGCCGAGGAGAACGACGTTAATCGCGAGCACGATCGTGCCGACGCCTATGCCGAATCGATGATCGAACCAGAGCGCTTTCCAAACGTCGTAGGTCAGAATCAAAATAAAAATGAGCGCCAGATACAAAAAGTAGCGGTGCACGTTTTGCATGATGAGCGGGAACGAGCGCTCGCCCAGATACGTTTTGCGCGGCTCACCGACGGTGCACGCGGGCGGGTCCGCCCAGAATGCTTTGTAATACGCGCCGCGATAATAATAACAGGTCAGCCGAAATCCGCCCGGCGCCCACAGAATTAAAAGCGCAGGCGAAAAGATTAACCAAGCCGGCCACCAACTTGGCTTTGGCCCGAACCAGCTGTGTGGCGAATTGCCGAAAAGTTCCGGCGAATAAAACGGCGAGACGTAATTGCCGAAAAAATAATGAGCGCCCTGAAACGCAGCCCATGTGGAATACACAATGAAGGTCGACAATCCGAGAAATACGAGCAGCGGTTGAAGCCACCAAACGTCGGCCCGCATCGTTTCGCCGAAGGATCGGCGGGCAATCGTAGCCGTTGTCGATCCGTTCATTTCCCGTCTGCTCCTTCAACCGGCAGTTTGGCCTTCTTCCACGCTTCCCAACTGCCCGGCACGTTCCAGAGCTGATCAAAGCCCTCCTCTTTCAAAATACTCGCCGCGATGCTGGCGCGGTAACCACTGGCGCAATAAACCGCCGTTGGCTGGGCACCATCCAGCTCACCGATGCGCTTGCGCAGTTCCGGCAAAAAAATATGACGTGCGCCGGGAACGTGGCCATTCTTCCATTCTCGCGGCGAGCGAACATCGACAACCTGTAACTCGCCTTTGCGCTTGTTCAGATCATGCACAGTCATCTGCCTGACCTCTGCCTGTTCGAATCCCGCGGCCTGCCACGCTTTCATTCCACCGACGAGATAGCCGGCGAACTTTGAATAACCGGTGCGAATAAAAAGCCTGACGACGTCCTCGAGATCGTTTTCGTTTTCGAGCACGAGAAGGATCGGTTCGTTCGAAGCCAGCATCCAGCCCGCCCAGATGGAAAGAACCGGCGACCCACCGATGTTCAACGCGCCGGGAATATGGCCACCGCCAAACGCCAGCATCGTCCGCGTGTCCACCAGCGTGCCCGCCTTTTTTTCGATTGCCTCCTTGAATGCTTTCGGCGGAAGACCCGGAACGCGCGGGAGGCCACCGAGGATTTCCGGCCCTTTCGCGTTCAGTTTTTTCATCACCGGATAGTAGTGCGGCACCGGCGGCGCCGTGTCCTTCGCGTAATCGGTAAAACTTTTTACATCGGGAAACTGGAGGAATTTATTGAACTTCCGTTCGTAGCCGATCGTGCTGCTCAAACGCTCGCCAATGTCGGCGCCGCAGGGCGAGCCGGCCCCGTGGTTCGGATAAATCATTACGTGATCGGGGAGCTTGAGATAAAAATTGCGCAGCGTCTCGAATTGTTGCGCGGCCAACTCTTCGGTGTGATCGGCGCCCAATAAATCCGGCCGGCCGGCTGAGGAAACAAAAAGCGAATCTCCGGTCAGAACGCCCCATGGTGTCTCCGGGTGATCCGCTTCCGCCAGAATATAAGAGACATGTTCGGGCGTATGACCGGGAGTGTGTCGTGCTGTTACCAGCGTCTCGCCAAAGGTAAAGCAATCGCCGTTCTGCAGTTTCTCGTGCTCGAACTCGTACTTTGCGCCGCCCTCGTGGCTCACATAGATGTTGGCGGAATCAAGCCGCGACTGCAGCTCGCGTGAGCCGCTCACGAGATCGGCGTGAATGTGGGTCTCGAAAATGTGCGTGATCGCAACCTGCGCCTCCCGCGCCATCTCGATGTAAACGTCGCAATCGGGGCGCGGATCGAAAATCGCCGCGACGCCTTCCTCATCGTCGCCGAGCAAATAAGAAAGCTCGGCGATGCCTGGGGTCTGAATGGTTTTGAAAACGAGCGACACGCCCAGACTTAACGCGAAGCGGCGATGAAGTTCAACCGTTTGTCATTCCGAGCAGAGCGAGGAATCTCACAGTGGGTGCTGGATCACACAAGTTACTTTGAGTGAGGCTCGCTGCGTAGGTGAGATCCTTCGCTTTCGCTCAGGATGACAGCATTACTTCACTTCCACCGTGATCGACAGGAGATGGTTGATCATGTAGGTGCCACGATCCGGATCGCGCTCGATCGGCTGGGTTCCGCCTTTCGAATCGGTGGCGCGCGCAATCAGCGTTGCTTTGCCCGAACTGGCGGGGGTCTTCCAATTAAATTCCCAAAGCCGCCAAGCATTCGGTTTCGACTCACCGACTAATTTCGCTTCGTTCCAAGTGTTCCCGCCGTCGGCGCTCAGTTCGACTTTAATGATCTCGCCGGCACCCGTCCACGCCGTGCCTTGCACGCGCGCGTTCGAGTTTGCCGGAACTATTTCACCTTCGCTCGGCTTGATGATTTCCGCTTTGGTTTGCATTTCCGAAAGCGCAACCAGTTCCGCCATGTCCCTTCGCCTTGTCCAAACTGAATAGTCGAGCGTCTGATAGTAACCATTGAACGGTCTGTCGGTAACAATGATGCGCTGGAGCCATTTGATTGATGCAACCGCGTACCAACCGGCCACAATTGCACGCACTGGAAAACCGTTCTCCGCCGGAAGATCGATATCGTTCATTTTGTAAGCGAGCAGGACGTCGCGCGCTTTCTTCAACGGAATGCTGCGGGCGAAATTAAACTCACTGGACGGACTTTTCGGGTCCTCGGGCTTTCCGCGGTCCGTCCCTTCCAAAACGATTTCGCGGGCGCTCGATTTAATTCCGGCGCGATCGAGCAGGATCGATAACGGAACGCCGGTCCATTCGGCATTGCCCACTCCGCCGAGTCTCCATTGCACGCCTTTGACTTTCGGTTCGAGAAAATCTCGATTGTTGCCGGCGCATTCGAGGGTGGCCGGAACTTTCTTCGATTCGAGCTGGGTCAGTTCGTCGTAATTTATTTCGAAAGGTTTCTCGACTTCGCCTTCAACTCGGAGCCGCCATTCGCTCCTGTCGATCTTCGGAATCGGAAAATGTGATCGAACGTAAAACGATTTCGTCGGTGTAATGAACCCGCCCAGCTTTTCGAGCGGGGTCTCGAGAACGAGCGGCTGCTCGCTCAGCACGATCTTTCCACCACGAAGCACTTCTTCTCGCACAATAGCTGTTCAACCGAAACGAAAGAGTCCGCAACTCCCGGTTGATCGCTTATTATCCGATCCACAGAGATGCGCCGATCAAAAACAGTCCACCTGCAATAACCGTCGTTCCCGGAAGCGCACAAAAGCTGAAGGTGGTGAAATCGGACGGATTGCAGCCAAAAATGACTGCTCCCACGATCAGAAGTACGATGGAGATAAGCGTTCTCAACGCCTCCAAAAGCAGCACTAGCGACACCACAATCACGCTACAACAGCTCGATTCTCGTGTAGGGGAAACCATTACAACGCAGGTGTTTCTGTTGCTAAAGCCCCATTTCAGGAGCGATGACGAGTGAACGAACGCGCCGGAAACACCCGTTGTGAAAAGTCGTTCCTGGGCGATAGTTCCCAACTGCCGCATCCATTTACTACCTGGTTCGCCGATTTTCATCGGTAGCACGAACCGGATGGCCTTTAGCTGCGATCTCTGCAGCAATTCAGTAATTAGAAAGTTAGTTCGTATGATTAAATCAATCGTTAGTGTCGTATTCGCCACAGCGCTGTTCGGTTCAGTGGCTTTTGGACAAACATCGTCAACTTCCACCACTGTCGCGACGGGGACCAATGGAGCGACTGAAACCACCACCACAACCACCGAAAGCACAGGCGTCGTCACGGATTTCAGTCCGGGACATCAGCTTTTGCTGAAAACGGAAGCAGCCGAGCCGGTTCGATATAAGTTCGGCAAGACGGTCACTTACGTGACTGCAGATGGAAGAGTGATAGAAGCCTCAAAAATCAGAAAAGATTCCAAGGTTCGCGTTCACTACATCAAACAAGGCGACGACATGCTCGTCGATAAAGTGATCGTGACAGAAGCTCGCGATTAAGACGACAACGCTTGGGTATTTTTAAACCAAGCTCGCAAATCTCAGCGCCTGGCGGATCGAGAATGCTCGCCGCCAGGCGTTTTTGCATTCACGGCTCTCCCGACGCGATTATCCCTCGCAGTTGCAATCGGCGTTCGAAAATCTAAAGTCTGACTTCGTTTCCGGGGTCTTAGCTCAGTTGGTAGAGCGCCTCAATGGCATTGAGGAGGTCAGGGGTTCGAATCCCCTAGGCTCCACCACTAGCGCGCGACAATCGAAATGTTCGCGCGCTTGGCAAGATCGACAATCGCTTCACGCTCGAGCAGAAGCGTTTTGCCGGCTTCAACAGCGATGACTCGCAGCTTTGACTCGGCGGCGACTTTGATGGTCTCGACGCCGACGACCGGAACGTCGAAGCGCATATCCTGCTTTGGCTTCGCGACTTTGATCATGACTGCGCCTTCACGCGCAAGCGCGCCGCCGCGTTTGATCGCGTCGTTTGTTCCTTCGAACGCTTCGACCGCGAGCACGGTCCCGTTTTTGACGATGATGGTCTGCCCGATATCGAGCCGCGCGATTTCTTTGGCGACGTTCCAGCCAAGATCGACATCCTCCTCTTCGGCGCGCGACAGCTTCGCGCCGGTGATTAGACCTTTAGCCGCGAGATCATCCTCCAAAAACGTTATCGCCGGTAAGAGATGAACTTCGACTTTGGCGAGCTCGTCCGCGATCGCGGTGAAGATCGATTCGGCGTTGCGCTGTTTGAGTTTGGCGAGCACGACCAGCGCTTTCACATCCGGTCGCAAATCGAAAAGGTTTTTCGGCGCGATCTGACCGGCCATGATCGCGCGGGTGACTTTGTGTTCCCGAAAGAATTTCAGGAGCCGGCCCAATTGTCCGACGCGTAGCCATTCCACAACATCGACATGTTGCGAAATCGCCGGATCGGTTTCGTCGGTGAACGCCGCGGCGACGATTTTCTTTACGCCGGCCTTGCGCGCAGCCGCGGCGACGATTTTGGGATAAACGCCGTTGCCCGCGATGATTCCGAGAATCTCCGGCGTTTGCAAAGTTTTTGGAGGCTTACGAATGCCGGCGACGTTTCACGTGCAATTGCGCGAGCGCCTTTTGCAGTGAAGCCTGAATCGCAGCGACTTCTTCGGCGGTGTGATCTTCTTTCATTGCCGCCTGCGCACTTGCTACGGCCTTTTCCGCAGCGGCGAGGTCGATTTTTTCAGACTCGAGCGCCATATCGGTCAAAACGGAAACACCGTCGGGTTTAATTTCCACGAAACCTTCGCCAACAGCCATCGCCGTTTCGCGTCCATCTTTCAGGACGCGCAGCTCGCCCGGTTTCAACGTAGTCAGCACCGGAACGTGTTTCGGATAAACGCCAAGCTCACCTTCGGTTCCGGGCAACGTGACCATGTCCACGTCCTCGGAATAGATTTTCTGCTCGGGCGTAACGATCTCCAGTTTGAGCGTGGCGGCCATGTTATTAGGACTGATCCTCTTTGATCATGTCGATGTTGCCTTTCATGTAGAAGTTCGTTTCCGGAACATCATCATGTTTGCCATCGAGAATTTCTTTGAACCCGGCCACCGTCTCTTGGATCGAGACGTACTGTCCTTTCGTTCCGGTGAAAACTTCGGCGACGTGGAACGGTTGACTCAGAAATCTTTGAATCTTGCGCGCGCGCAAAACCGAGAGCTTGTCTTCAGGACTCAATTCATCCATTCCGAGAATGGCGATGATGTCCTGGAGATCGCGATAACGCTGCAACACTTTCTGCACGCCGCGCGCGACGTTGTAGTGTTCTTCGCCGACAATCTCCGGCGCGAGCGATTTCGAAGTCGAAGCCAGCGGATCGACCGCCGGATAAATTCCAAGCTCCGCGATGGAGCGTTCGAGCACGATCGTGGAATCCAAGTGCGCGAAGGTGTTTGCCGGCGCGGGATCGGTCAGATCGTCCGCCGGAACGTAGACCGCCTGGAACGAAGTGATCGAGCCTTTCTTGGTCGAAGTGATTCGTTCCTGTAAATCGCCCATCTCGGCCGAAAGCGTCGGTTGATAACCGACCGCGCTCGGGGTTCTGCCTAACAAAGCCGAAACTTCCGAGCCCGCCTGCGAGAACCGAAAGATGTTGTCGATGAAGAGAAGCACGTCTTGATTGCGCTCGTCCCGGAAAAATTCCGTCATCGCAAGCGCGGAAAGTCCCACGCGGAGGCGCGCGCCCGGCGGTTCGTTCATCTGGCCGAAGACCATCCCCACTTTCGACTTCGACAAATCTTTCTGATCGATCACGCCCGCCTCGCTCATTTCCTTGTAAAGATCGTTGCCCTCGCGCGTGCGCTCGCCCACTCCGGCGAACATCGAAACGCCGCCGTGGCCTTTGGCGATGTTGTTGATCAATTCCATGATTACCACCGTTTTGCCGACGCCGGCGCCGCCGAACGCGCCGACCTTGCCGCCTTTCGAGAACGGGCAGATTAAATCGATAACTTTGATGCCGGTCTCGAGGATCTGAATTTTTGTGTCCTGATCGGTCAATTCCGGCGCCGGGCGATGAATCGGGTAGCGCTTGGTGAATTTGACCGGGCCGCGATTATCGACCGCTTCACCGGTGACATTGAACAAGCGGCCGAGCACGCCTTCGCCCACCGGCACGCTGATTGGTGCCCCAGTGTCGTTGACGCTCATCCCGCGCTTCAAACCTTCGGTCGACGACATGGCGATTGTCCGGACCCAGCTTTCGCCGAGATGTTGTTGCACTTCGAGTGTGAGCTTGGTCGGGTTGCCGTTGACTTCGTACTCGATCTCGAGCGCGTTGTAGATTTTCGGCAACGATTTCGTGTCCGCAAATTCGACGTCCACCACCGGACCGATCACTTGAACGATGTTTCCTTTATTCATAAATTTTAACTAACCGCCGAGCGCCATTTGCGCGGTCGCGATCTCGAGCAGCTCGGTCGTAATACTGGCCTGGCGCATTTTGTTGTATTCGAGAGTGAGATCCTTGATGAACTCCTTCGCGTTGTCGGTCGCGTTCTTCATCGCCACCATTCGGGCGCTGTGCTCGGACGCGCGCGCGTCGAGGATCATTTGGAAAACCTCATGCTGAATGTAAAAGGGCAACATCGCGTCGAGCACGACCTCGGCATCGGGCTCGAAAACATAACCGAGCATTGGATCGACACCTTCCGCCGCGCCCTCGGTCGATTCGCCCTTGGGCAAATCGAAACTGCTGATCGGCAACAACGTCTCCACCACCGCCCGTTGATTGATCGTGTTGATGAAATGGGTGTAGAGAACGGAGACCTTGTCTACTTCGCGATTGAGGAATTTCTCCGTGGCAAATTTCGAAATCGCTTTGGTTTCGACGAAGCTCGGCGAGTCCTTCAACTCGAAATCGGCCAGCAACTCGCGCTTTGTCCGGGCGACGAACTGCCGCGCTTTTCTCCCCGTGACGATAAACGACGTCTTCGTCTGATCGAAATTTCCAACTTCACGAAAAAGATTTGTGTTCAGCGCGCCGGCCAAGCCTTTGTCGGTGCTGATAATCAAGACGAGCTCCTTCTTCACCTCACGAATGTGAAGTAACGGATGCAGCGTCGGGTCTGTTCGCTTTTGCAATGAAACAAGCACTCTGTTCATCAAGGCGGCGTAGGGACGTCCGGCGAGAGCGTGCTGTTGCGCACGCCGCATCTTCGAAGCCGCGACCATCTGCATCGCCTTCGTGATCTGCGCGGTGTTGCGGATCGATTTGATCCGGCGCCGTATGTCCTGTGTGTTTGCCATTGCTCGTTAGGCCAAAATTATTGCCAGGTCGTTTTGAAGTCTTCCATCGCGCTCTTGAGCTGTGATTCGAGATCTTGGTCGAGTTGCCCCTTTTCGCGGATCGCCTTCAGCAAACTTTCCTTCCGCGTTTGCAACCAGTCCTGAAGCTTCAATTGAAACTCTTTCACGCGATCGACCGGCACAGGATCGAGATAGCCGTTTTGCATCGCCCACATGACCGCGACCTGGTCTTCAACCGGGATCGGGTTGTATTGCTTCTGCTTGAACAGCTCGACGATGCGCTGACCGCGTTCGAGGCGCGCTTTGGTCGCCGCGTCTAGGTCGGAACCGAATTGCGCGAACGCTGCGAGCTCGCGGAATTGCGCCAAGTCGAGCTTCACTTTGCCCGCGACCTGCTTGATCGCTTTGATCTGCGCAGCCGAACCGACGCGGCTCACCGACAAGCCGACCGAAATGGCCGGACGTACGCCCTGATAAAAGAGATCGGTCTCGAGATAAATCTGGCCGTCGGTAATCGAGATGACGTTGGTCGGAATGTAAGCCGACACGTCGCCTGCTTGCGTCTCGATGATTGGCAGTGCGGTTAGCGATCCGCCGCCGAATTCCTCCCCGACTCGGGCGCTGCGTTCGAGTAAACGCGAATGCAGATAAAACACGTCACCGGGATACGCTTCGCGACCGGATGGCCGCTTCAGAACCAGCGAAACCTGCCGATATGCGACCGCGTGTTTCGACAAATCGTCATAGATAATGAGCGCGTCCATTCCGTTGTCCATGAACCACTCGCCCATCGCAGCCCCGGCGAACGGCGCGAGGTATTGATTCGTGGCTGTGTCCGACGCAGGCGCGGATATGATGGTCGTGTACGGCATCGCGCCTTCGCGTTCGAGAACATCGAGTGTGCGCGCGACGTTGGAATTCTTCTGACCGATCGCGACGTAGATGCAATAAAGCGGCCGATAATTCTTGTCGCCTCCTTCTTCGGCGGCCTTGTTCAAGCGCGCCTGACTGATGATGGTGTCGATCGCGATCGTCGATTTTCCAGTCGCGCGATCGCCGATAATGAGCTCACGCTGGCCCCGACCAATTGGAATCATCGCGTCGATCGCCATGATTCCGGTCTGAACTGGCTGACTCACACTCCGGCGCTTGATGACGCCCGGGGCTATTTTTTCCAGTGGATAAAATGTTTCGGTCTTAATCGGACCCTTATCGTCAAGGGGGAGACCGATCGTATTAACGACGCGACCGAGAAGCGCTTTGCCAACAGGGACTTGGAGAAGTTTTCCCGTTGTTTTAACTTCGTCGCCTTCGGAAATTTTGGTTGATTCGCCGAGCAAAATGGCGCCGACTTCGGTCTCCTCCAGGTTCAAGGCGAGCCCGAACACACCGTTCGGAAACTCGATCATCTCGTTGAGCATGACGTCGCTTAGGCCTTCGATGCGGGCGACGCCGTCGCCGGTTTCTCGGACAACGCCGACATTGCTCTTGGATGTCGATGTTTTAAGTCCGGCGATTTTCGTTTCAATCTCTTCAAGAATACTGCTCATGGTTTTGGTTGGTTAAAGTTGTTGTTTAAGGCGTTCCAGGCGGTCGCGGAGCGTGCCGTCCCAGACATCGCTCCCCACGCGCACGCGCACGCCGCCGAGAAGCGTTGGATCGACAACGAACTCGGTGGTCAGATCATTTCCAAATTTTCTCTTGAGGCGCGCGCCAATATCGAACGCTGCCTGGGGACTCAGTTGAATCGCGCTCTCGATTCTGGCGTGACGCTTTTCGATCTCGAGCCGAAGCAAGCGCCTGAAGTACTGCAACACGGCCATGAAATGACGCGGACGCTTTGAAATGAGCGATTGCACGACCGACGCAACTTTGCCGCGGTCAAGTTGGCCGTCGGTAAAGCTGGCGCGCAGCATTTCCCGGGAAAGCCGACGGATTTCCTTATTAATCTTCATCAGGCTACCTGGCGCGCGGTCTCTTCTTGCAAACGCTTTTGGTCTTCCGGGGTCAGCACTTTGCCCGTAACTTTCGCGGTCGTATCAACGACGAGGCGGCCAATTTCGCGTTTCAATGTTTGCATTTGGCGCTCATGCTCGAATGCTGCCGCTTCCTTCGCCTTGGCCAGGATTTGCTCGGCCGCAGTGATGGCTTCCTGCTGTTTGCGCTCAGCCAGATGCGAACTGCTCTCGCGCGCTTCGTCGATCATTCTTTGCGCATCGGCGTTCGCCTTCGCCACAATTTCCTGATAACGCTTTTCCGCTTCAGCGAGTTCCTTTCGAATCTTTTCCGCGTTAAGCATTCCTTCTTCAATTTTTCGCCGGCGATCTTCGAGCACGGCCAGGATCGGCTTGTAGGCAAATCGCCGCAGGAGAAAGGCAACGATCGTGAAGCTAATCACCTGCGAAAGGAACAATTCCCAATTCCATCCGAACGTGTCAGCCGTCTCTTTCAACGTGTCGGTGAAACTCGCAGCAGCGAAAAATGTCAGATTCATAATTAAACGTCAGTGCAGCGAACGTGGCCGCCCCGAAAACTCAGTGCGCCAGGTAGAGCGCGTAAAACACAATCGCCTCGGTGAAAGCGATCGCCAGGATCGCCTGCACCAAAATGGGTGTGGCTGCTCCAGGATTGCGTCCTACCGCCGACGAGGCGCCCAAGCCAGTCAAGCCGACGCCGATGCCGCAGCCCAAGGCCGCGAGGCCGACGTGAATGTTCCCGATGTTTCCGGTCAGTTCCGCCAATAATGCTAGTGTCATAGTTTGTAGGTTTGCTTTCGCGCGCTCGCGGATTTTCCACAAGCATCGCCGAAATTGTTAATGGTGTGGTTCGTGTCCTGGTTCGTGTTGCGCAATCAGGAGGGTAAAGACAGCCGTCAGGAGCATGAAAACGAGCGCCTGCACGATTCCAACGAGCAGTTCCATGAAATAAAACGGAATCGGAATCAGCCAGGAAAGCATCGGGACCATGTTCGACATCGCCTCCAAAATGCTTTCGCCGGCATAAACATTTCCGAATAATCGGAAGCTGAGCGAGATCGGACGGAATATGATCGAAACAATTTCCAGCCATCCGACCATGAAGAAGATCACTACCATCACAATCTTCATAATCCCGGACGTCTCGCCTTTCGGGCCAAAAATGTGCATCAGAAATCCGCCGACACCGTTGGCTTGAATCGCCCAGACGACCCACAGAACGAAGAAAATCGCGGCCATCGCCGTGGTCATATTCAAGTCGGCGTTACCACCACGGAGCAGCGGCCGATCGATGTGAAAATTGCCGGTCGGATCGTAATGGCCCCAACCAATCGTTCCGACGCCCGGTAACAGACCGAACCAGTTCACGAATAAAATAAAAATGAAAATCGTGGCAAAGAACCAAAACGTTTTCTTCACCAGCTCGCGACCGATGATCGACTCAAGAAAATTATGGAGGCTCTCGACCAGCCACTCCCAAAAATTTTGAATGCCGCTCGGAATGAGTTTGATTCTGCGCGTTGCCGCTTGGGCAAAAACAATGATCGCAGCGGCGACGATCCATGTCACCAGCATTGAATTCGTGATCGCAAAGTGGCCGAATTGCACCAGTGGAGCGGCTTTCAGCGGCACGCCTTCGTGCTCAACTTGCGCGGGCGCTGCTGTTTCCGCCGCAAAGGCAGAGCTCGCCAGCGTTGCACTGCACACCAGCGTCAGGATCGACATCAGTAAATAACGGTTGCGCATTTCGATTGTCAGCCAAGTGGCACAGGCATCCCGCCCGTGATCTCTCGCGCTCCGAACTCGAGCCGCGAATCATGACGCGAATACCAAAGCCGTTTTTGTCCGAATGACAAGCGACTTTCGGCAAAATTTTGCAGAAAATCGACTCGCAGAGCTACGCTTCCAACCACTTCGCCAGCTTCGTTTTCAATTCGTCAATCCCCTCACCTTTTGCCGCCGAGACCGGGACGATGTCGATTTTGGAAAATTTTTTGCGAAGCGCCTGAAAATTCTCTTCCGCGTCCGGTAAATCCATCTTGTTCGCGATCACAAACCAGGGACGCTGCGAAAGGAGCGAATCGTAAAGATCGATCTCCTTGCGCAATTTCTGAAGATCCTCGACCGGATTGCGGCCTTCGCTTCCGGCCACATCGACAACAAACAGAAAAATCCGGCAGCGCGTGATGTGGCGCAGAAATTCGTGACCAAGCCCCAGCCCGCGATGCGCGCCTTCAATCAAGCCGGGAATGTCGGCGATTGTCGCGCGGCGATACTCTGAAAATTCCACCACGCCGATGATCGGATGCAACGTCGTGAACGGGTAGGCGGCGACTTTTGGTCGCGCGGCGGAGATTTTTCGAAGCAACGTCGATTTGCCGGCATTCGGATAACCGACCAACCCCGCATCGGCGATCGTGCGCAGTTCTAATAGAAAGTGACCCGACTCGCCTTCTTGGCCTTCGGTGTATTCACGCGGCGCGCGATTACGCGAGCTTTTGAAATGCACGTTGCCCTTTCCGCCAGCGCCTCCGTGACAAAGCAGGAACTCCTGGCCGTCGCGTGTAAGATCGACAACCGCATCTTCCGCATTCGACATTGAGCGTTCGACGCCTGCCACGCCGTAGCCGGGCGAAGGCGGGTCGGACGCGGCGCGTTTTCTATCTTCCGCAGGCCAGACGATTGTTCCAACCGGCACCTTCACGACCTTCGACGGCGCAGATCGCCCGTGCATTTTCTTGCCCATACCATTCCCACCGCTTTTCGCCTTGATGATGGGTTCGTAGAAGAGGTTAGAGAGATTATCGGTGTGCCGGTCTGCGCGGAAAATCACGTCACCGCCACGACCGCCGTCGCCGCCATCGGGTCCGCCTTTCGGCACAAATTTCTCCCGCCGAAAGCTGACCGAGCCGCGGCCGCCGCTGCCCGCTTGCGCAAAAACTTTAATCCGATCGACAAACATTTCCTATTTTTTTCTTAAACAATTGGAGGGTTCAACCGTCGAAGTATCTATGCGACTCCAACGCTTAATCTTAGTCGGTTTCCTTATCTTTGCCGGTTTTTGCTACGCTCAAACCTCACCAACCTCGACGCCCATGCCCGAAGCCGCCGAAACTGGAATTGAAGGCGTCATTACGCTTTCCCCTACTCATCCTGGACCGGTCAGACCTGGCATGATCAGCTCGAAGCCGGTGGCCAATGCGGCGTTTGTTGTCGGTAACGAAAACGGCGCGATCGCAGAGTTCACGACCGATGGGCAGGGCCAATTCAAAGTCTCCGTCCCGCCGGGTCATTACACCGTCACCAAGAAAGATCAGCAAAAAGGAATCGGTCGCTACGGACCGTTCGATGTCGATGTTACGGCCGGGCAGATGACCAAGGTCCAGTGGCAGTGCGATACTGGGATGCGCTGAGCAATGTAAGGTTAGGTCCGACTAAGCCGATCATTTCTGCTTGTCGCTTTTCCAACCCTTCGGCAAAACTGCGCGCCATGAGGCCATCAGTTTTTCTGACTGCGTTGATTGGATTGGGGCTGATCGGATGTGGCGGAGGCGGGTCGGGCGTGACCGAGTGGAGCCCGGAGGCTGCGATGGATCATTGAAAACAATTGACGAATTGACTGCGACAAAGCACGACCACTAATCTCGGCACCTCTATGAAAAATCTTCTCCGCCTCCTGCTCTGTTTATCACTCAGCGTCTTCGCAGTGGCCCGCGCGGTATCACCCTCCAAGGCACTTAGTACGACAGCAAAGACGGCGAAGGCAGGCGCACAGAAGAAAGAGACTGGGCAAAAGGCCGACGCCAAGTCGCTGCTCCACAGCGCCAAGAAGGCCGCGGCGGCAATGATCAAGAACGCGCGCGCGGACAAAGCGCTCGATCCGAAAAAACCAAAGAATAAACCGTTTTGGAAATCGGTCCATCTCGTCGTCAAGAATTTGAAGACCGCCGAAGCCGGACTCACGGCCAAGAGCAACGATTTCTTCAAAGGCATCGCCGACGCGCGTGAAGCCGAAGAGCAGTTAAAAGTTGATTGGCAGCTGACCGATTCGAAAAATAAGAAGGTGATCGAGTATGGGAAGACACTCGGTCATGCGCTGGCTGTTTTGCGGACAGATTTTTCCAAAGAGGCCAAGCGAAAGAAAAAAGGCGGCGACCTGACCGAGAAGGAGAAGGCGCAGTTTGAGAAGATCAAAGCACAGCAGAAGGACCTACTCGCCAAGATCAAGAAGCTCGAAGGCGAAGCGAAAAAGGACAAAGCGCTCGAGAAAGGCCTGGCTGAACTTAAAAAACAGGCGAACCACATTCTAAAAGAACCGGCCACGGTCGACGCGTATATCGCCACTATTTACCTGCTCGATGTTCAGATCGGTCTGATTCGGGGTTACGAATACTACGTCGACAAAAACTGGCGGGCTGACTGGGTTTTGCTCGAGAACATTGAGAAGACTTACGAGACGAATTATTCGGAATGGGAAACCTCGGTTTCGTACAATTGGACGGAAGTAAATAACGGCGTCGACATCTACGAGGGTGAAGAGGTCGATGTCAGCGAGCCGGTCTCAGAGGAAGAGATCAACAGCGAAGATTCCTACGCCGAAAATGAATCGTTCGACATGAGCGAAGCCGAGGAGGACGAAGTTGCCGCTGACGAAGACACCGATGCCGAAGTCGATTCCGACAACACCGCCGATGACGATAGCATGGAAGATGCGTCGGACGATGAAGGCGAAGACATGAGCGATGATAGCGGGGACGACGGAGGCGGAGATGATGGCGGTGGCGATGATAGTGGTGGCGATGACGGCGGAGATTGATCGAGATTCCTGAGCTCTCAAAGTCCGATATTGTTCTTGCTCACACCCGAGCAGTCCGTTAACCCTGCACGCTCAACGTCTTAAATATGATATCCCTGATTCATTTCGTGCCGTGTTCGTTTTTAGCGCAAGAAACGTCTTTCGATCACTCGACTTCACAGAATCCTCCTGGCCCAGTGTTTTGGATCTGCTGGGCGGCGTTCGTGATCCTGATGGTCGCCTCGATGTGGAAAGTGTTCAGCAAAGCAGGTCAACCGGGCTGGGCCGCCATCATTCCGATCGTGAACGTTTACTTCATGTGCAAGGTCGCTGGCCGACCGGGCTGGTGGCTGCTGCTGATGCTGATCCCACTGGTCAACTTCATTATCGCGATCATTCTGAACGTCGACATTGCCAAGCGCTTTGGCAAAGGCGTCGGCTTCGCGATCGGCATGCTCTTCCTCCCATTTATCTTTTGGCCGATACTTGGATTTGGCAGCGCCCAATACCAAGGCGGACCGCCGTCGATACCGACGACAGTCTGATTTTACTTCGACCAGTTTGGCGGGCGTTTTTCGTTGAACGCCGAGATGCCTTCACGCGCTTCCGACGATTCGCGGGCCTGCATGTGATGCTTCAACGCAAGATCGACATCCTCCTTGACCGATGTGGACCAAAGTTCTTCGATCAAACGCTTGGTTTGCGTGATCGCGTTGGGCGCGCCTTTCAAAACGGAATCGGCGAACTTTTGCGCCTCGTTCATCACCTCGTCTCGCGCAACCACACGATTGACTAGACCGATTTCGCGCGCGCGATCAGCATCGATTAATTCTGCGCCCAGCACCAACTCCCGCATATTGCGCTCGCCGACTTGGCGGCGCAAAAAAGTCATGACCAGTCCCGCGACCAAACCGCGCCGAACTTCCGGATAACCGATCTTTGTTTTCTCGGCGGCCACGACAAAATCACAGGCCGACATGATTCCGGCGCCGCCCGCAACTGCGGCACCATGAACGGCCGCGATTGTGACAAGTCGCGTTTCGGCGAGCGTGATTAAGGTCTGAGCGACCATTTCGGCGGTCGCGTGCGCGTTCTTTTCATCGGCTGCCGCTTTCAAATCGAGTCCGGTGCAAAACGCCGCACCCGCGCCGCGCAAAATCATCACGCGTTCATTCGGCTGATCGGAAGCGACTTTGATCGCGGCAATTAATTCGTTCAGCAGCTCAATCGTCAGGGAGTTGCGCCGTTCGGGACGATTCAACGTCACGACCGTGATCTGCGGACCCTGTTTCTCGATCAGAACGACTGGCATAAATCAGAGGTCACACATCAGAAGTCAGCGATCAGCATTAAACTTGAATGACGCCGGTGTGGAAGCGCGCTTTCGGCATGGGGCGCGACACATATTGAAGCAACTGAATCAACGCATCGCGCGTTTCGTGCGGCTGAACAATGGCGTCAACCCAGCCCCGCGCCGCACCGTAACGAATATCGGTTTGCTCTTCGTAGCTCCGTTTCACTTTCTTGCGAAGCTCATCGAGCTCTTCATGAGACGCCTTTTTGTCGCCGCGATCACGTGCACGCGCGAGAATTGAAAAGACTGTGTCCGAAGCCTGGGCAGCGCCCATCACCGCGTAACGCGCAGTCGGCCACGCCACGATGAAGCGCGGATCGTAGGCCTTACCACAGAGCGCGTAGTTGCCGGCGCCAAACGAACCGCCCACTACTACGGTGATTTTCGGAACCACTGAATTGCTGACCGCGTTCACCAGTTTCGCGCCGCTTCGAATGATCCCGCTTTGTTCCGCGTCGCGCCCGACCATGAATCCGGTGACGTCCTGGAAAAAAATGATCGGCAGCCCGTCTTGATTACAAGACATCACGAAACGCGCGGCCTTATCGGCGCTGTCCGGATAAATGACGCCGCCCATTTGGATTCCTTCCTTTTTCGTCCGCACCTGCAGCCGTTGACTGGCGACAATGCCGACTGGCCGGCCGCCAATGCGTGCGTAAGCCGTCACCAGGGTCTTGCCGTAATCGGCTTTGTATTCGTCGATTGAGTTTGAATCGACCACGGCCGCGAGCAAATCCCGCGCGTCGTAATTCTTCTGACCATCGAGACTGATTAAGTCATAGACCGAGTCCGCGGTCTTCACTGTCTTCAAAACCTTCTTCTCGATTGTGGAACCGCCCGCGTTTTTCGCTTCTGGCAAGAGCGCAACCAGCGAACGCAACCGTTTCAAACAGGATTCGTCGGTCTTCTCGTAGAAATCGACGGTGCCGCTAATTTCCGAATGCATTTTCGCGCCGCCCAGCTCTTCTTGTTCGACAACCTGACCGATGGCGGCCTTGACCAGCGACGGGCCGGCGAGATACAGCCCGCTGCCCTCGGTCATCAAGATCTTATCGCAGAGAACGGGAAGATAAGCCCCGCCCGCCACACAATTTCCCATGATTGCCGCCAACTGCGGAATTCCCGCCGCGGAAATGACTGAGTTGTTCCGAAAGATCCGGCCGAAGTCGTCTTCGTCCGGAAAGATTTCGTCCTGCATCGGCAGAAAAACGCCGGCCGAATCGACCAGATAAATAATCGGCAGCGAACATTCGAAGGCGATTCGTTGCGCGCGCAAAAGTTTTTTGACGGTCGCGGGAAAAAACGCGCCGGCTTTGACGCTCGCGTCGTTCGCGATGATCATGCACGGAATTCCCGCCACGTTTCCGATGCCGGCGACCGTTCCGGCGGCGACGATGTTCCCCCACTCTTCGTACATTTTGTAGGCCGCCCAAAGTCCGATCTCGAAAAATTGCGCGTCTTTGTCGAGGAGTTGGCTGATTCGCTCACGCGCCGGCAGACGGCCGAGTTTGCGCTGCCGTTCGAGTCCGCCTTTTCCGCCGCCCTGTCGCAGGAGCGCTTCCTGTTTTAAGATTTCGCGGCAGAACTCTCGCAACGGCTCACCGGAAGATGTCGATGTTCGGGCCATGCGAAAAAGGGTTTAATCCGCGAAGCGTGCCGAATCAAGCATTGCGCTAGAGGCGATTGACCTCAATCGGTCCGAGCCGGACTGGCGTTCGCGGGCGGTTCGGTGAACCGCCCCTACCAACTTAATAAATGTCGGTCTCGGTGGAATAACCCGAGTCGCCGCGAATGGAGCGCAAACGCGCGCGGCTGCCCCGCTCCGATTCCGGACGATTGATCCGCTCCAGCGCGATCTTCACCAGAAATGGCACTGCGGCCAAGGCGCCGACCGACATCAACGCGATGGCGGCGGTCTGTCGGGTTGGACGGTTGATCTTGTCGGCAACCAACATTCCGATTCCAAGTCCGAACGCGGTGCGCGTCAGGGTGAGCAAATTGTCCAACGGAATCTGGTCGGCCGTTTTTGGAATGGATACCGAGAGAGACATCGGCTACTTATAAGTCCCGTTTGCGAAAAAGAAATGGGAAAATCCCCGTGCTGGCGTGATCTCCGCTATTGGCAGCTTTTGAAATGTCGAATCCGATTTATGCGCTCATTCTCGCCGGCGGCAGCGGCGAGCGTTTCTGGCCGTTGAGCCGGCGTAATCGTCCCAAGCAATTGCTGCGCCTCGTTTCCGAGCGCACTTTGCTCGAAGAAACAATCGCGCGACTGGACGGCTTCGTGCCGAACGAGCGCATTCTCATTCTCACCAACGTCGAACAAGAAAAAGCTGTTCGCGATTTGCTCAAAGGTTTTCCGAAACAAAATATCATCGCCGAACCGGCCAAACGCGACACCGCTGCGGCGGTCGCGCTCGGCGCGGGCTGGGTCGCAGCTCGAGATCATTCGGCGACGATGCTGGCATTTCCGGCGGATCACGTGATTCCTGATCGCACCGCTTTTCAAGAAACAATGAAAACCGCAGCTGCAGCCGCGGAAGAAACGGGCGCGCTGGTAACCATTGGAATTAAACCGACCTGGGCGTGTCCCGGTTTCGGTTACATCGAGCAAGGCGAGCCAGTGCGGTTGCGCGGCGACGGAAAAATCGCCGTTCACCGCGTTATCCGGTTTCGCGAGAAACCGAATGTCGATCTGGCCGAGTCCTTTATCCGAAAAGGAAATTTTCGCTGGAACGCCGGCATGTTTGTCTGGCCGGTGCCAACGGTGCTGAGCGAATTCAACCGGCACGCACCCGAGTTGGCCGACTTCATCTCGCAAGTCCGGTCGTCGAAAGATCTCGAAACGGTTTTGCATGAGCGTTTCGCGAAACTGCCGCGAATTTCGTTCGATTACGCGATCATGGAAAAAGCCGACCGCGTTTTGGTGGTCGAAGCGAGTTTCGATTGGGACGATGTCGGCAGTTGGCAGGCGGTCGCGCGCTATTTCAAGAACGATGAGCATGGTAACGCCGCCAACACCGCGCTGATTGCGCTCGATTCCAGTGACAACGTTATTTTCAACGATGGCGAAACGACCGTCGCGCTGCTCGGAGTGCACAACTTGATCGTCGTGCGCACAGGCGACGCAATTTTGATCTGCCACCGTCATCAGGCCGAGAAGATCAAAAATCTTGTCGGAAAATTGCCCCCGGAGCTGCAATAGTTTCGCCGCCGCGAACATGAATCCAATCCTGGGGATCGATTTCGGTCGCGCACGAATCGGAGTGGCCATTTCAGATGAATTGCGTTTGCTGGCGCACCCGCTTGAGACAATTCCGGCGAACAAAGACTCGGGGAAGCGAATTGCGGAAATCGTTCGAGAACGAAAGATCGACAAAGTCGTAGTTGGAGTTCCACGACAGATGAGCGGCGAAATCGGCACAGCCGCCAACGAGGCGCTGGAATTCGTGGCCAAACTTCGCGCACAGCTCCCGTGTCCAGTTGAAACATGGGACGAACGACTGACAACTGTTGCGGCGAATCGCGCGCTCAGAGATGCGGGAAAGAAAACCCGCCAGACGCGCAAGTTTGTCGATCAAGTCGCAGCCCAAATGATTTTGCAAGGCTATCTCGACCGCGACAGTGCGACGATGTCAGCAAAGGAAATTCCGCGCTGATCGAAATGTCGTCGCGGCTTAAGTTAACCGTTGCTTATGACGGCGCGGCCTTCGCCGGCTGGCAGAGCCAGGCACATCGCAACGCTGTCCAGGACGAACTGGAACGTGCCTTGCAGAAGATCAGCGGCCAGCACATCCGCGTTCACGGCGCCGGACGCACCGATGCCGGTGTTCACGCGCTCGCTCAATGCGCACATGTCGATCTTCCGGACAAACGGATGTCGATCGAGCGCTGGAGAAAAGCGCTCAACGCAGTCTTGCCGGCCGCTCTTCGGATTTTGCGCTGCCAATACGTGTCGCCAAAGTTTCACGCCCGCTTTTCCGCCACTGGAAAACTTTATCGCTACCGAATTTGGGCAGCGCCAATCTTGCCGCCGCTCGAGCTGGGTCGCGCGTGGCACATTTTCACACCCCTGGATGTCGATCTTTTGAGGGCTGCCGGACAAAAATTTATCGGGACACATTATTTCGCGGCGTTCGCGGCCAACAGTGGCAAGAAAGAAAAGGACACCACACGGACAATTCGGGCGGTTCGCGTTCGGCGAAGTGGGCCGCGTGTGACCATCGACGTCGCGGGCGACGGTTTTCTTTACAAGATGGTCCGGCTAATGGTCGGTGCGATGACACATGTCGCGCTCGGCAAAATGGATCTAAACGAAATCCCCACACGGCTGAAGTCGGGGCGCGCGGATGCCTCCCGGATTGTCGCGCCGGCAGAAGGTTTGTACTTAGTGAAGATTTGGTACTGACTCTGCTTTGAGGTCAGCTGGCGCCGGCCGGCATGTGAGCAGTCGTGATGGCAGGAGAGCTGCTTTATTGAAATTATGGTAGATCCGTCGGTCGACGCCTCCGTACCAAGAGTCTTGAAAGCCCGTCGACGGTCGATCTTCGGCCGCCTCAGCGGCTGGCTTTTTAGTCAGCGCCATTTTCATCTCAAGTTGCTTTCCGGAACGACCGTCGGTGTCACGGTTATCATTTTCCTGGTCGGCATTTTCCTGCTCGTGACCTTGCGCAACCATTACCAGGATTCGCTCCGCACTCACACCATCGAAGTGATGCGGCTCAGCAGCCTGATCGAGAACGATATCGCTGGTCTGGAAAGCAGTCACCGCGGTTATCTCTTGAGCGGCAACGACGATTACATCGCCCCGTTTGCAAAGAAGCGGGACGTTATTAAGCAGCGGATTGAAGACTTAACCGCCCTGATTCTGGATGCTCCGCGGCAGCGCAAACGGGTAATCAAGGTCCAGGAAGTCGTTCAAAGATGGCTCGACACAGTCGCCACTCCGGAAATGACTGCGCGGCGAGCCAAGAGCAGCACGCCCGCAAAACCCGAGACAAATGCCGGCGGTTCCTTTGTGCTCGGCAATTCTCTCCTCGACCAAGCACGCGAAGTTCTCCAGTCGCTGCAAGATGAAGAGCAGATCGTGCTCAATCAGCGCATGCACGATCAGGAATGGGCGACGCAATCGGCCCAAATATTGGATTTTCTGCCGAAACTCGATCGTTCAGTCGTGGAAATGGAAAAGGAGAAACGCGGCTATCTGCTCACCGGCGAGAACAGTTTCGTCGAAGCCCACAAACGCGCGATCGCGGATTTTTACACTTACAACGGTTATCTGTCGATTTTGGTTGCGAGTTCTCCGACGCAAGCTCAACTGCTGGCCGAAATCCGTTCGAACGTAGAGCTATGGATCAACAAGTCAGCCACTCCGCAAATCGACGCTAAACGTGCCGGCAAAGATGCTGAGGCCCTCGCTTTGATTGGAGTCGGCGAAACCATGATGGGCGGTATCCGCCAGAAGCTGACTGATTTCGAAAGAAACCAGCTCAACGTTTACGAACTGCGCGCAAGCTCGGCCACTCGTCAGAGAATCTTTCGGACGTCCGCTCTGGCCTTCGTTGCCCTTTTCGCCGTCATCCTGCTGGTGGCTTCCAACAGCTACAGTTTTGTTCTGGTTCGTCGCCAGCTCTCGGAGCTCGAAGGCGCCGAGACTCACATTCGCTCGGTGATCGAGAACATCCTCGACGGAATGATCACGGTCGATGAGAACGGGGTGATTCGCTCGATGAATCCAGCGGCGGAAAAAATGTTCGGCTGTCGCGACAACGAGATGATCGGCCACAATTTCACCCGGCTGGTTCCGAAACGTTACGAAAGCGAGCACGACTCCAAGCCGGTGGTTTGCAACTGGACGGAGATCATGCGCCGCACCGGCGGCAGCACCCTGGCTCTCGGCCGGACCCGTAAACATATCACTTTCCCGGTCGAAATGTCGCTCAGCGAAATGATCATCGATCAGCAGCGGCTCTACGTCGCGATGGTTCGCGACGTGACCGAGCGTAAACGTTTTGAACAACAGATCTCGACGGAAAAGGAAAGTCTCGCCGTAACGCTTCGCGCGATCGGTGACGGCGTTATCACCACCGATGTCGACGGCAAGGTGATCATGATGAACAGCGAAGCGGAAAAATTGACCGGATGGGGCTCCACAGAGGGAATCGGCCAACCGTTGAAATCGGTCTTTGACGTCACGGTCGATCTTGCCGCGCAAGCGAAAACGCAGAAGAGCGGTTATCGGAGCGAGGCGCAATCGATTTTGCTCAATCTCCCCGAAAACGTGACCCTGACCTCGCGCGACGGCAGTGAGCGCGTGATCGAACAAGTGGCCTCGCCGATTCGCGACGCCAAGAATGAAATCGCCGGTGTCGTCCTTGTTTTCCGCGATATCACCGCGCGGCAACGAGCCGACGCAGAGCGCCGCAAAGCGGAAACGCTGGAGCAGCTCGGACTGCTCGCCGGCGGCATTGCGCACGATTTCAATAACCTTCTCACCGCAATTATCGGCAACATTTCCCTCGCCTCCCTGCTTCTCCCGCCGGATGACGAAATGGCGGGGCGTTTGGACGACGCGAAAAATGCGTCGCTCCGTGCGCGCGATCTCGCCCAACAACTTCTCACCTTTGCTCGCGGCGGGGCGCCAATTAAAAAGACCGCGTCGATCGGAAAACTAATTCAAGACACGGTCAGCTTTTCGCTACGCGGCAGTCACAACCGGAGCGAATTCGAGTTCGGGGAAGATCTCGCGCCGGCTGAAATTGATTCCGGCCAGGTTAGCCAGGTGATCGCGAACCTTGTCGTCAACGCCGATCAGGCGATGCCAAATGGCGGCACGCTCCATGTCGGCTGCGACAATTTTTGTTACGACACCAACGACGCAGTCATACCCGATCTTGTTCCCGGAGATTACGTTCGCATCCGGATCCGCGATGAGGGCGTGGGCATACCGGAAAAATACATGAAGCGGATTTTCGACCCCTACTTCACCACCAAACCGAAAGGGAATGGACTCGGCCTCGCTACCGCTTACTCCATCATCAAAAATCACAATGGCTTGATGACGGTCGAATCTGAAGTGCACGTCGGCACGACCTTTACGATTTATCTGCCAGCCGCGCAGTATCAGGAGCAATTGCCGGTTGAGGCACCGCGAACTTTGACGCCGGCAATGTCCGGGACCGGCCGCGTCCTGGTTGTCGATGATGAAGACGCGATTCGCGACCTTGTTGAATTCACCCTGACCCGACTTGGTTACGACGTTTCGCAAGCCGCGACTGCGCTTCAAGGCGTAGAGATGTATCAGGAAAGACTCAGAATCGGCAAACGATTCGACGTCGTCATTCTTGATTTGACGCTTCCCGGCGGCATGGGCGGAAAGGAAGCGATCAAGAAGTTAATCGAGATAGATCCGACGGTGAACGCGATTGTGTCGAGTGGTTACGCCACCGATGCGACCATGAGCCGATATCAGGATTTCGGATTCCGCGGCGTCATCGCCAAACCGTACGAAGCTGCTGAGCTAGGCAAAATCGTCCATGAGGTGATCGAATCGAGCCGCGTCAACGTCGTTAGCCTCAATTATCCGTCCGAGGCGGCGGGTTGATCCTCGCGGACTCTGTCTAGCGCCCGTCTAAGGCCTGTGCGGCTCGCACCTCAGAGGCTAATCCGCCGCCGGCGGCAATCCTTTCACGAAACGGAAACCGTTGCGCGTGTAGCCGGTTTTGTCGTAAAACTTGTGCGCCTCCTGACGTTCGAACCGGGTGTTCACGGCCACGCGCGAAATATTTTTCTGGGCGAGATCTTTTTCGGCGGCAGCAATGAGCGCATGACCGACGCCGCGCCCGCGCATTTTGTCTGACACAACCAAAGCGAGAATTCGGCCCCCCGGGCTGTTATGTTCGTAACTGTAACACGTGAATGTGCCGATCATTCCGCAAACCTTGCCTTTGCTCACCGCAACAAACGTCGCGTAATTCTTGTCGGCCCCAATTGCTTCCATTCGCATCTGCATTTCAGATGCGCGCGTTTCGTAACCGAGCTGCGTCATTAAATCGGCCAACGCTTCGACATCGGCGGCTTCGGCCGCGCGAATCGTAAGATCGACATCTTTCGCGTCGGCCATTAGGTGGATCGAGCAGTCCCTTGCTCGATGTTAATTTGAGCGGCGAAGCCGCATTTATCTAGCATCGTTCGACGGAGCGGCCGATCCACCAAGAGAGAAACATATTTACTCATTGGATCCTTCCGGTTTTAACCGCGGCAACAATCCTTCAAGGATCGTCGCGACTGACTCGTTCACCGTTTGCCGATCAGTGTGAACGATGATCTCAGCGTCTTCAGGCGGCTCATAAGGCGCATCGATTCCGGTAAACTCGCGAATCTCGCCGGCTCGCGCTTTTTTGTAGAGGCTCTTCGGATCACGCGCTTCGCACACTGACAGCGGCGCGTCCACGAACACTTCCACAAATTCGGCGTTGCCCTCGAGCGCGATCTCGCGGGCGCGGCGACGATCCATTCGGTAAGGTGAAATAAACGCCGTGATCGCAACCACGCCGGAATCGGCCATTAGTTTTGCGACCTCGCTCACGCGGCGAATATTTTCCACCCGGTCCTCCGGTGAAAATCCGAGATTGGAATTCAATCCGTGACGAATGTTGTCGCCGTCGAGGACATAGGTTTGCATTCCGCGCGCGAAGAGTTCGCGCTCGAGCGATTGGGCGATTGTCGATTTCCCGGCGCCCGACAATCCCGTGAACCAGACGACGGCGCCGCGATGGCCGGTGCGTACCGCTCTTGCTTCCGCGGTGATCTTTCCTTCGACCCAGAAAATATTTTTGCTCTTGGCGACCGTGCGATCGGTATAAACGCCGCCGAAGATTGTGCCGCCGCCGCAAATCTGGCCATCATCCGCGATGACGAAGCGCCCGAGCTTCGGGATCCGATCATGGTTGTCGATCACCAGCGGACTGCGCGTTTGCAGTGTCAGCCGGCCGACTTCATTGCGTTCGAGCTGTTCGCGCTTCTCTTTCGTTGCTTCGAGGGTGGACGAATCCATCACCTCGTCGATCGAAACGATTTCGCATTTCACTTCCTGGGTCGCCAATCGCAGATCGTAGAGATGACCAGCCCGCATCGGCTCGCGCACGATCCAGAAGACATCGGCATGAACCCGGTTCGCTTCGATCGGCGTGTCCGTTTGATGCGAAGCGACGTAGCCGCGCTCGACGAAAATTTGCTCGCTTAGCGTGATCCCGATTGAATCGCCCGCCACCGCCTGGCCATCGCCTTCTCCACCCCATTCTTCAATCGATTGAACTTTTGAAGCTTTGTTCGCCGGCGAAAAAACCAGTTCGTCCCCCACCCTCAGTTTTCCGGCCTCGATCCGGCCGGCAATGATGCGACGCTCGTCGAACCGGTAAACATCCTGGACGCAAAACCGCAACGGAAGATCGACATCGGCGCTTTGCGACTCCATCAAATCGAGCGCTTCAAGAACAGTGGGGCCACGATGCCATTTCATTTTCTTGCTCGCGCTCGCAACGTTGTCGCCGTTCTTGGCTGAGGCGGGAACGAATACACGCGCCTCAAGTCCGAGTTCCTTGAGAAACGCTCGATATTCCTTTTCGATCTCCTCGAATTTTTTCTCCGAAAAATCCGCGAGATCCATTTTGTTTACGACAACGATCAATTGTTTGACCCCGAGCAAACTCAGCAGGTAAGCGTGCCGCCGGCTTTGTTCCCGCACACCTTCGTTCGCCGCGATGACGAGTACGGCTGCGTCGGCCCGCGACGCGCCCGTGATCATGTTCTTCAAAAACTCTTTGTGGCCTGGCGCGTCGATGATGATGTATTTGCGGCGCTGGGTTTTAAATCGGATCTCGGTCGTGTCGATCGTGACGTTCTGCTTCTGCTCCTCCAACAAAGCATCGAGCACGAAAGCGAACTCAAATTCCATTCCTTCGGCTGCGCACGCCTTCTTCACCATGTCGATCTTGCCTTCGGGAAGACTGTTCGTGTCATGCAAGATTCTTCCGATGAGAGTGGATTTCCCATGGTCCACATGACCCACAAAGACGATTCGCAATGGAATCCCGAGATCGCGCTCTTCGCTTTGAGTTGGACGTTGAGCGTTGGACGTTGAGCGTTGGACGTTTGCTTTCTGCATCACAAAAATCCCTTGGCTCTAAGTTTTTGCATCGCGTTGCGCTCGTAATGATCCTGGGCACGACCGGCGCGTTCGCCTACTTTCGTCGCCTCCAGCTCAGTAATGATCTCGTCGATCGTCGAGGCGTTGCTTTCGATCGGCTGCGTGATCGGACTGCAGCCTAACGAACGAAACCGCTTCCCGTTTCGTGAAAAATACATTTGCGGGATTGGAATCTCTTCGCGCTGGATGTAACGCCAGACGTCGACCTCGGTCCAATCAAGCAACGGCTGGACGCGGACGTGCTCGCCTTTGGCCGGACTCGTCGCGAATTGTCCCCAGAATTCCGGCGGTTGATCCTTGTAGTCCCATTCGAACTGCGCGTTGCGCGGAGAAAAATATCGTTCCTTGGCGCGGGTTGGATCTTCGTCGCGCCGGATCCCGGTGATAAGCGCGTCCCATTTGTATTCGGCGAGCACTTGTTGGAGCGCGACCGTTTTCAATTCGTGCGTCACCGTGACGGGATCGTGCGTCTCGTAACCGATCCCCCGCTCGCGCGCTTCGGTGTTGATCTTCACGATCAGATTCAAGTTGTGATGCGTCTTCGCCCACTCCCGGAACTCGAGCATCTCGGGAAATTCGTAGGTCGTGTCGATGTGCAAAACCGGAAACGGCACCCGGCCGAAGAACGCTTTCCGCGCCAGCCAGACGAGCACGTTGGAATCTTTCCCCATCGACCACGGCATGGCGATGTTCTTGAACGCGTGATACGCCTCCCGGAAAATAAAAATGCTCTGGTTCTCGAGCTCATCGAGATGAGTGCGTTGATTTGAAGTCATTGAGCGCTAAGAGCCGTTCTATACAATCGAGAGCATGTTCCTGCAATGAGCGGAGGTGGATCGGCCGCTCCGTCGGACGATGTTATTTAAAATGCGGCTTCGCCGCCATTCTTTAGCATCGAGCAAGGGACTGCTCGATCCACCTTGTCGATCTTGCGTGCGCAGTTCTGGACGTTACTGTTTCGCCATGCCGGACACTGTTCCGACCGCGTACGATTCGAAAATCGAGGGTAACGTCATCTTTACCCGGCTCGATGCCGCCTTCAATTGGGTCCGGAAAAATTCGCTCTGGCCAATGCCGATGGGGCTCGCCTGTTGCGCGATTGAATTAATGGCCACCGCCGCGTCGCGGTTCGACATCGCGCGGTTCGGCGCCGAAGTGATGCGTTTTTCGCCGCGGCAATGCGACGTCATGATCGTCGCCGGGACGGTCACTTACAAAATGGCGCTGGCCGTGAAACGGATCTACGAACAGATGCCGGAACCGAAATGGGTCATCGCCATGGGTGCGTGCGCGTCCACCGGCGGGATGTATCGATCCTATGCGGTTTTGCAGGGAATCGATCAACTCATCCCGGTCGATGTTTACATATCCGGTTGCCCGCCGCGACCGGAAGCATTGCTCGCCGGCCTGATGAAATTGCAGGAAAAAATTTCGGGCGAGAAATCGTTCGCCGCGCAGAAACCCGAGTGGACAAAGAGATTAGCGGGAGTGACGTCATGAGCCCGTGGTCATCCCGAACGAACGTGAGGGATCTCCCAAAAGGTTTTGGATCACACAAATTACCATGTGTGACGCTCGCTTCGACTGTGAGATTTCTCGCTTCGCTCGGAATGACAATCCGCTTATGACGGGGAAAGAATTGCTCGATTCGTTAGGCAAATTGTTCGGGCAGAAACTTCAGAGCAAAACCGAATTTCGCGGCGAGACCACTTACACAATCTCAGCGAATGATCTTCGCGAGATCGCCAAGCTTTGCCGCGACGATCTCTCGTTCGATTACTTGATCGACATCACCAGCATCGACAATTTCGGCGAAGACCCGCGCTTCGAGATTGTTTACGAGCTTTACTCGATGACGCTCGCGGTTCATCTACGCTTGAAATTAAGAATTTCGGAAGACGAAGAGGTCGACACCGTCTCCGACATTTGGCCGACCGCGAATTGGCACGAGCGCGAGATCTACGACATGATGGGAATCAAATTCAAAGGTCATCCCGATCTGCGCCGGATCCTAATGTGGGACGGCTATCCCTTCTTTCCGTTGCGCAAAGAATTTCCGCTGGAAGGTCTTCCCAGCGAAATGCCCGACGTCGCATTCACCAAAGCCGCGTCGCTCGAAGGCGGACCATTCGTTACTCAACCCAGCACCGCTACCGCCAAAGACCGCGAACCCCGCGCCAGACCGCCGGAACTGTGAATTGATCAGTCTAGATGCGCCAAATTTGTAGTTTGATGCTGCAGCGGATCACATTGGCGGTCCTGATGTGCGCATTGATGCTCTTTTCAAGCTGCGCTGAGAAACTCATCGCGCCAAATCAAGTGTTCGAATTGTCTCCGGAACAAAAACGCAACTGCGAAAAGCGGGCGCAGGCGATATCGCCGCAGCGCGGCGATTGGCGAACTACTACATGTTCTGGAACGAGGATGAACGGAACGCCGTTTACTGGTTAAAAGTTGCGGCTGCTCATGGCGACAAGACCGCCAAGCGCGACATCGCAGTGACTCAGAGGCGGGACTAATCTCTCGTTAATTCGACAGCGCCGCTTTCAACAAGGTCGAAAAGTGCGCTGCAGCTTTTTTTCCGACTTGTAAAACTTCTTCGTGACTGAGTTTTTCTTTGGAAAGGCCGGCGGCGAGATTGGTTAGGCAGGAGAAGCCGGCGACTTCGAGTCCGAGGGCGCGAGCTTGGATCACTTCGAGAACGGTGGACATGCCGACTGCGTCGGCGCCGAGCTTTTGGAACATTCGAACTTCGGCTGGCGTTTCGTACTGCGGGCCGATTGAGCCGGCATAAATGCCTTCGTGCAGGACGATGTCGATCTTCTGTGCGGCCGCGCGGAATTCTTCGCGCAATCGCACCGAGTAAGCCTCGGTTAGATCGATAAAGTTTGCTGAACCGAGAAGCGGTGATGTTCCGGTCAGATTGATGTGATCGGTAATCATCATCCAATCGCCCGGTTTGAATTTTGGGTTCAGCGCGCCGGCGGCGTTGGTGACGATGAGTTGTTTGATCCCAGCTTCGGCGAGAACGCGAACGATCGAGGTGACGTCGCGGGCGGAATGACCTTCGTAGAGATGAACGCGACCTTGCGCAAAAATAAGTTTCGCCTTCTCGATTTCACCAAGAACAAATCGGCCGACGTGACCCGGGACTGAAGGCTGCGGAATTTCTGAGAACTCGGCGTAGGGAACGATTTGATCTTTCGTTGGATCGACAACGAGCGAATTCAGACCGGAACCGAGAATGATCGCGGTGTCGGCGTGGAAATCGCGCAGTTTGTTAATTGTTGTCATGTCGAGCAACGTTGTAGGGCAAGCGCATCGCTTGCCGCCACAATAATATCGGCAGGCGGAGCGCCTGCCCTACAATTCTTCGCTCGGAATAACAATGATAGAAGCGCGAAGTAAACCGCGGTGTCACGCAGCTGACACCGGCGGAGCAGACGCTGGTCTTTTCGTCGACGCCATGACATCCGGTCGAAAACTTTCGTGTTCCGGTCCCGCGAACTTGGATTCCTGTTTCGGATACGCGATCCGGGTGTGGAGCATCGTCATGAGCGTGAAACGGAAGCATTCCGCGATCACTCTCAATTCGCCGAGCGTCAGATCGCATTCGTCGAGTTGGCCGTCGGCGATGCGTTCCTCGATTAGTTCGTTGACCAATTGCTCGATCTTTTGCGGGGTCGGCTTTTCCAGACTGCGTGACGCGCTTTCGACGATGTCGGCCAGGCTGACGATCGCGCTTTCTTTCGTCTGCGGTTTCGGCCCGCTGTAACGAAAGCTTTCTTCCTGCACTTCGGGAATGTCTTCCTCGCGGATGTTCATGATCTTGCCGCCGGCGCGCGCATCTTCCTGCTGCTGCAACGCGCGCTGATAGAAATAGTAAACGAACGAGGTGCCGTGGTGTTGCTGGATGACATCGATGATCTGCTTATTGAGTTTGTGCGTGAGGGCGAGGTCGACGCCTTCTTTTACGTGCGCGATGATGATGAGCGCGCTCATCGTCGGCGCGAGATCGTCGTGCGGATTACGCTCGAAGTTCATGTTCTCGGTGAAATAGTCCGGCTTCACCAATTTGCCGACGTCGTGGAAATAGGCGCAGACACGACACAACGTGGCGTTGGCGCCGATCTTTTCACCAGCGGCCTCGGCCAGATTGGCTACGACTAAACTGTGATGGTACGTGCCCGGCGCTTCGATTGTCATTCGCCGCAAGAGCGGGTGATTGAGGTCCGAAAGCTCGAGCCAGGACACATCGGTTGTGACTTGAAAGAGTTGTTCCAGTATCGGCAGCGCGCCGCCCACGATCATCGCCGTGATGATTCCATTGCCGAGCGTGAGCGCGCTTTGCAGGCCGATCATTCCCCAATCGTTGTCCATCGGCGGAAATAGATTGATCGGGCCGATCATGCCGAAAGTGAGCGAGGAGAGCCAAATGGCGACGCCAACACCGACGCCGGCGCGAATCAGTTGGCCGCGACGGCGAACTTGAAGAGTGAGATAAACGGCGGTGAACCCACTGATTAAACTTATGACGAGAAGTGACGCATCGATCCTTCCAAACAAAACGCTGCTCCAGAGACTGACGAGGAAGGCGGCGTAAAGGCCGTGGTTACGACCGAGCAAAACGCTAAGCACGAGCGGCGCGAAGGCGTAGGGCGCAAGCAACCAGCCCATCTCCGGCGTAAGAAATTTAAAGGTATGTTCGCTCGATAAAACGAGAATGCCTTTGGTGGCCGCGAGCTGGAGAAAAATCGCGCTGAAAACGAGAAGGACCCGGGAGTTCTGGGCAAACGTTCGCGGCTGATTGATCCACAATTGAACCACCGCGGTCGCGAAAAAGAGCAGCGCGATGACGAAATTTTTCGTTGGCTCCGGTTGTTGGCCGCTAAAGATCAGGAACGCCAGGCCGGCGATGAACGCTGCCAGAATGATCACTTTGACATAGCGGGCTGACTCCAGCGCGCGGAGCAATTCGTTGCGGGTGCGACGGCGCCTCGTTTTTTTGGAAGCGAGTCCGCGTCGGAGAAGTCGTCTGCGTCTTAGGAAATCGAACATGTTAGTTCATTTGCGCGCCGATGGCTCGGGTGAGCGGTGCTGCTGGTAGGCCGTTATAATAGAACGGACCAGCTCATGGCGTACCACGTCGCGCTCGTTGAAATAAACGATCGAGATCCCGGGGACGTTCGTTAACGCCTGCAGCGCTTCCACAACGCCGGAACGTTTGTTCGGCGGCAAATCGATCTGGGTCACATCGCCGGTAATCACGCATTTGGAACGCGGACCGATGCGCGTCAGCAACATAAACATTTGCTCGGTGGTGGTGTTTTGCGCTTCATCGAGAATCACGAACGCGTTGTTCAAGGTGCGACCGCGCATGTATGCGAGCGGCGCAACCTCGATCGTCTGTCGCGCAATCGAACGCTCGATCTCTTCCGGCTCAAGCATGTCACGGAGCGCGTCATAGAGTGGGCGCAAGTAAGGCGCGATCTTTTGTTCGAGTTCGCCCGGCAAAAATCCGAGCGCTTCGCCCGCTTCCACCGCCGGACGGGTCAGAATAATTCGACTGACCTGGTCTTTCTTCAACGCTGACACCGCCATCGCCACCGCGAGATAGGTTTTGCCCGTGCCGGCCGGTCCAATTCCGAAAACAATGTCGTGTTTGTCAATCGCTTCGACGTAGTTCCGTTGCCCGGCCGAACGCGCGACGATTGGCGGCTTGCGCGACGAGGTCGTGATTTTCTTTGAGACCGCGTCGGTCAGATTGTCCTCGCGCGATTCACTTACTGAATTGAGCGCGTATTGAAACTCGTGTTTCTGAATCGGCACGCCTTTCTTTTGCGCCTCTTCCAATTGATTGAAGACCTGCTGCGCTTTGTCGATTCTCTCCGGCTCGCCCTCAAGTTTTACCCAACCTTCGCGGGTGGTGACTTTCACGCCGAGCGAATCTTCCATGCTTTTCAAAAGCTTAAGATCATTCGCGTAAAGCGATTGAAGCAGGCGGGCGTTTTCGAAATGCAGCGTGCGCGTTTCGCTCATCAAAGATCGACAACCACTAAGATCGACCGTCGTCGATCAGCGGAAGCCATAAACCAGCGCCCAGTGTGTCCGTTCTTCGGGCGACTCTTCCACGGCGACGATGATAAAATAGCTGCCGGTCCCTTTCGGGATCACGTGGGCGGCGGCGAAATGGCCTTTTTCCCAACTATCCGGTTGCTCGGCGAGTTTTCCTTCGGAATCGTAAATGTGGACGGAGATTTTCGCGCGCTCCACTTCCGTTCCCATCCAGAACCAATATTCGTTGCCTTTGAATAACTGTTGCCTAACCGCCTTCTTCTCACCGGAGCCGAGATCGCCGCCCCAATAATCCTCTCGAATTTGAAAACCTTCTTTGACGTAGGGCTCCGCCGCCTGAAGCGCGAATGATTGCGCGTCATCGACCGTTCCGGCCGCCCCGTGCAGAAGCCCAAAGCTGACGACAAGGCACAGGCTTACCCGCAAACTGATTTTGGTGAATCCGTTCATTAGAGCGCCTTAATCCCGTGTCACGATTCCGTTATCCAGCCGGGTGGTGATCTCATTGATCTTCCGGACCGACTCCGCCGAAATGTGCGCCGTACCGACGTCGACCAGCGGTCTCACTTCCCCTAGCGAGCGCTGAATGTCGCGGATGAGCGGAAGATTAAATTCCGGCATGGCTTGAAGCTGGGTTTGAAAATGGACGAGCAGATCGGGTTGATGAAGCAGCTCGGCGCCGTCGGGCGAAAAGCGTTTCGTCACCACCGAGGTCAATACCTGAGTGCCGCGCAACCAGCCCCCAAGACTGACCAGCTGCGATAATTTTTCGTCGTGCACTTCGTTCATTGCGGCCTGGACGCTGCTTTGGGTGCGGTCGAGTTCCTGACGCACGTTCTCCCATTTGCGCTTGTCGGCCGCTTCGGTGATCGCCTTCGCGTGGGGCGTGATCGAATTGCCAACGCCGATGCCCTTCGACAAACTCAAGACCCGCTGGCCGATCTCCTTCACCGCCGGGGCGTCTTCGGCCTGGACCGCGATAAAGCCATCGGCAATGACGGTGCCGAGGAGCAGAGCAATTCGAGGTCTCTCGGTGAAATTGCTGCTCTTCTCGGTGCGCACGAATTCGCGCCAGTTGACCGAGCCAAGTTTATTGAGCGCGCCAAAGATTTCATTGGGCAATGGCACGACCACGTTTTCGACTTTTTTCGACATCTGTTTGACGTCGATCCGCTGGGGCGCCTGCGCGGCGTCCGCGCAGAGCGTCACCCCCAGGAGGGCGATTGCACTGAGTTTCAAAGTTTTAGAAAAGGGTATCATCGGCAGCTTCGACTGTTGATTTCGGCTTAGTATTCAGGATTAATGACACCATTGTAAGCAAAACTACCTCCCCGCACAAATCCCCGCGCCTAACAATTTTGAGTTTCTCAAGCCCGACTATTCTCTCCGCTGAGCATCGCATTTCGTCCGCCCTATGGATTTAAAAAGGCTCCGGCAAATTCTGGACCGTGCTGCGGGCAAGCGCATCCTCGTCATCGGCGACCTGATGCTGGACGAATTTGTCTGGGGCAAGGTCGGCCGGATCTCGCCGGAAGCACCGGTGCCGGTTGTGGAGGTGACAGGCGAAAGTTTCTTTCCTGGCGGCGCCGCCAACGTCGCCCGCAATCTCCGCGAATTTCTCGATCACGTTTCGGTCATCGGATTGATCGGCAAAGACCGGAGCGGCCAGCAACTGCGCCAACTCCTGGCCGAGCGCAAGATCGACATCTCGGATTCGATCGAAGACGACAAATTTCCGACCATTGTTAAAACGCGGATCATTGCCCGCCACCAACAGGTGGTGAGGGTCGACCGCGAGAAAATCGCCCGGCCTTCAACGGCACAGATCGGAAAAGTCGTGAACGCGGTCCGGAAAAAGTTGGCCAACATCGACGCCATCATCTTCGAAGATTACGGGAAAGGCTTTGTCACCCGGGAACTGGTTGCGCAGATCGCGCGTGAAGCCCGCGCGGCCAAGAAACTCATCACCGCCGACCCGAATCCGCACAACCTGATCGACTGGAGCGGAGTGTCGGCCGTAAAACCAAATCGCCTGGAAGCATTTCTTGCCGCCGGAATTCCAGACCGCGATTCAGAAACACCGCCCAAGAAAGATGTCGATCTTGTCCATGCCGGAAAAGATCTGCTCCAAAAATGGGGCGTGCAATACCTTCTCATCACCCTCGGCGAGCACGGGGTGATGTTTTTCGAAAAAGGCAAACGACCGCATCACATCCCGACGAAGGCGCGAGATGTTTTCGATGTCTCGGGCGCAGGCGACACCGCCATTGCGATGTTCACCCTTGCGCTGGTTTGCAACGCGACGCCGCTTGAAGCCGCGCAAATTGCCAATCACGCCAGCGCCGTGGTCGTTGGTAAACTGGGCACTGCGACCGTCACGCGGGATGAATTGATCTCCAGCTTCGAACATGACTTCGACTAGGGCGAAGTCACCCGCCGTCTTCATCGATCGCGACGGCACTATCATGCACGACGCCGATTACTGCTCCGATCCGAGACAAGTTCAGCTTTTCGACGGCGCTGCCACGGCGTTGGGTCGTCTCAAGAAGGCCGGCTACAAAATCATCGTCATCACCAACCAAAGCGGGATTGGCCGCGGCTTTTTCACCGAGAAACAATATCGCGCCGTCGAGGCCGAGGTTTCGCACCAGCTCGGAGATAGCCTGATCGACGCGACCTATTTTTGCCCAGACGTGCCCGGTCAGCCTTCAAAATGCCGCAAACCGGCCCCGGGAATGGTTCTTGAGGCAGCCCGCGACCACGATGTCGACCTTGGGCGTTCGTTTTTGATCGGCGACAAGGAGATCGACGCCGAGTGCGCGCACAACGCGGGCGTCCGGGCGATCCGCGTCCGGACTGGGTTCGACAAGACGACCAATGGGAGCTGCGCAGATTGGGTCGCGGAAGATCTTCCGGCCGCGGCCGAAATCATTCTGAAAGCGACAAATGAGTAAAGCTGTTGGAATCATACCAGCGCGATGGACGTCCACGCGTTTCCCGGGAAAACCGCTGCATCTCATTGCAAACAAACCGCTTCTCCAACACGTCTGGGAGCGCTGTCGTCGCGCAAAGAAGTTGGACGCGGTCATCATTGCCACCGACGACATGCGGATCGCTAAGGCAGCCTTCGATTGGGGTGCAGAGGTCGCGATGACCTCGCCGAAGCACCAAAGCGGGACGGACCGCATCGCCGAAGTCGCCAGAAAAGCGAGTAAGTTCGATCTTATTATTAATATACAGGGCGACGAGCCGCTGACCGAACCGGGTCTGCTTGACCGCTTCGTGGAAACGCTTCGTTCGGATCGCAGGATCGACATCGTCACTGCGGCGCATCCGTTCCAGAGCGCAGCCGAAGCTGCATCGCCGCACCAGGTGAAGGTGGTTGTCGACCGCCACGGCAACGCGCTTTACTTTTCGCGTTACGCGATCCCCTTCCCCCGCAATAGCGCCGCCTCGATAAGGTATTTGCGGCACCAAGGCATTTACGGTTTTCGTCGCAAGGCGCTCCTTGATTTCGTGAGGTGGAAACCGACGCCGCTGGAGCGCGCGGAGTCCCTCGAGCAATTGCGCGCTCTTGAAAATGGTGTAAAGGTTCATGTGCTCGTCACGAAACATGGATCGCCGGGCGTAGACACGCCGGCTGACGCTAAAGCGCTGGAGCAAAAACTGGCTCGCGCGAAACGAGGAGTGTCTCGATGAAATACATTTTCGTGACCGGCGGCGTAGTTAGTTCGTTAGGCAAAGGCCTGGCCGCGGCATCGCTCGGAACGTTACTCGAAGCGCGCGGGCTCCGCGTTGTTCTGCAAAAGTTCGATCCCTATCTCAATGTCGATCCGGGAACGATGAATCCCTTCCAGCATGGCGAAGTTTACGTGCTGAACGACGGCGCCGAGACCGATCTCGACCTCGGACATTACGAGCGCTTTACCAACTGCGTCCTCTCGCGTCACAACAATCTCACCAGCGGTCAGGTTTACGAGAGCGTCATCTTAAAAGAACGGCGCGGGGATTATCTCGGCAAAACTGTGCAGGTGATTCCTCACGTCACCGACGAGATCAAAGATCGGATTCGCGAGATCTCCGACGAATCGAAATACGACGTCGTCATCACCGAGATCGGTGGGACAACCGGCGACATCGAAGGTCTGCCATTTTTAGAGGCCATTCGGCAATTCATTCTCGAAGTCGGCGCCCAGAATGTCGTGACCATGCACGTCACGCTCGTGCCTTACATCAAGGCCGCGGCCGAATTAAAGACGAAACCGACGCAGCAAAGCGTCGCGAAACTGCGCGAGATCGGTTTGCAACCGCAGGTCTTGATTTGCCGGAGCGAAAAACCAATCGACCGCGAGCTGCGCCAGAAGTTGTCGATGTTCTGTAGCGTGTCGGAGAAAGCAGTGATCGAGGCGCGCGATGTCGAGCATACGGTTTACGAAGTTCCGCTGATGCTGCACGCCGAGGGCCTGGACAAACTGGTTTGCGATCTTTTGCACCTGAAAACACCGGAGCCGGACCTGACAAGTTGGAAGAAATTTGTCGACTGCGTGATCAGTCCGCAAAAACGAGTAAAAATCGCGGTTGTCGGAAAATACATTCATTTACAGGACGCTTACAAAAGCATCTATGAGTCGCTCACTCACGCGGCAGCGAGTCAAGATTGCGGGATTGAGTTGAAACTGGTTGATGCTGAGTCGTTGCAAGATCGCGTCGCCGCGCAGCTCAAAGATGTCGCCGGGGTCTTGATTCCAGGCGGATTTGGCGAGCGAGGGGTTGAAGGCAAAATCAAGGCGGCCCGTTACGCGCGCGAGCATGGGATTCCATATCTCGGTCTTTGCCTCGGCATGCAGGTCGCAACCATCGAGTTCGCGCGTGACGTTTGCGGAATTGAGAAGGCGAACAGCACCGAGTTTGATCAGGACACACCGGATCCGGTGATTTCGTTACTCGAGGAGCAACGCGAAAAGATTCACAGCAAAGGGGCGAGTATGCGGCTGGGAACGTGGCCGACCAAAATTGTCAAAGGCACGCTCGCCGAAAAAATTTACGGCCAGTCCGAAGTGATGGAGCGGCACCGGCACCGCTACGAGTTCAACATGAAGTATCGCGACCGGATGAATGAGAAAGGCTTCGTCATTTCAGGAACTTCGCCGGACGGGACGCTGGCCGAGCTGATTGAACTTCGCGATCATCCCTATTTCGTCGGCTGTCAATATCACCCGGAATTTCAAAGCAAGCCGAACAAGCCGCATCCGCTCTTCAAAGGCTTCATTCAAGCATGTCTTGCGTTCGGTCCTAAGCGTGAGACGCGCGCCGCAACCGATCCGAAATCGCAGCCCCGAGTCCCTCAAGAGGAACTCGTTCTGCAACGATAAGATCGACCTTGAGCTCGTCGAGCTCGCGCAAGTAGCGAAATAGATTCGCCGCGGCTTCGCGAAGATCTTGTCGTTCGCTCAAATTTCGAACTGCAACGAAGCGCTTATCTTTGCCGATCGGGCTCCACGCGAGCAAGGCGCAGCCCTGGTTCGCATCCGGTGCGAACGATGTTAGATCATCAACGATGCGCAACGGCGTTTTGGGCGCGTAGTGCGACGGCAACTGCCCAGGCGCGGAAATTTTCTCACGCTCAGTCGCGATCGCAACTTCGCCGAACGCCGACAATTGTTCCGAAATAATCGGCCCGCGCCGCAGGATGTCGATCTTGCCGTCCCGGACTGCGACGATCGTAGATTCGATTCCATGCGTCGCCGGCCCGGCGTCAATAATGAGCGGAATATGTCCATCTAGTTCATCCAGGACGTGCTTCGCGGTCGTCGGACTGATTCGGCCAAAGCGATTCGCACTTGGCGCCGCGAGCGGTTTTCCGAACGTCCGAACGACTTCTGCGAAAACCGGATGGGCGCTAATTCGGACTGCGACCGTGTCCAACCCCGCCGTCACGATTTCCGGAACAATCTCGCGCTTCGGCAAAACCATTGTGAACGGTCCAGGCCAGAATTTCTCCGCCAATTTCAAAACCAATTGTCGATCATGCGCTGATGGATCGGCCATCTTTTCGAGCCAATTCCTGTCTGATAGATGAACGATGAGCGGATCGAAGCGTGGTCGCCCCTTCGCTTCGAAAATTTTGGCGACCGCAATTGGGTTCAGCGCATCGGCGGCTAGTCCGTAAACCGTCTCCGTCGGAAGCGCGACGATTTCACCCTGGCGCAGCAATTCAATCGCGCGGCCGATGGCGTTGCCGCGCTCGTGACCAGCTAGCGCGCTAAGAAGTTTAGTGTGCATCGTCGCCCGTCATTCCGAGCGAAGCGAGGAATCTCCCAACAGCAGCTAGCGTCACGCTAGTGTGATCCAAGCTTCGTAGGTGAGATCCTTCGCTTCGCTCAGGATGACAGCGTTCACTTCGGCAGTTTGGCGGCGAGAACGCTGTCGGATTGCTTCTTGCGAAACGCTTCCAATTTCTGACGGAGCTTTTTATCGCCGGTGGCGATGATTGCGGCCGCGAGCAACGCGGCGTTTTTCGCTCCCGCATCACCGATCGCGAGTGTGCCGACGGGAATTCCACCCGGCATCTGCGCGGTGGACAGAAGCGAATCGAGGCCCTGAAGCTTGGACAGCATCGGAACACCAAGCACGGGCAGCACCGTGTGTGCGGCGATCACACCGGCCAAATGCGCAGCGCCGCCGGCGCCGGCAATGATCACTCGAAATCCGCGGTCGACTGCGTTGCGAGCGAATTCGGCAGTCGCATCCGGCGTTCGATGAGCTGAAAGCACGCGCGCTTCGTTAGGTATACCGAGTTCGTCCAGCGTTTCCACCGCGTGACGCATCGTGTCCCAATCCGATTTGCTTCCCATTATGACGGCGACCAAGGATTTCGGCTGAGGCATACGGGAGTTTGGTCGGACATGGGTTCGCCGCAACTTCTTTTCAAGTCATCGCTTCAGCGGCATATTGCGCCGTGAACGCGGCCAAATCGATTGTCCTCATCGGGATGATGGGTGCCGGGAAATCTTCGGTTGGGCGTTCTCTTCAACGACAAAGCGGGCTCGCCCGTTTGGATACCGACGAAATGTTGGTGACCGAATTTGGAATGTCGATCGCACAGATTTTTGAAAAGCACGGCGAGAAGAAATTCCGCGATGCCGAAACTGAACTGCTTCGCAAACTGGCACCCGACCGGCCCGCGATCATTGTGACCGGCGGCGGGATTGTACTTCGTGGCCAGAATGTCGATCTTTTGAAAGGCATTGGGACAATCGTTTGGCTGGCTGCCGATGAAGCAATCCTGTTCGAGCGGGCTGCGCGACGAGACCATCGACCGCTGCTCCAAAAGGAGGATCCGCGTGCGATTTTTTCGAAATTATTCCGAGAACGAGAACCGCTTTACGCAGCGGCCGCAGACATCCGAATCGATACTTCTCGAATGAATCACGATGAAGTTGCGGTGACCATCTTGAATAAGATGGAGGAATTCAGTTCGCTCCGACGATGATCGCGACTGCTCATTTGAAACATCTGCCGCCAGAGACCCGTTCGACAAGCTCAGGGCAAGCTCCGGCAGCTACAACGCCAGCGGACCTGAAAGCGCGACTTGTCGATTTCGCGCGCGAGTTGGGATTTGATTCGTGTCGCGTTGCCGTCTGTTCTCCCCCAGCCCACGCGGACGCCTTCGAACATTGGTTAGCCGCCGGCGCGCACGGGGAGATGGAATACATGGCGCGCGGTGACGAGAAACGTCGTGATCCCCAAAAAATTCTTCCAGGCGCAAAGTCGATGGTCGTTTTGGCGTTAAATTATTTTCAGGGTGTAGAGGCGGGCGTGTCGCCCGCGGATAAAGACGCGGCCGGCACGGCCGCCACTACATTCGGAAGAGTCGCGCGTTATGCCTGGGGGGACGATTACCACGACGTGATCGCGGCGAAGCTCGACAAGATCGACATCTTCCTTCGCGAACTCGGTGGCCGGCAAAAATGTTACGTCGACACTGGTCCAATTCTGGAACGCGATCATGCGGCGCAGGCCGGAATCGGTTGGCACGGCAAGAGCACGATGTTGATCGACGAGAAACTTGGGACTTGGTTTTTCCTCGCCGAAATTTTGACCACGCTTGAATTGCCGCCGGATGAACTCACGCAAGACCGTTGCGGAACGTGTGAACGGTGCATTACAGCCTGCCCAACCGGCGCGATCACGGCGCCACACAAATTGGATGCGCGCCGCTGCATTTCGTATCTCACGATCGAATTGAAAAGTTCGATTCCGCTCGAGCTTCGGCCGTTGATCGGCGACCGAATTTTTGGCTGCGACGATTGCCTCGACGCTTGCCCGTGGAATCGATTCGCCCAGGTCTCGCACGAAAGCGCCTTTGCCGCGCGAAGATCGACAACCGCCTTTTCGCTGCGCGATTATTTGGCGCTGAATGAAGCTGAGTTTCGCAACTTGTTTCGGAATTCGCCGATTAAGCGCATCAAGCGTCGCGGATTTTTGCGAAACGTGTGTGTCGCGCTCGGAAATGTCGGCACCAGCGAAGATTTGCCAGCCCTACGCCGAGCAGCGCTGGATTCGGAGCCTTTAGTCGCGGAACACGCCGCCTGGGCAATTGAACAGATCCTGGAGCGGGCCAATTCGGAGAAGAAAATTCGTTGAATCCAACAGGCCTGGTTCCCGCATCCAACTATCGATCTCGTGAACGCGTCTCTCTTGCAAAGGTCTAAACTGAGGTAACTTCTGACCGTCTCCCGCCCTGAGTCCCTGATGCATCAAACCTTGACCACCCCCGAGACCGAGCCAAAGACCGCAAAAAAACAGCGCGCTCGCCGCAAACGCCAAATTATTATCGGCGTCGTCGGCTTCCTGCTGCTCTGGCTGATCGTTTCGATCATGCTCTCAAAACGAGAGAAGCCGATCCCGGTCACGACCGAAAAGGCGGTGCGCAAGACCATTCTCCAAACCGTCTCTGCCACGGGCAAAGTGCAGCCCGAGACGGAAGTGAAAATTTCGCCCGAAGTGGCCGGTGAAATCATCGAGCTGCCTGTGGCTGATGGAATGGGAGTCAAAAAAGGCGATCTGCTGGTTAAAATTAAGCCGGATTCTTACAAAGCGTTGCTCGAACAGCAGGAAGCAGCGATTAGCGCGGCCAAGGCGACGAACCTGCAACAAAAGGCTACGATGTTGAAGACGGAACAGGATCTTAAGCGTGCCGAAGACATGAACGCGAAAAAGACGATCTCAATGCAGGAGTACAACGCCGCGCAGGCAGCCGCCGACGTGGCCAGAAACACGTATGAGAGCTCTCTGCACGAGATCGAGCGGGCGCAGGCGGGTTCGAGTCAGGCGCGGGATCAACTTTCCAAGACGACGGTTTATTCGCCGATCAACGGGACGGTAACGATGCTGAACAGCAAACTGGGCGAACGCATCGTGGGCACCGGACAATTCGCCGGCACCGAAGTGATGCGCGTGGCCGACCTTTCGCGCATGCAAGCGGTGATCGATGTAAACGAAAACGATGTGCCGAACGTGAAAATTGGCGACAAGGCGACTGTGAAGATCGATGCCTACGCGAATCGGCCGTTCAAAGGGACGGTCGCGCAAATTGCGAATACCGGGAAGACGACGGGCAGTGGCACGCAGGAAGAAGTTACGAATTTCGAAGTGAAAATTAATCTGGACCGTGACGATGTCCTGCTCCGGCCAGGTCTGAGCTGCACCGCCGACATTGAAACCAACATGGTGAAAGACGTCGTCGCAGTGCCGATGCAAGCGGTAACGATTCGAACCGGCGACGGCAGTTTGAGCCCGGAGGAAATCGAAAAGAAAAAAATGAAAAGCGCGGCGCGCGATAAAGGCGACAACAACGCCGAATACGTAAACGAGCGCCAGGAAAAGGCCATGCAAAGAGAAGAGCGTGAAAAACTGGCCAAGGTCGTGTTTTTGAAAAAAGGCGCCAAAGCGCAATCGGCCAAAGTGACGACCGGGATTTCGGATGACACTTATATGGAAATCAAAACGGGCGTCCAACCCGGTGATGAAGTGATTTCCGGCAGCTACAGTGCGATCAGTCGCAAACTCAAGGACGGTGCGAAGGTGGCTTACGATAAGGAAGCCACGAAGTAGAACGCATCGCATGTAGATGTCGATCTAACGATGGACGCGCGGCAATCAGTCAGACAACTCGGGCCGGTCGTCATCGACATCGAAAACATCACCAAAGATTACGTGATGGGCGAAGAGACCGTGCGCGCGTTGCGCGGCGTCTCATTACAAATTCGTCGCAACGAATATCTCGCGGTCATGGGCCCGAGCGGCAGCGGCAAGTCGACGCTGATGAACATGCTCGGGTGTCTCGATACTCCGACGTCCGGCCGTTACGAATTCAATGGACGTAACGTCGCCGAAATGGACGACGACGAGCTGGCCGCGATCCGCAATCGCGAGATCGGCTTTGTTTTTCAAACATTCAACCTGCTGCCGCGCGCAACCAGTCTGCGCAACGTCGAGTTGCCCTTGATTTACGCCGGAATGGATCCGGAATCGCGCGAAGAACGCGCCACCCAAGCGCTGACCGACGTTGGTCTGGGTGACCGCATTCAGCACAAGCCGAACGAATTGTCCGGAGGACAACGCCAGCGAGTCGCGATCGCGCGCGCTTTGGTGAACAATCCGTCCATCATTTTGGCGGACGAACCGACTGGCAATCTCGATTCGAAAACCGGGGAGGAAATCATGGTGTTGCTCGAAGACCTTTATCAGCGGGGCCACACCATCATTTTGGTTACGCACGAGCGCGACGTCGCCGCCCACGCTCGTCGAACCATTCATTTGCGTGACGGCGTAGTTGAAAGCGACGAACAAACCTTTGTCCCGCGATTGGAAACGGTCGCCGCAAGCTAGATCGACATGAAACGTTTTCTCTACGAACTGGAAGAAAGCTGGAGGATTGCTTACGCGCAGATGCGAGCGAACCTGACGCGGTCGACGCTGACCGCGCTGGGCGTCATCATTGGCATTGTCGCAGTCACATTGATGGGCACGGCGATTGGAGGAATCCAAGTCGGCTTCGATAAAAGCATGGCGGTTCTCGGAGATGACGTCCTTTACGTGACGCAATGGCCGTGGAAGCCCGTAGACGATTGGTGGAATTACCGGGACCGGAAAAAGATCCAAACCGAATACGCTGAGACGATCAACCGAGTTATCACCGCGACGCCGAATTCGAACCTGATGGTCGCAGTGCCGACATCGAGTCTGATGCGCTCAATCAAACATGGCGGAAACCAAGTGGAAAATGTTTTCACCCTCGGAACGACTTCGGATTTCACCGTCACATCGACCATCGACTGCAAGGAAGGCCGCTTCTTCAACGAGATCGAATCGCGCACCGGCGCGCAAGTGGTGGTGATCGGTTACGATGTCGCGGACGCTTTATTTCCGTCGGAAAGCCCGATCGACAAATCAGTCGTTATCAACGGCCACGTGTTCAAAGTGATTGGCGTGAACTCTCGCCAGGGAACTTTCCTCGGACTGTTCAGCTGGGATTCGATGGTAGCAATGCCGTTGGCGGCTTTTAATAAATACTTCAGCTTGAAAAACGAACTGGACGCGCGGGGAGAGTCTCAAGGCCAATCGGATGTGCGCGTGAAGGTGAAGGACAAAACCAAACTGGTCGAGGCGAAGGATGAGCTGACCGGAATCATGCGGCGCGTGCGCGGTTTGCCGCCGGAAAAGAAAGAGGACTTCTCGATCAACGAACAGGAGGCATTCAAGAGCACTCTTGATCCGGTGAAAAACACGATCGCCATCGCCGGCTTCTTCATCACCGGCCTTTCGCTGTTCGTCGGCGCGATTGGAATCATGAACATCACTTTCGTGAGCGTGAAGGAGCGGACGAAAGAAATCGGAACACGCAAGGCGTTGGGCGCGCGGCGTCGCACGATCCTGCTCCAGTTCCTGATCGAGTCGACCGCGCTTTGTTTGCTCGGCGGATTTATCGGCCTGGCATTCGCTTATTTCATGTGCTTCGGAATCGGTAAAGCGTTTCCGTCGTTTCCGATTCAATTTTCGTTCGGCTTGGTTATCGCCAGCATGATCGTGTCGATACTGACCGGCTTAATCTCCGGTTTTGCGCCGGCCTGGTCGGCATCGCGTTTAGACCCCGTGACGGCGCTTCGCTACGAATAACGAGGACATGCGCTTCAGTGAAACCATAACGATGGCGCTGGGCTCGTTAGGCGTGAACAAGCTGCGTTCCGGTCTGACGATGTTTGGGATTACCATCGGTGTTTTCTCCGTTATCTCGGTCATGACGGCGATCGGCGCGCTTCAATATTCGATTGAGAACGGCCTGAGTTTTCTGGGCTCGAATATTTTTCAGTTCGCCAAGTATCCGGCCAACGTGAGCGCGGGCGGCAATGTGAAGAAAAAATATCAGAATCGCCGCAACATCACTTATCAGCAGGGACTCCATTACCAGAAATTGATGGAAGGAAATGCGCGAGAAATCTGCCTGAAATGTTTTGGTTACGAAGTAAAAGGCCAGGCGGTCTACAACGGAGTAAAAACAACGCCGAATCTGCTTGTGGTTGGCACGAATCGAAGTTTTCTCACCGCCAACGCTTACACTCTCGGATACGGCCGCAACCTGAACGACGAAGATGTCGATCTTGCCCGCAACGTCATCGTCGTTGGCAAGATGGTCGAGAAACGCCTGTTCCCGAATGAATCACCCATCGGCAAGATGGTCCGGGTCAGCGGTCACACCTACACAATCGTCGGAATTCTTGCCGAGAAAGGGACGGCCTTCGGCCAGAGCCAGGACAACATGTGCATGATGCCGATCACCCGCTTCTTCGAAGATTTCGGCTCGGCGAAACGCACGGTGAACATCGCGACCCAGGCGCCTTCAACCGAGACATACAACGCGACCTTCGACAAAGCCGTCGGTGCGATGCGGATTGCACGCAGTCTGCGCGCAGACCAGGAGAATGATTTCGAGATTTATTCCAACGACTCGCTCAAGAGCGCGTTCGTTTCCGTGGCCGGCGTCGTGCGGGTCGGCGCGTTCGTGATCAGTTTCATCGCGCTGGTCGCAGCGGGCATCGGAATCATGAACATCATGCTGGTCAGCGTGACCGAGCGGACGAAAGAAATCGGCGTGCGTAAATCGATCGGCGCGCGCAGCAAAGACATCTTGCGGCAATTCTTGACCGAAGCCGTTTTCATTTCGGAAGCCGGCGGAATTCTCGGAATTATTCTTGGAATCATCGTCGGAGACCTCCTCGCTATTTGGCTCAAAGTAGATCTGATTTTTCCCTACGGCTGGGCTATCGCAGGACTGGTTGTTTGCTCCGTCATCGGCATCGGATTCGGCCTTTATCCCGCATATCGCGCTGCGAGCCTGGACCCGATCGAAGCGCTGCGCTACGAATAGGTCCGAGCCGGATTGGCGTTTAGCAGCAGCCGGCAACCAACTCGGCATACAATCTGCGCCTGCTTCCCTTTGACCGTTCCTTCCGCTTTGTCGTACCCTAGAAGGTTCAAGGTCTTTCCAAGGTGTCTGCTCGTCGTAAACCTGCCAATGCGGATGTGCCGCAACGTAACATTCTTCTACTGGAAGAGTACGACGCACTGGCTGCGGCGATCAGCTCAGCGCTAAAGAAATTCGCGCCGCAACACACCCGGGGAGTCGCCCGCTCTCTTGCCGAAGCCGAGAAACTGGCTGCGAATCTCGGTCCAGAACTCTTTATTATCGATGTTGATCCTCCTTGGACCGGCCTAACGAATTTCCTGGAAAAAATGCGTGCGGCGCACCCAAACGCGCGCGCGCTTATAATCGGCAGCGCGATTCCGGCGGATATCGCCACGGAGCGCGGAGCGTCCGGCGCGCTTCAATTCGTCGAAAAGCCCTTTGACCTGGCCGCGTTCGGCGCAGCGGTCCAGGCTTTGCTCGGGCCGTGGCGGGACAAGGAAGGTCGCGGAACACTGGGCGCACTCGACGCGATCGACGTCGTGCTTTCACATTGCGCCGCCAATTCCAGCGTCATTCTCGATCTACGCTCAGGGACAAGAACGGGCGAAATCCATATTACCGGCGGTCAGGTGTCGCACGCCGCCGCCGGTCGACTCAAGGGCGAAGACGCCTTGCGCGAGATTCTGAACTGGCCGAAACCGCGCCTTACTGAGAAAAAGTTGGCCGGCTCTGCTCGTCGGACGATCGCCAATTGGCAGGCGATCGTTCTCGAAACGTTACGCGAAACTGGCAGGGAAGTTTCTGAAGAACGCGCGCCCCAAACCGAAGTCGTCTCGGCGCGCTCTGGCAAAAGAATCGTCGTGATCGACGACACCGAGATGCTCTTAATTTTTGTCGAAGACATTCTCTCGACCGCGAATCCGGACTTGCAAATCACAACCGCGCTCAGCGCGACAGAGGGATTACGAGAGATTGAGCGCGTGATTCCCGATCTTGTGCTTCTTGATTACAGCTTGCCGGATTTTAACGGCGACGAGCTTTGCGAGCGACTTCTGGAAAACGACAGGACCGCGGCCGTGCCAGTGTTGATGATGTCCGGACACGTTCCGGAAATGAGCGCCGCCGCCGCGCGTCTGCCCAACGTGGTGGCGAAAATCGAAAAACCGTTTTTGTCCGACACGTTTGTCGATCTTGTTCAACGAACACTCGAAACCGAGCACGTCTTCGAAGAGCAAGCTGAGGAGGAGCCGCTTGCTCCAACAATCCTTTCCGAACCAAAGCCACCGCCGCGGCGCGCTCCCACTACGCTTGCTCCCACTGAATCCCACATCGAACACCACGTGCCGACGGCTGCTCCCGTGATTCGGGTCGCGCCGACTAATGGTAATGGTGCCGTGCTCGGCCTTTTTCTGGAGGTGTTGTCGATGCAACTGACACCGCAGCTTCAGATGGGCGCAATCCGCGCTCGCCCCGCGTCTTTAACGGCTTCGCTTCGGTTGCAGTCCCAGGCAGCCCGCAATGCCATTCCGGCAGAATTAGGATTTCAACTTGGTCCCACCAAATTGAACGGCGAAGGTCGCATCTCCGCGCTGCGCCTGGTTCCGACTTCAAAGCCTTTTCAACCGGCGCAAATGCGGACCTCTTTTGAAATCGGCGGGGTCGCTTTGATTCCAAATGAAACGCGCGCGCGTGTTCAACTGACTCCCGCCGGGACAACGCCAATGACGATGGAGTTGCGAGCTCATCTTGAGCTAAATGCGGTTGAGCTCACGCCGAGCTTTCAGGTCGCGCAGTTGATTTTGAATTGGAGCGCCAACGCAGTGCGCGTGACCTTAAATCCAAAAGCCCCCGAACAAACTGCGGCCAAGTTCGAATTGCGCGTTTTAAAACTCGACGACTCGGGACGTATCGCCGAACTGCTCTTACAACCGACTAAGTAAGTCGGACGTTGTCGATCTACACCAATCCGAGCGCTTTGAATGTTTCATCGACATGCTGGAAATGGACGTCGAGCGAACAAAGCCGATCGATTTCCTTCGCGGAAAGTTTAGCCGTGATTTCCGGCTCGGCTTTCACGTTGTCGGCAAAACTCCCCTCGCCTTTCCACGTTTTCATTGCCGCGCGCTGCACCGCTTCGTAAGCAGTTTTGCGTTCCGCGCCGGCGCGGGTGAGCGCGAGTAAAATCGATTGGCTGTTGTAAAGGCCTTTGGTGACCTCGAGGTTCTGCCGCATCCGCTCGGGATAAACCTGCAAGCGCTCCACCAAATGGCGCAATTCGAAAAGCATGAAGTCCATCAGGATGCACGAGTCCGGCAAAATGATCCGCTCCGCGCTGGAATGACTGATATCGCGCTCGTGCCAGAGCGCGACGTTTTCCAGCGCGACCATTGAGTTGCCGCGAATCACGCGCGCGAGTCCACTCAGTCGCTCACTTGTGATTGGATTGCGTTTGTGCGGCATGGCCGAGCTGCCCTTCTGCCCTTCGCCAAAATATTCTTCAACTTCCAGAACTTCGGTTCGCTGGAGATGGCGAAACTCAGTTGCCCACCGATCGATGCTGGAAGCGATCACCGCCAGTGTCGTCATGAATTCGGCGTGGCGGTCGCGCTGCACGATCTGGGTCGAGAGCGTCGCCGGTTTTAACCCGAGCTTTTCGCAAACAGCGCGCTCCACTTTTGGATCGACATGTGCGTGCGTCCCAACGGCGCCACTTATTTTTCCAACACGGATCCGTTCCAGTGTTTGGGCCAAACGTTCTTCAGCGCGACCGAATTCATCGAACATGAGCGCTAGTTTTAATCCAAACGTGATCGGTTCGGCGTGCACGCCATGGCTGCGTCCGATCATTGGCGTCATTTTGTAACGGCGCGCTTGCGCGGCAATCACGCCCCGCAATTGACTCAAATCGTCCGCCAGGATTTTGGTCGACTCAGTGAGTTGAACGGACAGGGTCGTATCGAGAACGTCTGACGAGGTAAGTCCTTGATGGATCCACCGCGCGGCCGGGCCGACTGAAGCGGCCACATTTTCGAGAAACGCGATGACGTCGTGATTGGTCCGCTTTTCGATCTCGAGAATCTCGGGGATTGAAAAGCGGGCCTTTTTGCGGATTTCCGCGGCGTCATTCTTCGGGATCTGGCCGAGCTCGGCCATCGCCTCGCAAGCGAGCAGTTCAATCTCCAGCCAGATCTGGTATTTGCGCGCGTCAGTCCAGACGTCGCGCATTTGCGGGCGCGAATAACGGTCGATCACGCCGCAAGATAGATTGCCGCGCCAAACGCGAAAGTGTTTTGTGGCCAAAAGAAAATCGCTCCGGCAGACAATCCACCGGAGCGACTTTCGAAAGTCGAATTAGCCTAGGTTAGCAGACCTTGGCGCGCAGGAATTTGCCGTCGCTTTGGACGCGCACTTTTCCGCTGCCCAACAGGTCAGCCACAGTCGCGACCGTTTCTTTCGTGTTCTTCGTGCAGGAACTAACGGCAAGGATAAGGTCTCCAAGAGAAAGTTTCGCACGCGGCTTCAAGATTTGGCTGTTTTTCTTCATTGCTTTGTGTTGTTTTGACAGCACCTTCAGTGCCTTTGTTCAATCTTATTTCGCCGGTCGCGGTCACGCCGGTTCGATTAATTTGCAGAGCGGAAGCGTTACTCAGATTTCCGCTTGGAAAGTCGCATCGACACGAGGTAAAGCGCTGCGAATGCGAGAACCGCCAGAAGCAGCCACTTCGATTGCCCGCGGACAAATTGGATCAGCGCGTCCGGATCTTTAAGTAAATCGGGCGCGGCATGCTGAGCGCGCACGCCCAAATAAGCGAGGATCGAGCATGAAATGGCCGAACCGATGAGCGTTACGACGCTGAAAATCGCGAAATTCATCCGAACAATTCCCGCCGGGATGGAAATCAAATGCCGAACGCCAGGCAAAAGTCGCGAGAAAAAGACGCCCCCCGCTTCGTAACGCGCGAGCCAGTGCTCCGCTTCCTCCAATTTTTTCGGCGGAAATAGAATGAATCGCCCGAAACGCACGACTAATGGTCGACCTAACCAAAGGGACAACCAATACATCAACGCAGCGCCCAGATACGCACCGAGAGTGCTCGCCATGATCACGCCAGTCAGACTTAAACGACCCTGCGCCGCCAGGAACGCAGCCGGCGGAACCACCACTTCAGCCGGAACCGGCAACGGCGTGCTTCCCATCGCCATCAGGATAATGACTCCGAGATACCCCCAGACAAGGACCCATTCGAACCAGACTTGAACTAGTTGATGCATATTGTCATTCCGAACGAAGTTGAGGAATCTCTCGATCTTTCAGTGCGGTCTAGTTCAATCTGAAATTTGAAATCTGCAATCTGAAATTCTATGTCGATCTACCGGCGCGTCTTTCGTTACTACCGACCGTTCCTTCCGCAAACGGTTGTGGGATTGCTGCTCTCCCTCATCGGTATCGGCTTGAATCTGCTCAAACCGTGGCCGCTCAAGATTATCGTCGATGACGTTATTCCGAAGTTTTCTCTAGGAGCACACGTTCGTTTTCCCGATTTCCAAGCGAACTGGATGCACGATCCCAAGACGCTTGTTCTCGTTCTCTGTCTCGCCCTCATCGTGATCCAGTTTCTCTGGGGACTGATCAACTGGGCCACCAATTATATTTTGGTGAAGGTGGGCCTTCAGGCGCTTCTCAAACTGCGCACTGATCTTTACGCGTACCTCCAATCGCTCTCGCTCAAGTATCATGACGTCCGCCGTTCAAGCGATTCGAGTTTTCGCGTGGCCTACGATTCCCAATCGATCCAGACAATCTACAACAAAGGCTTCACCGGCGTTTTCGGATCGGTCGTTACGCTCATTGGCACCTTCGCGATCATGGTGCGACTCGATTGGCAGCTCACGCTGCTTTCGTTGGGCGTTGTCCCGCTCATAATCGCCGCGATTTATTTTTTCGCCCACCGCATCCGCCGCGATTCGACATTTATCCAGGAGCAGGAAAGCGCAGTGCTCGCGCAAGCGCAGGAAGGGCTCAGCTCGATTCGGATGGTGCACGCGTTTGGCCGTGAAGAATTCGAAGTCCTGCAATTCCATCAGCAGGCACGCCAGAGTTTACAAGCAAACCTCCGATTGACGTTGACCAATGTGAATAGCGCGCTTGTGATCAGCACGCTGATGGTATTCGGCACGGCCGCGATGTATTACGTCGGAACGCTGCACGTTCTTGCCGGGACGCTCACGCTCGGAACGCTTCTAGTTTTCAGTACCTATCTGGTGATGCTCTATCAACCGCTGGAATCGATCACTTACACCGCGTGGGCGATGGAAGGCGCGACAGCGGGCGCCAAACGTTGCTTCGAAGTGCTCGATCGCGAAGACGACGTTGTCGATTCGCCGAACGCGATCGTGATTGAATCCGCCAACGGCGCAATCGGGTTTCAAAACGTGTCGTTCGGCTACGCGAACGATCGACAAGTGCTGCATGATGTCGATCTTCGGATCGAGCCGAACCAAATGATCGCGATCGTCGGCGGCACCGGCGCTGGAAAAAGCACGCTCTTGAGCTTGGTGCCGCGCTTTTACGATCCCATTTCGGGCTCAGTCACGCTCGACGGCCGCGACGTCCGCGAGATCAAAAAGAAATCGTTGCGCGCACAAATTGGCATTGTGCTCCAGGACACGCTTTTGTTTTCAACCACGATTCGAGAAAATATTGCTTACGGCCGGCCCGAGGCGACCGACGACGAAATCATTGACGCAGCGAAACGCGCGCAGGCCGATGAATTCATTCGCCAGCTGCCGAACGGCTATGCGAGCACCGTTGGCGAACGCGGCGGACAATTGAGCGTCGGCCAGCGCCAACGGATCGGCATCGCGCGCGCGTTCCTGAAAAACGCACCGGTGTTGCTTCTCGATGAGCCGACCTCGGCGCTCGATCCCACGACCGAAGCGGCCATCATGGAAACGATCAAGGAATTGATGCGCGGGCGAACAACATTGATCGCGACCCATCGGCTCGCCACCATTCACGACGTCGATCGCATCGTCGTAGTCGAGCGCGGTCGCGTGGTTGAGCAAGGCCGCGGAGCGGAATTACTCGCGCGCGGCGGCGTTTACGCGAAACTGTTCGCTTCTGGAAAATTTCCAACATGAGCAACGTCAAAAAAGATCGACATGTGGAAGAGGATTGGTGGCCGCACCCAATTCCAGCGAATGTCGAGTTTGGGGAAGGCTTTTACTGCGAGAGCGCGCAGATTTTTCGCAAAATGGTCAGCAAAAAATCCGGAGCGGTTGTGATCGGCAACCACGTCTCGTGTTATGCCGGTTGTTCCTTTGCGATCGGCGAGAACGGCCGTAGCACGATTGGCGATTTCACATTGCTCAATGGCGCGCTGATCATGGCCGAGGAAAGGATTGAGATCGGATCGCATTGCCTCGTTTCTTGGAACGTCGGCATCGCCGATTCGGATTTTCATCCGCTTGAACCGGCCCAGCGATTGATCGACGCGCAAGCACTTGCGCCGTATTTCAAAGACCGCCCGCCGCGGCCGAAATTGAAAACGGCCCCGGTGAAAATCGGCGACAATGTTTGGATCGGAATGAATGCTGTCATTCTGAAAGGCGTGACCATTGGCGACAACTCCGTCGTCGCCGCCGGATCGGTGGTAACGAAAAGCATTCCTTCGAACACGATCGTAGCAGGGAATCCAGCAGTCGCCGTGAAGAAATTCGCGTGAGCAGTTCAGCAAACGCCGAACGCCCAACGCTGAACGCCGAATATCGAATTCGAGCAGGGGCATTCTGCATTCACGATTGGGCGTTGGACGTTGAGCGTTGGACGTTTTCTTCTTCTGCATGAAACGCAAGCGGATCGTGGTGATGGGCTTCATGGGCGGGATGCCGATCGCCGGCGTGATCTGGCAGCACGTGCATTACATTGTCGGCCTGCAACGGCTTGGCCACGACGTTTACTACATCGAAGATTCGGCGCGGCTTCCCTACAACCCTGAAACCTTCGAAGTCAACGACGAGTTCGATTATGCGGCAAAAGTTTTGGGCCGGCTCGCGGACGAATTCGATTTCAAGGGCCACTGGGCGTTCTGCGCGCGTTATTTGAAAACGACTCCCACGGCCGGACTACCGTTAAAAACAATTCGCCAGCTTTACCGCGACGCCGACGCCATTCTGAACATTTGCGGCACGCAGGAGTTCAATGACGATCTGTTGAAGAGCGATCGCATTATTTATGTCGAAAGCGATCCTGGGGTTGAACAAATCAAAATCGACAAAGGCGTAAGATCGACAATCGACTACCTCAGTCGCCATCACGCGCTGTTCACATTCGGCGAAAACGTCGGTACGAAAAAATTTCCAGTGCCAACACACGGGTTCAAATGGCACGCGACCCGGCAACCGGTCGTGACCGACCTATGGAAGACTGATCGAGGCGCCAAACGCGCGGCAGTCTTCACGTCGATCGCGAATTGGACCACCAGCGGATTGAAAGACATCACCTGGCGGCGCCGAAAATATCTCTGGAGCAAGTCGCGTGAATTTTTGCGCTTCGCAGCCGCTCCAAACAAGGCCGGTGAAACGTTCGAGCTGGCGACAAACATTCAGGACCGAAAAACACGGGAGAAATTCGATCGCAATGGCTGGCGGTTCAGTTCGCCGCTGCAAATGAGCGTCGATTACTGGCTTTACCGCGGCTACATCCAGCAGTCGAAAGGCGAGTTCACAGTCGCAAAAGATCAATACGTCCGGCTCAACACTGGCTGGTTCAGCGATCGGAGCGCGTGTTATTTGGCAGCCGGACGTCCGGTCATTACCCAGGAAACGGGATTCACAAAAAACTACGGCGGCGACGCCGGCCTGCTTGCGTTTAGTTCGTTAGGCGAAATCGCCGAGGCGGTAAAGATGATCAATCGCGATTACGAAAAGCATGCGGGCGCGGCCCGACAAATCGCGCGTGAAATCTTCGAAGCCGAGACAGTTTTGAAGTCGCTGCTCGACCGCGCCGGAATTTGAGCGGTTGCTTTTCAATTAGTTCGTTTCATCTTCCAGACTTTCCGGCATGAAGGGTGTTCCCATTTTTATCGCGGTAACGTTGCTCGTTTCATCGACATCGTTCGCGCAGCCGCCGCAGCAGAACGGGCAACAGCTAAACGGAGTGCCACCTTCGAACGGCGCACCGCCTTCAGATTCTCCGACCCAACAAAGACCGCCGGGAATCGGAACCAAACCCGCAACGCCCCCGCAAAATATCGTATCGGTTCCGGTCCCAGTCGCGCCACCGAAGCCAAACGGGCCGGTCCAAAAAAGTTTGGTGCGCATTACCGCCACCGAAGTGGCGCCGGATTATCGCGCGCCCTGGAATGCCGGCATGCTTGGCCGCGGCGTCGGCGCCGGTTTCGTGATCGAGGGCAACCGCATCATGACCAACGCGCACGTGGTGAGCAACAGCCGTTATCTCACGGTCGAGCGCGATGGCGATCCAAATAAGTATCCGGCCAAAGTGCTTTTCGTTGCCCACGACTGCGATCTCGCGCTCATCACTGTCGATTCGCCGAATTTCTACAAAAACATGCTGGCGCTGAAGCTCGGCGGTATTCCCGAGCTTGAATCAACCGTCTCGGCCTATGGTTATCCGATTGGAGGCGAACGCATGTCGGTCACCACCGGCATCGTCTCGCGGATTGATTTCCAACTTTATACCCACTCCTCGATTGATCAGCACCTTGCCATCCAAATCAGTGCGCAAATTAATCCGGGCAACAGCGGCGGCCCCGTGATGCAAAACACCAAAGTCGTCGGCGTCGCGTTTCAGGGGTACAGCGGCGATGTCGCCCAAGGCGTCGCTTACATGGTGCCGACGCCGGTCATCAGTCGTTTCCTCAAAGATGTGAGCGACGGGCGTTACGATGGGTATGTCGATCTTGGAATCACTTACGGAAAATTACAGAACCCGGCCCAACGAAAATTTCTCGGATTGAAAGACGACGGGCGCGGTGTGTTGGTCGAAACCGTGGTCGCGGCCGGACCGTGCGCGAAAATTCTGCGACCGGGCGATGTTTTGCTCGCCATCGATAATCATCCGGTTGCGAGCGATGGAAACGTCGAGTTGGAAGGCGAGCGGGTGGAGATGCCTGAAGTGGTGGAGCGAAAGTTCAAGCGCGACAGTGTGAAGTTCGACATCTGGCGGGACAAACAATCGACCTCGGGCAGCGTTCAACTCGACAACGTGCCGCCGTATTCGATGCAAAGCCACAAATACGATGTCCGGCCGCGTTACGTTCTTTACGGCGGGCTGCTCTTTCAGCCGCTGAGTCTCGATTTGCTCGAAGCGTACCAGCCGACCGATCTGCGCCTCCGGCACTTCTTCGATTTCTATGTGAACGACCAAATTTATATCGAGCATCCGGACGTGATCGTGCTGACCAACATTTTGCCGGACCCGATCAACAGCTATCTCGCGGCGTATCGTGGAGGAATTGTCGATTCAATCAACGGCAAAAAGATTCACACCCTGGAGGAGTTCAGTCAGACCTTGGCCGAGCCAGCTGAGCGATTCGTAATCGACCTGAGTGGCGATGGTCCGCCGTTGGTGCTCGATCCGAAACAAGTTGAGGCCGCGCGGGAGCGAATCAAACAGCGTTACAACGTCGCCCGCGAGCAAAATCTCCAGGAACAGCCCATCGCTAAATCGCCCGATCCCCAGACCAAGACTTAACATGCGAAGCTTATTCCTCAGCGTTGTTTTTGCTTTGGCCGTCACCGCCGGTGCAGCCGTAAAAAAAGAAGCGGCCTCGCCACCGTCCAACAAAGACGTCAAACAAAAGCCGCTTTCGCTTGTGCGCGTCAACGTGACCGGCCAGCCGTATGATTATTTTCGGCCGTGGCAAAAGAAAGCGCCGGTCTCCAAGCGCGCTCTCGGCGCAGTTCTCTCCAAGGGGCGCGTGCTCGTGACCGCCGACCTGGTCACAAATCAAAATTACGTTGAACTCGAGCGCGCGGAATCGGGTGAAAAAACCGCCGCTAATGTGGAAGTGATCGATTACGAAGCGAACCTGGCGCTTCTCGAGCCGAGTGAGAAGAATTTCCTCGACGGGATCGCGCCGCTCGATATTGCCGGCGATACCGTCGTCGGCGATCGATTGGCGGCGTGGCAATTGGAACAGACTGGGGCGCTCGTCGCGACTGAGGGTTTGGTCACCACGATCCAGATGACGCATTACCCGGTCGATGTCGGTCAGTTTCTCACCTACCGAATCAGCCTCCCGATGCAGTATCGCGAAAACAGCTACACCATTCCGCTGGTCAAAAACAACAAGCTCGCCGGTTTGCTTTTGCGTTACGATCCGCGCTCGCAACTCATCGACGCGATTCCGGCGCCGATCATTACTCATTTTTTGAAGGAAGCCGAGAGCGAGCATTACCGCGGATTTCCGGCCGTCGGTTTTTCATTTTTTCCAACGCGCGACCCACAATTGCGGAAATTCGCGGGACAGACAGGCAAAGCGGGCGGGGTCTATGTCACCAATGTCGAGCCAAACATGCCGGCCCAAAAAGCGGGCGTGCAGGTCGGCGACATTGTCATGTCCATCGGCAATCACGAAATCGACCAGAACGGGAACTACGTCGATCCACTTTACGGCAAAATCGATTTCACAAATTTAATCAGCGCGCACTCCTACGCCGGAGACGTGCTGTCGTTCCAAATTCAGCGTGAAGGAAAACCGATGGAATTGAAAGTCACGCTCGAGCATCGCGACGCGAAGGATTATGTCAGCCCGCCCTACGCTCTCGATGAAGCGCCGAAATATCTCGTGCTGGGCGGACTCATTTTTCAAGAGCTGTCCCGCCAGTATCTCAAGGAATGGGGACCGAACTGGCTACGTGAAGCGCCGCAGCGGTTTGTTTATGTCGACCGGTTTCAATCGGAGCTTTTCCCCGGCGAGCATCGCCGCATCGTGATTTTGAGCCAGGTCCTTCCTTCCAATAACACCATCGGCTACGATGAGTTTGCTTATCTGACTGTGCTCAAAGTGAACGGTCAGGAAATAAAATCGCTGAACGATCTCGCTGCCGCTGTGAAACAACCGATCGAAGGCGGCTTCATCAAGATCGAGACCGTAGAAGATCCGAAACAAATCGAGCTCGATGCCGCCACTATTGCCGCCGAAGCCACCGCCCTTCAAGAAAATTACGGGATCTCTTCGCTCGAGCGCTTGGAGTAGATCCTCTTCGCCTCGCCTACGGCTTCGGCTGCACGAAGTTCGGATCCTGCACGAACATAAACTTCCCCAACGCCGGAAAGATCGCGACTGCTTTGCCATCGGACCGGTTCCATGTTCTATCGCCCTCTTTTGCCGGCCCCTCCTGCCAGGTCGTTCCTTCGGGCGCGCTTACCGAGAGAATCTGCTTGATCGCCTCCGCTGATAGCGGCGATGTGTCGGCGCTCGCAAAACCTTCGCGCTGACTGATTCCATTCACGTAATCAACGAGGATCATCATCGCACCGGTGATGTAACCGATTTCATGGATCTCGCCATGAGTGCCCATGTCCTTACCCGCTTTGCCGTATCGGGCCTCGATCTGCTTCTCGTCTTCGCCGATCAGGCCAAAACTGGTCGCCGCCAAAGTTATCCAAATCAAACTCGTGAACGTTAACGCCTTCATGTTTTTCATCGTTTGCTTCTGAGCAAACCTGACTGAAAGGATCGATTTCGCAACTCGCTCGCGAATTATCTTCAATAATGCAACCCCGGTAACAATCCCCAGGTCCGGCTCCGGTACGTCGCGTAGCCGGGATAAACGGAAAGAAGCAATGTTTCCTCAAGGCGGGCTTTGAAAAACAAAAAGATAATCACCATCGCTACAGCGACCGCCATCCAGGCTGTGGGTTGGCGAAGAAAAAGTCCGACCACACCGAAAATGATTCCGCTGTAAATCGGATGTCGCAGATATTTATAAACACCGGTCTCGACTAACTGCGCGCCGGGCTTTGGTTCGGGCGCGATCTGTATTGCACTGCGCAACGAGGCGAAAGCAAGGGCGATGACTAAGAGACCGACACCGCAAAGGACGTTGCCGACGATTACGCCACTCGCAGACACAAAGAGATAATCTCGCGGACTCAAGAACACGACTGCCGCGAACAAGATTAACAAAACTGTTTGAGCAACCGCATAGTGTTTACTGGCCCGTTCTATTTCCATTTCACTGAGCTGCAGGTGCTCGTTCCCGGTCCAACATTTTCCTGCGCATCTCAAAGTAATGATAGGCTTCGAACGCGATCTCGCTGATCGCGCGTTCGGCCCCGCGCTCGTTGTGGGCATCGGCTGTCATCACGCTCATCGCGAACGGCCGGTCTTTTACAAAAACGATGCCGGAATCGGTCCGAACATTTTGCAAATTGCCGGGCTTGTTGGCGACCTGAACGCCGGGCGGCAGATCGTGTGGAATGTAACTCTCCTTCAAGGTCGATAACTGTTTGAGAAACTCAGCGTTCAACTCGCTGTTCAGGATCTTGCCTTTGAAGATTGCTTCGAGCAGCCGCGCCATTTCATGCGGAGTCGAAACATTTTCCTCGCCGCGCCGGGCCGCCGCGAAGTCCATCATTTTGCGGCGCAACGTGGTTTTGGTAAGGCCCAGACCGCGCAGCATCGCATTCACGTTATCTTTGCCCATGCGATCGATCAGAATGTTAGCGGCAGTGTTGTCGCTCACCGCGACCATAAATTGCGCCAGGTCGCGATTTGTAACCCGCGTCACCCCGGGAGTCAGACCGGCCATAATCTGACTGAATTCAACCAGATCTTTGGGATCGAATGTGTAAGCGTCATCGAGCTTCGCTCTACCTTGCACGCCGGCCCGCGATTCCTGTTCCTGACGATATAACTCAAGCAGGATCGCGATTTTGATCGAGCTCGCCGTTGGAAACAGGCGATCGGCGTTGCCTGAAATGGTGCTTCCGTCCGTAAGATCGACAATCGCCACGCCCATCACGCCATCGAACCGATCAATGATTTCGCCGACGCGCACGTCGAGCTTCTTCCACAACAAGTCACGGGAAGATTGTTCACCATTGGGTGAACTCGCCGTGGCAAGAGGTAAGGCCGTCTTTGTTTGGCCCAACGCCATGCCGACCAAGGCGGTCGCGATCGCGAATGCGGCGAGTCTCAACGTCTTCTACTTTCTACTTCTTACTTTCTTGCGGCTAAATCGCCGGTTAGGCCGCGAGCGGCGCATTAATGCGGAGCAGGAGTTTTGTGGTCAATCGCGATGGCGTGAGCTTCGGTATCGCCGACGTTTTCCAGCGCGTGGGTTGTCGGTTCTCGCCAAATGGTCTCTCCAGCGGTAGCGCTTCTCTCTTCGGTTCTGCCGTCCGGATAAGTGACTTTAAGTTTGGTACCGCTGAGCACATATACGACGCCGGCCGGATGGGAATGCATTGGCTCTTTTTCCCCCGGTTTGAGTCGGTACTCGAGGACACGGACTTGATCGTTTTCCAGTAACACTTTGTAATATTGGGGCGACGTTATGACCGGGTCTTGTGCGCGTACGGCAGTGCAGAGGATAACCAGGAGCGAGATCAGAAGAATGGTTTTCATTTACGTGGTGGGTTGAGGCCTAACGAGCATCATTGAGATTTGAGCCCATCCCGAAATGCAATCGCTTCCTGTTCCACCCGGACTGCGTCCATGACGGGAACCACCGGGCGCGCTTCGAATACAAAAGCAGGCAGCATCGAGCAAAACTTGTGAACTGCCAGCGGATCGTCGCAATCCAGCATCATATATCCGCCCCAGTCACCCACCCGGATCACGAACAACTCGATCTTGAAATTGGCGGGCGCTTTCCATTGCGTGAAAACCTCCAGAATCCGCTTCTGGGCGTTCTCGTATTCGATGGGTGAACCTTGCGGACGTTCTGACCAGGTGAGCATGTATTTCATAGGCAGTTGGGGTTAGTTCAGTGTGAGCAGAAATGCAATTGTTGAAGTGGCCTAACGAGAAAGAGATAAGCCACGGCAGCGTGCCGTGGCAAACACTCTGAACTTATTTCGAAATGGGGACGTTGGCTTCATCGAATGGTTAGGTCTATTCATCATCGGGATACGCGTGCTGGAGCCAAGCCCTGACGGCGAAAACACCAAGTGTCCCAGCGGCGGCTGAAGTGAGAACCACAGCCGCAAACGTACTCCAATCGCGTCCGAGGGCCGACAGAGGACCGAACAACAGAAAGAAGAGAGCAGCAATAGTAATCGGCCAGGCAAGAAGCGATCTTCGTGGCACCATCTTCTTCATCTTCCAATTGATGCGAGCGATACCGAGGACGAACGCTGCGACAGCTGCGCCGATGCCCACGAGAACTGTGCAGGCAAGTGCTCCCTGTGCTGGTGGCCCACCGCCAGATGTGGCGAACGCGTAGCACCCGAACGCGAAATACGGGAGTGCTGCACACGAAAGAGCAAGCACTGTGACGCAGATAATTCGAGCGGCGTTCAATAGACCTAGCGAGAACAAGCTCAGCCACCGCTGGCGGAAGCGAGCTTTGCTAAGATCGACAACTCTCTAATCATATAAAGTGAGATAACGGAACGGCCAGCGGTTGGCTGGAGCGCTTGGTTAGGTCTGTTACAATAACGCGCTCAGGAATACCTCCAATGACTTTCCATCCGTCTTTGGTTCGCTCGACATCGATAGGGCCGTTCTCGTATCCGTACTCGTCAATCGGATTCAGATAAACCTCGACTTTTTTGGGACTAATGACGTGGACACGGCGTGCGGTGTACCACGGCGCCTTGCGCTGTAGGAATGCACGAGCCGCGGCAACAATCGCGTGAAAGTCGGCATCGGAAAGGAGATTGTCTTTCCCATCGAGCGCCGGATCACCGGGGCGAAGCACGACTGGCGATGCTGCAACTGAAACCGCAAGCGATACCAACAGCAATAGGGGAACAAAGCGCGGCATAGGCCTAACGAGAAGTAGGCCGGAAAATCCCGCCTTTAATTACGGGTTTTTCCGATCTAACACGACTCACGGTTTTTGGTCTTCGTGTCATTCGTGATCTTCATGGTTAACCGGTCGCGGTTTGGCCAGGAACTTGTCGACTTCATCGTTGTAGGTTTCGAACGGGTCGCCCATGACGAGGAAATCGCGGCTGTCGTGCGCGATCGAGTCCCAGTTGATGACGTAGGGCTGATGTCGATCTTGAAAATAGGCGACGGCGCGGGCGCGGCCTGACGCGCGTGTGTTCGCGGGCGGAACGCGAATCGCGCTCGCCGGTTGGAAACTATTGTTCCATTCCGCTACGCGTTTTCCGGGCGTGACGCTGAAAAACAAACCCCGCGCCGGATCGATGTTGTGATATTCGAGATCCAAACTTTGCAGCCAGGGATCGTCCCAGCCGATTTTTTCCGACTCCATGAAAGCCTTGAGCAACCATTCCTTCGTGATCCAATCAACGCCGCCAATCAACGCCTGCGGATTTTGGTGGATTGATTCGAGAACAAAACTCCAGGTCTCGAGCAACCAATCGGTCTCGGGATCTTTGCCGCGCAAATGTCGCTGCGCGAGATCGTGGAACTGCCATTGCACCTCGAGCGCGCCGATGGTCTTGCCGTTCTCAAGATCGACAATCCACTTCCGGGTGGTGTCGCGCGATATGTCGCGTGTGCTGCGGACGGCGTCGTTGAGAACAAGATTGCGCGGCAACTGCCGCTGCTCGAGCAACGAGAGCACGGCCGCGGTGGTGCCGATCTTCAACGCGTTGGCGAACGGGCTCATGTTCGAATCGCCGATGAGTAAATGGAGCCGCCGATATTTGCGATAATCGGCCAGCGGTTCGTCGCGCGCGTTGATAATAGCGCGGTTGAACTGCACCCACTGGTAAATGTCGTTGACGATGTGGTCGGCGCGCTGGCTGAGCTGAAACGCGACCGGCGTTTCCGCTTGCGGCGGCTCAAAATCGAACGCTAGCGGATTGGCCTGCCCCACCCTGCCGGCGCCGGTGAAAATTTGTCGGGTCGCAAGAAACGTGAGCAATGTCCCGAGAACCGAAGGCGTGAACTGCGCCTCGCGTTTCATCAAATAATTTTCGTGGCAACCAAATGTCGCGCCGGTGTGATGATCGACGTTGTTCTTGATGAACGCGACGCGGTCGCCCGCTTCCAGCGCGGCCAGCGATGACCTCAGTAATTCGTCACCGGCCATTTCGTAAGTGACGAGATCGTGGAGGTGCAAACATTCGGGCGAAGCGTATTCGATGTGGCCCATGTCGAGATAAAGCCGGCCGCCATTGAGCAGAAAGCCGCCGTTGCCAGGCGGTTCTTCGTAATCGCGATAGTGCAGATCGATCGTGCCGGCGCGCGCCTTGTTGAAGAGATAATTCTTCACCTTGGCCGGCCAAACTTCCGAATTGCAGCGCAACTCTTCCGGGCTCATCAAACAGCCGTATTCGGTCTCGATTCCGACGATCCGGTCCATCGGCTAACGATTTAACCATCGAATCGCCAAATCTCTAAATCTTTTCGCACGCATCCGCTGCTGTCTGGAGCAGCTGGCATGGCGTTGGCTTTTCCCCGACCCTGTGAGTGACATTTATCCCCAACCGGGAATCACACCGCGCTCCGGCCATTTTCTTTACTTCTCGCCCACGATTCTAGTGCTGGCCGCCGCTCTAGTTGCCACGGCACTCAAGATCTACTGCGCTGCAACGACGTTCGGGTCGTGCGATGTAATAATCCATGCTCGCTTCGGGCAGATCATCGACGCTGCGGGGATCGATTATATGTATCGGGCGGACCGTCATTTCAATCATCCACCCTTAACCGGAGAGTTCTTTGGCCTGCTCTACCAATTCTCGTCCTATATTACGCCTCCTGCGCCTGGCACTATCCCGCGTTCATTCCCATTCCTTCTCAGATTTCCGTCCATACTCGCTGATTTTTTTTCTGTGCTGATCCTGTTGAGGTTGCGCCAAAAAACAGGAAGCCCGCCGGTCTGGTCGCTCGTGTTGTTCGCGCTAAGTCCTGTTGCGTTTATGGTCAGCGGTTTTCACGGCAACGTCGATCCGATCATGGTTTGTGTCTTGTTGATCGCAGCCTATTGCTGCGTTGAAGAGCATACTTTGTTAAGCGGGATCTTTCTGGCCCTCGCTTGTTCCATCAAAATCATTCCACTCTTTTTAACGCCGGTCTTTTTCTTCTTCTGGCTGCACCGCGGCAAAAAACCGGCGCTACAGTTCACCATCGCCTTCGTGGCTTCTTGTCTCGCCGGCTGGTCAGGCGCGTTGGTCGATTCTCCCACTTATTTTTTAAAGAACGTTCTCGGCTACAGCAGTTACGGCGGAACCTGGGGAATAACGTATTGGTGCGTGTTCCTTTTCAAGGCGTTCCACATGGACCTCAGTCCGAAATCGTTGGATCGCCTTCATCCGTTGCTCGTCGCACTTAAGGCGCTGATCATAGTTTTGGTGATTGCTCTGGCGTGGTGGCGACGGAAACAATCGGGACCGGGATTTGTTGCGACAATCGGTTTGGCCTGGACGTGTTTTGTGATTTTTGCGCCCGGTTTTATTCCTTACTATTTGATTTGGATGGCGCCGTTCGTCCTCCTTTACTCGCCTACTTGGTACGCAGTCCTGACGGCTGCGAGCAGCGTCTATCTATTCGCCTACTACAATATGATGTCGCACGGTCTGCCGTGGAACGCCTCCGATCCATCCGTGCCTCCTGCCTGGAATGACTGGGGCGTCATTCCCTGGCTTGTCGCCGTTGCCTTCGGCGTTGCAGCGCTAACATTCGGCCGTCAAGGAAATGCCCTGAGCAATCTCCGCCAGACGCCAAACCTCGCCCTAAGCAGGCTTGAATACGAACTTGGCGCGCGGATGTCCCCCTAACCGGCTTTTAATCGCCCCGAGAGCTCAGGCTTGAAACTTGCGTAAAAAGAGCACAGACTCGCGCCGGATGAGGGAGTTAGGCCTGCGTAGTCCGTCCGTGAAAGTCGGCGGCATTGTTTATTTTGGGCGACTGCTGGACAAAATTCGACAGCACACTAAAGGGCAACTGCCCTCCGATTATCAGGCCAACCTCGGCCGCGGGTTCGACTCGAGCTGCACTAAATTTCTTCGGATCGATTACAACCGGCTGATGGACCGGGTGAAAGAAGGCGGCAGCGACGAAGAAATTCTACAGTGGTGTTTCGGCAACGGTTACCGTCCGTCCGACGATGAGGTTTATGTCTGGAATGAATTCATGCGCAAGCGCGGCTGGAACGACGAGCTTTCCGAGATTCTGAAACGCCGAAAGAAAGAAGCCGGCATGGCCGGTCGCTCCGAGATCCAAACGATGTTCACTTTCATCGATGCGGATGAAGGCCGTCTGCTGGTAGGAAATCAAAAACTTCAACCAGCGCCAGACTAAGAAAAGTGACCGGTGACGAGTGATAAGTGACCAGCAGCTCGTCGAGCAGATGAAGAATCAGGGCGTTGGCACGGGGACTGGAATGACGATCTTATTGGGCGGCGGCGGCGGTCGCATCCGGTAGTCGATAAATTTCCAGACTCCGAAGACGATTAGAATTACCAGCGCGCTGGCGATCCAAAACCGAAGGGTGCCGCCGCTTGGCTGGTCACTCGTCACTGGTCACTCGTCACTGCTTTATTCGGAGAGCGTATCGATTCGCTCAGCCAGCGCGAAGTCGAGCTCAGTCAGGCCGCCCTTGCTATGGGTCGAAAGCAGCAGCCGCACCTTGTTGTAGCGAATGTCGATGTCGGGATGATGCTCTTCTTCCTCGGCCACTTCCGAGACTGCGTTCACAAAATCGATGGCATCGGTAAAATCGTCGAACTCGAAAGTGCGTTCGATGTGCTTCTTCTCCAATTCCCATTCCGGAATTTTTTTCAGGCGCTCCTTCAGCTCGGGCGCTTTCATCAAGTCGGCCATAACGGGACAACGAGTAACACCCGAAAATCGTTTTGCAACGCCAAAACGAGCGAGATTAAAGGCCGAGGATTTTGCGCAGATTTTTCGCCGAATCGAAGACTTCGACCGCGCAGTCGCGCGCCTCGCGAGATCGCCGCGGCCAGTGCGCCAGCAGGTCTTCGATTGCAGCGACCGCGGCATCCAAATTCCCGACGAAATGAAAGCCGTTCACTTGGGGGAGATACTTTCCCGCACCGCTGTCCTCGGTAATAACGGGTCGCCCGGTCGCCAGAAAAGCCGCCGCCCGATCGCTCAACCAGCCGGTTTTCCAACTCACATCGACCCCTTTGATCGCGGTGAATTCACCCAATACGTTCGCCAGATAACGACGATACTTTGCCGGCGTCCGCGCGACGCGATGCGGGTCGACGATGTGCCAGCCGCGTTTTCGCAATCGTTCACGCTCCGGATCGTCAGGATTCATGAACATCGCCAGTTCAAATTTCGCGTTCGGCACACGCCTTGGCAGGTCGAGGTATTGTTCGAACGCGTACTTCTTGGAAAGATCGGGAAACTCGCCGTTTATCTCCACTGCCCCACCCCAATACCATTGGCCGATCGTTGTGAACTTCGGCAAGCGCGGACGCGGCTGAGGCCGATACAGTTTGGTATCGACCAGCGGATAAAATGTTTTCCAATTTAAAGAACCTTTGGGCAGGCGGCAGTCAGCGCTGTTGACGTTTAGTCCGATCGTCCAAAACTCATGATGGGTCGACTGGCCCATCTCCATCTGCGTCATCCAGTAAATAATTTCGCTCGGATCGAGGTCGCAGAAAATGCGGCGCTCGAATTTCAGAAGCAGCGGCGGATGAATTGAATAACTGAGATTGAGAATTGTGTTCGGGCCGGCCAGGCGATCGAGCAGCTCGCGCTTTGAAATTCCGATGCATTGAAGTGCGTCGAGATCGTGGGCGCTATCGGGCGTTTTATGATAAAGGAGGCAATATCGCCCGCCGAGTCCGTGGGCGCGGAGCTGGCGCTGGAAGTTGTCGATCTTGCGTTGATCGTCGGGAAAGTTTCCTTCGCTCGGTAAATGTTCCAGCCAGATCGCATCGAGATTTAATCGGCCCAGACCGAGCATCCATTGCAGCGGCACCGAAAAATTGCCGCCACCGTGGAGATACTTCGCCGCGAATCCACCGCCGAGAAAGACCGTCACCCGGAGAAGAAGCAGAAGAAACACCCAACGTCCAATGCCAAACAGCGAATGACGAATTCAGATGCGAGGCTAATGTATGCGAGCCGAAGTAAACTCGAAGACGCTAGTAGCGCTCGGCGGCGAAAACGGATTCCGGATCGGAACCGGAAACTTTGCCGACTGCAATCCAGCCAACGCGGCTGACCAGGGAGCCGATTAAAAATGAAATCGCTGCGAATGGAACGAGGCCGAACAGACGTAGAACGATCGCCAGCGGACCGTTCAAGATCTCGCCAATCCGAATCAGCCAGCCCGTGCCATGTTGGTGGATCGCGCGATCGGCGGCACCGTGTTTATCGAAACTGAGCCAGATCAGAAGCGCAGACTCAACGCCGGCGGCGTAAAATCCGAGAACGTTGAGCGCGGGAATTCGGTGCCCGAGCAATTCCAACAAGGCCGCGGCCGATCCCAGTCCCGCCGTTCCAAAATGGATCGGCAGCAGGGTGCGATGCAAAAACCACGCGGGGATTGCGGTCGCCCCAATCAACACGCCCGTATAAGTCGCGAGCAAAGTTCCAAAGATCGCCGAGCCAAAAATTAAGACACCGGCGGCGACGCGCAGGAGTTGATCGAGCGTGCCAGGAAAAATCTGGCGAGCGTGCAGTTCGAGCGCGATCAAACCTGGAACAACACAAGCGCCGAAAGCGCTCAGAATCCAGGCGCCCATTGACATGGCTGATCGATGTTTAAAAACGCGCAGCATATTCAGGAAAAGCCGGGGGCGGCCGAGATCCATGATCAACAGAATCGGTGAAAGGACCGCTCCGGCGCCGGCCGCGATCCACATGGCTGCGTGGGCAACTCCGACATTCGTCGCGAGCGAAGGATCGACATGGTGAAAGATAAGGGCGCCGCTTGCGATCACCGCTGACATTCCAGCCATCCCACCGAAGAAAAAGTAGAGGGGAACTTGCCACGTCCACACTGGCGGTTTGACCACGGGCTGGCCGTAGTAACCCGGTTTGCGCGGAATCGGTCCGCCCGCAACATCGACACCTTTGCCCGGGACGACGCCATCCTTCCACGCTTGCTCGCGCAACTCTTCGAGCCGCTTTTCCGATGGCGAATTCGTTGTCATGAAAAAAAAGCGAAGGCCACTAGCGTTGCGATGATCGATGCGATCGCGGTCGCGAACGCCGAGGTCCATGCCGATTTCAAATAGATCGTTGGAATCTGCGGCTTGGGTGGAAGTCCGTAAGCTTCGGGTTCACCGAGAATCAAAAAAAACGCGTGGATGCCGCGGACAGAAGTTTCCGTCGGATCGTAAAGTTGTGCGTCGCTGTAACCACTTTGTTGTAATTGCTGAACGCGCTCCGCTCCGCGCGCGCGAAGATCATCCAATCGGCCGAACACGATCGATTCGGTCGGACAAACTTTGGCGCAGGCCGGGACGAGTCCGCTCTTCTGTCGATCGTAACAAAACGTGCACTTGAACGCGCCGCCGGCATCGTGAAGCGGTTCAGGCCGGCGATCGATCACCCCGAACGGACACGACACAACGCAATAGCCGCAGCCGTTACAAACATCGTTCTGAACCAACACCGAGCCCACTTCAGTGCGCACGATCGATCCAGTCGGACACGCTTCAAGACAGCCTGCCTCTTCGCAATGCTTACAAACGTCGGACAAGAAGACCCACCGGAATGGGTCCTGGTCTAACGACATCGGGCCCGCGACTTGATTTCCTTTTGCTCGGTCTTGTTCCAAGAACATCACATGTCGCCAGGTCGACGCACCGAGATGGCCGGTGTTGTCGTAGGAATTGCCCGACCAGGTGAATCCGTCATCCGGCACCTGGTTCCATTCTTTGCACGCGACCTCACAGGCCTTGCAGCCGATGCAAACACTCGGGTCAGTAAAAAACCCGACTTCGACGCGATCCTGCACGTAGGAATGCTTCCGCTGGTTCGTGCTTTGGATTCCTTCGCCGATCATCGCCTGTCGACCTTTCCGTGTTCGCCGTGGCCACCGGCTTCCGGGCCTGAGGATGCGCCGGGCGGCGGTTGTTCCGGATGCAAATTTGGCGGGCCATCCGTCGGCACATATTTTTTGAGCCACTCTTTAAATGCCGGCCCGCGCGGCAATCGGCCCGGGACAATGTTACAAGCTAGCGCCTTGGCTTCCATGATCGTGACGTTCGGTTCTCCCGAAATCGGAAGTAAATCGTTAGTGGAGCCGCCCTTGACCGGCCCGGCCGAACCAAAATGAAATGGCATCGCAATTTGGTGCACAGTTTTTCCGTTGAGATGCATCGGCCGAATGCGGCGACTAACGAGCGCGCGCGCTTCGATCGCTCCGCGCAAACTGACGATCGAAATGTAATCGCCGTTGTCGATCTTTAGCACGACCGCCAGCTCGGGCGACATTTCAGCGAACAACTCCGGTTGCAATTCCGCGAGGTGACTGAGAAAGCGCGACATGCCGCCGGCGGTGTGGTGCTCGGTCAGTCGATAAGTCGTGAGAACAAATGGAAATCTTGTATCGCCCGGCGGAGCGAACCGATTTTCCTGACGGGTAAACCAATTGACCACCGGGTTCGTGTCGCGCGAGTAAAGCGCGTTATGCACCGGTGACTCGAGCGGTTCGTAATGCGTCGGCATCGGTCCGTCCTGCAAACCTTCCGGCACATGCAGCCAGCCAAGTCCGTCTTCGTGCAACATGAACGGGGCGTCACCCGGGATCCCAGCGAGTCCGGTTTCGTTTCCAGTTGGGCGAAACTCGGGCGACTTTTCGAGCGGGAAATCCGGGACATCGATACCGGTCCACTTGCCTTGCCCCTCGTCCCACCAGACCAGTTTCTTGCGCTCGCTCCATGGCTCACCGGTCGGTTTGGCGCTGGCTCTATTATATATAATACGGCGATCGGCCGGCCAGACGAACCCCCAACCATGCCCTAGATAATCTTTCGAATTACGCGTATTTGCCTTGTTAACCCCGTCAGGACCAAGGACACCGGAGTAAATCCATCCCCCGCTCGCAGTCGAACCGTCGGCTTTCAGCTTACCAAACCCATCGACTTGCGGACCATGATGCGGATTACCGTCGCGATCGAGCCCGAAGACCACTCCATCTGCGTCCGGCTGCGGACTTGCGGACCAACCGTTGATCTCCGCCAGCACCGATTCCATGTGCGGCTCGCCGTGCTCATCTTCCGGATACCACCAATCGAGCGCGCGCAACGGCTCATCGAGCGGATCGTTCGATTGCTTCGCCTTTCCGATCAAACGCAAAGCGAGTTGATGCATGAACCAACCTTCCGACCGCGCATCACCCGGTGGATTGACTGCCTTCTGCCGCCATTGCAACATGCGTTGCGTTTGAGTAAAGGCGCCCTCCTTCTCCGCGTGACCTGCCGCCGGGAAAAGAAAAACCTCCGTCTCGATTTCCTCCGCCTTCAATTCACCGCGCTCAACTTCCGGCGAGTCGCGCCAAAATGTGGCGGACTCGATCTCGACCATCTCGCGCACGACCAGCCATTTTAATTTCGAGAGCGACGTCCGCTGAAACCGCGAGTTGGCGGCCGCGACCGCTGGATTCTGCCCCATCATAAACATGCCTTCCATTTTTCCGTCGGCCATGTCGTAGAGATATTCGAAGAACGAATGGTTCCCCGTGATCTTCGGGACCCAGTTGTATCCGAAGTCGTTTTCGGGTATGGCGTTCTTGCCGTAGTAAGCCTTCAGCAGACTGATGAAGTATTTCGGAAAATCATTCCAAAGACCGGTCGGCTTGGTTTGATGCGCGAGGTAATCGCGAAGTGTCTCTTCGCTGCCATCTCCGCGCGGCATCGGTAGATAGCCGGGCAAAATATCGTAGAGCGTTGGAATGTCGGTCGAGCCTTGGATCGAGGCATGACCGCGCAGCGCGAGAATCCCCCCACCCGGCCGGCCGATGTTGCCGAGCAACAGTTGCAAAATCGAGGCGGCGCGAATGATTTGAACGCCTTTGGAATGTTGCGTCCAGCCGAGCGCATAACAAATGGCTGCGGTCTTCTCCGGCCCTGACGCCCCGACGAGCGCATCCGCAACTTTGTGAAAGAGCACCGGCGAAATCCCGCAAATTTTCTCCACCATCTCTGGCGTGTAACGAGCAAAGTGGCGGCGCAAGGTTTGGAAAACGCAGCGCGGATTTTGCAAGGTTAGATCGCGTTCCGGAAAACTCAGGCCGCCATCCCCGTCGTAGGCCCAACTTGTCTTGTCGTAGACGCGTTGCTTTTCATTCCAGCCGGAGAAAAATCCGGTCGCGCCTTCATCGGTATCGCGAAAATCTTCGCGCAGGATGCAGGAGGCATTCGTGAAGTGGACGACGTAATCGCGGAAGAAAAGATTGTTCTCGATAATGTGCCGAACGAGACCGCCGAGGAACGCGATGTCGCCGCCGGCGCGAATCGGCACCCAGATGTCGGCCAGCGCGCTCGTGCGTGAAAATCTTGGATCGACATGAATGATGGTGGCGCCGCGCTCTTTCGCTTTCATGACCCAGCGGAAACCGACCGGGTGCGCCTCCGCCATCGACGAGCCTTCGATTAAAATGCAATCGGCATTGGCGAGATCTTGTTGCGCAGTCGTAGCTCCGCCCCGGCCAAAGCTGGTGCCCAGACCGGGCACCGTGCTGCTATGTCATATCCGCGCCTGGTTGGATATGCACACCATCCCCAGGCCAAGAGTGAATAGTTTTCGGATGAGATAATTTTCTTCGTTATCGAGCGTGGCGCCGCCGAGATGGCAGATCGCCGTTGTGTGATTGATCGTGTGTCCGTTCTGCTTGTGCACGAACGTGCGCTTGCGCGATTCCCAAACACGCTCCGCCACCATGTCCATCGCGCGCTCGAGCGGAATTTCCTGCCATTCTTTCGCGCGCGGCGCGCGATATTTCATTTTTGTTTCGCGCCGATCGTGAGTGAGCAACTGATAAGACGCCGCGCCTTTCGGGCAAAGATTCCCCTGACTGATCGGACTCTCCGGATCGCCCTCGATCGAAATTAGTTTTCCGTCCTTGTGAAAGATGAGCTGCCCGCAACCAACCCCGCAATATGGGCAAACGGATCGCGCCACTTGCGCATTGTCGATCCGCGCGTGCATCGCGCGCGTCTTATCCGACATCGCTTCCAAACCGGTGCCGTCCGCGCGCTCACGGATTTGACGAATGAGCGGCCATTTTGAGAGCAACGCACTGAGCGACGTCATGCCAGTTACCGCTTAATACTTCGGTAACATCTCTTTCGCGTCGAGCAATAACGCGTCTTGATTTCTGGTTCAACTCTTGCCTAGACGTTCCAAGTCTTGCACCATCGAATCATCGAGATCAACCAGCGCCGCGGCAGTGTTCTCCTCCAAGTGTTTGACCTTCGAAGTTCCGGGAATCGGCAGCATCACGGGAGACTTTTTAAGCAGCCAGGCGAGCGCGACCTGCGCCGGCTTCGCGTTGAGGCGCTTCGCTGCGCGCGTCAGCGGTCCCTCATGTTTCGCGAGCTCACCGGTGGCGAGTGGAAACCAGGGGATAAAACCAATGTTCTCCCGAGTGCAATAATCCAGCACCTCCTCGGAATTGCGATCGACTAAATTATATCGATTCTGCACCGAAACGATCGGCGTGATGCGCCGGACCGCCTCGATCTGCTTCACCTTGACCTCAGACAATCCGATGTGGCGAATCTTGCCTTCGCGTTGAAGATCGACGAGCGCACCGATCTGATCTTCCATCGGGACTTTCGGATCAATCCGGTGCAGTTGTAAAAGATCGATCCGCGAAAGGTGCAGTCGGTGAAGACTACCCTCGACCGCATCCCGCAAATGCTTCGGGCGACCATCCTCGACCCATTTGTCAGGCCCGGGTCGCTGAAAGCCGGCTTTGGTCGCGATCAAAAGGCCGGCGGGATATGGATGCAACGCTTCGGCAATAAGACACTCGGAAACTATCGGCCCGTAGGAGTCGGCAGTGTCGATGAAATTGATTCCCAACTCCAACGTGCGACGAAGGACTGCGATCGCTTCGGAGTGATCAGGCGGTTCTCCCCAAACGCCATTGCCGGTCAGTTGCATCGCGCCGAAACCGAGTCTGTGAACAGGAATATCGCCAATTAGAAATGTTCCACTTGCTTCGGCCGGGCGCGCCTTGGCCAAACGAGAGGATGGTCCGGTGGCGGGTGATGAACTTGAGCTGGTCATATCTTCTCCTATTACGGACTTGGGTGAAGTCCAACGCGTTCGATCACGCACCGCATTTGTTCTCGTGACTGAAAAAGGTTGAGCAGTTCTACGAAACGTGACCGTACGACTCGCAGGTAGCGAAATCCCGCACATCGCCGCGCCGACCGCCGCGAAGAAATAATATTCCCATCCTTCGCCCATGACGGTAGGAAATGGCGTGGCCAAAAATTTCAGAGATCTTTCGGAACAGGAAATCCTCGCGCTGGCAATTTCGTCCGAGGAAACGGACGCGCGCATTTACGCCGACTTCGCCGCCGGCTTAAAGACCGATTATCCCGCGACTGCTCAGATCTTTAAGGAAATGGAGGCGGAAGAAGATGAGCATCGCCGCAAACTGATTGAAGATTATCGCCGCCGTTTTGGAGAACACATTCCGCTAATCCGTCGCGAAGACGTAAAGGGGTTTGTGCATCGCAAGCCGGTGTGGATGATCCGGCCGCTGGGAATCAAAACCGTTCGGCGCCAGGCCGAGGTAATGGAGACAGAGACCCAGAGTTTCTACGAGCGTGCTGCCAGCAAAGTCAGCGACGCGTCAACGCGCAAACTACTCGGAGACCTGGCGGAAGCGGAACGAAAGCATGTCACCTTGGCCGACGATCTCCAACGCGAGCAACTAACTCCGGACGTTGAAGCAGAAGAGGACAAGGCCCATCGCCGATTGTTCGTTCTGCAAATTGTGCAGCCGGGGCTGGCGGGCCTGATGGATGGCTCGGTTTCAACCCTTGCGCCGGTGTTTGCGGCGGCGTTCGCGACCCACAACACCCATGCCGCATTTTTGGTTGGCCTCGCCGCCAGCGTCGGAGCTGGAATTTCAATGGGTTTCGCTGAAGCAGCTTCTGATGACGGCAGCTTGACCGGCCGCGGGAAACCTCTGCTTCGTGGTTTCGTTTGCGGGTTGATGACGACCGCCGGAGGAATCGGCCACACCTTGCCATATCTGATTCCAAATTTCCAAACCGCCACGGTTATTGCCGTTGTGATTGTGGCAATCGAGCTTCTGGCCATCAGCTGGATTCGGAACCGTTATATGGACACGCCGTTCCTCCGCGCCGCATTTCAAGTGATTGTCGGAGGAGTGCTCGTGTTTCTCGTTGGGATTTGGATCGGAAGCTCTTAAGGGAGCCGGCGAATTCCGAATCGGATGCTGGTTCGAGCCCCCTCTTTTCGGGACTTTAGGAGACACAAAGGGTAAGACAAAACTAGCACCGCCTTTCAACGGACGCATTGAGCTGCGCGGCCTGCGTCCTGCTCATTCAATCTCCGAAATTATGAGCGACCCTTTACGGATTCTGGTTGTCGAGGATGAAAAAGCCGTCGCGCATATGATCGCAATGGTGCTTGGAGGCCCAGCATCCAAGGTAGCCACGGCGAGAAACGGCTGGGAGGCACTCATCAAAATTGGCGCTACGCCGCGACCATTTGACGTTGTGATCACCGATCATCGCATGCCGCGAATGACCGGCCTTCAACTGGTGCGTCGACTAAGAACGCAAAACTTTGCCGGTAAAATCCTCGTCGTGTCGGGTCATCTCTCGGACGAGGATATTCGCGCTTACGAAGAACTGAGTGTGGACATGATGATGTCCAAGCCGTTTGATTTTGACGAACTGCAACAAGCGATGGCCGTTCTTAACAAAAAAACTTCAGTGCTCGCGGAAGCGTAGCATTTCCGATAATAGACGATCCGCCGCTGCTGGCTGGCGCGCCAAGCAGGCTAGGAATTTAGCTAGACTGACACCCTTTGCTCCACTATGTTCGATTGAACATGAGCACCCGTTTGCGCCTGTTTTTCAACAATCGAAGAACCAAGCGCTAGAGCCGACCGCGACAACTGGAACTTAACTTATGGCCCAAACGACCGGCGATCTCAGGGACGTTTTTGAGAAAACTCGAAACGACGCGCAGCGCGCGTTGGCATTAGACCCGCGGTTTCACACGCTACGTTCCAACGGATTCTTGTAGGAGTGTTTGCGTTCCCTCGTTGAGATTTGGATGAACGCTCTTAGTGGTCGAGAGCGGGTGCGAACTCCGGGCTTATTTGACGCCCCACCCTTCCTCCGCAAATTAGCTGCTCTTTGGCGCCCGTAGCTCAACTGGATAGAGCATCTGACTACGGATCAGAAGGTTAGTGGTTCGAATCCTCTCGGGCGCGCTTTTAGTATTGCTCTTTATCGTCGATCTTAGGCGCGGCCTACTTAGACGATGGCTCTTCGCCCTTCAGAAGCGGTCTTGAGAAATTGTGCTCTTGCTTAGGATCGGTGTTTTTCCAAGCGAACTGCGGACTGAAGCCGCGCTCATACCACAGCCGCCAATAATGTTGGTCCGCTCCCCGAAAGTGGCGGGCCTGTTTAGGCAACTGGGCCATCCATTCATCAAAGGTTTCGCCGCTGGCGTCGTCACAGGTGAGCAATGCTATCGCGAGCAAAAATCGTCTGACACCTTCATATTTTCGACGCGCCGATGGAATCGGCATAGCTCTTGCGCGGATCATCTTGTCTCTGGTTCGGGGGGGTATGGCCTTACTAAACTTTTACGAGAAATGGAGCGCGAAGTTCTCGAAAAGCGCGATCTATAGCGATTGTTTTATGGGAAACTTCAGGCCCCGATCAACAACGCGGCTCGTCGGCCTGGGCTTCATAATTCTCCATGCAAGTTTCCCTGCTGCCGACGCGAAGCCAGTGGTGACCTTTACTTCGCCGTGTACGTGCGAAGGAAATCACGGCGTGTCACGTTGGGCGGCAAAGACTGACACAGCGTTGCCACCCGCCAACGGCAGCGACATCAGGCAAATCACACCGGCGGATATGTTCGTCTGGCAGGGTATCGGTGGCGGAGTTAGGCAAACGTCGCGACGCCTGATCGCTGAGGAAAAATGGTTCAGTGTCACAGGGCGAGTGGAAAAGGTCCGGATCGAAGATGACGGCGACGTGCACATCGAATTGAAAAACGCGGATGGGAGACCCGGAGGAATCGTGGTTGAACTACCACTCGGCGAGACGTGGTGCGCTATGCGAAAAATGGTTTTCTCGTGGACGGATGCGCATTTCCCAATCTCACCCGGTCGAGCAGACAAATTTGCGCTCGTTCAGCATCCGGCTGTGACTGTCGTTGGCAAAGCGTTTTACGACATCGATCACTCGCGCAACGACACGCGAAGTAATCGCCGGAACTACGATCCATCCCTGGCCGTTTGGGAAATTCATCCGGTGATGAAACTGACATCTGGCACTGCTGCGCAAGAGGCGCTGGCTGTTCCTTCTGCTCCGACGGTGCAGTTTGCTTCGCCGACACCGGCAAGAGTTGCGCCACCGCCGGTAACGATTCCTCAACCCACCGCGCCGCTCGAAGAGTTCGTTACAATTACCAAACCGGTCACGATCCAAATTCCTCGCGGCACGACTGTGTTGCAGCCCGGAATGCGTTTGCCAATCCTCTCGCGAGATTCGCAATCAGTTGACGTCCGTTACCTGGACGCTCGTTACGCAATCCCGATTTCGTCAACCAATCTGCACTGAAACACTTTGTGTCACGCCGAGAAAGCCGAGCCTCGCCTCTACTCGAAGCACAATCCCGCGGGAAAGCTGCGGCTGGGGAGATTCACCCAGTACGGGTTTTGGGGTGAATCAGTGAAACCACGCGGTTGTGCGTTTTAGGCTCAGATTGAGCCCCGTAATTTAATGTGCTGCCGTAGCCTCTGATTCAGCCGCTCGCTTAGCTTGCTCTAATCTAAGCTGAAGATTATGAGCGGTGCGAGCGGCCCGATCTAAGTCTTCCGACAATTCATTCTTTTTAGGAGTGGCGGGGAAAATCAGGGGCAAGAGCAGGGCTGACGCTCCGCTAATAGTAAAGCCTAGAATGATCCCTAGAGCAGTCATTTTATCCTCCTGTTTTCGGTACAACCATACTCCACGTGATGGCGCTGCAACAAGAAAATATCAAAGCCCCGATTATCGCAGCAACAACTGACAGCCACCGCAACTTCGGTTTTCCCATCGCCAAAATCAGAAGCCATAAGAAGAAAAGTACCAGTGAGAGAACCCAATATACAGCACCCTGAGGGCCAGGGATGTGTCCCAGCGACATTTCGCGAAGCATGGTGGAGGTAAAAAGAACGGTGCCCGAGAATATCATATCTCCTCCAAAAAAATGAAAATCGGTTTGCTTGAAAGCGAATCGTTTTATCAATGCGTTTGCGATCAAAAAGCCTCCGGGCAACCCGGTTGCCAAGAGGGCCGGCAGAATGCCATCAAACTTTGGGAACAAGTGCTCTAGAGGGCTGATAAAAAAGTCTGACCGAAACATTCTGCACTTGTAAAGCCCAATTGAGATTTAGGCGTTTTCGCGCGCCCACACTCGAGGAAAACAATTGCCTTTATCGGCCAACTTCGAACTGGCTCATCAGCTTGAACGTTTCGTAGCGGTCGTTGATCTGCTCCATCGTTAAATTGCGCAAGCGTTCGAGGCTGAACGCTTCCACGCAAAAACTCGCCAGCACGCTGCCGTAGATCATTGCTTTGCGGAGATCGGTGAAAGTGACCTTCTTCACGTTCCCGGCCAAATAACCGGCCATGCCGCCGGCGAAGGTGTCCCCTGCTCCGGTTGGATCGTGAATGTCTTCGAGCGGATACGCGCCGCAGCTGAAGAATTCGTTTTCGCCAAAAAGCAGCGCGCCATGCTCGCCTTTTTTGATCGCGACATAGCCCGGACCCATTTCCCGGATCGCGCGACCGGCTTTGATCAAACTCGTTTCCTTCGTCATCTCGCGCGCTTCGCTGTCGTTCAGGATCAGAAGATCGACATTGGGGAGGAGCGCATCCAGATCGGCGCGCGTGGTCTCGATCCAAAGGTCCATTGTGTCGGCGACGACAAAGCGCGGCTTCTCCATTTGCTTAAGCACGTGCGATTGCAAAGCGGGCGCGATGTTCGCCAGCAAAGCAAAATCGGTTTGCCGATATGACTTCGGCAATTCAGGCTTAAAATTTTCAAAGACATTGAGCGCGACCGAGCGCGTCTCGCGCGTGTTCAAGTCCCACGCGTATTCGCCCGACCAGCGAAAAGTTTTTCCATCCACCCGCTGCACGCCCGCGGTGTCGATCTTTCGCGATTTCCAAAAATCAAACTCGGCCTGCGGAAAATCGCTCCCGACGACACCGACCAGGTTGACTGGCGAAAAATAACTCGCGGCGGTCGCGGCGTATGAAGCCGAGCCGCCTAACAAATCGCCATGTTCTTCGACCGGCGTTTTTACGGTGTCGAGCGCAATGGAACCAACGACTAATACAGACATAAATAGAGAACCGCGGTCAGAGAACAGCGGTCAAAGTAGTTTTGCATGCCTGCGCATACTTGGCGATGTCGGGCGCCTTGAGCAAACCGGAAACAATCGCGACCCGTTTTGTGCCGGCGGCGATGAGCTGGCCGAGATTGTCGATCTTGATTCCGCCGATGCAAAAAATCGGGACGGTGACTTCGTGATAGACCCGTTTGATACCGGTCAGTCCGATCGGCTGGTAATCCGGCTTGGTTGGAGTCGCGAATATCGGACCGAACCCGATGTAGTCCGCGCCTTCGCGTGCCGCGGCGACCGCCTGCTCAAGACTATGCGTGGATTTTCCGACGAGAACATTGCGGCCCGCTTTTTTCCGAGCGTGCGCGATCGAATCATCATCTTGTCCGACGTGCACGCCTTCTACTGGAACCTTGGCCGCAACTTCCGCATGATCGTTCACGATGAAAGGAATTCCGGCTGCGGAAGTGATTTGATGGAGCGCACCGGCAAGATCGACAATTTCTTCAAGAGACTGCCTCTTGGCGCGGAGTTGGATAAGATCGACATCGCCCTCGATCATCGCCTTCGTCACGCGCTCCGCGTCAGCAACATCGACGTAACCGAGATCCAGGATTCCGTAGAGGCGGCAATCGCTTAGATTTCGCAAAACGTTATTCGTGCAGGTGAGCGCGTGGCGACACGAGCTGGAAAGCGTCCGAGTTCATGATTCGCTCGACGAAACCGGTGTCGTATTTGCCTTCGCGGAATTCGCCGTTCCGCATGATGGCGGCGTGAAACGGTACCGTCGTCTTGATTCCGGTAACGTAATATTCGTCGAGCGCGCGGCGCATGCGATCGATGGCCGAACTCCGCGTCGCCCCAATTGTGATGATTTTTCCAATGAGGGAATCGTAATACGGCGGCACCACGTAACCGGTGTAAGCGTGGGAATCGATCCGAACGCCGCGGCCGCCGGGCGCGTAATAAAAAACGATCTTCCCCGGTGACGGCTGAAAATTGTTCGCCGGATCCTCGGCGTTGATCCGGCACTGAATCGCATGCGAGCGCGGGATCGCATGCGCGACGTGCGGCGATAGCGGTTCGCCCGCGGCGATGCGAATTTGTTCCTTCACCAGATCGCACCCATAAACTTCTTCGGTGATCGTGTGCTCGACCTGAAGGCGAGTGTTCATTTCCATGAAATAGAACCGGCGATTTTCATCGACCAGAAACTCGATCGTGCCGGTGTTTTCGTAGCCGACCGACTTCGCCAGCTTGACCGCGGCGTTGCCCATCTTTTTTCGAAGCCCCGGGGTCATGATCGGTGATGGGCATTCTTCGATCACCTTTTGATTGCGCCGCTGAATCGAACAATCGCGCTCGCCGAGGTGGATGACGCGCCCATGGCTGTCGGCCACGATTTGGAATTCGATGTGATGCGGGTTCACAATCAGCTTCTCGATGTAAACGGCCGGATTTCCGAAAGCCTTCTCCGCTTCGAGACGCGCGCTGTGGAAGCCGGCAACCAAACTCGTTTCGTTGTGCGCTGCGCGCATTCCGCGCCCGCCGCCGCCGGCGACGGCTTTGATCATCACCGGATAGCCGATCTTTTTCGCGACCTTCATCGCATCCTTGTCGGTCTCGACCACGCCGTCACTTCCTGGCGTAACTGGCACGCCCGACTTGCGAGCGCACGCGCGCGCGACGTCTTTGTCGCCCATCTTTTGAATTACGTGCGAAGGCGGCCCGATGAATTTGATTTTGCAACTCTCGACCACTTCGGCGAAATGGGCGTTCTCGGCCAGAAAACCGTAACCGGGATGGATCGCATCGACGTCCCCGACTTCCGCCGCGCTCATGATCCGGTCGATTTTTAAATAACTTTCCGAGCTCGGCGCCGCGCCGATGCAAATCGCTTCGTCGGCAAGTTGCACGTGCAGCGAATCGACATCGGCGTCGGAATAAACCGCCAGCGTGCGAATGCCAAGCTCCTTGCACGCGCGAATCACGCGCAACGCAATCTCACCGCGATTAGCAATCAGGACTTTTTCGAACATGCATTGCTCCCGGTCCGAGGTGCGAGCCGCACTGGCATCGGACTGGCATTTGTCGCGCCCTACGCTTCAACGAACTCGAAACAAAGCTTGGCCGAATTGCACCGGCTTACTATTTTCGGCCACGACTTCGGCAATGACGCCGCTGGTTTCCGCCTTGATTTCGTTCATCACTTTCATCGCCTCGATAATACAGACCACCGTGTCCTCGTTCACTTTTGTTCCAACATCGACAAACGGCGAAGCATCCGGTGACGCCCCCCGATAAAAAGTGCCGACCATCGGGGAAACAATGTCTTTGAGCGACGCGTCTGCGAGAGCCGGAGCCGCTCCCGCCGTTGCCGGACCGTTTACCACCGTGGGCGCCATTGTTGACGTGATAATCGGTTGATCGCCCAAACCTTTTTGCAGTTTGATGCGGAAGCCGTCCTTCTCCATTTCGAAAACGGAGAGATCGTTCTTCTTCATCAAGTCGATGATGGCTTTGATGTCTTTTAGGTCCACGGCGTAACTCTCCTGGGATGAAAGGGAGGCGTTTACGTAAAGCGGTTTTACGAGGCAGGTCAAGTCCATGCCCGCAAGATCGACATCTACGCCTCCTGGGGAGGACTAACCGATCACCACCAGGTCCGCCACCGCCGCGCGACGAAAAAGGATCCGAACGAGGCCGGCAGCATATAAAGAAAGGTAAAGGGCAGGATGAGGTCGAGCTGCCCAATCACGTTTTCGCGGAGGGTATACTTGCTGGACAATGTTCCGGACGTAATCTCGAAGAGAACAAAAACTACGATTGCCGCCACCACAGTCACGACTCGCCTCATCTGCAACCGGTAGCGAAAAACATAACCAACGTCGCGCCAAGAGTTCCACAAATTAAGACAGGAATGATCAACACTACCGAAGCCAGGATTTCGCGAGCGAACACTCCTGTTTCGCAGCGAACGTCAGCGTTGCGCTTCACCGTTGTCGACGAAACCGACGATTACATCGTGGTCGATAAGCCGCCGTTCCTGTTAACGCATCCCACCAAGCCGGACCAACGCACCACACTTTGGAAAGAACTGCGCGAACTTCTCGCGTTCGAGATCGCCAACGGCGGGCAGGTCTCAATCGTGAACCGGTTGGATCGCGAAACGAGCGGACTGGTTCTGGTCGCGAAAACAGCGGCGGCCGCGCGCCGATTCGGATTGCTCATGCAAGAGCATCGCTTGCACAAAGAATATCTCGCGATCGTTTGGGGCTGGCCGGAATGGGAAACCAACATCGTCGATGCGCCGATGGATCGACAAGGCAAGCACCAAGCGTCAGCAATTTGGCTGAAACAAATGATTCATCCTGGTGGCGCGCCGGCGCTGACGGGGTTTCGAGTCGAACAGCGCTTCACAACTCCGAAAGCCTTCGCGAGCGGTGGATCGACATCTCCACCCTCACCTGCCGCTTCGCGACTTCCTCTCCCTGGCCAGGGAGAGGATGGAGGTGAGGGTCGAATCGAAATTCAGAGACGAAATTGTGTGTTCTCTGAAAACAAGTTTGCTCTGGTTCGCGCGATTCCGAAAACCGGACGCACGCATCAGATTCGCGTCCATCTCGCTTCGCTTGGTCATCCGGTCGTCGGCGACAAGATTTACGGACCAAACGAGCAACATTACTTGGAATTTATCGAGACCGGCTGGACCACCAAGCTCGAACGCCAGTTACTCCTGCCGCGTCACGCGCTCCATTCCGCCAAGCTCGAAATCGAGAACGGGCAGCAATGGACAAGTCAATTACCGCAAGATTTGACCCGCTTTGTGGACGATTCCTAAACAAGGGCGCGCGCTGCACCGGTCATCCCGAACAAAGTGAGGGATCTCTCATTAACACAGTTGAGCACGCTAAGTACCTTGCGCGACCATGCTTCGATTGTGGGATCCCTCGCGTCCGCTCGGGATGACACACCGGATCTAAAGATATTTCCAATTCTGAGGTTTGCCCTGGGCCAGCCACTGGATCGCAGTTTGCAATCGGCGCTTCCGCGTCTCCTCGCGCTTCGCGTCCGTGATCCACTGCACATATTCTTTTTTGTGGCTGTAACTGAAATTCTCAAACGTCTTTCGCGCTTTCGAATGTTTTTGTAGCGCCGCTTTCAGATCGGCCGGCACGCTCACCTTTTGTTTCGCTCGCGATCGCGGACGGGACTTCTTAACGCCGGCTTCGTTTAGTTTCGCTGCGTTTCGAACGTAGCCGGCCAAAGTTTTCGCATCGGGCAAATCGTTAACCGACGTGATCCGGCCGAAATGCCCCATCGCGCCTTTGTGTTTCGCGGCAAAAATGAGCGAGCCTTTCCAAAAACCAAAGGCACAGTGCTCTTTGAAGGCCTACATAAAACAAATGATCCCATTGCGTTCGAAAAACGGGAAATTCCACTTGATCGTTTCTTCCACATCCGGGCAGGCGGTGTGCACGGTTTTGCGCAAGCGTTTCAGGATCGGCCGGGCAAAGGGCGCCGCGCGTTTAATATAGGCGTCAACGCGTGGATCTTTATCGGCCATTCGATTTCTAACTATTCTCGCGCGGCGTTTGCGACGAGCTGGCTGCGGTATACGCGAGCCGCTTTCTACGAATCAGCATCAAATTGCGAATGTAAATGATCGAGTTCGGGAGATACGCGAGAATGCCCACCGGATCGCGCCGGAAAAGAAAATAGACAAACATGATGATGCTTCCGGCGATGCTCCAGTACCAGAACGAAACCGGAATGACGCTTTCCCCTTGGCGTTCGGACGTCCACCATTGCACCAGAAAACGCATCGAGAATGTCACCGTCCCGATTAAGCCGAGGATGACGAGATAGTTCCAGTCCAGGCCGAGAAACCGGTGCTCCCGGCCGAACCACGTTATGGCAATGAAGGATAGAAGATTCATACGTATTTAGATGCTCAGCTTCGGTGCAGTCATTTCTTACCGAAAAATTCCAGGATCGCGTCGCAGACATAATCGACATCTTCCATCGCCAGATCGCCGTAAATCGGGAGCGAAAGAATCTCGTTCACGGCTGCTTCCGTCATCGGCAGGCGCGGCAGATCGGAATAAAGTTTCATCGTGGCCGGCTGTTGATGGTTTCCTATTGGATAGTGAATTCCGGTGCCGATGCCTTTGCTCTTCAAAAATTCCGCCAACTCATTGCGTCGCTGAGTCCGAATGACGTACATGTGATAAACGGCGCGGGCCCACGGCCGCTCCGGCGGGATTTGGACGACGCCTTCCAGGCGATCGTTGTAATGCGCGACAACGTCGCGCCGATGCTCGTTCAATTTGTCGACGTTGCGCAACTCAACCCGGCCGACCGCCGCCTGGATTTCGTTGAAGCGAAAATTGTAGCCGACGAACTCATGCACATATTTCGACGTCTCGCCGTGATTGCGCAGCATCCGCAGTTTTCCGGCGAGAGCTGAATCGTTGGTCGTGATGCAACCGCCATCACCCATGACCGTGAGATTTTTCGACGGATAAAACGAAAACACGCCCGCACCGGCGATCGACCCGACGCGTCGGCCGCGATACTCCGCGCCAAAAGATTGGGCGCAATCTTCGACCACCCAAAGGCCGTGTTTCTTCGCAGCCAGGAAAATTCCATCCATGTTCGCGGGATGCCCGTAAAGATGGACCGGAAGAATTCCGACCGTGCGCGCGCTCATCGATTCCTCCAGAAGATCGACATCGATGCAGCAAGTCTCGTCGATGTCGATGAAGACCGGCCGCGCGCCCCGATGAATCATCGGTTCAATGGAAGGAAATGCGGTAAGCGACGGAACTAGAATTTCGTCGCCGGGACAAACTCCCATCGCGGGGTGCAGCATCATCGCGCCGGTGGTCCAGTTGGAACACAGGACGGCTTCTTTCGTCCCGACGTAAGCCGCGAGTTCTGCTTCGAACGCTTCGCACTCCTCTCCCAGGATGTACCAGCCCGAATTCATTGCCCGCATGCCGGCCTCTCGGACTTCGTCGTTCACGAAAACGCGGGAAAGCGGGATCTTTTTCACAATAGATGTCCGTATTCGCCTCTCCCCTTGGTGAAGGGGAGAGGATTAAGGTGAGGGGTTGGGAATTGGATAAACAAGAAATGCAGAACCCTCACCCTACCCTCTCCCTTAAAAAAGGAGAGGGAGCAGAGCGGGGCGGTAGAACGATTAGAATTCACGTCAGATGTCGCTCCACTTTCCAATAAGAAGAATTTGTTTCGCTTGTTGCATCTCTTACCGCTGATCAGCAAAGTCCGTCATTTAGCGCGCAGCATTAGGTGGCAGCAATGAGACTCTCACGCAAGCTTCAGAAGTTACTTTCGACCGAGCTTTTCGCCAGCGCGTTCGAACATCTCAGCCGATTGACGCACCCGGTCAACAAACAGCGGATTCTGGCAACGCTCGATCGCGCGCAATTTGAAGAACTGCGTGAGCAATATCCGTATCGGCCGGGCTCGCCGCGGATCAACCGCTTCGAGGACGTCGTTTACTGGATCGAGATCAACATCGAGCGCGCCCAAGACCTGTGGCTCGATCGCGCGCCGCCGATGCGCATTCTCGATCTTGGCTGCGGCGCCGGTTACTTCCTTTACGTCTGCAAATTCTTCGGCCACGACGTTCTCGGCTTCGATACTGATACCGAGCCGCTTTTTCGCGCGACCACCGCCTTGCTCGAGGTTCCGCGCGTGATCGGTCGGATCGAACGACGAACTCCCCTCCCCGATTTCGGTGGAAAATTCGATCTCGTGACCGCGCACCGGATTTGTTTTCACCGGATCGGCCGCGTCCGCGACGACGTTGAATGGTCGCCCGCCGATTGGGAATTTTTCTTCAACAACGTGCGGTCGCGGCTGCTAAACGAAAACGGCCGCTTGCTTCTCGACTTTAATCCGCGTCCGGATGGCTCGTCGTTTTTCACTCCCGAGTTGCGCAAATTCTTCCTGGCACAAGGCGCGCGCATTTTTCGCTCGAAAGCGCTGCTTGGCCGTGATCCGAGGCAAAAGCCGCGCTTCAAACAATTGTAGCTGCCGCCGTCTCTGGCGGCAGATCAGGTAGGGGCGATTGCCCCCAGCCATGCCGCTCTGCGGCAAACTACAATCGGGTACATTATTGGCGCACTAGCAGGGTGCGTAATCGCCCGCGAGTTGTAGAGGCGCTTGTCTCAAGCGCCTGTCTATTTATAACTCGGTGCTTGAGAGCAAGCACCGCTACAGACCTTTCCAGTCCGACAAATCCCAGCCGAGCATTTGCTCGAGCTTGGTCATCTCGGCGGAGAAAACTCCGGAAAGATATTTTCGTTCGTCCGACCTCATCGCCCGCTCGTACGGCACAATGTTTCGATCTTTGTCCCGAACCCCGCGCAAACGCTTCACCCCAAGGAATTCAAAAATCTCGTCGAGCGTTTCCTGCTTTCGATCCCGAAAATCTTCGAACTTCACGATCTTGACTTGTTCTCTCTGGAAAAATTCAAAGACACGTTCGAGTTGCCCGGAATAAAAACCGCGATCGACATAGACAAACCGCCGCGATTCGATTGCTGGCAATTCCGCCAGCCGATTCCGTTCTTCCTTGAGCGCATCGAGAAAATCGAGCGGCTCGCGGTCCTTGAATCGTTGCATGTTCCAGTGCGCGAACGCGCGATCCACCGGATTTCGCAACAGGATGATGAGCTTGATTTGCGGATTGTAATTCCGGATCCGCTCCATCGCCGGCTTCCAATACAAATAACTGGGCGTCACTTCGCCGGCGAGTCCGAGCCGGACTGGCAGTAAACGGAGACGGCGTTGTCGGAAATGTCGATGCAACAAATCGTAATCGACCGGCCGCGCAAAAATCTCCTCATCATCGAAGAAATGCAGCTCCTGGCGATCGGGCAGCGCGATCTGCGGATGTTTCTTCAAAAAATAACGCAGTGCGGTCGTGCCCGACTTTTGCGCGCCAGCGACAATAAAATCCAGCCGCATCGGCGCTTCACCCCGTGAGATATCGGCGCAATCGCGTTTTGAGATAACGTTTACCCCACGCAGTCTTCAAATACTTTTCCCGCTGCGCTGCGTCGCTGCGATTCAAACAGCCTTCCCAATAAACAAGGGTAAATTGCATACGTGATTTCGTCGAAGCGACAAGGCCTGCGTTATGAGTTTCTAGCCGCGCGGGCAAATCGCTCGTTAACCCAACGTAGAATTGCCGGTCTACGAGCGAACGCAACACGTAAACGTAATGTTTGCATCGGATTCCTATCTCACGGGGTCAATGCGCCACCCACCAAGCGCGCAACTGCTGCATGATGGCGGTCTTGCTTGCGACTGGCACTTTCTTCGCCCAATCCCCGTTAACTTTGATCCAGTAGCTACGGGTGGGAAATGGCAGATCGACCATTTCGATTTTAAGTTGTTGTCCTGTTTGGTGATTTACGAGCGACAGAGTGTAGTGGGGGTCGGAAACTGGGGGCATGTTTCCGTCCTAGCGAACTGAGCGTTCGATGGCGAGTGAGAAATTAATTTGGTCGTGAATTTTCATTTCCACGTGCATTTGTAAATTTATAGGTCTAATTCTCGTTAGATGCTAAGAGCGACTCGAAATTGCGTGCATTCGCGTCTAGAGGCACGACGTTCCGATTCGAGAACTTGTGACAAATCCCATGAAACCCGAAAAGGAACCCGATGATCTTTAATCCAAGACATGTGCTTTTAATTTTGACCGCGGCTGTCGTATTTCCGGCATGTGCGGCACACGCCGGCAATGCGCCAGATGAGACGGCGAACGTCAATTCTAACGCCAACAAGCCAGTCGCTGCCGCGCCGACCGCAGACGCATTGCTTGCTTTGGATAAGCAGGCGACCGAAGCCTACATTAAAGGTGACGCCAAATTCTTTGAAAGCTTTCTCAGCGAGAAGTTCGTGATGCACGAGGGCGGAGCTCGCCTCAGCAAGACTGACGCCGTCAAGATGATCAGCGGCGTCAAATGCGAGGTCAAAGAGGGTTGGACGTTGACCGAGCCGCAGATGTCAAAGGTCGACAATGACACTTATGTCCTGAGCTATAGGTCAAACATGGAAGGCAGCTGCACAGCGGACGGCAAAACCAAAAAATTACCAAGCCCGGTCCGTGCGGCGACCGTCTGGGCTAGAAACGGCGAAAGGTGGCAGGCCGCTTTTCATGGCGAGAATCTGATTGTTGATCCTAAAGCTGCGTCGGCCGCCGACAAACAGGGAGAGCCGAAGAAGGACGACAAGGCTGCAGCCAACACTAACACGGCTGCTGCCTCCGCACCTGCCAACCCAATTACGAACGACTTGATGGCGGCCGAAAATTCCGTCTGGGAGGCGTGGAAGAATAAAGACGCCAAAAAGGTCGAAGACCTGACGGCCAAGGAAATTGCATTCGTCAATATCTTTGGCACCTATTTCGCAAACAAGGCCGAAGCCATCAAGGACTGGACGGGAGCAACATGCGACGTCACGAGCTTTACGCTGACGAATGGCGCCGCAACCGCCGTCTCCCCAACAGTCGGCATCCTGACATTAACGGGCACGGTTACCGGCACCTGCGGCGGCAAGGACATCAGCGCACAGAAAATCTATGGCAACTCCGTCTATGTAAAGGAGGGCGACGCTTGGAAGTGGGCGTTTGGCTTCAATTCGCCTTAGTGAATTCGACTGCTCTTCGGTCAGTGAAAGCGCCGGGACAAATGCGGCGCTTGTGACCTAAGCGTCCTTGGAATCATCAGCCGGTCAGCGAATCTCGATGTAACGACGCAAAACATCTAACCAGGCGATGCAGCCAACCGCTGGCCGGCGTACGCTCAAGTTTTCCATGACTCAAACCTCAAATCCCGCCGCCACGCGCACTCTCGCCAGCGGTGGCTGATCTTGTTCTCGTTAGGCGTAAAGATGTCACAGCAGGATAGATCGCGTCTGAGGGAGGAGGTATCGTCGGCTGCACGCCATTTGGCGCAGCTTGAAGGCGAGTTCACCGCGATTGCCGCGAGGCGCAACGCGTCTGAGTCTGAAGCTGAGCGTCTCGACTGTGCGGCGGCGGCGGGCAGGGTCGGTGCCCGATTGTCCGATGCAGAGCGACGGCTGAAGGAGGCCAGAGCGGCCCTCGCCAAAGCAGGAGGTGACGAGTATGGTCAGTCCGATGAACGCTCCAACGCCTAACCATGCGATGCAGTCAACCACTGGCCGGCGTACGCTCAAGTTTACCGTGACTCCAACCTCTCCACCCGCCGCCACGCGCGCCCTCGCCAGTGGTGGCTGATCTTGTTCTCGTTAGGTGACTTCTGCATCTCCCGTCATGATGAAGGCTCGTGATAATTCGGTGGACGGCAGCGAGGCTCGTTCGGTTGCTCGAAAGCGTTTAGGCGAGGCCACGTCTTTCAGAGGAAGACGCGCTTCGTGCGAGCGGCGTTCTGGATTTGCTGTTCACGCTTTGTCTGTTTCGGGCGCGCCTGCATCGAGAGCTTTCTCTCGGCGCGGTGTGTTGGCCACGCAACTAGCAGCGACACGGCGGTGTGATACGGACTTCCGCAGTGTCGGCGACATCGAGGCTGAGTTGGAGGCGTTCGCTGGCGAGAGCGCGCTCTCAGCTGAGGGCGCGGACGAGCTTGACCGGCAGCGCACACGTGGAGACACTCGGGCGAGTCGTGCGCCCACCGATGCAGAAGTTCTTGCTTCCACATTTTCACTGTTATGCCACGCCAACACCTAACCAGGCGAGAGGCTGTGTGATAAGTAGGCCTCTCTTTACTTTGCGAGCGATGAGTTCAAGCGGAGTCGACGCGCGCGAGAGTTTTTGAGCTAAAAACGCCCGAGGGTTGCCCGCGACCGGCAAGAAGAGCTTGACG
>JBBRNP010000007.1:0-196984 GCA_038230255.1 Chthoniobacterales bacterium
CAGGAATTGTTGACTCGGGAATAGAGCCTTACGTAAATCGTGCGCCCATCGGTTGGGATATTATTTACTGTGACCGAACGGACTTGCAGTTGGCTGGAAGAATAAATGTCGGCGCCGTTCGGTGAACTACCGACAATTAGCGCGTACGCGCTCGCGCTTCCGGAACTCCATTGGAAGGTGACGCTAGACGACGCAAACGTGGAACCCGGCGCTGGATTTAGCATCACAGCGGGTCCTGTCGGCGGCGGTGTGGGCGTCGGCGTCGGGCTTCCGCCAGGAGTGGGTGTCGGAGTTGGACCGGCGGAGCACGTTGAAAACTTGAATGAGCCGATGCGGGTGACCCAGTTCAGGCCGGATACGGCGTAGTACATGTTCGTGTACCAAAACGTGCAGTCGTCGACCGGATCCACGCTCATCGCGCTGTAGTCGCCCCAACGCGTACACGGCGATCCGCCACAGTTTCCGGTTTGCACGCTGCGCGTAACTGACGGCAGCATTGTTACCTCAGTTTGCGGCAATGTATTCAGTGGATCGCTCGCCAGCCGGCCCGCGTATCGAATGTCCGGGACCACACTGACACTCTCAGCGGTATAGCCGAGCGCCATGTTACCGACTTGATCAACGGCCAGAGACCCCATGAAGCGGTTAAGCCCGTCCAGGCCGTTGTTATAAATCTGTTCTTGAACCGGAGTAGTGGCGATGGTTCCGCCAGTCACGTTGATCTGCGCCCACTGGATGCCGGTTGGAGTTGAAGCGGATGGCGTCCCAATGGTGTGATTGACCCAGAGCGATTCGACGCCCCCAATATTTCGATACTGGTTCTGCATCATTGCCCTGTCCGAGAGGGTGTCGACGTTGTTGCCCGCACTAGCCACCGGATCTGCCGCACCGACGTAAGCCGCCTGAGACACGTTAATGGGTCCAGTTAAAGTTGAATTAGACGGCACCGCATAGTCGACATGGAACTTGTAAACTTCCCACGCGTATGCGCTCCCAGATTCTGCCACTATCAAATTTTCCCGCCCCGCGGGAGGAGGGGTGCCGCGGTAATTACTAGGAAGCAAACTAAAACGAGAGGAACTCAAGTCGGCCACTACGCTTCGAAGCGGCGCTCCGCTCACAAGATCGCTGATGTTGAGGGCCATGACCCGCGCTCCTTTGTAAGTGGCACCGTTACAAGCCGAATCCAGGCAATCGAACATGTTCGCGGTCATGTAGAGACCATCAGGCCAGATGCCCATCTTCGGATAATCCGGCAAATACGGATGGGCCGCATCGTCGGCCCTGACTGCATACCGCCACCAGCCGCCACTGACCGGATCACTCGTTTTTGAAACGGCGACGCACTCGTAGTACGGACCATTTTGAATATTGGACCACGAGAAATCAGCCACGATAAAGCGATCATACTGGGGAACGTAAATTACGGTTGGGTCGCCCCCGTTATTTGTATCGCATGATGTTCCGGTTCCGGCGCCGGCCCATAAACCGTCGAAAGTAAACGTTGCCAGCGCTGCTCCGGTCGTTTTGCTATAAATTCCGACCGAGGTGTTAACCGCCTGAACGAAATGGTTTGGTCCCACGTCTCCGACCGTATCGGGCGGGTGTCCGGCGCCGTTTGCGTTGTAGTTCATGCCGTCAAAGGAGGTTGATGGGCCCGCCATTGGCACCGAGGGTCCCTGTACCGTGGAGGGGCCGGTTGCTGACGCCGATTTCAGCTGCACTCCAGGTAAGACTTGCTTGGTCGCTGGCACGGGAAGATCGTGCTCAGGCGGACGGCGACCGAAGGTGTCTCTCTGCGCCGACGTAACGTAACGCGGCAAATTTCTCACATCGCCGCGAAATTCGGACGCGCGCGCTCGCTCGCCTTCTCTGATCTCCGGTTGAGACGAAGGCGATGATGGTGCGCCGAAACTCAGCATCCCCAACAACGCGCTCGTTAAGCAAAGGATGAAAGCCAGGAAAATCCTGGGATTAAAGCTGCCCGACCTGGAATGAAGATATTTACGCACGCTGAGTTGCCTTACGCCGCAGCCGCTGTGGCGTGATTGGGATTAAACTCGGGGAGAAACATATTGGGATCAACAGAAAAGCAGCTAGTTCAATGCCGCGGGGGGCTGTTGCGGGCGTGACTATGTCGAGCTTTGAACGGGACGCAAATGGAATTGTTGCGCTCAATTTTCTCTTCAATCGGGGGAGGTCGGACTTGAAAAATACGCCGTCAGCGGACTGGTCGCTGAGGCCGTCCCGCGCTTCTCGCCCAGGCCGATTTCGTGGGCATCGCGACCTGCTTCGATCGCCTTTTTGAATGCTTGCGCCATGCGGACAGGATCAGACGCGATCGCGATCGCGGTATTCACCAGGACTGCGTCCGCGCCCATTTCCAGCGCCTCAGCCGCCTGACTCGGGGCTCCAAGGCCGGCATCGACCACGACTGGAACTGTGGCTTGCTCGATAATGATTTCGATTTGCGGACGGGTTTCGATTCCGCGGTTACTGCCGATCGGAGAACCGAGTGGCATCACCGTAGCCGTGCCGACATCCTGCAAACGTTTCGCCAGCACCGGATCCGCGTTGATGTATGGAAGGACCGTGAATCCTTCTTTCACAAGAATTTCAGCCGCGGCCAGTGTTTCCACTGGGTCCGGCAATAAGTAGCGCGCGTCGGGATGGATTTCGAGCTTGATCCACTTCGGCAAACCGGCGCTCGCTGCCAAACGCGCCAGCCGTACTGCTTCCTCGGCGGTGCGTGCTCCGCTCGTATTTGGTAAAAGCAAAAATTGCTTTGGATCGATGAAGTCCAAAATGTTCGCGAACGGATCGTGTTTGCCGGAAAGATCGGCGCGTCGGAGCGCCACGGTCACGATTTCGGTGCCGCTGGCCACCAGCGCGTCCCGCATCAATTCGTTCGAGGCGAACTTCCCCGTCCCAACTAGCAAACGCGACGTGAATTCGCGGTCCGCGATCTTCAGCTTGGAAGGCTTGTCCGACATTGCTTAGACAATAGCGAATTCGCTGTACGAATCGAATTCGTTCGGCCACTTTTCTCCCGTGACCAAGTTTGACCTGCGCCCGGAGGATTGTGTCGAAGGCATGGCGCGCCTGCCTGATGGAGATGTGGATCTTGTCGTCACATCGCCGCCCTATAACCTCGGCATTCGATATCGAAAATATTCTGACCGCCAGGATCGACAATCGTATTTGAATTGGTGCGCGACGTGGGCGGCACAGGTTCGCCGTGTCCTCAAACCGGACGGCTCGTTTTTTCTCAACATCGGCTCGGCGCCCTCAAATCCGATGCTTCCGCATGAGATTGTTTTTCAGCTGCGCGAGCTGTTCGTTCTGCAAAATACGATTCACTGGATCAAATCGATCGCCATCGACAATCGAACGTTCGGACATTTTAAGCCGATCAGTTCCAAAAGATTTCTGAACGACTGTCACGAATACATTTTTCATTTCACCATCGACGGCAAGATCGACATCGACCGGCTTGCGCTCGGCGTGCCTTACCAGGACAAGACCAACATCGCTCGCTGGTCGCACACGCGCGGGCGCGATACCCGTTGCCGCGGCAACACCTGGTTCATTCCCTACGAAACAATTCAGAGTCGCGCCAAGGAACGTCCGCATCCGGCCACGTTTCCCGTCGCTCTCGCGCAGAATTGCATCAAGCTCCACGGCGTGTCGCGGGTGAGGACGATGCTCGACCCGTTTCTGGGGATTGGAAATTCTGCTGTTGGCGCACAGGAGTGCGGCGTCAAAAAATTCATCGGTTTCGAGATCGATAAAACTTACCTCGCCGAAACCAGACGACGGCTTGAACTAAAATAATTGGTCGTCCGGCTTTCCTGACGACTCTGAGGCCTGAAATTTGTCGAGAGACTTAACAAGTTTTCCCGGCAACGGCCATACGCGATCGAAAATTCGCTCTGCGACTGGCTTGGCTGTGAGATAGCCGGCAGCGAACATTTCCAGCCGCGCATCGAGGTTGTCGATGTAATTGAGCGCCATCGCCTCCGGGGTCTTTGGAACAACCGGCGATCCGAACTGTTGCTCGCCATGATGCGCACCAATGAGATGCAGCAGGTGCAGGCGCACATCTTCGGATGGCGGGGAAAAGTGTTTCCAGCTCTCCGCGTTTTCGGCGCTCAATCTTCGCCAGAGTGAGTTAACCAGTTCGAGACCGATGGAGATGTGCCCGATCAATTCTCCCCGTTCGTCGTAGTCCATGACGAAACCGTTTTCCGGCAGAGCGTTTTCCCAAAGCTTACCGGAATCGTGAAGAAGGACTCCGGCGACGAGGAGATCGACATTCAACTCTAGATAAAGCGGCGCAATTGCCACTGCCACCCGCATCATTTGAGCGGTGTGTTCAACCAATCCGCCGCGCCGAGCGTGATGATTTCGTCTCGCCGCAGCGGTGCGCCGAAAACGTTCACCCAACTCTTTCACGAACGCATCGCATAATGCGCGTAAACGCGGATCGCTGATCGCAGCGATCGTTTCGAGGATGAATTGCCAGTCCGCGTTTTGTTTTGCGCGCAGATCAGCTGGGCCCTGCAGCAATTCGTTCTTCTCCTGCGGCGTTAACGGCCGCACCGTCCACTTCTGTGCTTCGAGGCCGAACTGCGAATGGGAATTAAATTCTCCGGTAAGCTCGACGAAACTCTCGCTGGTCAGTGAACTGCACGCTTTGTAAGCAGGATGATCGCTCCAGACCCGCAACGTCATCCGATCGCACGCGTCGGCCAAACTCAGTTCGCAGTACGGTTTTTGTTCGCGCGTCAACTTCGGCGCCGCCGATTCGACCTGGACGTGGACTTTCGCTGACACGGTTCCGTCTTGTGCGGCCCGACGAATTTCGCTCAGCGTCATCAACTGCATGTCGATTTACTCTTCTTCTTCCGCTTAATCTTCTCCCGCCGCGTCTAATCGGCGGCGTTGATTACGCCACAGGCGATTCGCGCTCCTGAATTGCCGGATGGGTCCGTCTTTAAGTCATCTTCTTTCTCGTGAACGACAATTGATTTTCCGATGATCGAGTCCGTTCCGCTGAGGCTAAGTTTGCCTTTCCAATCCAGATGAGCTTTTCCGGACGCATCCGCTTCGAGATTGCCGAGATCGCCACTGTGATGATCCGTCGTCGTCGGTCCACCGTGATGCTTTTGGGTGGGATTGAAATGCGCGCCGGCTGACGCTGCATCGGCCGCCGAGCAGTCGCCTTTTTCATGAATGTGAAAACCATGTTTGCCCGGTTTGAGATTTTGAATGTCGGCGCCCACTTGCACCTCATCGCCAACTTTTGTGAAAGTAACCGTGCCGGTGACCTGGCTGCCCGACTTCGACTCAAGTTGCGCCGCGGCTTTCGTGACCTCTTGTGCCTGCGCGAGGGAACCGATGGCGCAAAAAAATACTGCATAGAGAATTGTTTTCATGCCAGAAACGTACCGCCCTTCTCCGCAAAAGAAAACTCTCAATCGAGCAGACGCTGCTCCATTCCGCCGTAGGCGTCGACCCGACGGTCGCGCAGAAAGGGCCAGTGCGTCCGGTGCTCATTCACGCGATGCCAATCGATTTCGCCGATCACGACTTCTTCTTGGTCGACTGAACCTTTGGCAATCATCTCGCCGTCCGGGCCGCAAATGAAACTTTGCCCCCAGAATTCAATTCCATCACCGCCCGCCGGCGCTTCGCGACCGACACGGTTCGCGGCGGCGACGTAACAACCGTTCGCGATCGCGTGACTGCGCTGGATCGTTTCCCACGCCGAATGTTGGGCTGCGCCAAATTCTTTTTTCTCGCTTGGATGCCAGCCGATCGCCGTCGGATAAAAAATAATCTCGGCGCCGCGCAATGCCGTCAGCCGCGCCGCCTCCGGGTACCACTGGTCCCAGCAAATGCACACGCCGATTTTGCCGCGTTTTGTTTCCCACGCCAGAAAACCGAGATCGCCTGGCGTGAAATAAAACTTCTCGTGATACAACGGATCGTCCGGGATGTGCATCTTGCGATATTTCCCGAGGAATTTTCCGTCTGAGTCGATGATTGCGGCGGTGTTGTGGTAAACGCCCGCCCGGCGTTTCTCAAAAAGCGACGCCACAATCGCGACGCCGAGCTCCCCTGCCAGTTCTGCCAGCACCGTTGTCGATCTTCCGGGGATTTCTTCGGCCAACTCGAAATTTTTATGGTCCTCGGTCTGGCAAAAGTATTGGGAGCGAAAAAGTTCCGGCAGACAAATAATCGCCGCGCCTTTTTTAGCGGCGTCGCGAACGAAATCGATCGCCCGCGAGAAATTTTTCTCCGGGTCCGTGCCGCAACGCATCTGGACTAACCCAATCTTTTTCGTCTGAGTCTCAGCCATTCAGGCAATTAACCACGAAGGACACGAAGTTCACGAAGATCAAAACGGTTTTATTCTTCGTGCTCGTCGTGGTGGAAATCACTTCACCGAGTCCGCCGGAACGATGTCGATCTTTTCAATCGTTACGCGGGTGGTTGGTTTGCTATTCTCACCCGTGCTGTTTCGAGTCACCGGCGTGTCACCGATTTTGCCCAGCACGTCGTCCCCTTTAATCAATTTACCGAAGGTCGTGTATTGATGATCCAGTCGCGACACTGGCCCGAGACAGATAAAAAATTGCGAACCGGCCGAATCGGGATCAGGCTCGCGCGCCATCGAAATCACGCCGCGCTCATGCGAATGATCGTTGAACTCGGCTTTGATTTTGTAACCCGGCCCGCCCGTCCCGTAGCGACTTTCCTTCGCCGGATCTTTTGACTCCGGATCGCCGCCCTGGATCATGAACCCTTTCACGATCCGGTGAAAAATGGTGCCGTTGTAAAATCCGGAGCGCGCCAGTTTCTTGAAATTGTCGATCGTGTTCGGCGCGGCATCAGTCCAAAACTGGACTACCATTTCGCCTTCGCTTGTTTTGATGACTGCGACTTCGTTTCCAGCATTCACGGGGCTCGATTCCTCCTTCTTTTCTCCACATCCAACTAGTGCCGAGCTCAATAATACGACCGCTAAGATCGACATCTTCATTTGTCTTCTGTAGCGGCGGTTTATGGCCGCCGCAAATTTTCAGATGCTGGCGTGATATTCCTGCAGGCTGCGCACCTGCACGTCGCTCTTTTGCAACGAGCGAATCCCGTTCGCGCTCGCCTGAGCTGCGCGCACTGTCGTCATGATCGGGATTTTTTTCGCCAGCGCGGCATTACGAATCGTCACCTCGTGCTCGCGCGGGATTTTTCCGCTCGGCGTATTGATGATGAAATGGATGTCGCCGTTTTTTACTCGATCGAGCACGTTTGGCCGGCCCTCGTCCAGTTTGAAAACTTTTTTTACTTTGATCTTCGCTTTCGCCAGCGCGTCCGCAGTTCCGCTTGTGGCGATGATTCCGAAGCCAAGCTTCACGAATTCGCGCGCAAGCGGAATGATCGCCTCCTTATCGGTGTCTTTCACACTGATGAAGACGTTGCCTTTTTTCGGCAATGCCGGCGGCGCGGCCATCTGCGATTTTGCGTAGGCCAATCCAAGATCGACATCGATCCCCATCACTTCGCCGGTCGATTTCATTTCCGGCCCCAGCGAAATGTCTACGCCCTGGTAACGCAGGAAGGGGAAGACCGCTTCTTTCACCGAAAAATGTGTTGGCACGATTTCTTTCGTGAACCCGAGCTCGCGCAAAGTTTTTCCGGCCATGATCTTGGCGGCCAATTTAGCCAGCGGCACGCCGATCGCCTTGCTCACGAACGGCACCGTCCGCGACGCGCGCGGATTTACCTCGAGCACGTAAACATCTTCGCCTTTGACCGCGAATTGCACATTCATCAGCCCGCGCACGTTCAACTCTTTCGCCATTGCCTTTGTGGCTGACGAAATTTCAGCCAGAACTTTCTGCGACAACGAGAATGTTGGAATCACGCACGCGCTGTCGCCGCTATGGATGCCCGCTTCTTCGATATGCTCCATGATCGCGCCGAGCACGGTTGTCTCCCCGTCGGAAATGCAGTCGACGTCGACTTCAATCGCGTCTTCCAGAAAGCGATCGACCAGGACTGGCCGGTCGGGCGTTACCTCAATGGCGCTCGCCATGTAACGCCGCAAGTCCGTTTCGTTGTAAACGAGCTCCATCGCCCGCCCGCCGAGAACGAAGCTCGGCCTCACCAGCACCGGGTAGCCGACCTTGTCTGCGATCCTTACAGCTTCGTCAGTGCTGACGGCCGAACCACTCGGCGTCTGGCGCAATCCGAGCTTGTCCAGCATCGCGGCGAACAGTTTTCGATCTTCCGCCGTCTCAATGCTCTCCGGTTGAGTCCCGAAAATCGGAACGCCGGCCGCTTTCAACCCGTCCGCCAGATTGAGCGGCGTCTGTCCTCCAAACTGCACGACCACGCCTTCCGGCTTTTCCTGCTCATATATATTAAGAACGTCCTCGAGCGTGAGCGGCTCGAAATAAAGTTTGTCGCTGGTGTCGTAATCGGTCGAAACCGTTTCCGGATTCGAATTGACCATGATCGTTTCGAATCCGAGCTCGCGCAGCGCGAAGGCGGCGTGCACGCAGCAGTAATCGAACTCAATTCCCTGACCGATCCGATTCGGGCCGCCGCCCAGGATCATCACTTTGCGTTTGCCGCTTTCGCGGCGCTCGTTCTCGTCGCCGTAAGTGGAATAGTAATACGGAGTAAATGCTTCGAACTCCGCCGCGCAGGTATCGACCAGGCGATACGTCGGCGTCACTTTTTCACCGATCCGTTTCGCGCGAATCTTTGCTTCGCTCGAACCGTGCGCCAAAGCCAGTTGCCGATCCGAAAAGCCGAGCTTTTTGCTCCGCAACAGCGTCTTCGTTTTCAAACGCTGCGATTCCGTCACGATCTCGGCCACGTTCCGCAAAAACCATTTGTCGATCTTGGTCAGCTCGAAAACTTCATCAATCGACGCACCTTTTTGGAAAGCTTGCGCGAGGTAGAACACTCGTTCCGCATTCGGGATTGCGAGTTTCAAGCGCAGCGTTTCAAGATCGACATCTTTATCGGCGCCGTCCGCGCAAAGTCCGAACCGCTTGATTTCCAAACTGCGCAACGCTTTTTGCAACGCTTCCTTGAACGTCCGTCCGATCGCCATCGCTTCGCCGACGCTTTTCATTTGCGTGGTAAGCGTCGGATCGGCTTGCGGGAATTTCTCGAACGTGAACCGCGGGACTTTGACCACGCAATAATCGATCGTGGGCTCGAAGCAGGCGGGCGTTTCGCGGGTGATGTCGTTCTTAATTTCGTCGAGCGTGTAACCAACCGCGAGCTTGGCCGCGATTTTCGCGATCGGAAATCCAGTCGCCTTTGACGCAAGCGCGCTCGAGCGCGACACCCGCGGATTCATTTCGATCACAACCATCCGGCCGTTATCGGGATGCACCGCGAATTGAATGTTCGACCCGCCGGTCTCGACCCCGATCTCGCGAATGACGGCAAACGAGGCGTCGCGCATCATTTGATATTCTTTGTCGGTCAGCGTTTGCACTGGCGCGACCGTGATCGAATCCCCGGTGTGGACGCCCATCGGATCAAAATTCTCGATCGAGCAGACAACGACGCAGTTGTCCATCCGGTCGCGCATCACTTCTATTTCGAATTCTTTCCACCCGACGAGCGATTCCTCGATCAACACTTCGCTCACCGGCGACATGGCGAGACCGCGCCCGGCGATATCGTCCAGCTCGTCCGGGTTATATGCGATACCGCCGCCGCTGCCACCGAGCGTGAACGCCGGCCGAATGATCAGTGGGAAAGTTCCGATCTCCTTTGCGATGTGGCCGACATCTGCAAGTGAACGCGCCACCCCCGACCGCGGGACGTCGAGTCCGATCCGCAGCATCGCTTCCTTGAATAGTTGTCGATCTTCGCCCTTCGCGATCGCTTTCGCGTTAGCGCCGATCAATTTCACTTTGTGCCGCGTCAGCGCGCCGTTGCGATAAAGTTCCATCGCCGCGTTCAATGCCGTCTGCCCCCCCATCGTCGGCAAAAGCGCGTCCGGCTTTTCGCGAGCAATGATTGCTTCGATCACCTCGGCGGTGATCGGCTCGATGTAAGTGCGGTCGGCGAATTCCGGATCGGTCATGATCGTGGCCGGATTCGAATTCACCAGCACGACCTGGTAGCCTTCCTCGCGCAACGCTTTGCACGCTTGCACGCCGGAATAATCAAATTCGCAACCCTGCCCGATCACGATTGGACCGGAGCCGATCAGCAAAATTTTCTTTAGATCGTTGTTCCGCGGCATCTGCGCAGCGCGCAGGATAAACGAAATTGCACGAACTTCACGTCATCTTTGTCATTCCGACCGAAGTGGCGGAATCTCTTATTATTGTCTGGCCGTGGTTTGATCGGAAACATTTAGAGATGTCTCCCGTTCGACTCGCTGCGCTCGCTCAGGGCAGGCTCTCAATGTGGCGGCTGCGCTGCTGTAAATGGATGCAGCGTCACGTTGCCGCTCGACATGACAAGAAGGTGCAGCTCTGCTGCGCGAGCGAATTTTAGCGACCGAACGAATCAAAGCGGCGCTATTTCGACTGATATTTTGGATCTTTCGCTTGTTTGCGGACAGCGGCGAAAAGTTTGCTGATACCCGTCGTACTGATGGTATTGGCGATAAAAGCCGGGCCGACGATTCCGCTGTCGGTAAAAACGGAGTAGGTCGCGCGCGTTTTACCCTCGCCGGCCGGCTCGAGCAGCCAGGAGCCTTCGCATACTTTCACTCGAAAAACGCCGGGCTTCTCGGCCGGTCCATCTTCGTTGGCCGGTTCCCAGCGATTGAGATAGGCCAGTCCATTTTCAACCGGCCACGATTTTTGTCGGATGCGAAGCGTGTAATCGCGATCGCTGACGATTTTTGGAGAGACCCGCTGATAAGTGAGAATGAAATCGTTCTTCCGCGCAATAACGCGACATTCCGCCGTGTAGGGCATGAAACTCGTATAAGCCTCGACGTCATCGATCACGTTATGAACCGCTTTGGTCGCGGCATCGATTTCACCGACCGCCTTGAACTCTTTCAGGTTCGACCCCGGATGCGGGCGGCTGTAAATCGTGACGCCGCTGCTTTGTTTAACAACTTTCCAATCCGCCTTGGGGCCAGACTCGGCCGCGAAGATCGACAAGGCGGCACCGACAAGAAAGGCGATGATCGCGGCTTGTCGTGTCATAGTTGCTTAGACGCTTCGAATGCTAACCGCATTCGCCGGAATCACCGCAAGATTCGAGGTTCTGTTTAGCGCAAAATCGAGTCGGCCGGATAGACCACGCCGTCCTTAATCACGGCATCGATATCGGAAGCGCGCGCGATGTCATCGGCCGGATTCGATTTCAGAACGACGAGATCGGCAAAATAGCCGGTGTCGATCTTGCCGATGTGCGCACCGGTTTCGCCGCCGAAGAGTTTGGCCGCGTTGGCCGTGGCGCATTGCAGAATCTGCATATTCGTGAGACCGGCCTCTTTCATTAACTGAAATTCGCGGAACAACGCCGGGCCGTGGATCGTGCCGATATTTCCGGCGTCAGTGCCTGCGGCAATGGTCACGCCCGCGTCCTCCAGTTTTTTCAAGTTCGGCAGCGCGATCTCGTAGGTCTTTTTGATCCGATCCAGCGCTTCGCCCGGTTTCGCCAGCGCGTCCTTGATTCGATCCGGCAATTTGTCCGGCGGAATCTTCGTCACGTCGAGAGACGCAATCACTTCCGGATTGCCCCACTTTTGTTCCTCAGGAATCAGATTCAACTGATGTGAAAATGTGCGGCCGTAGCGCTCGAATACTACCAGTGTCGGACAAAGAATCGTACCCCGTTCCTTTAAGAGCTTCACGAAGGCGTCGTCGACCGGTTTGTCGACCACGCTGTGGACAAGAACGTCCGCGCCTTCTTCAACTGCGGCGCGTGCCGTATCCAATTCGGTCGCGTGGACCGCGACCCGGATCTTGCGGGCGTGACTCTCTTCAACCGTCGCGCGAACGGTCGGCCGGAACGCATCGACCGGATGATCGTTGTCGACGATGTACCAAATCTTCACCAGATCGGGTTTTTGTTCGGCCAGCTTGCGCACGAATTCACGCGCTTGTTCGGGATTGTCGATCTTAACAATCGGCGGATCGCCAAGATCCAGCTTCTCGCGCGAGACACTTGAGATCAACGGTCCTGCAACGGCGACGCGGGGCGCTTTTGCGGTCGAGTTAGCAGTTTTGCGGACTTCAAAATTCCAAAACGGCCCGCCGACATCGACCACGCTCGTAATCCCACAACGAATGTAGCGCGCGAAGACGTCGTCGAGGTGCGACTTGATCCAGACGACTTCGTCTTTGTAGGGCCGGACGCTATTGAAATCGGCGCCATCCGGCCGCGTGAACAAATCGGCCGACTGAAAGAAATGAATGTGGGTGTCGATGTAACCCGGCAAAATGAATTTGCCGGCGCAATCGATCTGTTTCCCAAGCGCCGCCGCATCCTGCTTGCCCATCGAAACGCGTTCGATCTTGTCGCTGTTGATCACGACGGTTGCGTTCTGTATCACCTTGCCGTCGGCCGGGTTGATCACGGTCGCGCCGACGAGCGAAATCCTTTCGGCTCTAGCCGTGACGGCGACAAGCACTGCGCAAAGGCAGAGAAATGCCCGCGCGCTCATTCCTTGGATTCCGGCACCGCTTTCTCGGCCGCTTGGAAACCGATCTTGGAATGGGTGCCGTCGCAAAACGGTTTCTCGGTCGACGCGCCGCAACGGCAGAGCGCCATTCGCTTTTCGACCGGGAATTTATTTCCGTCGCTGTCGATCAATTCCACTTCGCCCTTCACGATGTAAGGGCCGTTCTTAATTGTCTCGATTGTTACTTGAGCCATGTCCGTACTCTAACTGATCTGCGCAGCACTGCTATCGGCTGCTCTTGCCTTCCACCAGCGCGTCGGCTTCGCGGTTGATCTCGACAAGATTTGGATGGCGAGACTTTAGGTAAAATTCATCGACGATGATCTGGACCAGGGCGGCGGCCGGCACCGCAAGAATCGCACCGAGAATTCCGAACAACGAAGCCATGGCAAGAGTGGAGAACAGGATGTTGACCGGATGCAGATGCATCTCTTTGCCGAGCACAACCGGAACAAGAAGGTTGAGTTCGACCTGGTAGACGATCACGATGATGAGAAGCGCGAGCCAGAACTTCGTCGCGCCCAAACTCAAGGCGACAAACAGAATCGGGATGGCAACGAGAAAAGCGCCGATGTTAGGAAGAAATTCACCGAGAAAAGCGAATACACCGAACATTAGCGCCGGTTGAATCCCGATAATCCATAAACCTGCGCCGATGGAGATGCCGGTAATCGCGCCGTTGATAGCGATACCACGCGCACTTCGCGCATCATCTCGCGGCCTTCTGCTTTCCATTTGTCGCGGCCGCCGGTGATGATTTTCACTTTTTCGTGTCCGTACAATCGAAACGCCCAGAGCGCATAGCACGCCCACCAGTTCGCCTTGTCGCCGTAGAAAGGCAGGTCGTGTCCGGCGTGATGCCGTTCTTGCTGCAAAGTTCGGCAAATTTTTCCGGCGCGATGTAATCGCGAATCACCGGATCTTGCAGGTCGGTGCGTCAATCATGTGCACCGCGCCCGGAATGTGTCCGGTGTCGTAAAGGAGAATGTCTTCGTTGGATTCGATGATGCGAGTCCCGTCGTCGCAGAGATGCTACGCGATCCAGTCCGTCTCCACGAGCGCTTCGGGGTGAACGTACTGCGTCGGGTTGGTTGCCATAGTACCGGAAATTTCCCATCCGCTTCCGGCCCTGAGCAAGGGGATTCGGCAAGCTAAGGCGCGATTCGCTCGAACAGCCAGTAAGCGCCGGCGCACGCGATTACACAAGACATCGCCGGAACGGTCAGGCGCGAAAATCGCTGTGTGTTTTTCAACTTTAATACGATCGGCAGCACGCATGCCGCTACGAATAGTTGGCCTGCTTCGACCCCGAAGTTGAAGGAGAAAAGTGGAATAGCCACGCCGGCGCTACTTGTGCCGATTCCCATTTCGCGAAGGACCGAGGCGAATCCGAGACCGTGCACGAGGCCAAAGGCGAAGGTCAACACTTCGCGCCAGCGCAATTTTCCGCGGCGCCACAAATTTTCGACGCCGACGTAAACGATCGATGCGGCAATCATTGGTTCGACGATGTGGCTCGGGATGGAGACGACGTTGAATGTGGCGAGGCCGAGCGTGATTGAATGCGCGACGGTAAAACAGGTGATGATGCGCGCGGCTGCGCCGAAACTGGAACAAACAATCAAGATTCCGGCGAGAAACAAGAGATGATCGTAACCGGTCAGGATGTGTTGAACACCGAGGAGGAAGAATTCAACGAAGCCACCGCGCGATGCAGTTTGTGCTACCGACACGGTTGCAAGATCGACATCGAGCCGGTTCTCTCTCGCACTGAGTAGACGGTCGCCCAGATTTTGCCCGGCTGTCGTCCGAACGCTCAGCATCTGACGATGACCGAACGGCAAACGGTCGATGATTCCCGACTCAATGCGCAGGGGACCCTTGCCGGCGGGCGCGACAAAATGAAGGTGGAATTCAACATTCTGCGCCGAATCAACTTTCACTTTCCGCGATTTTAAAGGCAACTCAGCGTCTGCCACTTGAAGTCGCAACATCTTCTGCGCGAGTTCATCCGGTTTCGCGCCCAAGGTCGCTAAGTCGCGCGGGTTAAGAATAACAAGTGCGTCGATTGATTCGCGACCGACCGTGATCGCGGCGGAACTGAGACCGGGATCGTGCGCGAATACAACCGCCGCGGACGCGAACAGCGTAACGGCAATGAGGACTAAGGAACGCAAAGCGGCACCTCGAGCCCCGCCGGCGAAGCAGGTGTCGCCGACGGGGAAGCCGAGGAACTAGTTGTTAATGATGACCGTGATCCCGCCCGTTCAATGGTGTGGCGGAGTATGGGAACACTTTGTTGTAACCGATATCGTTATGATCAACGCGGTCGACATTGGCGGTTGAAGCGCCAGCCGCAATCATCGGCGGACTGGTGCGAAGGTCACTCTCCAGCGCCAGCACGGCGATATCGAGAACGTCATCGCCGAAGCGTCGGCCGTTAGGCCAGCCGCCCGGAATGGTGCCGTTGCCGAAACCAGCCTGGATGCTGCTGGTCAGTGTGTCGCCGCCAAAAATACTGAGGCGATTAAATCCCGCGTCATTCGGTGCGGCCCCTGGATTTGTGCCGCCAGCCAAACGCGCTGGAATTGTTGTAAGATCAACCTTGATCAAGTCCGGAATGAAAATACCGGCCAGGTCCGTGCGATTGGTGCGCAAATTCTGCGGCAATCCCAGAATGGCTGCGAGCTCGGGAGTGAGCGCGTATTTTTTGAATGTCGCATCGTCCACCGTCGGGTCGGTGCGGTTGTAAAGATCCTTGTCCACGATTGCGACGAGCGCTTCGCAGAAGAGCGGGTTGCCTTGGCGGCCGACCTGAACGAACTGGCCGCTCTCGTTAGGCTGCATTCCGTTTCGTAGCACTGTCACTTTCTGGCGACTCGTGCTCGCCCACACACCGACGACCTGGTTGCCGCCGCCGGGAATATCTGTGAGCGGAATGCTCAATACGATCGTGTGAACATTGAAACCACCCTGACTATCGAAGGGCTTATTCGGACCGCTGAAAGTGAAATCGAGATCGAAGATGCTCTGGATGTCGGCGTAAAAGCCGTCGTCACGCTGCCCCGCGAAGACATAGTAACCCTGCGGTGTGGTGTAAACCGTTTGCGCGGTGTACTTGTCGAGCAGGTTGGCTGCGGTCACGCCTTCTTTGGCGCGGTTTTCGCCGTTGTCGCCTTGATTATAAAAGCGCGTCACTAATCCCTGATTATTCGGAGGGACTAATGCGTTCTGAAGGAGCGTCGTCGGTTTTCCCTTACCGATCGCTTTCTGAACGCTATATCGCTGGGTCAGATTCTGGTTCGCGTCATCCACATTATTGACCGGGCCCAGATACGACTGCGCGATCGTGTTGGTGTTTTTATACGAGGTGTTGAACGTAAACGAGTAGCTCACGGTTGTGTTGCCGGTTTTCACGTCATTGCCCGTGGCAAGGTTGATCGCGTAGGTCACGCGATCGTCGAAGTTATATTTGTTCGGGCCGACGCCGGGCTCTTCGAACGGATAAACGGCGAGCGCGGTGGTGAGATATTTCACCCCATTGATTTGCGAAACGAAGGCATACACATCAGTCGTGTTTGCCGCCGGATCGAGCGTGATGAGCGGCGCGTCCATGTGACTGGAAGCGCGCAGTGGTACCGCGGTCAGCGCAAGAGCGCTAAATGCGACGAGTAGTATTTGTTTTATTTTTTTCATTATCTTGAGCTGACGTGTGTTGGTGTTGTGGTTGTCGATCTAGCGGAGGCACTCGCCTCGCTGGAATTTTTTGAGAGAAGCGCGTCGAGTTGCTCGCGCTCGGAAGGCAGCAATAGCGGGCGAAGCGAAGTTGCGGTTTTGAGCAGCGTCGCCGCATCGGGAGATTTCGTGGCCGCAGCAATAATGGCGGCGTGAGTTTGCAAGCGCGCGTCTCGCGTTCCTTCGCGCAAAGCCTTTTTCGAAAACGTGGCCGCATCTTCCAATCGGCCGTTCGCGAACGAAGCCCAGGCCAGCGCATCGTAAGTGAAAACGTCGCGGCGAGTTTCGAATTCCTGCTGCGCTGATTTCAGCGCGTCGTCCGCTTTTTGTTTTCGGGTCGCGAGAAAAAGCGCGAAAGAACGCGGGTCTTCCGCTTTCCCGCGCTGTTGAATAGAGGCTTCCGTCTTCGTCGCCAATTCGTTGTCGCCGGCGGCGCGCGCCACATCCGCCAGGAACCATTGGTTTTCCGGAAGCGGACTCGCGGCCGCCCCGCGTTTCAGTACTGAAAGCGCGTCACCGGTTTTATTTTCGTTAACGAAAAGCTTCGCCTGAAGAACAAGCGCCGCCGGATAATCAGCAATGAATTCGGTAGCGCGTTGCGCCGACCACGCCGCTTCTTTCGAATTTCCGGCCTGCAATTGATAAAGACCGAGCCGCGTATAGGCCCACGCCGCCGGCTCCGGATCGCGAGTTGTGCTCGCCTCCACCGCGATGCGCATGAGCTCGAGCGCGCCTTCCAAATCGCCTTTCAGCCAACGAAGATGCGCAACTCGCGCATACGTTTGCATGCAAGGCCGGATGTCGATCATGCGTTGATACGCGCCGATCGCCTCGTCCAGTTTTCCCTGCTCCATCAACGCGTCGCCGAGCAATGCGAACGATTCCCAGCGCGCGTGCGGCACCTCGATCAACTTGCGCGCAATCGCTTCAGCATCCGCAAACCGGTGCAGCGCATCGGAAATATGTCCGCGCAATAACAGCGCGTCCGAATCGTCGGAATTCGTCGCGGATTGCGCGCAAAGCTCGGCCAGTTTGTAGTAGCCGGGATCGCTGCTCACGCGCGCCTTCGAAACAAACGCCCAGCCGAGCCTTAGGAAATAGGCGTCAATATTTCGGCCCTTCTTAATGCTTGCCTGCAATTTCCGAATTTCTTGATCAATGCTTCCGTCCCCAGCGGGCGGGGCCAGAATCGCGGCGGCGCGAGCGGCTTCACGGTCAGGCAATGGCAATGCGTCCGTATGAGAAATCGCGCTCGTCGCGACGATGAGCAGCGCCATCCATTTTAAAAAGAGATTCTTCCAGACCAGCATGTGCCCGGGTAATCCGCCGACTTCTTCCGCTTGGATGCAGAAAGATCAGAATTCTTTTCCGCAAGATCGACATCAAGTTTTTTGCATCCGATTCCGCGCGCTCAGCGGATGCCGCTCCATGAACAAATTATTACTCATCACCACCGCGGCCATGGCTGCGATTGGCGCAAGCATGTTCGCTGCCGAGAACCCAATGGTGGGTGGCGCGCCGATGTATGCGAACAAGAACATCATCCAGAACGCGGTGAAATCGAAAGATCACACTACGCTCGTGGCCGCGGTCAAAGCCGCTGGCCTCGTGACAACGTTGGAAGGCAAAGGGCCCTTCACTGTTTTCGCGCCCACGAACGAAGCGTTCGAAAAGTTGCCGGCTGGAACAGTCGACACGCTTTTGAAACCGGAGAACAAGGAAAAGCTCGCCAGCATTCTGACTTACCATGTCGTCCCTGGAAAAATGACGGCTGCGAAGTTGAGTCAGGAAATCAAAGCCGGCGGCGGTTCAGCCAAACTCAAAACGGTGAACGGCGAAACGCTTACCGCCAAAATGTCAGGCGATTCGATTGAACTCGTCGACTCCAAGGGTGGCACGTCCAAAGTGACCATCGGCGACGTGATGCAATCCAACGGAGTCATCCACGTGATCGACACCGTCGTCATGCCGTAACGCAAGATCGACAATCAACTGCGCGGGCGGTGAGAAATCGCCGCCCGCATTCCCTCCGGAAACACTTTTTTGAAATCCCTTCACATGAAACTGAACTCCGCCATTCTCCTCGCCGTCTTAACTGCAGCCGCCCTCGGCATTGTTGCTTTCCGCGCCCACGGCGGTAAACCCATGGCCCAGCCCGTAACGAACGAGAAGATTGAACCGGTAATTCCGACGGCGGCTGATCTGGCGCCAATCGGAAAGCTCGAGAAATCGGACGCGGAATGGAAAGCGCAGCTCACGCCCGAGCAATACGCTGTTCTGCGCCATCAACACACGGAACGCGCCGGCACGAGCAATCTCCTGAGCGAGCATCGCCACGGCATTTTTCGATGCGTCGCTTGTGACGCGCCATTGTTTGCGAGCGATAGCAAGTTTGAATCAGGCACGGGCTGGCCGAGTTTCACCAAGCCATTCGTGCCTGCGAACATCGTTATTGCCGAGGACAACACTCTCTTCATGAAACGGGACGAGGTGCATTGCGCGCGCTGCGGCAGTCACCTTGGACATGTATTTGATGACGGCCCCGCGCCCACCGGCCAGCGATATTGTTTGAACGGTATTACTTTGAAGTTCGAGCCCCGGCCGTAGCTCAACAAAGTTGCAGCGTGGTCGTCGGCGGAGAAAGTGGCCGTTCGCATTTCGGCATGCAGAACCAGACCGCACAACAAACACAAGATCGACAATTGATCGCGAGAATCGAACAAGGCGATCAAGCAGCGTTCAGCGCCCTTTACGACCGGCTGAGTGGGCCGCTCTATTCGTTAGCCATCAAGATGCTTGGTGATGCCGCCGAAGCCGAGGACACGCTCCAGGAAGTTTGCCTCCAGGTTTGGCGACGCGCCGGCAGCTATGATCCGTCGCAAAGCAGTGTTTTCAGTTGGGCCGTTCTTATTACTCGGGGCAAAGTGATCGATCGACTCCGCGCGCGCGGCCGGCGCTTGCGTGTCGTAGCCGGCTCCACCGATGATGAGGAAAGTCCAATTGTTTCGAGCGACGCATCCACCGCTGAGAGTGCAGCGAATAACGTGAGTAGAAATGAGGAAGGAACGCGAGTCCGTTCGATCTTGCAGGCTTTGCCGGCCGAGCAACGCGAGGCAATAGAGATGGCTTTCTTTTCTGAACTCACTCATCACGACATCGCGCAGCGATTGAACCAGCCGCTCGGCACGATCAAGGCGCGCATTCGCCGCGGACTTTTGCGCTTGCGCGATGGATTGGGGAGGTCTGCGACATGATCCCGGAAGATCGACAAGATCTTGCCGCGCTTTACGTGCTCGGCTCGCTCGACGCGAATGAGACGGCGGAGTTCGAGTCGGCAATGCGCAACGATTCCGAACTGGCCGCATTGGTGAGTGATTTGCGCGACAGCGCGGGCGCATTGGCATTGGCCGCGCCGAGTCGTCAACCCTCGGCGGAGTTAAAGCAGCGTATCCTGCGCGAGATCGCAGTCGAGAAAACCGGCGGCACCGGCTCGTCCGCAAGATCGACATCGTGGTTGCCGTGGGCGATCGCGGCGATGCTGATGATCTTCGCCGGGTACATGGTTTACGATCGCGCGCAGCTTCGTCGCGAGCTCGAGCAGGCGCGGAACGCGGATCCGTTTGCCAGCGCGAAATTTGTCGCGCTCGCGCCCGCGAATGGCGCGCCGGCCGAGGCCAAGGCCGTGGTCGCATGGGAGGCCAATCGCCAGAGCGGCGTCATTCGCGTAAGCGGAATGCCCACCGCCGGCGCCGGAAAAGATTATCAACTCTGGGCCATCGATGCCGATCACAAGGACCCGGTCAGCGCCGGACTTGTTCATGTCGATCAAAGCGGCGTCGCGCAAGTGCGATTCAAACCGGTTGACGTCACGAACCGCGTTAAGGCGTTCGCAATTACTTTGGAGCGCGAAGGCGGCGTGCCGAAAGCCGAAGGCCCGATTTTGCTCGTCGGCAACGGTTGATTGCCGGCGGTTGTATCTGGCGCTTGCATGGCGCGTAGCGTTTCGTTCGGGGCGGAGTAATCACGGAGCAGCCCAGTTGCGCCTTTCACACTTCAACGGGACTTTGCGGTTCATAGGGAATTTTCTGCCGCTCATCTTCATTGTGGCCGCCTCGGCATTTGCTCAAAACGTTAAACATCCATTCAGGTTCGAAGACATGATGGCGCTGAAGCGCGTCGGCGCGCCCGTGCCTTCGCCGGACGGAAAATGGGTCGTGTTCGCGGCGGAAGATGTCGATCTCGAGGCGAACACGAGGATTTCCCATTTGTGGATTGTGCCGGCGACCGGCGGCGAATCGAAGCGGTTCAACGAAACGAAGATGTTGTATTTCCCGGACGAAGGTCACTGGGTATTGAAGCCGCAGAACTCGCGGCTCTAGTACAAGACGGTGAACGATTTGGTCGATCAGTGGTGCAGGTAGGGGCGGTTCACCGAACCGCCCGCAACGCCAGGCCGGCTCGGAGCGATTGGGTCAATCGCCCCTCCCTACGCGCTGCGGCACTGCCTCGCGCGAATAGTAATTGTCGATCCTATGGACGCGCTCGCGACTTATTTAAACGATCATCTCGCGGGTTCGGTCGCAGCCATCGAGTTGCTCGACGATCTGATCAAAGATCAAACCGGCCAGCGATTGGAAAAATTCCTGGTCGATCTTCGCGATGATATCGTTGCCGACCAGAAGGTGTTGCGCGATTTGATCGGAAAACTTGATGCGCAAGAAAGCGCGGTGCGAAAAGCCGGCGCCTGGATTGCCGAGAAATTCAGCCAGATTAAGTTCAACGCCGCCGGAGATTTGGGATTGTTGCAAGCGCTCGAGGCGCTCGCTCTCGGAATCAAAGGCAAGGAACTTTTGTGGCGCGCATTAATGACGGTGGAAGCAAACCGTCCGCAATTGCAGGGAATTGGTCTCACCCAACTCGAGTTACGCGCGCAGGAACAATTCGCGCGGGTCGAAGAGGAGAGATTGCATCTGGCCCGCGAGACGTTCAGCGAAGGCTGATCGAATCAACGCCGTCTTCGTCCGTAGGAATAACCGCGATGCGATCGGCCGCCGCCGATGGCGCGTCTGCCGCCGCTGGCCGATTCGGGCTCGAAAAGCACAGTGTAGAGATACGGAAAATTATCGAGCTTTAGCCGGGGTATTTTTCGTCCGATAAAACGTTCGATCGCCTGGAGCGCCGCAACTTCTTCGCCGTTCATGAGCGTGAATGCGTCGCCCACGTTTTGGGCCCGCCCAGTCCGGCCGATGCGATGGACGTAATCTTCGGCGTGCTCGGGCACATCGTAATTGATGACGTGACTGACCCCGGCGATATCGAGGCCGCGCGCGGCGATGTCGGTCGCGACCATCACTTCATATTTACCGCTCTTAAAGCCTTCCAGCGCTTCGATGCGTTCGCGCTGCGTCCGATTGGAATGCAAAACCGCCACGGAATGGTTTCCCTGTTTCAATTTGTGCGCGATCCGATCGGCCCCGTGTTTCGTTCGCGAAAAAATTAGTGCGCTATCGAAGTTTGTCCGTTCGAGCAGTGCCATGAGCAAATCGAATTTTTGTTCGGCGGCGACGGGATAAACCGCGTGTGTGACCGTTTCAGCGGGCGAACGGCGCACGCCGATTTCAACCAGCTCGGGATCGCGCAAGACCCAGGCGGCGAGACGCTCGATCTCCGGCGGCAGTGTTGCCGAGAACAGGAGTGTTTGGCGATCGGTCGAAATTTTTTCCACGATCCGGCGGACATCGGGGAGAAATCCCATGTCGAGCATGCGATCGACTTCATCGAGCACGAGAATGCTGACCTGGCGCAAATCCATCGTCCGTTGCTCGAGCAGGTCGAGCAGCCGGCCGGGCGTAGCGGCGAGAACATCGATGCCGCGTTTGATCTCTTCGCGCTGTTTTCCGTAACCGACTCCGCCGTGAACGACGGCGGCGCGCAAATTGGTGAAACGGCCGTAATCGCGAAAAGCGGTTTCGACTTGCGCGGCCAGTTCGCGCGTTGGTTCGAGCACGAGGCATCGGAACGCGCCATGTTTCGCGAGAAGGGTGAGAATTGGCAGCGCGAACGCAGCCGTTTTGCCGGTGCCGGTCTGGGCGGTGCCGATTAAGTCTTTGCCGGCGAGAATGATCGGGAAGGCGCGGAGCTGGATCGGCGTCGGCTCGGTAAATCCCATCGCCTGCGTGCCGCGCACGACTTCCGTCGAAAGTTCGAAATTATTGAATGACACGGTTTGAAATTACGACCGACAAGGGTTGAAGCAACGAGACAAATAAGGATGTCGATCTTTGTTTTGGCGGATACTCATAACAAGCTGCCGCAGAAAATTATCGATCTTGCCCGCGGGGCGGACGAGATCTGGCATTTGGGCGACGTATGCGAGCCGATGATCCTGGATGAGCTGCGTGCAGCCGGGCCGCCCGTCACGGTTGTGCGCGGAAACTGCGACGGTAATTCCGAGTGGCCGCTGGTTGTCGATCTTGAACGAGAGGGATTGAGATTTCGACTGGAACATATTCCGCCGGATGTTCCACCCGACGATGTCGATGTTGTTTTGCATGGTCATACTCACGTGCCGCGAAATGAAAGGCGTGGCACAGTTCTGTTTCTAAATCCGGGTTGCGTCACCCGGCCAAACCAAGGCTCGCCAGCAAGCGTGGCGTGGCTCGAAATTGTCGACGGGAAAATAAACTGGCGATTGGTGCCGCTGCGATAGGAACCTTTCATCGAACCGCCCGCAACGCCCGTCCGGCTCGGACCGATTGAGGTCAATCGCCCCTACCTTATTTCTTCCCGAACCAACGCCGCTTTTTCTTCGGCTCTTCTGCGGCAGGTGATTCTTTCGCCTTCGGCTCTTCGTGTTTCGTTTCCTTTTGCTTCGGTTCGGCTTTCGGCTCTTTCTTTTGCGCCTTCTTGTCTTCAGCCGGTTGTTCTTCCACCACGACGGCTGCGTCGACCCATTCGATGAATGCCATCGAAGCGGAATCGCTCTTGCGCTGGCCGAGTCGCACGATGCGGGTGTAACCGCCATTGCGTTCGGTCGAGCGGGGGGCGATTTCGTCGAACAATTTCTTAACGGCGTCCTTGTGGCGCAACGCCGAAAAAGCCGTTCGTCGCGCATGAAGCGAACCGTTCTTGCCCAGCGTGACCATTTTTTCGGCCAGCGGTCGCACCGCTTTCGCTTTGGCCAATGTGGTTTTGATGCGCTGATGCTCGATCAAACTGCAAACCTGATTGGCAAGCAGCGCTTTGCGATGCTCGGCTTTGCGGCCGAGCTTCACCGTCTTTTTCTGATGTCTCATCGGTCTGCCTGGATCTGTTTACTTCCGTTCGATGGGGGCAGCAGCGACAGCGCCATTTCCGCTCGCGCCGTCAGGCCCGCCGGCAACAGGTTCCACCAAGCCGATCTCGAATTTCATACCGAGACTCAGGCCAAGCTGCTGGAGTTTATCTTTGATCTCGTTGAGCGATTTCTTGCCGAAGTTGCGATACTTGAGCATTTCGCTTTCGGTCTTTTGCGCGAGCTGACCAACGGTGGTGATGTTGGCGTTGTTCAAGCAGTTGGCCGCGCGGACGCTGAGCTCAATTTCGTTGACGCTCATGTTGAGCAGCTTCTTCAACTTCATATTCTCTTCGCTCACGCCGGCCGGGGTCTCGTCGAATTCGATCACTTCTTCGTTGAAGTTGACGAAAACATCGAGGTGATGGCGCAGAATCGCCGAAGCCTGGAGCAGCGCGTCGTCCGGCGTCAACCGGCCGTCGGTCCAAACTTCCAAAATGAGCTTGTCGTAATCGGTGCGTTGCCCGACACGGGTGTTCTCGACCGCGTACTTCACGCGGGTGACCGGTGAGAAAATCGAATCGATCGGAATGAGGCCGATCGGTTGATCAGAGCGTTTATTTTCTTCGCCGGTGGCGAATCCGCGGCCGACGCGGACTTCCAGTTCGGCGTCAAATTTGTGTTTCTTGTCGAGGGTGCAAATCACCAGTTTCGGATTGAGCACCTCGTAGCCGGCTACTTCCTGAATGTCGCCGGCGGTGATTTCGCCTTCTTTGTTCACCGTCAGCGAAAGTTTTTTCGGCTCGTGATCTTCGGCCTTGAATTTCACTCTCTTGAGGTTGAGCACGATGTCGGTCACGTCCTCGACCACGCCCGGGAGCGTGGCGAACTCATGTTGCGCGCCCGTGATCTTTACCGCGGTAATAGCAGCGCCTTCGAGCGACGAAAGCAGTACGCGCCGGAGCGAATTTCCAACGGTGTGCCCATAGCCGGCTTCAAACGGCTCGGCGGTAAACTGGGCGTAAGTGTCTGTGGCTGTGCTCTCGTCTTTCGAGAGAGTCTTTGGCATTTCAAAACGACCGTAACGAACTGGCATATTTTAATAATTAACGATTTATCGAGTGGATGATTTAACGAATGCACAAAGCAAATCGTCAGATCGCTAAATCTTTAAATCGCTAAATTCCTTTCAGAAGCCGGGTTTCCCCTGGCGAGTGTGGTTTCACGTCCAGCGACGGAGACCCAGGGACCAACGGCGTAATTACAAAACTCGCTGCGAGCGTGGAATAAACAACGAACCGCAGATTTTGCAAGCGCCCATTTTGCTAGGATTATCGCCATATTTCCGCTGAGGTTCACTTAAATGAAGGCGCTTTCGGTCATTTTGATCGCCCACAACGAAGAGCAGGCAATAGGCCGGATGCTGAAAGGCCTGCTGGCCAACTACGACCAGGAGATCCTCGAGATCATCGTGGTGGACGATGCTTCAAAAGACGGGACCGCAGAAATTGTGGAGACCTGGAGCAAACGAAACGCCAAAGTGGTTTTGGTCAAACGTACGCCGCCTTGTGGAGTTGGACGCGCGTTGAAAACCGGTTTTGCTCGAATCAACCCGAAAGCGGAGTGCGTGCTTTCGATGGACAGCGACTTTGTCGAAAACATCGGCCAGGTCAGGGCGCTGATCGCCGCATTCGACCAGCAAAGGTGCGATGGCGTAATCGGTTCCCGTTTTGTCAAAGGCGGGAAAGTGGTCGGTTATCCTTTTCTCAAACTTTTAATGAACCGTTTATTTCACTGGGTCGTGAAAATCATTTTCCAGATCAAGCAGAACGATCTCACCAATAACTTCAAACTTTACCGCGCGACGATTTTTAAATCGATGCCGTGGAAGAGCAACGGTTTTGCCATGAACGCCGAAACAGGGCTGCTCCCAATTCTTTTTGGATATCAAATCGTGGAGATGCCGGTGGTGTGGGTTGATCGAAGTCCGCAGATGGGCCGGTCAAAATTTGGCCTGCTCAAACATGGCAGCGGCTATATCCAGGTCATCTTCCACGCGCTGCGCTGTGCCTGGTCAAGGAAACCTGTTACACCGAATTCAGCCTAGGCCATTACTTCCAAGCAAGCGTGAGCGAAAAGGAACAGTTTCCAGCCGAATCGACCCGTCCAAACTGGTCGGGGATTGGCTTGTTACTGGTGGTCAATTTAATCGCCCTTAGCTTGTTGTATTCGCCCGGCACGGGTGACGTTGCCATTTGGCGAACTTGGATTGATCAAATGTCGGCGTTTGGACTGGTGGGCGGCTTCGTCCACAGCGGAACAGATTATCCGCCGCTCTCCCTTATCATTTTGGAGACGGTTTCACGGTGCTCCGATGCGTTCGGCATCGCTGTTCTCCTGGCGCTGAAGTGGTCGCTGTTCATCTTTCTGATTACGACAGCAGGCAGTTTTTACTGGTTCTCGCGCGACCTGATTCTGACTGCCGCGCTTGAGTTCAGTTTGATCTTGAACAGCGTCGCGCTCGGCTATCTGGATATTTATTTCGCGCCCTTTCTGGTCGCGGCATTTTTTTGCCTTCAGCGAGGACGTTTGAAGCTGGGAGTTCTCATGCTCGCCGTTAGTTGCGCGATCAAATGGCAACCTTTGCTGATCGCACCTTTTGTTTGCATCTACGTGATAGCGGCCACCGGCGAGGGCTTATCAGGACGTGACAAAGCGTTTAAGCGGGCGCTTCCGTTCATCATTGCCGCGTTGGTTGTTGCTCTCCCGATGTTCATGATGTTCGGCGTGGGAGCAATCATCAACTCGCTCCAACGCGCGATGACCCGACATAATTTCATTTCGGGCTACGCGTTGAATTTTGGCTGGCTGCACACGTGGGCGCTGCATCTCTGGTCTCCTGAGAAGTATGGAAGCCTTCAAAATGGAGAGATCGATTTAATCCAAACACGCGACGCACTGGTAATACTCCCCGAAAAGATCCTGTTCTATCTTAGTTATGCGGCGATCCTCATCGCTTTCGCGCTCCAGAAGAAAACGTTCAAGCAGCTAGTCATTTACTCGATGCTGGGATACCTAAGTTACTTTCTTTTCAATACCGGCGCGCATGAGAACCATTTGTTTCCGATCGCGTGCCTCGCGTGGATCCTGGTCTTCATCGATTCAAAGGAACTGATCCGTGCTATCAACTTCAGCATTGCGGCGAACATCAATCTGTTCATTTTCTTTGGAGTGTTTGGCCAGAGGGTCCAGCATGTCATTGCAGGCGTCGATCTCACCCTCTGGTTTGCCTTGGCGAACATCGGTTTGTTCATCGGGCTGCTACTTCACACGTTTAGGACCGATCATATTGGGTTTAAGTTTTGGGCCAGCCAATCTGCGTCAAATGTGACGGCTACCGACTGAACAATACTTCTTTCCAGTGACAACCGGATCGACATCGCGCTTATCGCTTCTTTCCGTCATTATTCCGGCCCGAAACGAGGAAGAGTGCATCGCTACTACTCTTGAACATCTTCATGCCGAACTAAGATTGCGCGGCGTTCCGCATGAAATAATCGCGGTGGACGATTGCAGCACGGATCAAACCTGGAAGATCCTGCAAGAGTTGGCCGCGCGCTTGTCAGAGTTGCGGCCGATTCAAAATGACTCCGAGCACGGCTACGGCAGGGCCGTCCTCCGTGGCCTTGATTGTATGAAAGGTGACGCTGCGGTGATTATGATGGCAGATGAGTCGGATGACTGCCACGACCGTCGTTCGATACTGGGAGAAGCTCAATGAAGGCTATGACTGCGTTTTCGGCAGTCGCTTCATCAAAGATAGCGCCGTTATCGGCTATCCAACCTTCAAGCTAGTAATTAATCGGCTCGCTAACTTATTCCTTAGTGTGCTCTTTAACATTAAACTTAACGACACGACCAATGCGTTCAAAGCTTACCGAAAGGTTGCAATCGATGGCTGTCGTCCTCTGATCTCGCCACATTTCAATCTCACCATCGAGCTGCCGCTAAAGGCAATCGTCCGCGGCTATTCATGGACAGTCATTCCTATTACCTGGCGAAACAGGCGTCATGGAATTGCCAAAATGCAGCTCAAAGAGATGGGCAGCCGATACCTGTTTATCTGCTTATACGTCTGGCTGGAGAAATACTTTAGCCGCGGCGATTACCGAAAGACAGAGTCCAGCAAGTGACCGGGATTCTCGAAAAGCTTTGGACTAATCGGGAGCGCGTGGGCTTGGACCTCGCTTTCTTAGTCCTAATCGCAATCGCGCTGATCAATGGAATTAAGACTACTGCGGGTGTCGCGTGGCCCTATGATCTCGATCAATTCCGCGATATCGGAATGGCACAGGCAATCCTCGATCATCGCTACGGCACAGATCATCTCTATGTTGGCGAAACAATCTGGTACAATCCGCGGGTTTCGGCCATAGTCGCCGCGATCTCGAGTGTTAGCGGGATAACGCCGCCGCTAGTCGTCACTCAGGCGGGAGCCTATCTTAATCTTTTCGCGCCGATCGCGTTCTACTTATTGGTTACTTATCTTTTTGGTCGATTGGTTGCGCTGCTCGCGGTAGCGGCATTTCTCTTTGCTCCGATTGGCGATGCGCCATCATGGGCAGCGGCCACCTATTCGCCGTGGGTTTTCAGCCAAAATCTTTCTCAGGGATTCTTCTATCTGACTCTAGTGGCCTATGGCCAAGTCCTCGAGTCTCAGCAGTGGCGATGGTACTTTCTTGTCGGAATTCTACTTGGCGTCGCCTTTCTCGGTCACACGGCACCAGCTGTCATTCTCGGGATGATTATCGTCATTGGATTGATGATGAACCCGGTGACGCAGAGTCAGCTTCGGTTCCGATCGGCATTCATTCCAAAGACGCTGCCGTTACTATTGATTCTGCTTGTCGCTTTTATCGTCAGTTTGCCGTTCACCATTTCAATTCTGTTTCATTATCACCTCCGGATCCTAAATCCCGTTCCGGGTAATTGGATTTACCCTCCATTAGCTATTGATAAACTTTCCGATTTTACCCGGGGGTATCTCTCCTGGTTTAGCGCGATCTCGGCCGTCGGCCTCGTGGTTTTGCTCGGCGCGCGAAGCGTGAAGGCCGGAAAAATTGCCCTTCTGGCCTGGCTGATGATTTGTTGCGCCGCATTGGCGGTGAATGAATTGCAACAGATCATATCGCCCAAGCTGCATCTGATGTTTGTCCCGGCCCACCATTTCCTTTTCTATCTGAGAGCACTGCAAAACATTGTATTTGGTCTTGGGCTCGTGTGGATCTGCCGTTACCTGGCCCGAGGCCTCACGTCACTGTCTAGAAACAGATTTGATGAGGGCAATCGCTTGAGGCACGGTGCTGAGGCCGGACTTGTGGCGCTGGCACTCGTTGTTTTCCTGGTTCTTGCGTATCCCAAGTACCGCGCTCGTTTCGACTTTACCAACGCTCGCAGTCAGGCCGTCAGTTTTGCGGAAAGAAAAGCTTACCTCGACGCCTATCGCTGGATCCTGTCCAATACCAAGCCGGTCGATGTTTTTCTGTCGCTCAGCGGTGATCTCGATCTCAGCATCGTTGGGCCCGCGGACCGAAAGGTGGTCGTTACCTCTCAGCCCGAATTTTCCAATCCTTACGTGGACTGGCAATCTCGCTCGAACACCGCGTCGCAGATTGTCGAAAAATTTACTTCGGCCCCGTCCGATGCACTCGCCGCTCTCGCGACCAATGGTGTCCATTACATCATCACGGCGCCGATCGATCAGTTCGACCGCGCCCCGTTCTCTTTTCTAACGAAGGAATTTGCCGAAGACGACGTCGTTATCTACAAGGTCCGGACCGAATAGATCACTCTTCAATCACATCGTCGGGTAGCTGGCCCCAGGATGTCGATGTTCTGGGAAAATGCGAAGCGAGGGCCTGGCCGGCTTCTTCGATCGCTTCGACTAGTGCGTCCGTGAATTTCTCATTCCGGAAATGTTCGCGCATTCTCTCAACCAGCTGCTGCCAAAATGCTTCACCGCACTTTTCGTGGATCGCTTTATCGCCGACGACCGCGAACTTGTGGGCGCGCGGCGCCACAAAAATGAGCACGCCATTCCGGTCCGCTGTCTTATGCATGCCGAGTTGATGAAATTTCTTCTTCGCGGCCAGAAGCGGATCGCTGTCCAGTTTGCCGCGCTGGAGGAAGACACGGATCTCGCCGGAGGTTTTTGATTCCGCCTCGCGGATTGCGTGCACGATCCGGTCGTGCTCAAGCTTGCCCAGGAATTCTTTCGTTCGCATTGCTTACCAACTGCCGCTCGCGCCACCTCCGCCGCTAAATCCGCCACCGCCACTGAATCCGCTGAACCCACCACCGCCACCGCTGGATGACCAACCGCCACCTCCACCACCAAATCCCATTGGGATGAAAATGGGGCCGCGTCGCCGCGACGAATAACTGTAGCCGCTAAATCGCCGCATAATTCTTGAAATAATCGTCAAGACGACGACAAAGATTATGAAAAACAAGAGGCTTGGCCTTGGCCCATTGCTATGTCTTTCCGTAACTGTTTTCCCGGTTCCGGTGTATTCGCCTCGAATCGCTTTGAATATGGAATTGATCCCTTCGGCCAATCCGCCTTCGTAATCATTATTACGAAAATGCGGCGCGATATCGTTCCGTATGATTTGATCGCACGTGAGATCTGGAAGAGCGCCTTCCAAGCCGTAGCCCGATTGAATTCGCATCCGTCGATCTTTGACGAACACAAAGAGGACGGCGCCGTTGTTCAGTCCTTTTTGGCCCACCGTCCAGGCTTGGAACGTGCGCTGAGTGAAATCTTCAATCGAACTTTGTGACGGCATCGTCTGCCAGACCGCCACCAGGATCTGGTTGGAGGTTTCGCGCTCGAATTGGGCGAGCTGTTCGTTAAACCGATGGGCTGCTTCCTTCGAAACAACGCCGGCGTAATCGCTAAAGTACGCCGCCGGCTTCGGCGGAATTATCTCCGCGGCTTGGGAAGAAAATGCAAGCAGTCCAACCAGGGCGAGCGCAAGGTGGATCGAGCAGTCCCTTGCTCGATGCCTGAACTTATGCGCCTTCGGCGCCATATTTAACATCGCCCGACAGAGCGGCCGATCCACCTTACGGCGTTGCAGCTGCGGTCGCAGCTGGCGAGGCCGCGGGTGCGGGCGAGCCGAAATTGAAATTCACGGTTGGCGCTTTTTCAGCGCCTTGTTGCGCTTCAAAAAATGGTCGCGGTGAAAACCCAAACATTCCGGCGATCATATTTGTTGGAAATCGACGCACGGCGACGTTGTAATCCTGAACGGTGGTGTTGAATTTGTTGCGCTCGACTGAAATGCGGTTCTCGGTTCCCTCCAGTTGCGCCTGCAGGCCTTGAAAGTTCTCGGTCGCGCGCAACTGCGGATAATTTTCTGCGACAACAAGCAACCGCGAGAGCGCGTTACTCAATTGACCCTGCGCCGCTTGAAAATCCTCGAGCTGCTTGGCGTCGGTTGGCGCCTTGCTCGGATCTAGTTGCACCCGGCCGACGCTGGCGCGCGCGTTGGTCACTTCGGTCAAGGTGGACTTCTCAAAATTGGCCGCGCCGGCCACAGTGTTCACGAGGTTTGGAATCAGGTCCGCACGTCGCTGGTAAACGGTTTGGACCTGCGCCCATTGCGCATCGACGCCCTGCTGCAAACCGACCAGCCGGTTGTAAGTCCCCCAGAAAAATAGTCCAATCACGAAGGCGATAACCAGGACGATGACAAGCAATCCGCCGCAACCGATCGCAAATTTATTCATAAGATCGACAATGTAGGTGCCAGCAACCGTTCAGGAAAGGTCCGAGCCGGACTGGCATTTTCAGAGAAGCTGATACAGCTAACGTCCCAGGACAAGTCGCAAGAAATCGGAGTCGGAAAACTTGGCGCTCCACCCTTGCCGAACAATGATCGCGTTGAGCGATGGAATGATAAACAAGCGCTCATAATTAGAGCCAAGCGCGACGATCATGTCGGACGGTGCCGCTCGGCAAATGCAGATGCCAGTCCAGTGCGCGCGTTGCCATTTCAGGTCGAGTTCCTTTTCGTAATCGATTTCGCGAGCGTTCGGCGCCTGCCGGTTCAACCAAAAGGTCAAACCGTAAGACGGATTTGGGCCGGAGCCGCTGAACGCCTGGCCGAGCAGGCTCGCCGGAACAATTTGTTTGCCGTTGTAAGTTCCGTGCCCGAGGACCAACTCCCCGAATCGCGCCCATTCCCGCGCGGTCAATTCAAAGCCGGTGGCCGGGAGCGGGTTGCCTCGCCCATCCCGCTTGAAGTCGAGACTTGTTAGGCCAAGTGGCGAAAGAACATTCTCCTGTAGATATGATACGGTTGACCGGCCGTTCAGCTTTCTCCGCAATACCTCAGTGAAAATTTGGATATGGCTCGGACCGTAGGCGAAGACCGAACCCGGCGCAGCAATCAGCGGTAATTGAACGGCGGTTGAATTCCGGTCGCGGATCGATTCGCTGTGCAGATGCGGCGCCGGCTCGATCCCGTCGGTTTGATTCAACAACTGGCGAATCGTGATCTGCGATTTGCGCGGATCGTTTTTCCATTCGGTGATCGTGTCAGCGACCCGATCGTCGAGTTTGATTAAACCGTCACGCACGGCACAAAGCGCGCCGATTCCCCAAAAGCTTTTTGTGCCGCTGAAAATCTTGCAGCGCATCTCCGCGCCGCCGCCGTTCGCGTAATGCTCGAAAACGGTCTTGCCATTCTGCATCACGAGCATGGAAAAACCGCGTTTGTTTTCGGAATAGCTGGCAGCGCGCGCGCAATTACCGGGCTGGATGTCGGCGAACGTGATTGTTGGGATCGCGATCAGCGACGTGGCAACGCCATAACCCAACCACGAAGGCCACGAAGCAAATGTCATTGAAGTTTCTTCGTGACCTTCGTGCTCTTCGTGGTGCTGGTTACTAACGAATCACGTTGGAGAAGGCGTGCGCGTTTCGCTCTCCGCCACGCTTTCCGCAGCTGGCTCCGGGCGCGGGCTTACTGGCAAATGACGCGTGCGCAGCTCTTCGACGTTTGGCAGTTCATCGAGATTACGCAGACCAAAGTGATCGAGAAAAAATTCCGTCGTCTCGTAAAGCAACGGGCGACCGGGAATTTCGGCGCGGCCGGAAATTTTGACGAGACCGCGCTCCATCAAGGTTTGCAAAACGCCATCGATGGTAACGCCGCGGACTGCTTCGACATCCGCGCGCGTGATCGGCTGCCGGTAGGCGATGATGGCGAGCGTTTCGAGCGCGGGCGAACTCAACCGCGCCGGTTTTGGCGCTGAGAAAAGTCCGCGGACCCATTGGGCGTACTTTGGGTCGCTCGCCAGCTGCCAGCCGTCGGCCTTTTCAACAAGCTGAAAGCCATGCTCATGCTGAATGTATTCGATTTTTAATTGCTCGATCGCGGCAGCGACTTCCGCCGGCCGAACACTGGCAAACTCATTAAGAGAGAACTCACCTTCCGCGCCGGCGTTGCGGAGGGCATCGGCAATCTCCTTGGTCGAGAGCGGTTTTTGCGCGCTGAAGAAAAGCGCTTCGATCACACGAGTAAGGTTCATTGTTTCTAATTCGCGCCGATCGCGCTTTGGATCGCGTCCGCAATACGGTTGGCGTGTTTGTCGATCTTATCCAGTTCCCGCCCCTCGATCAAAAGGCGGATTTTTGACTCCGTGCCGGAATAGCGCAGAAGAACGCGACCTTTACCGGCCAGCTCGCGCTCGACTTCCTCGCGCAACTTAACAACTTCGCGCAATTCCTCGATCGGCGGTTTCGATTTGACCACGAGGTTGCGCTGCGCCTGTGGATATTTCTTGAGACATTTTTTCAATTGGCTCAGCGGTTGACCGGTCGTGTGCATGATCCGCAAGATTTGGAGTGCGCTGATGATTCCATCGCCGGTAGTTGTGAAATCGCGGAAGATAAGGTGCCCGCTCTGTTCGCCGCCCAGATTGAGATTTCGCGAAACCATTTCTTCAATCACGTAGCGATCGCCCACTTTGGTGCGAATCACCTTGCCGCCGTGGGCCGCGAGCGTTTCATCCAGGCCGAAATTACTCATCACGGTCGCGACCAGTGTGTTGTCGCGAAGTTGGTTCGATTTTAAAAGATCGAGCGCGGCGATAGCGAGAATTTCATCACCATCCACGATCTCGCCATTTTCATCGCAAAGCAGAACCCGATCAGCGTCGCCATCGTGAGTGATACCGACATCGGCATCGGTCAGGCTTACGATGCGCTGAATTTCGTCAGGATGCGTGCTGCCGCAGCCGTCGTTGATATTCATTCCGTTCGGCTCGTTGTGGGCGATTGCAGTGTCGGCCCCGAGCTCGCGCAAGATGCACGGCGTCGACTTGTAGGCGGCGCCATTTGCGACATCGACGGCGATACGCAACTCTTCGAGCGACATTTTTCGCGGGAAACTGGCCTTGGCGAATTCGACGTAGCGGCCTAGCGCGTCGTCGATGCGCGCGGCCCGCCCGATTTTGCCGGCAGTCGGCCGGATGTTGTCGATCTTGCCGGTAAAGACCAAGTCCTCGATTTGCGCTTCGACTTGATCGTCGAGTTTGTAACCATCGTGCCGGAAAAATTTAATGCCGTTGTCTTCGTAAGGATTATGGGAAGCGGAAAGAACAATGCCGGCATCGGCCCGGAGCGATCGAGTGATGTAAGCTACGCCCGGCGTTGGCAACGGGCCGATGACGAGAACATCAACGCCGAGCGAAGTGATCCCGGCGACGAGCGCGTTCTCGAGCATGTAACCGGAAAGGCGAGTGTCTTTGCCGAGCACGATCTTCGGCCGCGCGCCTTCCGGAAGCGTGCGCGGATTTAATTGGGTGAAAACATGCGCCGCGGCGCGGCCAAGTTTGAGCGCGGTCTCGGCCGTGACCGGCTCGACGTTAGCAACACCGCGGACGCCGTCGGTGCCGAAAATCTTGGTCGCTTGTTTCACCGCCTTACTGAAACGCTCCGATGCCAGTTCGTAAACGGGAAAGTGCGAACTTAATGCACTTCATTGTTTTGGCTGATGTTCACGGTCGCGGTCGCTCAGGAAAATACATTCGTTTTCAAAGCCGAGAGCGATCGTGTTCCATTTGAGCGGAAATTTTTCCAAAACCTGATTGCGCTGAATCACCAGAGCCCAATCCTTGTATTCGCCTTTAATGATGTCCCGAAGTTTGTTGTCCGTTCCGCTGATCGGCGTGAGGTAAAGACCGTTCACCGGTCCGCCGAGCGTTTTGTAATCACTGAAATCGCTCAAAACGCGGAGCGTGTCCGGCAACCAGAGCGCGCGCCGGTCGGCGTACCACGCGACCGCCCACGGCATATCGCTCGCGGTGATTTCGTCCGGCTGCATCCAACCATTTAAAACGCTGATGAGCGGCGGCACGTAAGGTGGCCATCGGACAAAGGGTTTGGGCGGCGACAACCATGGCGACGCGAAAATCATCGGCAAAGCACAGAGAAGATAGAGCAGCGTGATAAAACCGATGCGCGCGAACGGGATGTTGAGTGAGAGCCGGTTCCATTGCACGAGCAGATAAGCCAGGCCGTAACAGGTCATCAGCGGGACGAAAATCAGATGAAGCTGGTTTGCGGCGACGCCTTGTTCCTCGGTAATTCCATACATCGCCATTCCAAACACAGCGCCGCTCCACATTGCCAGAAGGATCCAGCGAATCGCCGCAGCCTCTGTCTTTTTGAACGCATGCAACAGCGATACGAAAAACATAAGGGCGACCACGCTCAGTCCGAAGTATTCGAAGAGATGAGCGGTTTGGAAGACAAAGCCAGTGGTGAGCTTGTCGCGAAGTGAGCCAAGCCCGACGCTAGCAGAATCGAAGTCCAATTGACGCATCCAGCTCCATTCGCTGCGGCCGACGCCGCTGAAAATCGAATAGATGGCGACGCCGCCCGGATTACCGCAAATAATAAATGTCCGAATCAGCCACGGCAGATAAACGACCGCGCAAACAGCGAGCATGATTAAAGCGGACCATCCCCGCGGCCGGAAAAAGAAGCCGGCGATAATCAGCGCGCCCAGAAAAATCCACAAAGTCAGCGCATGCGTGAGCGCAAGTAATCCAAAGCCGACGCCGGCGGCGACCAACCATTTTAATGGGGATTCATCGCGATGTTGCGATTCCACCGCCCGAATGAGCAGATAAACCGTGCTGTTGAACAAGAGCATCAGCAGCAGCTGGGGCAAACCGGAGAGCGAATATTGCCATATGGTTTCACAGAGCAGCACGAGGCCGCAGGCCAGCAACGCCAGGCGCTGATCAAACAACCGGCGGGCTGTGAAAAACAGCACCGCGACCGATGCAATGAAAAGTAAGATCGACATCGTAGCGATCGCCTTATCGCCAACGTAAACCAGCGTGCGCGGGTCCATTTTCCAATACGCTTTTGTCGGGAGCAGCGCGATGGCGTTGATCAGCGGCGGTAGGGGCGCGTTGTAGGTGTCGAACCAAATGTTTCGGCTTACGTCTTTGCCGTGCGCCTGGAGTTGTCCGACTGCCAGAGGCCGGGCCATTTTTGTCCGCCACCCTTCGCCGCTGGCGATGGCGCGTCCGATTTGCGCCTGATCCATTCCCTGCGAGGTGGAGAGCCCGCGGAATTGGTAAAAATGAACGACGACAATAGCAATAATGACAAGCGCAAGCGCACCGCGCTTGACCCAAACAACCAGCCCGCCCGCCTCCAGGGCGTGGACTGCGCTTTGAACGAATTCTTCGCTACCCGGCATTTGGTGTGGACTCGGTCTTGATTGCAGGCGTTTTTTCTTTGGCGTTCATTTCATTGATTTTACGATGAAGCGTCCGCCGGCTGATGCCGAGTTTTTTCGCAGCCGCGGTCACGTTTCCATTCGTTGTGGCCAATGCCTGTAAAATCAGTTTGCGTTCCGTTTCATGAAGATCAAGCGGGCTGGCTTTTTCACCGAACGCTTTGGCCGCCGAAATACCGCGCGGAAGGGTTGCGCCGGCAGCTTGTCGCAAAGCCGTCGGCAAATCGCGGGGTGTGATCTTCGGCCCAGTCGCCATTACAACCCCATGCTCGATCGCAGTGCGCAACTCGCGGACGTTGCCCGGCCAATTGTAGGTAAGCAGCGCGTTCATGGCTTCGGGCGTTAGATCGACAACCTCCTTGTTGTTTGCTTTGGAAAATTGCCGCAAAAACGCGCGCACCAGTAACGGAATATCATCTTTGCGCTCGCGCAACGGCGGCATGACGATCCGGACCACGTTGAGGCGAAAATACAGATCGTCGCGGAACTTTCCCTCTTTCACGAGCTGCTCGAGATTCTTGTTGGTCGCCGCGATCAGGCGCACGTCGGCTCGCAAGGTTTGATTACCACCCACCCGCTCAAACGCGCGCTCTTCGCTCATCACGCGCAGCAGCTTTACTTGCGTGGTCGGTGAAATTTCACCCACTTCGTCCAAAAAAATCGTGCCGCCGCTCGCTTGCTCGAATCGCCCGATCCTTCGTTCATGCGCACCGGTGAACGCGCCTTTTTCGTGACCGAACAATTCGCTTTCGAGCAACGTGGGCGAAAGAGCCGCGCAATGGACAGTGACAAATTTTGCCTTGTTCCGCCGGCTTAAATTGTGAAGCGCGTGCGCGGCCAACTCTTTTCCGGTGCCGCTTTCGCCTTCGATCAAAACGTTCGCCGATGAAGGGGCAACCTGGCGGATTGTGTCCAGCACTTCGTGCAGCGTCGGCGAATCGCCGATGATGTTCTCGAGGCCGTAACGTTCGTCGACTTGTTGCCGCAACGTTTGATTTTCCTGCTCCAGTTTGCGGTCGCGCAACGCGCGCGATATCAGCATTTCCACCTTGTCCAGATTCAGCGGCTTGGTCACGAAGTCGTAGGCGCCGCGTTTCATTGCCTCTACCGCGGTGTCGACCGAGCCGTATGCCGTCATCATGATGCAGATCGGCGGCTGCGGCATTTTCAGCGCGCGATCGATCAAGTTCATTCCATCTTCGGCGCCGAGGCGCAGATCGGTCAGGACAAGATCGACATGTTCCCGCTCGAGAACATTCATTGCGCTGGCGATGTCGCCGGCCACATAAACATCGTAATCGTTTTCGAGCAGGCGGCGCAATCCGTCCCGCGTATGTTTTTCGTCATCAACGATAAGAATGATGGGCTGAATGGAATCCATGAATAACTTTCGGCCTGGGCGAGTGCGCCATTTATTCTCACTCAATCGGCTGATCTCTCAATTAGGAAAGATAATTCTACTCAAGCCGTCTCGCGCCCGATAAGAATCAAATCGAACCATGTTGCTAAAGTTTGTCCTATTTGTCCTAATTCCATACGCAATTTTGCTGTCGGTCTTGCTCGCGCGGAAAGCGCCACAGCGGAAAACGACCAAACCGATCTCGCGCGGCTGGGGAAATCGGCTGCGGATTTTGATCATTGGTGCGACTGGTGGCAGCGGCCGCGAACTGGTGCGGCAGGCATTGGAACAAGGCCACCAGGTTACGGTGCTGGTGCGAAAACCGAAGAAGATGAAGCTTGAGCACCCTAACCTGCGCGTGCTCAAAGGAAACGTGCGCGATTATGAGTCGGTCGAATCAGCGATGCGCGGACAAAGTGCGGTCCTTTGCGCGCTAGGGACGAAGCGCTTCTTTTATAATCGGGTTCTCTCAAATGGCACTGCCAATATTCTTCGCGCGATGAAAACGTGTAACGTCCCGCGGCTTGTCTGCGAAAGTTCGCTCGGTCTGGGCAACAGCGTCGGCCGGCTCGGTTTGCTCTTCACCTTCTTTGTCGTTCCGCTGATTTTGCCTTTCATTTTTTACGACAAAGTTCGGCAGGAGAAATTAATCGAAGAAAGCGAGACGGATTGGGTGATCGTGCGCCCGGCGGTGCTGACCAATTCGCCGGCGCGTGGCAAGTATCGACATGGTCGCAACGTCGGGAATTATCTTTGGACGAACCGAATCGCGCGCGCGGACGTCGCCGATTTTATGCTCAAACAATTGACCGACGACGATTATATCGGCTCGCCTGTCGGCGTAGCTTGGTAATTCGAAACCGTTGCGGCCAATTCCAGATAATTGTCGCGCGGCGGCTACGGCGTTAGTTCGTGGTAGGCCGATCCAGCCTGATAAAGAATGATCTTGTTGCGAAGCGATTCGACTAAAGGAGTGACGCCCCGTTCGTCGGCGAATTTGAGCGCTTCTTGCGCAGCGGCGATAGCCTGTGAGAACTGACCGTTTTCTGCATAGGCTGCGGCCAGGGTGTGAAGAATCACGGGATCATCGCCACCGGTAAGGCGAGCGGCCCGCTCAGCCAACTCCACCGCCCTCGCGCCATTCCGCACCGTCGGATCGGCGGAAGTTGCTAGCAGCCACGCGAGATTATTTTGCACGAGGATTGAGCCCGGTTGGCTTTTTAGAGCCTCTTCGTAATGTTGGACGGCCTCTTTGATCTGACCTTTTTGCCTGAGTGCATTGGCGAGATTGTTGTGTGCGTTGGCGTGGTCAGGTCGTAGCTCAAGGGCTTTGCGGTACTCGGCAATCGCAGCGTCAACTTGGCCTTTCCGCCGAAGGGCCTGGCCAATGTTGTAGTGGCTATCGGCATGGTCGAATTGGAGATCGAGAGTTTTTTGATACTCGCGAATTGCTCCATCGATATCTCCTTTCTGCAGAAGCGCCTTGCCAAGATTATTGTGGGCTAGCGCATGGTCCGGATGTTTTTCGAGAGCTTTGGAAAAGTACTTAATGGCATCATCGAATCGTCCCTGCTCGAGCAACGCGCCGCCCAAATTTGTTTGCGCGTCCGCATCATCCGGCGCTATCAGGACTGCCGTTTGAAATTGCTCCATCGCCTCATCAATTAATCCTTTCCTGAGCAGCGCATTGGCGAGATTGCTATAACCTCCCGGCTCAGTCGGGCGCAGCTGGAGAACTTTTTCGAAATGGGCGATGCTTTCATCGAGATCGCCTCGTTCGGACAGCAGAAGCCCGAGATTGCTTTCCGCCATCCAGGACGTCGGGTTTCGCGCAATGGTTGTCCGCCAAATTGTTTCGACATTCGCGTATTGCCGGCTTTGCCGCCACGTCAACGTCGCGAGCGTTAGAAGTAAGACCGAGTAAACGAGAGGTCGAAAAATTGCCGGCCGCGGAGCGAAGGAATCGACTGCAATAGTTATCCCGGCGCCGATCAACGCGAGCGGGCCGATGCAGGCAAGATACTGGAAGTGATCAGCGACAAAAGAGTAGATGAACGGATAGACGTTGATGAAACCGAGAGCCGGGAAAAGCAGACCGAGAAAAACGAGAGTAGCTGTAAGCGGCGCTCGGGATTTTTTTCTCAATAGCCAAAGGACCGCGAGTAATAGAATGAGCGCCAAGGGGAAGAGGTATTGCCACCAGTCGGCACCGCTGATCTCCCACCGCGGATAAATAAAAGTCAGCTTCGCCGGCCAAAGAAGCTTGAACAGATAAAACCAAAAGTCGCGACCGGCGATAAGGCAGCGCTCGATGAACGAAAAACTAAAAGCCGTGCCTTGCGCGCCAACGTAGTGTTGTTCCAGCCACGCTGTTAAAAGACCGGCACCAGCGCCGAGCCCGACAAGTGGGAGCAGCGGCGCAATGTCGCGTTTTGAATCGACTCGTCCACGTTTCCACCAGAGAACCACCGCGAGCACGACCGGCAGTGGAGCGATTGCGGTTTTGGATAACAGCCCGAGAAAGAAAAAAGCTAGCGAGGTGACGTAACTGCGACGTTCCCGCGTTTCGTCGAAACGAAGATAAACCAGCGCGGATGCCAGACAGAACGCACCGGAGAGCGTGTTCTTCAACTCCGAGATCCAGGCAACCGATTCCACTTGGACCGGATGCAGCGCAAATAATGCGGCGCCTAACCACGCGCCGGGTACGTTCAGCCGCCGCAAAATCTTGAGCAAGATGAGCGTAGAGAGGCCGTGAAGCAGAATGTTAACAAAATGATATGGAAAGACCGCGTCGCCCCAGATTTGATGTTCGACCCAAAAGACGGTGTGGACGACCGGGTAATATTGTTGAGTCGCGGACGGGTTGACCCAGATCTGCTCCAAGCCGTGCAACGTGCTCAGCTCGGGCCTCGTAATATGCCGGTCATCATCCCAAATCTTCGCGCCACTCCACGCCGGAATGTAGGCGAGCGCAGTCAACGCCATCAGCAGTAAGCCAGCTGCCCAGTCGCGGTTAAATGCAGAATGAGACGAACTTCGCTCGCCTTCGAATGAACCGGCCGACTTCATTCCCTGCGCTCTCGTCTTATTCACTTCGAAGAATTTCCGGCCTCTAGCATGCGCACGCGTCGGTCGACGTGCGGCAGGCGAATCGTTAGGGTGAGCCCTTTCCCTTCACTGCTTTCGATCGACAACTCGCCGCCGTGCTCGCGCACAATCCGGCGAACGATCAATAGGCCGAGCCCAGTTCCGCTGGTCTTCGTTGTGAAATAGGGTTCGAACACGCGACTGAGATTTTCCGCGGAGATTCCGCCGCCCGTGTCCGTGAAACGCACGGTGACATGCGATTCGTCCATATCGGTGCGGATCCGTAATATTCCGCGGGTCTTCATCGCTTCGAAACTGTTCTTGATCACGTTGTAAAACGCCTGCTTCATTTGATCGCGGTCGATTTCGAGAAGCGGCAGGTCGGAGCGCAGTTCCTGCTCCACCACAATGTCGCGGTCTTTGATTTCAAGCGCCAAAAAGCGAACCGCTTCTTCGACGATTGAATTAATGTTTTCCGGGCGCAGCTGCGGACGAGTCGGACGAATTGCCCGCAGGAACTGACTGATGATCGAATCGAGGCGGTTAATCTCGGCGCGTGCCACCTCCACCGATTCGTGAAGTTCGGTGCCCTTTGCCCCGTTTAGTTTACGGGCCTCACGTTCGATCAACTGTAAATGAATATTGAGGGAATTGAGCGGATTGCCGATCTCGTGGGCAACTCCGGCGGCGAGCATAGTCAAAGCGTTCAGCCGCTCGGACTCAATCGTTTGCTGTTCGGTGCGCCGGCTTTCAGTAATGTCGCGTAAAATAATCGCGTGCCCGACCCGTTCGCCGGTAGCCTCTCCGGCTACAGAATCTTGCCGCTCAATCACGAGCGGGACGCTGTAAAAATTGATGAATCGGTTGGTGGGATAGAAGATCTCCATATCGCGGCTGACCGCGCCTTCACGCGAGAGAGCGTCCCAATCCAGTCCGCGAACGCGTTCGTCCAACCGTTTCCCGAGCGAATCTTCCGCTTCCAATCCGAATAACTGGCAGGCTGCATCGTTGAGATAAGTGATTCGCCCTTTCGAATCAGTGACGATGATTCCTTCCTGGATCGAGTTGAAAACGGTTTCGAGAAAACCTTTCTCCTGGGCCAGGCGCAGAAAGTAATTCTGCACTTCCTCCGGCCCGATTTTACCGAGACGGCCGATTAGTTTTTCAACGAATCCGGCTTTCATGACTCTGGCTGAACTTCGATCTTGGACATCTCCACGCGGAGATAATTCAAGATAACCGGTGCAAGCACCATTCCAGGGACTCCCATCAGGCGTTCTCCGATGATCAGCGCGAGCAGGGTCAGCCAGATCGGATTGCGGATGCGATCTCCGATGATCTTGCTGTTGAGGAAATATTCCAGTTTGTGAATCGCGATCAGGAAAATGAGAGCGATTAGCGCGATCTTCAACGAAACGGTGAAGGCAACACAGACAATGACGGTGTTACTGACAAGGTTGCCGACAATTGGGAGCAAACCGCAAAGAAATGTTAACGCGATCAGCAGCGGCGCGTCTGGCAACTGAACTCCCAGGACAAAAATCGCAGTCAGGACGGTATTGATGAGCGAGATCGTGATCTGTGCGCCCATCACCGTGGCAAAGCTTTCGTAGAACTCGCGGAAACGGTCGGAAAGTTCGCCGCAAAAGACCGAATAAAGATTGTTCCTGGACGCGGGAACGTTATGAGAAAGATCCAGCCGGCCGTTAAAGAACAGGCTCACCGCCGCGACAATGCCGATGGCGACGAATATGAGGAAAGTGGTTGCGTTCCGGGCGAAGGTGGCGACGTCTTTGAGATAGTTCGTTTCTTCCTTAAACGCACCGATCACGAATGCCTTCAGGCTATCGAAATCGGTAAACGGCAGTTCGATTTGTCGCGCCTGAGCCCACGCGCTGGCCGATGGAAGAGAACTGTCGGCGACTTCGGGCAGTTCGCGGATCGCAGTCCGGGTAAAGACCGCGGCACCACAAGCGATTCCAGCGGCCACCAGCAGAAACAAAATGAGCGCGATCCATCTCTTTTTCGTAAGGGCCAGGAGTTTGGACAGAGCAAAGTAGGAAAACAAAATTGCCAGCAGTGGCGGGCCGAGATGCAACCATCCCGCCAGCACCAGCATGAAAACAAGCACCGCATAGGAGATGCGTCTCGGCGTTAACATGATCGGCCTCCGGTAGCTGTTCTTATTACAGCCTTCACGACGAAGTGAAATTCTTCACTTCATTTGGAATAACAACAGAAGAATCAGTGCGTTTCGGCTGGAGCCGGCTGGCCGGTTTCTTTCTCGGACTGTTCCTTCAACGCGGCCTTGCGCGAAAGTTTGACCCGGCCTTTGTCATCGATCCCGATGCATTTGACCCAGATCATGTCACCGATTTTGACCACGTCTTCGGTCCGGTTCACTCGGAAATCGGCCAGCTCGGAAATGTGGACGAGACCGTCCTTGCCCGGCAAGACTTCCACAAACGCGCCGAACTCTTTCGTGGAAACGACGCGACCCTGATAAGTCGTGCCGATTTCGATTTCCTTGGCCATGCCGCCGATGATCTCTTTGGCGCGCGCCATCGATTCGCCGCTGGTGGCGTAGATGTGGACTGAGCCGTCATCTTCGATGTTAATCTCTGCGCCGGTCTCGGCCACGATCCCCTTGATCGTTTTGCCCCCCGGTCCGATGAGTGCGCCGATCTTCTCCGGATTAATTTTAATCGTCTCGATCCGCGGCGCGTACTTGGAAAGTTCGGCCCGCGGCTTGTCGAGTGAACCGCGCATGATCTGAAGAATCTTGGTGCGGGCTTCTTTGGCGCGTTGAATCGCCTCGGCCATGATTTTGTGGCTGACCCCGGGAAGTTTCAGATCGAGCTGGAACCCGGTCACGCCGTTATCCGTGCCGCACAATTTGAAATCCATGTCGCCGAAGTGATCTTCCGAACCGATGATGTCAGTCAGTAGCTCGTAGCGTTTCAATTGTCGGTCTTCGCTATGCTCAGTCACGAGTCCGACGGAAATTCCGGCGACCATTCCCTTCACTGGCACACCCGCGTCCATCAGCGCCAGCATTCCGCCGCAGACGCTCGCCATTGAAGTCGAGCCGTTCGATTCCATAATCTCGCTCGAGATTCGAACCGCGTAGCGAAAATCGGTTTCGCTCGGCACAACCGGCTCGAGCGAACGCTCGGCCAAGGCGCCGTGACCGATCTCGCGCCGTCCGGGTCCACCGGTTCGGCCGGTTTCGCCGACGCTGAACGGCGGAAAGTTGTAATGAAGAAGGAAACGCTTCGAAGTTACTCCGCCACCATAGGCGTCGATGTTTTGCGCCTCTTCAATTGGTGCGAGCGTAACGAGCGCGAGCGCCTGCGTTTCGCCGCGCTGAAAAATTGACGAGCCATGCGCCCGCGGAATCACTCCGACTTCGCAAGTGATTTGCCGTAAATCCTGATAACCGCGGCCGTCCATTCGTTTCTGTTTTTCGAGAATGCTTTTGCGAAACGCCTTCTTCTGGACGTAATCGAATGCCTGCGAGATTGAGAACGCATCGGTCTCGGGATGTTTTTCCAGAATCGACTTCTTCACTTCTTCGCGCAGCGTTTCGACGGCCTTGGCGCGGGCGACTTTGCCCGGCGTGTAAAGCGCGCCTTCGATCCGATCGCCTGCCACTTGATAGGCGATTTCGAGTAACTCTGGTTTGACGTTGAGCAGCGGCATCTCGCGTTTTGGTTTGGCGATCTGCGACGCGAGTTCCTTTTGAATGCGAATCATTTCCCGCGTCTGCTCATGTGCGAACTCGAGCGCTTTCACAAAATCGGCTTCGGGGATTTCGTTGGCCGCGCCTTCAATCATGATCACGTCGTTTTCGGTGCCGACGTAAACCAGATCGAGATCGCTTTCCTGCCGCTCAGTGTGAGTCGGGTTTGCGACGAATTGGCCGTTGACGCGACCGACGCGCACGGCGCCGATCGGTCCGTTAAAGGGAATATCCGAAACGGAGAGCGCCGCCGAGGCGCCGTTGATCGCGAGAATGTCGGGATCGTTCTCGCCATCGGCGCTGAGCAGGATCGAAATGATCTGCGTGTCGTAAAAATATCCCTGCGGGAATAACGGCCGCAGAGGACGGTCGATCATTCGCGAGGTGAGTGTTTCCTTTTCGGCCGGGCGTCCTTCGCGTTTGAAGTAACCGCCGGGGAATTTTCCAACGGCGGCCGCTTTTTCACGGTAATCGACCGTGAGCGGGAAATAATCCTGACCTTCTTTAATGGCGGTGGCTGAGACCGCGCTAACGAGCACCATCGTATCGCCGCACGACACAACGACGGCGCCGTCGGCGAGTTTGGCGATCCTGCCTGTTTCTATCGATACCTGATTAGACCCAATCTGGGCTGTGACCTTCTGTTGCATATTATTATCCTGGATGTGCGAGTTCCAGGTCGGTCACCCTGACTGTAGGTTTTAACTCCGATCCCGCGGCTGCGGGACGGGCGGACCTAAAACCTAAATTCAAGGTGTCTGGCGACCTGGTTGTCGCGTTTTTAATTATCGAATCGGCGTCGCACTGAAACGCAGACGCTAAGATCGACATCCGACCCGCGGTTTATTTCCGCAGATTCAATCCGTCGATCAACTTCTTGTAGCGTTCGGCTTGGGACCGGCTCAAATAATCGAGCAAACTCCGCCGCTGGGCCACCATTTTGAGGAGGCCGCGGCGCGAAGAATGGTCCTTGGCGTGGCTTTTCAAGTGTTCCGTAAGTTCCGCGATCCGGCGCGTCAACAGCGCGACTTGAACGTCTGCGCTGCCGGTGTCCTTCCCGTGCAACTGGAACTGCTTGATATCCAACGTTTCCGTGTTCTCAGCCATTTCGAAGCGCCTATTGTAGACCAAGAATCCGCCTTCGCAAGGGCTACGGCGTGACGGACCGCGGATCGCAAGGCCGCGACTTGAGCTAAAACGGAGTCGGCAAGCGGTCGGGCGGAATCCATTTGTCGCGCGCGGCTTGTGACTTGATCAGCTCAGCTGAGTAATGGGTTTCGACCGGGCGGCGCTTGGTCCAATCTTCCACGATTAAATTGATCCGCTGCCAGAGTGGAAACTCGACACCGGAGGTAGCGGTTACATGTTCGAGCAATCGCATCCAAAAAGTGGTCAGCGTTTCATGATAAAGGTTGCTGACGCCATGATGCGTGGCGAACGCGCGGATTTTTTCGCGCATTTTCGCTCCAGTGCCTGCTCTGGAGGAAATGCGTCGAGATAACTCAGCGCGACCGCGATGTGGGCCGCGTGAGTGAATTCGGATGCTGGAATGGTCGCGTTTTCGAACGCGGAGACGAGAGCAGCGACTTCGGTGTCGCTGGCGAAATCTCGTGTTCTCAATGAACCATCGCGCCGCCCCACTTGCCCCATGCCCAGAGCAGGATCAACGCGCAGATTACCGACATAATGAATCCAGCCGGATGAAACGCTGAACCGGGTGCCGGCCGCGAGAAGAGCCGCCCGATCAAACCGCCGATGATGGATCCGGCGATGCCAAGAACCGTTGTCAGGATGAAGCCCAGGTGCTGCACACCCGGCATGATCGCGCGCGCGCACAAGCCCACAATGAAACCAATAATGATCGACCAAATGATGTGTAACATGAGAGCAATGCTAAGCGGATGGACGGCCCAAAAGCCATCCTTTTCTCACGGGTAGGCTATCCCGCCGAAGCTGCGGCGTTAGAGGCAGTTACTTGCGCTGGCGGTTCGCTTCGTCGATCGCCAGGTATTCGTCGCGCGGCGGGCTGAAAGTATCGAGCACGGTCGTTTCTTCGATTGTCTCGACCCCATGCGGAACATTGGGGGCGAGATAAAAGGAGTCCCCTGTCTTCATTTCGTGCGGCGTTCCATCGACAATCAACTTCATCCGTCCGGACAAGATGTGAACGATCTGCTCCTGCGAGTGCTGATGCGCCGGCATCTTGCTGCCCGGCTCAAGCGTCGCGACCATTTGGTACATCGTTTTTCCGCTCGTTTTCGTCTGGCGTTTGATGCCCGGGCAAATCGCGATCCACGGATTCTCATTTTTCATAGTCACTCCTTCTGCTCGATCTTAATCCGAAAGTGGTAGGATGAAATGCTCATTCGCTTGGAGAAATAAAACCGATGGGCATCGAACCTCTGCACTCCCGAATCGAGCTCGATATTTTCGCAGCCATGCTCGCGCGCCTGTTCGATTAACCAATCGAGCAGCTGACCGCCAAAACCGCACGACCGATCGCTTTCACGGGTAACCAGATCATCGACATAGAGAAACTTTCTTGAAAAGAGCGATTCGAGAACCCGATAGCCAGCGACCGCGCAAACTTCGTCTTCGGATTCAAGAAACGCGAGCTGGTAACCTTCTTTTTGCTGGCGCAGGACGCGCTCGACAAACTTTTTCGGGTCTGTAAATTGCGTTCGCAATTCCCGCATCACCTCAAAGCATCTCCGGATTTCTTCCGGCGTTTTCGCGATGGCAATACGCTGTTTCGTCATTTTTTCGTCATTCGTCATTCGAGCTTCGTCATTGCCCGCATGTCGATCTTGTCTCGCGTTTGCCATTGTACCAAAGATCGAGCCCTTTGCGGGAACGGGCGGCGCGCGGCCCCCGCAAAATCACGCTCAAGGAATTACCGAGGATCTCGCGTGCGGAATACATTCGCAGTTTGCGACCGGAGGTAACGACTGGTTCGCGCAGGATCCGAAATCGCCCAAGTTTTCGGAGCGCAATACTGAAGTAAACTTCTTCTCCGATAAAAAGCTTTTCGTCGAAGCCGCCAACCGCATCGAAGTTTTTGCGCGTGGTAAAAAGAAACGCGCCTGCCCCGAGGCTCAGTCCAAAATAAATCGTGCAGAAAATTTTGAGAAAAATCCTGGCCCACCTCGGGATGATTCCGGCGACGATGATGCGCGCGCTTCCGCCGGAGCAACCTTCTTTGAGTGCGGCGATTGCGCCGCTGACATGCTTCTCAGTGATGCGCGTGTCGGCGTCGACGAAGATCAAGACCTGGCTATTCGCGGCTCTCCCGCCGGCGTTGCGCGCCGCCGCGATTTGACGGCGGTTAATCGAAATGCGCTTTGCCTTGGCGTTGTCCGCAACGCGGGCGGTGGCATCTGTTGAAGCGTCGTCGACTACGATGATTTCGTATTCACGATGTTGGGCGGCGCGATGGATCGCATCAATGGTCGACGGCAGCTCCAGCTCCTCGTTGTAAGCGGGTACGATGAACGAGAGCATACCCTGAAAGGTAGCCGAGGTTGCACGGAGTGCATTCCTCAGATCCGGTTCGCGGCTATGCCCGCCGTCACCTGATCGTCAGATTCCCGTCGAGCAAATTGCCGCTGGCGAAGTAGCCGGTGCTGACCTGAATTGAAAATGTATCGAGCGTGCCGGGATTGCCATTATCCGTCACGTCGACGGTGAAGCTGATCTTGGATTTGCCGATCTTGGCCGTTCCGGTGAAGTGAGCCTGGTTTCCATTGAAGCTAAGGCTGGTGATCTTCATCGATCTAAATGAGAGACCAGCTGCGGGGTCATCATAACTCAAACTCCCACTGACTTTGGTCTTCTTCTTCATCTTTTGAAGCCTCACATCCATCTCGAAAGTGGCCGGGCCGCCCTGCGGACCAAGAATCGATCCGCTGCCTTCGACTTCCTGAGGCGACGCGACAGGAGTGGGTGTAGGGGTAGGAGTAGGTGTTGGGGTGGGCGTGGGAGTGGGAGTAGGAGTAGGAGTAGGAGTTGGTGTCGGGGTCGGGGTCGGAGTCGGAGTAGGAGTAGGTGTCGGCGTGGGAGTCGGGGTAGGAGTAGAAATTCCTTGCGATTTGCACTTGCCAGCGCCGCCCGCTTTGAAGATCGCTTTGATATCCTCTTGGGAAAGTGCGCTACTAAAGACCTCCACTTCGTCAATCAGCCCAACGAAGTACTCCGCCAGGCCGTAATGAGTGCCGATCTTGAATGATTCGGTGTCCCCAGTGTAAAGGCCGCTCTGACTTTGAGTGACTGGATCGAGCTCGCCGTTGACATAGATGCGTTTGGTTGAGCCATCGTGTGTAATCGCTACATGCGACCAACTATTGGCCGGGACGGATAGGCTCCCCTGAAACTCGGCATAGCTACTTGTGCTGTCTCTAGATCCAAATAGCACATTGCCATTGCGAATCTGCAGCAGGTACTCGTGATTGCCCTTGAAGATGACGTTATGGTTTCCATTGATATCTGACGGATTGATCCAAGCATCGACTGTGACATTTGTCGGGTTCAGCGTAACGCTGTCAGCCACTTCCACGTAGTCACCGTCCCCATCGAAACTAAATGCCTGGCTGACCTCGCCAGACGCAAAAGTCGTGTCGCCTCGCAGCGCGCCGTCGTTACTATCCTTAATGTCGTTGGCATTGCCATCGCCTGGCCACCAGCTGACCATGTTATTAGGCGGAGTGATGCACGGGCACTTACCTGCACTACTGGCGTCGTAGATCTTCTGGACTTCGCGTTGACCTAAGGCGCGACCGAAGACTTCCACTTCGTCGATGAGACCAGGGAATGGATTACTCGTGGCATCGCCGAAAATTCCTATCTTTGTGGAAAGCGAGTTATTGGCAGGCGTGCCGCCGTTATCGCAACAAAGGACCGAGGCGGGCACGTTAGTTCCGTTGACGTAAAATTGAAATCTTTGGGCGGAGCCTGCGTTACCGTCATAGGTTACGGCAACGTGTTGCCAACTGCCTGTCGTAATAACCGGGACGCTGGTGCGATATTGCGTGAAGGCCCCGCTTGTGTTTCCCACCGATGCCGTCAACGTGCCGCCACTATCGATGTTGATGAAATAGCTCCGTGCGCTGCCGCCGTCATCTTTCGTAATGATCATCGGGAAGCCAGACAGATCTGTCGGGTTAACCCAGGCGTCGATCGTGAACGTGACGGGAAGATCGACATCGCCAACATCGACATAATCATTGCTCCCATCCAAGCTAAACGCCTGCGCGACTTCGCCAGCCGCGAAAGTCGCGCCGTTTTGTAACGTGCCAGGATGACTGTCTTGAACGTCATCCGCGTTTCCATTAGCGGGCCACCAATTAATCATTCCGGCCGGCGCGGATACACAAGATCGACATTTACCGGTGCAGGCGGCGTTGTGGATATTCAAGATATCAGCCTGGCTCAGCGCTCGATTGAACACTTCTACTTCGTCGATCAGACCGTTGAAGAAATCTATGGCGAAGAAGTGCCTGCCAATCTTAAGCGTATCGGTGTCGCCGGTAAACAAACCAGTCTGGCTTTGCGTAACAGGATCGAGCACGCCATTGACATAGATTCGTCTGGTCGCGCCATCGTGAGTTATAGCTACATGGCTCCACGTGTTAGCAGGCACGTTCAGACTGCCCTGAAACTCAGTATAATTTCCCGTACCGTCCTTGGAACCGAAGAGAATGGTGCCATTACGCAACTGCATCAGGTATTCATGATTCCCCTTGAAAACGATATCGTGGTTACCACTGACGTCTGAAGGATTGATCCAGGCATCGACTGTCACGGCCGTGGGGTTTAGTGAAGCGTTGTCAGGCACTTCAACGTAGGCGTCGGTGCCATTGAAGCTGAATGCTTGGCCTACTTCGCCTGACCCATAAGCCGGAGTTCCATTAAACGTGCCGTCGTTGCCATCTTGAATATCATTAGCATCGCCTTCGCCCGGCCACCAACTCACCATACCCGCAGGCGGCGTCGCGCAACTTGGCAAGCCCGATCCCGAAAAGGTAACCGTCATCGTTTGACTCGGACCGGCACAAGTAGCTGTATTCACTCCGCCCCAGTTCGCGTTACAAATCTCGGGCCGCACCGTGTAATTTGTGCCACCAGCGGAGTCGCAATTACAATCGCTCGTCCCGGAGGTCGAAGCGGTCAGTTCGACCTGCCCATTATGCGGACAGAATTGTTCGTTAGAACAATTCAGTCCGACCGTCCACGTAATACTGCCCACTGTCCATGAACCTGCCGTCTGGCTTTTCATGGCGGCAGCAATTTGCGGAACAATCGTCGCGTCGGTCACAGTGCGGCCGGTCGTATCAAAGGTGCCACTGATACTAACTGTGTCGTAGTCGCCCGGCACGAGACTCTGCCGAAAGTTGACCCAATCCTGTTGCGCTTGCGGCGACGGGCTTTCCCCTGAAGTGAAAGAACCTGTGTAGCTCGCCTTGGCCGTGCATAGCGGTGCTACCGAGATGGCTGTTATTGGAGAACTCATCTTTGGCGAGGCGAGGCGCGGCGTAGTCGCCAGCGCCAGAAAGGCGGAGAGCAACGCAATCGCCCAAATCGCCGGCCCAAACGCTCGATTAATTCCAAACCATGAAGTCAACCGTTTCATAAGTGATCTCCTTTTTGCTTTAACCGCGCCCGACGGATCGACAATCGCAAGATCGACATCTCCCGCGGCGCGCGCTCGCGCGTCGCTTCATTTTCGCGCTGGAATGAGATGGCCATTTGGCGGGTTCGAAAACTCGACGCCGCTACAAACTTCTTTTTGTCCGATTTGCCCAGACCGGTCAAGTTTTTTCCCCTAGTTGAATAAGAAGTCTCATGCACCTCGACGGCAAGATCGAGATGTTTTTAGATCGATTGTGCGCGCTCCCGAGTCGGCCGAGATCCACGGGCGTCATGTACGGCAGCAGTAACCTCAGCCGGCACTGAATCGGAGAGCTCGCACAGGGGCCACAAAGGACACGGCGAAACACAACTGCTTTTTCCTTTGTTGGCCTTTGTGTCCTTGGGGCGAGGTCTCTATTTCTCCGAGAATTTGATTCCGGCTTTTTGCACTTCGCGGTAGGGCAACATCCAGATGAGCGATTCGTCATGAAGATCGACCACTTGAATGCGGTTGCCCCACGGATCGTGAAAATCACAGCGGAACGGCGGCTCGAGTTTTAATTTATATTTGCCGGTGACCTTCTTGCGCACCTCGGCGATTTGCGCTTCGTCGCGCACCATGATTCCAAAATGCCGCATCCCTTCCGGATGAAGTTTCTTCACTTCGAAGATCGCGAGGAATTGATGCTCGCGCAATTTGAAAAACGCGTCGCCCTCACCGCGGTCGAGTTTTTCCAGATTGAAAACGTCCTGATAGAACCCGACCGCTTTCTCGATGTCGTCGACCTCGATCGCGACGTGATTGCAACCGTAAACTTGAACGCCAGTCCGGCTCGGACCGCTCATTTTTTCAATCGCTCCAAAACCTTAATCATGTCCGCGCTCCGGAGGCGGATCTCTTTCCGGTGCATGATTGCAAGTTCCTCGATTAGCTTCTCGCCTTTGGCCGTAAGTTGAACGTGCCGCCGGCGCCGATCGGTCTCGCCCGCTTCGCGGGTAACGAGTTTCCGTTCCACTAAACGATCGACAATATTAACCGCGGAATGATGTTTTACCTGAAGTCGCTCGCTCAATTGCGAAATGGTCAGGCCGACGGGTGCGGCGAAGGCCTTGATTGCGAGCAGGGCTTCATACTGTTCGGGATTTAGGCCGGCGGTAGAGCGCAGGAAATCCTTACTGAAACGGAGAAATTTGCGCAGCAGATAGCGGAACTCGGCGAGGGCCTCGTAGTCGTCGGGAGGAAGTTGCGTCATCTGTCGATCAAATATCGGGTGTCGTCCGGCCACATATCGATCGTCGATACATTGGCATGCCGGCTGCTAGTTTTTCTCTCTCTATATGAATATATTCGCGGCAAGGTCCCGCAAAGGTTTCACCCTCGTCGAAATCATGATCGTGGTCGCGATCATCGCGTTACTCGCAGCAATTGCGGTCCCGGGGTTTCTCCGGGCGCGCAAACGCTCCCAGGCCAGCCGGATTCTCAACGATTTGCGCATGATCGATTCGGCGGTCGACCAGTACGCGATCGAAACCAACAGAACGTCTGGCGCGACGGTCAACGTGACTGATTGGACGAACTATCTCAAGAAAGGCTCGCTTCTCTACAATAGCGGCAAAAGTCTTTTGGGAAGTGATTATGGTGCCCAGCAGGTGGATACGCTCCCAACGGTGCCGGCAAACGACTACGCCACGTTATCGGATGTAGCCGGTGTAGGCTTTTGGTCGCCCTACGGACCGTAAGAGACGCGGATAAGCTCGCGCAAATCAGCGCCAGCCGTGAGTGATGCCGCCGATAATTATCCCTCCGGCCGTACCGATAATTAAGACAGGCGGCCAGATTTCTGCTTCCCCGAAGGACATGGACCGACAAACAACGCTCGACCAGTTCGAAAAGCTTCTTCCGCTCGCAGCCGAGTGGGCGATGGCGCAGCAACAGCGAGTGTTGTGTGAAGGCGTCCCGCTTTCCCCGGTTGAATTGGCTGATGCCAAAGCGATCGGCGTGGGCAATCCCGAGCGCGTGCGCTTGCTCCGGGTCGACGTCATTCCCGTGCCCGCGCATCCGATGCTGAGGGCCGCGGCTGCTTCAATTCATTTTCTAGCTGCCGCGCCGCGCGGGCTGGCCTTGGATAAGGGAATTTTCATTCGCACTGATTACTGGCGCGATCGCGCGCTCATTGCTCACGAACTCGTGCACACAGCGCAGTTTCAAAGGCTTGGTGGAATCCTCCCCTTTCTTCAGACTTATATTTTCCAATGTTCGACCGTCGGCTATCCGAACGCTCCTTTGGAATTGGAAGCGCTCGCAACCGCGGCGCGAGTTTGTTCGGCTTGACCGGAACTTTCTCGACAGCTGCCGCGCGTTTCAATTGAAGTAGCTTCCTTAGGCGTGGACCCCTTCAGCTACATCATCGTTTTGACGTCGATCATCCTCGGTTTGGGCGTGACGCGATTGGTCGGCGGACTCGGCCATTTGCTGCAGACGCGGAAACGCCGCCGCCCTTATTGGGTCCATACGCTCTGGATGGTAAACCTGCTTTTGTCCACGGCCATTATCTGGTGGATGACGTTTCGCTGGCGCGGGACCGAGCGCTGGACCTTTTTTCTGTTCCTGTTCTTGCTCTTAACACCCACGCTGCTTTACCTGATTTCATCGCTCCTGTTCCCCGATCAGGAGGAAGAAACGATCGCCGATTTGGCAGACCTATTTCTTCGACAACAATCGCGTCGTCTTCTCGCTTTATGCGCTTGTTTTCCCGATCGACATCCTCGACACATTTCTCAAAGGCATCGAGCACGCTCGCGCGCAGGGGCCGTTTTATTGGATCACGATGACGCTCTGGTTCGCGCTTTGTCTTATCGGCGCGGCGACCAAGAACCGCCGCTATCACGGTATGTTTGCCGTGTTTTTTCTCATCTACAATCTCGTGTTCGTCGGTCTCACTGCCATCACCGATCAAACCGCGCCCGGCGCGCGGGTTTTGCCTTAGCGCGTTTCCGTTTTACGCGATGGCCGACCATTTCGCCACGGACGCTGCGCAGATCAAGCCGGGTGAGATTCTCTTCCATGCTCGATGTGAGCAGCGAAATGTGCGGGATATCGCAAAGATGTTCGGCGATATACCAGACCGGCTTGTCGGTAGTCATCCAAGCAAGATGGTCGAAGCGGGCGAGGTTCACTGGACGCGAGTAGCGACGCAGGGTGCGCTCGAATCGCAGATTGAAATAAGTATTGAAATAGCTCATCGCCAGCTCGCGTAACGTGCGATAGACCGGCTCGCGATAACGACAACCGGTGAAGTTGGATTTCGCGATTGCGCCCCAATGTCCCCGCACTTTAAAAATCGCGACAACGTGATCGGTGTCTTGCTCCGCTTCCAAATCGAAAATAAGCGGAGGAAAGCCGAGAACGCGAAGCGCGGCCGCGGCAAAAATTCTGCCTTCGAGACAAGACGCGGTTCGTTCATGCAAAACATGTTTCGGCGAACGCGCGGTGTAACCAAGATTGTAAGGCAGTTCGTCCAGGAAACGTTGCACGCCGGCAGGCGTTTTTAGCCTGCGGAACTCGCGAAGTTCCGCGCGGCTTAAACCAAAATCGCGCCGAATGGATGCTTGCCGCGCCGTAGCCGCGCGAAGGTGGGTCGATCTTGTAATTGTCGATCTTGGCGCGAGGCGCGAAGATTTACAACCCAACCGGATGCCGCGCTTCGAAACCGCCCGCCGGCACGCGCTCGGTTGACTGCCAACCCGGCGCCCAACGATCGTGCGCCGTAATGTAAGGTGTGGTGTCGAGTCGCAAGCCCGCGATGATGGCGTAAGTATGGCCGTGGCGCGCGTAAACCGTGATCCATTTGCCGCGACCTCGTTCGCCGAAATTGCGGAACTCCGATGAGTTGATGGGGGACTTGAGCAGACCGGCCGCACCGAGCGCATAGGAAACAGTTCCCGAGCAATCGTAACCGCGATCGGCAAACGATCTGTGGCCGCCGCCGAAAACGTATGGCTTGCGGTGAAGCTGATTGGCTGCCCAAATGGCGCGCTTCACCGCGAGTGGCGCGCCTTCCGGCGCCGCGGCCTGACCAAGACGAAGACGAGCGCGCGTTCCCGGCACCGTTGGACCGGAAGCCGGGAAAGAATTCGCGTTCGCGGACGATACGATTGCGGCTAAAACAGCCGCGCCAATCAGGATTTTAGGACTCAGGGGATACACGAGCAGTTTCGGAGCGTGTCCTATGCCATAAGAACCCACTTTGCCAAGAGAAAAATCTACTTGGCCGGACTTTGTGGAAGCCTTTCTCGATGCCTCTTGCGATGTTGCTACGGAATATTTTATGCTGTATAAATATCGCCCGTCGGCCGTATTACCCGGCTGACGGCCAAGAGTATGCCTCAACTTGATTTCCGCGAAGCGCTCTCTACCCCGGAAGAAAAATTGTTTTCGCCGTCGGCGACTGTGACGGCGTCATCTGCCGCCCCGCTCGACAAGGAGACAAGCGCTTTTGCTCGCAGCGTGCGGCTCAGCCGATCGACCTGGACGAACATTTTCTTCGTCACCATCGCTTCGGTGGGCGGACTTGCCTGCGCGTTTTACTTTTTTAATGGCGGCGAGCTTTTAAGGGCAGCCGCTGCCTGGCCGAATGAGTTTCTCTATCCGCGTCCGCTTTCGACTGACAAGATCGACATCGGCCAGCAGCCGAATCCTGTCGATAAGTTTGCTAACAACGAAGCCGGTTCGACCAAGACAGACGAAGCCCAAGCTCCTTTGGGAAAAAATGTCGGTCCGTCGGTTTTTTCTCAGCCAGGCACCACGATTGCCGCGAGCAACCCAACGGTAACAGTGCCCGTCGGGTCCGGGACAACGCTTCCTTCGACTCCCCCTGCGCCTTCGATCCCCGGGGGGTTGGGTGTGCCTTCTGCTCCTGATGCTGACTCATTGTTTCAGACTCTTTATCAAACGACGACATCGATTGCTCCCAAAAAAGCAATCACTCGGGTCGCACGGAGCACGCGCAGCTCGACCCGGCGGAAAGTTTCAAGCACGCAGCAAAAGGTGGCGAGCCAGACCAAGGCCACGACCTCAATGGTGAGATCAACGACTCAGTCCATGCAACAAACGTCTGTTCAGACCCAGGCGCCTTTGAACGCGATTCAAACCCCAACTCAGATGACGATGGGCGGTGGGTTGGGCGCGGCTCCTGGTGGCGCCGTGGGCGGAGTTGGTAGCACTCTCGGCGGCGCGGTCGGTGGGCTCGGCGGTACGATCGGCGGCATCGTCGGCGGACATCACTAAATTTGCTTCGCTGAAGAGCGGTCGGTGATATTATTTCGGCACGATGCGCGCAGCCGCGCTTCTTATGGGATTTGTCGCAATAACTTTGTTCGCGCAGGAGCCGAACAAAGATCCCGATTCATTCGACATTGAACCGCCGCTGCTGATTCCAAATCGGGAGGACGAGCAACTGTCTAATTCGAAAACTTCGCCTGCTTCGCCACGAGATGTCGATCTGGCAAAGCTAGAAAAAGAATTCGAGCGCGCCAAAAGAAATGCTGCCAGTGCGGAGCGGCTTTGCAGAATCGGCGCGCTATCGAAACTGGAAGCCGAGCAGCGGGTTCTACGTTGCGTTCACCTCGAATTTGATCTCGCGAATGCGAGGCTCGTCTGCGCGAAGGAAGAAATGTTAAAGAAAGAAAAGCAGCTGACCGCGGGCGAAATTGCAAAAACGGACGTGACGCCAACAGAGACAAGTCTTGCGCTCGCGATTGAAGCGGCGCACGCCGCGGCCGCCAAACGCGAGCAGGCTGAGATGGCTGCCGCCGAAGCCAACGTTCACCGGCAGGAAAAACTTCTCGCCCTCGGCAGTGCCCGAAAATCAGATGTTGCTCGAGCCGAGCAAAAGCTCGCTGATCTGAAGTCGCGCAAGGATTAGGTCACTAGTCAGTAACCCGCCGCTTGTCCGTCTTTGCGCGATTCGCTTGCGCCCACGTAGACGCGCTGACCGTCGTGCGTCTCAACCTTGATCGCTTGATAGCCGCCGTAACCGCCGACATCGAGGCGCACATCGTGTCCCCGTTTCTTTAATTCGCGCTGTGTTTCGGCGGGAATGCCGGACTCGAGATTTACGTAACCGCCGGTTTCCATTTTTTCGCCGGTCGGTTCGTTATCACCCTCATGCTGCCAGCGCGACGCATCGCCCGCTTCCTGCACGTTCAAATCAAAATCGATTTGGTTCGTTAGCACTTGAACATGGCCTTGCGGTTGCATGCCCCCGCCCATCACGCCGAATGCTTCCCACGGTTTGCCGTCTTTCATCACGAACCCGGGAATGATGGTGTGAAACGGGCGCTTGCCCGGCGCGTACACGTTTGCGTGTCCCGCCTCCATCGAAAATAATTCGCCGCGATCTTGAAACATGAACCCGAGCCCCGGCACCACGATCCCGCTACCCATGCCGCGATAATTGCTCTGAATGAGCGAGACCATGTTCCCTTCATCATCGGCTGCGCACATGTAAATCGTGTCGCCATTGTCGATCTTCCCGGCGGCAACCGATTTCGCCGCGCGATTCGGGTCGATCAATTTCCGCCTCTCAATCGCGTATTCCTTTGAAGTCAATTTCCTTAGCGGAATTTTCGCGAAGGCCGGATCCGCGTAATACTTGGCGCGGTCGGCCCAGGCGATTTTCTTCGCTTCAATCATGGTGTGCAGGGTTTCAGGCGAGTTGCGCCCCATCGCGCGCAGATCGAATCCTTCCAGAATGTTGAGGATCTGCAGCGTCGCGATCCCTTGTCCGTTCGGCGGTAATTCGAAAACATCGTAGCCGCGATAATTCGTCGAAACCGGATCAACCCACGTGCTGGAGTGTTTTTCGAAATCGACTTTCCGCAGAAACCCGCCGTTCTGCTGCATGAAGTTGTCGATCTTGTCCGCGATCTCGCCCTTATAAAAAGCGTCGCGCCCTTTCTCACCGATCAAGCGCAGCGTTTTTGCCAGCGCCGGGTTTTTGAAAATGTCGCCCTTCGCTGGCGTGCGGCCTTTGCCGTCGAGGGTGTAGGTCTCGAGAAATCCGCCCGGCAATCCCTTGTAAAGCTCGGGACCGAAATGCCAGTAAAACGCGATTAGCTCGGTCACGGGAAACCCTTCCTCCGCGTAATGAATTGCCGGCGCGAGATCGTCGCTCAATTTCAGTTTGCCGAATTTTTTGTGCAGCTCACTCCATGCATCCACTGTTCCCGGCACGCTGATCGACAGCATCCCGCGCGGTGGAATGGTTTTGCGATTGAGCTTGTCGAGCTCCGCTTTCATTTGCTCGTAACTCAAACCGAGCGGGGAGCGTCCGCTTCCATTGATGCCGTAGAGTTTGTTTTCCTTCGCCGAGTAAACGATCGCGAAGAGATCGCCGCCGATTCCATTCGAGACCGGCTCCATCAAACCGAGCGTCGCGTTCGCCGCGATGGCGGCGTCGACCACACTCCCGCCCTTTTTCAAAATATCGATTCCAACCTGTGTCGCCGCCGGCACGCTCGTGCAGACCATCCCGTGCCTTGCCAGAACTTCCGACCGGGTCGCGAAGCTTTTTCCGGTAATCCGATCGACCTGCGCGGGAGCAGCATGACAAGCCAACAGCAGCAAAATGCTGAACCGGATCGTTTTCATGTCGCAGAGATTAACATGTTTTCGTAAATCTCGATTCAAGGAATCATTAAGCTTCCCCGTCCAACCCTTTTACTAATGCTCCTGCGCATTTTCATTTTGCTAACCTGCGTGACCTTTGCCACCACGGTGAATGAGGCGGCGGAGCCTTCTTTGGGGCAGACGCTGAAGAAGATCTTTGCCACCCCGACACCGACGCCGAGGCCACGCAAAAAGAAAAGCGCAGTCGCGACGAAAAAGACATCTCCCACTTCAACGCCGACTCCCAGAGCTTCGTCGACTCCGCGTGAGAAGGAATCGCCGGCGCCATCGGCAACATCCTCGCCGAGGAAAAAACGCACGCCTGCAGCGGAAGAGGCATCGCCATCACCCGCTCCAAAGAAGAAAAAAACATCTCCGACGCCAACCCCGAGCTCGTCGCCCCATCCAAAGAAAAAAGGTTCTCTGTCGCCTCAGCCGTTCGAAACGCCGGCCGGAACACCATCCGCATCGGAAACACCGCCCCCGGCACCGTCCGTGACACCAGAGATCTCATCAACACCGACGCCGACGCCGAAGAAACACGGCGCGCCAAACGCCACCTTGTCGTCCGATCAAATTAAGGGCTTCGACAATTATCCGCCGAAGGTGCAAAAGCTTCTCACTAGCGCGCTCGAGCTGACCACGCGCAATCTCGATTACAAATATGGCTCGGCCGATCCCAGCAGTGGCGGGATGGATTGCTCGGGTTTCGTTTATTTCGTCCTCAAACAAAACGGCATCGGCGACGTGCCGCGCGACTCGAGCGAACAATATTCCTGGGTTCGCCGGGCGCGTCAGTTTGAGTCGGTGTTGAGCCAAAAGGACGACTCTTTCGAACTGGAGGACTTAAAGCCGGGCGATTTGCTTTTCTGGACCGGCACGTATGCGATCGAGCGCGATCCGCCGATCACGCACGCCATGATTTATATCGGTCGCGAAAAGAAAACCGGGAACCGCGTGATGGTCGGCGCGAGCGACGGCCGTGTTTATCAAGGAGAATCTCGCAACGGGGTGAGTGTTTTCGATTTCAAGGTGCAGCGAAATGGAAAAGCGGAAGACGGGAAGTTGCGACCGACGTTCATCGGTTATGGGCACCTTCCCCAATTGCGCGAGTGAAGAAGCAGTTGTTCCTCCAGATTTAGATCGACAAGCCGATTGGAATTTAGCAATGAACGGCATAGGGCTTGTTGGGGCTAGCTGACCTCAAACCAAAACTTATGAACTGGAAAAAATTCTTGATCGCGTTCGTCGTAGTGTTCGTTTTTATGTTTGGCTTTGGCTTTGTCTGGTACGGGAAGCTTTTGCACGGCGTGCATAGCGAAGTGCCTGCGCTTTGGCGGACCGAAGCGGACTTTGGCAACTATTTCCCGTGGCTGATCCTTGGCCATGTTGTCATGGCATTCTTTCTGACAATGCTTTACGCCCGTCATGGCGGCGGCAGCGTCGGCTCGGGCGCCTGCCTCGGATTCCTGGTCGCGCTCGTTTACGCCGGCAATAACTTCATCAGTTATGCGGTCCAACCGCTAACAACAAAAATTCTCTGTGGCTGGATCGCTGGGGACATCCTGATGTTCGTCATCGCCGGTGCACTGATCGCCGCGATTTACAAACCGAGCGTTTCAAGCGGCCCGTAGGCACCGGCGAAAGATTGATATCGTTCCTCAACGCAGGGGAAATTGCTTCCAACGCGGTTGAGCGCTGCCGTATCATCGGCCTGCATTGCCCATGGCCGACACGGTTGAAAAACTGACGACGGGCGAATCGCTGACGATCGATCAGCTTCTCGAATATCTTCCGGCGCTAAAGGAGATCCCGCGCGCGCAACTCGAGAATTGGGCCAAAGGCGCTGCTGTTCTTCACCGTTACCGCAAGGGTGAGATCGTTTGCGAAGAGGGCGAGTTCGGCTCGACCGCCTACTATCTGGTCTCCGGCACGGTCGATATTTTCATTCACAATCCGCTCGCCCATCTCCGCACTCATCCGGTCCGAAATTTTCTCGGCCGGAGCATGCGGCGAATGAAGAGTTTTTTGACCGACGATCAAACCGATCTTCGCCCGGAAGCGCACCAGCGAAAATTCATCGGCATCGACGCGAATGTCGATCTTCCGATCAATCGTCCGCTCGCGCAGCTCGGGCCGGGCGAATTGTTCGGCGAAATGACCTGCCGCACTTATCAGCCGCGCTCGGCCACCGTCCAGGCGCGCGAACCGTGCGTCATGGTCGAGATGCTGCGGGTGATTCTCGACATGCTGGTCGGCAACCGCCAGCCCTCAGAATTAACCAAGGCCACTTCCAAAGTGAAGATGCCGACGTTCAAAGGCACTTCATTCAAGACTGAGTTGGAGAAAAAATATCGCGAGCGCTCGCTCAACAATCATCTCCGCAGCGTGCCGCTCTTTGCTTCGCTCGATGACGAATTTCTCGAGCACCTTCGGCAACACGTCGAGCTCGTCTCCTACAATCAAAACCAAACCATCTGCAACGAAGGCGATGACGCGGATGCGTTTTATCTCATCCGTTCGGGCATGGTGCGGGTCTCGAACGCGCTCCCCGGCGGTGAAATGGTCCGCACTTATTTGAGTCGCGGCGATTATTTTGGCGAAATCGGACTGCTGCGATCGATCAAGCGCACGGCAACCTGCGCCGCGCTTGATGCGGTCGACGTCGTCAAAATTCCCGCAGCCGATTTCGCGCTCATGTTGGAAAAATTTCCGGCGGTGCGTCAGCAAATCGAAGCCGTCGCGGGCGCGCGTCTGGCCGCCGACCAGCACAAGGCAATCCCGGCCGGCCTGCATCTCGACGATTTTTTGAACCAGGGGTTGTTCGAAGCGCAGAACCTCTTGCTGATCGATCTCGAGAATTGCACGCGGTGCGATGCGTGTGTTCGCGCCTGTGCGCAGGCCCATGACGGAGTTTCGCGGCTTCTCCGCGACGGCTTGCGTTACGAACATTTTCTGGTCGCGACTGCATGTCGATCTTGTCGCGACCCGCTTTGCATGACGCAATGCCCGGTCGGCTCGATTCGGCGGAAAGAAAACCTCGAAATCATTATCGAGGACTGGTGCATCGGTTGCGGCAAGTGCGCCGAGCTTTGCCCCTACGGCAACATCAACATGCATCCGCTTGAGGTGATGAAAGAAGTGAAGACGGAGATCAAAGGTAAGGACGGCGCGCCCGCCCAGGTGAAGATCGAGAAAAAGAAAATAACCGCTTACAAAGCGAACACCTGCGACCTTTGCACGCAGCTTTCGACGCCGAGCTGTGTCTACGCCTGTCCGCATGACGCGGCCAAACGCGTCGATCCACAAAGATTTTTCGGCGACGAGATCACAGAGCAGAGCGAAATGATGGGTTCGACCTGGGCGCCAAAGCCGGCGCGCTACGAGACACATCACACTCACTAGACGATGCGCATCGTCAATCGCGCACACTTGCCGTGGTTCATCTTCGTGGTCGCGGCGACTTCTTTCGCGAGTTGGCTCTACGTGGGAAATTTTTCTCCGCACACTTTGCCGTCAGCATTCCGTTTGCCAGATTCGTTACTCCAAAAACCGTCCGAATATCACAGAGTCGGCGGGACGCCGCTCGGCTTGATCTTCGGCACGATCGCATTGTCGATCTTCGTTTTTGCCGCACTGCTTGGCGTCCGAAAAAAAATTGTGCTCTGGCGCATCGGCACCGTGCAACGCTGGATGCGCGCGCACATCTGGCTCACGCTGTTGACCATTCCGCTCGTGATTTTGCACAGCGGCTTTCGTCTCGGCGGCCCGATGACCACGTTGATCATCATTCTCTACCTCGTCGTAATGGTGAGCGGAATTTATGGACTCGTGCTCCAGAATTACATGCCGACGATTATGATGGAGCGGTTGCCGGCCGAAAGTGTTTACGAGCAAATCCCGCATATTCGCGCGCAACTCGTCGCCGCTGCCACCAAGATGCGCGATTCGTTCAAGCCGGCACCGCCGACCAAGCCTGATGCCGGCGCGCCCGCGCCAAGTTTAGCAAAAGTTGTTACCGCGGGATCTGCTCCAATGGCATCGACCGCGGCGGATTTGAGCACGCCGACCGCGCGCGCAAAAAGTGTTGTTGGATCGACAATCATCGCCGAGACGATCGCGGCGCCGGAAAAAAAGCCGGAAGAAAAAGTTTCACCGCCGCGTCCGCCGGATGCAAAGCCGCCGGAAACGATGGGGACGCCGACCGCGCGCGTTCCAGAAGGGACAGCAGTCCCGGCCGGAACCGAAAAAACTACCGGCGTTGCGCCACCACCGGTTGAACCGAAGTCGGTTGCTCCACCCACGCCGATTGCCGCTTCCGCCGCCGCGCCTGGTGAAAAGCCGCCGGCTGCGACAGTCGCGCAACCGATCGCAAAACCGGCAGCGGCCGCGGCGCCGGTGAAAGCTGTTGCCCCAACCGATGTCGATTCCGAATCCGCGTTGCTCGATTTTTTAGATCGCCAAATAATTCCATATCTTTCAGCCAAACGCGGCGATCGGATGCGCCTGGGCAAACCGCGTTTTTCCGAAGACACATTTCGCTTCGTCAAACTGCGCGTCACTGAAGCGTACCGCGATCGCGTCGAAGAGATGCAGAATTGGTGCGACGAGCGGCGCATGCTCGATCTGCAGATCAAACTACAGCATTGGCTGCACGCGTGGCTGTTCGTTCACGCGCCGATTTCGTTTCTGCTGCTGATGCTCGTCTTCTGGCATGCTTTCGTGACGTTGTTCAAATACTGAGCCATGCCGAAACCGGGCCGCACGCAAAAGCAGATCGCCGAGCGTTACAAAGGCAACCTCGGTTACTACCGCCGGCTTCATCCTTGGCGCCGAACGCGGCTCATCGTCAGTTTGGTGACGATCTTCGGTGGCTTGCTTGCGATTTGGTTTTTTCAGAAGCACGGCAGCGAAACTTTTTTTAATGCCGGCAAAATTTCGACGAGTCACGCGAAGTTCGCCGACAACTGCGCCCAATGTCACGACCCCGGTGCCGTCACCGGAAGATTTACTGAGGTGTTACGCGATCGTTTCCGGAACGGTGTCGCCGTCGAAGCCATCGACCGCAAATGCGAGACTTGTCACCAAAAGCACAGTTTTCACGAAGCGAGCGTCGTTCAAAATCGTTCCTGCTCGACGTGCCACCAGGAACATCGCGGCCTGAATAACCTGAGACTGGTGGCGAGCTCACAATGCGCGACTTGCCACAACAATTCTGCAACAATGACTGCCTCGGCCGAGAAGGGAACGAGCATTCCGAGCGACACGTTCCATCGACATCCGCATCCGGCCCAGCAAATCGTCTTCGAACTGCCCCGGCCGCCGCAGGGTTTCACCGCAACATTCGCTTCGTTTTGGGAAGCGCATCCCGAATTTCAATTGAAACGCGTGAACGCGCGCGATCCCGATGTTCTTCGTTTCAATCATCAGCGCCATTTCGCTTCCGACATTCCGCCGGTGAACGGACAGAAACTCGATTGTAATTATTGTCACCAGGCCCAGCCGGACGGTCACTTTTATCAACGGATCAGTTTTGCCGCCAATTGTCAGGCGTGTCATTCGCTCCAGTTCGATTGGAGAAATCCGGAAATGCGCATTCCGCACGGGAATGTCGATCTTGTCCGGACGTTTTTACGCAGTCTCCCCGCGCAATACGCGGACTACGCGCGGTTGAAGAAAGGAATTCCGGAGCGCGAAGTCTCCGGTTACGTCGCGCAACAAATTAAACAACTGCGCGACCAATTTCATTCCGGCGACGAGCTCGAGCGCGCAGTTTTCTTTACCAAGGACCCTTATAAACCGCAGCAAACAATGGGCGCGGCCGCGCGCGGAAATTTTACCGGCTGCGCGTTTTGCCACGAAGTGAAGGCTGTGGCGAAAGGCGCGCCGGCAATTACAAAACCGATCCTGGTCGATCGCTGGATGCCGCAGGCAAACTTCAATCACGCCAAACATCAAATCGACCCATCTACTCAAAAGCCGCTCGATTGCGCGATTTGTCATCAAGCAGCGCAGAGTCGCGAAACTGCCGATGTGCTCATGCCGGCAAAAGCGAATTGCGTGATGTGTCACAGCCCGCAGGGCAAAGTCGTCGCCGAATGCATCACTTGTCATACTTATCACGCGCCGATCGCAGCCCAGACTCTTGCTGAGTCCGGGAAGTCAGTGAAACAAATGCTCTTGGGCGCGAAATAATTGCGGCTAAAATCAATTTCGAGATTGGACGTTGGGCGCTCGGCGTTGGACGTTTTCTGGTTATGACTGCGCCGACGCAAACTCCCGCCCAACTCGGTTATCGCATGCCGGCGGAATGGGAACCGCACGCCGCGACCTGGTTATCGTGGCCACGGCGCGAAGGAATCAGTTTTCCCGATTCGTTCGATCGCGTATTGCCGGCGTTGCGGGAGATGGTGGCCGCGCTGATCGGCAACGGCCAGTCCGGCTCGGACCCGGTTTGCATCAATGTCATAAACGGGGCGCATGAAGCCGAAGCGCGCGCTGTTCTTGATGTCCTGCCGCATCAGGAGGGCATCACTTATTATGAAATCCCAACGAACGAGCCGTGGTGTCGCGATCACGGTCCGATTTTTTTGACGCGCAACGCAGATCCAAAACTCGCGATCGTCGATTGGGATTACAACGCCTGGGGAAATAAATATCCGCCGTTCGACCTGGATGAAGTTGTGCCGACGCGCATCGCCGAGATCCTGAAAGTCCCGGTTTTTTATCCGCGAATGATTCTGGAAGGCGGCTCAATCGAAGTGAACGGCGCGGGCGGGCTCCTCACCAGCGAATCATGTCTTCTAAATAAGAACCGCAATCCAAACCTCTCGCGTGACGAAATTGAGCAGCGACTCCGCGATTTTCTCGGCGTTCGCGAAATTCTTTGGCTGGGCGATGGGATCGAAGGCGACGATACCGACGGTCACATCGACGATCTAGCGCGTTTCGTTTCGGAAACGAAAGTCGTCACCGTGGTTGAAGAAAATTCGGACGACGCGAACTACAAACCGCTTCAGAAAAATCTCGCGCGTTTGCGCGAAATGAAGGTTGGAGGACGCAAGATCGACATCGTTATCCTGCCGATGCCAAAGAAAATGATTCGCGAAGATCTGCGCCTGCCGGCGAGTTACGCCAACTTCTACATCGCGAATCGCTGCGTGCTCGTTCCGACGTTCGCCGATCCAGCTGACGAACGCGCGTTGGCGACCTTACAAAAATGTTTTCCGAAGCGCCGCGTCGTTGGCATCGATTGCCGCGAACTCATCTGGGGTCTGGGCACGTTTCACTGCCTGACCCAGCAGCAACCGGAAGTGAAATAAGAAAACGTCGAACGCCCAACGCCGAACATTAAATGCCGAAAGCAGAATCTGCCTTCGACATTGGGCGTTGGACGTTCAGCGTTGGGCGTTTTCTGCCATGTTTCGCGCGATCGGTTCCAATACCCGCCAGACATTTTCAGCCAGAATTTTCTGGCCGGCCGCGGTCGGATGGACGTGGTCTGGTTGATTCAAGAGCGGGTCTCCGCCGACGCCTTCGAGCAAATACGGAATCGGGGCGATGTTATTTTTTGCCGCGAGATCGGCGTAAATCTGTCCAAATGCGAAAACGTAATTGTCTTCGGCGTAATTCGGGAGCTGCATTCCCGCGATGATAATGCGCACGTTCGGATTGCGCGCTTTCACCATCTCGATCATCGCCCGGAGATTATTCCGGATTTCCGATATCGGCACGCCGCGAAAGGCGTCGTTGATGCCGAGCTCGAGGATGAAGATGTCGATCTTGCGCTTGAGGTGCGGGGGCAAACGCTGCAATCCGCCCTCAGTCGTTCCGCCGCTTTGACTCGCGTTGATGATTTCAAAATTCAAACCCGCAACGCGCAGTTTTTCGGCCAAGAGCGCCGGATAAGCCTGGCTCGACGCCAGGCCGAACCCTTGCGACAAGCTATCACCCAGAACGAGGATACGTTTCACCGATGAAGAGTCGTGCGTCGCGCTGGTCACGGGTTGGGCAAGAAAGATAAGCGCGAAACTAACGACGGCTCCGATGATTACCCTCATAATCCCATCAACGAAAAATCCAACCGAACGTTGAATGTTGGACGTTGAACGTTAGGGTGTAAACCCTTCCAAATTTAACCTTCTTATTTATGGCTAATTACGGAATCAACGGCTTCGGACGCATCGGCCGCAACGTTTTGCGCGCGATGACGCAAAAACAAGTCGAGCGCGTTCGCGCAATCAACGATCTCAGCGACACCAAGACGCTCGCGCATCTTCTCAAATGGGACTCGGTCCACGGAAAATTCGACGGGGAAATCGGCTTCGACGAGGAAAACATCGTCGTGCGCGGTCATAAAATTAAGATCTTTAAAGAGCGCGACCCGGCAAATCTCCCGTGGAAAACATTGGATGTCCATGTAGTCCTGGAATCGACCGGCTTTTTTACCGCGCGAGACAAAGCGGAATTGCATATCACCAGGGCCGGAGCAAAACGGGTGTTGATCAGTGCGCCGGCGAAGAGTCCGGATGCGACACTTTGCATCGGGATCAATGACAACGTTTACGATGCGGCGAAACACACAATCGTTTCCAACGCGAGTTGCACGACCAATTGCCTCGCGCCGTTGGCCAAGGTGTTGAACGATAAATTTGGGATCGCGCACGGCTTCATGAGCACGATCCACAGTTACACCAACGACCAGCGCATTCTCGATTTTCCGCACGAAGATTTGCGTCGCGCGCGCGCGGCCGCGGTCAGCATTATTCCTTCGAGCACGGGCGCGGCCAAAGCGATCGGTGAAGTGATCCCGGATTTGAAGGGGAAATTAAATGGCGGCGCGTTCCGCGTTCCGACCCCGGACGGCTCGGTCACCGATTTCAGCGCGGTGTTGGAAAAAGACGCAACCGTCGAATCGGTCAACGCAGCATTCAAAGAAGCCGCGTCCGACAAGAGCTACAAAGGCGTGCTCGAATATAGCGACGAACCGCTCGTGTCCCACGACATCATCGGCAATCCGCACTCGTGCATCTTCGACAGCAAACTCACCATCATGCTCGGCAACCGCTTCGTGAAAGTGATCGGTTGGTATGACAACGAGTGGGGCTACAGCAATCGTTGCGTCGAAATGCTCGAAATGTTGTCGAAATAATGGCGAAACTTTCGGTTCGAGATGTCGATGTTCGCGGGAAGCGCGTGCTCGTGCGGGTCGATTTCAATGTGCCGATCAAGGAAAACGGCGACGACATCGAAATCACTGACGACACCCGGATCCGCGAAGCGCTGCCGACGATCAATTATCTTCGCGAGCAAAAGGCGAAGACGATTTTGATGTCGCACTTCGGTCGCCCGAAAGGTGAGCGCGTCCAAAAATATTCGCTCCGGCCGGTGGCGGATTACTTGCATTCGCTCATCGATCACCCGGTTGGTTTCAGTCGCGACACGAGCGGGGCGGAGCCTGAAGAAATCGTCGCACACATGCAGGAAGGCGACGTCACGATGTTGGAAAACCTTCGTTTCCAGCCTGAAGAAGAAGCGAACGATCCCAAATTCGCGCAAGCGCTGGCACAATTCGGCGAGATTTACGTGAACGATGCGTTCGGAGCGGCGCATCGCGCACATGCGTCGACTGTGGGCGCGACAAAGTTCATCGAGAAATGCGCAATGGGCTTTTTGATGGAGAAGGAGCTGAAATATCTACACGAAGAGCTGGATAATCCGGCCAAGCCCTTCCTCGTTATCATGGGCGGCGCGAAGGTGTCGGACAAAATCGGCGTGCTGAAAGCATTGATGAAGAAAGCCGACACCATCCTGATCGGCGGCGCTATGGCGAATACGTTTTTCAAAGCCCAGGGAATTCCGATTGCCGCCAGTCGTGTCGAAGCGGACAAAACGGACCTGGCAACGGAACTTATCGATCTGGCGAAGGAGCGCGGGGTCAAATTTCTTCTGCCGATCGATGTGATCGAGACACAGGAAATTAAGCCAGCGGCCGCGACTCGAAACACGAGCCGCTTGTCGCGTGAGCACGGAATCACTGACGGCTGGCAGGCTGTCGATATCGGCAAGGCGACGATCGCTTTGTTTCAGGACGAGATCGCCAAGGCGAAAACGATTTTGTGGAACGGTCCCGTCGGGATTTTCGAGATTCCAGATTTTGCTGATGGCACGATCGCGATTGCGGAGGCGATGGCCGAATCCGGGGCCACCACCGTTATTGGCGGCGGCGATTCGGTTACGGCGGTGAAACAAGCCGGGCTCGCCGACAAAATGACTTTCATTTCGACCGGCGGCGGAGCGTCGTTGGAATTACTTGAAGGCAAAGAGCTGCCCGGAGTCGCCGCATTAACAGACAAGGCTTAGACAGAATTAACAAAATGATCAGAATGGATTTTTACTCGAAACCAATTTTGTAGATTCTGTTCATTCTGTCAGAAGAGTTTATGCGAAAGAAAATCGTTGCCGCGAATTGGAAAATGAACATGACGCAGGCCGAGTCGGCGCGTTTTGTTCAATCATTATTGCTCGATCTCGGCGACATCACCGACGTCGAAGTGGTGATCGTCCCGCCGTTCACCGCGATCGCAAAGGTGATGGAAGCGCTTGGCGCCTCGCAAAGCATCAAAGTGGGCGCGCAAAACATGTATTGGGAACTGAACGGTGCGTTTACCGGCGAAATCAGTTCCGCGCTGCTGCGCGATTTGCTCGTGCGTTACGTCGTGCTTGGCCACAGCGAACGCCGCAGTTTGTTTGGCGAGACCGATGAGATCGTGAATCGCAAAGTGCGTGCCGCGCACGAGGGGAGTCTACGGCCGATCGTTTGCGTCGGCGAAACCCTCGAGCAGCGCGACAAAGGCAATGTCGAAAAGATATTGTCGATCCAACTGCGCGGAAGTTTGAAGGACCTCAACGAAAAGGAACTTCAGGAAACGGTGATTGCTTATGAGCCGGTCTGGGCGATCGGCACCGGGCGCAACGCGACGCCGGAACAGGCGCAGCAAGCGCACGCTTTCATTCGTCACACCTTGCGTGAAATGTCGGACGAAGCGACGGCTGACCGCATTCGCATTCAATACGGCGGCAGCGTCAAACCGGAAAACGCGCAAGTTTTGATGGCGCAACCGGACATCGATGGCGCACTCGTTGGCGGAGCAAGCCTCGACCCGCGCAGCTTTGCCCAAATCGTCAAAGCCGCGCGCGAGAAATAATTACTTCTTAATCTCAAGATAGGTCCGGACCTGCACTTTGTTCGTGCCCGGCTGCAATTCTTCCACCCGCATCTGTTTCAAGAACCAGCGATTGTCGATCTTTTGCGCGGAGATGACTTCGAAGCGTTTCGCGACCTTTCCATTCCAGTCGTAGCCTTCCATTCGCATGAGCGCGCCGCTCGCCTTGTCTACCCAAAGAACGACGTTCCAGTATTGCAAATCTCGAGTCGGTGCGACGACTTGCAGTTTCCAGCAGCTCCGCGTGCGCACCGTTTCATCGCCAAGTACGCGAGCATTGGGCCAATAGAGAAATTTCAGAGCGAGGTCTTCGTAGGTCAGGGCCGTGCCGCGGATCTTCTCGCTCAATTTCTGAGGCGGAAATTTTTCCGCGCCGGAATCGGTCACAAGGTCGAGGCGCGATCCGCTTTCGCCGAGGCGCAATTCCAAAACTTCTTCCGGATCGACGAATGAGTAGCGGATGAGCGGTCCGGTTTGGCTGAGATGAAACGGAATCGTCCTTTCGTGTTCGCGCAGCTGGCCGTCGAGATCGAGCTGCTGGCGCGACTCGAGCATCCGGACCGAATCCAGGATCTCTTTCGCGGAAGGAGGGGCCGCCGCCGAAAAATGAGCTACCGCGACGGCAAGAATGGCAATGGGAATACGCATCGCGCTTGACCTTTTCAAGGTCTCAACGAATCACCTATCTTTAGCCCTGCCAAATGGACCAGCAGATTTTTCATCTCATCAACGAGCAATGGACGAGTCCGGCTCTGGATTTGTTCATGGCCGCGATCAGTGATGCCGACGTTTGGAAGCCTCTCCTCCTCATCGTTATTTTTGCCGCCCTCGTCTTTGGCGGATTCAGGGGTCGCGCCTGCATTTTTTGTTTACTGGTCACGATTGTAATTGCCGGCCCGATCACGAACATCTTGAAGTCGGCGATCAATCGCCAACGCCCCAAGCACGTTCAATCGGTCCGGATGGTGCGATTGGAGAAAGGACGTCCCGAGTTCATGTCGATCTTCAAAAAACCGGTGGTGCGTCGGTCCGACGAGTCGGATCGGCGGCGTGGCGATGCTTCTTTTCCGTCAGGCCACATGACCAACAACACCATCGCGGCAATCTGTCTGACTTTGTTTTACCGGCGCGGCTGGCTCTACTGGATTTTCACCGCGCTGATTGGTTACTCGCGAATTTATTTGGGCGCGCACTGGCCAAGCGACGTCATCGGCACTGTATTTTTGGCCGCGGCCGAAACATTTTTTATGCTGGCCGTGCTGGAATTGTTCTGGCGTTGGCTCGCCAGGCGGTGGGCTCCTGAGCTTTTTGCGCGGCATCCGAGTTTGGTAGTTAATCCGGCTGAATGAACAAAACACGAGCGGTTTGGTTCTTCATCGCAGCCCTGACCCTGATTCGATTGTCGATGTTGGGATCGACCGATCTCGAATTCGACGAGGCGCATTACTGGATGTGGTCGGAACGATTGGCGCCCGGTTATTTCAGTAAGGGTCCCGGGATCGCGTTCGCGATTCGTGCGAGCACGGCGATTTTCGGCGCGACGGAATTCGGCGTGCGCTTCTGGAGTCCGATCCTCGCCGCCGGCACGAGTTTGTTCCTTTTCTATTTTGGGCGGCGTTTGTTTAACGAAAACGTCGGGCTCTGGACCGTGGTCGCGTTCAACGTCGCGCCTATCTTTAACGTCGGCGCGTTTGTGATGACGACCGACTCGTTGTCGATCTTTTTTTGGCTAACGGCGATGTTTACGTTTTGGCTCGCGGTTGAAAAGAGTCCGCAATTTTCGCTCTACTGGCCGCTGACCGGATTGCTGATCGGCCTCGGATTTCTGAGTCGATGGATCAACGCCCTGGAGATCGTGTGCGTCTTGCTCGTTCTCGTTTTAGCGCCTCGGCTCCGGCAGGAATTCAAACGACCTGGTTTGTATTGGCTGCTCGGATGTTTTGTGATCTGCACGATCCCGCCAATCGTCTGGAACGCGCAGCATGCCTGGATCACCGTGCTTCATTTGCGCACGCGCGGCGGTCTGACTGACGATGTAGGCTTTCGACCGCTCGAGCCGCTCAAGTTTTTTGGCCAGCATTTTCTATTTTACTCACCGCTGCTTTTTGCCGCGTTGGCTTGGGGCGTGATCCGTAGCTGGCGGCGCGTGAATCAGCAATTCAAGGTTTTGTTCCTTTTTTGGTTTGGATTGCCCGTCTTCGCTCTTTATCTCTTGCTTTCATTCAATCAGGGCGCGACGCCAAACTGGGACGCGGTGTCATTTCTTAGCTTCGGATTGCTCGCAGTCCATTATTGGTGCGAACGAATCGAAACCCGCGGCGCCAAAACCTTTCTTACTGTTGGGATTCTTCTCGGGTTTGTGATCAGCCTTTTCGCTCTAGATTCCGATTTGTTGCGGAGCGCCGGATTCCGTTTTTGGCGAAAGGATCCAAGCGATCGAATGCGTGGTTGGAAATCGATGACCGCTGCAGTGGAGCGAATTCGCAACGATCTGGAAGCAAAGCTGAACGAGAAGCTGTTTTTGATTGCGGACGAGCGACATCGCGCTTCCGAGATGTCGTTTTATTTGCGCGATAAGCGCGTCGAAGGTCCGGAGCATCCGCCGGTCTATCTGGTTGAATCTCAGGATCTGATTAATCAGTTTTCGTTCTGGCCTCGCTACGACCAATTTGTCGATGCGCCGGCCAAACCGGGTCAATCGCGGGATGAAACATTCACCGAGCAAAAAGGGGAAAATCCGTTTGTGGGACGAAGCGCGATTCTTGTTCGAAATTTCGGGAAGAACCCGCCGCACAACATTCGGGCCGCCTTTGAATCGACCGAGCTCCTTGGCACGATCGAATTGAAACGTTTTGGGGAACATGTGCGTTACTGGCAGGTGTTTCTTTGCCGACGTTATCGAACTCTGCCGCTATGAACGACTCCGCTTCACCACCGGCTGTTTCTGTCGTAGTCCCCGTCTTCAACGAAGAAGAGAACATGCCCATCTTGCAATCGGAGCTCCGGGCTGCGCTCTCCGGATTGGATTATGAGATTATTTTTGTCGATGACGGCTCAACCGATCGCAGCGCGGAAAAGATTGAAACGGTGCCGAATGTCCGGCTGATGCGTTTCGAGAAAAATACCGGTCAAAGCGCGGCGTTATACGCCGGGACCCGTGCCGCGCGAGGACAGACGATTGTGATGATCGACGGCGACCTCCAAAACGATCCGGCCGATATTCCGCGTTTGCTCGCGGAGATCTCGCACGGCGCCGATCTGGTTTGCGGTTACCGGGCAAAGCGGAAAGACACGATCACCAAGCGTCTGACCAGTCGAATCGCGAATTTTGTTCGCAGCCGGTTTACGAAGGATTACGTGCGCGACACCGGCTGCACCCTCAAGGCCATGCGCCGCGAATGCGCGGACGCACTGGTCCCGTTTAAAGGCATGCACCGGTTCATCCCCGCGTTGATTCGCGGAGCGGGCTATCGGCTCGTCGAAATTCCGGTGAACCATCGCCCGCGCCGGTTCGGTCAGACCAAATATGGCTTTGGCAGTCGCGCGTTGCGGGCAACTGTCGACATGTTCGGTGTGCGCTGGCTGCTCTCGCGCCGTTTGAATTATAAAATCCGTGATTCCTGAGCCGAAATGCGCTTGTCAATATAAGCGTCGCCGCTAAGCTTGCGCTCCCGAATCGCGCACTCTGCATGTCGTTGGGCAATTTACTTTCCGCCGAGCAAATCATCTCTGAGATGACGGCAACTGAGCGTTGGCCGGCCATCGTCGAGCTGATCGATTTGCTCGTGCGCCTGGGCAAGATCAAACCGGACGATCGCGACAGCGTTCTCGCCTCGCTCAAACAGCGCGAAGAAACGATGAGCACCGGGATCGGTTTTGGGATCGCGATTCCGCACTGCTCATCCGACCGCATCGATGACGTAGTTGCGGCTTTTGGAAGATCGACAGCCGGGATCGAGTTCGACGCCCTCGACAACGCGCCGGTGAAATTCGTCGTCCTTTTCATTGTTCCGAAGAACCAGTTCCAAACGCATCTCCGCACGCTCGCGTCGATCGCGAAATTTCTGAATGACCGCGGCACGCGGGAAAAACTTGGCGCCGCAAAATCGACCGAAGAGATCCTGTCGATCTTTCGCGAAAGCGGACCAAAATAATATTGTAGCGGCGGTCTGAGGTGGATCGACCGCTCCGCGGGCGATGCTAAAATAATGCGGCTTCGCCGCCAAAATTAACATCGAGCAAGGGACTGCTCGATCCACCTTCTCGCGTCACGCAGCGAAGCGGCTACAATTTGATAATAAGTTCAATGGAAACATTCCAAGCACTCCTCGCCAAGAAACTAGCGAACGCTCTTTCTGCCGCTGGTTTTGCAAACGTCGGCGAGTTAACGCAGGCGACCGATCCGCGCTTCGGCGATTACCAAACAAATGCGGCGTTGATGCTCGGAAAACAGCGCGGCGAAAGCCCGAGAGCTGTGGCCGAAAAGATATTGCAGCATCTCGATGTTGCCGATTTGTGTGAGTCCCCAACTGTCGCCGGCGCGGGGTTTATCAATTTCGCTTTGTTGCCCGGCACCGTCGCAACAAAAACAACGGAGCTCTCTGCCGATGAGCGCCTGGGTGTAGCTAGCTCGACATCTCCCAAGAAAATCGTGATCGATTTCGGCTCGCCCAATGTGGCCAAGCCGATGCATGTCGGCCACATTCGCAGCACCGCTCTCGGTGACGCGATCGCGCGCATCGCCAAGTTTCTCGGTCACGACGTGATCCGCGATAATCATATCGGCGATTGGGGAACGCAGTTTGGGATGGTGATCTGGGGTTGGAAAAATCTGCTCGATCGAGAAGCGCTCCAGCGCGATCCGCTGGCGGAGATCGTCCGCATTTATAAGGAGACCAACGCAAGATCAACTTCCGATCCCGCCATCCGAGACGCGTGCCGTCAGGAATTGGTCAAACTCCAAGCTGGCGACAAACAAAACACCGATATCTGGAACGAGTGCGTCGCGCTCTCGATGCAGGATTTCCAGCACGTTTACGCATTGCTCGACATTCATTACGACATCCAATGCGGCGAAAGTTTTTATAACGATTGTCTGGGGGGTGTCGTTGAGCGGTTGCTCAAAGCCAAAATCGCTGAAGTGAGCGAAGGGGCGGTTGTCGTTTTCTTTCGCGATATTCCCGAATTGGCAGACAAGCCGTGCATTATTCGAAAGAGCGACGGCGGATTCAATTACGCCACCAGCGACATCGCGACGGTTGATTATCGAATCAACGAACTGAAGCGCGACACGGTTTGGTACGTGGTCGGCGCGCCGCAAACGTTGCATTTTAAGCAAATTTTCGAGATCGCGCGCCGGGAAGGACACAAAGCCGATTTCCGCCACGTCCCGTTTGGCAACATTCTCGGGGAAGACCGGAAACTAATGAAGACCCGCTCGGGGGAAAACGTGCCGCTGCGGCAAGTATTGGAAGAAGCCTGCGCCCGTGCGCGAAAGATCGTCGACGAAAAAAATCCGGGGTTGAGCGATGCGGAGAAGATCGACATCGCGCAGACGATCGGAATTGGCGCGGTCAAATACGCCGACCTGTCGCAATATCGGATGAGCGATTACGTTTTTTCCTGGGACAAGATGTTGGCGCTACAGGGAAACACTGCTCCTTATTTGCAGAACGCTTACGTCCGGCTCCGTTCGATCTTCCGCAAAGCGGGCGAAGTCGCTCCGAAGATCGAGAAGTTTGTCCTCAACGAAGCGGCCGAGATAACTTTGGCCAAGCGGCTTTGCCAATTCGCCGAGATTGTTCCGCAGGTGCTGAACGATTTTCGGCCGAACATCCTGGCGAATTATTTGTTCGAACTCGCGAACAGCTTTCACGCGTTCTACGAGGCGTGCCCGGTCTTGAAATCGGACGAACCGGTGCGCGGTTCGCGCCTGGCCTTGTGTGACCTGACTGGTCGCGTTTTGCAGCGCGGACTCGACTTGTTAGGCATCAAAGTGCCGGAGAAGATGTGACCCGATAGATTTTCGACAGAATGAACAGGATTTGAATTTCAAAACCAGTCCGCTCTGAATCGGCACTCATCCTGTTTATTCTGTAAATTCTGTCTAGGTTTTCTCTTGCAGTGAAGACAGATCACCCGCGCATTCCCACTTGCACTTACCGGTTGCAATTCAACCGATGGTTCACGTTCGCGCAGGCGCGCAAGATCGTGCCTTACTTGCGCCAGCTCGGAGTCAGTGACGTTTACGCGTCGCCTTATTTTCAGGCCGGCGCGAACAGTTTGCACGGTTACGACATTACCGATCACAACAAGATCAACGCGGCGATCGGTTCGCAGGAGGAATACGACGCGTGGATCGGAGAGCTACACGCGCACGGCATGGGCCAAGTGCTTGATTTCGTGCCGAACCACATGGGGATTGCCGAGCCCGGCAACAAATGGTGGATGGACGTGCTCGAGAACGGGCCGAGCTCGATGTATGCGCCGTATTTCGACATCGATTGGCGTCCGCTGAAGTCCGATCTGCGCGACAAAGTTCTGCTCCCGATCCTGACCGATCAATACGGCCGCGTGCTCGAGCGCGGCGAACTACAGGTGCGTTTCGAGGAAGGCGCGTTTTATCTTGCCCATCAAAGTCAGAAGCTACCCATCGCGCCCGGTACTTATCGGTTTGTTCTCGAGATGGCGCTGGAAAATCTCGCCGAGTACAAAGACGAAGAATTTTACGGTGAGTTTCAAAGTATTCTGACTGCGCTCGAATATTTGCCGCGCCGCACAGAGACCGATCCGGAAAAAATTGCCGAGCGCGCGCGGGAAAAGGAAATCGTGAAGCGCCGTTTGGAACGGCGTTGTCAGGAAGCGCCTCAGGTCCAGCACGCAATTGAGAAGGCGCTCGCGCAAATCAACGGGCGCCCGGGTGATCCGCGCAGTTTCGATCGTTTAGACGAGCTGCTCAACGCGCAGTCGTATCGGCTCGCGTTCTGGCGCGTGGCGGCCGAGGAAATTAATTATCGCCGCTTTTTCGACGTGAACGATCTGGCGGCGATCCGGATGGAATTACCCGAGGTGTTCGACGCCGCACATCAACTGGTGGTCGATCTTGTTCGGACGGGAGCAGTGACCGGACTACGGATCGATCATCCCGACGGTTTATATTTGCCAAAGGAATATCTGGCAACGCTGCAGCAACGTTGCGCCAAGATCCTCGGCCTTCCGTTGCCGAAAGATGGGCGCGCAGTTTACATGATCGCGGAAAAAATCCTGACCGGCGCGGAAAAACTTCGTGCGGATTGGCCGCTCCATGGAACGACCGGTTACGATTTTGCCAATCAAGTCGCCGGCGTTTTCGTGGACGTCGCGGCCGAAGTGACGATGACACGGATCTTTCACCGATTCATCGGTCACACCATGCATTTCGGGCATCTCGTTTATGCCAAGAAACGCCTGGTGATGCGGCTCGCGCTGGCGAACGAAGTCGAAGTGCTCGGCAACATGCTCGACCGGTTGTCGGAAAAAAACCGGTGGTTTCGTGATTTCACTTTTGAAGCGCTCGCCCGCGCGGTGCGGGAAACGATTGCCTGCTTCCCGGTTTACCGGACTTATCTCGCCCCCGGTCAGCCGGTGAGCGACGAGGATCGACAAGTGGTCGAGCGCGCAATCGCTTCAGGCAAACGCCGCAATCCGGCGACGGAGGAATCGATTTTCAATTTTCTCCGCGATATTCTGCTTTTTCGTTTTCCGGAAAACCTGGATTCGCCGGCGCGCGAAGAACACATGCATTTCGTGCTCAAGTTTCAGCAATTCACCGGGCCGATCATGGCAAAGGGTCTCGAAGACACGGTCTTCTACATTTACAACCGTTTGGCCGCGCTCAACGAAGTGGGCGGCGAGCCGCAACAATTCGGCCTGAGCGTCGATGCATTTCACCAGCGAAACCTGGATCGACATCTTCACTGGCCGGCCACGTTGCTCGCGACTTCAACCCATGACACGAAGCGGAGCGAAGACGTGCGCGCGAGAATGCTCGCGATTTCGGAGATTCCGGAATTGTGGCGGCGCTCGTTGCAGCGTTGGCGAACGGTGAATCGTCGCTGGAAAAAAGACGTCAACGAATCGGAAGCGCCCGATCCGGATGAGGAATATCTGCTCTATCAGACTTTGCTCGGGACGTGGCCTGTCGCGGCCAATGGCTCGCCTGAACAAAACGTCGGCGCTGAGTACATCCAACGCATTCAGGCTTACATGACGAAAGCGTTGAACGAAGCGAAGCTGAACACGAGCTGGATCCAGCCGAACGAAGAGTGGCTCGCTGCTACCCGCGATTTCGTGGCCAAAGTTTTGGAGCCAGGCCCGAAGAACAAGTTTTTGCCGACTTTTCTTCCAGTGGCGGAAGAAATTGCACGACTCGGCGCGACCAATTCGCTTGCGCAAACTTTGCTCAAACTGACTTCGCCGGGTGTGCCCGACATTTATCAAGGAAACGAAGTCTGGGATTACTCGCTGGTCGATCCCGATAATCGGCGCCCAGTCGATTACAAAGTGCGCGCGGAGATGCTTTCGTGTTTATCGAGCAAAACGCCGGCGGAACTTCTGCAAAATTGGCCGGATGGCCGGATCAAAATGTTTCTAACTCAGCGAGCGCTCCATTTTCGAAGCGAACATGTCGATCTTTTCCGGAGTGGAAATTATTTGCCGCTGCGCGCGACGGGCTCATTGGCTGATTGCTGCATCAGCTTCGCCCGGCAATTGGATCGGGACTGGGCAATCGTCACCGTCCCGCGGCTTTCATCTCGCATCGGTTTTCCGCCAATCGGCGAACGTTGGAAAGACACCGTGATCGAGTTGCCCGAAGGCTTATCGCTCGAGCGCGGGCGCGAAATTTTTGCCGGCCGCGAGTTGTCGATTCAAGATCGACAAATTCGCCTGGCCGACGCGATGTCGACCTTGCCTTTCGCGATCATCACAAACCCATAGGCAAGCGGTCAACGACCGTCGATACAGAATCACGGATGATGCGCGCCTTGAACGAACTTGTCGCTCAAATCGCCGACCCATTGAGAAAAGTGGCCAAGGTTTTTCCCTAGGTCCGCGCCGAAACTCGCGAACGTGATGTGCGGTGAAGCCACGATCACCATCACACTGAGCAGAACGAGATTGAGCAGGTAAATTACGACAAGGGAAAAAAATGTTCCGTGATCGCGCAGGTCGGTCTGTTTCTTCGGGATCATCCAACAGGTGAAGGTGAGGTGAAACGCCCAGGTCGCGCCGATCACGGCGTAAAGCAGCCGGCCGTAGGGCTGGACGTTGAAAAAAAGACTGAGAGCGCCATAGATCGCGATTGCGAGGATGCTATAGAGGGGAAAAAAATATGGCGCGAGCGCGATCCAAAAATTGGTGCGGTCGGTAATGACGTGGCCACCATTCCGGCCGACGCGAAAACGACTGACCCGGCCGCCCATTAGCCAGACCCAAAGCGCATGCGTCAGTTCGTGTCCGAAAACATAAAGCAAGATGGGTCGCGGCAGACCGACGAATGCGATCAACCAGAGCACCGCGCCTAATGAGAAAAACCAGAATTCCTGTCCGGCCCACAAACGTTGCGCGATCGTCGCGCGCGCGAACACGGTGAAAAATGTTTGGGTGAGAATCGCGCAGATGGGCAGCAGAAAAATCCCGAACACAAATTTCACCCACCGGGTCGGAACCATGAACGGGTTGGGCTGCGGCGCCCGGCGTGTGGTCGGCACTACGTAAGGCGGAACTTTCACTCCGCGACGCAGCGGCTTGCCGCGCATCATTGGCGATCTTCGATTCATTGCTCAGAGTCTAGCGCAAAACGAAGACTAAGCGGAACAGGAAGAGTCTAGGCCCGGCCCATGTAGGCGCCGGTGCGGGTGTCGATCTTGATCGTCTCGCCTTCTTTAATGAAGAGCGGCACGTTGATTGTTTTGCCGGTCTCGAGTTTCGCCGGCTTGGTCACGTTGCTGGCGGTGTCGCCGCGCAGGCCTTCGGCGGACTCAATCACTTTTAAATTTACCGATGCCGGCATCTCAACCTCGACCGGTTTGCCTTCGGCGTAGAGGATTTGGACGGAAAGATTTTCAACCAGATAATCTTTCGCTTCGCCGAGCAGATTATCGTGCAAAGTGATGGTGTCGTAGGTCTCCGGATCCATGAAATGGTAGCCGTTATGGTCCTTGTAACTGAACTCGAGTTGCTTTCGCTCGATATCGACCAGCTCGACTTTGTCGGTGGAACCGAAGCGAACGTCGGCGCTTTTACCGGTGTTGATGTAGCGAATGATCGCCTGAACAAAGGCGCGTAAATTTCCGGGAGTACGGTGATGCACTTCAAGGACAATGGCGGCGTTGCCATTGTATTTTATCGCCATTCCCCGGCGGAGATCGTTTGCTGCGGCCATAAAAGTGTTGAGTCGGTGAGAGGTTGAGAAGTTGAGTTGAATCCAGGCGAGGTCAAGGTCTTCTCAACCGCTCAACATCTCAACTCCTCAACCGTTTAGAGCAACTTCAAGCGGGTGAGATCCTGCGAGTCAACGACACCAACCGGCACTTTGTCGTCATCGACTACGACCAGATCGTCGATCCGGTGGGTCTCGAGCAATTTGAGAACTTCGACCGCGAGCTTGTCTTTGTGGACGGTCACCGGGTTCAATGTCATCAAGTCGGCGACCAGGCGTTCGCCCACTTTCGGATCGGATTGAAAATGCCGCGCGAAATCTCCGTGGGTAAAGATCCCGAGTAGTTGTCGATCTTCGCCCGCAACGACGGCGGCTCCGGCGCGGACGCTGGTCATTGCTTTGAGAACATCGCGGACAGTCGCAGTTGGCAAAACCACCGCCATTGATTCGCGCGGCCGCATCAGTTGATGCACGCGAATGAGCAAACTGCGTCCAATTTTTCCACCGGGATGGAATTTCGCGAAATCTTCTTTGTCGAACCCGCGCGCCTCCAGCAAAACCATTGCGATCGCGTCGCCCAGCGCGAGCATCGCGGTCGTGCTCGACGTCGGCGCCAGGTTCAACGGACACGCCTCCTGCTCTACATTTACGTCGAGAACGACGTGGGCGTTTTTGGCGAGGGTGGAATCGGAATCGCCGCACATGGCAATAATTTTTACCTGAAATCGCGCGATCGCCGGCAAAATGCGCACCAGTTCTTCGGTTTCACCGCTCGCGCTCAATGCCAGGATGACATCTCCATCCGCCACCATTCCGAGATCGCCATGTAACGCATTCAGCGAATCGAGCACGACCGAGGGCGACCCCGTGCTGGTCAGGGTGGAGGCGATCTTGGCGCCAACGTGCCCCGATTTGCCGACGCCGACCACGACCACTTTGCCGCGGGCGTCCACCGCATCTTTGATCAAGGCGACGGCGCGCGAGAACTCGTCGCCCAGCCGCTGACGCAATCGCTGCAGCTCGATAATTTCGATGTCGAGAACGCGCCTGGCTTTTTCCAAATAATCCATTTCTCTTGACAATTCTGCGCTGGAGGAGTCTAACCGGCAAGAACTTGCGCGGCCTTAACCGGAGAAAAGTAATGAAGAAGCTCGTGATGGTGGTGGGAATTCTGATGACAATCGCGGGCCTGGCGTTGGCCGCACCGCAAAAGAAGACATTCACCGCGCGCGTCAAAAATCGTCCCGCGCCTCCGCCACCGCCGATTAAAAAAGAGAATACGGACGGCGTTCTTCCACGGGCGACCCGTGGTGGAAATCCATTTCAAATGTTGAATCCAAAGGCCCCGCCCGAATACGGAAAGGCCGAAGACAGCGTGGTGCTCGATCCCGAGACCGGAAAGTGGAAAGGGATCAAGCTTTTCACAATTAATTTCTGATTTTGCTGTTCGATGTTTGATTCCAAACATTGAGCGACCCAACTGATCCGCGGCCGGTCGCCGCTTTTTACTGCGCGACTTTTCTCAAGCCGGAGATGCTGCACATCTACCGGCAGATCACTGGACTTCGGCGCGTTCAGCCGGTCGTCATCGCGCAGAAACGCGAGAACGCGGACCGGTTTCCATTCGATAAGATCGACATCGTCAGAAAACCGGCGACGCATTTTTTGCGGCGATTTTGGTTCCGGCAGGTCCGGAACAAACCGTGGCAGATTTCAGATCGAGAAGTTAGCGCGTTGGGGGCAGTTCTGGATCGAGAAAACGCGCAACTGCTGCACATTTTTTTCGGACACATCGCCGTCCATCTTTTGCCGTTGATCCGGGCGTGGTCGAAGCCAAGCATCGTCTCTTTTCACGGTGCCGATGTCTTGGTGGACATGGAAAAACCCGCTTACCGCAAGGCGACAAAACAGATGCTGGACGCCGTCACCCGAGTCTTCGTTCGATCGGCGTCGTTGCAGCGGGCGGTGGTCGAGCTCGGCTGCGACGAAAACAAGATCGACATAGTTCGCACCGGAATACCATTACAGGAATTTCAATTTCGCGAGCGCGAGTTTCCAGAAAACGGCGAATGGCGTTTCCTCCACGCCAGCCGTCTCGTTCAAAAGAAAGGTCTGGCGACGACGCTGCACGCGTTCACTCATTTTCTCGGTCATTATCCGCGAGCGACACTGACGATTGCCGGAGAAGGTCCGATGCGGGAGGAACTCCAGGAACTCACGCGCAAGCTTAAGATTGACGATCGGGTGGCGCTGCCGGGTTTTCTGACGCCGGACAAATTGCGCGAAATCTATTATGCATCGCACATTTTTCTGCATCCGAGCGAAACCGGCAGTGACGGAAACCAGGAAGGCATTCCAAATGCGATGTTGGAAGCAATGGCGACCGGCCTCCCCGTGTTCGCAACCGATCATGGCGGAATCCCGGAAGCAATCGAAAATGGCGTCAGCGGAATTTTGGTCCCGGAGCGCGATTACGAGGCGCTCTCCCAAGCTTTACTGAAGACGGTGCAAGATCGAAATCTTCTGACGCGACTGGCTCGAAATGGCGCGAATGCTGTGGCGCAGAAATTCGATCAGCAAAACCAAATCCGCCGGCTTGAAGAAATTTATCTGGGGATGATCGGCAAGGTCGGTTGAGGATCAATCATCTCGCTCCCAATTCGCTCGAAAAACACCGCCAATTGTCTCCGAATCGCTTGAAAAGAAATACGCTCGGCCGCCCGCCATTGGGTTTCGACAATTGCGGTGGCACGGGCGGCGGTATTTTTGAGTAATTCCAAGGCGAGAGTCTTGAGGTGCGCGGTCGTCCGTCCTTCTCCGCAAAAATTGGCAAACGCGAGCCGGTCAATCGCGCCATCGCCACCAACGCAAATCGTTCGGCAAAGGAGCGCATCGCCCGCCACCTGTCCCGGCACGCGACTGCGATCGAGTTGCAGAACGATTTTGTGCTTTGCAACTTCGCGCAAATAATCGGCGTATGGTTCGTGCTTGTCATGAACGCGCAGTTTCCCCGGCGGAAATTTCAGCTCCGTTAAAAGTTTTTCGCCTTTTCGGCCATGGAGATTGAAGACGGTAACTGGTTCGCCGCTCGCCGCGCAAATTTCGCGCGCGAGGAGAAGCGCTGAGAAATGGTTACGCGACGGCACGTCCCATTCGCGCGTTCCAATGAAAATTCCGGACTGCTGGTTTGGAGGAACGACGAAATTCCACTGCTTATCTTCAAGTGGATAAGGTGTCGGAATAAAAGCGATGGTGTCGGCGTCGCGCCCGGGCCTGGCGCGCCGAAAAATCTCAGCGGCTTCCGGAGTTGTGGCGATGCACCCGTCCGCCTCCGCCACAATCCGCATGAATCGGGCGAGCCGGCGCGGTTCGCGGAGTTGTTCCGCGATTTGATGGAGCCCAGTCTCTTTTAGTGCAACTGCGACGGTTCGTTTCTCTTCCTGACACGCAACCAGTGCGCGTTCGGTCGCTCGAAAATTGCCGCGGAGGATAAGAAGAATCGGAAGCTTTTCCTCAATCGCGTTTTTGGTCGTTCGGTGAAACGAACCGCGTGTGCAAGCGGCGAAGGCGTGGAGGTTGATCGGTGAATGCCCGGGGTCAGTCGGACCGACCGGCTCGTCGAAATATTGTTCGAGATCGCGTCCTCCGGGATTGAGGACGCTCAGCCGAAACGCAGTTGCGTCGGTTGACGCCATTTTACTCGTCGTCAGAGCGGTTTGGTGAAGGAGCGCCGGCTTTCAATAACGTTCCTTCTTCCACTTCATCCATTGGCCCAACGGGAACTGCGCGGCGGATCTCGACTGGCGTCTCCTTCGCCTGCGGTTGGACCGGGATCGCTTTCAAAATCGGTTTTCCGTCATCCGTGGTGGTCGCATTGTTGGCCTTTTGATTTAGAACTTCAGCGCGAGTCGCGCTTTGCGGTCGACTCCGAAATTCTTCGCGAGCCCCGATTTTTTCGGGGTTGTCGATCTTTTGCTCCGTGTCCCTTCCCTCTATCGATTCCTCGGTGGCGGCATCGATTTTCGCGACAGATTTCACCGAGTTATAAGGATCGTTCTCCGCCAAGAGCGTCGAACTCTTGAGGACAACCGGTTTCGCAGCAGATAAGTTAGCGGCGAGTTGAGCACGGGGAACAGCGGATGAAGCTTCCGCAACCACCGGCGCCCGTGGTTCGCCGTGAATATTACAGGTCTCGGTTGGCATTTGCGCCGGCGTCGCAATCTCGCTGTAAGTCGTGCGCTTTTGAACTGAATCGCCCGTCGCGCCTCTGACCGAGTCGTAACATTTGTCGGTCGCCAGCATTCCCGAGCGGAAACAAATCTCGACGTCTTTCAAACCGGCGGGGCGTTTGATCTCGTGGGGCGAATAACGCGCGGCCGCCACGTTCATGATGTCCACCCACACTGGCAAGGCCAGTTCCCGGCCAAATGCGCCGCGATAAATCTTTTGTGGCTTGTCGAACCCCGCCCAGACCGCGCAAGTGAAGTTGCTGTCGTAACCTGCAAAAAGCGCGTCCGTAAAATCGTAAGCGGTCCCGGTCTTGCCCGCGACTGCTGGAATTTTCTTCAGCCCCAATTGTGAACGGGCCGCCTTTCCCGTTCCGGACTCGAGCGCATCCATTAGGCATGAATGCACCTCGTAGGCTGTCTCGGGCTTGACCACGTTTTGCCTGTTGCTGCTCTCCCGTTGCGCGTGCCAGACCGTGCCGTCCTTTTCTTCGATGCGTTCCAAAATGTGCGGCGCGTTTGCGCGCGAGCCGCCATTCGGAAAAATCGTGTAGGTGAGAGCGAGCTCGGCCAATGTGATTTCGCTGCTGCCAAGCAATGCCGCCGGATATGGGCGAAGGCTCGAACGAATTCCCGCCGTTCGACAAAGCTGCAAAAATTCGTCGAGACCCGCTTCCGTTCCGATCCGGACGCTGGCGCCGTTCTTTGATTTTGCCAGTGCTTGCCGCGCTGTCATTGCGCCTTCGTAGCGATTGTCCGCGCTTTCCGGACCCCATTCCCCAAGAATGCCGGTCATTCCGCCAATCATCACGGCGCGATTATCGAGCGGCGAATCTTCAACCAGAGTTCCGGGAAACATTCCCTGTTCGAACGCGGTCGCGTAAACGAACGGCAACATTGCCGTCCCGGCGGGGCGTTTGGCCTGGAGCGCGCGATCGTATTGATTGTGCTCAAAATCGCGGCCACCCACGAGGACGAGAATTCCACCGCTTTCGTTGTCGAGCCCTATGATCGCGCCTTGCAAATATTCCGGCGCAGGCTGCGTCGATGCGGTTCCGCTCGTTTTCGCCTGGCGAAAGCTCGCCGCGTATTCGGCGTAAGTTTGATGATCGTAACCGGGATGCTGCTCGGCTTTATCGAGATTCCGGCGAAGCGATTCTTCCGCGACTTTTTGCAGTTCGCTGTCGATCGTCGTGTGAATGCGAAACCCTTCGTTCATGGCACGGTCCCACCCCACCGCGTTGATCACCTGCTGTCGGATATAATCCACCGCGTAGTTTTGGCCCTGCGCGTTTTGACGGTTTCCAGCCACGAGTTCCTGCGCCTGCGCCGCGGCATATTTGGAACTGTCGATGTAACCGAGCTCGCGCATGCGCGTCAGTGCGTAATTACGCGCATCACGCGAGGCTGCCTTGTCCGTCCAGGGAGAAAGCCGGTTCGGACTTTTGACTAGACCCGCCAGCGTGGCGCATTCACTCAGCGACAATTCTCGCGCGTGTTTGCCGAAATAACCGCGCGCGGCCGCTTCTGCGCCATAGAGCCCTCCGCCGAAGTAAATTCGATTGAGGTAAAGCTCCAGGATCTTCTGCTTTTTGAAATTGCCCTCTATCCTTCGCGCGACAAAAATCTCGAGCAGTTTGCGACGGAACGTTCTTCCTTTGAGCGCAAAACTGTTGCGCGCCAGCTGTTGCGTGATCGTGCTTGCGCCCTGGCGCACATGTCCGGCGACCAGATTTTTCAAAGTGGCGCGCAGGATTCCCGAAAACACGTAGCCGTGATGCCGGTAATATTTGGCGTCCTCGACTGCGACAATGGCATTAACCAGATCGCGCGGGAGCTGGTCGTACGGAATCGTCTCACGGTTCTCAACGTAAATTTGGCCGAAGATTTTGTCGTTTCGATCCAGAATCACGCTGGCCGATTCCATTTGCTCGAGCTTTTTGAGATCGAACGTAGCCGCCTGGTTCTTCAAGTCGGCCAGATTCATCGAAACTAAAATCGCGATGCCGCCGATGACGAAAGCCGCTACCGTGATCGGCACGTAAAATTCCGGACGCGTATACCACGGCGGCCGGAATCGATAGCCCGGCGGCGGGCTCAGATACTTGTTAGTCGAGGGATTTCTCACAGCGCGGCAGGGGCAGCAACTTAGGCAGCAAACACCGAACGCTCAACCCGCCTTCGCCCAGGCTACGGCGCGGTGCGCGCCCAACATCCAGTCTAGAATTCCGTTCCGCATTTCTATCATTGGACGTTGGGCGTTGGGCGTTGGACGTTTTCCGATTGCAAACTGAGCTCGTCCAACTCATTCGCGACACTATTCGAGATCGCGGGCCGCAATCCTTCGCCTGGTTCATGGAGCAGGCGCTTTATCATCCGGAGCACGGTTATTATTCGAGCGACCGCGCTGCCATCGGCCGACACGGCGATTATTTCACAAACGTCAGTGTCGGTCCGCTCTTTGGAGAATTGCTGGCCGCGCAATTCGCCGAAATCTGGGAACGGCTCGGCAAGCTCGACAATTTCATTATCGTCGAACAAGGCGCGCATCACGGCCAGTTCGCCCGCGATGTTCTGGATTCAACGCAGCGGCGATTCCCCGAATTCTTCTCGGCGTTGCGTTACCAGATTGTCGAACCGTTTTCCGTTTTGCAAGATCGACAATCGGAGAAGCTGCAGCAATTCCACGGTCGCGTGTTCTGGAGAAAATCACTCGATGAATTAGACGCATTCACTGGCATTCATTTTTCCAACGAACTGCTCGATGCAATGCCGGTAAATCTCAGAGGCAGACTGGTCGGCCTTGATGGCGATAAGTTGACGTTTGTAGAAGGACCGGTCGGCGCGCCGCTAAATCAAGCGATGCTGGATTGGATTGATTGCGTTTCAACAAAGTTGCAGCGCGGTTTCATTATCGCCATCGATTACGGATTTTCGCGCGCTGAATTTCGTGAGGTGTTGCAAGTCCGCGCAAAGCATCGACTTCTCGATTCTCCATTCGAGGAAATCGGCCGGGCCGACATCACTGCGCACGTGAATTGGACGGATCTGGCGGAACGCGCTGAAGCAATTGGACTGCGCGTCGCCGGTTTCACTGATCAGCACCATTTTATCACCGGAATCATGGCGGAGCTTCCCGGGGTGCTTGACCAGGCGGAGGCAAAGACTAGGCGGCAATTGCAGACGCTTCTACACCCAGAAATGCTCGGCCGGGCCTTTCAAGTCCTTGCCCTGGCGAAAGATGTCGATCTTGCCGTGCCGTTCGGCGGGTTCAAGTTCGCCCGCAACCAGCGCGCAGCGCTTGGGCTTTGAGTTTGCAACGCGCACGATTCCATCTAACTTCCCACTCCCTCAACGGACAAAATTATGGCCGACGCTGCCAACAAATATCCTGAAAATGCTGCCGGCAAATTTTATGTCGATGAACAATGCATCGACTGCGATTTGTGTCGCGAAACTGCGCCAGCGAACTTCAAGCGCAACGACGACGGCGGCCATTCCTATGTTTACAAACAGCCGGAGTCGCCGGAGGAAGAAGGCCTTTGTAAAGAGGCGATGGAAGGTTGTCCGGTCGAAGCGATCGGTAGCGACGGTGCTTAAAAGGCCGTTGTAGCCGGTCCGAGCCGGACTGGCACTGTCTCTGGCGGCAGACGCTTGAGCCCCGCAGATTATTCGCGTGAGCTTCATTTTCACGATCATCGGTTTGATGATTTCACTCGATGTCATCTGGTGGATTGTTTTCGCGCGCCTGACGAATCACGCCCTCGGGCGCGTCCTGATCTCGATTTTTATGCTCGCGATGATGCTCGGATTGGTCGCGGTTATCGCCGCCAGAATGTACCGCGGCGATTGGGACCGGCTCATTCCGAAGTTCGCCGTCTCAGCAATATTCATCTGGCATTTCATCGGGCTCGGGCTGCTTTCTTTGATCGGGATTATTCTCATTCCGATTCTGCTCGGCCAAAAAATAGTGCGCGCTACTCGCGATACGCCGGTCAAGGTCGAACAATCCATCGAAGCGCCGGCTTGGAGCCGCCGCGACTTCGTGCGGTTCGCGGGAGCGATGTTGCCGCCGGCTTTCACTTTGAGCCTGACCGGGATCGCGATGGCTCAGCTCAACAATATTCGCGTCCGGCGTTTCGTTTTACGAATCGCCGAGCTGCCGAAGGAATTGGATGGGACCACCATCGCGCAGGTCAGCGACATGCACGTTGGGCGATTCACCAATGGCGATGTGCTCCAGAAAATGGTGCGCATGGTCAATGATTTGCGCGCGGACCTCGTGCTTTTAACCGGTGACTTAATCAATGACGCGCTCGCCGACCTCGACACCGGACTGAAACTAACGCGCGAGCTGGAAGCGCGTTTTGGTTTGGCCATTATCGAAGGGAACCACGATTTGATTGAGAACCCCGCCGAGTTCGAAAGGCGGGTGAGAGCGTCGGGCATTCCGTTTTTGCTCGATCAATCGACCATCGTCAATGTCCGCGGGTTTCCGATCCAGCTTCTCGGACTGAGTTGGACTCGGGTGCACGATCAAGGTCGTGACGCGGCAATTTCAGCGGCCGTGAAAAAATTGCTGGGACAGCGTGAGGCCGGTGCATTTCCAATTTTGCTCGCGCATCATCCGCACGCCTTCGATGCGGCGGCTGAAGCGGGCTTGCCACTCACACTGTCCGGCCACACTCACGGCGGGCAATTGATGTTGAACGAGCAGTTGGGATTCGGCCCGGCGCTCTTCCGTTATTGGTCGGGACTTTACGAACGCGACCAAAGCCAACTCATCGTCTCGAACGGCGTCGGCAATTGGTTTCCGTTGCGCATGAACGCACCGGCGGAGATCGTCCACATCACCTTGCAGCGGGCCTGAGTGAACTGATGTGCTCGAACGGCCTAGAACGCCATCCGGTTTGCGAATCGCACACTTGGAAATTGGTCGAACGATGGTTGAGCCGAACGAAATTTCGAGCCAGAACGAATGGGTCTTGAGATTGCGCCCTGCGCTGGCGCGGTCGGAGTTCGAACGGAGCGACGGCTGGCAAAAGACAACTTGGCCATTTGGTATTTGTGGAAACCTTCATACGCGTAAAAAGCGATGTAGGTCGAGCGGTCCGGCACTTTTCCCCTGGCCGCCCAGTCAAATGTGGGATCAAGAATGTACTCTCCCGTTTTCGTTCCCCATTCCAACCATGCGTGGGTAAGCAAGTCGGCGCCGCGGCGTTTGCCGATTACAAGTCGAACATCGGTCGCTCCATTTAATTGCAACAGGTCATAGAGGACCATTGCCTTGCCCTTGCAATCCGCGACTCCCTTTGCTTGGACTTCGGATGGTGTCGGCCATTCTCTTGAATGCCGATAAGGCATTGCCCGCAGCTGACTCATCCATTCATTGACCAGCGTGAGCGATACCCCGTCGAACATGTAACCGGCAGGAGCCGTCAACGTTGGCTGAACCCGCGCCATCTGCCTGTCGTAAGGGGTCGAATCAACTTCGAGGTACGTCGATTGCGAAAAACTGACTGACGTCCAGCTAAGTGTAACAATTAAAAACCAGAGAGCTTTCTTAAAGGAGATCATAGCCGCAGGGCCATGCTCTAAAGCACTGGTCGTGCCCGCCACGCCGAAGCCTGGCGAAGGCGGGCCGCCCCCTGCGATTTACGATTTTGTCGTCGCTGGAGGCGCTTCGCCCGGAGCGGATGTCGACTCGCCGCGCCGTAGCTCGGCGGAGGCGGGTCCAGGCGCGGAAGATGTTGTTGGATTCGGTGCTGGTGGTTTAGCCGCAGCGGCTGCGGCCGCTGCCGCTTTTTTCTTCGCTTCGGCAGCAGCCGCCGCGTCCGCCAGATTTTTGTCTACCGCCGCGGCCTCGACCGGATGGATCCGATGGTAATACTCGTTCGACTTCGACAATTCCTCTTTCCGAAACAGCAACGCATCGAACCGCTCGCGCTTACTCAATTCAAAATCCTTGTCCATCTTGATCGCTTCAAACGGACAAACCTCGACGCAGATCTGGCAGCTCATGCAGACCGAGATGTCGATGTCGAACACCTTCGGGTAAAACTGCGGCTTGCCCATGTAATCGGGCTTCTTGTCCTCGCTCTTAATAATATAGATGCATTGCGGCGGGCATTCCTTCTCGCAGATCTTGCAGGCAACGCAGCGCAAGCCGGCCTCCGCATCCTCCGTGTCATAGATTAGAATCGGAAAGTTCCGGTAGTTTTCCGGTAACGGACTTCGTTCCTCCGGATATTGGACCGTCGTTAGGCGATCTTCCTCGAAATAACTCCCGGCAAAATTCCGGAGCGTGACCGCCATTCCTCTAAGTATTCCAATCCCAATCATTGAATCATTAAATCGTTAACTCGCTAAATGCTTATCGGTCGACTTCTCCCATCACGATATCGATGCTGCCGAGGATCACCATTACGTCGGCCACAGTGTGACCGAGGCAGAGATCTTCCAGCACGGTCAGATTAATGAAACTCGGCGGGCGCACTCGATAGCGATACGGATTTGGTCCGCCATCGCTGATCAAATAAAACCCGAGCTCGCCTTTCGGTCCTTCGATACGCCCATACGCTTCGCCGATCGGCGGACGGAACGCTCGGATCTTCACTTTCGGATTCACGATTGGTCCCGGCTGAATCTGGGCCAGCGCTTGTTTGAGAATCTCGATGCTCTCGCGCATCTCAAGTGCGCGCATCATCAGGCGATCATAAGTGTCGCCATGATCGCCCAACGGAATCCGAAACTTGAAGCGTGGATAAAATCCGTAGCCGTCTACTTTACGAATGTCGTAATTCACGCCGCACGCGCGTAACATCGGGCCGGTTATTCCGGCGCTGATCGCCAGCTCGGCCGAAAGTTTTCCGACGTTCTGAGTCCGCGCGATCACGATCTCATTCTGCAAAATCAATTGTTCGAACTCGTCCAGAAATTTCGGGAAACGATCGACAATCTGTTTCGCGCGTCCGAGCCAGTCATCATCCGCGTCAACCCGGCAACCGCCGAACCGCATGTAATCGCACATCATCCGCGAACCGGAGAGCGATTCGAAGAGGTCTAGAATTTTCTCGCGCTCACGGAACGCATACATCAGCGGGGTGCCCCAGGCGCCCATGTCGCTCAACAAAAATCCAAGCAACGACGCATGATTTTGCAATCGCGTCAGCTCGGCCAGAATGATCCGCAGAAATTCGGCGCGTTCTGGAACTTCAATGCCGACGAGTTTCTCAACGCTGAGCGCGTAAGCCCAGTTGTTCGTCATCGAACAAAAATAATCGAGCCGGTCGGTGTACGGCATCGAGCTGAGATAGGTCGCGTTCTCGCCGATCTTTTCGTGGTTGCGGTGGAGATAACCAAAGACCGGCTTGAGTTTGCGTACGATCTCGCCCTCGAGCGCGACGTTCATCCGGAAGACGCCGTGGGTCGAAGGGTGCTGCGGCCCCATCGACACTTCGAGCAGCTCGCCATCGAGTCGCGAACTCATTCGCGGTGGCGCTTGCTCAAGTTCTTGGAATCCCGTTGTCACGATTTCGTTTTTTCTTCGGCCTCCTCTCCCTCAGGGAGAGGATTGCTTGTCGCGCCGTAGCTCCGCGGAGGTGGAAGGTGAGGGTGTGGTGTTTTCTGTAATTGCTTCCGCACCATCCAACGCTGGTCGCGGCGTGTAATGCTGCTTGGCCCGTTCCAGCACTTCATCGTGCGGCGTCGGCTCCCATTCGTAATCGTCCGGGTCGCGATAATCTTTCCGCATCGGATGATCGACAAACTCGTCCCACATCAAAATCCGCCGCAGATCGGGATGATCTTCAAAATGGATTCCGTAGAGATCGAAGATCTCGCGTTCTTGTAATTCCGCGCTCCGCCAGATCGGCGTGAGAGATGGCAAACGCGCGCCGTCTGTCCGATTCGCGGTTCGCAACCGAATAATGAGGGGGCCGTGTTTGTGTTTGATTGAGTAAAGGTGGTAAACCGCTTCGAGATAGCCGGGAATTTTCTCCTCCGTCGTTTGGTCGATCTCTTTCTCCACGCCGTCGACCACGGTTTTCACTTTTGTTGTTTTCTTAACAACGCGATCGAGCCAATCGATTCCGGTCACGTTTGAGCAAAAATCAAATTTCAACGCCGGATGATCGCGGAGAAATTGCGCGACCGCGACCGCGTGCTCGTTGTCGATTAAGAGCGACGATTGTTGTGAGGGACCTGGATTAACGACGATGTCGATCTTCGCGCCGGGCACGGCCGCTTCGGCGCGCGCTTTGACCTCTTCCAGTGACTCCATCGTTAAATTGTTAAAAGGGTTAAATCGTTAAAACGGAGCAGCGGCGCTGAGCGCTTCATCGAGAAGCGCCAATGCATCATCGTCGCCTTCACCAACGGTCGAGCGATCATTCGCTTTCGCCTTACGATCGCGGAGGTAGCGAAGATAGCCATTGATCAGGCCTAAGACCCGCCAGGCCTCTTCTTTAATTCGGCTACTTCAACACTCTCGAGATAGTTCTCGTCATTGCAGACGTTGAGGTCATCAACCAATTCTTGCAGCGAACCGCGCGAGTCGAGGAAAAACCGAACCTGATCGGCGAAGTGATAACGTCCATGCCCCTCAGCGATGTTGTTCGTCAGCGGCACTGCCGCGCGACGAATTTGGCTTGCTAGCTCAAACTTCTCGAAATCCGACAGTCGTCGCGTGACCCCGTACATCTTCCTCCGAAACTCACGCGCGACTTGGTAAACCTCCAAGTCTTCAAACGTCCGGAACTCGCTGCGCTGCCCGTCCGCACTTTGCTTCCCTTTTTTAACGTTGTAACCCATTTAACAATTTTAACGTCTGCTTTCGATAACTCATGTAACTATTTTAACGGCGGCGCTGCGCCCGCCATCAAATCTTCGAGTGCTCGCTCCAGTCGCGCGAAATCGATCGGCTTGGTCAGGTGCGCACCAAAGCCTGCTTCATGCGAACGGCGCAGATCTTCGTCCATGCCGTAACCGCTCAAGGCGATCCCGCGCAATCCGTGCGCGGCGTGCAATTTTTCCATTAACTCGAAGCCAGTGCCATCGGGCAAACCGAGGTCGCTGATCACGGCATCGAAGCGATCGGCGCCGGCCAGTTTTAATGCGCCAGATACGCTGACCGCAGTCGTCACACGATGGCCTGCGCGGGTGAGCAAATGTGCGAGCACATCGAGGGTCGACTGGTGATCTTCTACGAGCAAGAGCCGAAGCGGGGCGGCGGGCGCACGATCGCGGTGAGAGTCCCCACCCGTGCGGCCGGCGGGTTGCCCATCGATTTCAGGCAGCGCGCCGGGCGGGGTCTCGGTTACCGGGAGTTCCACATGAAAAGTCGCGCCCTCGCCGAGTCCGCTGCTCTCGGCCCGGATGCTGCCGCCGTGCAGATCGAGGATGGCTCGGGCGATGGAAAGTCCGAGTCCGAGCCCGGGGACGCGATGGTCCGCCGAGACAGCGCCCGCTTGTTCAAAGGGCAGAAAGATTCGCTCGATGGTGTCCGCCGAAATGCCGATGCCGGAGTCGCTGATTTCCAGCGCCAATCGATCCGCCATGTCGCGCGAGCGCACACTGAGCCGGCCAGATTCGGGTGTGAACTTGACGGCGTTCTTGAGAAGATTCCAAAAGACCTGTTGCAAGCGCGCCGGGTCGCCATTGACGTGCGAGCGCTCGGCGGCGAGATCGATTTCCAGTGTCTGACCTTTCCCTTGCGCATCACTTCGCACCATTTCGATCGCGAGCGCGATGAGGCTATGCGCGTCGCACGGTTGCGTGCGCAGCGCGAGCTTGCCGTGAGCGATACGGGTGAGATCGAGCAGGTCATCGATGAGGCGCGCTTCGAGCTCGATGTTGCGCTCCATCATGCTGAGCTGATCGCGCACATCCTGCGGTAGCCGATTGTCCTGTTGGAGCGCGGCGGCGGACATGAGCACGGGAGTGAGCGGCGTGCGCAACTCGTGTGAAAGCGCGGCCAGAAATTCGTCCTTCGCTCGCGAGGCGCGTTCGGCTTTCTCCCTCGCCTGGCGAATTTCTTCGATGTCGGTGTTCGATCCGATCCACATGAGAGTATTGCCCTCGGCATCGAGCATCGGAACGGCGCGGCTGACGTGCCAGCGGTATTCGCCGTCGATCCGCAGAACGCGATGCTCCATATTAAATGGCTCGCGTGTATCGATGGAATGCTGCCAGCGCCGGATGTTTTCCTCCACGTCCTCGGGATGAATGAATTGCAGCCATCCCCAATCGCGAATCTGCTCGAAGGAAAGTCCGGTGAACTCGGTCCATTGCCGGTTGAAATAATCGAGGTCGCCGTTCGGTTTCGCGGTGAAGATTTTTTGCGGCATCGATTCGGCCAGGAAATGGAAACGCTCGGCGCTCGCGCGCCCGGCTTCTTCCGCCTGCTTGCGCTCGGTCATTTCCGCTTGCAGTTGCGCGTTCAGCTTTTCCGCCACTTCCCTCAGTTCATGCTGGTGGATGGACGAGAGGATCAACCGCTCGTTCATCGCGGACGTTCTCTTCTGCAATCGCGCGCGCTCTGGATCGGGCGACGGGCCGGCGGTTTCTTTTTTTCTTTTCCCGGCCATCAGTTTAGAATTCGTTTTCAATCCCAAAATGGGATTGAAGGGAGCAAACGGCGCGCCAGAGGCGTGCGCTCCCCATCTATGATGAGTTGTGTCGCACCCATAAAATTCACTTCGACCCTTTGGCTTTCGGCTCCGGGGCGTTCTCTTTGAGCTGGCCGATTCGTTCCGGCAGCCCGGTGGTCAAGCGCGTATAATCCGTCTGGCGCGGGCCGATCAGGACGACGCCTTCGTCGGTGATGACGTATTCGCGAATGTCTTTGCTGTGGTTGCCGCCACGCATTTTGATCACGACCACGACTTTACGAAGCTGGCCATCGATCTCCACATAACGCAGCCGGATAATGTCATCGGTCAGGAACGAAATCGTGTAGTGACTGAACTGCATCGCGGTAAATGTGTCCTCGATCTCGACCGTGGTGAAGATCGTCACCCCCGCTCCGGTTAACGCTGCGATCATGCGGTAAAGCGATTCGCGAAAGTCCTCCCGAAAACCGGGCGCCAGCGCCATCTCAAAGCCCACCAGCGAATCGATCACCAGCCGCTTGGCCTTAATCCTTTTCACCGCATCGAGAATTTCCTGCATCGTTTCATCCACCGAGAGGTCCAGCGGACGCAGGTAAAGCATTTCCAGTTTTCCGTTTTTTTGCGGCGTCTCCAGGTCCAGACCAAAAGAGTTCGCCCGCGCCGTGTAGCCTCGCGGGCGTTCCTCGAAGATGGCCGCGATGCCCGGTTCTCCGTGGCGCAGACCTTCGGCCAGAAATTGGGTGGCCAGCGCCGATTTTCCCGTTCCCGAAGGTCCGGCCACCAGCACGCTGTCGCCTTCGCGAATGCCCCCGCCCATCATCTTATCCAGTTCGGGAATGCCGATGGAAAGACGCCGCCGTTTGACCGGCAATTCTTTTTTCCCGACCAGGCCCAGAGTGCGCGAGAAGGCTTGCAGCCCATCACCGGTAATGCGGACGGTGTGCAATCCCGGCACCGATTCCTGCCCGCGCAGCTTCACCACTTGCAATTTTCGCACCACGGAATTTCGCTCCGCATTTTGGGTGAGCCAGAAAAGGCCGTCGGCCACGGTGAAGACGGGATTGTCGCGCATCTCTCCCACGGAATATTCACCGATCAGAAACGTGGTCGCTTCCCAACTGGTCAAAAGCAGGGCCAGGCGCTGGACGAAAGCTTGCACGGCCAATTCGCTTTCTCCACCCGACGCTTTACGCATCACGGTGCGAAAAGAGTCCACCACCACCATGCTCGGAGTGGAGGCCTGCACTTCGCGGGCGATTTCGTCCAGCACCCCGCTCAAATCCTTCTCCAGGACCACATGGCTCAGGTTGATAAAACGGATGGCCTTGCTCAGCTTGGCCGGATCGAAGAAGGAATATTGCTGCTGGTAGCGCAGCATTTTGATCGCCGGTTCACCGAGCACCGTGAAATAAAGCGCAGGCTTCTGCGCGGTCGCATTAGCGAAGATGATTTGATGCGCCAGCGTGGTCTTGCCGCTCCCCGGCGCGCCCGCGATGATGTTGAAGGAGAATTCCGGCAGCCCGCCGCCCAGGATTTCATCAAGGCCGCGCACGCCCGTCGGCAGTTGGCGAATTTTCACTTTCTCCGGCTGACTCATTTTTTTCGGCGGCTTGCGCTTCGGGTTTTTATTTTTCTTCATGGCGTTTCTCCTTTTCAAAAATCCAGATCGTCCACCTTTGGATAAATATCGTGCAATAACCCGAGCGTTAAGGCCGGGCCGATGAAAGTCACCAACAGTCCAAGCAACTGCGACACGAGGACGACTTCGCCATTGGCGATCGCGCGCGAATCCAGTTTTGCCCCCACTTCGTTCAGACCCTCCCAACACCCGTCCGCCTTGATTTGCAGCGCGCGCAGCCAGGGAACTTCCGCGCCGGCCACCGCCAAAGCGCGAGCCACGAGCGCGTGAAATCCGCCGATGCCCAGGAGTTTACTCAGCGGTTGACGGAGCTCCTCGCAAACGCGAAAGGCCGCGGAATCTTGGGCGTCAGCGGTTTTGCCCGGTGCCGCCTCGTAAGCCAGAAGTCGTCGGGCAAATTCTCTCAGCTTTGGTGTGGCGCTGTTTGACATGCGTCAAAAGCGAAAGGGTTTATCGCTTGAGGACTCGTCGATGGCGACCCCTCCACTCCCCGGCGCGCTGGCAGATTGTCGCTGGTCCTGGGCAAGCGATTTAAAAAAGAAATCAATGGACCGATGCGCTCCGCCGGTCTGCTGGCGGGCGGAAAGTTTCAACACGCCTTGCGCAATGGCCATGTTCATGTTGGGCGGGATAACATAAACGTGATTGCGCTCGACGTGCAGATTATTCGTGACCTCGCGCACCGGCATGGAAGCGGCCCGCGTCAGAAGATGGGTCAGCGCGCTCTCACGCTGTGGGTCGAGGTGCTGCACCAGCACAAAGCCCATCCCCGTATCGGTCGGCAAATGTTGCAGCAACTGCGTGAAGGCCTCCAGCCCGCCGGCCGACGCAGCGATGCCCACGATGGGAAACGAATTGTTTGGACCTTCCGGGAAATTTCCGTGGCGAGGAGGCGGTTTTCTGCTTCCCGCTCTGCGCGCTGGCAGCGCGCGGATTTTTTTACGCGAAGATTTTTTGGAAGTAGCGCGGGCAGATTGGGCGCTCCGCCTTCCATTCGCAGCCAGCGGTCGTTCGCACTTTAGGATAACGCGCCGCCCACCGTCGAGCATTTCGGTAAACACGCGCGGCCCAAAAGAGCAAGCTGTGCACCATTCGGCCGAACTTTCCGCTTTGCCCGGTTCTTCATCACCGCGATCGCGCTCTGCTTCGCCTTTGTAACTTTGTAACGCATGTAACGTCTTAGCTCCGCTCGATCTTCGACGGATGAAACAAGTCCGGATTTGCCGGCGGCTGCAAGTCATGCGGGCCAAAGGCCGGCACCGGGAACTCGCTTGCTTGCGCGGAATTTAAATGCGGCGCTTTGTCTTCGCCGGTTAGCTTTTGCCCATCTATTTTTCTTTGCAGCTCCATAAAGGCATGGAGCAACGCTTCCGGCCTCGGCGGACAACCGGGGATGTAAACGTCGACCGGGATGTAACGATCGATTCCCTTGAGCACGTTGTAACCTTGCTTGAACGGGCCGCCGGAAATCGCGCATGCGCCCATCGAGATTACATATTTCGGGTCCGGCATCTGGTTGTAGAGCCGCACGATTTGCGGCGCCATTTTCTTGGTCACGGTGCCGGCCACGATCATCAGATCGGCCTGGCGCGGCGATGGCCGGAAAACTTCACCGCCGAACCGCGCGATATCGTAGCGCGACGCCGCCGTCGCGATCATTTCGATCGCGCAACAGGCCAGCCCGAATTGGAGCGGCCAGATCGAATTCTTGCGCCCCCAATTGTAAAGCTCCTGCATCGACGTGACCCAAACGCCTTGGCGTTGCAGCTCGTTCCGCAGTCCCTCGTCGATTTGTTCACTCATTTCTTCTTAATTAAAGGCCAGTCCGGCTCGGACCTCATTTCGCCCAATTTAGACAACCTTTGCCCCACGCCCAAACCAGTCCTTCGATCAACAAGAGCAGGAACACGAGAATTGCGATGAACGCGCCCACCGGCAGACCGGTGAACGCGACTGCAAACGGAACGAGGAAAATTGCTTCCACGTCGAAGATCAGAAAAATAATCGCGTATAGATAATACTGAGACCGGAATTGAACCTGCGCCTCGCCGATCGACTCGACGCCACATTCATAAATAGCGTTCTTCTGAACGCCCGGTTTTGGCGGTTGAAAAAATTTTCTCCACAGCCATGCCAGTCCGAGCGGCAGCAACGGAAACATCAGCGCGACGCCGCCGAAAATGACGATGAACAAGTACGGGTTCGGAGTCATTCTTGTGAAGAACTCAATCAGCCACAGATGAACACAGATTTACACTGATAAACAGAAGGAATACTACTACTCTTTAATCTGTGTTTCATCCGTGTTAATCGGTGGCGAATGATTCAGCCTTGATTAAACAATTCAGCACCGCTTTTCTTCACCGAGCGTGAGCGATTCTCTCGACCAAATTTTCATCCACGCAAAACAGTGGCTGCTCTCCTTCATGAGCGGTCGCGCGCCCGATTGGCTGATTGAAATTGCTTCCAGCCTTATTAACATTGCGGCGCTCCTCGGGGTTTTCCTGTCGCTTTTTGCACTGATTTCTGTTCTCGAGCGAAAAATTCTCGGGCGCATGCAAAATCGTTACGGCCCGAATCGCGTTGGTCCCTTCGGCCTGTTCCAACCTGTCGCCGACGGAATCAAAATGTTGATCAAGGAAGACATCGTTCCCATTCGTGCGGACAAGATCGTGCATTTTCTCGCGCCGGTTTTGATCGCTGCGACCGCGATTCTCAGTCTCGGAGTTATTCCCTACGGACGGAACATGACGCCGTTCTCAATCGACGGTGGCATTTTGTTTTTCTTCGCCGTCGGATCTACCACCGAGCTGGCTGTCTTCATGGCGGGCTGGGGCAGCAACAACAAGTACTCGATGTTGGGTGCGATGCGGGCCATCGCCCAGATGATCAGTTATGAATTGCCGCTCATCATCACCGTTCTTCCCGTCGTGATGATCGTCGGTTCGCTCAATCCGGATAAAATCGTCGGTGCTCAAGCGGCATACTCGTTAGGCTTTGTGCCGCACTGGTTTGTTTTTACCCCGTGGGGCGCAACCGCGTTCCTTTTATTTTTTGTTTCCGGCCTGGTCGAATCGAACCGGACGCCGTTCGATGTCCCCGAAGGCGAATCGGAAATCGTGGCCGGTCACATGACCGAATATTCCGGCTTTAAATACGCTACCTTTTTCCTGGCCGAGTACATCGGAATGTTCGCGATTAGTGGATTGGGCATAACACTCTTTCTCGGCGGCTGGCAGGTGCCGGTCCGCTTTCTCGAATTCATTCCCTCCTACGTTTGGTTTTTCGCGAAGTTGTCGGCCTTACTTTTTGTTTACATCTGGCTGCGCGGCACGCTTCCGCGCACGCGGGTTGATCAGATCATGAATTTCGCCTGGAAATTTATGCTTCCGATGGCGTTTACCTGCGTCGTGGCCGCCGCCGTCTGGCACTATACAGGTCGCGGCCTGCGCGGGTGGCTTTGGTCGCTCGCGGTCGTCGCCGCCGTTTACTTCACGTTGTCGATCTTGCTTGATACGCGCCGAAAATTCGCGCCGCGCACCTATCGTTTCGCCGAATGAGCACGGTCGCTTTTGTTGCCATTGTAATTCTCACCCTGGCTGCGGCGCTGGCGGCGGCAACGCTGAAGAAGCTCATGCACGCCGCGCTTTGTTTCGCGGTGATGTTTGTCGGCATCTCCGCATTTTTCTTTTTGCTCGGCGCTGAATTCGTCGGTCTGGTGCAAGTCTTCGTCTACATTGGCGCGGTCGCGGTGCTGATCGTTTTCACCATTCTCCTGACCCGGGACGATGTCGGAAAGGTCCGCAGTTTTCAATGGGGTGGCGCAATCGTGGCCATCGCGGTGTTCGCCGGTTTAATCTGGGCGATTACGAAAACAAAATCGCTTCCGCTGACGCCGCCCCAGATCGAGCCAATTACTGTCCAACGAATCGGCGAATTACTGATGACCAGTTATGTCTGGCCGCTCCAGTGCGTCGGAGTTTTGCTGACCGCCGCCCTGATCGGCGCGCTCATTCTGGTGATGGAGGAAAAGAACTAAAAAATGAGGCAAACGCTCAACGTTCAACGCTCAACGCCCAATGCTCAATTCAGAAGAGCCTCTGAGTTGGATGTTGAGCGTTGGATGTTGAGCGTTGGACGTTTTCTGTTCGTTCCAGCATGACACTTACACTCCAACTTGTTCTCATTGTGTCGGCCGCGTTGTTTTGCATCGGACTGCTCGCTGCGCTCAGCCGGCGTCACGCGATCTTCATCCTCATCGGGATCGAGATGATGCTGGCTGCGGCGAACATTAATTTTATCGCGTTTTGGCGGTTCGCTCCGCAACCGGCGCAGCCGACCGGGGTGATGGTCGCGATCTTCGCGATCGCCATCGCCGCGGCCGAAGCCGCCGTCGGTCTTGCCATGATCATCGCAGTCTACCGGCATTTCCGCAGCACGAACGTCGACCAGCTCGATCGTCTCAAAGGATGAATTCCTGGATCACGAGCAGCATTTGGTTAATTCCGGCGGCGCCGATCGTCGCGTCGCTTTTGATTTTGGCTTTCGGCAAAGCGGCCCGGCGAGCAGCCGCCGCGGTCGCGATTCTCGGACAACTCGCGGCCCTGACGATGTCGATCTTCGCTTTTGTGCCGACGCTGCAAACTCACGGCTTCCGCGCGATCCAGAATTTTACCTGGTTCACATTCGGGGAACAGACTCTGCGCATTGGTTTCATTCTCGATCCGCTTGCGGCTGCGATGCTCTTGATGATCACGCTGGTCGGTCTTTGCATTTTCATTTTCAGCATCGGCTACATGGGCGAAGACAGGAATTTTTCGCGGTTCTTCGCCTATCTCTCATTTTTCTCGGGCGCGATGCTCGGCGTTGTCGTCGCCAACAGTTTGCTTCTTCTCTTTGTTTTCTGGGAGCTGGTCGGACTCGCTTCTTATTTGTTGATCGGTTTTTGGATCGAGCGTCCGAGCGCTGCCGCCGCGGCCAAGAAAGCGTTCATCACCACGCGCGTCGGCGACATGGGATTTTTTCTCGGCATCCTCTGGCTCTATCATCAGGGTAACACGTTACTTTTTTATGATGGCGGCCGCGGCTGTCTCGAGAACGCCGGACTGCTCGCGATTGGCGCTAGCGCAACGTTTATAGCGCTTTTGATTTTCTGCGGCGCCGTCGGCAAATCGGGACAATTTCCGCTTCATGTTTGGTTGCCGGACGCGATGGAAGGTCCGACTCCGGTCAGCGCATTGATCCATGCCGCGACCATGGTTGCCGCCGGAGTATTTCTCGTCGCGCGCGTCTATCCGATCTTCGCCGTTGGCGCAATCAACGGCGTCACTACTTCGCTCACAGTTGTGGTTTGGATCGGTGTGATCACCGGTTTAATGGCCGCGTTGATTGCGGTCGCGCAGTTCGACATCAAACGCATTCTTGCCTACTCGACGGTTTCGCAGCTCGGTTTAATGATGGTTTCGCTCGGCGTCGGTGGCGTCGCCGCCGGCATCATGCACTTGCTCGCTCACGGATTTTTCAAGGCCCTCCTTTTTCTCGGCGGCGGTTCGGTCATTCACGGCCTTCATCACGAACAGGACATTCGAAAAATGGGCGGCTTGGGGAAACTCATGCCAATCACATTCGCGACTTATGCGATTGGAATGATGGCGCTGAGCGGCGTGCCGTTCTTTTTTTCCGGCGGTTGGACCAAGGAGGAAATTCTTCACGCGACTTCAAATTGGCCGCGGTCGCACATACCGCACTACTTGATGTTGATCGGCGCCATCCTGACCGCACTCTATATGACGCGGCAGATCATCTACGTGTTTTTCGGCAACCGGCGCGCGGCATCGGAGCACGCTCACGAAAGTCCGGGTGTGATGACGATTCCTCTCATCGTCCTCGCGGCCTGCGCAATTCTTTTCAGTGTCGTGCTCTCCCCTGCATGGCCCTGGCTCGAAAGTTATTTAACCGGACATCCGGCGCACTTTGATCCGCGTCTCCTGATTCAGCCGACGCTTATCGTCTCCCTCGCGTTAGTTGGCGCGGGCGTGGCGATCGGGATCTGGATGTATCGGCGCGCCGGTGAAACCGATCCACTGCAGCACGCGCAGCCGGCACTCTTTCGTTTTCTCGAAAACAAAATGTGGATCGACGAGATTTACGATCGCACCGTCATTGCGCTCGCTAAGATCTTAGCGCGTCTTTCCGATTGGATGGATCGCCATGTCTGGGACGGCCTCGTTCAAGACATCGGCCGGATCGGACAATTTTTTGGCCGCGTTACGACCAGTGCCGACGAACGCGTGATCAACGCCGGTGTCGATGAAAGCACCAGCGGCGCGCAAGGGTTGGGGCGCTTGATGTCGCGGTGGCACTCTGGGCAAATTCAAACTTATCTCGGCGCGGTCGCCCTCGGCATGCTCGCGCTCGTTCTTCTTTACGCATGGTTGGCTTAATCAGCGTCCTCATTTTTATTCCGCTGGCCGGCGCGATCGCGCTTTACATCGGGCGGCCAAGAAACGCGCGTACTGTGGCGCTCATTTTCAACGCGCTCTCCGCATTTTACGCGTTGATGCTCTGGCAAAAATTCGATGCCACCGCCTCGGGCTTGCAGGCAGTGGAACGTCACGCCTGGATCCCGTCAATCGGCGCCGAATACCTCGTCGGTGTCGATGGCCTCAGCCTGCTTCTGGTTTTGTTGACCTCGCTCGTTTTCCCTTTCGCTTTTTCCGCGCAACGGCTCGAACGCGGCGCCTGCGCGCTCATGCTCGTGATGCAGGCCGCGCTCTACGGCGCGTTCACCGCCCAGAATTTTATTCTCTGGTTTTTGTTTTATGAGATGACCCTCATTCCGGCGTTTCTCCTCATTAAGATTTACGGCGGGGAAAATCGCGATTACGCCGCGGTTAAGTTTTTCGTTTACACATTTCTCGGCAGCGTCTTCATGCTCCTCGCCTTTCTCGGGATTTATTTTGCCAAAGGAACATTCGATTTCGCGGCGCTGGCCGGCCTCGGCAAAACCGGTTTGCTCGCCGGCAAACTTCAATGGCTCGCTTTCGCCGGAATTTTTCTCGGACTCGCGGTCAAGGTGCCGCTCTTTCCCTTTCACACCTGGCTGCCCGATGCCTATCAAACGGCGCCGACCGGGGTCTCGATGGTGTTGACCGGCGCGCTTTCGAAAATGGGCGTCTACGGTTTCATCCGCCTGCTCGTTCCGCTTTTCCCGAACGAAATCAAAATCGCCGGGCCATGGCTGCTCGGCCTCGTGGTTTGCTCGATCGTTTTCGCGCCGCTCGCGGCTTGGGCCCAACGCGACCTCAAACGAATGGTCGCTTACTTGTCGATCAATCACCTCGGTTATTGCCTGCTCGGTCTTTTCGCCATCACCACAGGGTCGACATCTTCCGCGATCGACATGCACGCGGCGTTGAGCGGCGTTTTTTTGCAAATCTTCAATCATGGCCTCACCGCCGCCGCGCTTTTCTATTTCGTCGGCTTGCTCGAGGAACGCCGCGGTCTGCGCGGCATCGATGACTTTGGCGGGCTCATGCAGCGAACGCCGTTGCTTTGCGGCTGGATGAGTGTCGCGATGTTTTCGTCGCTCGGTTTGCCGGGACTCAACGGATTCGTCGGCGAATTTTTGATTTTCAAAGGCTCATTTGCGACCGCGGCATCTTTCACCGCCATCGCCGTGCTCGGTCTCCTTTTCACTGCCGTGACTTTCATGCGCGCGATGCAAGCGCTCTTTAGCGGCCCGCTCGCCCAAAGCTGCAACGGGTTCTCTGATCTCGTGCGGGGCGAGAAGTTCGTCATCGTCCCGGTCACGCTGCTCATGTTCGCGATTGGGGTTTCGCCTCAATTCCTATTCAACATCTTCAACGCAACCGTCGTTCGAATGGCGCGTCTGTTCGCCTAGTACCTCGAAATGAGCAAAGAGATCATTCCGATTCAACGCATTGCGCGAGCGATCCATCTCGTGCGTGGCCAGAAAGTGATGCTCAGTCAGGATCTCGCGGCACTTTATGGCGTTCCGGTCAAAGTATTGAATCAAGCGGTTAAACGACACGCATCAAGATTTCCTAAGGACTTTGTGTTTCAGCTTGCAACTGAAGAGTTTACAAACTTGAAGTCACAATTTGTGACTTCAAGTTGGGGCGGACTTAGGCGAGCATTGCCGTACGCTTTCACCGAACAAGGTGTCTCGATGCTCTCTTCCGTGCTCAACAGCGAGCGCGCTGTCAAAGTAAACATAGCGATCATGCGCGCGTTTGTGAAATTGCGCGAAACGCTGGAGACGAATCGCGAATTGGCCCGAAAATTCGAGGAGCTTGAACGCCGCGTTGGCAAACATGACAACGAAATTGCCGCGATTCTCGAAGCGATTCGGCAGTTGATGGCGCCGTCGAAACCGTCGCGTCGCGAGATTGGATTTCACATTCGTGAAAAAAGCGCGCGTTATCGTGCGCGCAACGGCCAATGATCGCCTGGACGATTTACATCACGTTCGCCGGCGCAATTGTTCTGCTCGTTCTCCCGCGCGTTTTTGCGCGTTGGATCGCGCTTGTCACCGCCAGCGCTGGGTTCGTGGTCAGTCTTGCGACATTTTTTTGCGACGATGTCGATCTTGCCCACCTCACCACCATCGTGCGCGTGGCGTGGGTTCCGGCGCTCGGCATGAATTATCACCTCGCGCTCGACGGGATCAGTTTGACTCTCGTTTTGGTAACGGGAATCGTCGCGATCAGCGCGGTCTTGTTTTCCTGGGATGTGGCCGATCGCGCGAATGAGTTTTTCTTTTGGCTCCTGCTCGTCGTTGGCGGGTCCTATGGCGTATTCCTCAGCGCCGACCTCTTTCTCCTCTTTCTTTTCTACGAGCTCGTCATCGTCCCGAAATATTTCCTGATCGCGATCTTTGGTTCGACCAACAAGGAATACGGCGCGATGAAGTTGACGCTCTATTCGTTTTTTGGCGGCGCGCTCGTTTTTCTTGGCATCATTGCCATTTATGTCAGCGGCGGATCGCTCGACCTGAATGAGCTCGCGCAATTTCAATTTGCGCCCCAACTGCAATCGTGGGCCTTCCCGGTTTTGTTTCTGGGCTTCGCCGTGCTCGCCGGTATCTGGCCGTTGCACACGTGGGCGCCGACTGGTCACGTCGCCGCGCCGACGGCAGGTTCGATGTTGCTTGCCGGGATCGTGATGAAACTTGGCGCCTACGCCGCATTGCGCGTGGCGATGAATCTTTTGCCGCAAGGCTTCCAGATGTGGCGAAACTGGATTGCAGTTGTTGCCGTGATCGGGATCGTTTATGCCGCCGCAGTCGCTTTGCGCCAGCGCGATCTGAAATTTGTGATCGGCTATTCCAGTGTCAGTCACATGGGGTTCGTGTTGCTCGGCCTCGCCACGGCCAACGTCTTCGGCGTTTCCGGCGCGGTGTTGCAAATGTTTTCCCACGGCGTGATTGGCGCCCTCCTCTTCGCCGTTGCCGGCCGGATGATTTATCGCCGAACGCACACGCGCGAGCTCGACGCGCTCGCGGGAATGAATCTGCGTCAAACTCTACCCTTCGCGGCCTTCACATTTGTAATCGCATCCGCTGCGTCGATGGGCATCCCCGGCTTTAGCGGGTTCTACGCGGAAATCACAATTCTGATTGGTGCTTGGAAAAGTTATCCATTCGCAGTCTGGATTACCGGTGTAGGAATGGTGTTGGTCGCCGCGTTCACGTTGCGCGCACTGAAGCGCGCCTTCTTCGATGTCGATGGTGAATCGGCCGCTCCGTCGGGCGATGTTAAACAAATGTCGGCTTCGCCGACACAATTATCATCGAGCGCGGAGCGCTCGATCCACCTCGAACCGATCACGGTTCCGGAAAAACTCGGCGCCAGTCTGCTCATGTTCGCCACCCTCGCGGTCGGAATTTATCCAAAACTTTTACTCGATCGCATTCAGCCCGCGGTTGAAGCAATGCGCTTTTTGAAATGAGCTATCTCGAATTACTCAAGCTCGCCGCGCCCGAGACGATTGTCGTTGTCACCGCGCTCGCAGTTCTGACCATTGGATTAACGACCGCGCGCGCGTTGGTGTTGGGTCCAATTGTTGCCGTACTCGGCATTGCGCTCGCGATCGGCGCCGTGCTGATGCTGCCGCAGCATGCGAATCTGTTTGGCGGAATGCTGGTGATTTCGCCGCTCAATTCGCTTTTCAAAATTATCTGCCTCGCGCTCGCGATCGCTACCGTTCCTCTCGTGTTCTCGGAAAAATCTTTGGCAAATCCTGGCGAGTATATCGCCGTGCTTTTGCTCGGATCGGTGGGACTGATGCTGTTGGTTGGAAGCGAAGAGCTGCTCATGATTTTTATCGGACTCGAGCTGCTGGGATTGTCGCTCTATGTGCTGGCTGCTTTCGATAAAACGGATATCCGCTCGGCCGAAGCCGGTCTGAAATATTTTCTCTTCGGCAGCACGGCCAGCGCTTTCACGCTTTTTGGGATCAGTCTGATTTATGGCATGTCCGGGACGACCACGCTCGCCGCGATCGGACAAAAGTTGACCACACTTCCGCTCCAACCGCTGCTCGCGGTCGGGATCGTGATGACGCTGATCGGTTTTGCCTTCAAAATCGCCGCCGCGCCGTTTCATCTTTGGGCGCCCGATGCTTATCAAGGCGCGCCGATTCCGAGCGCCGCTTTCATTTCGTCCGGTTCAAAAGTCGCCTCGTTCGTTGTGCTCGGGAAAATCGTGCTCGTCGGTTTCGGACCGGTCCATGGCAGCGCCGACTGGCATGCGATGATCGCCGGTTGGTCGCCCGTGCTCGCCGCGCTGGCTGCGTTGTCGATCTTGCTCGGCAATTTCGTCGCACTCGCGCAAACGAATGTTCGCCGGTTACTGGCTTACTCTGCCGTCGCGCATGGGGGCTATACTTTGCTCGGCGTCGTTGCCGGCGGTCGCGAAGGATTTTCCGCGACACTCTTTTACACCACCATCTACGCAGTCACACTCATCGGCGCGTTCGCGGTCGTCGGCGCGGTCCGGCGGGAAACCGGCGGCGACGAACTGCAAAATTTCTCCGGACTGGCCGCGCGGTCGCCGTTCCTCGCAGCTTGTATGTCGATCTTCTTCTTGTCGCTGGCTGGTCTGCCGCCCTTGGCGGGATTTTTTGGAAAATTCTATTTGTTCAGCGCGGCCTTTCGCGCCGGAGGAAATCACGGCCTTCTCTGGCTGGTCGCGATTGCCCTCTTTGGCAGTTTCGTCTCGCTCTACTATTACCTAATCGTCCTCAAAGTAATCTTCGTCGACAAACCTTCTGAATCTCGTTACTCGCCTGCCACGCCGGAGCCGAGCGGAGGCGGGTCATTCGTCACTCGCCACTTTGTCGCGAAAGCGACAATCGCCCTTCTTGCCGCTGTCGTTCTCTTTCTCGGGATCATGCCGCAAACGTTGGCGGCCAAAATCATCGCTTCCCTGCCTTAAAGAAATTTTGCTCCAACCGAAAAAAATGCGTGCTCATTTGTTAAAATTCACGTTATAGATTTTTCTGTGCAGCGACAGCGGACAGGTGAGGCCGCGAACGTTCACCGCGTAAAGGCCGGCCCGATCAGCGAATTCATTGATCGGCATTACCGGCACTTTAACGCCGCGGTGGTCAAGGATGCCGCCGACGCTTACAGCGCGCACATCAATGGCGGCGGCAAAATGATGATCACTCTCGCCGGCGCGATGAGCACCGCCGAGCTCGGCGTTTCTCTGGCCGAGATGATTCGTCAGGACAAAGTTCACGCCATAACGTGCACCGGCGCAAATTTGGAAGAGGACCTTTTCAATCTGGTCGCGCGCACCAAATACGAGCGTTTGCCAAACTATCGCGAGCTCAGTCCGCAGCAGGAAGAGGAGCTTTTGAATCGTCACTTGAATCGCGTGACCGATACCTGCATTCCGGAAGAAGAGGCGATCCGCCGCATCGAACGGATTGTCATCGACGAATGGGTTTCGGCGGCGAAAACGAAGGAAAGAAAATTTCCGCACGAGTTTCTGTTTAAGATTTTGCGAGAATGCCGGCTCAAGAAATTCTACGAGATCGATCCGTCGGACAGTTGGATGATGGCCGCGGCGCATAAAAATCTCCCGATGGTCGTGCCAGGCTGGGAAGATTCGACCCTTGGAAATATTTATGCCGCGCGCTGCATTACCGGGCACATCAGTGATGTCCACACCGTCCGCTCCGGCATCGAATACATGATGGAACTGGTGGACTGGTACCGGCGCGAATCGAAGGATTCATCCATCGGCTTCTTTCAAATCGGCGGCGGCATCGCGGGCGATTTCCCGATTTGCGTCGTGCCGCTGCTCAATCAAGACCTCGTCACTGAGCAAGTGCCGGAGTGGGGTTATTTCTGCCAGATCAGCGATTCCACCACCAGCTTCGGATCGTATTCGGGCGCGGTCCCGAACGAAAAAATCACCTGGGGTAAACTTCGGTCTACCACCCCGCGATTCATTATTGAATCCGACGCCACCATCGTTGCGCCGTTGGTGTTTGCGAAAGTTTTAGGTTGGTAAAATCACTGCTTGCCACGCCGTAGCTTTAGCGTCGGCGGGATCTTCGCCAAAGTTCCCGATTGGTGACGCGCGCACGCCGCGCGTTTGGTCTTCTACTTTCTCCTTCCTAATTTCTAATTTCCTTGGACAATCGCGGGATGAAAACTTCCCTGATTGTAACCGTGTTGACAGCGACATCGCTCGCTCTCTCATCATTTGCCCAGCAGCCGACGACTTCCCCGGCGACCGGCGGCAAAGCCTCTAATTCCGGCCAAGTGCCTGTCCCGGCGAATCCAGCCGGCGGCACCGGAGCAAGCGCTCCAACCGGCCAGCCGAGCGCGGCCGACATGGAGAAAATGATGCAGCAGATGATGGAGCTCTCGAAGCTGAACGAAAATCACAAGCTGCTCGTCGGCCTCGACGGCAATTGGGATTACACCGTCAAGATGTGGATGAACCCTGATCCAAACGCCAAGCCGCAGGAATCGAAAGGCACAGCGGTTCGGAAATCGATGATGGACGGGCGTTTTGTTGTCATGGACGTGACCGGGAAAATGGAGATGCCCGGTCCGGACGGCAAACCGAAGCAGATGACCTTCAAGGGCATGGGCTTGGAAGGCTACGATAACGTGAAAAAGAAATTCGTCGGCACCTGGGTCGACAATATGGGCACCGGTATCATGATGTCGGAAGGCACTTACGATCCGGCGACCAAAACGTTCACCTACACCGGCGAATACGAAGCGATTCCCGGGATGAAACAAAAGATCCGTGAAGTGATGAAGCTCGCGGACAACAACCACATGTCCTTCGAGTGGTATGAGGACCACGGCGGCAAAGAAGCCAAGACGATGGAGATCAACTACACACGAAAGAAGTAGTTAACGGTGGCCTGCCGCGCCGTAGCCTTGGCGAAGGCGGGAGATCAACTACACGAAAAAGAAATAGTCCGAACGACTAGCAACATTTAACGAAGCGCCCGCGGGAATTTCCCGCGGGCGCTTTTTCTTATCTCGGTGCGGCACGAAACAAAGGCCGCAGTTCTCATTTTCTTCCTCTCCCTTGCTCGGGAGAGGATTGAGGTGAGGGTGACTCGCGCTTCGCGCTCAGCAATTTGTCACCTCTAGATGGATACCCTTTCCGTTTTTTTTCTCGCTCAGGGCGACCAATCGGCCGATGCCGTGATGACGCGACTGACCACGTTCATCCGCGCAGCCAAACAAACTCTCGATTTTGCTCTTTACGACATGCGGTTCAATGATGCGCTGAAGGCTGCGCTCAGCTCCGCTTTGCGCGAGCGGGCTGCGGCCGGTGTGCAAATTCGGTTTTGCTATGATGGGGACAAACCAGTTCAGCCAAATGTCGCCGCCGGCCAGGACCCCGCTCCCGCAGGCACCGGCGCATTTGTTCAATCGTTAGGCTATCTCTGGCGCCGCATCGCCGGGATGAAACTGATGCACAACAAATTCATCGTCCGCGACGGGCAATCGGTCTGGACCGGTTCAACCAACATGACGGATGACGCATTTACATTGATGGAAAACAATATTCTCGAAATCGATTCGCCGGCATTGGCCGATTACTACGCACAGGACTTCGAACAACTCTGGGAGAAAGAAAACTTCGAGAACACCGGCAATATTCACACTGAACCCGTGCCTCTGGCCTTTTCCGGGCAACCGGTTACAGCGCGGGTCATGTTTTCGCCCGGCCTCGGTCAGGAAATCGATGCCGAGATCGCCCGGCGCGTCCGCGAAGCGAAACGACGCGTCCGGATTTGCAGTTTATTAATTAACTCAGGCACGCTCATTTCCGAACTCGGAAATTTGTTGCAGCGAGGCACCGTCGCGGTCGACGGCATTTATGACCGCACCCAAATGGCTGACGTTTATCGGCAGTGGCAGGGCGTGCCATCTAATCGATGGAAAATCGGCGCCCTCCAGGAAATTATCGCACGCGCCCACCTCGTCGGAAAAAATTCAACGCCCTATACACCGACCAGCAAACACGATTTCATGCACAACAAAGTCCTGGTCGTCGACGACACCGTGATCACCGGTTCCTATAACTTCTCGCGCAGCGCCGAGTTCAACGCCGAGAACATTCTGTTCATTGAAAGCGGGCCGCTGGCCGAAAACTATAGCGCCTACATCGATCACCTGATCCAAAAATATAAATAGTGACCAGTGACAAGTGACGAGTGATCAGGTAGGGGCAATTGACCTCAATTCTGCGGCACTGCGGCAATCTAAATGCAGGGTTTCATTATGATGAACTAGCAGGGCGCGTAATCGCCCGATCCGCGGATTGCAAATTCAGAGAAAGATTTCGCGATTCCTCACGAACTATGTTTCATGCGCCATCGATTCTCCTGTCTCAAGCCCATTCAATCGGTTGTTAACATCTATCGCTTCTTATTTTGTAACTTTTACTTTCTGATCTCCTGATTTTCTTCGCCTCTTACTTCCCTAATTAAAGTTGTGTCTGACTCGTCACTGGTCACAGGTCACTTGTCACTTTCCGTAGATCCGCGCTTTCAAGATCGCGAGCGTCAGCCGGGTCTCGATCTTCTCCGCGCGCTGGCGATCATTATCGTCGTCATTTATCACGCCGGGATCATGGGTTTCCCCATGCCAGGCCGTGTTCATCGGTTCGGATGGATCGGGGTCGATCTTTTCTTCGTTCTGAGCGGTTACCTGATCGGCGGCCAACTGCTCGCGCCGCTCGCCCGCGATCAGTCGATCAAACTCGGCCGGTTTTTTGCGCGTCGGGCGTTGCGAATCATGCCGGCCTACTTGGTCGTGCTCGCGATTTACTTATTGTTGCCGTCGTGGCGCGAGTATCCCGACATGGCGCAGCCGCTCTGGAAATTTCTTCTCTCCGTCCAAAATATCGCTCTGCACGGCGGCACCGCGTTCTCACACGCATGGTCGCTCGCGGTCGAAGACCAGTTTTATCTGTGTCTTCCGTTCGTCCTGCTCCTGGCAAATCGCTGGCCACGCGGCTCCGTTCTCATTCCATGCGCGATCATCTTCGGCGGAATCGCGTTGCGAGCATTTCTTGCCTGGCAAAATCCTTCCGAGATTTCCGGCGTCTCATTTCGCGGCTTTCAAGCCTGGATCTACTATCCGACCTGGACCCGGCTCGATCCGCTCGTCCTCGGCGTTGCTTTGGCCGCGATCGAAAAATTCCGTCCCGCGTGCTGGCAGCGACTCACTAACTCTGCGATCTGGCTTTGGTTTCCTGGTCTCGCGCTCATCGTTTACGCCTTGTGGTTGGGCGAAGGCGAATATCTCTCCGTCTCGGCCGCGATCTGGCAATTCCCGCTCATCGCTTTCGGCATGGCGGCGCTTCTCGTTTGCGCAGTCAGTCCGAGATTATTTTTTCGTCGCATTGCCATCCCCGGCGCGGCGTTCATCGCCAGCATCGCTTACAGCGCGTATCTGATTCAAAAACTCGTCATCCATTTCGTCGCGCAGTTTTGCACGGCTCACGACATCGCGCTTACGTCCGCGTCCGCTCTTCTTGGTGTGGAGATTTGCGTCTACCTGGCCGGTTTCATTCTCTTCCTGTTGATCGAACGCCCTTTCCTTCAATTGCGTCACCGCCTGGCACCGCGGAAGTGACTGGTCACTCGTCACAAGTCACTTGTCACTGCTTTTTCAGAGCCAGCGGCGCACTTCGCGTTTCAATTCCAGATACGGCTCGCCGAATTTTGCGGTGAGATATCTCTCTTCCCGCAGGATCACGCCATAATGCATGATCAAAACGAGCGGAACGACAAACAGCAGCGTGATCCAGTCGTTCAGAAAAAATCCGAACGCGACCTGCAGTAAACAAAGCGCCAGATACATCGGATTGCGCGTGAAGCGAAACGGTCCGCCGCGCACAATCGCTAACGCAGGCTTGGCCGGATTCACGTTGGTTCCCGCCGTTTTCATCATCACCAGGGCAGACAGCGCGAGCGTTGGCGCCAGAATAACGAGAACAATTCCGCAGACCAGGCTGGCTCGGTAACTCATGATCGGTAGCTGAATCAAAAAGAAATGCACGAGCGCGCTGATCACCGCGCTCATCAGCAAGATCAGCGGCGGGAACGCGATGACACCGGGATTATCGTCAGTCGTCACTGGTAACTGCGCTGGCTTCTTCTTTGATGCGCCAATGTGAGACTCGGCCAATCAAGTCGCGCGTGGCCGCGGCGATGTCTTCGGCTTTCGACACGCCGCTGTCGATCAACGCGCGTCCGGTGGCTTCCCAAATTTTTCGCACCACCAGCGCGCCGTTTTCGCGGACGATGCGGCCGAGATGCTGGACAGCGGCGGCAGTTGCAGATTTACGAATCAGTTCGGGTGACGAGCGCGATGTTAGTTCGCAGTAGCGTCGGGCAACTTCGCCCACGCGCAGGGTGAGGAACGCGTTGGCCGCTCCGTTAGAAACGCATCTCACTAGCAGAGCTGAAATCCCGCTCAAGCCCGGGATTCCACCTTTGAGGGCCGGCACAACCGAAGTGGCCAGCGGCGCGACCATTTCACCGAGATCGAGCGATTCGAGTCCGCTGGAAATGAACGCGGTGCCGGCAACGTTCAGATAAAGCCGGACCAATTCGCGAGGCGACGGCCGCTGCACGTAAATGCGTGCGACCCGACCGACCATTTGGATTTGAGTGAAGAGAAGAATGAGCGCGTCGAGCCGGCCATTTTGCATCAGCGCCGTGCTCAGAAACACCGTGCTGGCGGTTCGGCGCACAACGGCGTCCGACTCCGCTGACAAAACGCCGATCGCATTTTCGATCTCTGCCTCGCTGCTGAGAGAAATCCCGCGCGTGCGCGGGTTGGCGGCGAGCCGGACGCGGAGCGCTTCCAGATACGCGTCGTGCTTCGGACCGAACTCTTCCTCTGGCGGAATCAGCGCCGCCGGAAGTTTTGCGTAAGCAATCACGCAATAAAGCGCGAAGAAGCCGGCCGCGAGAATGAGCGTCCAGAAGACGAAGCTGCCGGCAAGCGGATGAATTCTCTCGGCCAGCGTAATCAAGCTGGTCACGCCGGCCACGATCAGCGAGACGACGCAAACCGTCACCAGCACGACCAGCGCGATAATAATTTTCCGCCCGTTAAAGTTCTGCTCTGGCGAGGTGGCAGTATTCACAGTTGTTTCATTAGTCTCCGCCTGCCGCCGTCACGTTCAACACAAACGTTGAACCGCGGATATCGCGGATAGTTCGACGAGCCTTCTTTAATCCGTGTAAATCAGTGTAATCCGTGGTCAAACCTGATTCCGGCCTCGTTTCCTAATTCATAATTCCTACTTTCTACCTTTCTTCTGCCGTGGATGGCTATTTCCCGGATTTCGGCTATACTCCTCGATGTCTAAATCCGTTGGAGCTTCTTTTTCACGTCGGATGCCCGACAACGTAACCGAGGAGTTGGTGGCCGTGCTTTCGTCCAGGGCCTCCTTTGAATTCAAACCTTTGTTCGACATCATCTTATTGAATCTTCGGGAACGAAACGCGGCCAGCGGCGGGGAAGAAATGCTGCGCTTGCGCGTTTACGAAAAACTTCAGGGTCTGGTCGGCCAGGGTGCGGTCAATCGAACGGTCAACGGGATCACGAAAAAGTATAAAGGTGTCGGCCCGCGCATGGCCACGTTACGGGCGGAAATGAAAGTCTTGCGTGCCGAGTGGGCTGAAAAGGTTCGAGCCAAGGCCGCCGCGCGAAGCTGATCGCCGCGGGAACTATTTACTTTCGATCATTCGCGGTCGCCGTATCATAAGCGGCTTATGATGCAGAATGGGCGCGCTTCTAAATGACGGAAGCGCAAAAGAAAATACGCGAATATCTGGCGCACATCGGCAGCCGCGGAGGAACGGCCAGCCGTCGTGAGCTGACTCGGTCGCACGCGAAACGGATGGTCGCGATCCGCGAAGCCAAGCGGGCAGCGATCAAGGTCGGCAAGCCATGGCCGCCTCGCGATCGCAGATCGCTCAAACTTCTGAAGCTTTCCTGAATCACTCAGGTGAATTCCCGCATCGTAAGCGGCTTACGATACATAAAACCTGACTGCGAGGGATCGATGGTTACGCCTGACTCGATGCTTACGCTGACCCCAGCCGAGATACAATGGGGCGCTGTTTGTTTGTTTCAGAATCTCTGATCGCTTCGCAATTCTTTCCATCTGGCAGGCGTCGGCCCGATTCGCAAGCGGCTTGCTGTTGCCGACGTGAAAGGTCAGGATAGCTGACTCCTTTCCCATGCCAGAACCAGATAGCATCATTCCATCGTCCGAACCGGAGACTCTCGCTGCTCACGGAACTGCCGCGCCGCACCTCGCCGCTGGTTTGCCGCTAAAATTCAAACCGGGAGCTACTGAGGCGGAATTTCTAAAACACTTTCCCTTACCCTACAAAGTGCAGGCGGTGACGATCTACGAAGCGCAGAAGCAAGGCTGGGCCACCGACCGAAGTTACTGGCAATTCCTCAGTCCTTTTCAATATGTCTCCGAAAAATGGGGAAAGATCGACATCCCGCAGGGTTTTTACACGGACTTCGCCAGTGTTCCGCCGAAGCTTCATTCCATCATCGACGACGATTCGCCGATCATTTTGTTCCCGTCCGCGCCGCACGATTTTCTGTTCACGAAACGAAAGAGCGACGGCACCCGCGGCTGGGTATCGGCGAACAAACAACTGACTCTGACCCAAGTGAACCGGGTCCTGACCGAGGCGATGGCTATTTGCGGAGCGGATCTGCTGACTCGGGAGCTTGTCTTTCACGCCGTCGAACTCGCGAACAACGGCATTCGAGGCGACTTCGCGCCATAATCGATTTGGGCCAACTTATCGTAATCCGCTTACGATACAGCACCGATAACCGCGTCAGCTCCTCGCTTGGCGCGATCTCGGACCAAAAAAAAGCGGGATCATTTCTGATCCCGCTGTGAAAGCTGACGGAAGGGAACGTCAAGTTTAAGTGTTTTAAGTGACTCCCGAGCTTTGACCACTGTTTAGCAGCAGCTGTGCCCAACACTAGTTATATAGCTCCCGCGCTTCGCGCGAGTTTGCCGAAGTCTGATCTCTGACCGCTGGAATTACTTGTTTCGCTTCTGATTATTACCGGTTTGTTTCGCGGCTATCGCCTTTCCCTTTTGCTGCTTGACCGCCTCGTTTTTAGCCTGCTTCTGCGCCGCTTGTTTTTGCGTTGCCTTCGGAGATTTATCGCCCATAGCCTTAGCTTAGCACGAAAGCGCGTTTGCCGGGGCGGCTACTCTGTCCTCTGTCGTCGAACCTCATTCTTCAAATCAGCGCCGATCGTGCGCTTCGATTGGACGTCTGGCGTTGCGCGTTCGACGTTTGACGTTCTTATGGCGCAGACGTCAGCCGTAGTCATCGCGAGCGCGAACAACCTTTCCGTCAAGTACGGCCACCAGGTCGTCCTCGACGGCGCGACAATTGCCTTCATGGAGGGCGAACACATCGGGCTCGTCGGCCGCAACGGCTCGGGCAAATCGACTTTCCTTCAGATCGCGGCGGGTGTGGCCCACCCCGACTCCGGCGAATTCAGTTGCCGGCGCGATCTCGTCACCGGCTACATGCCGCAAATCTCCGGTCTCGACGATGCGGCTACGGTCCATGCGAATATTCTCAGCGGCGCGCAACGAATTCTCGACCTCATCGCCGAATACGAACGCGTCCCGGGCGACAGTCCGCTCAGCGCCACACTCCTCGACCAAATCGGCGAGGCCGACGGTTGGAATTTGGAACACCGGATCAAGTCGCTCATCACGAATTTGCACGCGCCGGAATCCGATCGCGTCGTGGGCACGCTTTCCGGCGGGGAAAAACGCCGCGTCGCGCTTTGCCGGGCGCTAATCGCGCGTCCCGATTTTCTGATTCTCGACGAACCGACCAACCATCTCGATACCGGCTCGATCGAATGGCTGGAGGACTTTCTCGCGCGTTATGCCGGCACCTGTTTGTTCGTCACGCACGATCGCTATTTTCTCGATCGAGTGGCGACGCGGATCGTCGAGCTGTCGCGCGGCCAGTTCATCAGCTACGACGGCAACTACACCGATTACCTGCTCGCGCGCGTGCAGCGCCAAGCGGTGGAGGAAATGCAGGAACATAAACGCCAGAAGTTTTTGAAACGCGAACTGCAATGGGTCAGAAAAGCGCCCCGCGCTCGCCGGACGAAATCGGTCGACCGCGTGGAACGCTATTTCGAGATGGCCGCGCAGGAAGCGCCGGAGACGGAGATCGACGTCGAGTTGATTATCCCCACGCCGCCGAAGCTCGCGAATCGCATTATCGAATTAACCGACGTGAGCGTAGAGCTGGGCGGCCGCACCCTCTTTCAGAATGTGAATCTCAATCTCGTGGCCGGTGAACGTCTCGGTGTTGTCGGCCGCAACGGACTCGGCAAAACCTCGCTCCTCAAAGTGATTCTGCAGGAACTGCCCGCCGCCAGCGGTGGCGTGGAGATCGGCGCGCGGACCCAGATCAATTACGTCGATCAAAATCGGCTCCTGCTCGACGATGCGAAAACGGTTTGGGAAGAAGTCGGGAGCGGCGGAGAACACGTCACGCTCGGCGAGCAAAGCATCACCCTGCGCGCTTATCTACGGCGATTTCTTTTCAGCGAAGAGCGCATTAATACCAAGATTTCGCAGCTCAGCGGCGGCGAACGCAGCCGGGTGTTGCTCGCAAAAATCCTGAAGCGCGGCGGCAACGTTTTAATTCTCGACGAACCGACCAACGATCTCGATCTCGGAACGTTGCGCCTGCTCGAGGAAGCGCTCGTCGCCTTCGGCGGCTGCGTCATTGTGGTCAGTCACGATCGCTATTTCTTGAATCGCGTCTGCACCTCCATCCTCGCTTTCGAAGGCGAAGGTCGGGTCGCTTATTCTGTCGGGAACTACGATTACTACCTGGAAAAACGCAGCGCACTCAGCTCGGCTCGCGATTCAAACCCCGCGCCGGCCGCAGTCGCTGCCGAGCCGAAGAAGAGCAAACAAAAACCGAGAAAACTGAAGTGGAAAGAAGAGCGTGAATGGGAATCGATGGAGACGAATATTCTCGCCGCCGAAAATGAGGTATCGGATTTGGAAGCCACATTTTCCGCGCCCGATGTTTATGCGAAACCGCGCGCAGAGATTTCCGATTTGGAGACTCAATTAAAAACGGCGCGAGACAAGGTCGCGCACCTTTATGCGCGATGGCACGAACTCGAGCTTCTCCACGGCGTCCGGTCCATCGAAGACTGACCTCCGATTTCTGACAATGGAGCGAAAGGGATGAGCGACATGTCCGGAGAAGCCGCGAGGGTAGCGGTCGAGCGTAGCGGGAGCTACCGAGATACAATGGAGCGAAAGGGATGAGCGACATGTCCGGAGAAGCCGCGAGGGTAGCGGTCGAGCGTGGCGGGAGCTGCCGAGATACAATGGAGCGAAAGGGATGAGCGACATGTCCGGAGAAGCCGCGAGGGTAGCGGTCGAGCGTAGCGGGAGCTACCGAGATACAATTAATCGATAACTGCGGCAGCTGCGCTGGCGCCAGCTCGAGTCCCCGTCGCAAAACATCCTTGCAACAGATAGCCGCCAGTCGGGGCCTCCCAATCAATCATTTCGCCGGCAACAAAAACGCCGGGCGCCTTGCGCAACATCAGCGTCTCGTTCAGTTCACTCCAAGGCACGCCGCCAGCCGAAGAAATCGCTTCGTCGATCGGTCTCGGACCTTGCAATCGAACTCGGAAATTTTTCACTCGCGCAATCGCGCGCTCAATACCTGTAGCCGCCTCGCTCAGTCGAGGCGCTTCTGCGTCTCTGCCAATTCGCTCGTCGTCGCTGCTCTCCATCAACGCGACCGCTGCTGTGTTCAACTTCCAAGCGCGGAACCATTCCGCCGGCTGCTTCAGATTCGAAGTGCGTTTGCGCAAAACGTCGGCAGACAGTTGCGGTTTGAAATCGATGGTCAGCGCCGGCTCGTTCATCCGGCGCAACGTCGGCCCGAGCCGATAAATCGCGCCGCCTTCCAGACCATATTTGGTGATAAGCAATTCGCCCGAGACCGCTTCGTCTGCCGCGCCTACGGTCAAGTTCTTGAGCGGTTTCCCTTCGACCTTCTCGAGAAACGATTGCGGCCAGTCAACTTCCCATCCGCAATTCGCTGGCTGCCAAGGCGTGATCGCGATCCCAAGCTTCGCCAGAAGGGCCGGCCACTTTCCATCCGAACCGGTCTCGGGGTAGGACGCCCCGCCGAGCGCGAGGACGACGGCTTTTGCGGTTCGCTCTCCATTCTCAAAACGGACGCACCATCCATCCTCGAGGCGTTCCAAGCCGGTAAAGCGCGCACCGGTTTGAAATTCAACACCGTTCGACCGCAACCGCTCGAGCCACGCCCGCAAGAGTCCGGCGGCTTTTTGTCCGCGTGGAAACAAGCGGCCGCTCGATCCCACATAGGTTTCTACTCCCAGTGAGTTCGCCCATTGCTCCAAGTCCGCCGAACCGAATTTTTCCAACAAATCACGCCAGCGTTCCTGTTCTGCGCCATATCGATCGGGAAAATTCTCGAGCGGTTCGCTATGCGTCAGATTCAAGCCACCGCGTCCGGCGATCAGAAATTTGCGACCAAAAGAACCCTGCCCATCGCACAGAACGGTCGTAGCGTTCACTTCTCCCGCCCTGGCGTCACGAAGGAGGATCGCGCTAGCGACTTCCGCCGCGCGCATTCCCGCGGGACCGCCGCCGATGATGAGAACCGAATCCACGTTGCGACATTAGCGCCGACGGCGCGGTTTCGCTTAATTGAAAACGGCCCGCGACAAAGTCGCGCACCTCTACGCGCGTTGGCAAGAACTCCACGAGGATGTCGATCTTACAATCACCGTTGCCGAAAAAAACAGCGTGCGCTTCGTGTCTTGTCACGCTAAGAATTCGCCATGATCAATCTCCCCCAAGTTCAACAACGCACGTTCGCGGAATTCTTCGCTGGTGTTGGGCTGATGCGTGTCGGACTCGAACGATGAGTGCACACGTTTACAATCTTAGTCTTCGTGTAAGGCAGCAATCCGAGGGTTACCGTGTTCGTGATGCCATTCGAGAGTTCCTCGATGATCACGGTGGGTGCAGGGTGACGAGTTGTGGCCGCAGTTGTATCGATCCAACAGTCTCCGACATCGAGTTTCGAGCTAAGTCGCGTCAAATCGCCAATCGCGTTGTCGCTGCCGTACGCAGTAATTACGCAAACAGCTGCGAGATCGATGTCGAAATGATTGCCTAGCCGAAACGCCTCGCTTTGCTGTTTCGTTAGCACCACGATCCGAGATTCGCCAGCGCATGGAAGTCGACGACATTTTTGGATACGACAAGCTGGTTGCGGCGGAGAAGGCGACTTTGCAGAAAGGGATGAACTATCGAGTCGGTAAAGATTACTCGGTGTTTCTAATGTCGTTGCGCGAGAACGCGCCGTATGCGGACGCGCTTGATGAAGTCACCGGCATGCTGACGTACGAGGGTCATGATGAACCGGAGCGCAAAGGCGGACCGAACCCGAAAGAGGTCGATCAGCCGCTAACAACGCCAAAAGGATCGTGGACGGAGAACGGCAAATTTTTCCGTGCGGCGATGGATTTCAAAAGTGGCCTCCGAGAGAAACCCGAGTTCATCAAAGTCTATGAAAAGATCTCGCGCGGGATCTGGAGTTACAAAGGTTTCTTTGAACTGATCGATGCGAACATCGTCTCGGATGACAGACGGAAGGTGTTTAAGTTTTCGCTGAAACCGGTTGAGAAGAAATCATTCGGTCGCGTCGTCGAGCTTCCGCACAATCGGTTGATTCCAACACCGGTGAAGGTCGAAGTCTGGCGGCGTGATCGTGGTCAGTGCGTGCAATGCGGTTCAACGAAGAACCTTCATTTTGATCACGATATTCCGTTTTCAAAAGGTGGAAGCAGTCTCACTGCGGCGAATGTTCGGTTGCTCTGTGCCAAGCACAATCTGGAGAAATCAGACAAGATTTTGTCGATCGCCCCGTGGATTTTCGCTGGCGCTGCGACAGCGCCGCACATTCAGAAGCTGTCCGGTTGACACGATTTCGGTGAATGTCGATCTAGGCGGCAAATTCCTCTTTTCATGAGCACGTCCATTGCTCTATTACCTGAACACATGGAAAAGTGCAGGTAGGTCCATGGCGAGCGCCGCCCAGATCAAAGCTCTTCTCAAAAGCTACGCGGACCGAGACGACTCTCAGTTCTATGCCGTTGCGCTGCAGGTTGCTGCAGCGGAGGCCCGGAAGGGACATGTTGAATTTGCAAAGGAACTGCGAGATTTAGTAGAAAATTCGAGGCGAAACCAGCTAAGCGTTCCGCGCCCGGGTTTTCTTCATATCGCGCAGCCGCAAGGCGAAGTCGCCGATTTACTCTCTGTTCAATACCCGTCTGCACGATTGAGCGACTTGATCCTTGATGATGCCGTCGCAGCGCATGTGGGGCGTGTGCTCACAGAACAGCGCCATCTCGACAGGCTGAAATCCCATTCGCTGCGGCCACGACAGACCCTACTTCTTACGGGCCCGCCTGGCTGCGGAAAGACTTTCACAGCCTCGGCGATTGCAGGGGAACTTTCATTACCACTTTTTATTGTACGATTGGAAAGTCTTGTTACCCGGTTTCTCGGCGAGACCGCATCAAAGCTGAAACTGATCTTTGATGCTGTCGAAAGGACACGCGCTGTTTATCTCTTCGACGAATTTGACTCGATCGGTATTGCGCGCGGCAGTGAGAACGACGTCGGGGAAATGAGACGGGTGCTTAATAGCTTTCTTGTGTTCATTGAAAATCATCGCGGTAACAGCGTAATCATTGCGGCAACAAATCACGGTCACATGCTCGACCGAGCGCTTTTTCGTCGCTTCGACGACTTAATTGAGCTCGGCATGCCAAGTCTCGAACTTGCCGACCGAACTTTTCGAGAGCGCTTGGCTGGGCAAGACCTCAGCGGAATCGACCCAAAGAAATTGGCGCAGGCTTCTCAGGGTCTAAGTTTCGCAGAAATCACACGCGTTTGTGAAGAAGCGATAAAAGACATGCTGATTCACGATCGAGAAAGTCTAACAAGTGACACGATTTTACGAATAATTAGCGAGCGCCGTCTCTTTCTTGATCGACGGCAAAGTTAGCGAAATTCTATGCCCGACCCCCCGCCTGCGATTCTTCGACACATTGATTATTCAGGCCGTGCTCGCGCGAGAAAATATACGGCAAAAGGCGCTCGTGCGGGTGCGTTCAGGGTGTTTCCGCGAAGACGTGCCGAACACGCGCAAAAGTTGGAGCGAGAGTTGCGCACCGTGTTGCAAGAGGCTCAGAGGCTGCGCGCGACCCGCGAGCTAGCCGAATACACAGATGACGCTGGCGTCACATTGGAGATCAAAGGGGAGCCCAACTACCCACTTAATACTAAGGCGTTCGATGCTCCGCGGTTTGGGCTCACTTTGCTAAACGTCCGAGAAATTACTACGCCTCAGCCGGAAGGAGACCCGGTTATAACGACGGTCGCGACTGTGTTCGTTGGGAACGGCAAATTAAAATACCTGGTCAAGCGAGTTGCAGATTACGCCACCAAGGACACGAAGAGGGATCATCCGAAAAACGAAGAATTGATCGCGAACATTGCGGCGATTGGCCTCGCTGCCATCGACGCCTACTGGACATCAAAACACCCGTTGCCAGGGCTCGACGAATCAACTTGGTGGGAGGTTTGGATACGCGCGGGCGGATCATCCGAGAAACGGGAGATTTACGAAGACGCCGTGATCCAGAGTGCCGAACGGCTGGCGATGGAGGTCAAGGCGGGAAGACTTCGATTGCCCGAGCATACTGTAATACTTCTGAGGACGACGCGGCGAATACTTTCATCAGCGGTAGCGGTTCTAAATTTCGTCAGCGAATTACGGTATCCAGCTCTGACAGCAGCGATTTTCGCCGAGCAGTCCCTCAGAGTTCACTTCGAAGCAGTCAACGACCTGATTGGCCGCCGTGTATTGCCACACGATGATTCACCTGCAGTTTGCATCCTCGATACGGGTGTTAACAGGGGACATCCCCTCCTTTCAGATATTTTGGCAGAATCGGATCAAGACACCGTACGTGAAGAGTGGGGCAAGGATGATCATCATCAGCCGGGGCATGGCACACCAATGGCGGGGCTTGCTGCATACGGTGATCTAACCGGTGCATTGAGCGTTACTGACCCGATCGAACTAAAATATCGGCTAGAGTCGGTTAAGATTCTCCCGAGAGTTGGGCATAATGAGCCTGAGCACTACGGTGTTATCACACAGCAGGCGATGTCGATTGCTGAACTGAACGCGCCGACTCGCGATCGGGTATTCACGCTTGCCGTCACGGCAACTGATGCACCCGATTTCAAAGAGACAGGGAAGCCCAGTGCGTGGTCGAGTGCGATTGATAGTTATACTGCAGGATATTTGGAGCAAGACGACACAAAGCGGCTCGTTTGTATCAGCGCAGGAAATGTCAATCCGCGTAATCGATCTGATTATGTGAGTCTGAATGAATTGAACTCGGTGGAGGATCCGGGGCAATCCTGGAATGCGCTCACGATCGGTGCATTTACCGATAAAGACACGCTTTACGACGAGAGCGGTAACCTATTAACCGGATGGCAGTGCATCGCTCCTAAAGGTGGATTGTGTCCTACGAGTTGCACGGGAGTGCTGTGGAACACAAAAGAATCCAGGCACTGGCCAATAAAGCCTGACCTGGTACTCGAAGGCGGAAATCTTGCTGCGGACGGCAGCGGTTTTGTAAGCGCGTTAGACTCACTTTCTCTTTTGACTACACATGCTGCGTTTCAACAGCGACTCTTTACGACTTTTGGCGACACCAGTGCTGCGACCGCACTTGCTGCCGGCATGGCCGCCACCATATAAGCCGACTATCCAGAATTTTGGCCTGAGACACTTCGTGCCTTGATGGTGCATTCAGCGGACTGGACTTCGGCGATGAAAGCCAACATTCGAATGGATCAGAAGTCATCAGTTGCAAATATGTTGTATCACTTTGGACACGGTGTGCCCAACATTACTCGCGCAATAGCTTGCGCACGCGACCGGGCAACTCTTGTTTGCCAAGATTCACTTCAACCGTTTGAGCGGCGCGACGACGGAAGTATCGGAACACGAGACATGATGCTCTATCATCTCCCGTGGCCAAAAACCTTGCTTCAAGCTCATCCAGAAGCATTGATGCGGCTCCGTGTGACGCTGTCGTATTTCGTCGAGCCGAATCCGGGCTCCCGTGCGGTCAATAGCGAATACCGGTACGCCGGCTGCAATTTGCGATTCCACGTACAGACACCTACTGAGACACGCGCCGCGTTCATTAATCGTGTCACAGACGCGATCACAGAAGAAGAGAGACGGGCCTATCAAAGACCGGACGATACTACGGACGGATGGATCATCGGCGATGAAAACCGGCGACGCGGTTCCCTTCATAGCGACACTTGGATCGGAACAGCTGCAAGACTTGCCCAGATGGAACATTTGATCGTTTATCCAGTCAATGGGTGGTGGCGCCTCCGACCGCAGCACAAGCGCTTTAATGACCGAATACGATATAGTCTGATTGCTAGCATCGAAGCGTTGAGCGCTGACATCGACGTGTATGCCTCAGTGCAAACCGAAGTCACGTTGCCCGTAAGCGTTTAGGTTTGGTAGTCTGAATTATTTGTCCGCTGATGTCTTGCATTGCGGCATCTCGTTAAGAAATCCTTGCAATATGCCCATCGATATTCCGCGAATCGGCACAATTAGCGCATTCGTCATGCTTGTGGACATCAATCGATTTGGCGAAATGGTGAGCAAAGCTGGCGGTGACCTCATTGCACAATTTACACGCGACGTTTTGAGTGGAGCGATTATGAATATAGAGAAGGAAGAAGGAGAGGTTATCGGGTTCATGGGCGATGCGATCCTAGGTGTTTTTCCGGACGGCGATCATACTGCAAAAGCATGTTTCGGAATTGCGCACGATCTGGATAGACAGTGCGAATACATTTCTATCCATCAGAAAAAATTTCCGCAGGACTGGGGGTTCGCACCTGGTGGACCATCGATTAAGATCTCTATCGAATATGGTGCGCTAGATGTTTCCACGATCGCAAGTCGCGCTTTAGGAGAGCAGCGTCTCGTCGTGGGTGATGCGATCAACTACGCTAGTCGCATTAGTCCGGCAGGAGAGGGTAATCGCTGCAACGTCGGTCCGGTTGCCGCGAAAATGGAAGGGTTGTCGTGTTACGATCTTGCCGGTCCATTCACGATTCAAGGCAAACACGGCGAAGCCGATTATCAATTCTACGACTTTGACTTAGGAGATATTTGGATCGCAGGCGTCCGCGAGCCCGGCAAGCGTACCTACTGGGGCTAACAGAGCTCGCAAACTGGAGCTTTCGACGTCACTCCATGCGGTCGAAAGTTTTCTGGGGCGTTCAGGGAACGGGTTAATCGTTATCGGTTATTAGTTAGCGGGCAGAACTGACATCGACCGTCATTTCATGTGGTCAAAAGTCTTCTGCAATAATTGGAGGTCGGAGGCGTTGCCGGTTTTCTCGCGACTGCTCTCGATCCAATTAAAAGAAGTGACGAGTGACATGTGACCAGTGGCAAGATCGACATCGGTTCATTGGCAGTTCTTAGCTCCCGATGATAGTCAATTCTCCGCCGGCGGCGCGAGGAAGTTTTTCGAGCAGTTCTGCTGCGAGCGGACGGATGTTTTCCAGTCGATTTGTCCGGGCGCGAAGCAGTAAGACCGCCATTTTGAATTTCGTTAGATCCTGCTGAGTTGCGAGTTTCCGATCGACGGTAATGAATGCATCAAACTCTTTCTCGGCCAGCGCCAGCAAATCGCCGTTCTTGATTCCGGCCCAGCCTCGTCGCTGTACGGTAACGACCTCATGGCCGACCAGATCGCGCGCGAATCGCCTGTCGACGCATTCGTCGAGCAGGATCTTCACTGAGTCGCAGCCGCAAACATCCGATCCTTCGCTTCTTCAAGGAAGGCGATGACCTGCTCGCGTGAGACGCTCGGGAAACCGTCCAGAAAATCTTCAATCGAATCACCTGCCTCCAGGTGATCGATGAGAGTCTGAATCGGAACGCGCGTCCCAGCAAAGCACGGCGCTCCGCTCATAATTTCGGGGTCAATTTTGACGACAGAACTCATTCTAAAAGTGACAAGTGACGTGTGACCAGTGACAAGATCGACATCATGCATGCGCGAGCGCGGGCGACGGTGGCTTGATGCCGTCTTTGGCTGCGACCTCCAAAGCGCCTTCCAGCGCGAGTTGAATTTGGCGCGCCGCTTCTTCGCGCGTGTCGCCATGCGCCATAATGCCGGGCCATTCGACGACCTGGGCGATGAAACATTCGTCACCTTTTTCGGCCGAATACCAAATGCGGATTTCGTAGTCGCGAGGGTCGGGCTGCATCGGTGTCTTCATCATGGTTTGAGATTCAATTTTTGCAACTCTTGCCGCACTTGCCGTACCTGATAGGCCTTTGCTTTTCCGCCGCTAGCCGGTTGCAAGTTCAAGAAGCTCGACTCGCGCTGAAAGATGATGTGGCTGCCTTTTGTGTTGCGCATGCTGTAGCCAAGCTTCGTCAGAAGCGTGCAGAGATCGTCAAAAGAAAAGTTCCCATCGCTTCGACTGTCGACAAGCTTCTGGAACAGTTTTTCTGTCTTGCCCATGGGGAGAGATCCTCCGACTTCGCTCAGGATGACAATGCGAGACGCATTGTCATTTCATGCGGTCGAAGGTCTTCTGGAGAAGTTGCAGATCACTTGCGTTTCCTGTCTTCTCCCGACTCGACTCAATCCACTTCTTCTCCAACGAATTCTTCGTTGGCCTATCGCTTTGATAGAAGACGCCGAAGACGCCGGGGAATGGGAGCTGCGCTAATTTATAAGCGGCGAGCTCGTCGGTGACGTCGTGGCGGAGTTCGTCCTCGGGGGTGTTGTCGTATTTTTTTTCCTGAATCAGCTCGAAGCTGCCGCCTTTGCGCGGGTCGGCCGGGTCGAAGACGTCGGGAAAAAATTCGACGCATTCAGACAAACATTCGATGACGCTGAAGCCCTGGTGATCGAACGCGCGCTCGATCATTTCCATCATGTGTTTGACCTGCGTGGCGTGGGTGCGCGCGATGAAGGTGGCCCCGGCGGAAATGAGTTGTTTCATCGGATTGACCGGCATGTCGATCGCGCCGGTCGGGTCGGTCTTGCTCTTGAAACCGATAGGCGATGTGGGCGAGGTCTGCTTTTTGGTCAGGCCATAGACGAAGTTGTCCATGATGAAATAGACGAGGTTGACGTTCTTGCGCGCGCCGTGATTGAGATGGTTGCCGCCGATGGAGAAACCGTCGCCGTCGCCGCCGAACAAAAAGACGTGGAGATCGGGCCGGGCCAAACTGATTCCGCTCGCGAGCGGGACGGCGCGGCCGTGAATGAAGTGGGCGCCGTGGCCGTTGACGAAATAAGGAAAGCGCGATGAGCAACCGATCCCGGCGAGGGTGACGATCTTTTCGTGATCGAGATTTCGTTTCTCGAGCACTTTGTAAAAGGAAGCGAGCACCGCAAAATCGCCGCAGCCGGGACACCAGGTCGGGTGATCGGCCGTTATCGCTTTTTTGGATAGTTTCTCGCGTGGCGCGTCGGCAACCGCAGTTGATCCACCATTCGCGGCCGACACGGCCGCCTCTACATCGGAACCGTTTGTTATTTCAGGCATATTTAAATTGTTGAGACGTTGAGAAGTTGAGGCGTTGAGTCGGCAATGGCGTCTGACACAGACGCCCTACAAACTCCTAACTCCCATCTCCTAGCTCCGTGCTTCATCTTCATCCCACTCCTTGGGTGATAGACTCTGCCCGGGCAAGATTGGAATCTTGTTCGCCGTTTGAGGAAACCGGACGATTGGGTGAATAGCCCCTGGCTGAGACAAACTTGCCGGGGAAAACGGCTTGAAGAATTTCTTTCACCCGATAGGTGAGGCCGTCGGTCTTGGTTACGCTCTGAATTTTGGGCTCGCAATAACGCGCCCGCAGAATCGTGGCGAGCTGGCCAAACCCGTAAAGTCCCTGGTCGTTCATCTCGACGGTGACGATGCGCTTGAACCCGGCGAAGATTTTCTCCAGCCCGTTCGGCAACGGGTGAACGTGGCGCAAATGAAGCGCGCCGATTTTTTCGCCGTGCTCGCGCGCCATTTTCACCGCGTCGTGGATCGGACCATAAGTTGATCCCCAGCCGACAAGGAGCGTGTCGCCTTTCTCGTCGCCGTAAACTTCCGGGACGGGAATTTCCTCGGCGAGCTTGCGCAATTTGTTTCGGCGTTTCGCGGTCATCGCCATGTGCAATTTCGGGCTGCCGGTCGGGTGACCCATTTCGTCGTGCTCGAGTCCGGACATGAGTGGATATTTTCCGTCGAGGATGCGCGTTCCGGGCGGAACGTGCTGCGTGATTTGATCGAGCGGATATGGCTTGTGCGTTTGGCGCGGGGTCAGGTCCGGTTTCGGATCGATCATTATTTTCGCGAGATCAGGTTCGTCGAACGCTTCGATGCGGGTGGCGAGCGACGTATCGCTCAAAATGAAAACCGGCGTGCTGTACTTGCGCGCGATCCGCGCGGCCTCGATCGCAATGTAAAAACAATCTTCCACCGTTGCCGCGGCGAGGACGACACGCGGACTGTCGCCATGGCTTCCGTAAATCGCCTGATGCAAATCGCTTTGCTCGACGTTGGTGGGCAAACCGGTGCTCGGGCCGCCGCGTTGAATGTTGCAAATGATCAACGGAATCTCAGCCATCGACGCCCAGCCGATCGCTTCGCTCTTGAGCGAAATGCCGGGACCGGCGCTGCCCGTGACGGCGAGATAACCGGAATACGACATCCCGAGCGACAACGATACCGCGCCGAGCTCGTCTTCGGCCTGGACAAAAATTCCGCCGTATTTCGGCAGCTCGCGCCGCAACATTTCCATGATCGACGACCAGGGCGTGATCGGATAACCGGCGCCGTAGCGCACACCGCCGGCGATCAATCCGTAAGCAATCGCCTGGTTGCCATCCATCGTGATCTGGGCGCGCCCGCCGGTCTTGGGCTTGTGTTCAAATTGATAGTGCTTCTTCAGGACGTTCCCGACGGGATAAGCGTAGCCGGCCGTAAAGGCCATGATGGCGGTGTTGACGATGCTCTCATCTTTGCCGGCAAACTTTTCTTTGATCAACGTTGTCAGCTTCTCGACGTCGAGACTAAAAATTTTCGCGATCAGGCCGAGGATGAAAATGTTTTTGCCTCTGTCCTTGGCCGTGCCGCCGAGCGCTTCCACCGTTAATCCGGTGATGGGAACGCCGACATACATGAAACGTTTGTCGTCGAGGTTTGGCTCAACATTGTCCGAATCGTAAAGCAACACGCCGCCTTCTTTGAGAAAGTCGATGTGGTCCTGATAACTGTGTTGATAAAACGCGACCAGAAAATCGGCTTCGTCACCGGCCGATAACACTTCGCCCGTGCCCATGCGGACCTGGAAAATGGATGGTCCGCCGGAGATGGTGGACGGGATCGTCATATAAGTCATGACGTCGTGGTCGCTGCGTCCGGCGAGACGCGCGAGAAACGCACCGGCGGTTTGAATTCCGTCCTGCGAATTTCCGGCAAGGCGAATGACCGCGTCGTTGATATTTTCCGGACGAAGATCGGCCCTCTCCGAAGGCGGACTACTATTAGCCGGTTCGGGTTTCTGGACTGCGGTTACGTCAGGATTAACAGGATCGCCCATGATTCAGTGGCCGAGTTTACGGCAGTCAACAACGTAACAAAACTATGGCGTCACGCCACCCGCAATTGACACCAAGTAGAAAGTAGAAATTAGGAAGTAGAAAACGAAGTGGGCGAGGCTAACCGCGCATTTTTCTACTTTAGCCTTCCTACTTTATAATTATCCAGAGGGGAACCAGGCGTGTTCCTGCCAAAAAGACGAGAGCTCGGCATTGTTGCCGCGGAAAATATTGCGCTCGGCTTTGCGCATATTGGCGACGCCGATCGGGAAAGCGCTGCGTGGACGCAAACCACATTTGCCGTCGCCGGTGTATTGCCACAAGTCCCAACCGCGCCACGGCGAGGTGGCACGCGGCTGCGCGTGATAGTTGGCGATCCAAAGCCAGCAATTGGAAAGCACTGCGCGCTGCGCGGCGGTCGCGCCACCGCTGTACAACATTTGGCGCAAACGATATTCGCTCCCGTAGAGCCCGGGATATTTTCCGGTGCGCTCCTTGATTCGCTCCGCGAACGCCGCCGCCTGGGCGGTGCTCATCGAGCCTCCGGGATAATGGCCGTTCTTTTCGAAATCGAGAACGAGCAACACGCCCGGCCGCGTTTTTTCGGATTCATGCGGGGCGTTGCTCGGCGGATGCGAGGAACCGACGACGGCCAGAAAATGATCGGCCTGTTGAATAGGATTGGTTCCGTCGCCGAAATGATACGCGCCCCACAACAAACCGGCCTGCGACGCGGCCATCTGACGCTCAGCATATCGCCCGTCGCGTTGCCGGCGTGGAAACGACGCTTCGTGAATCACGCCGACGACGCCTTCGTTCTTCATCGCGACAAAATCGACGCGCATCAGGTCGTAATGCGACAGGTTCACGACGCTGTTGCTGGCAAAAACGGAGAGCGGAGCGAGCAGAGCGAAAAAAATACGAGCGAAAAATTTCACGAGCGAAAGATAACGACTTTCAGAAAACGTCCAACGCTGAACGTCCAACGCCCAATCTCGAATTCAGACAATCCCAAGAACAAATAACGGATAACAGATAACACCGCCGCTAACCTGACGGCGGCGAGGCTTCGGTCTTCGTGTCGTCGGGACCGGGAGTGCGATCGAGGCCGCGGCGTTTCAATAACGGTTCGATGTAAGGATCGCGACCGGTGAAATTTTTGAACAGACCGAGGGCATCGGCCGATCCGCCGCGCGAGAGCAGTGTTTCGCGGAAGTGATCGCCATTTTCGCGTTTCAGGCCGCCGTGTTCTTTCATCCACTCCACGCTGTCGGCGTCGAGCACTTCGCTCCAGAGATAGGAATAATAACCGGCCGAATATCCGCCGGCGAATGCGTGCGAAAAATAACAGCTCCGATAGCGCGGCGGCACCGGCGGAAAATCGACGCCCGCCTGGTGCAACGCTTCGGCTTCAAAGGCGAGCGCGTCTTTCGGAACGTCGGATGGATTCAATTGATGCCATGTTTGATCAAGGAGCGAAGCCGCGATGTATTCGGTCGTCTTGAATCCCTGATTAAATTTTTCCGCGGCCTCGACTTTATCGAGCAGCGCCTGCGGCATCGGTTCGCCGGTCTTGTAATGTTTGGCGTAGTTCTTCAAGACCTCAGGCCACCTCGCCCACATTTCGTTCACCTGTGAGGGATACTCGACAAAATCCCGCGGCACACTCGTTCCGCTGAAGCGCGGGTATTTCACATTCGAAAACATTCCGTGGAGCGCGTGACCGAACTCGTGAAAGGCGGTGCGGACTTCATCCTGCCTGAGCAACGTTGGTTCGCCCGGCGGCGGTTTCGGAATATTGAGATGATTTGCAACAACCGGCTTGGTCGCGAACAAACCGCTTTGCTGGACGTATTCGTTCATCCAGGCGCCGCCGCGTTTTGACGGTCGCGCATAATAATCGCCGAGGAACAAGGCGAGCGGTTTGCCGTCGTGATCGTAAACTTCAAACACGCGCACGTCCGGCAGATAAACCGGCAAATCGTGGCGTTCCTTGAAAGTGAGCCCGTAAAGTTTTCCGGCGGCGAAGAAAACGCCGTCGATGATGACATGATTCAGTTCGTAGTAAGGACGCAGCTCCGATTCGTCGAAGTCGTAACGCGCTTTCCGAACTTTCTCGGAATAAAAGTCCCAGTCCCAGGCCGCGACCTGGAACCCGCCATTTTCTTGATCGACAATCTTCTGCATGTCGGCGGCTTCGCGTTTGGCGTTCGCCACCGCAGGCGGCGCGAGATCGCCGAGAAGTTTGTTCACGGTCGCAACGTCGTGCGCGGTCCGGTCTTCGAGTTGATAGGCGGCCCAGTTTTCGTAACCGAGCAGCTTCGCTTTCTCTGCGCGCAACTGGGAAGTCCGCAGCACCACTTGTTTGGTGTCGAACGGGCCGCCTTTGCTATTGCGCGACAGCGATGTCTTCATGATCCGCTCGCGCAATTGCCGATTTTGTAACGACCCGAGCAGCGGTTGCCCGGTCGTGTTTTGAATTTGGATGACGAACTTGCCTTCCTTGTGCTCGGCTTTGGCCGCATTGGTGACGGTTGCCATTTGGCTGTCAGACAGACCGGCCAGGTCTTCCTTGCGATCGACCACGACCGATGAAGCATTCTTCTCCTTCAGAACATTTTGCTCGAACTGCGTCTGCAAAGTCGCGAGCTCGGCGTTGATCTTCTTCAATTTCTCTTTGTCGGGGTCGGAAAGTTTCGCGCCGGCGCGAACGAAATCCTTGTAATAGCGCTCGAGCAGGTAAGCCGATTCCGGATCGAGTCCGAGTTTATCGCGAGTGTCGTAAAGTCCCTGGATCCGCGCGAACAATTTGCTGTTGAGATGGATCGCGTCGTGGTGGGCCGAGAGCTTCGGCGCCATTTCGGTCTCGATTTTCTGCATCGCCGGGTTCGTATTGCAGGAGTTGAGATTCGAAAACGTTTGCTCCGCGCGATCGAGCAGGCGTCCGGTGCGTTCAAGCGCGACCACGGTGTTCTCGAAGGTGGCCTTTTCGGAGCTGTTCGCGACCACGTCGACTTCCTTGAGCTGCTCGCGCATGCCGGCTTCAATCGCCGGGGCGAAATGCTCGTCCTTGATCTTGTCGAAGGGCGGGTAGTGATACGGCAGCGTGCTTTCTTTGAGCAGCGGGTTATCGACTGGATCGGCGGCGGACACGGCGGTGATTTGGAAAGCGCTCAGGAATGCGGCAAAGATGAATAAGTGAATGGATCGCATAAGACTCTGTGATTTATCAGAAAACGTCCAACGCTCAACGGTCCGAGCCGGACTGGCAACTAACATTCAACGCTGAATTCAGAAAACGGACACGACCCGCCTTCGCGCTGCTCCGGCGTGGCAAGCGGAACGCGTCCGAGTAGATTCGAGATGGATGCGAAAGTTATTTTTGGTATTGCTGCTGACCCCGTTGATGGCTTTTTCGGAAGAGGAGCCAAGTCAGTCAACCGGCGACTTCGACGCGGTGGCGGCGGAACGTTTTGCGAAGCTCGCGCTCGCGTGCGTGCACAAAGAATTCCCGAACAAAATCGCGCACGTGCTCAATAGCGACGCCGACGTCGCGCCGCCGCGAAAATTGACTCCGGCGTTTTGCGGTTGTTACGACTGGCATTCGTCGGTGCACGGGCATTGGTTGTTGGTGCGACTCATTCGCACATTTCCGGACGCGCCGTTTGCCAGCGCCGCGCGGGACGCTTTGAAACAGAGTCTCACCGCGGAAAATCTGAAGCAGGAAGCGGCTTATATTAAGGGCGAAGGTCGCTCGAGCTTTGAACGGCCCTACGGATTGTCGTGGTTGCTCCAACTCTGCTCCGAACTGCGAGAGTGGAACGATCCGCAAGCAGTTGAATGGTCGGTTAACCTGAAACCGCTTGAAGACGCGGCGGTGGAACGATTGACCAAGTGGCTACCGAAGCTTTCGCATCCGGTCCGGATCGGCGAACACGACCAAACCGCGTTCGGTCTCGGACTGATGTTCGATTACGCGCGCGCGACCAAGAATGAGGGTTTCGCAAAACTCATCCGCGACTCAGCCAAGAAATTTTATCTGGCGGACAAAAATTGCCCGCTCAATTACGAACCTTCCGGCGAAGATTTTCTTTCGCCATGTTTGGGCGAAGCGGACGTGATGCGCCGGGTGCTTCCGCAAAAAGAATTCGCAAGCTGGCTCAAACAATTCATGCCGCAAATTCCAGTAAGCGAAGAAGTCGAGTGGTTGAAAGTCGCGATTTCACCCGACCCGAGCGATCCGAAGCTGGCGCATCTGGATGGATTGAACTTGAGCCGGGCGTGGATGTTGGAAGGAGTTCTTTCCGCGCTGCCGGAGGACGATCACCGCCGGCCGGCGTTACAAGCGGCGGCCGATGCGCATCGTCGCGCCGGACTCGCCGCGGCGACCGGCGAACATTATGAAGGCGGACACTGGCTCGGCAGCTTCGCGGTTTATCTGAGCACTCAACGGGGGATCTCTGCTCCAAAACCTTCACCCTCACCTCAATCCTCTCCCTGAGGGAGAGGCGGAGCCGAAGCGCGGCGTGTGCTGTTTGTTGCAATCGAAAATCGGAAATCTACAATCTAAATCCGAGCCAGGGTGGCGAAATTGGCAGACGCGCCAGACTTAGGATCTGGTGGAGCAATCCTTAGGGGTTCGAGTCCCCTCCCTGGCACTTCCGAGCGGCACAAAACGCCCAGCGCTCAACTTCCAACGCCCAATGTCGAATTCAGACAGTGCGAGTTCGGCATTCGACGTTCAGCGTTGGACGTTCGACGTTTTCTGCCAGGTCATAAGATCTGCCACTTCTTCTCCCCACCGTCTTCCGTCTCCCAAAGACGGACGCCACCGAGAAAAGCGTTTTCGTTTTTGCCGCGCTCAATGCCTTCCGGTAATTGATCAAACCGGTGCACGTTGCCGCCGCCGAGCACAACGTAATCGGCGATGAACGATTTTTTCAACTGCGTGACCGCAAAGATCACCTCGCGTTTCCATTCTTCTTCTCCCAACCGTTCGATTCCGGGAATCCCGAGAAAATTTTCAATGATGTCGCGATCGCGATATGGAAGATCGCCCAGCTCCAGCGGGAACAGCATTTTTTCAAGCACGAGCGCGGAGCCGAGTCCGGTGCCGAGTCCGAGAAAAAGCATCCGGCCGCCGTGATAACTTCCCAGCGCCTGCATCGCAGCATCATTGATGACCTGGACGGGTTTGCCTAACGACTTGCCAAAATCAAACCCAGCCCAGCCCTTGCCAAGATGTTTCGGCTCTCCGACGATTTGACCGCCGCGAACGGGGGAAGGAAAGCCGATGGAGATGTTGTCGAATTTCCAATCGCGAGTGTTGTCTTTTAGTCGAGCGACAAATTCGTCCGGTTTCATTTGCATGCCGGAATCGAACGCGCGCTGTTCGGTCCCTTCGATCAGCAGCTTTACATGCGTGCCGCCGATATCGACGACGAGCGTCTTGCTCATGGACTCGCGAATTTTCGATGCTACTCGCCGAGACCGACGGCCTGACCGAGGCGCTGGAAAATGCCCTTCTTTTCCTGTCCGGCTCCGCTGTTGCCCGGCCAGCATTCGACAATCTCAAGAGCGAGAAAACGGAAAAGCGTCACGCTCGCGAATTTCAAATCGAGCCGCAGATTTTTTGCGATCTGTTGAACGGAACGAATACCGTTGAATTGCGATGCGAACTGCGCTTCGGCGACGGTCAGCCGCAAATTCTGCACTCTCTCAAAGCCGTCGCGCGTATAAGCTGGAACCGAAGCAGGATCGTAATAGGCGCGGTCGCCCAGCTCCGGAAATTGAACGAAGCGCAACGTCGCCAACGCCCATTGATCGACATCAAGTTCGCCGGGGAGCGTATTGGCGAACTCCGGCAGCGATCCTTGTTCAAAGGAAAAGCGAACGCATGGCGCGCTCCAAAGTTCGGCGAAAAGTTTCTGTCCGTGATGCTGCGTTAACTGCATCGCCGGCTCCTGCAAAATCAAATTCTCCTGCGCGAGCGTAATGAAAGGCGGGCAACCCGTCTCCTGTTGTTGCCCCCGCGCGGCCGCGATCCGATCCGGGTCGACATTGCTCAACGTGACCGGCGCTTCCGGGCAATAAAGTTCCGGGTCACGTGAAGTCGCAAACAACACCTGCCCGGTTTGGGTCAGAAGCTCGACCGGCTGTTTGTCCCAAAAAACGCGCAGCGTCCCGGTCAGTTTTTGGGTGGCGATGATTTGCAACGCGCGGTTCAACGAAAAAAAGCGCGTGTCGCCGCAGAAATAAGCGCCGCCGGTGACTGCCTCGTCGGGAATGTAGGATTGCTCGGCCGCGGGCTCGAATGCCGCCGGTGCCGCGGCGGAGGGCATGTCGGTAGTCGGGGCTGGAGTCCACCATGGCGTTTCCGACGGCTGGGTCACGTCCGGCCCGACTTCGCTTGTTTCGCGGTAAGCCGGCTCTTGTTCGACCGGGAAGTCCGCTTCCACCGCGGGTTGCGGTTCGGCGGCTTTTGGCTGAGTTGGCTCGGGCTCTTCCGATTTGCGAGGCATATGGGTCTCTACGGTTTTGATAAGCAAATCCGAAGTGAAGGGTTTATTCAAGAACCCAATCACATTTGAATTTTCGCTCCGGCTCGCCTGCAGCTCGGCGCCGTAGCCGGACATGTAGACAACCGGAATGGCTGTCGTCCCGGGATTTTCCACCAAACGGCGGCAGACTTCGTCGCCTTTCATATCCGGCAAGATGAAATCGAGCAGGATCATCTCCGGCATAGCGCTTTGCGCCGCCCGGACCGCTTCTTCGCCACTCGATGCTGTCGTCACGTCATAATTTGCTTCGATCAAAACTTCTTTCACGAAGCTGAGCAACATCAAGCTGTCATCAACCACTAAAAGTTTTGGATTGTCTTTTTTGCCGCGAGATTTTTTCGGGAGAGCGACCTCGGCTTCATCGGCGCCGCGGACCGCTTCCATGAGCAAGCGCTGCCAATCCATGTCGATTGTCCCCGGGCTGGAAGGCGCATCGGCGACTTCGGAAACGGTGCCGCCTTTCCAACGAACAATCTCATTGAACGCTTCCATTCCTGTTCGCCCGGGAGCAGTCGCGTGCCGGACCTGGCCTTTCTCAAAGAACACCCGCGCCTTTTCGCCGCGCGGGCCGGTGAATTCCACTACCGCGGTCGCGCCGCTCATGCATTTAAGCTGAATGATGTCGGTGAACTGGAGATCTCGGAGTGTCCCTTGAAATTTTTCTGCCGCCGCGTCCGTCGCGGGATGCAACAAACGCTCGACCAGATCGACAAAATCCCATTGCACCAGCGGCTTTTCCAGAAAATGGATCGCGCCGAGTCCGGCGACTTGTTCCCGTTGCTCGGGCAAATGAACACCGGTCAAAACGATGGCGCGCGCATTCGGATGGCTCGTCCGCAAATCGTAAAGAAAATCGTGTCCGAGATCCGGAGCCGCATCAACATCGAGAACAAAAAGTTCGGGCTTCACCCCCAAGACGAGTTGCTGCGCTTCTTCCAGACTGCGTGTCATCTCGACCAGCGCGTCCGGAACCGCTTCATGCAAAGAACTCACGATTGCGGACGCCAACTGTTCGTCCGGTTCCAAAACCAGAATCCGAGTATTCTTTTTCGATTTTTTCTGTTTCATCGATCTTGAATCGGGAGGGCCACGCAACTTTGCTGCGACCCTGGGTAGCAATGCCTGCTTCTGGGCAAATGACAAAGAATTTTTGTCCGAGCCGGACTGGCACTTATCAAAAGACGGAACATCGATGGTTAGGCGCTAAACCGTTTTGCCAGTTCCCGGCGGCTGATTTTTCCGCGCTCGTTCGTCGGAATCGAATCGACGATAAAGATTCGCTTCGGCACCTGCCACGTACTCAACGCGCGCCGACAAAATTCCAGCAGCTGGTTCTCGCTAAGATCGGCATCCGGCACGACGCAGGCTGCGACTTCCTCATTCCGCATTCCCGCGCCCGCGGGACGACCAAAGGCAACCGCCTGACGAACGCCAGGAAAGGAGAGTAAGCGTTCTTCAATCTCGGCCGGGTTCACTTTTTTCCCGGCGACATTGATCAGGTCCGAGATGCGTCCGACAATTTTGAAACCGGAACCGTGCCGCGCCAAGAGGTCGTCCGGCACGAAAACGCCATTGCCCAATTTTTCTTCATCGGCATCGGGAAAGTAACCATCGCCTGCGGCTGCGCTTTTGACTCGGACCTGACTCTGCTCGGTCTTTAAATCGATTATATTAAGATCGACATCTTTCATCGGCGTGCCGACGAAGCCTTCGACATCATTCTCGGCTTCACGGTCGTAACAAATTCCCCCGCACTCCGACGCGCCGTAAAATGAATGGATCGGCAACCCGAATTTTTCCCGAAATTTCTTCGCCGTGGCAACCGGCAGCGGCGCACCCGCGGAAATGCAAAGTCGCAGCTTTGGCAGCGGCGGCACATTTTCCATTTCGCAAAACGCTTGATAGAAAACCGGCATACCGGGAAAGACGGTTGCGTTCGTCTTAGCAAGATCGTCAAGCACTGCGCGTGGCGTTCGGTCGCGGCTGACCACCATCGGGACCCCGCGCGCGATTAGTGGCGTGAGTAAGTTGCTGAATCCGTAGGAATGCGAAATCGGAATCACGCCGAAGTTAAGATCGACATCGGAGATACCCATTGTGTCGCAAATCTGATCGCAGTCAGCCAGAAGCTGTCCGCTGCTAAACCGGATCATGCGCGGCGCGGATGTTGTGCCGGACGTTAGCTTGAGTAATGCGGGCGGTTTTTCGTCCCAAGTTGTTGTAGCTGCCGATGTCCTCATCGGCAGAACCTCCATATCCCTGCCGCCAGTGACGGCGGCAGCTACAACATTGCAAACCTCGAACACACTCTCGCGCTGCTGATCACTGATCGACTGTTCTAGTGGCAGGACGACAACTCCGCGGCGCAGACCCGCGATCATAATCGAAGGCCAATCTTCGTGATTGCCGATTTGGACGGCGATTACGGTTCCGGCTGCGAGCATGGCGATTTTGGATTCGAGATCCCGCGCGCGGGCGTCGATCTGGCGAAAGGTTGCTTCGACCTGGCCGCGCGTATTAAAAATCGCAGGCGCGTCGCCTTTTTGAGCGAGAACCGCCTCCCATCGTTGGAGCAATGAGTCTTTCGGTTTCATCCCTTGCGTAAAATCCCCAGGCGGTTACATTCGGCGCTCATTTTTGACGATGAAAGCAGGCATTCACCCAGAGTATCAAGAGACAGATATCGTCTGTGCGTGCGGCGCGGTCTACAAAACGCGCTCGACGCGTAGTGATATTAGAATCGGTATCTGCGCTGCTTGTCATCCGTTTTTCACCGGCGAACAGAAATTCGTGGACACGGCCGGTCGCGTCGAAAAATTCGCCAAGCGTTACGGCAGCACCAAAGCCGTGCGCACGGTCAAAAAAGGTTAGCTGAAAAGCTGTAGCCGCCTCGCTCTGCCGAGGCGTCTTCAAACACGGCGACAGAGCGCCGTGGCTACAAACACTCATGGACTTTGATCCTCTCATTCAACGCAAACGCGAACGATTCGAGCAGCTCGAACGCGAGATCGCCGATCCGAAGCTTTTCGACAATCGCAAACGCGCCGGGGAAATCATGCGCGAGCATTCGGGCATCAAAGCCGTGCTCGCGAAATGGGACGAGCTGGAAAACGCGCGTAAGCAACTGGATGACAATCGGGAGCTGGCCACTTCGCGCGACATTGAGATCGCGGCCATGGCCGACGACGAGATTCCGGATTTGGAGAAGCGCGTGGCCGAGCTCGAACGTGATTTGCAAATTGCGTTGCTCCCGCCGGACGAAAACGAAGATCGTGATGCCATAATCGAAATTCGCGCCGGTACCGGCGGAAGCGAAGCCGCGATTTTCGCGGCCGATCTTTGCCGGATGTATCACCGTTACGCCGAGGCGGCTGGACTGAAAACCGAAGACCTCGAATCAAGCCCGTCGGATATGGGCGGGCTAAAGGAAGTGATTTTCAAAGTCTCGGGCGAATCGGTTTTTCGAACGTTGCGTTACGAAAGCGGCGTTCATCGCGTGCAACGCGTGCCTGCGACCGAAGCACAGGGACGCATTCACACTTCCACGGCGACGGTCGCGGTGCTGCCGGAAGCGGAAGACGTCGATATTGAACTAAAACCGGAAGATTTGCGGATTGAAGTTTCCCGCGCCGGCGGTCCGGGCGGACAGGGTGTCAACACCACCGACTCGGCAGTGCAAGTCATGCACATTCCAACCGGCACGATTGTTCGTTGCCAGGACGGTCGTAGTCAGCTCAAGAACAAAGAGAAAGCGTTGTCGATCTTGCGGGCGCGACTGCTCGAACGGCAACAGCAGGAGGAAGCCGCGAAATACAGCGCCGTGCGCAAGAGTCAGATCGGATCGGGCGGACGCGAAGAAAAAATTCGCACCTACAATTTCCCGCAGAACCGCATCACCGATCACCGCATCGGACTGACGCTATATAATTTAGATCGCGTGATGGAAGGCGACCTGGGCGAAATGATTCGAACGCTCCAGGCTGCCGACGTGGCGGAGCGATTAAAAGAGTCGTCGATTTCGGCGTGAACATTCTTCTTCTGTCATTTCGACCGAAGTGGAGAAATCTCTTAATGTTTCCGAGGAGCGATGAAGCCAGAAATATCTAGAGATGTCTCCCGTTCGACTCGCTCCGCTCGCTCAGGACAGGCTCTTATTGTGGCGGCTTCGCCGCTGTAAACTGGATGCAACGTCACGTTGCCGCTCGACATGACAAAAACAAAGAGTCTCCTTGAAGTCCTGCAGTCAACGACTGCGTATTTCACCAAGCATCGGATCGAGAACCCGCGGTTGAATGCGGAGCACTTGCTTGCTCACGCGCTTGGGCGAACACGAATGGAGCTTTATCTCGAATTCGAGCGTCCGCTGAATGACGCCGAACTGGTGCCGCTACGCGATCTGGTCAAACGCCGCGGGCAAGGCGAGCCGCTTCAGCACGTGTTGGGAACGGTCGAATTTTGCGGTCAAACATTCTTGAGCGACAAACGCGCGATGGTCCCGCGACCGGAAACGGAGGAGCTCGTTGAGCTCCTCGCGTCACAAGTCCGCGGGCAGAAGTCAGATGTCAGAATCGTGGATGTTGGAACGGGTAGCGGCGTGATCGCGCTGAGCTTGGCAAAGGAATTTCCGGGAGCGGAAGTTTACGCGGTCGATATTTCCGAAGATGCGCTCGCGCTGGCGCGCCAAAACGCGGCTCGACTCGGACTCGAGCGAGTTCATTTTCAAAAAAGCGATCTCCTCGAAAGTTTGTCTGAAAGATTCGATCTGATCGTGGCGAATCTTCCTTATATTTCCATGCAAGACCGACATTTGCTCGCGCGCGAAGTGCTGCACGATCCAGAAGTAGCACTCTTTGGTGGACCGAGCGGGGACGAGTTGGTGCGCAAATTGATCGAAAAAGCGCCGTCGCATCTGCAACCGGGTGGGCTGCTGGCCTTGGAGATTGGCATCGATCAGGGTGAAGGACTTTGCGACTTCCTACGTCAAAAGAATTATCACGACATCGAGTTGAAAAGGGATTATTCAGGTGCCACTCGTTTCTTATTAGCCAGGTATGGATAAAATCCGCATTCACGGTGGGCGGCCGCTGAGCGGTTCGATCAAGATCAGCGGGTCGAAAAATTCTGCCTTGCCGATCCTGGCCGCGACATTGCTGACGCGAGAGCCATGCACGATTCGCCGCGTGCCGGACCTGAGCGACACGAATTACATGCTTCAAATTTTGAAGCATCTCGGCGCGGAAGTGGAACGTGCCAGTGGCACGGTCACGATTGCGGCCGCGAAAATAGATTCGATCGCGCCTTACGATGTCGTCCGGAGAATGCGTGCTTCAGTTTGCGTGATCGGTCCGCTGCTTGGCCGCTGCAAGGAAGCGACGGTTTCGTTGCCGGGCGGATGCGTTATTGGCGATCGTCCGATCGATTTGCATTTGAAGGGATTCGAAGCGCTCGGTTCTGCGGTCCGGGTCGAAGGCGGCAACATCAAAGTCTTCGCCCCTAAATTAAAGGGCGCGATCGTGAACTTGCGCGGAAAATTTGGGCCAACTGTGCTCGGCACCGACAATGTGATGATGGCGGCTGCGCTCGCCGACGGAACGACGGTGATCGAAGATGCAGCCCAGGAACCTGAAGTTGTCGATCTCGCAAATTTCCTGAATAAAATGGGCGCAAAGATCGAAGGCGCGGGCACACGCCGCATCATCGTCGAAGGCGTAAAGGAATTGCACGGCACCGAGCACGACATCATTCCCGATCGGATCGAAGCCGGAACGTTTCTGGTTGCCGGCGCAATTTGCGGGAAAGGCGTGACGATTAAGCGCGCTGAACCTCAGCATCTAACCGCGGTCATCAAAGCGCTGGAGAATTCCGGCTTTCGTATCGGTGTCGAAGATAAGGCAGTTACGGTTTCGCCAAACGGCGCGGCAAAACCGCTCGAGATTGCAACCGAAGCGTATCCCGGTTTCCCGACCGACATGCAGGCCCAAATGTGCGCACTGCTTTCAACCACACGCGGCTTGAGTTCGATCACCGAAAACATTTTTCCGCAACGCTATATGCATGTGGCAGAGCTGAAACGAATGGGCGCACACATGGAGCTGGAAGGCGCGACCGCGCGGATCGAAGGCGTCGATCAACTTCTCGGCGCGCCGGTGATGGCGAGTGATTTGCGCGCGTCGGCCGCGCTCGTGCTTGCCGGGCTGAAAGCTGATGGAATCACGGAAGTTAGCCGCGTTTATCACATCGACCGCGGCTATGAACATTTGGATGAAAAATTGAGCGAGCTCGGGGCTCACATTGAGCGCGTGAAAGGATAAATTATGGAGACGACAACAACGCCAACATCGACATCTACCAGTGTGCGGACATGGTGCGTGCTCGCGCATGCGACGGCTTTGGTCGGATTCTTGATACCGGTGGCCGGCCACATTGTCGGGCCGCTGATTGTCTGGCTGGCCAAGCGTCAGGATTCACCAGAGATCGACGCGCATGGCAAGGAATCGATGAACTTTCAGATCTCGATGCTGATCTGGAATGTGATCGCCGGAATTCTTTGTCTGGTCCTGATCGGAATTCCGCTCCTCATTCTGCTGCACATCCTCAATATTATTTTTGTCATTGTTGCTACGATCCAGGCCAGCGAAGGCAAGCTTTACCGATATCCGCTCACGATCCGGCTGATCAGTTAGCGCCCAATCCGAGCGCGATTTTCAATCAGGCCGCGGAGCGTCTTCATGTTCACGACGTCTTCGCGCAGTTCCTTGTCCTTTGGCGTCTCGAGCACTTTCGGGATCTTTTTAAAGCGTCGATCGCGCATGATGAACCGGAACGCGTCGAGACCAATTTGGCCTTTGCCGATGTGCTGATGTCGATCCACCCGTGAGCCGCGCGCAGTTTTCGAGTCGTTCATGTGAATCGCTGCGAGACGATTGAAGCCAATCAGCCGATCGAATTCGCGAAATGTTTTTTTGGCCCCGGCTTCGCTGCCGATGTCGTATCCGGCCGCGAAAATGTGCGCGGTATCGAGACAAACGCAGAGTCGTTCCGGGTCGCGCACATGGTCGATAATGTAGGCGAGGTGCTCGAACCTGTGACCGAGACATGAACCTTGCCCGGCCGTTGTCTCGAGCGCGATCCGCGTTTTCACTTTCGGGATGCTTCGAAACATCTGATTGATCGATTCGACGATTTTTTCGAGGCCAGCTTCTTCGCCGGCCCCCAGATGGGCGCCAGGATGCAAAACGAGAAACGGCAGCTCAAGTTGATCGGCCCGCGTAAGCTCCTCGGACAAGGCACGGATTGAATTGGCGTGAAACTGCGGATTCGTGGCCGCGAGGTTGATCAGATAATTGGCGTGGGCAAAGATCGACAACAGATCGCCGCGTTGTCGGTGCTTGAGGAAGGCGCGGATTTCGTCGCGCGCGAGCGGGCTCGCGAACCATTGCATGTTGTTCTTCACGAACATCTGGATCGCGGTGCACTTGATCGAACGGCCGCGCTCGATCGCGGTGTGGACGCCGCCGCCGATCGACATATGCGCGCCGAGAAGGATCCTATCTTTTGTCATGTCGAGCGGAGTCGAGACATCTCTAGATATTTCCGATCAAAGCAAGGCCAGGCAACAGTAAGAAATTCCTCGACTTCGCTCGGAATGACAAAAGGCTGAAACGGACAGCTACAACTTCGATAAATAATACGGCAGCATGTCGCGCCAGTAATTCCAATCGTGACCGCGCCATTTGCCATCGTCAATCCAGTGTTGAATTCCTTTCGAGTTCAGAATTTCCGAAAGCTGATAGGATTCGTGGCGAGTGTTGTCCCATTCGCCGGTACCGATGATGATGCCCATGTGATTATATTTCCATGGGTCGGTCGTGTTCGGCAGATATTCGTACGGGCTGTTGAAATAAATATTGTCGTCGTGATAGCCGTCGAAAAAATCGCTGATGTCGAACGAGCCGCTCAAACTGATGAAGTGACTGACCAGATCGGGATGCCGAAAGGCGATGTTGCCCGCGTGATAGGCGCCGAGACTGGCCCCGCAGACCGCGACGCGGTGTGATGAACTTTCTTTTCGCGCAAGATCGAACACATCGCGCACGATTACATTTTCGTAAGCGTTATGCGTTCGCATCCGATCGGCCGGGTGAATCGCTTTGTTGTAAAAACTGTCGAGATCGATCGCGTCCGGACAATAGACGGTGACTTTGCCAGCATCGACGTAGCTCGCGACTGAACCGACCAGGCCGAAATCTTTGTTCTGGTAATAACTGCCGAACGAGGTCGGAAACAAAATCAAGGGCAGTCCGCCACCGTTTCCGAACGCGAGCATTTCAAACTCGCGGTTGAGCCAGGGTGTGTGCCATTTGATGTGACGTTCGTTCATCGGAAGATCGGATCAGACAGAATTAACAGAATGATTTGAATGGTCCTGCTGCCGAACATTCGGATTGATTCTGTTCATTCTGTCAAAGTAATTTCGTTTTTGCCGCAGCCAATGGCGGTGGACAAGCTCGACATCTTCAACGAAGCGTTTCGGTTTGAAAGCGAAACACACCCTTACCGGAAACATCAAGCGGCATCGCGCTTTCCATTCCAAAGTTTTGGGAAATCGGCGCGACGTGCTGGTTTATTTGCCGCCAGGATACAGCCGTTTTTCGAGAACACGTTATCCGGTGTTGTATTTGCACGACGGGCAGAATGTTTTCGACGCCGCGACTTCGTTTACCGGAGTCGAGTGGGGCGTTGATGAAACGGCGCAGCGATTGATCCGCCAAAAATTAATCGAGCCGTTGATCATCGTGGCGGTAGCGAACATCGGCGAAGAACGGATCCATGAATATGCGCCGACGCCGGCCGTGATCGAACCGAAAGATCATCCGAAAAAACACAGCCGCGGCCTGGCGCGAATCTACGGACAATTCCTGATTGAAGAATTGAAGCCGTTCATCGATCGAAAATATCGGACGAAACCCGAAGGAGAATTCACCGGACTTGGTGGATCGTCGCTCGGCGGTTTGGCGACTCTGGCGATGGGAATTTTATTTTCCGAAACGTTCACGCGCTTAATCGTAATGTCGTCATCGATTTGGTGGGACGACTACGCGATCTTTCGGCTGGTGGGCATCCTGGCAGAAAAACCGCCTCTGAAAATCTGGCTCGACACCGGCACGGCCGAGCCCGGGTGGGAACAGGCGCGCGAGCTGCGTGATGGTTTGATCGACGAAGGTTGGCAGCTGGATGTCGATCTTAAGTATCTCGAGGTCGAAGGCGCGGGTCACAATGAAGCGGCCTGGGCGATGCGCGTCGAGCCGGCGCTGCGATTTTTGTTTCCGCCAAGCACGAGCACGTGATCGGGAATTACTGCAAAAACTTTCCGTAAACCTGAAAGACGCGGGTGAAACCGCCAACGAACTCCTTGTCTTTCTGGTAACTGAATTCGCGCTTCGCTGGCAGCCATTCCAAATGGCGCGGCGCATCGGGATGGTTGGGATCATAAACCAGATAATGATCGGTGCCGTCGGCGGAGCGAGGGTGATCGTGTTTATAAACGAGAACCGAATGGTTGATGTGTAGAATTGGGAAATCCGAAAGATAGGCGATAAAAAATTCGCCGCGCGCCAACGTTTGCTCGAGTTGATCGTGCGCTTTCGCCTGATAATTCTTGTTGTGGAGATAAAACATCCGGGCATTTCCGGGCCGCAGGTAAGCGACCCAGCCGAGACCGATGTTTCGCTGCATCAATCGAGTGTGGGCCTGGCTCATCTCGCGCAAGTTGTGATAACCGGGAAAGACGATCCGCTTTTCCGGCGGCAACGGATCGTGCCAGGGCGGTTTCCGCGTGACCGCTCGAATGCGATTGTGGAGCTCGCTTTCATCTAACCGCGGAGCATTCGGCTCGAAGCGCGCGAACTTGTAGAACTGCTCGGCCGCGCGGGTCATCACGAAACAGCGCCGCGTGTAGCGGTCCGATTTGCGACCCCAACGCGAAACAACTTCGCCGTTGTGGTACTCGAACACGGTCGTATTCGCGAACGCGAGCGTATCCCGCCGAAAATTGAAACCTTCGGCAGAGCCGGCTTTCGCGGTAACGACCGCCAGAAAAATCGTGGCAAAAAATCCCCAAGATCGACAGTGCCCGAGTTGCATTCCCAGTTATGAACGCGCGGAACTCGTTTTCGTCTCGGCGAAGTTGCCGAGTTTGCGAAATTTGTCGTAACGCTTCTTGAGCAACTGATCGACCGGCGTGGCGATGATATCCTCAAGGTTCCGTCGCAACGCTGTGCCGAGGTTCGCCGCGGCCGTTTCGTAATCGCGGTGTGCGCCGCCTTCGGGTTCGTCCACGATTTCGTCGACCACGCCCAATTTCAACAAATCTTGCCCCGTGAGTTTCAGTGCTTCCGCGGCTTCGGGCGCATGTTTGCGGTCGCGCCACAAAATCGCGGAGCAAGCTTCAGGGCTGATGACTGAGTAGTAGGCGTTTTCCAAAATCAAAACGCGGTCGGCCACTCCAATTCCGAGCGCGCCGCCCGAACCGCCCTCGCCGATGACCGCGGCGATAATCGGTATTCGCAAGTTCATCATCTCGCGCAGATTGACCGCGATCGCTTCGGAGATGTGGCGTTCTTCGGAACCGATTCCCGGAAACGCGCCCGGAGTGTCGATCAACGAAATCACCGGCATTCCGAATTTTTGCGCGAGCTCCATTAGCCGAAGTGCTTTGCGATAACCTTCGGGATGTGCGCAGCCGAAGTTGCGCATCACGTTTTCTTTGGTGTTGCGCCCCTTTTGATGGGTAATGACTACGCAGCGTTGCGAATCAAGCATGGCAAGTCCGCTCGGCATCGCTTTGTCATCGGCGAAATGCCGATCGCCGTGGAGTTCGGTCCAACCAGTGAAACAACGCTCGATATAATCGAGCGCAAACGGTCGTTGCACATGCCGGGCAATCTGAACCCGCTGCCACGCGCTCAAGTTGCCGTAAACCTGGCGGCGGGTGTCGCGCAGTTTGGCTTCGATCGCTTCCACTTCGGAATCAAGATCGACATCGTGCTCGCGCGAATGCGACTTCAAATCCTGCAAGCGCCGCTCCAGTTCGAGGATCGGTTTTTCAAAATCGAGCGGTTGCAGGTCCATCGCGCTAATCGGTAATCGTGACCGGGGTCTTGTTGTTAACGAGACTGCTTAACTCTTCCACATCCGCCGCGGCGAGGCCAAGTCCCTGCGGAGGCGGCGGTTGGGACAACGCCGGATGTGCCGAATCGGGCACGGAGTAAATTGTGTAGGTCTGCGAGCTGAGCCGAATCCAGCGCGTGCTCCCAATAAATTCTTTGGTGCCGAAGCCGACGCGCTTGCCACCGTTCCACGCCATCACTTCGGCGACCTTGGCCGTGACTTTGGCTGGGACCTTGGCCGGCAATTTCTCCTCGCGGATGTGGTATTGCTTGAAAAACCCGCCGTGATTCAGAACCACGAGCACCTTTGGTTTTCGCTGAATAACGATGGAGAAATCAGGATGCGAGATGAGCAAGCGCTCGCCGATGTGAAGCATGGTGCCGCTCAAATTGTTCATCCGCATGATGAGCTCGGGCGTCGATTTCACTTTGCGCGCGACCTTCTGCAAAACGTCGCCTGGTTTGACGATGTATTCTTCTTTCTCAGGCGAGGGCGTGCGCGAGAGAAGAATGCCCACGTTGACTTCGCCTAACAAGTCCTTGGCTTCGTCGGCGTGGGGACTGGTCGGATATTTTTGGATGAAAGCGGTGAGGGCTGCGCGCGCTTCCGGAATTTTCCCTTCCTGTCGCAATTTGGCGGCGGCCTCAAAGTCCGGCAGGGTCAGGTCGAGTCTCGGTTCGGGAACGACTTCGCCGCGCTGCTCTTTGCGGACCTGGATGTCTTCCTTAAAAACGAAGTTGTACCCGAACCAGGCGGCGCCGCCGAAGATGATGATTGCGAGAAACAGGACAAAGAGCCACTTCATGGTTTGGAATCGCTAATTTGGTCTATCGCGCGCTGGATTTCCACATCGCTTCCATTGGGATGGTGGATCGGCCGCTCCGCGGGCGATGCTAAATAAATGCGGCTGCGCCGCACAAATTAACATCGAGCAAGGGACTGCTCGATCCACCCATGCTCAGGTTGCTTCCTCGCGTCCCGGGAAGAACCGGTGCCAGAGCCGGCCGATGGTGCGCTCTTCCTCGTTGCTCCAAGTGTAATGGCAATCCTGGCAATAAAATTCCTTGGGAATGATCTTCATCGCACAAAGGAGCCCGACCAAGGCCGGAGTCAGAAACTTCCGCGTCATTTGCGGATACTCGATGTTGGACGACCCGCACTGCGGGCAGCGAATAATGGCGGCGGCAACGTCCGGGTCGCTCGTTTCCCATTCGATCATTAAACTTTGGGCGCGTTCGAAATCGGCGTCGCCCACCATGACCTTGGCATTGGCCTTCGGGCGGGACATGAACGCGACCGCCTGAAGGTGGCCCTCATTATGAATGTCCGCGTTGATGCCGGCCTCTTCGAAGCGCTGTTTGAGACGCTTCGCTTTGTCCGGCTCGTTAAATGTCGCGATCGTCACCATGGCTTATTCTGCCTTGCCGCTGCGTCTTTGAGCAAACATCAACTACTGGCCAAGTGCAAGATTCGGCGGAGGGAACCAATGGTAGAGGATGAAGTAAACAAGGACACCAGTGACCGAAACATAGAGCCAGATCGGCATCGTCCAGCGGCCAATCCGCCGATGTCGATCCCAGCGGCGTTGAAAAGTAGGCACCAGGGTCACGATCACGAGCGGCAGGGTAACGAACGCGAGCAGCACGTGGGTAATCAGAAGCGGGAAATAAATCCACGCGATCAAACCGGTGTAGCCGGAAGATTTTTCCCCGACGTGCACGTGATAGACGATGTAACCGACGAGGAAAGCAGTCGATGCGATCAGGGCAATGATCATGCACGGCACGTGGCGCTGCCAGACGTTGCGCCGGATCCAAAACCAGCCCGCCGCAATGAAAATCGTGCTGGTCGCGTTCAGCGACGCATTGATCGCGGGCAAATCAGAAATCGTCACGCCACAGATTCACACAGGTGAGACACAGATGAAAGAGGCGCAGAGCTCACCTTGTAAAAATCGGTGTAAATCTGTGTTCATCTGTGGCTCTGTACCACTTCGCTAATGCCCACTATTACAGAGGAACCCAAGACCACTGACGTCCCGCAAGATCGACAATCGCCGCTCGCGCATCCGCTGGCGCGTTCGATTTTGCAGCTGGCGATCGTTCTCGTCATCGCGGGCGCGATCAGCGGCGGATGGTATCTGGCGCGGAAAGGCTTTGGGCACCAATGGCGCGCGCGGATCGTGGAGGAATTGCACCGGCGGGGTGTCGAAGCGTCGATCGGCCGGCTTACGCTCAATCCGTTTCGCGGACTGGTCGCGCGGAACGTCCGCATTTTCAGCTATCAAGATCGCACCCACACGCTCGCGTTCATCAGTGAAATCGTGCTCGATATCAATTACGCCGCTTTCTTTCATCATCAGCCGTTTCTGAGCGCGCTCGATGTTCGTAACGCTGAGGTCACGCTCCCGCTGAAAGGCCCGCAGGGCAAAACCGAGCAGCCTCAGCTCAGAAGATTTCACGCTCACATTTATTTTCCGCCCGAACAAATCGTTGTCAGCCAGGCCGAAGGAATCTTTTGTGGCGTGCGCGTCTCTGCCACCGGTCAGTTGATCAAGCGTGCGGATTATCAGCCATCGCCGCCGCTGTCGGAAGAGGAGAGAGAAAAGCGAATGTCGATGGTGCGCCGGATCGGGGCGGAGCTGCAGCGATTCAGTTTTCCAAACGGTCCACCTTCATTGCAGGTGAAATTTAGCGGCGATCTCGCCCAGCTCGAAGACGCTCGCGCCGAAGCGACGCTGCGGGGAAGCTTCCTCAAGCGAAAAGATTACGAGATCCGGGACTTTATTGCGTCGGCGGAGTGGAGTGATCAAACCCTCACCGTTTCGCGATGTGAATGGAACGATCGTTTGGGCGGCTTCGCCGCGACCGCAAACTGGAGCCGGCAAACTAACGCCGCAACTTTTCAAGCTCGTAGCAGCCTTGATCTCAAATCATTGCTCGATGCGGCCGATGCTGGCGGCGTGTTGGCCGATGCCACCTTTAATTCTCCGGCGGTCATCGACGTTTCGGGTTCGGCGAATTTTGCCGGCGAGAAGCCGCAGCTGAAAGTGATCGGCCACGCCGCGGTCGACAATGTCGCTTACAAAAATTTGCCGCTCTCGGGATGCCGGATGGAATTCTCCTGGGACGGCGAGCGCACCTGGCTGCGCGATATCCGGATTCGACACCCGACCGGCGATCTTCACGCCGAAGTGTTCGAAGCGCCTAACGAATTCCGATTAAACATCGACGGGCCGCTGGCTCCGACCGAACTGCGGCCGTTCGTCTCGCCTGAGATCCAGGAATTTTTGGGAGAATGGGAATGCTCGCGCCCGCCGGTGATCCAGCTCGCTATTCGCGGGAAGGATCGACAACCGGAAAGCTGGCAAGGCGACGGGAACATCGCGCTCGATCGCACCCGTTTTCGCGGTCAATGGATGAACAGCGCGACCTCCAAAGTGCACTTCGCAGACGGCGCGGTCACTTACGAAGATTTCCACGTCACGCGCGAGGAAGGCGTCGGCACCGGAAATTTTACCTACGACTTCGCCAAGCACGAAGTCCGAGTCTCGAACGTGAAAGCCAACGTTCGCCCAACCGAAGTAAGTTTTTGGATCGATGAGGATCTGCCGAAAAATGTCGCGCCTTATAAATTTCGTCAGCCGCCGACAATCACGGCGAACGGCGTCTATCAATTTCACGGCGGCAAAGGCACGCGGCTTGAGATCAATGTCGATGCGCCGGCCGGGATGGATTATGTTTTTTTAGGCAAGACTTTGCCCTTCCACAAAATCGCCGGGAAACTTCTTTTCACCAACGATCACCTTCAGATTGTCGATCTTCGCGGAAATCTTTTTTCAGGTAACGTCCGCGGTAGCGCGGATATTTCGCTGGCCCATGGCGATCCTCGGTATCGCGCGAAGCTTGCGGTCGACGCCGTGGATTTTCCGCGCCTGACCGATCTCTATTACAACTACAAGACCGCGCACGGCCAGCTCAACGGGACCTACGATTTCTCGGGTCTGGGCGATAACTCGCGGACAATGCAAGGCAGCGGCAAGATGAACGTGGCCAATGGCGACGTGTTTGCGATCCCGGTGTTCGGCCCGCTCTCCGGAATCTTAAATCTGGTGGTTCCGGGCTCCGGCTACAGCATCGCGCGCAATGCGACCGCCGATTTCACGGTCCAAAAAGGGGTCATTCACACCGACAATTTCGAGGTCGCGGGGGGACTTTTTTCCATGCTCGGCACTGGCGATATTCATTTCTTGGACGACAAACTCGATTTCGAGGTGCGAATCGATCCCAAAGGACCCGGCATATTACTGGCGCCGGTTTACAAACTTTTCGAATACAAAGGCGAGGGCAGCCTGAAAAATCCCGATTGGCACCCGAAAAGGTTTTAGCCTTCGATTCTTGTCATTCCGAGCGAAGTCGAGGAATCTCTCGCTGTTTCAGAAATATCTAGAGATGTCTCGACTCCGCTCGACATGACAATTCCACAATGAAAAAAATCGGAATCCTATTTGGCCAGGAACACAGTTTCCCGCCGGCATTTGTCGAGCGGGTGAATCAAAAGACCGGTGGCCGCGATATCGTGGCGGAGTTCGTCAAGATCGACAAAGTGATTCAAGGCGAACCGTGCGGTTACGACGTCGTGATCGACCGCATTTCGCAGGACGTCCCGTTTTATCGCGCCTGGCTGAAGAATGCGGCGCTCACCGGGACCGCGGTGGTGAACAATCCCTTTTGGTGGAGCGCGGACGAAAAGTTTTTCAACAATGCGCTTGCCACGAAAATCGGCGTGGCCGTTCCGCGGACGGTCTTGCTCCCATCAAATCAACCGCCCACCGACACCAACGATAAATCATTTCGCAATCTGGAATATCCGCTGAACTGGGAAGCGATTTTCAGCTACGTCGGTTGGCCGGCGTTTTTCAAACCGTTCGCGGGCGGCGGCTGGAAAAACGTTTATCGATTGCACAACCCGGAAGAATTTTACCGGGCCTACAACGAGACTGGTCAGCTGGTGATGATGTTGCAGGAGGAAGTGAAGTTCGACATGTACTTCCGCTGCTACTCGATTGATCAGCGCCATGTTCGGGTCATGCCCTACGAACCGCGGCATCCGTATCATTTGCGGTACCAAACCGAATGGCAGACTCCGCCCGAAGTTTTGCAGAAAGTCGAACAAGGCGTGCTGACGCTGAATCAATATCTCGGCTACGACTTGAACACGGTTGAGTTTGCGATTCGCGACGGCGTTCCGGTCGCGATCGACTTTTGTAATCCAGCGCCGGATGCCGAGGCCGCCAATGTCGGTGAGGGAAATTTTGAGTGGGTGGTGGAAGCTGTTTCCGAAATGGCCATCCGCAAAGCGCGCGAACACGTTCCCGGCCGGGACAATTTGAGCTGGGGAAAGTTTCTCCAGGCTGCCGTGACCAAACGTTCGTTAAGCGAACTCGCCTAAGATCGACAATCCCTTTCGATTGTCATCCTGAGCGCAAGCGAAGGATCTCTCACAAGCTCGAGCGTCACGCATAAAGGTTTGTGTGATCCATCGGTCTATGTGAGATCCCTCGCTCCGCTCGGGATGACACCGGCTTAGTTTTGGCGGACACTTTCTCGGCAAATGAGCAAGAAGGACCACACTTACACCCTCGGCATCGAAGAGGAGTTCGCGATTGTCGATCCGCAGACGCGCGAACTGAGGTCGCATATTCAAGAAATCCTCGAGTGTGGGAAAGTTATTCTTAAAGAGCAGATCAAACCCGAGATGCATCAATCGATGGTGGAGCTTGGCACCGAGATTTGCAATTCGATTGAGCACGCGCGCGAGCACGTCATTGAGCTGCGGAGTAAACTGGCTGAGCTGGCCGGCCGCAGCGGATTGAAAATCGCCTCGGTCGGGACGCATCCATTTTCGCATTGGCGCGACCAACTCATTACCGAAGGCGAGCGTTACCAGGAAATTGTGCGTGATATGCAATCGCTCGCGCGGGCGAATCTTATCTTTGGATTGCACGTCCACGTTGGAATCCCAGACCGCGAAACGGCGATTCACGTGATGAATCAGACCCGCTATTTCTTGCCGCACGTTTACGCGCTCTCGGTCAACTCGCCGTTTTGGGTCGGGCAGGATACCGGTCTGAAAGGTTACCGGTTGAAAGTGTTCGAGCGTTTTCCGCGCACCGGAATTCCGGACGCATTCGAATCGCTCTCGGAATACGAAGATTACTGCAAGCTCCTGGTGAAAACCGGTTGCATCGATAATCCCAAAAAAATCTGGTGGGACATTCGGCTCCATCCGTTTTTCGATACACTCGAAGTGCGCGTGTGCGATGCGCAATCGCGCGTGGACGACACTCTCGCGATCGCAGCCTTGCTCCAGGCGGTCATCTCTAAACTCTTCAAGTTGCTTCGGCAGAACACGACCTTCCGCGTTTATCGGCGTCGCCTGCTTGATGAAAATCGATGGCGCGCGACCCGTTACGGAATCGACGGCAAACTGATCGATTTTGGTCGGGAAGAGGAAGTGGAGACGCGCAGCTTGTTAAACGAACTGCTCGAATTTGTTTCGAGTGAAGTGAAAGAACTCGGCAGCGAGCGCGAGATGGCGCACATCGAACGGATCATGCGCGAAGGCACTGGCGCGGATCGACAACTTGCTGCTTATGGGCGGACGCAAGACATGAAAGCAGTGGTCGACCAAATCGTGGCCGAGACTTACGAGGGTCTAAGCGTGGATGGATCGACAACTTGATTGCCGACACTAAATTTCTGTTTAATCCTGAACGCTTCCACAATGCCTGACCGTTCGACCATCGATACGATTGACGCCGAGCTCGCGCCCGGAGCGCGCAATGCGATTAGCGTTTGCCTTCAGTTGAGGCCCGAAGAGCGGGTGACGATTATTACGGACGAAGCAACCGCTGATATCGCAGCAGCGTTGCGAGCTGAAGTCGAAGCAATCGATTCCGAACACTCGGTTTTCGTTTTGGAAAACTGCGCGTCGCGCCCGCTCACGGCGATGCCGCGTGAGATTTTGGACGATCTTGCGCGATCACAAGTTTCGATCTTTTGCGCGCAAAGTCAGCCGGGCGAGCTCGGCTCGCGCATGCAGATGAGCGACGTCGTGAACAAGCATCACATCCGTCATGGCCATATGGTGAACATCAACCGCCAGATCATGCTGGAAGGCATGCGCGCTGATTTCCGCCAAGTGGATGCGCTCAGTCGCAGATTGATCGAACGCGCGCGCCATGCGGAGCGCATTACTTGCCGCACACCGCGCGGCACCGACTTTGAAGGAGAGTTCTCGTCAAAGCTAAAATGGCTGAAAACGAGCGGCATCATCACGCCTGAAAAATGGGGCAATTTGCCCGGCGGAGAAATTTTCACCGCTCCGGCAAACAGCAACGGCACGTTCGTGGTGGACGGGGTGGTGGGTGATTATCTCTGCAGCAAGTACGGCGATCTTCGCGGCGCGCCGCTCACGATCGATGTGAAAGACAATCGCATTGTCGATCTTCGCTGCGAAAACAAAGAGTTACTGGAAGAGTTTCGCGCTTACACGAGCACGGATGAGAACAGCAATCGCGTTGGCGAATTTGCCATCGGCACGAACACCGCTTTAACGCGTGTCATCGGCAACATTTTGCAGGACGAAAAAATCCCCGGCGTTCACATCGCCTTCGGGCATCCCTACTCCGAGCACACCGGCGCTGATTGGGTGTCGAAAACGCACATCGACTGCGTCGGCCGTGATTTCGACATCTGGTTCGACAACGAACAGGTGATGCGCGCCGGAAAGTTCCTGATTTGAGGTGGATCGAGCAGTCCCTTGCTCGATGTTAAAGTAATGTCGGCGAAGCCGAGTAGAATTAGCATCGCCCGACGGAGCGGCCGATCCACCTGAAATGCATCCAGAACTCCGCGCGCGATTTAACGCTGATTTCACGCCGGAAAAATATGCGGCGCTGTTGCGCTGCGTAAATGAATCAACGAAATGGCCAGCCGATTTTCGAATTTCGGAGACGCCGATTTTCCTGACCCGCGAATTTACCGACGAAGCGGTTTATGCCGCGAATGAGATCGCGGCCCAAACCCAAACGCCGGAGTTTGCGATGCATTCGGCGTCCGCGATCCCGCCCGGGTTGGAAGTACCTAACGAATCCGAGCATCCCGAATTTCTGATTGTCGATCTTGCGGTTTGTGACGATGGCCATCGCTTGGTCCCACGGCTGATCGAGCTCCAAGCCTTTCCGAGCTTGTTCGCCTTTCAGTTCTTATTGCTCGGTTGCATGCGCAAAGCATATCCGGCGATTCCGCGAGACTGGACCTCGTCGTTCGGCGGAATCAAAGACGAGCAATACATCGACATTCTACGCCGGACGATTCTCGCCGATTCGAAACCGGAGAATGTGATTTTGCTCGAGATCGAGCCGGAGAAACAAAAAACCCGGATTGATTTCGCTGCAACTGAGCTGCTTCTGGGGATTCGGTCTGTTTGCGTGACGAAAATTGAAAAACGCGGGCAACAGTTATTTTACGATCGCGATGGGACCGAGACGCGGATCGAGCGGATCTACAATCGCGTCATCTTCGACGAACTCGAGCGCCGTCCCGATGTGAAACTGCAATTCAGTTTTCAGGACGAGCTCGATCTCGCATGGATCCCGCATCCGAATTGGTACTACCGCATCAGCAAACATTCGCTGCCGTTTATCAAGACGGCGCATACCGCGCCGGCTTTTTTCGCGGACGAATTTCCCGGCGACGAAAAGATCGACAACTATGTTTTGAAGCCGCTTTACTCATTTGCCGGGCTCGGTGTTGAGATGGATCCGACGCTTGAGAAACTTTCACGCCTGACCAATCCGCATCAATGGATCCTGCAAAAGAAGGTCGAGTATGCCTCGTTTGTGCAGACCATCGAGGGTCCAAAATCGAAGGCGGAACTGCGAATGATGTTCGTCTGGTCGGAACAAGGCGAGCCGGTCCTGGTCAACAATCTTGTTCGGATGAGTCAGGGAAAAATGATGGGCGTCAATTTTAACAAGGACAAAACCTGGGTCGGCTCCAGCATCGCGTTGCACGACCAATAACGTCGCACTAAATCAGTCGAGTTTTGATGTTGATCTCGGAAGTGAGCGTCTGATGAACCGGACACTTGCCTGCGACTTCGATAAGTTTGGCGCGCTGTTCATCGGTCAGCGAGCCGGCGAGCTGAATGTCGAGCTCGATCCGATCGATCTTTCCCTCTTTCGTGTCGCACTCCTCGCAGTCGGCCGCGTGGATCTTCGAATGTCGGAGTGAAACGGTAATATTTTCGAGCGGCCAGCGCCGTTTCCGTGCATAAAAGCCGATTGTCATCGACGTGCATGAGCCGAGAGCGGCGAGCAAAAGATCGTAAGGCGTAGGACCGGTATCGGTGCCGCCGTACGAGACAGGTTCGTCGGCATAGAGTTCGTGAGAATCGATCTTCACTTCCTGGGCGAAGCCGGCGGCGTTGCCGTGAACAATCACGTGCGCTGGTTCTGCTTGTTCGGTTGTTGCCATAGTTCAATGGTCCTTACGTTTCATGAGTTCTACGACTTCCGCGGAAGTGCGCACCGGAATAATTTCGAACTCCATTAAATCTTTCCAGTTGTCGATCCAGCGCTCGAGCAGAACGAAATCTTCCGTCTCCATGATTTGCCAGCAGGTTTTGAGATTGTGATCGATCCAGCTCGAAACGTAATTCAAGCCTTCCGGCATCATCCGGCCCTTCTCGCTCAATCGCTGGTAAATGGCGGGCGCGTCTTTGAACCGCTCGATCACCAGGTAGTGCATGACGCAAAATCAGACTGTCTTGGCGAAAAGAAGTGAATCGAGAACTTTTCCATCTTTGACCACGTTTTTCTGCAAGCGCCCTTCCAAAACAAAGCCGACCTTCTCCAGCACGCGGGCCGACGCCGGATTACTCAAGTAAGTTTGAGCGGAAATCCGATTCAGCGAGAATTCTTTGAAGCAATAGTTTACAAACGCGGGGACGACTTCGCTCATCACTCCGCGTCCCCAAAATTCTTCGCCGAGCCAGTAACCGATTTCGGCAGTATGTCGATGGACATCTTCGCCCGGTTTGAAACCAATTCCGCCGGCCGCCGAGCCGCTGATTTCAATGCAATAAAATTTTTCACTCTCGCTTTCCGTCGTTGCCCGTTTCAAAAAATTTCTCGCGTCGTTGATCGCATATGGATGCGGAAAACGATCGCGCAAGTTGATCGAGACGCGGCGATTGTTCGCGTGTTTCGCCAGCGACGGTGCGTCTTCCATTCGCCAATCGCGAATCGCGCAGCGCTCGAGCTTGAGGTCCACGTTACTTCAACTCGTCGTTCGTCTCGGCGAACGCTTTCACCGCGAACTCCAAATCTTCGCGTGAATGCGCGGCGCTGACCTGGGTGCGGACACGCGCGGTGCCGTGCGGGACCACCGGATAAAAAAAGCCGATCACGTAAACGCCTTTCTCAAGCATGCGCGCGGCGAACTTCTGCGATTTGGCCGCGTCGCCGATCATAATCGGCACAATCGGATGCACGCCGGGTTTGATCGTGAGACCGCGCTCGGTCACTGCCTCGCGAAAATATTTCGTGTTCTCTTCGAGTTTGTCGCGCAACTCGGTCGATGCGGTCAGGAGTTCGAGGGCTTTCAAACACGCGGCGACGATCGGCGGCGCCACGGTGTTGGAAAACAAATAGGGCCGCGAACGCTGCCGCAGAAGATCGACAATCGCTTTGCGTCCGCTGGTGAATCCGCCGCTGGCGCCGCCCAGCGCCTTGCCAAGCGTGCCGGTGATGATGTCGATCTTGCTCATAACCCCGCGATATTCGTGAGTGCCGCGTCCGGTTCTGCCGAGGAACCCGGTCGCGTGCGCGTCGTCGATCATCGTCAGCGCCTTATATTTTTCGGCCAGATCAACGATCGATTTCAGGTCCGCGATTGTTCCGTCCATCGAAAAGCAGCCGTCAGTAGCGATCAAACGGAAGCGCGCACCGCTCGCTTCTTTGAGTTTCGCTTCGAGATCGGCCATGTCGTTGTGTTTGTAACGGAAGCGCTGCGCTTTACAGAGCCGGACACCGTCGATGATTGAGGCGTGATTTAATTCGTCGCTGATGATGGCGTCTTTTTCGGTGAGCAATGTTTCAAACAAGCCGCCATTCGCGTCGAAGCAGGACGGGTAGAGAATCGTTTCCTCGGTTCCGAGAAATTTTGTCAGCGCGGCCTCGAGTTGTTTGTGCAAGTCCTGCGTCCCGCAAATAAAACGAACGCTAGCCATACCGAGTCCGTGAGTATCGAGCGCTTTCTTGGCCGCTTTGATCAGTTCGGGATGGTCGGCCAGGCCGAGATAATTGTTTGCGCACATGTTGAGGACGCGCTTGCCGCCGGCCACGGCGATGTGCGCATCTTGCGGCGTGGTGATGACCCGCTCGGTTTTGTAAAGTCCCTGCGACTTTATTTCCTCAAGCGTTTGCGAAAGATGCTTTTCAAATTCGGCGAGCATAAAACAGTTTCAGTCAAACTCCGCCCGATGCAAAACCTCAACGCTCATTTGAAAAACAAGCCGCAGAGCATCGCGATCCCGATCACTGCGTAAAGCGCGCGATATTGAGACTGGAACCGATCGACAATCTCCGGATCGAGTTGGCGACGCAGCGCACGGAGCGACCAGAAAAGATGAAGCGCGTAAAACACGAGCGCAAGAAACGCCAGCGGCCGCGGCACGAATCGGAACCAGCCGAGAAGAAACAGGCAAACGTAAGCGAGCGTGAAAACGATCAGACCGACCATGAAAGCGGGCCGCTTACCGAACGCGACGGCGTTGGTCCGCGCATTGGTTTTGGAATCGAGCTCAAAATCGCGCACTTCGTGATTGAGGTGCCCGGCCGTGAAGGTCAGCGCAAAAAACAGTGCGATCAGAACTCCGCGCGAATTGATCGGTGAAAAAACTAAGTAACCCAGCAGGAAATGGAACAAGCCGCCGACCAGATGCGGAAACGAGGACGCGATCGGCGTGCCTTTAAAGTTGAGCCTGGGGTGCGAATAAAAAAATCCGAGCGCGGCGACGATCGCGCCGAGGAGGACAAGGCGAGAACTAATCAGCGCGAAAACGAGCAAACTCGCGATCAGGAGAAAAATCGAGAACCAGAACAAGCGCAGCGATGAAACCAGCGGGTCGGGCGCTTTCAAGCCGTTCGCGATGTCGGCCCAGTCGTTCAATGTGAAAACGTGCGCGACGAGCAGAATGCTGCCGATTAGAAAAACCGCGAGCGTTTGAAGGTTAGCAGCATTGATCGTCGCAATCGAAAACCCTGCGCCCATGAGCGGCGTCCCTTGCAGAACGAAAACCTCGTCGAAGCGGATGTGCCGCAACAGAGCTCGACTGTGCAAAGGCGTGTTCATTGTTGGGCGCGATATTTCGCCAGCGCTTCAATGCAAACCGCAGTCGTGACTGCGCGCGAGCCGTAATTCAAGGGCGCAACTGCGCCTTTGTAAGCGGGCGCCAGCGCCCAACCGCCATCGGTGGATTGTCGAGCGAGAATTATTTTGATCGCGCGCTCGAGCGCGTCGCCGTGATAACCAAGATTCAATAGCGACAGAGTGCCAAACGCGGTCTCGAGGTCGTTTCCCCACGAACCGTCTTTGTTTTGGAGCGACAAGACCGTGTCGCGAATTTTTGAAACTGCGCCTTGTAGACAATTCAAGTCGCCTTCGCGATAGGCGCGCGAGAGTGCATGCGCGAACATTAGTGGCGACGAGTAATAAACGGTGCCGCGACGGAACGCATCGCTTTCGACCTGCTCGAGCTCGAACTTGCAGACCATGTCGATCTTTTCGTGCGCGAGTCCGAAAAGCAGAAGCGCGTTGAGATTCACAACCGTATCGATGTCGCGGCTGTCGATATTGACCCATTTTGCAGGATCCCCAATCCAGGTGTTGAACAATCCACGTTCGTTTCGACTCGCGCGCACCGCGTCGAGAGCCGCTGGCGGAATTGTGACGCCGAAACGATGGAGGGCGGCCCAAGTGACGGACGTATCGTCGACGTCGGGCGAGATGATGATGTCGGTTCCTTGTCCGTAGTAAGACCAAACCCCGGGCGTCTTTTGCTGCGCCATTAAGTATTTGGCCGCGCGTTCCCGAGTTCCGTGCGCGCTGGCGGAATCGGGACAGAACGACAATGAATAAAGGACCTGTGCAGCGGTGAAGATTGCATCGACCTGGGTTCGTTGCTCCGAACCATCCGAGCGCCAGCAGTCGGTGATGAATCCGCCAGTTCCAGTTTGGCTCGCGGCAACAAAATCGAGACCGTTCTGAATCACGAGCGCGGTCTGGATCTTAAGTTCGTCGACCGAAGATCGACAATCGAACGTTGGAAAAACAGCGAAACACAATATCGCGATGCAAAATCTGCCGCGCATGCAGGGGCGGAAATAAGGATTTCGCACTGCGGTGTCAAGTTGCGCCGGGCATCAATCGCGCCAGCCGCGCCCGATTACGAGCGGAATATTTTCGTTGATGCTGACGCCTTTTGAAGGCGAAAGCACGACTTCGCCATCGATGACGTGTTGCTGAACGAACGCGCCAATCTGCATCGACCACGCATAAGTGTAAGCCTGGCTGCTCCAGCCGAAGACTGGATCAGGCGCGGGCGCGAGCGAGAGCGGCCCGGTTTCTTCCGTGGGCTGCGCGCCGCCCAGGAGCCAGACGCGGTTGCCCGATTGCAGTGTTTTGGAAATCGCTGATTTCACGTCTGAGATCGCGTCCGTTTCTTCCATTTTCGCTTTGATCAAATCGTAGCGATGAATCCGTTTCTCGGTCAGCTCCGGCAGCGTCATCCAGCGAGTTTGCCCATGATAGTACCAGCTGAACGACGGCCCTAGAAACCACGGGTTGACAATAATCAGGTCGTCCGCGCCGGCATAGCGTTGCAGATTTTTGGCAAGCAGATCGACGGTTGTTTCGCGCTGAGTGATTCGCGGCCAGAGAATGAACGGAAGAATCCCAGCCAGGGCAACGACGAGAACGAGACGCGCGATTCGAACAAACTGAAATCGGCAAAGCGCGGCCACGATTAATTCCAAAGCCGCAGCCAGCAAACAGAGAAACGCGAGATGGTAGCGCGTTTGCGGCGCGGTGTGGGTGATCGCGAGGAAAGTGAAGTAGGTGACCGCGGCGATCACGATTGTGAGCAATCCAAATGGAAGCGCGCCCAAATCATTGCGTTCGGTTCGTCGAATGAGAAACACGAGCGCTCCGAAGATCGACAGCAACGCAATCGACAGCCACACGATCGCCATGACCGGGACCGGTTCGCCGCATGCGACTAGAAATTCGTGCCAGATTAATTGCGGCGTCGTTGGATAGCGCAACAGAATCGTCCAGGCCTTGATCTCGCGATAAGTCTGAAATTGCGGGACGTAGGAAATCGCGCAGATCGCTGCCACGACGCACAAAGCGAGCGCCCATTTTGTTTGCCGGCGAAAGACGCAGACGGCGAACGCGGCCAAAAGGAGCGCTGGAACGAGCGCAGCGGTGAAGTACAAGGATTGCATGCATGCGATGTCGCAGAGAAGCATCGCGACTAGCCGTATGATCGTTGGCCGGGCGACGAACCTGGCCGTTAATCCAAAAGCGAGAATGAGAAGAACGGAGCCGAGCCCGTAACCGCGGATCCAGGTTCCGTCGGTCAGAAAAGTGATGTTCAGCCCGGCCAGAGCGGGCAAGATTAACGGCACGTTGCGCTGACTTGTTTGCGCGTTAAACCAGGCGACCGTTAAAAGCGCGAGCCCCACCAGAAATCCGAAACAACGCAGAGTGGCGTCACTGGTTCCAAATAAATTCGTAAAGATCCGGATCGTGGTCGGGAAAAGAATTGGAAACGAAGTGAATTTTAGATTGTGGAGCAGATCGGCGAAGGTCGGCAGTCGCGCGAGTTCCACCGAATCGCACTCGTCTCGCCAAAGTCCGCCCGCGTGCGTCGCGCGGACGAAGAAGACAAACAAGACCGTCGCTGAAAGAAGGACCGCAACGATCCACTCGGTATGTTTGATGAGCTTGGGATTCACTTTCGCTTTCCGGATAGCCGATTCAAATGACTGGCGCCGACTTTGTCGTGGAAAAAACGCTTGCGGGGTTGTGAATAAGTGTTAATAAGTCGCCGGCGATCTACTTTGACCCACGCAGAACTTCGCAGCCTCGCCCTGGCCATTCTCGCGGCCTTCATCGCAATCATTCTCCTCAGCGCTTGCGAGACCACAACAACCTCGACCCGTTCGCTTCCGGCTTACGAACACCCTCTGGTCAAAGCGGACTTCCAAAATGTCCGCACCACCGCCTACACCCATAGTGAAGCTGATCACACTCAGTACGGTTCGCGCAACGCGCTCGGCGGCGAGCTCCATGCCGCCGGCCCCGCGATCCATCGCGCTGAAAATGTAAGGCGCGCCGGCGCGATCTCCGACAGCGACGATGTCGATGTAATCAACATTTCCAGTAGCGACGCGAAGTTGCAGCCGTTCTCGATGAAGGAAAAGAAGTCGACGCGGGCAACGGCGACTACGACGACAACAGCCCGCGTAACAAAAACGACGTCGGTGCGCGGCGCCAAACGCGCCGCCGCGGTAAGCAAGCCGCAGCGGATTGGAAGCGCGGCCGCCGATTGGGGCCGCTGGCCAATGGGCACCACGTTCCGATTGCTTTCGACCGGACAAACTTATCGGGTTGAAGATTACGGCTGGGCCTTGAGCGGCCGGAACACGATCGACCTTTATATGTCGAACCGGCGCGACATGAACACGTGGGGCGCGCGCCAGGAACCGATCCAAATTCTGCACTGGGGTGATGCACAACAAAGTTTGCAGGTTCTGCAATCGCACGCCGACCACAAGCATATCAAACGCATGGTGCTTGAGCTGCAAGGCCGGACCGAAGAAGCAGCCGCGCTGCAGTAGCCTTTACCGTTCGCTCCAGTCGAGCACGATTTTGCCGGAGTTGCCGGACTTCATCAGCTCGATCGCTTCCTTGAATTGGCTGTAGGGAAAATGGTGAGTGATGACCGGTGAGATATCAACGCCGCTCTGAATGAGCGCGGTCATTTTGTACCAGGTCTCGTACATTTCGCGGCCGTAGATTCCTTTGATCGTAAGCTGATTGAAGACGACCAGGTTCCAATCGATCGCCGCGCTTCCCGGCATGATGCCGAGCAACGCGATTTTGCCGCCGTGAAACATGTTCGGTAGGATGTCGTCGAACGCTTTCGGGTTGCCGGACATTTCGAGCGCGACGTCGAAGCCTTCTTTCATCCCGAGTTTCTTCATCGCGTCAGTTAGTTTTTCGTTACGCACATCGAGCGCAAGATCGACATCCATTTTTCGCGCAAGATCGAGTCGATACGAATTCACGTCGGTGATGATGACGTTGCGTGCTCCCGCGTGTTTACAGATCGGGATCGCCATGCAACCGATCGGTCCCGCGCCGGTGATGAGGATGTCTTCGCCAACCAGATCGAACGAAAGCGCGGTGTGAACGGCGTTGCCTAACGGATCGAAACAGGAAAGGACATCGAGCGGAATCGAAGGATCGGCGTGCCAACAGTTTGATTGCGGGATGGCGACGAACTCGGCCCACGCGCCGTTGCGATTTACACCGACGCCTTGAGTATTCGGACAAAGATGGCGGCGGCCGGCGAGACAGTTGCGACAGTGGCCGCAAGTGATGTGACCTTCGCCGACGACGAGATCGCCTTTGGCAAAACCTTTCACATGATCGCCTACGCCATCGACCACGCCGACGAACTCGTGGCCGATAGTCATCGGCACGGGGATGGTCTTCTGGGCCCAGGCGTCCCAGTTATATATATGTACGTCGGTCCCGCAGATGGAGGTTTTGAGGACGCGGATGAAGACGTCGTCACCTGCAACGTCGGGAACGGAAACCTTCTCGAGCCACAATCCCGGCTCGGCTTTCGCCTTGACCACGGCCTGCATCGTTTTCTGCACGAGCTAAAGTTAAGCGAATAAATATGCCGGAAAAGCAGATTCCGGCGATGTCGATCTTGCGCGGTTCGTTATCCTTCGAGATGATGAAGCGCCATGCCCGTGACGCTCGAGCAACCCACATCGGAGACGCCGAGATCACGTGCCGTCTTTATTCCGCGGTTCGTCAGCACGGTAGTGCTTTGGTCAATCGCGCTCCTGATCGCGTTTTCGGGATATGAAATTTTCTTTTGGCTGCTGATCAGTGCGTTCGGGCTGATCGCGCTACTCGAGTTTTACCGAATGCTCGATCACCGCGGCCTGCCGAATTTCAAAATCACCGGATTGATCTGCGGCGCGATACTGCTGGGCGGAAGTTTTCATTATTTTTCGACCATTGGACCGGCCGGTTCCTACGACTTCGAAGTGGCGGTGTTGCTGTTTTTTCTGCTGACGGTCTTTGGCCGGCAAATGTTCGCGCGTCTGCGCGATGACGAACCGTTGCAAACCATGGCTTACACGTTGTTCGGTTTGCTTTACGTGCTCTGGCTTTTCAATTTCACCACCAAGATTTTGTATCTCACTCCGCGAGCGAGCAACGGCATTGCGAGTGGTCAGTTTTATTGTCTTTATTTGATCGCGGTGACGAAGTTCAGCGATATGGGCGCGTATCTTACGGGGAGCGCGATCGGCCGGCACATGATGGTTCCACAAATCAGCGCGAAGAAAACGTGGGAAGGATTTTTCGGCGCGCTGGTGTTCGCGCTTTTTTGCAGCCTCGCGCTGTTCAAACTAATGCCCGGGCACCTGGCGTTGTTGAATTGGACCCACGCCACAATTCTCGGGTTGTTATTGGGTTTTGCCGCAGTCATCGGGGACTTGGCGGAGTCGATCCTCAAGCGCAGCACCGGGGTGAAAGATTCGGGAAATTTACTTCCCGGGATCGGGGGCGCGCTCGACTTGATCGACAGCCTTCTGTTCACCGCGCCGCTTTTGTTTTTCTATCTGCGGTTGGTTATTCGGGTTCAGTAATCAGAAACTGACAGAATGAACAGAATGAACAAAATCGAAGAGGTACCGGAACCCTACGATTTATGTGGCCAAATCATTGGTCTCGCAATGAAAGTACACTCCACGCTCGGGCCGGGGTTTCTCGAATCGGTTTACCAAAATGCTCTGATCTGGGAATTGCGGAAGGGCAGACTCAGGTCCGAAGCGCAAAAGCCAATCAGTGTGAACTACGATGGACAAATTGTCGGCGCGTTCGCGGCCGATCTATTGGTCAACGATTCAGTGATCGTTGAAGTCAAAGCGATTCAAACTTTGGCAAAAGCCCACGAAATCCAGCTGGTAAATTACCTTACCGCAACTGGGCTAAACGAAGGGTTGCTGCTAAACTTTGGCGCAGATCGTCTGGAATTTAGGAAAAAATTTCGCTTACCGAAGCCGGATTCTGCTGCTTCCAAGTCGAAAGTCATTCTGTAGATTCTGTTCATTCTGTCGAAAAAATGAAACGTAAACGCGTCGTTGTCCTGGGCGCGACCGGATCGATCGGCGACAGCACGTTGAAAGTGGCGCACGACATTCCGGAGCGGATGGAAATCGTGGGCTTGGCTGCGAATAGCAACGCCGAGAAACTGGCGGCGGCGGCGAACATCACGCGCGCGAAAGCGATCTGTCTGGTTGACGAACGCAAGATCGACATCTTGCGGGCGCAACTGCAGTACGAGCCGAAAATTTTTGTGGGAGAGAATGGCTTGCGCGAAATTGCGCGACTGGAGGACGCAGACATGGTTCTCATCGCCATTGTCGGCACGGCGGGACTGCATCCGGCGCTGGACGCGATTGAATCGGGCAAAGATCTGGCGGTCGCGAGCAAAGAAATCCTGGTCATGGCAGGCGAAGCGGTCATGGACGCGGCGCGTGCCCGCGGGGTGAAAATTCTGCCGGTCGATTCCGAGCACAACGCGATCTTTCAATGTCTGGACGGACGCGCATCAGAAGTGCGCCGGATTATTTTAACGGCATCGGGCGGCCCATTTCGTGAAACGCCCGGGAACCGACTTGCCGATGTGACGGTCGAGGAAGCGCTCAAGCATCCGACCTGGAACATGGGCCCTAAGATCACGATCGATTCCGCGACGCTGTTCAACAAAGGGCTCGAGATGATCGAAGCGCACTGGCTTTTCGGCGTGGAAATGAATCGGGTGGAAGTGGTGATCCATCCCCAGAGCATCGTCCATTCGATGGTCGAATTTGCGGATGGATCGACCCTCGCGCAGTTGAGCTACTCGAACATGTGTTTCCCGATTCAATATGCGGTGACGTGGCCGGACCGGGTTCCGAACACGTTGCCACCGCTCGATTTCTCGAAGCTGTCGAAGTTGGAATTCTTTCCACCGCGTTATGAAGATTTCCCGGCGCTCAATCTGGCCCGGCGCGCCGGCGAGAGTGGCGGAACTTTGCCCGCAGTCATGAACGCAGCCAACGAAGTCGCGGTCGCGGCGTTTTTGAACCGGCGTGTGCAGTTCGCTCAAATCTGGGAGACAGTGGCGGAAGTGATGGACCGGCACCGTAGCGTTGCACATCCCGATCTCGATGCGATATTGGCGGCCGATCAGTGGGCGCGCGCGGAAGCGACTGCCGCCATCGGAAAAAAATAATTCAGCCAGCCGCAATGATTCTTCATATCGGTCGCGTCATCCTCGTCATCATCGAGGTCCTGATCATTTTCAATTTGCTCATTGTCGTGCATGAGATCGGCCATTTTCTGGCGGCGCGCTGGCGCGGCCTTTACATCGAGAAATTCGGGGTCTGGTTCGGCAAGCCGCTTTGGAAAAAGACAATCAACGGCGTGCAATACTCGTTAGGCTCGCTGCCGTTCGGCGGTTTCGTCGCGCTGCCTCAGCTCGCGCCGATGGACATTATCGAAGGCAAAGCGGACATCGATCGCGAGCAGCTTCCGCCTATTTCTGCGCTCGACAAGATTATCGTGGCGGTGGCCGGTCCGTTTTTCAGTCTGCTGCTGGGGTTCGTGTTCGCGACGATGGTGTGGATCGTCGGCTATCCGGTGAGCGAATCGGACATGACGACGGTCGTCGGTTACATCATGCCTGATTCGCCGGCCCAGAAAGCGGGAATGCGGGAGGGTGACAAAATTTTGGAAGTCGATGGAAAACCAGTGACGCGTTTCCTCGGGATGAACGACAGCGTGAGCTGGGCGGTTGTCCGGAGTGAAGGCGAGACGGTTCCGGTAAAGTTCGAGCGCGGTGGACAGGTGCAAACGGTCGAAGTGGAGCCTCACAAAGCCGAGACGCGCGGATGGAGCAGAAAGAGCGTTCGCCAGTTGCTCATTTTGCCGGCCGAAACGGCGATCATTGACAAAGTCGAACCGAACTCGCCAGCAGCCGTCGCCGGATTGCGCCCGCGCGACATCATTCGCGGTTTTAATCATACACCGATCTACAATCCGATCGCGTTGCTCGAGTACATCAAAAAACATCCCGATGAAACGCTGACACTCGAAGTAGAGCGCAACGGCTCAAGATTAGAGGTCCCGGTAAAACCGGTGCCGTTGCCAACCGACGGGAAAATGCAGCCGCGAATTGGAATTCAATGGGACACGAGCGGGCAAATGTCGATCGCGCATCCGAGTCCGATCGAGCTGATTCACAACAGCGTGACGAGCACGTTGAATACGCTTGGCGCGGTCGCTTCGCCGAAATCGGACGTGAAGCTACAGCATTTGAGCGGGCCGATCGGTATCGGAAGAATTTATTATCTGTTTTTCGTGAGCGAGCGGGGCTGGCAACTGGCGCTCTGGCTTAGCGTGGTGCTGAACGTGAATCTCGCGATTTTGAATATGCTGCCGATTCCGGTCCTCGACGGGGGGCACATCCTGTTTGGATTGATCGAGTCGGTCCGGCGCAAGCCTCTGAACATGCGTGTGCTCGAAGTCGTGCAGGGCACCTGCACGCTTTTGATCGTTGGGGTGATTATTTACATCACCTTTTTTGATTTGCAGGATTTGCCCTTCGTTAAACACGCGCTCGATAAGTACGCACCGCAGTCGCAGAAGGCCAAAGATCAGGACGTGCCCTGAGCGGATTGCGCCGGGCGGGCGCCGCTTTTAGATTTACGGTCGTGAAGTATTGCGAGTCACCATTCTCGTTCAAGCGCCGCCTCTCACGGGAAGTGCGGGTGGGCAATGTCGGCATCGGCGGCGACAATCCGATTCGCGTCCAATCGATGATCACGTGCGACACGATGGACACCGAGATGTCGATCCAACAGACGCTCGAGCTGGCGAATGTCGGGTGTGAGATTGTCCGGATCACGGCGCCGACCGTGAAAGACTCGCGCAATCTGGAAAATATCGTGAAGGGATTGCGCGAGCGCGGCTGCGACGTGCCAATCGTGGCTGATATCCATTTTAAACCTGACGCCGCGATGGAAGCGGCCAAATGGGTGGACAAAGTCCGGATCAACCCGGGCAATTATGCCGACTCGAAGAAGTTCCTGATTCGCGAATACTCGGACGAACAATATACGGCCGAGCTGAATCGGATCCGCGAACGATTCACGCCGCTGGTCGATCTTTGCAAAAAACGCGGCATCGCCATGCGGATCGGGACGAATCACGGTTCGCTCAGCGACCGTATTTTAAATAGATACGGCGATACGCCGCTCGGGATGGTGGAGAGCGCGCTCGAATTCGCCCGGATCGCGCGCGACCTGGATTATCACGCGTTCGTTTTTTCGATGAAGGCGAGCAATCCCAAAATCATGATTGCCGCTTATCGATTGCTGGTGGCGCGATTGAACGAGCTCGGCCCGGATTGGAATTACCCGCTCCATCTCGGCGTGACCGAAGCCGGCGAAGGCGAAGACGCACGAATCAAGAGCGCGATCGGAATCGGCTCGCTTCTGGCGGATGGGATCGGGGACACGATCCGCGTCTCGTTGACCGAAGACAGCCCGCACGAAATTCCGGTGGCGAAAGCGCTGATCGAGATGATGCGGAAGAAAACGCCGAGCACCGAACGTCCAACACCCAATGTCGAATTATCGTTCGATCCATTCTCGTATCAGAAGCGCGCCTCGGAAACGATCGAGCGCGAGGGAATCCGATTGGGCGGAGAAGAACTGATTCGGGTCATCGTCAGGCAGGAGAACTTCGACAAGATCGCGCATAAGATCGACAAGATGGGCGATTACAAGCCGGAGATCGTTTACGAAAAGGCGCAAATCCAGGAGATCGACCCAAGCGACGAGGACGCGATCGCGCGACTAAATCAGAAATCCGAGCCCCAGCTCGTGACCATGAAGGACGATGTCGATCTTCCACTGATCGCGGCGTTTCGTTTGCTGGCCGCCAGGTTGCAACCGCGACATCCAATCCTGTTAAAGGATGAAGGAAGAACGACGAAGGATGAACCAAAAGACTTCCTCCAAACCTTGCTGACGGCATCCACGAATATTGGATCGCTTTTGTGTGATGGAATCGGCGACGCGGTTTTGGTGCAGGGCGAGGACGCGCCGGGGCAGGCGTTGCGTTTGAGCTACAATATCCTGCAAGCGGCCGGGTCGCGGATTTTCAAGACTGATTACGTCGCCTGCCCGTCGTGCGGGCGGACGTTGTTTAATCTGCAAACCACGACGGCGAAAATTAAGGCGGCGACATTGCATCTCAAAGGCGTGAAGATCGCGATCATGGGTTGCATCGTAAACGGGCCGGGCGAAATGGCAGACGCGGATTTTGGTTACGTCGGCGGCGCGCCCGGTAAAGTGAATCTCTATGTCGGCAAGACCGCGGTGAAATTCAACATTCCGGAAGCGGAGGCAGTGGACCGGCTAAAAGATTTGATTCGCGAACATGGAAAATGGATCGAGCCGGCGGCGGAGAAACCGGTCTTGGTCTGACATTTTCGCTTGCGCAATGAGGGTTAAATAACGCAGGCTCGAATCGTCTAAATCAAGACGGAGGAGATAACTATGAAGAAACTTGCGTTACTTTTGGCTGCTTTGTCTTGCATGAGCGGCTTTATCACGACCGCGAATGCGATTGGAATCAGCATAAACGTTGGCGATCAGCCCTATTACACCAATGGCCCGCGCTACTGGGCACGCGGAGCTTACTGGTGCTGGGTTCCGGGGCATTGGAATCGCCGTCACACGGTCTGGATCCACGGCCATTACCGAGCGTGCTAAGAAAATAGCAGCGTTTCATAGTCGGCGTCAGGCTTTGGCCTCTGCCCGAGCCTAGTCCGTAGATCGGGTTTGTGGATTGACGCGGCTTTATGGTTTTATGGTTTTATTCTGCTAAACCTTGTTAATTGCACGGGATTCGTTGAGTTATTCACAATTATTCACAACCATAGGAATTTTTCCCATTTTTTTTGAGAAACTAGAAGAATTGTCTTGATGTTTCTTAAGGAAGGCATCACGGTCGCCTTTCACTCAACTCGTGACTCTCTCAATTCGTGAGTCACTCAACTCCTAAATCTGAACCCTTAGTCTATGAAACTTACTTACACGTCAGTATTCTCCTATCTACGCGTCGCGGTTGCCGGCACCTTGGTGCTTGCGGCAGTGGCGTTAGCTGTCACGACAGCAAAAATGTCGACCCCACTCCGGACGACACAGAAGCCAGCGTACACTCCGAAAAAGGCGGACGCCGACTTCTTTAAACCGGGTCGCAATGCCGAAACAGCGGTTGTGGCCGAAGCCAAGAACCCAGATTCTTCACCGGAAATTGAAGCTTATTTGCTGCGCGCTTATCCGTCGGATGAAGTGTCCGGCGATGCAACCCTGGCGGCGAAAGCTGGCTGGGCGTCACTAAATGCTGGTGCGCACGCGCCTGGCAGCTGGCAATTAATCGGCCCAAGTAAAGCCACTTATCCGGCTGTGCTGGATCCGTTCCTCTTTGACGGTGCGCAGTATGTGGCCAGTGGCCGAACGATTGCGTTCGCGATCGCCCCCAACTGCACGACGCAAAATTGTACTCTTTATCTCGCAGCAGCGGGCGGCGGCGTCTGGAAGACCACTAAAGCGCTTGCTGGAAGTCAGAACTGGCAATTCGTTTCCGGCAGTTTTGGCATCAATGCGATTGGCTCATTGCTGATGGATCCGGCTGATCCTAGTGGCAACACGGTTTATGCCGCCACCGGTGAGGAGCACGCGTCCAGCGACTCTGAAGCTGGCGTCGGTGTCTACAAGACGACTGACGGTGGAGCTACCTGGAACCTCGTTCCCGGCACCGATATTTTCTTTCAACGTGGAATCGGGGAACTGGATTTCGACAATGCGCATAATCTACTCGTTCCGATTGGCAGCGCTATTCGCGGCGTCAGCTCAGTGACGAGCGGCGCCTCTTCCAGCGGGGCAACAGGACATCCGTTGGTAACGCGTGGTCTTTATCGATGCAATGGCGTGAGTTGCACGCTCATTCGACCGATTGTGGCCGTGGCCACTGCTCGTGGCTCGAACACTGTAAAGACTGATCCGACTCACCCCGGGGTCATCTATGTTAACGAGTATTCGCGTGGTATCTGGCGTTCGATCGACAACGGCGCGACCTGGACCAACATCAAAACCGCGCTCAACCCAGCGAGGAGCACCGACCGCGCCGAGTTTTCACTCGCTACTTTGCCCAATGGCAATACGCGGATGTACGTGGGCATCGGTAACCAATCCGACACCGGCCCGAATCGGGCTCGGTTTTATCGCACGGACGACGCTTCAGGGGCGGCCGTTTTCGCTGACATGACCACCCCGCAGAATATCGGCTATTGCACAGCGCAGTGCTGGTACGACAATCGTCTCTACACGCCGGCCGGCTCGCCGGACGTTGTCTATGTTGGCGGTTCGTTTTCGTATGGTCAGTTACATGGGCCGTCGAACGGGCGGGCTTGGCTACTGTCAACCGATGGCGGCGCTACCTTTAGCGACCTGACCCAAGATGGCGACCCCAACCACGCCTCTGGCATGCACCCCGATCAGCACGCGATCACAACTGTCCCGGGTAAACCGTTCCAGTTCATCGTTGGGTCTGACGGCGGCGTGATGCGATCGGACGGCAGGTTTGCCGACGTCTCATACAAATGCGACAGCCGCGGCCTTGATCCGGCGACTACCGCATACTGCAAGAGCCTGCTCTACAGAGTGCCGAACCAGCTCATCAACATGAACGAAGGATTGTCGACGCTGCAGTTCCAGAGCTTCTCAATCAGCTCACAGCGCCCGCAAAATCTTCTTCAAGGCGGCACACAGGATAACGGCACGTTCCAATACAATGGCTCTGCTAATGTCTGGCCGCAGATCATCTATGGTGACGGTGGTCAATCTGGCTTCATGGTCACGAACGACAAGCTTCGCTTCAACACCTTCTTCGGGCAGGCGAACGACGCGAACTTCCGTGACGGCGATCCGACGAAGTGGGTCGTCATAACCGGAGATATCTATTCGAGTCCGGAAGCTTCATACTTCTATCCGCCAATTATTGCCGATCCGAATCCGGCCAATGCCGGTTCGATTTTCCAAGGATCATTCTCTGTTTGGCGAACGACAGATTGGGGTGGCGATCGCGATTACCTCGAAGCGAATTGCCCTGAGTTTACTACATCAGCAGCCGATCCCAACTGCGGTGACTTCGTCCCGCTTGGCGGCCCTGCGACGGGTTCCGGGACCGATCCCGGCGATCTAAGGGGCTTCTTCTACGGTGGCGATCGCGTCGGAGGCGCAGTCGCATGGCTGACGCGCGCTTCGCAAAACACGAATACTATGTGGGCGGCAACGGGCGCTGGCCGCGTGTTTATTTCGGACAACATTGATGCCGCAGCACCTTCCGTGTTGTGGAACCGTTTGGATCCATCAGCAGCGAATGATCCGGCGAGGGCGGTTTCGCAAATCGCTGTCGATCCAGCAAACGCGAATCACGCTTGGATCGGCTACAACGGCTATAATGTGAACACGCCTGCTCAACCGGGACACGTGTTCAATGTCACCCGGACAGGTCCGTCCACTGCAACCTGGGTCGACATCAGCTTCAATCTGCCTGACTTCCCGGTCACTGCGTTGGTTCGGGACGACAAAACGGGCGACCTCTACGCCGGGTCGGATTTCGGGGTAATGAAGCTCCCGTTCGGCACCACCGTCTGGGTCGTTGCAGGATCGGGGCTTCCGATGGTGGAATGCCCGGGCCTCACGATCGATTCGGCTGCACGCGTTCTGTATGTGGCAACGCATGGCCGCAGCGGTTGGTCGATGGACTTGGGTAAATAACTTAGATTGCTGTTTCAAACGAACGGGCCGGCAGAAATGCCGGCCCGTTTTGTTTTCCTCGAGTTCAAAAAGGCTTGATCGAATTCGTGGACAGGAGTGTAATGACGAACCAATCCAGCAAGACTATGAGCACTCGATCGTCGGTTTTCGGTGTTGCGTTCTTTTTTGTTTCCAGCGTCTGCGCAGTCGCCGGCTCGGCTGCCTCCGGAAGCGCCCAAGTCGCTCCGACTGACAATACTTCGGTCAGCACATACAAAGTGACCGACACCAGCGTGGGAGCGAGCGCGAGAGACTCCGCCGGCGCTTCCACATCCCAGGCCGGCGGACCTTCCGGCACGACCAACACGGACGCTTCCGCATCCAGTGGAGCCGCGTCATCGAATGGAAGCGCGCCTTCGACCTCCGGGATCTCGCCACGAGTGACGGAGGGTTCGAATAACACTTCGGCTGAAATCAGGCATGAAAAAGTGATCGACACCGGAGACAAGGCTATCGACACCGACAAATCGGCGAAGGTCGAATCGAGCGACAAGACATTCGCGCCTGGCGCGCTCGATAAGGTTAGTGACATTTCGGCTGTCAGCGCACAAAAAGCACAGGATTCCGCCTTCAAGGCGAACGAAAGCAAGTCCGCAGCGTCCGAAGACAAGAACGATTCGCGCAAGTAAGACCGGCCTGAGCGATTCTTAGTTCCCTGCGTTTGAAACAACCAGGTCGTTAGCAACCACGCTCGCTGTTGCTTTTCCTGCGGAGAGAGGCATATTTCGCGCTCCTCCGCGCCCCCCGGAAAACGCTCATGGAAAAGATCCGTAACATCGCCATTATCGCGCACGTCGACCACGGTAAGACAACCCTGGTCGACCAGCTTTTGCGCCAGTCCGGGACTTTTCGGGCGAATCAAAAAGTCGAGGAGCGGATGATGGATTCGATGGATCTGGAGCGCGAGAAAGGCATCACGATTCGCGCTAAGAACGCCGCGTTCCAGTGGAACGGTTACCGCATCAACATTGTAGACACCCCCGGCCACGCTGACTTCGGCGGTGAAGTCGAACGAATCATGAAGATGGTCGATGGCGTGTTGCTGGTGGTCGATGCCCACGATGGGCCGCAGGCGCAGACGCGTTTCGTTTTGCGCAAGGCGCTGCAAAATCGTCTCAAGGCCATCGTTGTGATTAACAAGATCGACAGAGAGAACGCGGAACCGCGCAAAGCGGTCGACCTGGTCTTCGATCTGTTCGTTGAACTGAAGGCGAACGATGAGCAGCTCGACTTTCCGATCATCTACGCCAGCGCCAGGGATGGTTTTGCCGTCCGGGAATTGAAGGACAAGCACGAAGACATGACGCCGCTGTTCGAGACTATTGTTCAGCACGTGCCGCCGCCGAAAATTTCTTCCGAGCCCTTTTTCCAGATGCTCGTCTCGAATCTTGAATACAGCGATTATATCGGACGCATCGCTCTCGGACGCATCGTCAGCGGCCGTGTTGCGGTTGGCGATTCGATTGTCTGTCTTCACCGCGATGGAAATCGCGAACGCGCTACGGTCACCGCGCTCTTTACCCATTCCGGTCTCGAACAAGTCGAAACCAAGGAGGCCAGTGCCGGCGAAATCGTGGGTCTGGCCGGATTTGAAAACGCCTACATCGGCGAAACGCTGACCGATCGAGAAGACGTGGACCCGCTTCAATTTGTCGATATCGATCCGCCGACGATTCGGATGCGCATTCTGGTAAACGATTCGCCCTTTGCCGGACGCGACGGGAAATTTGTAACGGCGCGACATATTCGTGATCGGCTCGTGCGGGAAACCCGGGGTAACGTTTCGCTCCAGTTCAACGACACGGACACGGCGGGGGCCTTTGAAATCCATGCGCGCGGGGAGATGCAAATCGCCATCCTGGTCGAGCAAATGCGGCGCGAGGGCTACGAGGTAATGGTCTCGCGACCCGAGGTCATTTTTCATCGGAATGAAGAGGGCGACTTGCTTGAGCCACTCGAAAATCTTTATATCGATCTTCCGAACGAAAATTTGGGCGACGTTTTGCAATCGCTCGCTGGGCGCAAAGGCGAGGTCGTGCACATGGATCATCACGCAAATCGCGTTTCAGTCGAAGCAATCATTCCCACGCGCGGCCTGATCGGTTTCGAAACCGACCTGGTCAACCTCACGCGAGGCGAAGGCTTGATGAGTCATTTGTTTGCTGAATACGCGCCATTCAAAGGCGAGATCGAAGGACGCAATCGTGGAGTGATGGTTTCGATGGAAAACGGAACAAGCACGGCTTACGCGCTGAACACCACTCAGGACCGCGGCCGGCTTTTCATTGGTCCACAGGAGGACGTTTACGCCGGGATGATCGTCGGTGAAAATGCGCGTCCGGACGATTTGCCGGTTAATCCATGTCGCGCCAAGCGACTCACGAACATGAGATCGCAGGGCGACGGCAAAGGGGTGCAATTGGAAGCACCGTTGCGCATGAGTCTCGAACGCGCAATCGAGTACATCGACGTCGATGAGTACGTCGAGGCGACGCCGAAATCGCTGCGACTGCGCAAACGCATTCTGGACGCGACGATTCGAAAACGAAGTGCCGCCGCGGTGGCGGCAGTACAATTAACATAAAGCTTTTCTCAGCATGGCTGGACACAGCAAGTGGTCGAAAGTTAAGCGCTTCAAAGGCGCGATCGATGCCAAGCGCGGTCAGATCTTCAGCAAGCTCTCGAAAGAAATCACGATCGCCGCAAAAACGGGCGGCGGTGATCCAAATGGCAATCCGCGCTTGCGCAGCGCCATTCAAGCGGCACGGGACCAGAGCATGCCAAACGATAACATCGAGCGCGCGATCAAACGCGGCACCGGTGAGGGCGTTGAAGCGGCCAATTTCGAAGAGATTATCTACGAAGGATATGGTCCCGGCGGCGTGGCCATCATCGTCGAGGCCGCAACCGACAACAAAAATCGGACAGCCGCCGAAGTGCGTAGCATTTTTTCGAAAAATAATGGCAACCTTGGGTCGGCCGGGAGTGTTTCATACATGTTTCATAGAAAGGGGCAGATCACGGTTCCGCGCAGTTCCATTGACGAAGACCGCCTCCTGGAGCTGGTCCTGGAGGCCGGCGCTGAAGAGTTGACAACCGAGGAAGATCAGTATCTTATCATTACTTCGCACGATCGGCTCTACGCTGTAGCTGAGACGCTCAAGAGAGCAAATGTAACGACCGATGGGCAAAAGTTTACCTTCATCCCTGATAGCACGGTTCCGGTTGCCAATGAGGACGTGGCCCGGCAGGTGCTGCGTTTGTGTGACGCCCTCGAAGAAGATGATGACGTCCAAAACGTCTATTCGAATCTAGATATCCCCGACGAAATGCTGGCCAAGTTGCCAGCCTGAAAAAGTAATTTCCCTTTCGCTGAATCCTGGCAGTGCGCTTGCCCTGGCGAGCACTCGGCCTTTGCAATTTTATGAACGAAGAAAACCAAAACCAGCCGCCGCTGGAAACCACGGGATCGGCTGCTCCGTCTGAGCAGCGTCGTCCGCGTGGGCGGCGCCGCTACGGCCGCCGGCGTTACTCCAACCGCGGCGGAAACGACAATTTTAACGGGCCCTACAACGAATCCCGAAACGATTCTCCGGGCGCCGCAACTGACGACCCCGTTGCCACCGAGACCCTGGAAGGTGCGCCCGAATCAGGCGATCAAGGCGATCGCGAACCCGAATTCGGCGAAGGGATCATCGAGATTTCCGGAAAAGGTTTTGGTTTTCTGCGTGATCCCAAACGCAATTTCATTCAAACCCCGCAGGACATTTTCGTTACGCCGGAAATCGTACGCCGCTTCGCCCTGCGCGACGGCATGTGGATTTACGGTGAAACACGTCGCGGCAATCGCGGCCCGCAATTGATTAAGCTGCTCAATATCAACGGCGAGGATCCCGCGAAATATCAGGGTCTGCGGCCGTTCGAAGAACTGACCACGATCAATCCCAACAAACGGATCAAACTCGAAACCGTTCCGGATCGTTTCACCACGCGCATCATGGACTTGATGACGCCGCTCGGCATGGGCCAGCGCGGTTTGATCGTCGCGCCGCCACGGACGGGCAAAACGACCTTGCTTCATCACATCGCGGACGCCGTCGCCAAGAATCATACGGAGATGAAGTTGATTATTCTCCTGGTCGACGAGCGCCCCGAAGAAGTCACCGACTTCAAGCGTTCGCACCCGAAAGCCGAAATCATCGCCAGCTCGAACGACAGCGACATCAAGAGTCACACTCGCATTGCTCAGCTCGCCATTGAGCGGGCCAAACGTCTGGTCGAAGCCGGTCAGAACGTTTTCATTCTGCTCGATTCGATCACCCGAACCGCACGCGCGTTTAACAATGCGATGTCCGGTGGCGGTCGAACCATGAGCGGCGGTATCGATGCCCGCGCCATGGAAATTCCGCGAAAGATTTTCGCCGCTGCGCGCAACACCGAAGAGGCCGGCTCACTTACGATCGTTGCGACGGCGCTAATCGAAACCGGCAGCCGAATGGATGAGCTCATCTTCCAGGAGTTCAAGGGCACCGGTAACATGGAGATGGTGCTCGATCGCAAAATCAGCGATCAGCGCATTTATCCGGCAATCGACATCTTTCTTTCCGGCACTCGCCGCGAGGAGCTGCTGCTTCAAGCGTGGGAGCTCGAAAAAATCAATTTGATCCGTCGCGGGCTCGCCGGTCACAAACCGGAGGAAGCGATTCAGCGTTTGCTCATGTTCGTGAAGAAATTCCCGACCAACACGCAGATGTTGAAAGAGATTCCTGGTTAAACCTGTAAGGCGGTATGACCGCCGACGCCGCAGTGCCCCCTTCACTAACTCACCAAGGCGCCACGCCGCCGCAGCTGGAAAATCTCGAGTGGGAAGTTCTTCCACCCGAAGATCGACATCGGCGTAAATCAGCCGAACCCATCTTTAAATGGGTCTCGCTGATCATGGATCGGTTAATCCAGATTCCCGGCATCAAGCGGCGTCTCGGTCTGAACCCAATTCTCGATCTCATTCCCGGATTCGGCGACATCGCCGCGGGCTTCGTTTCAGTCTCCGTTCTCGTTTATGGGATCCGGCGCGGTATTCCGAAGGTTCTTCTCGGACGGATGGCCCTTAACGTTTTGATCAATGAAGTTGTCGGAATTATTCCAGTCGTCGGTTCCGTTTTCGCTTTCTGGTTTACTGCCAACACTCGAAATTACGACCTGCTTCGCTCCCACCTCGATACGCCAAATCGGTCGACCAAGACCGACAAACTTTTCGTCGGAGCAGTTCTTGGCCTGGTCGTTCTTGTCATTCTCGCCGGAATTGTCGGAACGTTTCTGATCCTGCAGGCGATCGCCAAACTGATTTCCGCTTAGTTCAGCGTGGCTTTAATGTATCGATCGTAAAGCGCGTGAATCGTTTCCCGGGCGGCGCGGTATTCCTTCGCGAATAGATCGACATCTTTGTAGCCAAGTCGCTTCGCCAATTTTTCCTGTTCTCCCGGCGCGGTCGGCAGTGTTGAAACATTCTTGTTTTCGAATCGACGCAGCGCCATCTCAGTCTTGCGCAGCAATTCGTAGCTTTGAGTTGCGTTGCTCGCATAACGATCTGAAACCACTTTATTTTCCCGTAAAGCTCTCAAAGCCCGTCGCCAATTCGGCTCCCAGAAACCCGAACGCATCTGCAAGGCTTGCACGAGAAACTCGGCTTCGATCATGCCGCCGCTGCCGGTCTTGAAATCGACAAAATCGGAGCCGCTGCCGCGCTCGCGCCGGATTCGCTCGAGCATATTGTCGATCTTGGCAAAGAGATCGGATTGCTTGCCGACGTCACGCCAAATCCGTTGCACGACGTCGAGATATGCCTCTTGCAGCGGCCCGCTGATCGGACGCGCCCGCGTTAGCGCTTGGATTTCCCAAAGTTGCGCACGCTCACGGTAATAAGATTCGTACGCGGCCAGCGGCGCAACCAATGGTCCCTTCTCCCCGTCAGGACGAAGTCGAGCATCGAGCGAAGCGATCATGCCTTCGGCGCTGGGCTGGGTCATGGCCGTCACCAGATTTTGCGCGCCGCGCGTTTCGTCGCCGACAAAGAGCAAATCAAGGTCGGCGCCGTAATTTAGCTCGCCGCCCCCAAATTTTCCCAGCGCAACGATCGTTACATTTTCGCCGCCCAACAGGTTATTCGTAAAGGTAAGACATGCTTCAGCTAGCTCGGACAACTCCGCGAAAATGACCGACGCATCCGCGACTCCGAGTGCGTCCCGCATGAAGATCCGGAGAAGTTGCCTTTGCCGATATGCGCGGATCGGATCTAGATTCATCGCGCTGCTTCCGAAAGATTCGAGTCGGGCAAAATGCTCGGTAATGGATCGCGGTCGATTAAAACTTTTGTCGCGAGTAATTTCATCGAGCAATTGTGGTCGGCGAATCAGCAGATCGCCTGCGAACCGGCTTGCCCCCAGAGTTTTAATCACTAACTCGAGCAAGGTCGGATTGGTGGCCAGCAGTTCAAAAAGCAGCCCGCGCAGCCCGTAGGCTTCGACGAAGCGGACGAACTGATTCAAGACGGCGTCCGGGTCCGCCGTCATTGCCATCTGTTCCAGGAGAGCGGGTCGCAGTTTTCCAAAAATCTGTTTCGTGCGCGGCGCCACGTGCGAGGCGGACGTCGGTTTCAATAAATCGGCGAGCGATCGAGTCGCTGATTTTTGATCCTTGAACAATCTCAAGTCCGGAAGCGCGCCTTCGGTCGGGGCGGACACAATGATTCGCTCGAAAATCGATCGAACATTCTGCGTTGTCTTCTTGAGGGCTGCGCTGAATTCGTTTGTCGAATCAAATCCGAGACTGCGCGCAAGTCTTTTGAGAGCGGCCGGGTCGCGCGGAACGGTGTGAGTTTGTTGTTCCGCTTCAATCTGCAACCGGTGCTCGACCTGACGGAGGAAGCGATAGGCCCGATCAAGATCGACGACTTCGGCAGGCGGGATGAGTTCGAGCCCCGCCAGGGCCCGCAATGCATTCAGCGTGCTTGTCTCCTGCAAAAAAGCGTTTCGTCCGCCATGAATGAACTGCAGCGTTTGCACGACGAATTCGATTTCACGAATTCCGCCGCGTCCAAGCTTCACATCTCGATCCAGTTTATCCATTCCGAGAGCGTCGCGTTCGATCCGTCGCTTGATGTTCGCGATTTCGTCCAGTAAATCCGGTGTCGGGCTGTGTGGATAAATAAACGGCTGGTGCTGCCGCAAGAATTCGTAGGCCAGCTCGCGACCGCCGGCGATTCTCCGCGCTTTGATTAACGCGATCCGTTCCCACGTTTCGCCAAAGCCGGCGTAATAATTTTCCATGCTCTCGAGCGATCGGGCGAGCGGACCCGCCGAACCTTCAGGACGCAGGCGGAGATCGATCCGAAACAGCGCACCCTCCGGGTCGCGTATGGAAAATGTTTCCAGAATCTTTTCGGCCAGGCGATTGAACCATTGATGATACGAAAGCCGCGACGAGAGCTCGCCTTCTTCACTGTAAAGAAAGATAAGATCGACATCGGAACTGTGATTGAGTTCGCGACCGCCCAGTTTCCCGAGGGCGAGGATGGCAAATTCGGCCGCCGGCGATCCGGACGGTTCCCTCAATTTTGCATTCCAATGGGCAAAGACTTCGCGCACACAAATTTCAGCGAGTTGCGATAATTCAGCGGTTGTTTCTTCGAGTGCCGCTGCATTCGCCAGCTCGCGCACTGCGATCCGGGTCATTTCCTTATTTTTCCAGCGGCGAAGAATCCGGAAATTGTTTACTACCACATCACCTCCGGCCATTCGGTAAAGTTCATTTGCCATCTCGATTTGATCGCGGGTTTGCCGGCAAATTTCCGGTTGTGAAAGCCAGAACAAGAGCTCCGGATTCTGAACAATTCGAGCGGCACAGATGCTCGAAACCGCGAAGAGGTGAAGAAGGGCGGCTTCGCCCAGTGGGAAATTTTGAATCGCGTCGGGCAGCGGAAGCGCCGTTTCCGGCCACGCTTCATTCAGTTGAATCAGCGTCGTTTCAACTTGCGCAGGATAAAGCGAGCCGGCGGATTTCTCTTTGATCCAGCTCGCGCTTTTCATCACGCGAAAGATGCCGCGAAACTGGACGAAATACTATTGTCGATCTTTCGGCGAAACTGACGGGATTGAAACTAGCCGACTTTTTCCCGTGCCTGGGAAAGAAGGCGACGTTCTGCCTTGGTTAAACTCTGGAGTCCTTTGCGCGAAATTTTCTCAAGCAACGGATCGATTTCGTTCTCGATAAATTCCGCCGGCGTCATCCGTTGCAGACGCAGGGCAGCTTCCCGGCGCCGCCGCAGGATTCGCTGCAACCACGATGGATGTCCGAACCCGAGCAAATTGACGTAAAGCCAGCCCGCGGCAAGACCGCCCGGAATCGCGCTGTGCATGACCGAGCCATTACGATCAATTAGCAGCATCACCAAACTCAGGAACAGGATTGCCCCAGCGACGTGCTTGGCCTTCAAGTGAATCGAGAAGCGGCAGGCACCCCATCCGATCAAGTCCAGTTCCGGCAAAATTGTCGCGTAGGCGATGAGCACCGCGGCCACGCCGCCACTGGCCGCGTACAAAAGCGTCTCCGACGGCATTAGAAATAAATGCCCGAGTTCGCCGCCAATCGCGCCACTCAAAAACAGATACAAAAAATGGCGTTGACCTAGAATCGATTCAATGTCGCGGCCGAGAATGTACAACGCCAGCATGTTTCCCAGGAAATGCCACGGACTCCCGTAGAGGAGCGGCGCGATAACGAATTGCCATGAGTAAGCATCGTGAACGCCGCGATTACTTAGCGCCAGGTAATCGCGCACGAAGCCGGGCGCAATTGCATCCAGAAAAAATTGGATAACAAAACTGGCAAGGTTCAGCCCGATCAGGGCGAACAGGACGACGCGTCTGGTTTCTCTCCACGGCCGCGCAAACAATGATGGTTTTCCCCGCGACAGCCGCACGTTGAGAGGATACCGCAGTGCGATTTTTTTGTCAGCAGAATTCAACGCCGCAAAGTCCGGCGCAGCCGCACGTTATCGATCTTATCCGGGCGCAAGGACGCGCAGCGAGCGCTCGAACAGGCTGAATTCGACCGGACAATTGCCGACCAGTTCGCCGTCGAGTTCGACTGGAACGGCCTCTTCGCTTTCCACTCGCAATCGCCGGGTTTGGAAATATTCGATCTCGGGCACACGAATGTCGGAACTGAAGATGACATCCTGCAGATATTTGATGATCTCAAGATAGCCGAGGCGTTTGAAAACGATGACGTCGAGAAGACCGTCATCGATCACGGCGTGCTTAAAAAACGGGAACGGCCCGCCATACAAGCGACCGTTGCCGACAAGGACGAACGAGCCTTCGTCAATTGTCGCATCCTCCGATTGAATGAAGAGCCGGGGCGGTTTGCGGGCCGCAATTTGAACCGCGGAAATTAAATAACTAACCGGTCCGAAACTGCGTTTTAACTGGTTGCTTGTTTCTTTTACCACCTGAGCGTCGAGGCCAACGCCGGCGAGCTGAACGAAGAATTTCTGGTTCGCTTTCGGAAGGTCCACCGCGCGGGTGGTATCCGCCTGGATAATATCCCAGCAAAGTTCGAGATCGTGAGTTGGCAAACCGAGCTCGGTCGCGAACACATTCATCGTGCCGATGGGGAGGAGACCGAGCGTGGCGCTGGTTCCGGCCAGCCCGTTAACTACCTCGTTGATCGTGCCATCGCCGCCCGCAGCCACGATTTTCTCGAAGCCTTCTTCTATTCCGCGCCGGGCCATGAGTTCGGCTTCGCCGGTCCGAGTGGTGGCACAGACCACGCAATCGTGCGCCAGGGATTCCACTTGGGCCCGTTTTCGCTGGGCACGGTCGCTGTGCGCAGCCGGATTTAGAATAATCAGGGTGCTCGTCATCTCAGCTTGGTACCGGTTTCATCTTTTCTTCAAACATGCCCTGCGTAACGTCTCCGCGTGCAAAAAGTAGGACGCCTTACACTGATTTTTATCGGCGGATTCTCGATCTTTGGAGCGGTCCTTTTTCTGGCTCTCAATCTGTATGTGCAATCGCAAGGGACACAAGCCAGGATTCAGCAGGAACTTCGCCAGCGGTTTGGGGCGGCGCTGAAAATTGGACGCGTTAGCGTCACGCCGTGGAGTGGTTTGAAACTCAGCGGCATCACCATCGCGCAAGGAACTACTGGCGCGAGCGGCAACTTTCTTGAGGCGGAGAATTTTGGGCTGCGGATCGCCTTTTTTTCTCTTTTCTCGAGACGGCTCGTGTTTAAGGAGGTTTCGCTGGTCAGTCCGAACGTTGTTTGGCCGCAGAACGCGGATGGCAAGTGGCGATTGCCGGATTTACGGCCGGAGCGTCCGGAAAAAACTCCGACTATCGCCTCTAAGTCCGAGACTCCTTCGGCTGAACAATCCGAAAAGATCGCGGCGCCGGCGGGAACCGAGTCCACAGAGGCACCTTCAACGCAGCCGCCGCCACGTTCGGATCGGAAAACGAACACGCCCACGGCGTTCATCTCCGAGGTTCATAAGGTTAGTCTCACGAACGGCAATTTCCGATTTCTCGGTCGCGAAAACGAACCGGTCGCGAATTTCGAAGGGGTCGGCTTTCGTGCAGCCGTGCACAATGCTTCCGCACTGAAAGGAAACGCGCGCGTGGCCAAGGTTTCTTTGCGCGAGCGTTTTTTTCTTCAGCAGTTGCGATCGCCGTTGCGATATGATGCGGACGGTCTCGATCTTTCGCAGATTTCCGCGCATGTCGGCGGCGGAGATGTTACCGGCCGATTTACGATGCAACCGGAAACTGAGGACTCTCCCTTTCGAGTTGAAATGAAATTCCGCGGCGTCCAGGCGGATCAAATTATTACCGAAGCAGGCGGACCCAGCGGAGTCCTGCAGGGGAAGTTAGAGGGCAGTCTGCATACGGAAGGCAAGACGACAGACCCGGACGCGCTTGCTGGAAGCGGCGAGGTTTTCTTACACGACGGCCAACTCAAGCAATATAATTTGCTCGTCGCGCTCGGTCAGATTTTTCAAATCGAAGAGCTCACCCAGCTCCATCTCGATCAGGCGGAGGCGAAATATCATCTTACTCCAGGGGTGGTGAAGATTGACGAATTAGTGTTGCGCTCCACGAACATTCGTCTCTCGGCCACTGGCACGGTGACTTTTCGCGGCAAACTCCATTTGAGCTCGCGCCTGGCCATTAATGAAAAAGTTCGCGCCCAACTTTTTAAGCCGATCCGCACGAATTTTCAGCCCACAGAAGAGCCTGGTTATTCGGCCGTTGATTTTGAAGTCACCGGAACACTCGAACGACCAAAGACGAATCTGCTCGAAAAGGTAGTAGGGCGCGATTTGAAAGATCTGGTGAACAGTTTCTGGGGCAGCAAAAGTGACAAGCCGAAAAAGAAAAAAGGCGCGCAGGTAAACGTCGACGAATCAACGCCGATAGCCAGCCCCGATACCAGTGCATCGCCGGCCGCGCCGAGCCCGTCGAGTTCGCCATGAGGGTAATCGCCGGTCGCGCCGGCGGTGTTCGGCTTATCTCGCCGAAGAACGGCGTCCGCCCAACGATGGACCGCGTAAAAGCAGCGATTTTCTCCAGCCTCGGTGAGACAGTGATTGGCGCGCGGGTCCTCGATCTTTTTGCCGGAACGGGTGCGCTCGGTATCGAGGCGCTCAGCCGCGGCGCTAACTCGGCTCTCTTTGTCGAAGAAGATCGACAATCGATCTTGGCGGTCGAAAAAAACCTCAGCAAAACGAAGCTCGCCGGCCGGGTCCGCCAACAGGACGTGTTTGGTTTTCTAAAAAACGCCGGGCCGGCCGCAGAAAAATTTCAAATCGTGTTTGCCGATCCGCCTTACGATAAAACGAAATCCGGTGAGCGCTTTACCGACAAGCTTTTGGCCAATGAGACGTTACCGCGTCTGCTCGAACCGGACGGAATTTTTGTCTTGGAGAAGCGCCCCGCAGAAGAAGTTCCGTCGACAAAACTGTGGCGGGTGACGCGGCAGAAGACATATGGCGCCACTGAAGTCCTGTTCCTTTCGCCAATTCGCGAATGATTCGCTTTATCTACAATCTGCTCTGGCCGCTCGGCTTGGTGTTTTTTCTGCCGGGTTACCTGGTCAAAATGTTTCGCCGCGGCAATTACCGCGAAAAATTCGGTCAGCGTTTGGGTATCTACGATGCGCACTTACGTGCCCGACTTTATTGGACGAAAGCATTCTGGCTGCATGCGGTCAGTGTCGGGGAGGTGACAGTTGCCCTGAAACTGGCCCGGCAAATTCGTATTTTGAAACCGAATCAGGAGTTTGTCCTGACGACGACAACTACGACGGGATTTGCCTTCGCCAATAAGAACGCACCCGAGTGGATCGAGGTGATGTACAGTCCGCTCGATTTCTGGCCGATCATGCGCCGCGCCTTCGCCACGATTAATCCCAAGGCGATCATTCTGGTTGAAGCGGAGGTCTGGCCCAATCTCGTGGCCGAAGCGCACGCCCGGGAAATACCAATCGCCTTGGTCAATGCTCGGTTGTCGCCGCGGTCAGAGAAACGGTTTCGAATGTTTCGCAGTTTTGTCGCGCCGACTTTTCGACTTCTCGACGCGATTGGTGTGCAAAATCTCGAAGATATTGAGCGATGGAAAGCAATCGGCGCCGAGGAAGGGAAAATCATTCACCTTGGCAGCATCAAGTACGATCCCGAAAACGTAGAAGTTGATCCCGAGCTACCGGCCGAGATTCTCGGAGGATTCGGGTTGGAAAAGCGCAGCGTTATTTTCGGAGGCAGCACGCATAATGGAGAAGAGAAAGTCCTGGCCGAAGTGTTTCGCGCTTTGCGAAGTGATTTTGTCGATCTCCTTTTGATTCTGGCTCCGCGACATACCGAACGGACCGCCGAAATTCGTCGCGACTTGGAAGGAATCGGATTCCATGTCGCACTCCGGAGTCAATTGCCTGCTCCCGATCCGTTTCTCGATTGTTTATTGATCGATTCCACCGGTGAACTGCTGGATTGGTACGGGGTGGCGACAGTTGCCTTCATCGGGAAAAGTTTGCTCGCGCGCGGCGGACAAAATCCAGCCGAAGCGATCCTGGCCGGGAAACCGGTTTTGTTTGGGCCCCACATGGAGAATTTCGCGGCGCTGGCAAACGCACTCGTGGCAGCGCGCGGAGCGATTCAAGTTAACTCTGCAACCGAACTGCGGCGGGCCATGACGAACCTCCTGGCAAATCCCGACGACCGCGAGCAGATGGTGCAGAACGCTCGGAAAGTCCTCGACACACATCACGGAGCTACCGCTCGCGCGGCCCAGTTACTGGTGGATCTGAAGCCCGCGCGTTGAAAATTCGCGAGGTTGCCTTGCTGCTAACGAATGGAATATTGGGCGGCTTCCTGACCCTATCGTCTAGAGGCCTAGGACATCGCCCTTTCACGGCGGTAACACGGGTTCGAATCCCGTTAGGGTCGCCCTCATTATGAGTGACTTACATACGTTTTCAAAAAGGCGTGACAAAAACGTGACAAATCCGCAACATCGAAAGTGTGAAAACCAAACGCATTGAAGTTAAGGAAGGAAACATTTCTGTTCCCATCTACGAATTTTCTGACGGACGATTTTGCTTGGATACCCAGCTAGGAAAGACGCGAAAGCGAATAACGCGCAGCTCGCTCAAGGCAGCGAAAATCGAAGCGCGCCGGCTCATTCGCGAATTGCTCGCCACCGCCGATGGGTCGGTCGGAACCGATATGATCGCGCGTTTTCGCCGAGGTGAATGTCGGACCGGAACCACAGCGAACTTCTAAACGACCAGGTCGCGCACACCTGCGTCAGAGGCAGAACGATCTGCCGCTGTTCCGCTATCCACCGTTAAGCCGCTAGCCACTTCACCCTCACCGCGATCATCGTCGTCCAAGCCAAGTACAATCTCGGATACCGAGGCGCCATCCGAACGACCACGCATTCGCGGTCCGCGCATCGCAGACCCCGGCAACCTCTGATTCAAGGCAGTTTCGGATGAGCAAAGAAATCAACTTCGTCATCAACGGCAAAGGGCAGTCGGAAACATCTCCTTCGCTCAGACGAACGAGCCGATGATCGCGCGCGCGCAACAAATAAGCCATTTTATGCTTATCGGCTGTTTTCTCGCCTGGCGGCGAAACGTTGCTCGGAAGCGAAAATCCGTTTAGGAACATTCCAGTGCAATGAGCTTCAACGATATTGATGACCTGTTCCGAATTGCCTTCGGGGAACAAGTCACGACTTTTGACTATCAGGCGAGGCTCGCCGGCGGCAGCGAAGGCGCCGCATGCGAATCGAAACTCATCAATGTGCCCACCGGCTGCGGCAAGATCAGGGCTGTCGCCCGCTGAAATGAATTTACTCTAAGACATCAGTACAAAACCAAAAACTAATCATTATGACCTCAGATAATCCGACAACCTCCTCACCTGCTTCGCATGAACCGATCTCTCTCGATCTTAATCGTCTAGAAACAGCAGTTGCTTCTGATGCTGCGATTCGCTGCGTGACAAAGTTGGTTCCTACGGGCCACGAACGAGACAAAGTGTTTCCGCCAACATATGACGGATCGATCTATGCCGAGGAGCGGCGCGTGGATGACGACGGTGAGCATCTAATCCCTGCGGTTCTTTTGGATTCAGTCGCATCGCAAGCGAACCGAATGGAGTTGGTGCTTCTCGATGCACACGGTAGCCGCGCGGGCGATGGCGAAGGAAGCCCGGTTTTCGAGTTTCCTTTGCTGAAAGTTGATTTCAACGGAACCGCAGTTAATTCGCCTTCTTCAATCAGCGTTCTTGAAGCGCCTCATCGAATATTCGACGCGATCTTTCGCGACAGCGTAGTCGTAACCTCAAAGGACGATACCAAGACGGAGAAGCGAGACGATTTCAAGGCTTCTACAATTGGCGAGGCGCTAGCATCAGCGTCGCTTACGAACGCGACACCACTCTTCGAATGGTCACCAACCTCGCTTCTCTTCGGTGCATGGAATTCGACGAAAGCGGTGAAAGGGAATGCGAAGTTCGCGCGAGCTCTTGTTTCAGAGATCGTCGGATATTACGCGGAACCAGGTAAGCGCGTTGGAAGCCGCATTGACCCTCTCGAAATTGGAAAGGTTCCTTTGTATCGAACCGGCGATGGCGATCTCGACTACACTGCCGACGAGAATCAGGCGAGGATGGTTCCGGGAACAACCGAACGTGAGGTGTTCAAGATCAAGAAGGGAAACAAAGAGGTCGCCGCGGCTCCTTCTGATCTGAACCATGGGAACGTGACACCTTCTGTTGCGCGGGCAAAGGAGGCTCTCCGAGGACCGGGGAAAACGGTTGTCGAAGAACGCGACCGTCTCCTGCCTGGCGGAATCACCATGAAGTTTGCGCGACAGACGACGGTGCTTTCGCTTGCGGCATTGCGGCGTTTGCGTTTTCCACAAAACGGTCAAGCACCGACGAACGCACGCGACGCTGCCGCCCGCACCGTATTGGCGGCTTTAGGTCTGGTCGCAATGACCGCAAGTCGGCGCGACTACTTCCTTCGTTCGCGTTGTGACCTTTACCCACCGGAAGCAGCGAATTTCGAGATCGTGACGCCCGGTGCCGCTCAGGGCACACCCTTTCAATTAGAGTTCGAAGACGCTGTGTTGCTCCTTAATCAGGCAATCGCAGCAGCCGGTGAATTGCAACCGCCGCTCAAATGGAAATCCTCCAGCGAGTTGCCGAAGATCGTTCCGTCCAAGAAGCTCGTCGATCTCATTGTCATCGGTCGGCGGCATGGCGGCAGCGAATCAGACGCCGAGGACGGAGGCGAGTAAGCGATGTTCGCTTTGCGAGTCGAGTTTCTGACGGGGCGTTGCGTCGCCAAGGAAACGCATCAGCGAGCTGAATGGCCGCCACATCCAGCCCGGCTTTTTTCTACGTTGGTCTCGGCGCTTTACGTCCGCGTTCCAGATGGCGAGGAGCCGGATATTGCGGAGCTTCGCGCATTGGAGTGGCTACAGGAGCAAGGTCCGCCGGAAATCGCGTTTTCGTCTTCGGTGATGCGCCGAACGGTCGTCACTCACTACGTTCCCATCAACGATGTGGGCTTGCCCGATAAGACAGCCGAGAAATTGGAGGCAGACCTTCGGACGGCTTCGGACGGAAAGGCTAAAATGAAAGCGAATCAGAAGACCGATCCAATCGCGGCGGCACAGAAGGCTCTTCGAGACGCAGGGAGCAAAGCACTTCGTTTTCTTCCCGAACGGCAGAGCGGTCGCAAACCGCGCACCTTTCCCACGATCCGGCCGGACAACCCGGCGGTGCATTATCTCTGGCCGAATGCGGAAGGTCGTGACCACCGGGACGGATTCGTTGGTGTCATCAGCCGAGTGGCTTATTTAGGACATTCCTCGTCTTTGGTTTCGATTGGGATCGTCGAGCATTGCAATGTCGTTGAGCGATGGACGCCTCACCAGCGAGGCGAAAAGCTTCGCAGCTTTGCGAAGCAGCAACTCCAAGCGTTGCAGCAAGTGTTTCCGGTCAATGAGCGAGCGGAGCAGTCCTATCGCTTACCGTTTGAGGCGATCTCTTACGGCCCCAAGATGGATGAAGCTTCGACTGTGAAGTTGGCCTTCAGTCCCGATTGGATTGTTTTCCGAAAGCTCAAAGGCCCGGAGTTGCCAATTAAGGCCACGCTCGACCTCACTCGTGCATTTCGACGTTTGGTTTTGAACGGACCTCGGGCAGCAACGCTCAGTAACCCGGCAAAACAACTACTGAGTGGCCATGCAGGCGATGGCTCGCCGTTGCAAGAGGACCATGTTGCCTGGATTGCATTGCCGTTCGTAGGGCGGAGGTACGCTCGGGGATCAGGGCTTCTGAAGGGGTTGGCCGTCGTGCTTCCGAGTCTGCTGAATGAAGCCAAACACGCCGGCCTCGCAGATGAAATCCTGGCCACTCTCGAAGTCGGATCGTCGCTAGAGATCGCTGGAATTGGCAAGTGGAAGATCGAGCGCGTTCGCGCTGGCGAGCACAATGCAACGTTGGATCCCGAAACATGGACCCGCCCTGCCATGCGCTGGGCGACGGTTACGCCTCTCATGTTGGATCGACATCCAGGGCATCTTTTCGGGCGTGCCGCCAAGACTGAGGCACAGGTGAAGGCGAGAGAGAAGGCGCGGCTGGAGGCCGAAGAATCCGTTTCCGCCGCTTGTATCCGCCTCGGCCTTCCCGCGCCAATGGAGATTTCGCTATCTCGCTATTCTTCGATTGTCGGAGCGCCGCCCTCACACACCTTTCGGGCACCACCGCAACGTTCGGGTAAGCCAAGGCGTTACTACGTTCATGCCACGTTAATCTTTGCGGAACCAGCGCCGGGACCATTACTTTTGGGAGCGGGACGTTATTTCGGTTTCGGTCTCTGCAAACCGGTTGAGGAAACAAGGTGAGTGAACCACCTGCGCTCTGCATCGAACTGTTCGATGCCTATTTTGAGGCGCTCTGGCCGGGCTTGTGCACGCGACCGGCTGCCTTTCCGTGGCAGCGTGCCTTGGCGCGGACGGTCCTTGAGAGGAAGGGCCGATGGCCGGGAACCATCGATGTTCCGACTGCAGCCGGAAAAACGGCGTTGCTCGATATTGCTGTCTTTGCGTTGGCGGCGACCGCGCATCCTTCGGAAGGACAACCGTCTGCGAGGCGCATTTTCTTCGTCGTTGATCGGCGAATCGTCGTGGATGAAGCGCGAACCCGCGCAATCCATATCCGGAAGAAGTTGCGCGAAGCCGATGGAGGGATTCTCAAGATCGTTGCCGATCAACTCCTATGTCTCGCGGGAACTGGAGAGCCGCTAGAGGTTTCGACATTGCGTGGCGGCATGCCGCGCGAAAAGGCGTGGGCGTCCTCTCCAGCTCAACCCGCGATCATTCTTAGCACTGTGGATCAAGTGGGTTCCCGCCTTCTATTCCGCGGCTACGGCGTTACTCCCGAGATGGCGCCTATTCATGCGGGGTTAGTTGCCACGGATAGCCTAATTATCCTCGACGAAGCACATCTTTCCGAGCCGTTCCGCGAAACCTTGGAAGCCGTTCGCCTCTTCTCAGGTAAAGACTGGCGCAAGAAGGGCATCGCTCCCGCGCTTGAGGTTGTCTCAATGTCGGCCACTCTCGCGGAAACAGCAGAGTTTCAATTCCGTGAGAGCTATGGGAAGGGCGAAAGGCCGAGTGACGTGTTGCGCCGCCGACTTCGCGCTCACAAATTCGCAACACTTATCCCGCTGGTGGAAACTGGGAAGGCACCGGGGGACAGCGCTCCGAAGTCGGAACAATGGAAATGGCGTCAGCAAGAACCTGAACGCCGCAGCAAGCTGGCGGATGAGATCGGCACGCAAGCTACGGACTTGCTCACGGCGGATGGGGTCCGTGTTATCGGGGTCGTCGTCAATCGCGTCGCGACGGCTCGCGATGTCTTGACGCGCCTAACGGCGGCCAAGCTTCAAGGGAAGCACGGCGCAGAGTTGCTATTGCTGACGGGCCGTTCTCGCCCGCTGGATCGGGATCAAATGCTTGCTCGTTTTTGGGCGCGCATCAAATCCGATCGTTCTCGGGCCGAGGGGGATCAACCGCTGATCGTCATTGCTACCCAGTGCATTGAGGCGGGCGCAGACATTGACTTTGACGGCCTAGTCACGGAGATCGCCAGCCTCGACGCATTGCGTCAGCGCTTCGGTCGGCTCGATCGTTTGGGCGAACTGGGAACGACTCGCGCGCGGATCGTCGCGCGCTCAGACCAAGTAGATCGTCACGCGCCTGCCGACCCAATCTACGGTGAATCTCTCAAGCACACTTGGAAATGGCTCACTCGCTCCAAGCGGGATGTTGATTTCGGCATTGAGCACTTCACCAAGCCAGAGTTAGCGGTTCTCTGTCCATTGCTCTCGCCGCGAAAGAGCGCACCGGTGCTTTTGCCCGGACACCTCGACCTCTTTTGCCAGACTTCGCCGAAACCTCATCCCGACCCTGATCCGGCGATCTTTTTGCACGGACCAGCCACCGGACCAGCCGATGTGAACATTGTCTGGCGGGCCGATTTGCCTGCGGATCGTCCAGGTGATTGGAAAGTGATAGTCAGTCTTGTTCCGCCGTCATCTGCAGAGGCGATGTCGGTGCCGTTTTCGGCTGCCAAACGCTGGCTGGGTGAAAACATGGCAAGTTCGGACTTCGCGGATGTAGAAGGGGCCGAGGAACTGCAAAGCGAAAGAACGGGCGATCGGACGCCTGCTCTGTTGTGGCTCGGCGCAGATGAAAGAGGCACGGGGCCAATCACCGCTGAACAACTCTTTCCCGGATGCACAATCATCGTGCCATCAAGTCGGGGTGGCGTGGACGAATTTGGTTGGGAGCCATTTTCCAAGGTAGTCGTGTCCGACCTGGGCGACCTCGCCTTTTCCCTTCAGCGAGACCGCCCTGTTCTTCGTCTCCACCCAGAAGTGATGGCGTCGTGGTGCGGCGACGCTATTGGTGAGAAGAATTCTGAGGCTCTCCGTTTGCTCGAACGCCTGCAAAGGCCCACGACCGTTGAATCAGAAGACGATGAGGAAGAGAGCGATGCCTCGGCGCAGGGAAAGGCAGTTGCTCTGCTCTCCGCAATGACATCGGCCGACTTCATCCCGGACGACCGTCGAAGCTTGGCAGGCGAAATCGTTAGGGACTTCTCACGATGCGTGATCAGAAAATACCCCTCCGGCGTCGGTCTCGTCGTCATCGGTCCTCGCCGCCAAGCCAAACCGCTCGTGATGCTCGAAGAAGGCGATAGCTCAAGCCGCGGTTCCGCCATGCCAGTCCGGCTCGATGCTCATACTCAGCATGTCGTCGATGAAGTGAAGCGGTTTGCGAGTCTGTGCCGTGTTGCCGATTCGAGAATCCGGCGTGACTTCGAGCGTATCGCCTCCTTGCACGATCTCGGAAAGTGCGACCGCCGCTTTCAGGAACTCTTGCATGGCGACCGTGTGCCGGCCGCTGCCGGGCCGCTGCTTGCGAAGTCCGGCTCGCAGCGGGCTACTTCGCGTGAACGCGAACGCGAGGCGGCAGACGTGCCGCCAGGTTGGCGTCACGAACTCCTCACGCTGAGCTTACTTACCGACGACGTAGAAACTGCAAAGCCGCTTCTCGACGGTGTTTCGCACTCTTCACTCCTCCTGCATCTCATCGCGACTCACCATGGATACTGCCGCGCCATCGCGCCAGTCGTTGATGATCCTAGCCCACCATGCGCAATGTTATCATGGGATGGCCAACTTCTGAGGAGTGATAGCCGACGAAATTGGGTTAGCCTGGATAGCGGTATCACCGACCGTTTCTGGCAACTCACGCGTGAATTTGGATGGTTCGGATTAGCCTACATGGAAGCACTCTTTCGGCTCGCCGATCACCGCGCCTCCGCGTTGGAGCGTGCAAACGCCTACTCTCCATGACTCGCGATCTTTCAGCCGGCACCGGTTCAGACGGCAGCAATCTACTCGGCTTCCTGTGCGCGGTTGGCGCGTTTTCAACACTGCACCGAACGATGCCCGACCGTGAAGTCTTGATGTCGTGGCTTCCACATACCGGCTGGCGAGCTGGTATCTACATTGATGGAGAAATCCTAACCATTGCAGATTGTGAAACGCTTTTCGCCGAGCTTGAGAGTCGCCGCTCCTATCGAAAATTTCTCGTGCGGCGAACTGAGCCTTCGAAAGGTTCATCAGCCCGCAGGAAGGCGGGGCGCTACGATAATGTTCACGACATCGAAATTCCCGATTTCCGAAATCACGCGATGTTAGCGTTAAGAAAATCTACCATTGAAAGGCGGGCGCTCGTGGACTGGATTGCTTCTCTTGGATGTGATGTGCCCGGAAAGGACAATTGCATTCGCGACACTGCATTTCGGACTCTTTACGGTGCCAGTAATCAGAATTTCTTTACGACGATGCTACAACTGTCGGGACGCGGGAAGGAAAGGAGTCGTGCCACAACACTCGCTCATGTAGAACAAGCTCTCCTCGGCCAATGGGAGTATGCGGATGCAAAGGGTGGAATGAGGTGGGATTCGAGTGAAGACCGGCAGCATGCGCTGCGTCCTCGCGATCCCTCGCCGGACATCATTTGGACTGAACGGGGGGCAAATCGTCTCGCTATCGAAGCCCTCTCGCTCTTTCCGACTGCGCCGGGCCATCGCGAACTCCAAACGTGCGGTTTCCATGAAGAAGACGGTCGTCACTTTTTCTCATGGCCGATGTGGACGCCCCGCCTTTCGCTGGACGCTGTGAAGACTTTGCTCACGCAGTCCGAACTCAGCCGCCTACATCCTCGGCGAGAAACGCTCGCACCGCTGGGCGTCGAAGAAGTCTTCCGGGTTGAGCGCATTCAAAAGGGCCGCCAACGAAACTTTTCCGTAGCCTCGCCAATCCTGAAGTGAGGCTTTTCGTCCTCGACGCACACATGAAACTCGCCAGCTTTGAAGCCATCGTCGGTGCGCTGAACGGAAATGAGGTCCGTTTTATTGTGGTCGGTGGCATCGCCGTCATTACTCATGGATACGGACGGAACACGCGAGACGTGGATTTGGTCATTCGCCTGGAGCAGGATAGCATCCTGCGGGCGTTCCATGGTCTGGCCAAAATCGGATATCTACCTCGCGTTCCCATCACCGCAGAACAGTTCGCTGACCCTGCGCAGCGTGCCCAATGGATGCAAGAGAAGCAGATGCGAGTGCTTAATTTCTTCAGTGATCTACACCGCGAGACACCGCTGGATATATTTATTTCGGAGCCATTCGACTTTGAAGAGGAGTACCGCCGCGCCGTTGTCCAGGAGTCTTCGCCCGGGCTGCCTGCGCGAATTTTGTGTCTCCCAAGTTTGCTCCGAATGAAGCGCGCGGCGGGACGCCCGCAGGATCTCGCCGATATCGACGAGTTGAACCTCCTCCACAATGAAAGGAGCAGTTATGACTCCTGACGAGGAAGCGCAAATTGATTGGAGCCTCACGACCTGGAAGGGAAACCGGCTGCAACAACACCGCGAGTTCCAGGCCCTTTCGTTTCGTCAAAAGCTGCAGGTGATCGAAGAGATGGCCGACTTCAGCCGGGCGACCATGGAGCTTCGGAGCAAACAAGGCTTGGCATATATAGATCCTGATACTGGCCAACGCATGCCGAGCGCCGCGGTCGTGCGCGAGGAACCTCCCAAGGCTTAAATGCGTCTGCCCAGGCAGTGAAGGTGAATGGCGCACGGTGAACTCGGCACTCGCCAAGCTGCGGAGCACTGTTCAAGCTTACCTCGGTAAGAATGGCGAAGCGTCTTACATCTTCAAACCGGCGACGCGGACGCAAGACGAAACGC
>JBBRNP010000008.1:0-170465 GCA_038230255.1 Chthoniobacterales bacterium
CACGTGAAAATATTTTGTCTTCGCGTTGCGCAAATTGATCCGCTTCTTTGCATCAGCGGCTACATCGTAGCGGTGCAGGACCGTCGGCTTGGGTTTCAATTTTGTCGCTGGCATGAAAGCACTATGGTGGGATTTCCCACCTTCGTCAATTAGCAACTTCCTTGCCTGCGCCATCAACTCTCAGCAATCAACCATGAACTCTTTGCGGGAGCGAATGAATCAGTAGGACGTCGCCAGAACTGAAAACCCGGCATGTTAAAACATGCTGGGTTTTTTGTTTCTGGACGTCGCCTGCTCGAGCGTCGCAAGGCGGGTATCGTCACGAACAAAATGCAATTGTAACCGGGAAAAATTCCCTGTTACAGCGTTGACTCTGCAGCAGGGAATGAGTTAGAACTCATCGATGGCACGCTCCTCAACCACGTTTCCCCGCAAATGGAATTCGACAAACACGACGGTTATTCGCGTTCCAAAGGAGATTGCACCCGAACTTTTGAAGATTGCGAAGCATTTGGATGCTTCGCAGAAATTCAGAATCCGAGAGGAACCAGGCGTACTGATCCTAGAGTTCTCGGCGCCGCGAAAAGTCCGCTACACCGCGACCAAACCTGTAAACGTCTCGAGCGTTCCGCAACGGAGTCCATTCCGATATCCCGGCGGCAAAACTTGGCTTGTTCCGTACATCCGCGAGTGGCTGCAAAGTAAGAAACAATCGCCTTCACGTTTGATCGAGCCTTTTGCAGGTGGTGCGATCATTAGCTTGACCGTCGCATTCGAACGTCTCGCTAAACACGTCATTTTCGCGGAACTGGATCCGAACGTTGCAGCCGTTTGGAGGGTTGTTCTAAACGGACATGCTGAATGGCTCGCTAAGCAAATACTCAATTTTGAGCTAACGATGAACGGCGTGAAACGCGTTTTACGTGAGCCATCTCAAGATATTCGCGAAATATCATTTCAGACGATTCTTCGAAACCGCGTCCAGCGAGGAGGCATCATGGCAGGTGGCGCAGGTTTCATCAAAGAAGGAGAAAATGGCCGCGGTCTAAAATCCCGCTGGTATCCGGAGACGTTGGCGAGACGAATTCGGGAGATTAACCGACTTAGGGACCGGTTAACATTCGTCGAGACCGATGCGTTCAAGCTGATCGAGGAGCACAAGGCCGATAAAGATGCCGCGCTTTACATTGACCCACCATACACACTTGCTGCGCGACGGCTTTACACTGCGTGGCAGATCGATCATTCAAAGCTTTTTCAGCTCATGAGCGAGTGCAAAGGAGATGTATTGATGAGCTACGACAATACCGACGAAGTCAACAGGCTTGCACACAAGTTTGGGTTCCAAACTAGAGCAATCGCCATGAAAAACACTCATCACGCAAAAATGACCGAGCTTTTGATCGGAAAGAATCTCGACTGGTTAGCGACAGATCGTTAGGGCTTTTCAGCGTTTTTTTGTCTTCAACTGGAGCTTCTCTTGTAGCTGCGCTTCAAATCGTTCCCTCGACAAAGGCACGCCGCCGGTGAGCGCTTTTACAGACGCATCCAGATGCGAGAACACAACTTCCTTCGGCGTGAGTTTCCAACGATTTGATTGCAATTCGTACTTTACTACAAACCAAGCGATCTCCGCGTTCGACAAATGCTTTTCGCGCTCCAAACCAACTAACGAACTAAAGAAAGCTTCATCGATTACGACGGCCATCTTTTTTCCCCAGGTTCGAATAGTCGGAACTTTCGTTTGTAGCTGAGGTAGCAGTCTCTTCGGACCGGAACTTCGCCAATCGGGTCGACGCTGTGCTGCGGGAAATGGAATCTCGCGGAATTCCTGAGCGGCTAACATCGTGAATTCTCGATTCATCGACTTGCCTGAAAAGTACACGGCCTGCAGCTCCACCGCGCACCAGTCGATCGGTTCCTTCGAGGGATGAACCAGCACGTTATCTATTCGACCAATGAAGTCTCGCGAATCGTCTTCCTCACCGTCAGATGTTTCTTCAGCCGGACGAAGTCGATCTAAAAAACCGATTTGGCCGAGAATGATCGGACTCTTTGTCTGAAGAATCTCTTCCCCGATCCACCGGAATATCGTGTTGTCCTCCAAAAACCGGTTTGGGCATGTTGTTACCAGCGGTCCGATTCCTTTGACCGGGCCGTCATCGATCTGCTCGTATCTGCGGAGAGAACACACACCTCCTTTCTTGTTGCAGATGCGATTTTTCTGAAACGGGCAATCTAAGCCTGCAATCGTCGTTAACCCGGCATGCAGCTTCGCCTGATCGCGTCGCTGCTTTGAGGAGAAGAATTCGAATGCGCGGCCGTACCATTCGCCAATCGAATGTCGGCTACGCGTTTTGCTTTTCTTCTCCGCCATTCTGGAAGTGTTACTACAATCAATGGCACAGCACGATATTAAGTTTCACTTGTGGCGACGCCTTTGCATCCACGTAATCCGCGCTAGGTTCTTGCCATGCTCACGAACCAAAAAGTCATCGACGCCATTAACGAACAGATCGGCTACGAATTCAGCGCGTCGATGCAGTATTACGCCATCGCTGCTCACTTCGCCGCCGAGGCGTTGCCGCAGTTGTCGCAACATTTTTTCCAGCAAGCCGAGGAAGAGAAAGGACATGCGCTGCGCTTCATCAAGTACGTGGTCGATGCCGGCGGCCGGGTGGTGATCCCTGCGATCGAAGCGCCGAAATCAAAGTTCAAAACGCCCAAGGACGCGGTCAAGCTGTCGCTCGATCAGGAAGTTCACGTCACTCAGCAGATCAACGGGCTGGTGGGTTTAGCGCGAAAACAGAACGACTACATCACGATCAATTTTCTGCAGTGGTTCCTGACCGAGCAGCTCGAAGAAGTTTCGTCGATGGATAATCTGCTCAAGATCGTCGAGCGCGCGGGCAACGATCTTCTTCAGGCCGACGAATACTTGGCACGGGTTGGAATCAGGACGATGCCGGAACCGCCGGCAACGTGACGTTGCATCCAGTTATCTGCTAGACAGGATTAACAGGATTTCCTGGATTGGTTTCCGCAATCCCCTCTAACGAGAAAGGGTCTCGTAAGAATCGGGCAAATCCTGTCTATTCCTTTTTATGCGCGCGCGATTGATGAAGCTGCTGCAACGAGTGCTGTGGCAGTTGGAGAAACTGCTGAGCGGTTCGTCGCTCGTGCCTGAGCAGGCGTTTCTGGAACCAGCCGATTTTTCCTGGACGCGAATGCTGGAAGAAAAGTGGTCGACGATTCGACGCGAACTGGATGAAGTGATGCGGCACCGGAGCGATCTCCCGAACTTTCAGGACATCTCGCCGGACCAGCGAAAACTTTCGCAGGATGACGGTTGGAAGACGTATTTCTTTTTCGCGTATGGATTCAAGGCGAAAGGAAATTGCGCGCGCTGCCCGGAAACGACGCGTATTCTTAAAGAAGTCCCGGGAATGAAAACGGCGTTCTTTTCCATTCTCGCTCCGGGCAAACATCTGCCCGAGCATCGCGGTCCCTACAAAGGAGTGCTGCGTTATCATCTTGGTTTGATCATCCCCCAGCCTGCTTCGAGTTGCGGGATCAAGGTCGACGGCGAGACCCGGCACTGGGAAGAAGGCAAGAGTCTTGTGTTCGACGACACTTACATGCACGAGGCCTGGAACGAGACAAACGGCGACCGAGTCGTTCTGTTTATGGACTTTGTCAGACCGCTGCGATTCCCCGCCTCATTGCTGAACTGGGCGTTGCTCAACGCGATCGCACTCTCGCCGCTCGTGCTCGGGGCGAAGGGCAATTATTTGGCGTGGGAAAAGCGGTTCGAACAGGTCGTCAATACTAAACAGAAAAACTAGACAGGATTAACAGAATTTTCTGGATTCGGTTTTCAGAATTCGATCCTGACGAAAAAGGGTCTCGTAACAATCGGGCAAATCCTGTCTAAAATTTCACGACTTGCGCCAGACGCCGAGGACGATGCCGCTGACGGCAAATCCGATCAGTGGCCGGCCCATATCGATGCAAATCAGCGGCCACGGATTCGTCTCAAAAGCGGAGAATATGCAAATGGTCGCGTACTCAACGAACACAAACGCGAACCAGCAGACGAGCGCAATCTTCAAACCGGCGACCGCGTTCGTCGCATTTAGCCGTCCGATCAGCCAAGCCAGCGCGTAATTCACGACGATCGACGCGAGGAAGGCGAACGCGTAGGCGCCGACGTTATGCGTCCGTTCGATGTCGGTCGCGTTCTTGGCGTGAAGATTCAGCCAAGTGTCGCCCCAAATGGCGTACCAGCCCCAGCCAATGAGGAAATAAACAACGACGAGAACCCCGACCGCGAGGTGATTGATTTTCGTGCTCATGACCGTGCGAATATATCGAAGAGCTAGACAGGATTAACAGGATTTAATGGAGGGACACGCGCCGTCGTGTCCATATTTAATCAAGGCGCCGACAGCGCGGCGCCCTCCAATTCCGCTGCAACTTTGTCCACCGGCGCCGGCTCGATCGAGCCAATCTGGAACTCTCCGTTTGGCAAGGTCACAGTTTCGCCCGCTTTGTGGCCGAGGAGGGCCTGACCGATCGCCGTCTGGTAGGAAATGATATTTCGATCCGGATCGCCGTCCCAGGCACCGAGGATCGTGTAGGTCTCCTGTTTTTTTGAAGCTTTGTCGCGCACGGTAACGATGGTGCCGATAGAGACACGCGACGTGTCCGGATTTTCAAAGGAAGTGCCGCGCGCATTTTGTAGCGCTTGCTCGAGCTCGGCTCGCTGGCGGGCGAGCACGGCCTGCATTTGCTTGGCCGCTTTGAATTCAAAATTCTCGCGCATATCGCCGTAGGAACGCGCGACGGCGATTTCCTTCGTGTTCTCGGGAATTTTCTTCTTCACAAGATCTTCATACTCCGCTTTTCGCCTTTCCAGACTGCTCCACGAAACAACGAGCGGCGCAGCTTTTTCCTGAGCCTGCCCCCCGGCAATCATGCTTTCGAGGTCCGGAAAAACTTTCACGATTCGCGCGAGCAACGAGCGTTTGGTTAATTCGTCAAACAATGGGCTTAATTGAAGTCGCCGCAGCGCGTCGCGCGCGAGTCCGGCATCGGCCTTTCCAAACATGTCCTGGAACAATTGGCGATCTTCCATGAGCACACGCTGCAATTTGCTGGCGCGGGCCACCGACGAATGCTGCTCGCGCTCAAGCGCAGCCAAGATCGCGGCCAGTAATTCAGGATTAATCAATTCGCGCCAGTCGTCGCGCTCGGCGCATAGCCAGACAAGCATTTCGCTGGTGGCCGAATGTTCGCGAAGGCTGCGTTTCAACATTGTCTGCAGCTCGGCGTGCTGTCCCGCGTCGCGAAACACGTGGGGAATTTGCGCGACCATTCGGCCATGAGTCGCCTGCATTAATTGCAACGCGCGTGCGCTCCAGCGTTCGCCGAGCGCTGCCGGCAGCGCCTGCAGGACGCGCCTTTCTTTCGCTGCCGGCAGCTTCGGCAAGATCAAGACCAAGCGGCGCTCTTCGTCGGCAATTAATTTCTCGATCGTCAGGCCGATGTGCGTCGTCTTTAATTGCGGAAAACTCTCCAGCAAATCGTCGCGACTGAGCACAAGTTCGAACGTCAGCTCCGGATGCAATTTCTGATTGCGGGCGGCGACATTCTCGACGGCCGCGATTACGGGCTGTAACTGCTTCTCCTGCTCTTTGAATTGCTGAGGAAACTTTGCCATTTGTTCGAGCGCGGCGAGTTGCTCCTTCGGTTGCCGCGCGCGATTGAATGATTCGATCAATTCGTCGGCGTGTGAGATGCCTTCGGCGCGAATTTGGATTGGTTCTGTCTTTTTCGCTGGAATCGAGAACGCGCCGCTAGTTTTTAACTGTTTGCGGGCCGATTCCCACCACCGTTTCCATTCCGCCTCACTGAACAAGTCCGGGACCATCCAATCGCTGACCTGTTGCGCGGTCGCGCTTCCGTCGAGGCTTTCCAAAATGTTTCGAATCAGCGCAACCGGATCATCTTTAGCGCGTTTTTTGGTCGCCGCGAGATCGCCCGCCTTGCGCGCGAGGAAGTGTTCCGCCGGAATTACTGCGAGATTATCGGCCGCGTATTCCAACTGCATCGGATGCGCCTTTTTACCGGTGAAATCGATCAGGATCTGGTTGAGAAGAATATTCCATTCAGCGACACGACCGAACCCCCAGCTTTTGTGCAGGCAAAACGTGCCCGGCTTGAGGCTGTCGAGCTTTTCAGCTGCCTTCGAGGGCAACTTGCCAGCCTCAACCAGTTTCTCGAGCTCCGCGTCCATGAGACGGACAAACTACGATGAAGGTCGATCGTGGCAAGCAACTGAATGTTTCCGATTGCCGTCCTGCTTATCGCGTGAAACCCTACGCGCGGTGACGACAAGTATTTGGTTTTGGCTCGCGTTTCACGCCGGCGTTTTTGTCGCCCTGATTGTCGATCTTGTTCAATTCAAGCATCGCGGGCGGGAATTGAGCATGCGGGCGGCGGCTCAGCGCACCGCGATTTGGATCGTTCTCTCGCTCCTGTTCAATCTCGTGGTTTGGAAAATCCGCGGTCCGGACAAGGCGCTCGAATTTCTCACCGGTTACGTGATCGAGTACTCGCTCAGCGTTGATAACATTTTCGTTTTCGTTTTAATCTTTCAGTACTTCCGCGTGCCGCCACTGGCGCAGCATCGCGCTTTGGTCTGGGGAATTCTTGGCGCGCTGGTGATGCGGGGCGTCATGATTGTTCTCGGTGTCGCGCTGGTGGAGCGGTTCGATTTTATCCTCTACTTCTTCGGCGCATTTTTACTGATCAGCGCGTGGCGAATGTTCTTCGTCAAACAGGAGCCGCAGGATTTCGGGAAAAGCTGGATCATGCGCTGCTGTCTCCGGGCCTTTCCGATAACGCAGGACTTTCACGGCGAACATTTCAAAGCTCGCGTGAACGGTCGGTGGATGCTGACACCGCTGGCGCTGGCGCTAATCGTCATCGACGTGATGGACCTGGTCTTTGCCGTTGATTCGATCCCTGCGGTCTTCGCAATCACGCGCGATTCCTTCATCATTTACACTTCGAACATCTGCGCCATTCTCGGCTTGCGGTCGCTCTATTTTCTATTGGTGAAACTGATTGACCGTTTCATTTATCTCAAATCCGGGCTCGCAATCGTGCTCGCGTTTGTCGGCGCGAAAATGGTCACGCGCGACTTCTTCAACATTCCGACCCCCATTTCACTTGCGGTTGTCGTCGCGGTCCTCGCCACCACCATCGCCGTGTCCATGGCCGCTACCCGCAGAAAGGCCAGTCAACGAGATTCAATGCCGTAGAAGAGTGACCAGCCTCGCATCTTCCGAAGCGCAGCTCGCCCGCCGGCTCGGGTTGTTCGACACCACCATGCTGGTGATGGGTGGCATCATCGGCTCGGGGATTTTCATTAACCCCTACGTCGTCGCGCAGCAGGTTCCCTCCACTCTTTTAATTCTGGCCGCCTGGGCTGTTGGCGGACTGATCGCCCTCGCCGGCGCTTTCATTTACGCGGAACTTTCGTCACAAACATCAGCCAGCGGTGGGCAATACATTTATCTGCGCGATGCATTTCATCCGGGACTGGCATTTGTTTACGGCTGGGCCTTGCTCTTTGTCACCCAAAGCGGCGGCATGGCCGCAGTCGCAGTCACTTTTGCAAAATATGTCTGCGCGCTTGGCCAGATGGAGGCCAATGACAACATCGCAGCTTTGCTGGCGACAATCGTCTTGGTCGTGCTGACGATTATCAACTGTCTCGGCGTGCGCGCGGGTAGTACGACGCAGAACCTGTTTATGATCCTGAAACTGATCGCGATTGCTGCACTGGTCGCATTCGGATTGAGCGTCAAAGGTGCGCCTACTCCCGCCATCGCAACATCGACATCCTCGACGCCCGGAATCTGGAATTCGCTGATCGCCTTCGGCGCGGCACTCATTCCGGTTCAGTTTGCTTATGGCGGCTGGCAGACGTCGTGCTTTGTCGCCGGAGAAGTGCGCGAACCGCGAAAGAACCTTCCGCGCGGTTTATTGTTAGGCGTCTTGGGCGTCATCGTCGTTTACCTTTCGGTAAACATTGTTTGTGTTCACGCGCTCGGCCCGCAGGGTCTCGGGCAAACAAGGACGCCCGCGTCCGCGGTAATGCGTCTAGCCTTCGGCGAAAACGGCGCGCGCATTATTGCAGTCGGGATCGCCATTTCGACGGTTGGGTTTCTCAGCCAAAGCATGCTCACTGCGCCGCGCGTTTATTTTGCGATGGCTGAAGACGGTTTGTTTTTTGCAAGCCTGGCAAAATTGAATCGCGCACGGGTGCCGGCCTTCGCGATCGCGTTGCAAGGCGCCCTTGCGATCGTGATCACACTGTCGGGCCGGTATGAACAAATTCTAAACTACGTTATATCGGTCGACGTGATTTTCTTTGCGTTAACCGCGGCAACGGTCTTCGTTTTTCGACACCGAGCTAAAACAAACCCGTCTCTGTTAAAGGCCAGTCCAATGCCAGTGCGGCTCGCACCTCGGATTCCAGGGCATCCGTTCACGACGCTCTTTTTCATCATAGCCTGCGCCGGCGTTGCGTTCAGCACACTTTATCGCTACCCGCACAACAGCTTGATCGGTCTCGGCATTATGCTGACCGGTGTGCCGGCGTATCTGTTTTGGAAATCGCAGAAAACGCCGAACGCCGAACATCCAACACCCAATATTGAATGAAAGGACAATCAGACTTCATGCATTGGGCGAAAACGCGCCCGAAAGTGACATACGATCTCGCTTTGAGCGGCATTCTTAATCTGCCATTCGCGGAATTGGACGTGAAGCTGAGCGATTTAGAATTGCATGGCGACAATGCTTACGGATATCGCCCGCTGGTTGACGCGCTGGCTCAACATCGTCAGATCCCAGCCGAAAATGTCGTCACGGTTTCAGGCGGCACGTCGATGGCCAATCATCTGGCGATGGCGGCGTTACTCGAACACGGCGACCAAGTCCTGATTGAGCAGCCAACTTACGATCCCGTGCTCGCGGTTGCCGAATATCTCGGAGCCAAGATCAAACGCTTCCCAAGACGATTCGAGGATCGTTTCAAGATCGACATCGACGACTTGGAGAAGCAGATCACTCCGCGCACACGCTTGATCGCAGTGACGAACTTGCATAATCCAAGCAGCGCGCTGGTTGAAGAAACAACGCTGCGAAAAATCGGCGAGGTCGCGCGCGGTGTGGGCGCACACGTGCTGGTAGACGAAGTTTATCTGGAAGCGATGTTTGAAAATTCGCCAAGATCGGCCGTTTCGCTCGGCCCACAGTTTGTGGTGACGAGCAGCCTGACCAAAGGCTATGGCTTGAGCGGACTTCGTTGCGGATGGATTCTCGCAGACCCAGAACTGGCGAAGAAAATTCAGCGACTCGACGATATCTTTGCCGCGAGCGCGCCGAACGTGATGGAGCGACTCAGTGTCTCAGCGCTAAATCAACTGCCGAAGATCGCGGCTCGCGCCAAAGCCTGGCTGGAAACGAATCGACACATGTTGAACAATTTTTTCAAAACGCGCGACGATGTCGATGTTGTCCCGACAAAATTCGGCACAACGTCATTTCCGCGGCTCCGCCATGTGGATGCTGACCAACTTTGCGGTTTGCTGATCGAGAAATATGAAACAGCAGTGGTTCCCGGCCGCTTTTTCGAATCACCGAACCACATTCGCATCGGGTTGTGTTGCCAGCCGGAAAACTTCCGCGAAGGGATCACACGTTTCGGCAACGCTCTGGACGAATTGCGACGCTAGACGCGTTTTATTCGGATGCTTCCGCCAGGACGCTGCGAAGTTCCTGAAAGTCCACCGGTTTGGTCAGATGAAAGTCGAACCCGGCCTTCTTGCTCCGCTTGATGTCTTCTTCCATGCCAAATCCGGTCAGAGCGATTCCGGTGACGTGCTGCGTTCGTTTCGCTTCCGCGATCACGTCGTAACCGCTGCCGTCAGGCAGGCCGATATCACTCAAAACAACGTCGAGCGTCTTTGAACGCAAAATCGCCAGGGCGGCTTCGGTATTCTCTGCCACCGAAATATCGTGGCCAAAATGTTGAAGTAATCGCGCCAACGTCCTGCGAGTATCGCCATGGTCTTCCACCAATAAAATGCGCAACGACTTGACCGGTTTGCCTGGCACGCGGGCCTGCACCCCCGTTTTGCCGACGTGCGCTGGCAACACGGCAAGTTTGACACTGAAAGTCGCGCCGTAACTGCGGCCACGACTTTCGACCGAAATTTCTCCGTCGTGCAAGTTCACGATGTGCCTGGAAATTGCCAGACCGAGACCGAGCCCACCGAACCGTCGAGTGATCGTAGGATCCGCCTGCTCAAAAGGTTGGAAGAGCGATTTGATCTTTTCCGGATCGATCCCGATTCCGCTGTCGGTGATTTCGAATTTGAAAGTGTTCCCTTTCTCGTTCGTAGTGGTGATGTCGATCTTGCCGCCGCGGGGCGTGAACTTCACCGCGTTATTGATCACGTTCCAGAAGACCTGCTGAATCCGAACCGGATCGGCCCAGATGTTATGCTCCTTCGCGTTCAGCGCGATCGAAACAATTAGGCCTTTTGAAATAAGGTCCGGCTGCGCGATTTCGAGCGCGTCACGAATCAGCGCATGCGCATCGGCCCGGTCGAAATGCATTTCGAGTTTGCCACGAACAACGCGAGTCAGATCGAGCAAATCGTCAATTAACCGTGCCTGCAACTGGACATTGCGTTGAATGGTTTCGATCTCGGGAGCAAACTCGGACGGGATTCGTTCGGTTTGATGAGCCAGGAAACTTGCTGCCGCTAAAGCCGGTGTGAGCGGAGTGCGCAACTCGTGACTTAAAGCGGCTAGAAAATTATCTTTCGCGCGACTCGCTTCCTCCGCTGCGAGTTTGGCCACTTCGATTTCACGGGCCCGCACCTGCGCGGTGACATCGCGAGTGACTTTCGAAAAGCCGCGAAGCTCGCGATCCTTGCCCAAGAGGGCGGTGAGGACAACTTCAGCTTCAAAAGTTGAGCCGTCCTTACGCACGCGCAGTCCCTGGTCGCGAATGTGACCGAGCCGGCGCGCTTCGGCGAGATTGTGTTCGGGTTTTCGAGCTGCAACATCGTCAGCCGTATAAAAACAGGCGAAGTTCTTTCCGATGATCTCGTCCGCTTTGTATCCCTTAATTTTTTGGGCGCCCGAATTCCAGGTCACAACTGTCCCGATCGGGTCGAGCATATAAATGGCATATTCCTCCACGCCTTCGACCAGCAATCGAAATTGCTCTTCGCTGGCGTGCAATTTGTCGGGGGGCTCGCGCTTCGCGTCTGGTTGTGCCCGCACAGGTTTCTTTTTAGCCATCGTCAATCCGTCAATCCGCCAGAGAAATCGTAGCTTCCCATAGACATCGCGCCCCGCCGCCCTCGCGCGGGTCAAATTTTATCGCGACCGTGTGGCCGGGTTAGATCGACAATCGGCCCGAGGGGCACAATCCGGGTGGGGTTAATTTCTTCGTGCGTCATGTAGTAGTGACGCTTGATGTGATCGATGCTGACAGTCTCGGCGATGTTTGAGAGTTGATAAAGGTCCGGCAAATAGCCGTGGAGATTTGGATAATCGACGATGCGCCGGAATGTGCTGCGACCCGCCACTGTTCAAAGTTGGAGTCGAGAGACTCGGCAAAGCGCTGAATCAGCTGTGAAAATAAAATGGGCGCAGCGTTCGGCCGCGCCCGTTTTGTTCCAGCTTGCCGTGGTATTGTATTAGAAGCTAAACGCTAGCAGGACATTTCCGTTCTTGTCCGTCACTGTGACTGACAAAATCTCAAGAAGAGTGACGCCCGAAGCAATGGTCCTTTTCCTTGGCGCCGGGAGAAGGGTGATGCTAAGGCTTCCGGTGCTGCTGGTCTTGGGCTTCTTCGCGGTCGACGTCAATCCGTTAACCAGAATGTTGAGGAACGTGTTCGGGGGCAATCCTTGCCCGGTTATTTGAAGGTATCCCAGCGGCTTGCAATGTGAAGCATTGGCGCTGAGCAATGCGCTACCAGTTGCACCCGGATCGGTCGGTCCGGGTTGACCGGTGATGCTCGCGCTCAATGTCGCGTCTATTTTCAGGGCGTTCGTCAGATCGGCCATGAAAAGCACGACGCCATTTGAGTCAGACACTGAAACCGTGGCGATGTCGAACGGATTAACGTTTACCGGAAACGGCGCATCTTCTGGGCCGTCGGGATTATTGGTAAACTCCATGTCAACTTCACCTTGGCTGTTCGTGGTGAAGCTTCCAATCGCGACCGTCGCGCCGGTAGATTTCAAGGTAGCACTGACGTTGTAAGTGCCGGGTAAAAGTCCTGCCACCTCCAGCCCGAGCTCGCCCTGCGTCGCGCCATTATCGTCTTCCGCCCCAAGCCCGAGTCCGATGGATGAGCCCGCGGGCGCAGCTGCGGTTGGCTTCATCTGGCTACCGAGATCGAGACTTTCGGTGCCTTGGATGTCGCCACCTTGCACGTTGTCATCGGCCCGGGCGACGCTGACGCCAAGGAAAAGGTAGCAGGTTACTGCGAGTAAGGCGGTCGTTACAAATTGGGGGTACGTCTTCATGGTCTTGAATTTTGTAAGTCCTAAATTTTACACCAATTCCCATGCAATCGCCAGCTGGAAAAAGTAACAATTCGTTACTAACGCGGCGGCGAAGCCGGTGTTGCGGAAGATGCTGTATTCAGGTTTTCCTCGCCCGTGCGGCCGCGCCAGATCGACAATCGGCCCGAGGGGCACAATCCGGGTGGGGTTAATTTCTTCGTGCGTCATGTAGTAGTGACGCTTGATGTGATCGATGCTGACGGTCTCGGCGATTCCCGGCTGCTGGTAGAGATCGAGCAGATAACCCTGCAGATTCGGGTAATCGATAATGCGTCGCAGGTTGCATTTGAAATGGCCGTGATAAACGACGTCGAATCGAATCAGTGTGCAAAACAATCGCCAGTCGGTTTCGACGATCCGTTTCCCGAATAAATAGCGGCTCTTCGACAACCGCTTTTCCATTTCATCGAGCGCGTCGAAAAGTTTCTGGCACGAAATTTCGTAGGCCCTCTGGCGGGTGGCGAAACCGGCTTTGTAAACGCCGTTGTTGATTTTGTCGTAAACAAAATCAGACAGCTTGGCCTGTTCGGCTTCGATATCTTTCGGGAAAAGATCGACACCCATTCGACTCCGCTGCGCTCCGCTCAGGGCAGGTCCTTTGTCCTTGGCGAACTCGTTGAACACGCTGTTGAACATTGGGCAGATGTCATTCTCGCAATTGTTGACGATTCTTTTCGTCTCGTTGTCCCAAAGTACCGGAACCGTGACACGTTCCTTGAACTTTGGATTTGTGGCCGCGTAAGCCTCGCTTAAATAGCGGAAGCCGTTGATCGGATCGGTGGATTCAAACACATCGAGATCCTCCAGTGCGCCGGGTCTACTTCGTTCCGGATCGCGAAAGGCCCAGCCCTTCTCATCGCGAAACGGATCGACGATGGTCAGGCCGATCACGTCCTCGAGGCCTTTTAGCTTTCGAAAAATGATCGTGCGACTGGCCCACGGACAGGCGAGCGAGACGTAAAGATGATAGCGACCGGCCGCTGCGGGATAGGATGTCGATCCATCATTCGAGATCCATTCGCGGAACGCGTCCTCCTGCCGCTGAAATTCGCCGGATGCAGATTGTTCGGAAGAAAGATGCGAAGGCACGGGAAGAAAAGTAGAAAGTAAAAAGTAGAAATTAGGAAGAAGAGATCATGAGGACAGCGGTGCCGTCGAGTTTTCGCGCACGGAATTTTTCGAGCGCGAGGTTGGCTTCTTCGAACATCATCGCGCGCATGGCGATGTATCTACTGCCGGTGGTTTAAAGGCAACTCAGACGCTTTGCGAGAGCAGGTCGTTCGTCTTTTGCAACTGCGCAATTGTGGAACGCAGGTCCGACGTGCGCTCACGGACGGCGTCTTCCAGGGCGGCACGTTGATTATCCAGAAGCAAATGCGCCCGGCGGCTCTTGAGAAGATTACGAATTCGCAAAACGACTTCGACGTGATCGAACGGCTTGAGCAAGAAATCAGTCGCGCCCGATTCAAGCGCACGCCGTTTCGATTCCTCGTTCGTATCCGCGGTCAGAACGACGACAGGCAGAAAGGTTTCGTCACTTTCAACGCGGAGCGACTCGAGAAGGGCAAAACCGTCTGGCGGCGGCATTAGTAAATCGAGCAGGATCAAGTCTGGCTGAAAGTTTTTGCAAACTTCGAGCGCGAGCTTCGAATCCAAGACCGATTCGACGCGCGTGTAGCCGTTCTCAACCAGGATTTCTTGAAGCAGGGTGACGTTCAGCGGCTCATCGTCGATGACAAGGATCTTCATTTTGGCGAGCTCCGCCGAATCATCCTGCCATTGGTTCAATCTGTTCATATCGATTTAATCAACCTCCGTTAAATGCCCGTTCGAAACTGTAGGGGCCGTGGAACCATTGTCCGTTTGGTTAGCCGCGATTGTTTGGTCTAACACTCGGAAGAACTCAGCTACGTCCAGCGGCTTGGTCAGATACGCCCTGGCGCCGCCCGCCATCAGGCGGTTAATTTGCCGTTTAGTCGCATCGGCACTGATGACGACGACGGGAATATGGCGCGTCGCGTCGCTGGTTTTTAGTTGGGACAGAACTTTCCAGCCGGGCAAATCGGGAAGATGAATATCGAGCAAAATGAGATCGGGCGAATGCTGCCGCGCCAGATCGAGCCCTATCTGGCCTTGCATGGCAGTAACCAAGGCGATGCCGGGCCGTTCCTCGAGGATTTGTTCGATCAAGGTTAGATTGGAAAGATTGTCCTCGATATAAAGAATGGTGCGACTCGTAGTATCGAGAGGAGGGGTACGCGTTCGGTTCTCTGTGTGTGCCAGAACCTGTTTGAGTGGCGACGTAGTCCGGGGAAGTTGAACCCAAAAAGTGCTGCCTTGGCCGACCACGCTTTCGACTCCCATCGAGCCGCCCATCGCTTTCATCAAGCGTTGAGAAAGCGCAAGACCGAGGCCGGTGCCTTCGATAGTAGATTGTTCCGCGCCGAGGCGATCGAATGGCGTAAACAATCGGTCCAGTTTTTCACCGGCAATCCCAAGCCCGGTGTCGGTGATGGAAATCCGCACCTTGTCCTCGCCATTCAAATTGTAAGATACTGTCACCCTGCCCGAGGCCGGCGTGTACTTGACCGCATTCGCGAGAAGGTTGAGCAAGACTTGTTTGAAGCGCTGACGATCAGCCAGGACATACACCGCCGCGTCGATATCTACCGACGCGGAGAGGTCAATGTTGGCCTCGGCGGCGAGCGGCCGCAGGAGATCGAGTCCTTCCTCCAGAGCGTCGGCAACACAAACCGGCTCGAGCGACAGTTGCATTCGACCGACTTCGATACGGCTAATATCGAGCACCTCATTAAGAAGAGCGAGAAGGTGGCGGCCGGCGTTAATGATGTGCCGGACACGAGCGCGCTGGGTTTCAGTTGGATTCTGTCTCTCCAACAATTGGCCAAAACCAAGAATCGCATTTAAGGGGGTCCGAAGCTCATGACTCATTCGCGAGAGAAATTCGCTCTTCGCTTTGTTCGCATGATCGGCCTCATCTTTCGCCAACTTGAGCGCTTCTTCGGCGCCCTTGCGCTCGGAGATGTCCTCGATCATTCCCAGGTAGTAGCGTGGCGCTTCGTCTTCAGATTGAATCGTGCAGACGGTACAACTGGTCCAAATGACTTCGTTGTCTTTTCGAATGTAGCGTTTTTCGAACGAACACGTCGGAGCTCCATTTAGCAGTGCCTGCCCTCTCTGCCGTGTCAGCTCGGCATCTTCCGGAAGGGTAATGTCCAGGGTCTGTAACTGGGTGAGTTCCCGCTCGGAATAGCCAACCATCTTGCACATCGCTGCGTTGACCTTCACGAAGCGGCAGTCAAAATCGACAATCGCCATGCCGATTGGCGCTTCGTTGAATATTCGCCGGAAGCTCTGTTCGCTTTTTTCCAGCGCCGCCGTCCGGCTGGCAATTGAACGCATCTCGCGAACGCTGCGCAGACATGAAATCACCAGAAAGAGGTCTTCGAAGATAACCCAGGCGGAATGCTCAATTGAACGCAACGGACTGGCCGTAAGGACTCCATAGACCGAGTACGGCCAATAAACGCCCCGGATAAAATGATCAAGGGCGACAACGATCGTGGCCGGAATCAGGACGCGCCAATCGCGATAAAAAGAGAGAATAACCAAAGAACCGAAAACATGAAAGTGCGTCTCGATTCGTCCCCCGGTTACGCTGATCAAGAGCGCCGACATCAGCATCTGCGCCACGGCGATAACGTGCCGGGTAATGACAGCACCCGGCCAAGCTTGGGTCAGCCAGATTGGAAACAAACTAATTGCGCCACCCAAAAAGATTGCGGCCCAAACGTGAATGTGAATCGCGCTCGCTTGCCCCGCCCAAGTGGAAGGCGAAATCACGACCGCTATCAAAATGGCGGCGACCCATTGAACGATCATCAACCGCGCAAACAGCTGATCGGTGTTGCGGTAAATCTCGTTTTGTTGCTGCTCGAACAACTCATCAGCCCGGCGCGCACACTCATCTTGCGCACTGAATTCCGGAGTCGTGACCGCGAGCGTGTTTTTTACTACTTCAAACATGCGTTTTGTTTTTTGCGATCTGTGAGCGAGCAACCAAAGACTAACGTGTTCGCCCGGCCGCTCGCGCCGTTATTGATCAAGGACACCAGGGAACTTTCGCCCGCGTTGTCGCCAGAATGACCGCGCGAGGCGGTAATGCCGCCGTTGAAGAGAAGACGGCCATCTTGATCGAACAGGAAAGTGTGACCCGATGTTTCAGCCCCGAAACGTTGCGCTTCAGCGCCATCGATATCCGATAACACGGTGATACCAGGAATTTGAGCAGCGCTTCGTCGCAGATCGGTATTCTGCCACTCGGCACCGGATTCTCCCGGCGTGTAAAATAAAACGTAAGCGCGCACCTTGCCTTGAATGCGAGCCATTACTTGTGCGAGCTCGTCCATGCTCGCCCGCGTGCATGGGCATTGGGGATGGGCCACCATCACGAGAGTGGGATAGTACTTTGCGAGCGCGATCGAAGAATCAACCGGCCAGGACTTTGACACCGCGCCCACCTGACCCGGCTCGGTTTCATATTTGACCAAGGTACGAAGGCCGGCAGCGATCACTCCGCCCCAAACGAGGCCGAGGACTGCAGTGAGCACGATGATTTTGGTACGCGGCGCTGACATCCTAAAAACGGATGCCTAGCGAAAGCACGGCTTATTCCCTTCGAGGCGAAAAACGTCGATTAGTTACGGTTTAGCGCGCGCCGGCGGGAACCGGCCCAAAGTCGCCCTCTTTCCCCGGCTGCGGTTCGCCCTTGTGATGAGTGTGGGCGCTCCGCAGGAACGGCACTTTGTCGAGGACGTGTTCCTGAAACCACTCGAGCCAAAGATAAATCACCGGCGTCACAAAAAGAGTGACCATTTGCGAAAAAACGAGGCCGCCGACAATCACGAGCCCGAGTGGCCGTCGCGACGATGCATCCTGACCAAAACCGAGCGCAAGTGGGACGGCGCCCATCAAGGCCGCCAGTGTCGTCATCATGATCGGCCGAAAACGTTCGACGCTGGCTTCGTGAATTGCCGAGCGCAGGTCCCAACCCTCATCAATTCGTTGCAAAGCGAAGTCGACCACCATGATGCCATTTTTCTTCACGATCCCGAGCAGAAGAAAAAGTCCGATCACGCTGTAAAGCGACAAGGTCGATCCGAAAATCCAGAGCGTGAAGAGTCCGCCGACCATCGCCGGCACAATCGCCGGAAATAGAACCGTGATCGGATGGACATAACTTTCGTAAAGAATTCCCAGGATCACGTACATCACAAAAACAGCGGCGAGTAGGAGCAGCGGCAGCGCTCGGAAAAGTTGGCGAAAGACAAGCGCCTCGCCCTGAAACGTTGCTTGAACGCCAGGAAACTGCTGATGCACTTGAACGAATGAATCCTCAATGAATTTGGTCGCATCGCCGATGGCAACGCCCGGCAGCAAATTAAAATTAATTGTCACACTGGTGAACTGGTCGAAATGATTCACTGCTTGCGGACCAACGACCTGACTTGTCGATGTCACGGCGCGCAGCGGAACGAGGTCCGCGCTCGTTCCGGTCGCAGTGGCAATGCTGTTGCCCGGCGCGCCACCTTGGCTAATCGTGCTGCCGCTATTGCTCCGCACATATAAATTGTCGAGATCTCTCGGCTGTGCGCGCTCGTTGTCTTTCACTTCGAGGATGACCTGATATTGATCGTCCGGTTGTTTGATTAAATAGACGTAGTTCTGGGAGTAGGCGTTCTTCAACAGACTCTGGATCGCGGAGGTCGAAACGCCGTAGGTGGCAGCCCGTTCGCGATCGATGTCAATCTTCAGATTCGGCGTGCTGTTGTAATAATCGGAGCGCACCGAAGCGAATCCCTTGAAACCGCGCAAGCTCGTCATCATTTGATTGGCCGCGCCATAAACGTCCTGCGGAACGATGCCGCTGATGGTGTAAGCGTACTGGCCTTGCGTCTGATTGGTTGCGCCGACATTGATCTGCAGGACCGGACTCGGCGTGATCACTGCGGTCAGGCCCGGAATGGTATTGATCGACTTTTGTATTCGCAAAAGACATTGCTCAATCGGATCGCGCTGGTCCCGCGGCTTGAAAATACAGAAGATAATCGCTTGCGACGACGAGCTTCGCGATAGGGAACCGGCGACCGTGAAAAACTGCGCGACACTCGGGTCGGCTATGATTTTCTCGTTTACCAGCTTTTGAAAAGCGCGCATCTGCTCCGGCGACGATCCTTCCTGAGCAATGAAAACCCCACGGGCAAAACCGCTGTCGCCCGGTGGAAGCAACGTGAAGGGCAAATGGGTGAAGAAAAACCAGAGACCCAGAATACAAGCGAGGAGGATCGGAATCGCTAGCCAGGCGCGGTCGAGAAATTTATCAAGAGCTCGGCTGTAGGCGTCGATGACGCGTTTAATGAAATTGCCGGTCCACTTTTCCATCCGGGTACGTTTATGGCCGGCACTACGTTCCCCGAGAATGCGGGCGCACATCAACGGCGTCAGGGTTAGAGAAACAAGACCCGAGGCCAGAATGGCCACGATGATCGTGATCGAAAATTCCTGAAAAATGCGACCGAGCAATCCTGGCAAAAGCACTAACGGAATGAAAACGGCGGCAAGAGACAGCGTCATCGATAAGATCGTGAACGAAATTTCGCCGGCGGTGTTAAAAGAAGCCTTCAGAATCGATTCGCCATGCTCAGCTCGACGGATCACGTTTTCCAAAAAGACAATTGCGTCGTCGACCAGAAATCCGATCGCGAGGGTCAATGCCATCAACGTCAAATTGTTGATCGAAAATCCGAGCATGCTCATCACCGCGAACGTGAGCAGCAATGAAAGCGGTAGCGCGACCGCGGGAATCAGAGTGTCGGTGGCCCGACCGAGAAAAACATAGATCACCATCACTACCAGCACGAAAGCGATCACGAGCGTCATTCGAACGTCGTGCACGGAATTCACAATCGTCTGGGAACGATCGAACACCGGCGTGAAGGTGATCGACCCTGGCAGACTCGCGCGCAGCTCGGGGAAAAGCGCTTTGACTGAATTCGCCACTTCGACTGCGTTCGCTCCGGCCTGTCGCGAAACCGCGAGCACTACGATCGAGCCGGGCGGATTAAATCCGCGCACCCAAAAGAAACGCGACGTGCGCTCGTCCTGCACACTTTGTCTAACTTCCGCGATGTCGCGCAAATAAACCGGCGAACGGTCCTTATTCCGCGCGACAATGAGATTGCGATAACCTTCGGCCTGATCGATCTGACCATTCGGTTGCAGAACAAAGCTGCGATGCGCTCCGTCGAATTGTCCGGCGCCGGAATAAACCGTTCCCGCTTTGATCGCGTTCGCCACGTCATCCATCGTCAGTCCGCGCGCAGCCAGCGCCGCCGGATCTGCCTTGATCCGGATCGCGCCCTGCACGCCGTAAATGTTCACTTGCGAGACGCCGGGAAGAATGGCGATCCGCTGCGCCACTGCGGTGGATGCGTACTTATATAGATCGCCATCGGTCATCGTGTCCGACATCAGCCCGAGCAAATAAACCGGCTGATCGTTCGGGTTCGTTTTCGAAAACGTGGGCGGGCTCGGCAAATCGATCGGCAATTTGCCGGTCGCGCGCTGGATGGCAGCCTGCACATCGGTCGCCGCGTCGGTGATGCTCTTGCTCAGAACAAATTGAAGAGTCAGTGATGTGTTCCCCTGAGAGCTTTGGCTGGTGATGATGTCGAGGCCGGGGATTTGGAGAAATTGTTTTTCCAGCGGCGTGGCGATGTTGTTAGCCATCGTGACCGGATCCGCACCCGGGTAGGCGCAGGTCACTTGAATGATCGGATAATCGACCGCCGGCAGATCGTTCACCGCCAGCTTATTGTAGGTCACGATTCCCGCGACGATTACCGATAGCGTCAGTAAGACAGTCATCACCGGCCGCCGGATGAACGGGCCGGAAAGTCCGGTGCCTTTAACCGGAACTAACCTAGCTTCTTTCGGAGCTGTGGATGTCGAGTCGTGTTCGCCATCCGGTGCGCCGTAGGGATGATCAGGACGCTCCATACCAAGCGTTACATCGCGCTTTTGCTGGCAGGCGCCTGATCGCTCGCTGCATTCGGAGCGCTATAAGGTTTGGGATCGACCTTTGACCCCGGAGCAAGCGCGAGTTGTCCAGTCACGACGACTGTTTCGTCGGGCTGAATTCCATTTTCGACGACCATGAGATCACCATCTTGCCGCTGTCCGGGCTTAACCGGCCGAAGATCGACCGTGTTGTCCGGCTTCAACACAAATATGAACGGCCCACTTTGACTGATCTGCACCGCTTGCGATGGGACCAGCCGCGCGTCTTTAATCGTGTCGAGAATGAAACGAACACGCACAAATTCCGACGGCCAAAACGCGTGGTCCGGATTTGGCGTAACCCCGCGCGCCTTCACCGTACCCGAACCGGGCTGGACGGCGTTGTCGATGAAATACAAATCGCCGAGACGCGGCGGAATCTTGGCGTCCGGTGAATACGTTTGCACTTTCACGTTCGGGCCGCCGAGATATTTCCTCACTACGGCCAAATCGGTTTCGGCAACGGTAAAGTCGGTGTAAATCGGATCGAGTCCCTGAATCGTAAGCAACACCGCGCCGCTACCCGTATTCCCGCTGACGATGTTGCCCACATCGACAAGGCGTAATCCGGCACGTCCGTTGATCGGCGATTTGATGAAGCAAAAATCCAGATTCACCTGAGCAGCCTCGGCTGCGGCCGTGGACTTGCGTGCGTTAGCTTGAGCCGTATCGAAGTCCTGTGGAGCATTAACGTTCTTCGTCCGCAATTCCTGCTGCCGCTTCAGGGTCACGTCATCTAACGCGGCTTGCGCTTTGGCCTGGTCGAGAGCGGCCTGATAGGGTCGCGGATCAATTGTGAAGAGCAGATCACCTTTTTTTACATCGGCCCCGTCTTGAAAATTACGTGAAATAATCTGCCCGCTGACCTGCGCCTGGACCTGGACGGTTTCATAGGCCGCGCAGGTGCCGATTTCATCAAGGTAAATCGGGACATCTTTGGTAATCACTTTTGCTACTAGAACTGGCCGCACCGGCGGCTGCGTAGTTTTCGACGTCTCCACTCCACGCTGCAACGTGCGCGCCACCGCGAACGCCGCCAGAAGGACGAACAAGAAAATACCCCAGCGCGGAATTCGCTGCTTTCTATCGCCGGTCGTTGTCACCCTTCTCCTCTCATGAACTTCCGTGGAGGCGCTATTGCCAGATTCTAATCGAGTACCCATGTCAGTTTTGGCCGTTCTTTCCAACTCGAGGCCTGGTTGCATGTTTTCCATTCCCATTCCCCTTCTCCGCTTTTTGCCGGATCTGTTTCAGCACGCGCATGCAGGTGCGAAGATCGGCGGCCGAAATCTCATCGAGCAACTCATGACGAAGTTGGAAAGCTGCGCTGCTGATTTGTTCGATCACGCGTTGCGCTCTCGGGGCCAAATGCACGGTTTTACAACGGCGGTCGTGCGAAGCGTTGCGGCGCGCGACCCAGTTTTCGTCTTCAAGCCGGTGCAACAACGTCACGAGGGTCGGTTCTTCGATTCCCAATAGCGCGGCAATTTCCGATTGAGTCAAAGGACCAGGCGCGACTGACAAATGCATTAGCGTCCGCCATTTGGCCTGGCTTAAACCCATCGGTTTGAGTCGCTCGTCCAATTTCAGTCGCCAGGCGCGGGCGGTACCGTGCAAAACCTGACCAAACGCGTCGATATTGGAGGTCATTTTGTAGAATTAGTTAGTATGCTAACTAATTCCGGTTCAAAGCAGTGTCAATGCCACTGCCCTATTCGATCTTCAGCAAGAGGATCGCTTGTTTCCGATAATCGGTAGAACGCATGATGCGATGCGGCCGGCGCGGTTCCCAACGAGTGCTTTCCAGGACCTCCTGTTCCCGTTCGGGGCGCACCAGTAAATAGCGCGCGTCTTGCGGGACTTCCTCAATCTCGTCCGCGTAAACGAGTTTCAGGTGCATGTAAAAAAAGATCGGCTGATAATTTGGATCGAGCGCATAAACAGTCTCCGACGGTGGGATGGAAGCTTCAATCTGGGCAGCGAGTCGTTTGATCCGCTGCCTCCGGTCCATTTTCGGAACGACAGCAACGGCATAGGTCCACATTAAGACGCACGCCAGAGCGACGATGGTAATAACGGCGTTACGCCTTCCCCGAAGAGAAAATTCCCTGCCACCGAGGCGCTTCCAACACCAAATCCCGACTGCCAGCGCCAAGCCGGCTCCAATCATTATGCCCAAGCTAACTTGGCCGATGCTAAGCTTGTCCGGATGCTCTTGAGCATACTGGATAATTCCAACCGCAGTACCAGCGGCAATCCATCCGCCGATCCAGACAGCTGTCCAACGCGGCCATCTGACGTTGTCAGCGGATAGGGTCATGGCAAACAACCAGATTGCCGATACCAACGCGGCCATCGCGTAGCGCGGAATCGAACCCGGCACGAGATTTACAATTACAAAAGGAACGAGCGTTCCCCAGGCCAGCGCCCGCGCAAGCTGTCGATCTTTCTCCGCCGCAAGATTTTCGAACCGCACCAGCGGCAGAAACAATATCCAGGGCAGAAGATAAAACATACCGTGTGGAATATTGAGAATCCAACGTCCAAACTGGAAGTCGCTGCCACGAAGCCGGCCGGTGAATTGTTGCGACCATTTCGTTGTCGCGGTTGCGTGTCCGGTTGCCTGCAAAAATGGAATCGCCCAGGCGGCAAAAATTCCGAGCATTGCCAAAATGCCGACCAAATGCGCGGGATGCAACAACGCCCGCCAGCTGCGCTCTTTCCAAAGAACCGCGAGCACGATGCCGTAAAAAAATAAAAGGTGAACCGGGCCCTTGGCCAGCAAGCCGAGTCCGAGAAAAACAAACGGAACCGTCCAGATCAGCCACGGAGATTTTTTTTGTTCCCAGAAACTCAGCCAGAAAATGATAGCGAGCGCGCAAAGCGAGACGTAAAGAGCTTCGATCTCAACGAGTCGCCCTTTCTCGATGATTCCGGCGTTAATGAGCCAAATGAGGCCGGCGATGATCGATCCACGCGGACCGAGACTGGCGCGGGCCACAGTCACAAAGGCGATCGCCACCAAAAGAACAGAAATCACCGATGGCATTCGCGCGGTCCATTCGTTCTGGTGACCGAAGATTTTGAATGACACCGCGACCAGCCAATTGATCAACGGCGGTTTGCGAAAATATGTTTCACCGCCAACTTGCGGCACGAGATAATTTCCGGTCTCGAGCATCGTGATTCCGGGCAAAATTCGGCGGCCTTCTTCGCCTTTGATGGCGAGGGAGCCGAGCGCCGGAAGATAGATCGCAGCCCAAACGAGAACGACAATTAACAAGTTGGCGGCGCGCGACGTCATTGAAGATGAGATGTTGGACGCTTCGCGAGCGTCGTTCAACCCCACAGCTTGACGCTCTCTCTCACGAAGGGTAAGTTCAGCGTCTAGTCCGCCGCTGGGAGGAGTGGGAAATGATGTCCCACTCTTTTTAGTCTGCGGACTGGATGTTTTATGAACGCTGAATTCATTGCCATGCTGGATTACCTCGAGCGGGAACGCGGGATCAAACGCGAAATCCTGCTCGAAGCGGTTTCCACAGCGCTCCTTTCCGCTTCAAAGAAGAGCGTCGGCGCCGCCCGTGAACTGAGGATCGACATCGACCCGCGAACGGGCGACATCCGCGCATTGGCCAATCTGGTTGTCGTCGACGACGTGACCAATCCGCAGGACGAGATCGCTCTGGCCAAAGCGCGCAGAATCAAACCGGACGCGAAAGTCGGCGACACCGTCGAGATGGAAGTGACGCCGCGAAATTTCGGACGTATCGCCGCGCAAACCGCAAAACAGGCGATGATGCAGCGCATCCGGCAGGTCGAGAAGGAAATGATTTATGAGGAGTTCAAGGACCGCGCCGGCGAAATTGTCAGCGGCACCGTCCGCCGGTTCGATCGCTCAGATGTGATTCTCGACCTTGGAAAATTTGAAGCAGTCATGCCGCAGCGCGAACGCGTCGTGGTGGAAGATTACAACGTTGGCGACCGCCTCCGCGCCTATGTCGTCGCGGTCGAAAATGGATTGCGTGGTCCAGAGATCATCGTTTCGCGCAGTCATCCGAATTTTGTTCGCCGTCTTTTTGAATTGGAAGTAAGCGAAATCGCCGATGGCACCGTTGAAATTCGCGGCATCGCGCGGGAAGCCGGTTATCGAACGAAGATCGCGGTTTGGAGCGCAAACGATAAAGTGGATCCAGTCGGCGCCTGCGTCGGCATGCGCGGATCGCGCGTCAAAAACATTGTCCGCGAACTAAACAACGAAAAGGTCGACATCATCCGTTGGAGCTCCGATCCGAAGGACTTCGTTCTCGAAGCGCTCAAGCCGGCGAAAGTCAAAAATATTGTTTTCGATCCTGAGAAAAAGAGCGCGCAAATTTCAGTGGATGAAGATCAGCTTTCGCTCGCGATCGGAAAAAAGGGACAGAACGCGCGTCTGACTTCACGGCTCACCGGTTGGGAAATCAACATCGACAAAGACACGTCGGCCACGACGGCGGTGGAGCAAAAAGTTGCGCAAGCGGCGCAAACGCTGGCCAAGGAATTACCGATCACCGAAGAACAAGCGGTGACCTTGGTGAAATCCGGCTTTACGAATCTGGAAGGCTTGCACGCCGCCGATGTTCAAGATTTGGTGGACATCCTTGGCGTGGACGAAGCAAAGGCGCGTGAAATCCATGACGCCGTTCACAAACAAGATGTAACGCAAGAAGCGGGCTCGGCTCAAGGGGCTTGAGCCATGAGTGAATCTCTAAAATGGCAACAAAGACAAAAACAAAAACGGCGGCAAAGAAATCTGCCGGCCACAAACACGTTGCCACGCATAAGCCTGCCCCGGCCAAGGCAGCGGTTTCGAAAAAGAAGGTAGAGGCGCCAAAAACGACGCATGCGCACGCGCCAGCGCATGCGAAAACGCCAGCGAAGGCGGCGGTTCATCGTGCGGCGGAAGCAAAGCCGCAGCCGAAACCAAGCGCGCCTCATCGCCCGTCGGTTGCAAGTGTTTCGTTAATCGACAAAAAGCATCCCGAGAAAAAAGCTGTCGACGGCGAGATAAAAAAGAAAAGTACCGTTCTGCCGCCGATCTCGCGGATTCGCGCCTCGTTGGAAGCACCGACCGCACCGCCGAAAAAAACGGAACCGGCGCAACCGGCACCACCGACTGACCAAGCCCCAGTCGAAACGGCGGCGACAGAAGCCGAGGAGCCGGCGCAAAACGTCATTCACATCAAGCCGCCGATCATTGTGAAGCAGCTTGCGCTCGAGCTTGGTTTGAAACCGCACCAGCTCATTGCCGAGCTGATGAACTTCAACATTTTCGCGAACGTCAACCAGACGGTCGAGCCCGATATCGCGTCGAAGATCGCCGAGAGCCACGGATTCGTTCTCGAAAAAGAACGCCGCGAAAAAGGCGGGGGTGTGCACAAGGTTGAGCAGGTCGTGGTCGCGCCGCCGCCGCCGGTCATTGAAAAAGCGGAGGAACTTAAACCGCGCGCGCCAATCATCACTTTCATGGGCCACGTCGATCACGGCAAAACGTCGTTAATGGATGCGATCCGAAAAACGCGGGTCGCGGCAGGAGAAGCCGGCGGAATCACTCAGCACATCGGCGCCTACACCGTCGAACACAAGGGACACAAGATCACATTCATCGACACGCCCGGTCACGCCGCTTTCACCGCGATGCGCGCGCGCGGCGCGAACGTCACTGATATTGTCGTGCTCGTTATCGCGGCGGACGACGGCATCATGCCGCAAACGATCGAGGCGATCAATCACGCCAAAGCGGCGCCGCACGTTGAGATCATGGTCGCAATCAACAAAGTCGATTTGCCGTCGGCCAACCTCGACAAAGTGAAGAAGCAGCTCCAGGACCGGGACCTGACTCCGGAAGATTGGGGCGGCAAAACTATCGTCTGCGAAGTTTCAGCGACTCGCGGCACCGGCATTGATCACCTTCTCGAAATGATGCTGTTGCAAGCAGAAGTGATGGATTTGAAAGCATCGCCGACCGCGAGGCCGCGCGGCACCGTCATTGAAGCGCAAGTGGAAGCGGGTCGCGGCCCGACCGCGAGCGTGATTGTTCAGATGGGCACGCTCAAAGTCGGCGAACCGTTCATCTGCGGCGATTACTCGGGCAAAGTGAAATCGTTGGTCGACGACCGGGGCAAACCTTTGAAAGAAGCCGGCCCTTCCACGCCGGTGATAGTGCTCGGCTTTACCGGACTGCCAAACGCGGGCGACGAGTTTCTGGTCATGGAATCGGAGCGTGCTACAAAAACTTTAAGCGACGAACGTTTGGAGGCGAAACGCGCTGAAAAATTGACCGTTCCTCAGCGTGCGACACTCGAAACTCTCCTTGAATCGGCCAGCGGCAAAAAGATTCTTCGCCTCGTTTTGAAATGCGATACGCAGGGTTCAGTTGAAGCACTGACCGCTGCGCTCCAACAAATCGAGAGCAAGAAAGTCGATCTTGAAATGATTCACGCGGGCGTCGGGCCAATTTCGGAGTCGGACATTTTGCTGGCGAGCGCGTCCAACGCCGTGGTGGTCGGCTTTAACACCAAAGTTGAAAACATGGCTGTTTCGGCCGCGAAAAGCGAAGGCGTCCAGATCAAGCTCTACAGCATCATTTACGAATTACTCGATCAGATGAAGGACGTGATGGCCGGACTGCTCGATCCGGAATTCCGCGAAACCGCCCTCGGACACGCCGAGGTGAAACAAGTCTTCGAGTTGAGCAGAGGCATCGTGGCGGGTTGTTTGGTGACCGACGGCCGAATCGCTCGGACTGGCCGCGCGCGGGTTATTCGAAAACGTCAGCCGGTATACGACGGCGGCCTTTCCACGCTCCGCCGTTTCCAGGACGACGTGAAAGAAGTTCGTTCGGGGTTGGAATGCGGCATCAAGCTCGGCGATTTCAGCGAATATCAGGTCGGCGATATCATCGAGTGCTATCAACTCGAAGCTATGGCCCAAAAACTCTGATGGGAATGAAAGGGCCAAATGAAACATCGCATGCTGAGGGTCAACGAAGTCGTAAAACGGGAGCTCAGTGGAATACTCGCGCGCGAAATCAGTTTTGAAGGCGCTCTCATCACCATCAATCACGTCGACGTCACACCGGATCTGAAAAGTGCGCACGTCTTTGTCAGCGTGCTTGGGTCGGAAAAAGCTGAAAATGTGATGAAGAAGCTCGAAGAGCATCGATCTGCTTTTCAGTCCGAGCTCGCGCGTCGCGTAACGATGAAATTCACGCCCCATTTGCTTTTTCAACTCGATGAATCGATCGCGCGCGGATCGCGGATCGTCGAGATTTTGCAGCAAATCGACGCCGACAGCGACAAACCCGAGTGAGCGCAGCCAAGTTCGAGCAAATCGGCCGGGCGTTGCGCGAACATCAGGCGTTTGCGGTTCTTGGCCACGTTCGACCGGATGGCGATGCGCTCGGGAGCCAGCTCGCGCTCGGCCTTTCTCTCAAGCAACTCGGCAAGGACGTTCGCATCTGGAACGAAGAAGGCATGCTCGATAAGTACAGTTTTTTGCCGAACGCCAATCTGCTCACCAAACCGCCGGCTGAACCGGAAGATGTCGATGTTGCGATCGCGCTCGACACCGCAATTCAGAATCGACTCGGCACCGCGCTGCCTGCGGTCCGTTCCGCGAAAGTGTGGATCAACATCGACCATCACCCGAGCAATCCGGGCTATGGCGACATTGTTTATATCGATCCAAATTCACCGGCAACCGGCCAGATCCTCTTCGAACTAATTAAAAGCGAAAAATTACCGATCGATTCCGCGATTGCGGAGAATCTTTACGTCGCGATATCGACCGACACTGGCTCATTCCAATATCCAAATACAACCGCCCGCACTTTTGAAATTGCCGCCGAGCTCGTCCACGCCGGTGTCGATGTCGGCCGCGTTAGCCAGTTGACGTATGAGAACTATCCGCGCCGTCGGGTCGAACTTTTGCGCGATCTTCTCGGAACGATGCGATTCGACGCGAAAAATCGGGTCGCCAATTTCAGTTTGAGCCTCGCTACTGCGAAGAAACTCGGAGCGTTGCCGGAAGACAATGAGGGACTGATCGATCATTTGCGCGCGCTCCAAGGCGTGATCGTTGCCGTGTTTTTTGAAGAACTGGCCGACGGCAAAGTGCGCGTCAGCATGCGTTCAAAAAGCGAAAAGGTAAACGTGTGTGCCATCTGCGAAAAATTTGGCGGCGGCGGACACGTTCTGGCCGCGGGGGCGCGTGTCCGCGGTTCGCTCGCCGAAGTCGAAAAGAAAATTCTGGAGGAAGTTTGTGATGTCGTCGGTCGTAACTCTTGACGGCGTCCTGTTGGTGGACAAAGCCGAAGGCATGACCTCGCACGACGTGGTCGCACTGCTGCGGCGACAGCTCGGAATTAAAAAAATCGGCCATTGCGGAACGCTCGATCCAATCGCCACCGGCTTGCTTCTCTTAACGATCGGACGTGGAACAAAAGTTCAGGATTTGTTGATGAGCGAAGACAAGGAATATGTCGGCACACTTACGCTGGGCGCAGCGACGAGCACGCAAGATCGCGAAGGCGAAGTCATCGAAACCAAACCGGTGCCTGAGTTGAGCGAGACTGAGATTCGCGCCGCATTCGAGAAATTCCTCGGCGATTTTTATCAAATGCCGCCAATGGTCTCAGCGAAAAAACATGGCGGCGTGCCGCTCTACAAATTGGCGCGGCAGGGAAAAGTCGTGGAGCGCGAGCCCCGCTTCGTTCACGTTTATCGCTACAGCATCGATCGGATTGCATTGCCGGACATCGATTTCAGCGTGTTGTGCAGCAAAGGCTTTTATGTTCGCACTTACGCGCACGACATCGGCCAGCTGCTTGGTTGCGGCGCGCACTTGAAATCTTTGCGACGGACGCAGTCGGGTCGATTCGACGTAGGCAACGCAATCACTGTGGACCAAATTAGAGAGCTGCCCCGCGAAGAGATCGTGCAGCAAGTTCTTTCGCTGCCCCAAGTCTCGCGCATGCGCGGCGCCTAAGCGTAAGCTCGAAAATGGAAATTCTGCGATCGATTCCGGAGCTCGAGCGATTGCGCGGCCCGGTATTTCTCGCCATCGGCGTGTTCGACGGCGTTCACCGCGGTCATCAGGCAGTTATCTCGACCTCGGCGGATCATGCGCGCGAGACGAGTGGAACACCGGTTGTGGTCACGTTCGATCCGCATCCGGAAAAAGTTTTGCGACCAGAAGGCGCACCGCACTTACTGACCGCAACCCAACACAAGATCGCGCTGATTCGCGCGCTTGGGGTTGAGCACTTGCTCATTATCAGTTTTGACAAACAGTTCGCGGCGACGGAGCCGGAAGATTTCGTGCAGCAATTAGTCGCGCGTTCCAAACCACTCCGCGAAATATGCGTTGGTCACGAGTGGTCGTTCGGGAAAAAACGCCGCGGTAATCTCGATCTTCTGAAAAAGCTGGGGGGGAATTTTGACTTCGACGTCGTGGGAATTCCACCAGTCAAAATAAAAGGCGCGGTCGTGAGCAGCACAGCGATCCGGCAGGCAGTTGAAAACGGCGACCTGACGAAAGCTGCTGAAATGCTCGGTCGCGAATACACGATTCTCGGAACGGTCACGCACGGCGACAATCTTGGAAAAAAGATCGGGTTCCCAACGGCAAACCTCAGCGCGCACAGCGAGCAATTTCCCCCGAACGGCGTTTATGCCGCGGAAGCGAAAATCGACGGCGAGTTACATCGCGGCGTAATTAACCTCGGCGTTCGCCCGACCGTCAGCGAAGGAAAGTCCGAGCGTGTGCTGGAAATTCATTTGTTCGATTTCAATCGCGACATCTATGGCGTCGATGTCGAAGTTCGCTTTCTAAAATTCCTTCGTCCGGAAAAAAAATTTGAGAGCCTGGACGCGCTCGTTCAACAGATCCGCCAGGACGTCGAACAAGCCCAGCAACTTCGCTAAATTATTTAAGCTGATATTTCGCGACGCCGATCTTTTTGATTCCCGGCACGCTCCGGCCAGTGCCGTTGAACCAGACATAAAGATTTGCGTTCGGCACCTTCAACTTTTTTGAGAGCTCGCCGATCGTCGCACCTTTTTTGCCGGCCGCGCGCAACGTCCGGACGATTTTTTCTTTTAACGCACCGCGCTCGCTTCGCCGCCGAAGCAGCCCGCCAGGTGTCCGAGAAACCGTAACCGGCGCGCGCGGGTCGCCTTCGCGCGACGGAATCCCGAACTTGTTCTGGACGCGCATCATTTCGCGATCGATTTCTTGGATCCGCGCCATGAGCGCTTCCTTGCGCTCGGAAAGGCGAACGAGTTGCTTAAGGGCCGAACTCGGAATGTCTCTTAGCATTCCTCACTCTACGCCTAAGATTGATAATGCAAATCTAAGTCACATCTAAGATTGGACCTGACTTGTCTTAGACATGGCAGCGAAAATGCCGCCGGCCATCACTAACATCCCGCTGGCCAAAGCGAATGCGACGACCCACAGCGTCGGAATCGTCGTCAGTTTGAACATTTCTACCACCACAAAGCGGCCGCCGTCGGACAAAACGTAGGTAAGTGCGCTCGCGAACGCGCTCATTCCGACCAGAATGAGCGGACGCAGAAATTGACCGCTCCGTTGCCGTGCCGGCAGCTGTCGCAAAACGCGCGCGGTAAAGCCGTCGTCCTCGATATAAGGCGCGGCGTCTCGCAGCCGGCGATCCAACCAATCTTCCTGACTTTCCTCGTTCATCTTGTTACTGCGCCCAAACCGCCAAAGTTTTCTTCAATTTTTCGCGACCGCGCAACACGTTTGTTTTCACCGTGCCGAGTGGAATCTCGAGAACGCGCGCCGCTTCGTCGTGCGACAAGCCGTTTTGACAACAAAGCAAAACCGCCGATCGCTCGTGCAACGGAAGTAACCCTAACGCATGCATAAGATCATGTCTTAGACCTGGATCGACTGTCTGTGGGTCCTGCTCCGCCTGCCATTGTTCCTCATTAATACCGACGAGTTCTTTGCGGCGCCGGGCGTCCTCGCGAAAGCAATTGTAGGTGATTCGATAAAGCCAGGTGGAAAATTTTGCCTCACCGCGAAAGGTCCGAATGTTTCTATAAGCGCGAACAAAGGCGTTTTGGGCCAAATCGTCCGCCAGCGCGAGGTCGCCGCGCGTGAGTTGTCGCAACAAACCACGAACACTCGATTGATGCCGGCGGACCAGCTCGCCAAACGCGTGCTGGTCGTCATCGGCAAGAACTCGGGCGATAAGGCCTGCATCGGTTAGCTCCACACGGCGATATTATGTCACCGGCGGCGGCGACGAAACGTCCTTCTTGCCCTCCAACTTCCAGACGAGCAGATAACCGACGCCGATCAGAAAAGGAATAAGACCGAGCGACCACGCGCCGCCTTCCCAATCATTGACTGCGCCAAAGAAGATCATGAGGCCGACGCCTACCATCGTTAAAACGACACCGCGTCGCATGTCCGAGCGTTGACGGACGGCTGGCGCCGGCGGAACGAACAAGGCCGGCGGAATTGGTTGGCCCTTCTCGGCCAGCATTCGAATCGTGCGGTGCTGCATTCGGGACTTTGAAAATCCGAAATACAAGATGACGGCGACGATCAGGACCGGAGCCCCGAAAATACTCATGAACACGATGCCGACGATTGGAATGGCAAGTCGTTCGCCAAGGTCGCCTACATTCTTAAGATCGACATCATCGTCTTTGTCCCCATCGATCACGATTCCGTGATGGCCTTTGAGTTTCTTCTCGATCCGCTGATGGATTTTATCCGCCAGATCTTGAGCGGGCGAGACGCCGGCCGCCACTGACGCCGACGCCGAAGCCGCTGGGGCTGGCGGTGGAGGCGGTGGAGGCGCGGGCTGCGCCATGGCTGTAACAGCCAGCACAACTGAGCAAATGCAGAGAGGCAATGTTTTCATATTCATCCTTTGGTAGTGAGATGCAGTCCGGGCTGGCTTTGGATTCAAAAAAATCCAGCTTCGGATGACAAGCAGATGTTAGCGCCGAGTCTTAGCAAACTGTTGCTGCTCAGTCGAATCGGCGAGCGCGACGGTGGAGCATTCATCGCCCGAGATTGCCCGGGCTACCGCGTCGAAATAGCCGGTTCCGACTTCGTGCTGATGCTTGGTCGCGGTGTAACCGTCGGCCTCGGCGGCGAACTCCGCTTCCTGCAGTTCTGAATAGGCGCTCATGCCGCTTTGCGCATAGCCGTGGGCCAGCTGGAACATTGAATAATTAAGCGAATGAAATCCAGCCAGGGTGACGAATTGAAATTTGTAGCCCATGGCGGCGAGTTCACGCTGGAATTTCGCGATCGTCGCGCTATCCAACTTTTTCTTCCAGTTGAACGAAGGCGAACAATTGTAAGCCAGTAATTTTTGCGGAAATTTCTCGCGCATCGCCTCTGAAAAACGCCGCGCCTCCTTTAAGTCCGGCGTGCTCGTTTCACACCAAACCAGATCGGCATACGGCGCATAACTGCGCGCTCGCGAGATCGCCTGATCCAAACCTGATCGCACCGAGAAAAACCCTTCCGGTGTGCGGTCCCCGGACAAAAATTCGCGGTCGCGTTCATCGACGTCACTGGTCAAAAGCTTCGCGCCATTGGCATCGGTGCGAGCGATAATGACGGTTGGAACATTCGAAACGTCGGCTGCGAGACGCGCCGCCACCAGATTTCGAACGGCGTGACAGGTCGGAACCAAAACCTTGCCGCCCATGTGTCCGCATTTTTTTTCGCTCGCCAATTGATCTTCCAGATGGACGCCGGCCGCACCTGCTTCAATCATCGCTTTGATCAGTTCGAAGACATTGAGCGGCCCGCCAAAGCCGGCTTCAGCATCGGCCACGATCGGCACCAGCCAGTCGATCTCGTTTTTCCCATCGGAGTGATCGATTTGATCGGCACGGAGCAACGCGTTGTTAATCCGTCGAATCACCGCCGGAACGCTGTTGGCCGGATATAAACTTTGGTCAGGATACATTTGACCGGCGAGATTCGCGTCCGCGGCAACTTGCCAGCCGCTGAGATAAATCGCCTTCAAGCCGGCCCGCACTTGCTGAACGGCCTGATTGCCCGTCAACGCGCCGAGCGCGGGAACAAACTCTTCGCTATGCAGCACGTCCCACAACTTCTCCGCGCCACGCTGCGCCAGCGTGTGCTCAATTTGAATCCTCCCGCGCAATCGTTCGACATCCTCGCGCGAATAAGGACGCTCGATTCCATCGAAGCGACCATTGGTGGGTTGCTTTCGGGCTCGATTTTTCCCGGACTTAGCTCCGTTCTTTTGCGTTTTCATTTTTCAATCAAGAAACTCGTACGCAGGCAGCGTAAGGAATTCGGCGAACTGGTCGTCGGTCGTGATCTTTGCAAACAAATCGTGCGCGAGCGCGAATTTGCGCTTGTCGTAAGCCGCTGGGCCCACTTGAGCTTTGATTTTGCCGAGCTCTTCCTCAAGCACTTGTCCAAAGAGCTCCTTGGTTACTTTTCGGCCATCGTTCAATTTCCCCTGCGGATGCCGGATCCATTGCCAAACCTGCCCGCGGGAAATTTCAGCCGTGGCCGCGTCTTCCATTAGATTAAACAGCGGCACCGCCCCGTGCCCGCGCAGCCACGCTTCCAAATATTGGACGCCAACTGAAACGTTCTGTCGCAATCCTTGTTCGGTGATCGGTTCGCACGGACCGAAGTCGAGCAAATCTTTCGCGGCCACATTTACGTCCTCGCGCTTTTTGTCGATCTGATTGGGCGTTTTTATGATCGCGTTGAAGGCGTCGGTGGCGAGCTGGACCATTCCCGGATGCGCAACCCAGGTTCCGTCGTGTCCATCGCCAGCCTCGCGTTCCTTGTCCGCGCGAACTTTGGCGAACGCTTCCTCGTTTGCCTTCGGATCGTTTTTCACCGGGATCTGCGCCGCCATGCCACCCATCGCGAAAGTATTGCGACGATGACAAGTCTTGATGCAGAGCAGCGAATACGAATGCATGAAATGCGTCGTCATGGTCACTAGTACGCGATCGGCCAGAATGAAATCTTTTTTGGCGCGGAATTTTTTGATGCAGGAGAAGATGTAATCCCAGCGCCCGCAGTTGAGCCCGGCGGAATGATCCCGCAACTCGTGAAGGATTTCGTCCATCTCGAACGCCGCCGGAATTGTCTCGATCAATACCGTCGCGCGAATCGTCCCGCGCGGAATTCCGAGTTCGTCCTGTGCCAGATTGAACACGTCGTTCCAGATCCGCGCTTCCTGGTGGCTCTCCATTTTCGGCAGATAAAAATATGGACCACTGCCGCGTTTGATCAGCTCGCGCGCGTTATGAAAGAAATACAAGCCGAAATCGAAAAGCGCGCCCGAGATCGGTTTGCCATCGACCAGCAGGTGTTTCTCATCGAGATGCCAGCCACGCGGCCGGACGAGCAACACCGCGGTCTGCTCGTTCAATTTGTAATCTTTTCCTTCCGGACTCCGAAATGCGATCGACCGCCTGACCGCGTCGCGCAAGTTGATCTGCCCCTCGACCATGTTCTGCCACGTCGGCGAGTTTGCGTCCTCGAAGTCGGCCATGAACATCTTCGCGCCCGAGTTGAGCGCGTTGATCACCATTTTGCGATCGGTCGGACCCGTGATCTCGACTCGGCGGTCGCGCAAATCCTTTGGAATCGGCGCGCAGGTCCAGTTTTCGTCGCGAATCTTCTTCGTCTGCGGCAAGAAATCCGGCAGCTCGCCAGCATCGAAGCGTAATTGTCGATCTTGTCGCGCGCGTAGCGCTTCGCTCCGTCGTGCGCCAAACTCGCGCTGCAACTTCGCCACGAACGCCAATGCGTCGGGCGTAAGAATTTCAGCGAATGAAAGTGTTATTTCGGCCGTGATCTGCAATCCGGCCGGCAGGGTCGATTGCATCCTCTTTAGTTCGCGTCTCGCAAACCCTTCGGCTGCACGTGGAAACGTTTAATGCTTTGGCAGGAGATGACGCTTCAAGAAAGCCTTGCCTGAACCAGACTTCAGGTACTGCTCAAACGCGATTGCCGTCTTGTCATCTGCGAAGGCGAAGTAAGCGGCGAGCTTCCACGGAATGAACTTCGCAGTGTGTGTTGAGCGGCCGTCGTTGTGATCCTTGACGCGCTTCTTTAAATCGCGCGTTAAGCCGATGTAATGTTGGTTTGGATGCCTAATTGAAACGAGGAGATACACGTAGCACATATTGCCAACCAGCGGGCTTGCCAGCCGTAGCTTTAATCGAGGGGCGGTCCGCCTTCGCCAAGGCTCCGGCGCACTCGCTCCAGCCCTTCGCTTTCGCAGAACTCAAGCGAAGGCTGGAGCGGGTGACGAGACTCGAACTCGCGACGTCCTCCTTGGCAAGGAGGTGCTCTACCACTGAGCTACACCCGCGTCTTTAAGGGACAGAAATAATGGCGCAGCGGGCTCATTCCGCAACCGTAAATTCGACGGAGTGGCGGAGCGCCAGAGTAATGCAAGATTCTCTGTCATTACGTCAACGCTCCAACATTCGATTTCTCCTTCACGCGACGAGTTCCGCGAGCTTGCCAAGCACGGCAATCTCATCCCGTTGATTGTCGATCTGGTCGGAGACGTGGAAACACCGGTCTCAGCCTTTGCCAAGATCGACAATGGCGACCCGTGCTTTCTTTTTGAATCGGCGGAGCGGAACGAAGAGTCGGGACGCTTTTCGTTCATTGGCTTCGATCCACTCGTGCTTTTTAACAGCGCCGACTGGGAAGGCGATCCGTTGACGAAGCTCGAGCAAGTCTTGTCGCGCTTTCAATTTGTTCCGCCGCCCAACGTTCCACATCTTCTTGGCGGCGCCGTTGGTTACATCGGCTACGACGTGGTTCGCTTCTTCGAACCGACCGTACCGGTTCATCCGCGCGACGATCTCAAGATTCCCGAGATGATGTTCATGATTCCGCGAATGCTGCTCGTGTTCGATCATCGGTTCCGGAAACTTCGGCTCATCTGCAACGCGTATGTCGACGACCAGATTTTTGCGGACCAAGCCTACGAACGCGCGGAAGCAGATCTGAAAAAGACGTTGGCGAAGCTGAGCGAACCGCGCGTGTTGGAGCCGATCGATGCCAAAGCTGCCGGGAATCTTCCGTCTCCGGCCAGCAACACAGCTCGTTCTGAATTTGAATCGATGGTCACGAAAGCGAAAGAGCTGATCGCGGCCGGCGACATTTTCCAGGTGGTGTTGTCACAGCGGTTCGAAACGGACTTTGCCGAAGATCCGCTCGATCTTTATCGTGCGCTGCGCTTCGGGAATCCCTCGCCGTACATGTTTTGTTTGCGCTTCGATCGCAATTTCGCCGTCCTCGGTAGTTCGCCGGAAGTTCACTTGCGAGTACGCGAACGGACCGCCGAATTGCGTCCAATTGCGGGAACCTATCCGCGCGGTAAAGATTTAGCCGAGGACGAGCAACTGGCGGCCAAGTTGATTGTCGATCCAAAAGAGCGCGCTGAGCACGTGATGCTGATCGATCTCGGTCGCAACGACCTCGGTCGCGTGGCCGAGTTCGGCAGCGTCCAGGTGACGGAGCAAATGGTGATCGAACGTTACAGTCACGTCATGCACATTGTCTCGCACATCGTCGCGCGTCTGCGCGAGGACAAGAACTCCTTCGACGCGATTCGCGCGACGTTTCCCGCCGGCACGGTTTCCGGTGCGCCGAAAATTCGCGCCATGCAAATCATTGCCGATTTGGAAAAAGCGCGCCGCGGATTTTACGCCGGCATTGTCGGCTATTTCGGGTTCGACGGATCGCACGACAGTTGCATCGCAATCCGGTCGATCATTTTAAAAGATGGAAAAGCGTATTTGCAGACGGGCGCAGGCATCGTAGCCGATTCCGATCCCACCCGCGAATTTGACGAGTGTATGAACAAGGCGAAAGCGATGCTGGCCGCTATCTCGCGCGCAGCGAAGAAATGAAACTTCTCGTCATCGATAATTACGATTCGTTCACCTACAACCTCGTCCAGCTTTTTGGCGAGATGGATGTCGATCTTGTGGTGAAGCGAAACGACGAAATCTCGATCGACGAGATCAAAAAACTCGAACCCGATCGGATCTGCATTTCACCCGGACCGGGACGGCCTGAAAATGCCGGCATCAGCTCGGAGTTAATCCGTGAATTAGGACCGCGCGTTCCGACTCTCGGCGTTTGCCTTGGTCATCAATGCCTGGCGCAGGTTTTCGGCGGCGAAGTTGTCCGCGCCGAAAAATTGATGCACGGCAAAACTTCACAGATTCATCATCACCATCGCGGCGTTTTCAAAGATTTGGCCGAGCCACTCGAAGCGACGCGCTATCATTCACTCATTGTCCGCCGCGAATCGCTGCCCGACTCGCTCGAGATCACCGCCGAAACCGACGATGGCGAGATCATGGGACTGCAACATCGAGAATTCCCGATCCACGGCGTCCAATTTCATCCCGAATCGATCCTGACGACCGAAGGACGCAAGCTGCTCGCGAATTTTCTGCGCGTTTAGGCACCGTTGCGCGAGATCACGTCGTGGATCTGGCGGACTTCGCGCACCATCTGTTCGTATTCTTCGAACCTGAGCGATTGCGCGCCATCGGAAAGCGCTTCTTCCGGTCGCCCGTGCACTTCGATCATCAAACCATCCGCCCCGACTGCAATTCCGGCCCGCGCCAGCGGCGTGACCATATAGCTGCGACCGGTTCCGTGCGCCGCATCAACAATCACCGGTAAATGCGAAATTTTCCTCACCGCCGGAACGGCAGCGAGATCCAAGGTGTTCCGCGTGTGCTGAGCGAACGTTCGGACGCCGCGCTCGCATAACACGATATTGTAGTTTCCCTCCGCCATCACGTATTCGGCCGCGAGCAACCATTCCTCCAATGTCGCCGCCATGCCGCGCTTCAATAGCACCGGCAACTTCGAACGGCCGACGCGCCGAAGGAGCGTGAAATTCTGCATGTTTCGCGCTCCGATCTGAATCATGTCGGCATATTTCTCGACCAGATCGACATTTCCTTCGTCAAGCGCTTCGCTCACGATCTTCAGACCGAATTCCTTCCGGATATCGGCAAGAATTTTCAATCCCGCTTCACCGAGTCCGGAAAAAGCGTAGGGCGAAGTGCGCGGTTTAAATGCACCACCGCGGAAGAATTTCGCGCCGCTGCGCTGAACCACATCCGCGATCGCGAACGCTTGCTTGCTATTTTCAATGGAACACGGCCCGGCAATGATCGCCATCGAACCGTCACCAATTTTCGCGCCGTCCCCAAGATCGACAATCGTGCGGTCAGGCCGGAGATCGAGCGTGATCAGCTTATACGGTTTGGTGACGCGGATTGCCTCCGCCACGCCCGGAAGATTTTCAAAATGCGAAAGATCGACCGCGCCTTGGTTACCAGTGATCCCGATCGCGGTCCGGTTCGCGCCCGGCATCGCGTGTGCGCGGAACCCGAGCGATTCGACAACGCGAATCACGTTGTCGATCTCGCCCTTTCCGGCGCTGGCGTTCATTACGATGAGCATGGCGTGAAAGGCGTTTACTTACCGAGAATTATACCCTTCGGTCAAATTTAACCCGCAGCTTTCGCTTTTGCCTCGATCAAAATCGGTGGGAGCGCCCGCTCGATTTCGGCCCGATGTTCCTCGTATTGTGGCGGTAATTTCAAGTTTGCGCCCAAGTGTTCGACCGGTTCGTCCGCGGTAAATCCGGGACCTTCGGTGGCAATCTCAAACAAAATCCCTCCGGGCTCGCGAAAGTAGATCGAATGAAAATAAAAACGGTCGATCACCGGCGTGACGTGGAGCCCGACCTCGACCAGCTGTTCGCGCCAGCGCAATTGTTCCTGGTCGTTTGCGCAGCGAAACGCAATGTGATGGACGGTGCCGGCGGAATTAACTCCGAATTGTTCGTCGCTTCGCTCGACTAAATCAATTTGTCCGCTGGTCGATTTTTCGTTTAACGAGAATCGGCGGCGCGATTCTTCTTCTTTGATCAATTCGAAGCCGAGCGTTTTCAGCACCTCCTCAGTGGGCGGCGCCTGCTGCACTTCAAGCGTCGGCGCGTGAAACCCGTGAATTGCGAACTTCTTCGGCACCTCGCTTTTGTACTCAAGATCGACATCGTCCAATTGGCCCGACTCGATCAGTTCGAGCATCAAACCGTCAGGATCGGTTAGGCGAAGAGCCGCCGCGTCAAACCGGGATGGAATTTCTTCACAGAAAATGCGATTCTCGGCGAAGCGCGATTTCCAGTATTCGATCGAATTCGCTGGAATCGCGAAGCTGGTCGCAATCACCTGCCCGGTTCCGCGCGTTCCGCGACGCGCACCCGGCCAGGCAAAAAAGGTGATGGCTGTTCCCGGCCGGCCGGTTCGATCGCCAAAGTAAAAGTGATAAGTCGATGGATCGTCGAAATTCACGCTCCGCTTGGCAAAGCGCAGGCCGAGGATCTGAGTGTAAAAATCGACGTTACACTGAGGATCGCTCGCGATGGCAGTGATATGATGAATCCCGCGAAGTTTCATTGACGAAGAAGAGGCTAACAAGTTTCCCAGGACTTATTCAACGCATGTATTTGTGGCGACGACGGGCGAGTCAGCAGTGGTGGAGCGACAACGAGAAGAAATTGCGCGTCGCCGCAGGCGACCAGTTGGCGATAATCGACAAAGCCGGCCGCAAACGATTGCAACTCGAGGTCGGGGCGCCCTCCCGTGCCGAGATGCAAACTCTCGTGAAAGAATTCGGCGGACGGGTTCTAAAACTTCCGCGTGACTGGCTAAGAAGCTTCGCGGGTCAGCAGAAAACCAAGCCGATCGAAATCCGAGGCCAAAAGTTAGTCATTCCAACTGGCCCCGCGTTCGGCACCGGTGAACACGCGACGACTGCCATGTCGCTACGAATGATCGAGAAACTGACCCGGAAGTGGCAGCCTGGTTGGTCGATTGTCGATCTTGGAACGGGCAGCGGAATTCTCGCGCTGGGCGCAAACCGCCTTGGAGCAACCCATGTGATTGGAATCGACAACGACCCAACGGCCATCGCGACCGCAAGGGAAAACGCGAGACTGAACAAGATCAAGGGCGTTGAATTTCGCGTCGGCGATGTGCGTCGTTGGAAATCTTCGAAACGAGTCGACATCGTCACAGCGAATCTATTCAGCGAGCTCCTGATCAAGATTTTGCCCAAACTCACAGTCGCACGCTGGGCGATTCTTTCCGGAATTTTGCGGAACCAGGAGCATGATGTAACTCGCGCTCTCAGACGGCATAAGATCGCCATCGTTCAGGTACGCCGACGCGGAAAGTGGGTTGCGATTCTGACGGCGCTCAGGTAGGTTCGCCGACCCTTAGCGGCTACGGTTTTCTGCATAAACGCGGTTTATCATAAGCCGCGGACAAACCCATGCAGACCGAGGAACTTTCCTACGCCGTTATTACGCCGTATTCGATGTGCAAATCGCGCACCGGCGGAGTCATTGCCCGGCTGATTTCCCGCACCGGTCTCGATTTGGTCGCGGCGCGCATGTTCGCGCCGAGCGAGGAACTGGCTCGCCGCTACGCCGAGACGATTGTGAGCGAAACGGAACCCGCTCATCGCGCGACGCAGGAGTTAATTCATCAGTACGTCTTGAAAAATTTCGGCGTGAAAAAAAATCGTCAGCAATCGCGCGTCTTATTTCTCGTTTTTCGCGGGCCAGACGCAGCCGAAAGAATGCGCGCGACCGTCGGTCACATTACGCACGAGGAAACCAGCGGGGAAACCATTCGCGACACGTTCGGCGATTACGTGACCGATGATTCGGGCAAAGTCGTTTACTTCGAGCCAGCAGTCGTCGCCGCGTTCGATCCCAAGGCGATCGAGCGCGATTTAAAACTTTGGTCGGAATTCTCAGACCGCGACGGCGGCGTGCTTGATCAAGCGCTGCAGTTTCCGAAGGACGCGAAGATCGAAAAGACGCTGGTTCTGATTAAGCCGGACAATTTTAAGTTTCCAAACGTGCGCCCCGGCGGCGTAATCGAAGTTTTTTCACGGACCGGTCTCTACATCGTTGGTTTCAAAGTGCACCGGATGAGCGTGGCGGAGGCCGAACAGTTTTATGGCCCGGTGCTGCCGGTGTTGCAGGAAAAACTGGGACACAACAAAGGGCGCGACGCTTGGGAAGACATCGTCGAATTCATGGCCGGGGCGCGGCCGAGCGATACGCTTCCGGAAAAACGCGATGCGCCGGGGTCGGAAAAATGTATCGCGCTCGTTTACCAGGGTGAGGATGCCGTCCGGAAGATTCGCGAAGTGCTCGGCCCAACCGATCCAGCCAAGGCACCGCCGGGGTCGATCCGAAAAGAATTCGGCCAGACAATCATGATTAACGCCGCGCACGCGTCCGATTCGGTTGAAAACGCGAAGCGGGAGATGGGGATCGTGCGTGTGGAAGAGAATAATTTTAAAGCTTTGATTGAAAACTTTTATGCCCGCCAATAATGTGACCGCTCCCTTAATTAGAACGAACAAGACCGACATGGAAATTTCCGAACGAGCAGCCCAACTGACACCCTCACTCACGCTTTCGATCGATAGCAAAGCGAAGGCAATGAAAGCCGAGGGCATCGACGTGTGCGGTTTCGGCGCGGGGGAACCGGATTTTGACACGCCGGAGCACATCAAAGCCGCCGCTATCGAAGCCCTTCAGGCCGGTTTTACCAAATACACCCCCAGTGCAGGCATTCCAGAGTTGCGCGCGGCGATCGCCGAGAAATTAGCGACTGACAACGAACTGACTTATCGGGCCGGCCAAATTGTGGTCAGCAACGGCGCGAAGCATTCCTGTTACAACGCGATCCTGGCCACGTGTCAGCCGGGTGACGAAGTGATTATTCCCGCGCCGTATTGGGTCAGTTATCCCGACATGGTGCGACTGGCCGGCGCCGAGCCGGTGATCGTTCCGACGATGGAGCGCAACAATTGGAAAATGCGCCCGGAAGATTTTGAAAACGCGATGACGCCACGGACAAAAATGTTGATCATGAACACTCCGTGCAATCCGACCGGCTCGGTCTACACACGCGAAGAACTCGAGGCGATCGTTGAGGTCGCCAGCGGTGAAGACATTTACATTTTGTCGGACGAAATTTACGAGAAGCTCGTTTACGATGATGCCAAGCACGTCAGCATCGCGTCGCTCTCCCAAGTAGCAAACGATCTGACGATCACCGTTAACGGTTTCAGCAAATCCTACGCAATGACTGGGTGGCGGCTCGGTTATCTGGCGGCTCCCGAAGCAGTGGCCAAAGCGGTCGATTCAATTCAAAGCCATACCACCGCGAATCCGTCTTCGTTTTCGCAACGCGGCGCGCTCGCCGCGTTAAAAGGAGACCAGCAGGCGGTCTCGGACATGCGGGACGAGTTCGACATGCGACGCAATTACATGATCGATCGCCTCTCCAAAATTCCAAACGTGAGCGCGGTCAAACCGCAGGGCGCGTTCTATGTGCTGCTAAACATCAGCCAGCTCGGGCTCACTTCACAAAATTTCGCCGACCGCTTGCTCAGCAAAGCGAATGTGGCGGTCGTGCCCGGCGCGGCCTTTGGCGACGATCGCACTATTCGTCTCAGCTACGCGACCAGCATCGACATCATCAAAAAAGGTCTCGATCGGTTGCAGGATTTCTGCCGAACGCTCTGAGCATTTTCGATTTTCGATTTTCGATTTTCGATTCTGATTTCAATCTGAAATCGGCAATCTGAAATCTGCAATGGCTGGCCACCTCGCGCTCATTCTTCATGCGCACTTGCCGTTCGTCCGGCACCCCGAGCACGAGCATTTTCTCGAGGAAGACTGGCTCTTCGAGGCAATCACCGAAACCTATATCCCGCTGCTGCAAATGATGCAGCGCCTCGTGAACGACAACGTCCCATTCAAGCTCACGATGTCGCTTACACCGACGCTGGGTGCGATGTTGCAGGACGAACTTCTACGTGAGCGCTACGTCCGGCACCTCGATCTTCTGATCGATCTGGCCGTGCGTGAGCGAAACCGAAACCGCGATCAGTCGGATCTCGCTGAGTTGTCGGAGTTTTACTTTGAACTGTTTTCGGCGAGCCGGCGTTTCTTTGTCGATGAATGGAAATGCGATTTGCTCGCTGCGTTTCGACAATTGCGCGACACAGGTGCGCTAGAGATCATCGGTTGCGCGGCGACCCATGGATTGCTTCCGCTGATTCAACAGCAATCGCGGCCAGCAGCCCGCGCGCAGGTCTTGATCGGTCGCGACGCATATGTCGATCTTTTCCAAGTCGATCCAACCGGCTTTTGGCTGCCGGAATGCGCTTATACGCCGGGAGTCGACCTGATCTTGCAGGAAGCGAATGTGCGATGGTTTGTTCTAGACGCGCACGGATTATTGTTCGGAAATCCCCAGCCGCAACGGGCCATTTATGCGCCCTGTTACACGCCGACCGGTCCGGCCGCGTTCGCGCGCGATCGCGATTCGAGCCGCCAGGTTTGGAGTGCTGAGGAAGGTTATCCGGGCGACCCGGCTTACCGCGAATTTTACCGCGACGTCGGCTTCGATCTTCCATTCGAACATTTGGGGCCGATCGCCCGTGGCGTGCGAAAGTTTTCGGGAGTGAAATATCACCGGATCACCGGAGGCAAAGGCGAAAAGCAACTTTACGATCGGGCCGAGGCCGAAAAAGCCGCTGACGCCCACGCCGCGCATTTTCTGGAACAGCGCCGTGCTCAATTTCGGCAGCTCGCGTCTATTGATGTCGATCCAATCGTGGTTGTGCCGTTCGACGCAGAATTGTTCGGTCACTGGTGGTTTGAAGGACCGCGCTTTCTCGAAATGTTCATTCGCAAGGCCGCGTTCGATCAAAAAGATTTTCGTCTAACGACTCCGGGGGAATATCTGGCAACGCACCCGACTCAACAAACCATCGAGCCGGCAGCATCGAGCTGGGGCGACAAAGGCCATCTCGAAGTTTGGATCGACAAGAACAATTCATGGATCTACCCGCATTTGCACATAGCGGCAGAGCGAATGACCAAGCTCGCGAACACGCACCAAATAGATGCGAGCGAATTTGATGATCGTGTTCTGAAGCAGCTAGCGCGAGAGCTGTTGCTCGCGCAATCGAGCGATTGGGCGTTTCTGATGCGGACCGGCACCGCGATCGATTACGCAACCAAGCGGACGATCGATCACCTCGGCCGCTTCAATAAATTGCACGACCAGTTCGTTGCCGGACAACTGGATGAAAAATTTCTGGCCGATTGTGAATGGTGCGACAATCTTTTCCCGAACCTGAACTGGCGCTATTACAATGAAAAACAAAGTTAGTCTCGCGATTCTAACGGGCATCGTCCCACTTTGCCTCGCGTTCGCGCAGGAATCCGCATCGCCATCCGAAACAGCGTCGGCTTCGCCAGAGCAGACTCCCTCGCCCTCACCATCGGCATCCACGGCACGAAATGTTCCGCTCCGATTTGTTCCGCCGCCGATGGAAGGAACGATCAGTCTCGGAATTTTCGATTCGAACGACAAACTCGTTCGGGTTCTCCACCGCGAAGCGAAGATCGACAACTTTACTATTGATGAGAACGCGCTGAAGACGACATGGGACGGAAAGAACGATGCCGGTGAAGATTTGCCGGCGGGTAGATATCGCGCGCGTGGTTACATGGTGGCGAAATTGAAAGTGGAAGATCTTGGCAAAGTAGAGTCACCGCCGGCCGACGTAGCCGACCATGTTTCCGCAAAACTCGTCACTAACCCGCTCGTGAGCGATACGCGGTCGGTCATGGAACTTGGCGTCGGCTTCGATGGCAAGGGAAGTTTTCTTAAGACGATGGACGAACTCCCGCTGGCGACGGTCAATGAAGCACCGAATCTGGCTCGCGTTTCGATCCAAAAAGATGGCGAAAAGACCGCTCATATTTGGCAGGCCGATGGCTTCGGGGTCGAACATTTTCGCGTATCGAACATCGACAAGATGATGGCGTTTGATTGCGGTTTCTTTGAGCTGAAGTAACGCCGCTGGTCAGAATCGGAAATCTTTGTTTAGTTAGGCGTCATGGCTTCCGCGCCTGAATTTCAACATACGCTATCGAAAGCCGCCGGTTTCAGCGGCACCTCGCTGCACACCGGCGAGAAAGTTTCGCTGAAACTGCATCCGGCGCCGGCCGATCACGGAATTAAATTCAAGCGCAAGGATTTGCCGGACGAACCAACGATCGACGCGAAGATCGAGAATCTTAAGATGGTCGAGCGCGCAACCACGATCGGTGAGGGCTCAATGCGCGTGCACACGGTCGAGCACGTGCTGGCGGCCCTGTCGGCGATGGGCGTGGACAACGCCATCGTGGAAATGGACGCGAACGAACCACCGATTGGCGATGGGAGCGCGAAGGCGTATGTCGATGTAATCAAACGCGCCGGCGTGTCGGCGCAGGAGGCACCACGGAAGTTTTTCCACGTCCGCGAACCGATCCACATCGAAACGAAAACCGGCGCAATGCTCGTCCTCCTGCCGGACAACAACGGTTTCCGAGTTTCGTGCACCCAAGCCGGTCCGAACAATCGTTTCACACAATTCATGTCGACCGACATCGTGCCGGAACTTTTTGAGCGCGAGATCGCGCCGGCGCGAACGTTTGTTTACTACGAAGACGTCGAGTCCTTGATGGAGAAAAATTTAATCAAGGGCGGCAGTTTGGAAAACGCCGTCGTTGTGCGCGGCGACGCGGTCTTGAGCAAAGAGCCGTTGCGTTTTCCGGATGAATTCGTCAGGCACAAGATTCTCGACATCGTCGGGGATCTCGCGCTGGTCGGTTGCCGGATTCGCGGCCATTTGATCGCGGTGAAACCCGGGCACGCGGCGAATGCAGAACTGGCGCGCGCGATCGCGAAAGAACAATCGAGACGCGATACGCTGGCGGTGCCGCGAGTCGTGCCGAAAGGCAATGGCGGACTCGACAGCGAAGAGATCATGCGGATTTTGCCGCATCGTTATCCTTTTTTGATGGTCGACCGCATTATCAGCTTTGATGAAAGCGGAACGAAATGTATCGGGGTCAAATCGGTCACGATCAACGAACCGTTTTTCCAGGGACATTTTCCGGGTCATCCGGTGATGCCGGGCGTGATGCAGGTCGAAGCAATGGCGCAGGTCGCGAGCGTCCTGCTGTTCAAGCTCACAAAATCGAGCAACCGGATCGGTTATTTTATGAGCGCCGATGACGTGAAATTTCGCAAACCAGTAATGCCGGGCGACACGATGTTCATTCACGCCGAGCTGACCAAAGCGCGCGGCGAACGGTTGGCAAAAGCGAAATGCCATTGCGTGGTAAACGACGCAATCGTTTCCGAAGGCGAATTGATGTTCACGTTTCTCGATAGATGAGCGACGTGCAGATTCATCCCACGGCGATTGTCGATCCTGGCGCGAAGATTGGTGCGGGAACGATTATCGGACCGTATTGCGTAATTCACGCCGATGTCGCGCTCGGGGCGAACTGCTGGTTGCAAAATCATGTCACGTTGTGCGGGCCGATGCGGGCCGGCGCGCAGAATAAATTTTACGCTTACTGCTCGATCGGCCAGCAAACACAGGACCTCAAATACGCGGGCGAGCCGACCTATCTCGAAATTGGAGATGAAAATACGTTTCGCGAATTCGTTACCGTAAATCGAAGCACGACGAGCGACGGGAAAACACGAATCGGCAGCCGCGGAAATTTCCTGGCTTACAGTCACATCGGCCACGATTGCGTCGTTGGAAACGAAGTCGTCTTTTCCAATAACGGAACACTCGCCGGACATGTGCAGGTCGGCGACAACGCAGTCATGGGCGGCCTCACCGCCGTCCACCAATTTTGCCGCATCGGCCGGTTCGCCATCACCGGCGGCTGTTCGAAAATCGTGCAGGACGTACCGCCATTCATGATTGCGGACGGAAATCCGGCTGAAATCCGAGGAGTCAATCTCGTCGGGTTGGAGCGGAAAAATTATCCACCCGAAAGCGTGAAGCTGATCAAGGAGGCGTTCCGCCTCATTTACCGATCTAAATATAACACTGGCCAGGCACTGGAAGCCGTTCGCAAGGAATTGCCGCAGAGCGACGACATTCGCGAGATTGTCGAGTTCGTCGAAAAAACCGAGCGCGGCATTGTTCGTTAGGCCAAATTAAAACCTCACGCGCACTCGCGGCGTAGGCTTTGCGCTCGGGCTCGGCCCGGCGGCGACCCCGCGTAACTGCTGCTCGATATTTCTGAGAAGCGGCGCCGCCGGCGCATCTCCGGCAATTCGCAGCGTGCTCCGAATGAGATCAACGCCTCGTTTCGGTTTGTTGAGTTTTTTCCAAGCATCCGCTTCTTCGATCACCAGTCTCAAAATGTCGTCGCGGTTCAAATAACAGGTCCGCGCTTGCCCAAAATAGTTCGTGGCCGCGGCAAAATTTCCGTCAACTGCCTCCATCAGCCCAAGATCCTCGATCATCGGACAATTGCGGGTCCGTGACGCTGCCTGCCGCGCGAGGGAACGATATTGCGCCGTCGAGCTGGAAAAATTCTTCACGGCGAAATCGTGATACATTTTCCACGAATCAGTTTTTCCAGAATCGGTCGCCGCCTCGAGCTGCAGCCACGACGCGTACGGGCGATATAACGGATCGCCCACCATGACCGATGTCCAGGAAAGGACTGCGATGGACGAATATGCGCTCTCCGCGAAAGTAAAACCGTGGAGTAAGCGATCGTTAAAAATATTCAGATGGGCGGTGAATTCCAGATAGGGCTCGTAAACATTACCGAGCGTTGCGGCGGCGCCCCGCGCAAGGAGAGGCGCAACCCAGGCCGCGTTTGGGTCGCGCAAAGTCGTCGCGCTGAAGGAATGAATGTGAACCGCGACGGCGCCGCGTGAGAAACGGAACTCGGGTTGGGCAAAAGGACCCGCCACCTTCTCGGTCCGCCAGCCGTAATACAGCGCGCAATCGGGCATGGGGTAGCCGTCCGGGAAAAGGGCCGGCGCATCATCATAAACTACTGGAATACCAACTTTATGGAGCTGCACCGGAATCTCCCGCAGCCATTGGTCACCAACCACGTAACCGGCCGCAGTTTCGTGCGCGCCATCGACGTAGGCGCGGCCCCACAATCCTTTTTTTTCCGTAGCAATCGAATCGACAATCATTCGGCGGACGGTTTCAGCATCCGGCGCGTCGAGCCGGCAAACCAACAGCAGAACGGGGTTATCCACCTCGCCAATTGGCTTGAAGCTTTGAAAATAGAGATTCCGCAGCGGGCCGGAAATTTGCCGGGAAAATAGACCAAGGATCGCCAGCTCCGAATCGACCGATGCTTCGTTGCGACTGCTGACAGGTCCGCCGGCCGCTTGATCACCCTGATACGGGCCGGATGCCGGTTTGATTTTCAACGGAACGCCTTTAATGATCGCAACGAAGCGTATCGAAGTCGTCATCACGACTGTTTGCTGTTCCGGCGTTTGCCGCAGAGTCCACCATTTTCGGACTCTAAAGGTTTCACGAAGCGGCTCGGCTATGTTTGAATCGTATTCCTCCCGGCTAATCTCTTCGTCAGTTGAGCAAGTCAGCCCGACGATATGATCGGATTCAATGCCGCGCTGTTTTGCGTAAAACCGCGCCAGGTCCGCCGATTCCGGTGCCTCTTTGTTGTAGATGACGATTGTCGATGAGGCGAGTGAGGGCTCGGTGCCCCGCGCATCGATCGCGAACATCGCGGCGAGAAAGAGTAGAAATCGACAGCGGTTCATTAAGAAATCGAGCTTTCGGAGTTGAAAGTTGGGTCGTGAGTGTTTGAAATCTTTAATCGCGCCGCACTCTCATCTCTCCACCCTTAACTCTCAACCTCTGCATGCCTGCTGTTTTGAATTTACTGCGGATCAAGAATCTCGCGCTGGTGGAAGAGCTCGAGTGGCAGATCGCGCCCGGTTTCACCGCCATTACCGGTGAGACGGGTGCGGGTAAGTCGATCATCATCGGCGCGCTTCAACTCTTACTCGGGGAACGCGCCGACAAATCGCTCATTCGCACCGGCGCCGATACTTGCACCGCGGAAGCTGTTTTCACGGGCAAGGAATTGCAGAGACTCAACCCGCAGCTGATCGAGGCCGGCATCGAACCTTGCACGGACGACCTGATTATTAAGAGGAGTCTTTCCGCCGCCGGCAGCAATCGCCAGTTCATCAACGGTTCGCCCACAACGTTGTCGATCTTGAAAAACATCGGTGACGCACTGGTTGATCTTCACGGCCCGCACGATCACCAGTCATTGCTCTCGCCCGACAGGCAACTGGATCTGCTCGATTCGTTCGGCCGCGCCGAAGAGCAACTCGAGGAATACAGGAAATATTTTCGACAATTACAGACGCTGACGGCGGAGCACGACGCGCTAAATACCGCTGAAACGGCGCGCGAGCAGGAGCTCGACCTTCTTCGTCATCAAATTACTGAAATCAATTCAGCCAATCTGGTCGCCGACGAAGAAGAAGAGATCGAGAAGCGCTACAAACTCAGCAGTAGCAGCAAACGGTTGGTAGAGCTGGCTAGCGCAGCGGCGAACAAACTGTCCGAAGCGGACGAATCCGTCCTGTCCCAGCTCGCGGAAACGCAACGCCTGTTGCGGGAACTGGAAAAGATCGACATCTCCACTGCGCAAATTGCTTCCGAACATGCGACCGCGGTCGTGCAGCTTTCGGAAATCGCGCGGTCGCTTTCCGATTACGCCGAGAAACTCGATCTTGATCCGGAGCAACTGGCCGCCCTCGAGCAACGCGTTTCGCTTTTTGAAACATTGAAACGCAAATACGGCGGCTCGATTGCGGAAGTGATTGAGTTTGGTCGCCGCGCGGCCGAACGGATGCAAAAAATCGAAGGCCGCGACGCCGAACTGGAACGGCTCACGAAGGCAATCGAAAAGGTCCGTACCCAGATGAGCCACGCCGGCGAGATGCTGAGCAAACTCCGCGCGAAGGCGGCGCCAAAACTTTCCGACACGATCCGCAAAAACCTTGGCGATCTCGGATTCAAACAATCCGAGTTCGACGCGAAACTGAGCCCGCTCGCCGAACCTAGCGCGACTGGTTTCGATTCAGTCGAATTGCTTTTCTCGCCGAACCCAGGCGAACCGCTGAAGCCGTTGCGCACAATTGCTTCGAGCGGCGAAATCTCGCGAACAATGCTCGCGATCAAATCCGCGCTCGCCGCGCACGACGCGATTCCTCTTCTCGTATTCGACGAGATAGACACGAACGTCGGCGGCGAAATCGCGCACGCGGTCGGGGCAAAAATGCAAACGCTCGGACATGAGCATCAGCTGATTTGCATCACTCATCTTGCGCCGGTGGCTGCATCTGCGTCATCGCATTTTGTCGTGACCAAAGATGTTGTCCGCGGTCGAACGTTTTCGAATCTTCGAGAAGTCACCGGGAAAGCGCGGCAGGAAGAAATCGCGCGCATGCTCGGCGGAAAAAGCGAGTCCGCGCTCCAGCTTGCAGCCAGTTTATTGAAGGAATAGGAAGCCCGCCAATTACGCTAATGGACGCGAATAAAATTCAGAAGCAGTTCCTTCTCGCGTCTATTCGCGTGATTCGCGGGTAGAACAACCTTTTATTTCGTTACCGAACCGAGCGGCAGAACGATTTTGCCGTACAGTTCGTTCAGCACTTGCGCGAGACCGGTGTAGATCGCACAGAAGCCGCAGAAAATTCCTTCGTAACCGGTGAAATGTTTAAAGCCGGGACTCGCGTTCGTGAAATCGCCAAAGGCCAGCAAGAAAAACAGAATCGCGAGCGTGCCGAAGACGACCTGCAGCGCTCGATTGAGCCGCAGTGTGCCGATAAACATCACCAGCGTGAACAATCCCCACATAAAAAGATAAGCGGCCATCGCTTGGTCGTTCGAAGCCGCGCCCCAACCGAGCTTCGTCATTACGATCATGGCGACAAGCGAAAGCCAAAATAGTCCGTAGGAAATGAACGCAGTGGTGGCGAAGGTGTTGCCCTTTCGCCATTCCATTAGTCCGGCGATAACTTGCGCGATACCGCCGTAACAAATGCCCATCGCCAGGATCATCGCGTTGAGCTCGTAAAAGCCGGCGTTGTGCAGATTAAGCAAAACGGTCGTCATGCCGAAACCGAGGAGACCGAGCGGAGCAGGATTGCCTGTGGTGTCGCGGGAATCGTTCATGGCGTCAGTCTGTCTAAGACAAGATCGACAATGCAATCACAAATCGGCTGGTCGCCGCGACCGGCCGCCGTTAAAACACTCGCGTGCTGAATTACATTTGGCTCGCGCTGGTCTTGCTCGCGGTCGCGATTGGCGGCTGGAACGATCGACTCAAGGATGTAACCGGCGGCGCGCTCGACGGCGCGAAAACGGCGGTCACTATCGCCCTCGGATTAATTGGGATCATGGCGTTGTGGCTTGGATTAATGCGGGTGGCCGAGCGCGCTGGTCTCGTGCAACGAATCGCTTACGGATTGCGGCCGTTGATGCAGCGATTGTTTCCCGAAGTTCCATCGGACCATCCGGCGATGGGTTCGATGCTGATGAACATGGCGGCGAACATGCTCGGGTTGGGTAACGCCGCGACTCCGCTCGGATTGCGCGCGATGCGCGATTTGGAATCGTTAAATCCGCGGCCCGGCGTTGCATCGAACGCGATGTGCACGTTTTTGGCGATCAACACCAGCTCAGTGCAATTGATTCCCGCGACCGCCATCGCAATTCTGGCGGCGGCCGGCTCGGCCCGACCAACCGTGATCGTCGGCACCGCGTTTTTCGCGACGCTCTGCGCGGCAACGGTGGCAGTGCTTTCGGCGAAGTTCTTCGAGCGATTGTCGTTCTTCCGGCCGGTGGCGAGTGAGGGTTCGAAGAAGAAAAAAGAACCGACGCCGCAGCCGACATATTCGAAACCAGAGTCGTCCGAAAAATTCGCATTTGATGACGATTCGCTCGGCCAACCGCCGCTCTCGCGCCCGGCACCTTGGGGGTTGATCGCGCTGGTGCTGCTCACTGTTTTCTTCGTGATGCTTTTTTTGCGAATGGTGATGCCGGACCTTTTTCGCTTACCGATGCCGGCTGATCCGGCGCTGCAAAATCCGTTCGCGCGAATGGTCAACGCGTTGTCGATCCTGGCGATTCCATTTTTACTCAGTTTTTTTCCGGTCTACGCCGCCGCGCGCGGAATCAAGGTTTACGACGAGTTTGTGGAAGGCGCGAAAGAAGCGTTCAACGTGATTTTGCGGATCATTCCTTTTTTGGTCACGATGCTGGTAGCGATCGGAATGTTCAAAGGCGCGGGCGGAATCGATCTGTTGACGAAGTTGCTCAGTCCAGTTCTGACGCCGTTTAATTTTCCACCTGATCTGGTGCCGCTCGCTTTGATGCGGCCATTGAGCGGAAGCGCTACCCTCGCGCTGTTGACCGATGTCGTGCATCGGCTCGGGCCGGACAACATTATTAGCCTGATGGCCGCGACTATTTATGGAAGCACTGAGACAACATTTTATGTGGCGGCTGTTTATTTCGGGTCGGTCGGGATCAAGCAAACGCGTCACGCGATTCCGGCGGGATTGCTGGCCGATCTGACGGGCGTCATTGCATCGGTAATAATTTGCCGGGCAGTGTTGTAAAATCCGCGACCGCCAGGGAACGAGGCAGCTACAACAACGACAGCCACTTAGATCGACATTTAGACGGCGGAGCTCATTTTTCCCTACCATTGGGCGCGCGAATTCTCTATCGTCCAACTTTTTCCGGATGCTTCAGCGTGACTACCTAATTATCGGAAGCGGCATTGGCGGCGCGAGCGCGTGCGAAGGCGTTCGCAAGCACGACAAGCGCGGCTCGGTCACAATCGTCGGCGCGGAGATCATGCCGCCCTACAATCGCTGGATACTCTCGAAAGATTTTTTGCGCGAGAAAACGGCGCCGTTCAAGAAACTCGCGCACTTCGACCAGCGTTGGTTCGATTCGCACAAAATCGAAACGCGCTTCGCCACGATCGTTAAGCAATTCAACATCGAGCGACGTATGGCAGTGCTTGGAAATGGCGAAACCATTGAGTTCAACAAAGCTTGCCTCGCGATGGGTAGTCGACCAGTTCGGCCGCCAGTGGCGGGCGTGAATCTGGGCAACGTGATTTATCTGCGGACTGTGCGCGACGCGCTCGCGCTTCGCGAGATGGCGAACATTGAGAAGACGGTAATGGTGATCGGCGGCGGCCTTCTCGCGTGCGAAGCAGCGGCCAGTCTTCGGATGATGAAATTGAAAGTGACCATGATGCATCGCAATGCCTACTTGATAAACCGCTATCTCGATTCGCAAACCGGACCGTGGCTGACCGATTATTATGCGAAGCACGGCGTGACGATGTTGATCGGTGAAAGCTTGAACGGTTTCGAAGGCAAGACCGTGCTCCGAAATATCCAAACCAAAAGTGGCAACCGCGTTCCGGCCGGCCTGGCCGTGGTCGCTTGCGGCGCCGAACCGAACCTCGATCTGGTGCGGAACACCCCGCTCTCAGGACCGCACGGCTCGCCGGTCACGGAATATCTCGAGACCGAAGAGAAAGGAATTTTCGCGGTTGGCGATCTCGCATTTTACCCAGACCGGATCATGGGCGGAGTGCGCCGGCAAACGCATTGGGAGAACGCGCGCGCGCAGGGACTTGTCGCCGGCGCGAATATGACAGGAAAAAAGCGAGTTCGTTACGAGCAGATCCCATATTTCTGGACCGAAATGTTCGATTTGCGGCTGCACTTTATTGGAGATTTCAGCATGCAACCGACTCGGGTCGATCTTCGCGGCACTTACGCCAAGAAAAAGTTCCTGGCCCGTTATTATCAAGGCGACAAGTTGCGCGCGATCCTGCTTTGCAACCAAACCGAGCGCGAAGTCGAATCCGCCAAGAAAGAATTGCGGCACGCATTGGGAAAATAAGGCGCGCGGTCATGCTTTCTGTCGATTTCTCGTAACGTCGAGCAGCGTCCGGAAGTCAGGTAAATCATGCGCGCAAGTTGCCGGAAAAGAAATAATTGCGATTGACGGGCACCGCCCCGATGGGGCATGAACCGTGCTGGTAAACTTGCTTTGATTCATGCTGACGTTTGCTGCTTTTGGCTTCGCCGTCTGTGCGGTGTTACTTTGTGTCTGGTGGGCGTGCTTGAACGAAAGCGATTAGATAAATGCGAGGCTTATGCTGGACCAGGAAGATTTGAAGTGGATCGCGGCGACCTCCACGGAACTGAACTCTGTTTTGCAACAGGTTTCGCGATATGCGGACCTTGCCCGCCGGCATCGCGGCGAACATAATTATATCGATCTGCTCGGAGAGCGCGTCGAGCTCGCGTCCAAAACCGCGCAATCTCTTTTTGATCGTGTGACCTCAAAAATTCTGACCGGTGCGGCGCGGAAAACAGCGGCCGCGCGAAAAAGTGAAGCTGGCTTTAAGGTGATGCCTCCTCCGACCGATGATGAGTCGCGTCGTTCCGCCCGAACTGCCCGAAAAAGCGAACAAAAACGCGGGTCGACTACCGAGGCCACGGAATCAATCGCCTCCGGCGATAACGGTGTTCCACCAGGTGTCAGGGTCAAAAATCCAAAGGGCAGCCGGGAATACCTGCTCTTGATCGAAGACGAACCGGACGTGGCCGACCTGGCGTCGGAAATGTTAGCGGAGGAAGGTTACCGCGTCGTTATCGCGCATGACGGTTTCGAAGCGCTCAAAATTTACGAAAAGATGGGAAAGCAGATCGGGCTCGTCATTCTCGATTACTTCCTGCCGGTAATTGACGGCGACGCCGTGTTCGAGGAACTGCGCTCGATCAATCCGAACGTAAATGTTGTCTTGAGCAGCGGCTTCGCCGAGCAGACCAAAATCGCGTCGATGCTCGCCCAAGGTCTTCGCGGGTTTATCCCAAAACCGTACAGCCGGGAGAAGCTGTTGGAACAAGTCCGTTCCACTCTGGACGCAGCCCGTCAGCCGAACCGCTAATTCGAGCCAGCGTAGCCTCGGGCGGCGACCATGAATCACCCCCTCATGGCATCAATTTAGCTTCTGCAGGGTGCGACGCCCATGGCTCGCATTGACGCCTTTTTCAAATTGATGTCGGAGCAAAAGGCCTCTGACCTTCATCTCTCGACCAACAACTCGCCGATGTTGCGCATCAACGGCGATTTGGTGCGGGTAGATTTTCCGCCGCTGAAAAACGACGATCTCAAGGCAATGGTCTACGAAATCGCGCCTGAAGGGAAGATCAAGGTGTTTGAGGAAACGCTCGATGTCGATTTTGGCTATGAAGTGCCGGACGTGATGCGTTATCGCGTCAATTTCTTCCAGCAGAAATATGGCATCTCGGCCGCGTTCCGCTCGATTCCGTCCCAGGTGCTGACGGTCGAAGAACTCGGTTTACCGCCGGTGCTGAAGAGATTTCCAATGTTGAAAAAAGGCCTCGTGCTGGTGACGGGTCCGACGGGTTCCGGTAAATCGACCACGCTTGCGGCGATGATCGATCACGCAAACCTTCATCGCCACGATCATATCATCACCGTAGAAGACCCGATCGAATTCGTGCATCGCAGCCAAAACTGTCTAGTTCAGCATCGCGAAGTAGGCGTGCACACGCGTTCCTTTGCCAATGCGTTGCGTGGATCGTTGCGTGAAGACCCTGATATCATTCTCGTCGGCGAAATGCGCGATTTGGAGACGATCGAGCTCGCCCTGACCGCGGCCGCGACTGGTCACCTTGTCTTCGGCACTCTGCACACCTCCAACGCTTCGAAAGCAGTCGACCGTATCATCGATGTCTTTCCGACGACGCAGCAAAATCAAATTCGCACCACGCTGGCCGAGTCGCTCAAAGGCGTCGTCGCGCAAAACCTTTTTAAACGAATCGACAAACCGGGCCGCGTCGCGGCTCTTGAGATTTTGGTAGTCGACACTGCCATCGCCAATCTCGTGCGTGAGGGAAAAACGCACCAAATCCCGGGCATGCTTCAGGTCGGGAAGAAAAAAGGCAACCAGCCTTTGGACGACGCCATCCTGGAACATCTCCGGCACGCGCGCATTTCGCCGGAAGAAGCTTACGACAAGTGCATCGACAAGAAAAGATTCCGCCAGTTTCTGTCGGAGCCGCCCATTGACGCCACCGACGAATAACATCGACCAATGAGAGTTCCAGACCTCGACAGAATTTTATCGGCGATGCTGAAAACCTACACCGGCATTTCCGACTTGAACTTTTCGGTCGGTCATCCGCTCCAGGTCGAAGATTTCGGCGAGCTCAAACCGGTATATGTCGATCCACCGATCGAAGCGTTGACCCCCCACCAGACCGAGCAGATCGCGCTAACCCTTATGCAAGGAAATCGCCGGCTGATTTACGATTATCTCACCGGCGGCTCCTGCGATTGCAGTTATTCCCTCGGCGATGAAGCCCGTTTTCGCGTGAACATTTTCCGGCAGCAGGGGCACTTTTCCGTCGTGCTTCGCAAACTGCAAAGCGAGGTGCCGACGATTCAGTCATTGGGGCTGCCGGAAATATTTCACGAGATTGCGAAGGAGAAAACCGGCTTGGTTCTGGTCACAGGCGCGACTGGCAGCGGCAAAACCACAACGCTGGCCGCCATTCTCAATGAGATCAATGACACGCAACCGGTCCACGTCGTCACCCTCGAAGACCCGATCGAGTACGTTCACCCCAAGAGCAAAGCCACCTTCAATCAGCGCGAGCTGGGACATGACTTCAATAATTACCCCACCGGATTACGCGCCGCTTTGCGTCAGGCGCCGAAAGTTATCCTCGTCGGTGAAATGCGCGACCGCGCCACGGTCGAAATCGCAATGATGGCGGCCGAAACCGGCCACCTCGTTCTAAGCACACTTCACACGGTTGACGCCGGCCAATCGATCAACCGTATCCTCGGTTTGTTCTCATTAGGCGAAGAACAACAGTTGCGAATTCGTCTGGCGGACACGCTTCGTTACATCGTCAGCCAACGCCTGGCGCCAAGAGTGAATGGTGGCCGCCAGCTGCTCACCGAAATCATGGGTCACAACTTGCGCACGCAGGAAGCCGTGGCGATCGGCGAAGGCGAGCACCGCAGCTTCTACGAAATCATTGAAGCCAGCTCGCCGTTTGGCTGGATGACATTCGACCAATCCATTCTCCGCGCCTACGAGCAGGAACTGATCAGCGAGGAGACCGCCAGACTGTTTGCCTCACGCAAAGGCCGAATCACTCGCGGCATCGACTTGATTCAGAAAACACGTGGCGTAGATGCCGACCTCGATTCGGGACTGCGCCTCGACCTTCCGGAGAACGCATTCCGCTAAACGTTTATGTATTCGGAACAGGAACACGAAACGACATTTTTCGACTTGGGCGACAACACCGCGCTCGTCTGTGTCGATCATCAACAATATCAAAAGGTCATCGTGCCGCAGTTAATCGACATGACCTACAAAGTGCACCTTGGCCTCTACGAAGAAGACGTTGTGCTCAAGCTCAAGACTTACAATTACGACGTGGTCGTTGTTTACGAAAATTTCAAAGGTTCAACTCTGCAAACAAACCCAATCCTGGCGGAATTAGTCACGCGTCCGGACACGCAACGTCGTCAGCATTTCGTTGTCCTTCTCAGTCATCGTTTCGCCACCAATGACGCGATGAGCGCGTTCGTGCATAGCGTCGATCAAGTCATCAACATTACCGATCTGGCGAATTTGAAACCGGTTCTTCGGCGCGGCGTCACTCAGCACCGCGAGCTTTACAACTCTTTCAACGAAATGCTCAAGAGCGTCCAGTCGCTCTGATTTTCGTTTGCTGCTAACCCGAGTCACGCGCGTACCAATCGACTTTACGCGTCACATACATCACCACTGCGAGCACGATGAAGAGTGCTATCGCGCCCATCAGAAGAGCATAATCCTGTTGTCGCAAAGTGATGTAGAGAAAAGTGTAAACGCCGGCCAAGCCTGCCCCGATCATTAACGTCCTCACTCCGCCGCCGAGGAAAAAGCGGCAATACCACGTGATTAGTATTGTCGATGCAACCGCCGCGATCAGATACGCATACCCGAATCCGATAAATTCGGAGATCGAGAGCAACAGCAGATAAAAAATACAAAGCGCCGCGCCGACCATGAGATACTGGAATGGGTGAATTTTCTGGCGCGCCGTCACTTCGAAAAGAAAGAAGGTCGTGAATACGAGCACGAGAAAGAGCACGCCGTATTTGATCGAGCGTTCGACGTAGCGATAGGCGTCGAGGATCGACAGGAACTCCGCGCCAAAGAGCGATCCCGAAACTGCCTTCGTGGTAAAACGCTCGTTCCCGGTCTGACTCGTCCAATGTTGCGGATAATCGCGGCCGTAATACGACACTTTCCATTTCGCATCGAATCCATCTGCGCGAACCGAACGCTCCGCCGGCAGAAATGCGCCGCGAAAACCCGGATCGGGCCAATTCGACTTCAAAGTCGTTTCGTTTTGCACGCCGAACGGCGCAAAAAAGATTCCGCCGCTCCCATTCACATCGAGCGGAATCGAAAAGTCGACAGCATTTGCCATTGGTTTGTCGAGGACTAACGCTGCTGTTGCGCCGGTCGTGTAACCGGGGACTTGCGACCCCGGTAGCATCGACCGCTTCGCTCCACCCCAATCGAGCACGAGCGCCTCACGCGTCCCGCGAAGATCGGTAACAGCGATCGCCAGAAGCGCGTCCTTCCATTGCACGTCTTTGATGTCGATCTTAAGCTCGCCAAAGTCGGGCGGTGCAAATTTCCCCGCGAGCGTAACCTGCGCGCGAAACACGGCCGCGGCGTAAATCCCGCGATGCAACATTTGGGTTTGCACATCGCCGGAAACGTTCAGCGATTCCGGCAGGAAATAAGCGTAAGCAAGCGCGGTTTCTTCCACTTCACGGCGCTCGACCTTGCCCTTCGGGCCGTTGACGTCCTTCATCGTCTTGAAGTGATATTGATACGGGACGATCAGCACGGGTCCGACGACACTTTGTTCTTTGCCCCAGGACGACGTGATGTCGGCGACGGCTTCGTTGCGCCGCATCAACCGATCGTTCAATACCCCCGTTATCATCCCTAACGGAATCAAAAGCACTAGAACGAGGAGACCGACGCCGATTAGCTTGATGATCGTGCTATAGCGCTTTCCAAACGAAGGCTGCGATCTTGGCAGCGGCGGCGGAGCTGTGGGCGGGGTTTCAGGCATAACTCGAAGGTTTAATTAGGATACGGAGTCGAAGCGAAAATCTTTCAGCTGACGAGATATATTTTCGACTGTCCGAGATCGTTGAATCCAAATCGGCGACAGGTTGCATCTCAATGAAAACAACCCGAGGTTTTCATGATCCAGGATTTCAAGTTCGCCTTCCGTCAGCTTCTCAAATCACCCGGCTTCACCAGCGTCGCCATCCTGACTCTCGCTTTGGCGATCGGCGTTAACTCCGCAATTTTCGCATTGGTCAACGGCGTCGTGCTGCGCTCGCCCGTGCCATTGCGGCCGCACGAAGTAGTGAACGTGTTCACCGCGCGCCAAAACGCGAGCCACGATTATCGCCAGTTTTCCTACAACGAATATCGCGAGCTGCGCGACAACGGCGGCGATCTATTCGCGGACGTAGCCGCGCTCGAGTTCGCCGTGGCCGGCATCGGTCGCGATCACGAGATGCGCCGCAGTTTCGCGTTCCTGACTTCGGAAAATTATTTCTCGATGATGGGCACGCAGCCCTTCCGCGGCCGTTTCTACACCGCGGAAGAATGCAAACCGAACGCGAACATCCCGGTTGTCGTCGCCAGTTACGGATTTTGGAAACGCAACGGCGGCAGCAATGATTTTGTCGGCAGCACGCTTCAGATCAACGGCCAGCCTTACACCGTCGTCGGCATCACCCAGGATGGTTTTGGTGCGAACACATTGGTCGCGCCTGACATTTGGGTGCCGCTCGGCATTCGTTCCCAGCTTGGCTCGGCCTTCGGCGATTCCGAAGCGACCCACGATCTATTGAATCCAAAAAGTTACGCACTCAACCTCACCGCCCGGATGCGGAGCGGTTTGACGATCGAGAGCGTGAAATCGCGTCTGCCGGTTCTCGCGCAACGACTCACCGCCATCCAACGACAGGACACCGAAGGTGCCCGTGAATTGCAGATTCAAACGCCGTCGAGATTCAGTCTAAGCACGTCACCAGAGGATGACGGGCCAATTACCCTGATCGCGACATTGCTCATGTTCATGGCCGGCGCGGTCTTGCTCATCGCCTGTCTGAATCTGGCGAACATGCTGCTCGCGCGCGGCACTTCGCGCTCTAAAGAGATCGCCGTTCGCCTAGCGGTCGGCGCGTCGCGCTGGCGGATCGTGAGACAATTGCTCTGCGAAGGATTTTTGCTCGCAATTTTCGGGGGCGCAGTCGGTCTCGTGCTCAGCTCTTGGTGCAACGATCTTCTATTCCAACAACTCCAAAGTTTGCTCAGTTCGGTCAATTTCTCCGTGGTGGTGAAGTTGCGACCGGACGTCACCGTGCTCGCCGTCACGTTTCTATTTTGTCTCGTCGCCACGATGCTTTTCAGTCTCGGCCCCGCGCTCAAAGCGACCAAGGCCGATCTGGTGAACGATCTGAAACAACAGGTCGGCGAACCGGCGCGGATTGGGCGCTTCAGCCGTTTCTTCGCACCTCGTCATATCTCGGTCATGGCGCAAATCGCCCTCTCGCTCATGTTGCTGTTCGCAGCCGGATTATTTTTCCGTGGTGCGCTCAAAGCCGCCGGACTTTATCCCGGTTTTAATCCGGCGGGCGACCTGATCGCGGAATTGGATTTCACACTCGTGAAAAAAGAGCCGGCCGAATCGCGACGCTTGATTTTTGCGATGGTCGAACGCGCGCGGCAAATGCCCGGAGTCGTTGCCTCGGCGACCGGCACGCTGTTGCCATATGCTGATTTCACCAACACGCGCCGCGTTATTCGCATGAAAGACGCAATGCCGAACGACCCAAAAGCGCCCGATCCGAGCGTCAGCGCGCTCTATACCGCGATCACGACCGGCTATTTCGACGCGCTCGGCGTGAAGTTGTTGCGCGGCCGCGAGTTCACTCAAGCGGAATGCGAACAGAAGGATGCGCGCCGGGTTGCGATCATTGATGAAGAGCTCGCGAAAAAGCTTTTTCCAAACGAGGACCCGATTGGGCAGCACATTCGTTACACCCAACCGCGAAAGGACGGCTCGCCTAACGACCTGGAAATCGTCGGGATCGTAAGCAGACACTTGCATGCCATCCAAAGCGACACAGTCGTTACGCGGCTCTTCGTGCCGTTGGCACAAGGTTACGACGGCGAGACTTTTCTTCACGTGCGTCTCCGCACCCAAGATCGACAAGCCGTTATCGCGATGATCCCGACATTGCGCCAGGCATTGCACGAGATCGATCCCGAGCTGCCGTTGCTACAGATGGCGCCATTTGCCGATTTGATGGCGAAATCTCCGAATCTCTGGATCGTGAAACTCGGCGCGATGCTTTTCGGCGCGTTCGGTTGCATTGCCCTCCTGCTCGCGGTCGTTGGCGTTTACGGTGTCAAAGCTTACGCGGTCGCGTGTCGCACTCGCGAAATTGGCATTCGGATGGCGCTGGGCGCGCATCGCAAAGATGTTTTCGCGTTGATCATGCGGCAGGGCGCGCTCCAAACCGCCCTCGCGATTGCAGTTGGACTTCTGCTTTCTCTCGCCGCGGGACGCGTGCTGTCGCAAATTCTTTACGGCGTCAGCCCAAGCGATCTGTTCTCGTTGATTACTTCAAGTCTCATGCTCGCCGCCGCCGCACTCCTCGCATGCTATCTTCCCGCTCGCCGCGCGACCTACGTGAATCCGATTACCGCGCTTCGAACCGAATAACTCACGCTCGGGCGCGGATCTTCGCTGCCTCGCGCATGAAATTTCGGTTTCGAACGATCCGCGTAGTTGGTTGCTGCGAGTCACTTCGCATGATGACCGAAAAGCAATCGATCAGGCGTCGCCCGCGCCAGTTAACCAATTCCTGGCTCAAACAATGCAAGCCGTGCTTTGCGCAGAGCGAGCGAAACAACTCCGCCGTCATATCCGGGCTTCGATGATGCGCCCAATCGAAAATCTTCGCTTTAATCAGCGGCTTTGCTAAGGCCAACGGAATCCGCTCGCGAAAGGAGTTGGCGTATTCGCCGAAATTGGAATGGTGAATGAAACCCTTTCCGCCGATTTTCAACTTGGTCCCCAATTCGCGCAGATACGCTTCGACCACGTCCCGTTTGGTGTGGACGAGAGAATCGAAACTGAAAACGAAATCGATCGAGGCCTCGGGAATCATGGGAAGCGATCGACCGTCGTTAATGTAACAATGGACGTGAGAGTCAGCCGCGAAACGTTGACGACACGCTTCGATGCACTCGCTGATCCGATCGACGATCCAGAGGTCACGGCAATGACCTTTCAGATAATGAGTCCATCGACCGAAACCAGACGCGATTTCCAAGATGGTTTCAGCGGGCAGATAATCGCGAATATGCGGCAGAATAGCGTGCTCCCACTGTGCCTCTGAAGTTCCCCACGGCGCCGACCATTCTTCGCCCGCGTCTTTCCAGTCGTATTTCATTTAAACAGCGCGCATTCGCTCGAGAAACAGCCCGAACGTCATGGTGGGAATGTGGCTGGGGCCGGAATCGAACCGGCGACACGTGGATTTTCAGTCCACTGCTCTACCAACTGAGCTACCCAGCCGTCGCGGAGGGTCACTAAAGCAGAAAACCCGCCTCCGTCCACCTGCGGCGTGGCAAGCGCCACCCTCTCAACCGCCGTCAAAATTTGCGCGGCAACTCGACTGCGCGTTCCAAAGATTTCAAATACTGGTCCCGCGAAATCTCGATCGCGCCGAATTGTTCCAGATGCGGAGTAGTCCATTGCGTATCGAGCAGCGTAAACCTCTTCTCGCGCAAATGGTCCACCAAAGCGACCAGCGCGATCTTCGAGGCGTCGGTCACGCGATGGAACATCGATTCACCAAAAAACGCCCCACCGATGGCGACGCCGTAAAGTCCGCCGGCGAGTTTATTCTTGCTCCAGGCCTCAACCGAGTGCGCGTGTCCCAACTCGTGTAAGCCCTCGTAGCTTTCGATGATCTCGCGATTGATCCACGTGTCCTTGCGTTTGGCGCATGCTCGAATCACTTCACCAAAGCGATTGTCGATCTTGATTTCGAAGACTTTTTTCCGGGCGACGCGCCGCAACGCATGCGGGACATGAAAATCGTCGAGTGGAATGATCGCGCGCGGATCCGGCGAAAACCAGGCGATCGAATCGTCTTCCATGGCCATCGGGAAAACGCCGAGCCGATAGCCCTGCAGTAAAAGCTCTGAGTCGATCATGATGCGCTTAACGTTGATGTTGTAGAGGCGCTTTTGCCAAGCGCCTGTTTATTTTGGTTCGGTGTCTGATACAAGCACCGCTACAACCGTCGATTTGCTTTTGCCGACTTCATTCCTAAAATGAGCGGATGAAGCCCTTGTCGATCTTCCTCCTGATCGCCTGCGCAGCGCTGGCCGGCGGTTGCGCTGATCCCCTCGAGCAGCAGAGCGGTCAGGATGTTCAGTCAAAATTACAACGCGGCCTGACCGGACAGGGACAAATCGTTCCCGAAGAACGAGACCCGGGCGATCCAGCCGGCGCACACGGCGTCCCCCAAACGCATCCGTAGCGAATGAAAACAGCCGCTCCCCCGAAGCATTCAAAGATCCTTATCCTCGATTTCGGCTCGCAATACACCCAGGTCATCGCCCGTCGCATTCGCGAGCTCCAGGTTTATTCCGAAGTTGTTCCGTTCAATCTTCCCGCGTCCGAAGTCAAAAAGCTTAATCCGAACGGCATCGTGCTTTCCGGCGGTCCGGCCAGTGTTTACGACAAAGGCGCGCCGCAAATCGACCCGGAAATCTTTTCGTTAGGCATTCCGGTGCTTGGAATTTGTTACGGATTAATGCAGATGGCGCATCATCTCGGCGGAAAGGTCGTCTTCACCGGACGGCGCGAGTACGGCGCTGGAATGTTGAACATCACCAACGGCTCGAAGTTGTTCGACGGGCTCGGCAACCAAATCGATGTCTGGAACAGTCACGGGGATGAAGTGACCGCGTTGCCGAAAGGTTTTCTCACCGCCGGGCGGACCGAGAGTTCCGATTTCGCCGCGGTTGAAGACCGACAACGGAAACTCTACGGATTGCAATTTCATCCCGAAGTCGCGCACACGCCGCGCGGCAAGGAGATTCTGCAAAACTTCGTCTATCACATTTGCGGATGCACGATGGATTGGACGATGGGCTCGTTCATCGAAGAAGCGTGCGAACGCGTGCGTCAGCAGGTCGGCGACGAAAAAGTCGTGCTCGGTTTAAGTGGCGGCGTCGATTCGTCCGTCACAGCCGCGCTGCTCCACAAAGCGATCGGCGATCAGCTCACCTGCATCTTTGTGAACAACGGCCTGCTCCGCGCGCGTGAGGAAGAAATCGTTCAGCGCGTGTTTGGCGAGAATTTTCATGTGCGCCTGAAATATGTCGACGCGACCGAGCGGTTCCTGACCGCGCTCAGAGGCGTGACCGATCCCGAGCAGAAAAGAAAAATTATCGGGAACGAATTCATTACCGTGTTTCAGCATGCGACCGAAGAACTGCTTATCGAAGATCGACAAAACAAGGCGCGCAAGCACGGCGGTTACAAATTTCTAGCGCAAGGAACGCTTTACCCGGACGTGATCGAGAGTGTTTCGATTTCCGGCAATCCTGCAGCCGTGATCAAGAGCCATCACAACGTCGGCGGGTTACCGGAAAAAATGCATTTCGAATTGGTCGAGCCGGTGCGCCAATTATTTAAGGACGAAGTTCGCCAGGTCGGATTGCAGCTCGGTTTGCCGAAAGAAATTGTCTATCGACAACCGTTCCCGGGTCCCGGACTCGCGGTTCGTATTCTCGGGGAGGTTACCCCCGAACGATTGTCGATCTTGCGCGAGGCGGACACGATTGTGCAGAGCGAAATGAAAGCGAGCGATTGGTATTATCGCGTCTGGCAATCATTCGCCGTGCTTTTACCGGTGCGCTCCGTCGGCGTAATGGGCGATCAACGCACTTACGAAAACACGATCGTGCTTCGGATCGTTGAAAGCCAGGACGGCATGACTGCCGATTGGGTCCGGCTTCCTTACGAATTGCTGGCCCGGATTTCATCGCGGATCAGCAACGAAGTCAAAGGCGTCAACCGCGTCTGCTTCGACATCTCGAGCAAACCGCCAAGCACAATCGAGTGGGAATAGACCAGAAGTCAGCGGTCAGAGATCAGAAGTCAGTTTCAGATTGCGGAACGCGGATTTTTCACTGCTAATCAGCAATCGTGAACGCCGAACAAAAGCGGCTGGAGGAAAATAAATCCCCCGACGAGCCCTGGCATTTTTGGGGGCCGTATCTGGCCGAACGGGCGTGGGGCACGGTGCGTGAGGATTACAGCGCCCACGGCGACGCCTGGAATTATTTTCCGCACGATCACGCGCGGTCGCGCGCGTATCGCTGGAACGAGGATGGCATCGGGGGGATTTCGGATCACAAAGGCCGGCTCTGTTTCGCATTCGCGTTTTGGAACGAGCGCGACCCGTTTTTAAAGGAACGGATCTTTGGTGTGAGCGGGCCGGAAGGAAACCACGGCGAAGATGTGAAGGAGCTTTATTGGTACATCGACAACACGCCGTCGCACAGCTTCATGCGGATGATTTATCGGTATCCGCAATCGCGTTTTCCTTACGAGGAGCTGGTCGCGCAAAGCGGCGCGCGCTCAAAGATGGAAGGCGAATTTGAAATTTGGAACACGAACGCCCTTGCCGAGGATCGCTACTTCGATATCGAAATCGAATACGCCAAAGAGAACGCGCACGACATTTTGATTCGCGTGAGCGCGAAAAATTGCGGCCCTGAGCCGGCCCCGCTTCATTTGCTCCCAACGATTTGGTTTCGTAACACCTGGAGCTGGGACCGCAAACAAGCCAAGCCGACATTGCGCAAAAGTAGCGACGAAGGGCATGTCGCCGTAGTCACTGCGAGTCATCCCGCGCTTGGCGATTACGATTTGTTCTGCGACTCGGTCGATGATCTCTTCTTCACCGAAAACGAAAGCAACTCGGAACGACTCTGGGGCGTTCCGAATCAAACGCCGTTCGTGAAAGATTCGATCAACGACCGCCTCGTGGGTGGCAAGATCGACCCGCCTTCGCGAAGCTACGGCGCGGCAAGCATCGTGAATTCGGCGCAATTCGGAACGAAAGCGGCCGCGCATTATAAATTCAACATTCCGGCCAACGAAACAATTTCCATCCGGCTCCGATTAACCCGGGCGGCCGATCCGAGTCCGCCAACCGTCAGTGCGGCTATGAACTCCGGCGAGGCAAGCAAGAAAAAGGGCGATGAGCCGTTCGCGGATTTTGAGGAGATCTTTCGAAAACGCCGCGCTGAAGCTGACGAGTTTTACAGCGGGTTGGCCCCGGCAGCTTTAAACGAAGAACAACGCGCCATTCAACGGCAGGCGTTTGCAGGATTACTTTGGACCAAACAATTTTATCATTACATCGTCGAGCGATGGCTCGACGGCGACCCAGGCCAGCCATCGCCACCCGATGAACGGCTCCACGGCCGCAACGCCGGCTGGCGGCATCTCTACAACGAGCGCGTCATGTCCATGCCGGACAAATGGGAGTTTCCCTGGTACGCATCATGGGACCTGGCCTTCCACTGCCTCCCGCTCGCGCTGGTCGACGTCCAGTTCGCCAAAGCGCAACTCGATCTCATCGTGCGCGAATGGTACCAGCATCCGAACGGAAAGATTCCAGCCTACGAATGGAATTTTGATGATGTGAATCCGCCCGTGTTGGCGTGGGCGGCGTGGCGCGTTTACCAAATCGAGCGCAAGCAAACCGGAAAAGGCGACCGCGCGTTCCTGGAAACGATTTTCCACAAAATGCTGATCGCTTTCACCTGGTGGGTGAACAGCAAGGACTCCGAGGGGAAAAATATTTTTCAGGGCGGCTTTCTCGGTCTCGACAACATCGGCGTGTTCGATCGCAGCGCGGTTTTTCACGACGGCACCCATCTCGAACAAAGCGACGGCACCAGTTGGATGGGAATGTTCTCGCTGAACTTGATGCGGATCGCGATCGAGCTCGCGAGCGAGAATCACGTTTACGAAAATATCGCGACCAAATTCTTCGAGCATTTCCTCAGCATCGCCGCAGCAATGAACAGACTTTGCGGCAAGGGCGTGGGTTTGTGGGACGAGCAGGACGAATTTTATTACGACGTTCTCCACACGCCGGGGGGACGTAATCTTCCGCTGCGGGTGCGCTCGCTGGTCGGGCTGATGCCTCTGCTCGCGGTCGAGACGATCCAATGGCAACTGATCGAAGCCCTACCCGGATTCAAATCGCGGCTCGAGTGGTATCTTCAATATCGCCCCGACTTGGCGAGTCTGGTTTCGCGCTGGCAGGAGCCGGGCATGAAAGAACTGCGTCTGGTTGCGCTCACCCGCGGCCACCGGATGAAATGTTTGCTCCGGCGCATGCTCGATCCTGAAGAATTCCTGAGCGATTACGGAGTTCGTTCGCTCAGCAAATTTCATCAGGCGCATCCCTACTCGATTACCGTGCGCGGCGAAGAAAAAATTGTGACGTATGAACCAGCCGAATCGCAAACCGCTATTTTCGGCGGGAATTCAAACTGGCGCGGGCCGGTCTGGTTTCCAATCAATTTCCTTTTAATCGAATCGCTTCAGCAATTTCATCATTACTACGGCGACGATTTCAAAGTGGAATGTCCGACCGGATCCGGGAACTTCATGCATCTCAAGGAAGTCGCGAACGAGCTTTCCAATCGGTTGATCAAGATCTGGCAGCGCGATGACAAGGGCGAATGCGCGTTCGCGCGCGCGTCAGGAAAATCTGTAGGGGAAGCTGCCAGCTTCCCTGGGACGCTAACAGCGTCCCCTACAGCCCGACAAAATCGTTATCTATTTCACGAATATTTTCATGGCGATATTGGCGCCGGACTCGGCGCGTCGCACCAGACCGGTTGGACCGCTCTCGTCGCGAAATTGATTCAACAACAAGGCGAATTCGGCACGATTCGCTGAATTCTCCGACTACTCGCTTTGTCGCGGGCGCCGCATGATGTGGATGGCCAGGATGCGGCTTTGATGACGCGCGAGCAGATAATCGATGAAGTCACCGATGATTGAGTTCGGTTTGTGCCCGAGCTTGGTCACGACGCGGCAAATGAGAGTGTTGCTGCGGCCGTGCCATTCGAGATTGATCGCCCCATGAACATCACGCGCGCTATGGATTTTCGCCCAGCCGTGCGGACGGCCCGGTTGTTTCGACCAGGCTTTAATAAAACCAAACTTCTTCTCTAATTGCGGATCTCGCGTGATCTGGCTGCGCAACGATCCGCGCCCGGTCGCGATCACTTGGATCACCGTTTGCATCCAGTCGTTAGGTTGAATCGCGTCGCGACTTTTGCAATTTTTCTTTGTGCCCGCGAATCACGCCAATTGACGCGAAAAGTCGGAGCCGGACTGACAGTTTCTTCAATTCTTTTTATTGGCGTCTATTCGCGTCATTCGCGGGCCAAAAAGATTGAAACATTACGCAAACATCGACATATCCCCGCGTCGGATGCCGAAACGCGCCCGGAAGCGTACCGATAATTTTCATTCCGAGCGTCTGCCAAAGCTTGACCGCCGATTCGTTGGTCGAAACGACGAAATTGAATTGCATCGCGCGAAAACCAAGCCGTCGCGCTTCCTTCAAGCAATGCTCGCCCATCGCGCGACCGATCCCCTGCTCGCGCGCCTCTTTCGAGACGATGAACCCCGCATTGGCGACGTGCGCGCTGCCGCTGGGTTGATTCGGATGCAACGTGTAGCTGCCGACGATTTGCGCCTGCCGGGAACTTGACCGGTTTAACCGGTCAAGTTGAACGACGTAGATATGCGCGGCTTTTTGAAACCAATAAGCCAGGCCATCTTCACGCGAAATGCTTGGATCAAGCGGATAGGTATCGCCCGCTGCGATCACTTCCCGAAAAATTTCCCAGATCGCGGCGCGATCCGAATCGGTCGCCGGGCGAATGTTCAACACAGCGAACAATCAGCCTTCAAACATGAACACTCAACCTCAGCGCCATCGATCCGATTTTGGATCCCAAAATGGGCCGGTTAAACCAAGTGAGGCGAAAATGGAGACCATTTCATCCGGCGCAGGTCGGCGTGATTCGACATTCAGCCGATTCCCGTACCAGTGGACGGCGAGTTGCCAGAGTTGGGTAAGGTTCACCAGCGGGCGTCGCGGAATATCGTGGGCCGCGCACCACAGATTGACGGTCTCTTCCGACCGGAAGAGCAGCATGGTTGCTCACGTAAAAATGAGATTGTCCCACCAATGCGCTGCCGGCACGGCAAAATGCGCGACATACGGTTTTAAAATCGGCTGGCCGTTTTTCACTTCGAGCGTTAATGGCTCGCCGGTGTGACCATCCGAAGCGCGACTGATCGCATCGCAATGCAAAGCGGCCGCGATCCCGTAAGCGTCCCAAACGCAATTGGCGAAATAATTCCTGCCATTCGCTTCCACCGGAAATGCTGTCGCTATTCCCGAGAACGGGGGCGCCATTCGAATCCGGGTTGGATCATTCGGCTCGGGGAGAAGAACGCGCTTGGCATGCAGCCGACCGAACGCCGCACCGACGGCGCTTTCATCGCTGTCGATCTTTTGCGAAACCGCTGACGAATTCGGGATGCGGCCGGTTTCCGCGGTGATCTCGTAGATTGCCAGCTTAACTTTCGTATCGAGATCGTGTTCTGGCATAGCGCACGGATTATTGCTGTTTGAAATACTGCAGCTCGTTTCGTGGGCGATCGTCTAACTGTTTGGCAAGCCGCTCGTATCCTCGCTCGGCAAAGTAAATTCAAATCGCGATCCGAAACCTTCCTTGCTTTGCACCGTCACCCGGCCACCGTGCGCTTCGACGAAGGTTTTGACGATGGCGAGACCAAGTCCCAGTCCGCCAGAGTCGCCGGAGCCTGGCTCAAGTTCGTCGAAAACCTTTTCGAGTTGTTGCGGTGAAATGCCGGCTCCGTTATCACTGACCCAGCACTCAACTACGCCGCCATCATTTTCTTTCTCTCGCGCGCCGATGATGACTTTTCCGCGTGGCGTGTATTTAATCGCATTGGCGATTAAATTTTGAAAAACGCGCCGCATCAGACCGGCGTCGGCGAACACGACCAGATTATGCGGCACCTTGTTGAGGAGCTGGGTGCTGCCAGTCCCCGCCACCGGCCGCAGATCATGGATGAGCGCCTCAACCAACGGCCACAAATCAAAATGCCGGCGCTCGAGTTTAACGCCGGTTTCTGTACGCAAATTGGTATTTTCGTCGATGATCTTTTCGACCAGAGTCCGAAGGTGCTGGACATTTCGGCCCAGCGTTTTCAGCATCCGTGCTGTTTCGGCGCGAGCGCTTCGTTCGCGAAAAGTGAGCTCGAGCACCCGAGTCGCCAAGCTTATGGCATTCAATGGTGTGCGAAGATCGTGCGCAACAAAGGCCAGATACTCTTCGCGACGTTTCTGAACTTCGAGCGCTTGCTGGGTGGCGTAGGTCTGAAGGGCCACTCCAATTGCCTGGTCGAGAATGCGGTTCATGATGTGAAACGGCTCGCCTTGCAGAGTCAAACCATGGTTCCCCGCCAGATCATGAATGCAGCCGCGCAAAATATTATATTCGGCTACGACCTCTTGAATATCGAATGCTTCCTGAAGCCGCTGCAATCCGTGGGCCGGCGGGCTGCCTTCCGCCAGTGCTTCCGGAATCGTCTGATCGGATCCACTTTGGAGAGCAATGACTAACTCATCCAGCAATGTCGGCACGTGGTCGTTCAGCACGGGGATCTCCAGATTTCGCGCGGAAGGAAGCTCTCTGACCTGTTCCCGCCAGCTCGCCAACAGCGCTTCGCGCTGCTCTGAGATGAGCTTTGCCAGCTTATCGACGTCCTGGGAGGCCATTCAGGTTCGCGTTCGAGCAGGGTTTGTCGTGATTAGGATACACATGTGCATAAATACGCTTGTGACATTGACGAAAACTTTCCCCAATAATTCAATCGAACTAGCCTCGCTTGAAATATTGTACCGCTTTTTCGTGTTTCCTGGCAGCAGGCCTTGGTCTTAAAGGTGCCGAGGTTTCGGCGTTTACCGGTCTTCGGATTTTTCTTCCGCGAATACAAACGGTAACCGCCTCTAACTTTCCTAATCATTGCGAATGCTTATTGCTCGGCGCCGGTGAACGATTTCAATTTTGGATCTAGACCAGGCGCCCAAATGTTTCGCGCGCTTTGCTTTCCAAATCGTCCAGGCGCTCCATGAATTGTTTGCCTTTTAATCCCATTACCTTAACCATGCCGAGCCAACACGGACCATCGTCATGAAGACACACCTCCCGCCGGGCGTTTACGGGCTGCTTCAGCGTGTCGTTCACGACGATCACTGGCGCAGCTTTGGCTTGTTCACTCGAACGCTCGATTTGCGTCCTGGCGAGACCGTTGTGGAGATCGGCTGCGGCATCGGCAGTCTCGCACGTCACTTCACGGAACAGGGTTTCGACTATTGGGGCATAGACAGCGACTCGGAGCGCATCGAGTTGGCGCGCAAGCGCACGCCGGGCGGTCATTACATGGCGTGGAACGCCATGGACCTCGCGAACGCTCCGCTGCCGTCGTTCCGTCGCGCATTCATCCACGGCGTGCTGCATCACCTCAATGACGCTGAGTGCCGCGCGCTGATCCAATACACTCTGAACATGCGGCCCGATATGGCCTTGAGCATCATCGAGCCGTTCCGCCCGAATCCCTGGTGGATCAATCCACTGGCCACGCTGTTCGCTGGTTTGGACGAAGGGCGATACATCAGGACTCTGGACCAATGGCGGGGACTGTTCCGTTCCAACGCCGTTGTCTTCGAGCAGATAAGTCTTTGGCCGCGCTGGCCGGTCGGAATGCTCGTTTCGCGTCTGGTTCCCACGTCCTTACAATGAGTGTGAGACAAACTTGATCGCGTGTTCGATCGCCCTGGCGCAGATTCGTTTCCGGCGCGTCGACGTAATAAAGACGCGCAGTGAAATCTTTGTCCCCGCCGTGGACGCGGAAGCTGTCGCCATCGTTGTCCGCAGCATCGACGTAATGGCACTCGGTCAGCTTGACCCACTCTCTGGGCTTCCCCGTTGCAGCGCGAGGTGCGAAAGCGCCCAACAAAAGCGCAACGATAACCATCTCGCCGGAAATCGTTCGTCGCATCTAACGGTGACGCTACGATTTTTCGGCGCCCCAGACACGCGAAAATAACGCCAGCGCCGCGAGCAAGATCAGTAAATCGACAAGCAAATGCGTGCTGAAGTTCCAGTTCTTACTGGCATGACCGAAACAGCCGCAAGTGATATCGAGTCCGCGCATTTTCGCGAAAATGGTCGCACCGATGAAAACCGCGAGCAACGCAGTTAAGATCGACAACCCACCGCGGTAGAGAAACTGGAAGATGACCGCGAGGCCGCAGAAGATTTCCAACCATGGCAGGTAAAGCGCCAGGCACACACTGACGAACCACGGCAGCATTTTGTAATTGTCGATGTCGTTCGCGAACTGGACGGGGTCGAGCACCTTAATTACCCCCGCATAAATGAAAATCCCGCCGACGATCAGATCGACAATGCGCCAAATAATGTTTGATGTCTTGCTCGTCACTTGTCACTCATCACTCGTCACTTCTTTTTCAGCCATTCTTCCCAGCCGCCTTGCAAAACGAAAACGTCGGTGAGCTGCGCTTCATCGCGCAGACGTTTTGCGACTTCACGGGCGGCGTTACAACTTTCCGCGCTGCAGTAGACGACGACTTTTTTCCCGGGCGACCAGTTCGGAAGGAATTGCGGCAGTAATTCGTTCCAACGGTCTTCGTTCAATGAAAACGCGCCCGGAATGTGATCCCGCGCGAATTCTTCGTCGGGGCGCGCATCCACCCAGATTGCGCCATCACCCAACGCGCGCGCTTGATCGACCGTGACTAATTCCGAAGCCGGGATCGGCGATTGCCAGGAAATTTTGTCGCGAAAGTAAATCCCCTCACCGATCGCCGGTAGACACGCGAGCGCGATAAGAAGCAGCCCTTCTCGAACTGCGCGCAATTTCACCGGTCAGTGCTTCACGCCACCGGCCGGCGACGCCGACGGAATGGCGACCGGTGCGGCAGGAGCTCCGGGCGGCGGCGGCGTGATCTGCACATTCACAGAAAACGATTTCGGCGCGTCTTTCGGGTAGTCGGATTGGACCACCAACGCCGACCCCATGGGATGACTTGTGTCCTTCGGCATAACTTCAATCGTCCATTCACCCGATCCGCTGCCAGGTTCGACTTTGGATTCGAAGTTCGGACTGTTCGATTTCACCGTGATATTTTTGGCCGGAAAATCTTTGGAGGCTTTGACCCAGATTTTCTTTGCCTTCGGCTCTTCGCCACTTTGCCAATAAACAAATGCCGGCTTGACCTCCATGGCCTGCGCAATCATTGCCTTCAGTGTAAGAACAATAGTGGCCTGGGACGGATTCGGATCGTCCGTTTGCACCGTGACTGTCTTCACTTGCTGACCCGTGCGATCGCCGATGTTGAACGTCGCAACAATTTCGCCTTTCTCGCCGGGATTCACGACTTCCTTTTGGCTCTGCGTTGTCGTGCAACCACACGATGCCCTAACCGATTTAAAATGCACCGGAGTCGTGCCGGAGTTTTGATATTTGAAATGCGCGACTGCGGTCTTGTCGCCCATCGCCGGATGAAGATCGATAGTATTCTGCTCCCATTTCAGTTCAGCGCGTGCGGCGACGCAGAGAAAAATCGACAACGTGAAAGTCAGTATGCTGGTTTTCATTTTTTTAAATAGGAGCGCTCAATATAATCCGACACGGCATCTCGCCAAGAGCGAGGCGAAACGCCGGTTAGCTTGGCATATTTCGCCGTGGAAAGCACCGAATAAACCGGCCGGCGTGCGACCCAATCTTTCATATCGGCCAGCTTTAATGCACCGACCGTTTTTGCCTTGAGCGGAATGCCGGAAGCGCGGCAGCGATCGACCGCGTGTTGCGCATATTCCTGCCAACTGCATTCGCCAGAGTTGGCGAAATGCAAGATCCCGCCCGGTCCCTCGAAGAACCGTGGCAACATCTCGGTGATGTCGCTCGTGTAGGTGGGCGTAGAAAATTTATCGGCGACCGCGGTTATGTTCTCTTCTTCGCGCGCGCGCTTTATCATCGCGTCGATGAAGCTGGGACGATCCGGGCCGAAAACCCATGAGACGCGCACGACCAGATGCCTGTCCGCCGTAGGTCCGAGCCGGACTGGCACTTTGGCGGAGGTGGATCGATCTTCTACCGCCAAAACATTCTCTTCCCCCGCCCGCTTTGATTCGCCATAAACGCTGATCGGTTTGGCGACGTCCTCTTCGGAGTACGGTTGACGCTTCGTGCCATCGAAAACGTAATCGGTGCTGACATGAATCAGCTTTGCCTTCTTGCGGGAGCAAATTTCGGCGAGAAGATTGGGGGCTTCCGCGTTGATCGCAAAAGCGCGCTCAGGTTCCGCTTCGGCCAGATCGACATTGGTAAACGCCGCGGCGTTGATCAGCACATCGAATTCCAGGTCGTCGATGTTGTGATGAATTTCGCCGACGTTCGCGAGATCGAGCTGGGCGTGATTAAAACCAACGGTATCGAATTTTTCCCGATACTCGCGCATGAGCGCAGCGCCGAGTCGCCCGCCCGCACCCAAAATTACAACTCGCATCGCTCAGTAACGTCCGGCGCGCTCGAGCAGCGGTTGCCACCACGCTTGATTGTCGATGTACCACTGAATCGAGGCTTCGAGTCCTTCCTTAAAATCCTTCCGCGGCTTCCATTTCAATTCCTTCTGCGCGAATGACGAATCGATGGCGTACCGCCGATCGTGCCCGAGCCGATCTTTGACGAACGAAATCAGACTTTCCGGTTTGCCTAACTGCTTCAAAATCATTTTTACCAAATCGAGATTGGCTATTTCGTTGCCGCCGCCAAAATTGTAGACAGTTCCCGGTTTCCCTTCGAACAGCGTCGCCACCACCCCCGCGCAATGGTCCTGGACGTGGATCCAGTCGCGCACGTTCATTCCATCGCCGTAGACCGGCAACGGCTCATCGCGCAGCGCCTTGATGATCATGAGTGGAATCAATTTTTCCGGAAACTGATAGGGCCCGTAGTTGTTCGAGCAGCGTGTGACGACCACTTCCTGGCCGAAGGTCTTGTGATGCGCGAGCGCGAGGAGATCCGCGCCGGCTTTGCTCGAAGAATACGGCGAGCTTGGCTCGAGCGGAGATTCTTCGGTGAACTCCCCGGTTTTCCCTAACGAACCATAAACCTCATCAGTGGAAATTTGCACGAACCGCTGAACGCCCCGTTTTCTGGCCGCGTTCAGCAGGACACTCGTGCCGATGACATTGGTGTGAATGAAATTCTCAGGCGAATTAATGCTGCGATCGACATGCGATTCGGCAGCGAAATTGACTACGGCAAAGAATTGGTGCTCGAGCATGAGTGCGTCGATGGCGTCAGCGTTGGCAATGTCGGCTTTGAAGAATTCGTAGCGGTCGCCATGTTCCTCGACCACGCCCTCAAGGTTGGCGAGATTGCCGGCATAAGTGAGCGCGTCCACATTTGTGACCGAGGCCGGCTTGTAATGTTGCAAAATATAGCGAATAAAATTGCTTCCAATGAAGCCGCAGCCGCCGGTCACAAGAATTCGCACAGCAAGAGCTAGCAGCGCCGAGGCCGGCGCGCTAGCGGATTTTCCGTTGCTTGGCGCTCAAATCGAGACCTGGAAAAACGCGTTTATTGAAAGCGATTGGATGCCGTGGCTCATCATAGGTGTGGCTGCGTTCCTGCGGTTCTTTTTGCTTGGAATCAAACCGCCCCATTTCGACGAAGGCATCAACGGCTGGTTCGTCGATCAAATGGTCAAGAACGGTTTCTATAAATACGATCCGACCAATTATCACGGCCCACTTCATTTTTACGTGCTCTTCCTTTCCCAAACATTGTTCGGCCGCAATCTTTGGGCGCTGCGCTTGCCGGTCGTGCTCGTGAGCATCAGTTGCGTTTGGTTAACGCTAAAATTCGAACCATTCGTCGGGCGAACGGTCAGCCGGCTCGCCGCGCTGGCGATGGCAGTCTCGCCCGGTTTTGTTTTTTACGGGCGCTATTCCATTCACGAAGTGTGGCTGCTGCTCTTCAGCATGTTGTTTTTCCACGGATTGTTCGGCCTGTGGAAATCTGGCACCGCGAATTATCTCTGGTGCGCCGGCATGGGATTGACTGGGATGATTTTGTCGAAGGAAACTTACATTCTTCACGTCGGTTGCGCCGCGATCGCGGTGGTCGTCTGTTACATTTCAAATTATTTCAACGAGCTGGACGATGCCACGCCGGCAACGCAGACTTGGAACTATGTCGATCTTGCACTCGTCATCGGAACCGGCGTTGCGCTCATTGTCACTTTCTATTCCGGCTTTTTATTTCATTGGGATGGAGTGAAAGGCCTGTATCAGGCCTATTTGCCGTGGTTCAAAACCGGCAGCGAAGGCCATGGCCACGAAAAGCCGTGGTATTACTGGTTGCGATTGATCGCGCGCTACGAGTGGCCAGCGCTTTTTGGACTGATCGTTTGTTTATTCAGCATTCGCTTCAAGCAAACGCCGTTGCGTTATCTCGCCATCTACGGCGTGGGAACGGTCATGGCTTACAGCCTCGTCAAATACAAGACGCCGTGGTGCATCGTTAGTTTCATCTGGCCGTTCACGTTCATTTTTGGCGCCGCCGCTTTGATCGCACCTCTATATCGAAGGGTTGTTTATCTTCTATCCGCAATCCTGCTGACCGGTTCGCTCGGATATTGTATTTGGCTGAATTATTTTCGCTGCACCACCGACACCGAACCCTACGTTTACGTCCAGAGTTATAACGACGTTTTCAAATTCACCGACCCGATCCTGCAACTGGCCCACTCCGATCCACGCGCTTATCAACTGATTGGCCACATTATTCGCGCAAGTCCCTATCCGTTGCCGTGGATGCTCGACGATTTCGGGCGCGTTGGATATTACGAGAAGGAGAATTTGCCGGAAAAAGTGGACGGCGATTTTCTTCTCGTGCAGGAGGACAAAATCGCTGGGGTCGAAGCAAAGCTTCACGATTCCTACTACACCATGCCGATAAAGATTCGGCCGTATCAGGATCTATCGAAAGCTTATTTCAACGCCAGGATCTTCAAGAGCTTCTTCCCCGGACGATGGCCCGACTTCACGGGACCGGCACCAGCGCCAGCGCCGAGTCCAACTCCAAGTCCAACTAAATGAAGTGGCTTTCCGGCGGGCTAACCTTTGTAAACTTCGCGACCGTTTGCGGATTGCTGATTGGAATGCTCACCGGCGGGCTGAGCGCCGCTGTTGGATGGGCCGCTCTCATATTAGCCGCCGGATTCGCCCTCTTAGCATATCTCAGGACAACAGATTCGGAACCGCAGTCCGATGCTTTGGATCGAGATCAATCCCAACTATCGAAATATCGCAAGCTGCCGATATGGATTTTGGCCGGCTTCTTCACCATTTTCGCCGTCCGCTCATTTTGCTGGCTGCTGTTTGTCGATGGAAGCGAACTGAAGATTCAATCGCCGGTGAATCTGGGCGACCTCGGCCTTCATCTCACCCACATTCAATTTTTCGCCAACGGCGTCCGGCTTTGGCCTTCCAACCCGATTTATGTCTTCAGTGATCATCTCCGGTATCCGGCCGGGATCGATTTCTTTAACGCGCTGCTGTTGAAGGCTGGCGTCGATCTGATTCGCGGCCTGGTTTGGGTCGGATTGCTCGCGTCAGTCGCCACATTTTTCGCGCTCTATCGTTGGGGCGGCGGCTTTGCGATCGCTGGTTTTCTCTTCAACGGCGGACTGGCCGGCTTTCAGTTTCTGCGCAGCTTCAAATTCGTCGATTACCAGGACGTCAATAACATCGCCTGGAAAAGCATTCCGCTGACGATGTTCCTAACTCAGCGCGGCTTGCTCTACGCCATTCCCACCGGCTTGATCTTACTCTGGCATTGGCGCGAAAAATATTTTCGCAGCGGGCAGGATCGACAATCGGGGCCGCTCCCGTTTTGGGTCGAGCTCTCGCTGTATGCGTCGATGCCGCTTTTCCATCTTCACACCTTCATTGCGCTCAGTATCGCGCTCGTCTGCCTTTTTGTGGCGGGGGACCCGCAGATTCGCGGCCACCTTCTCACACTTGTCCTGAGTGCTTTAATTCCAGCGACGTTTTTTGTCTGGCTCATCAGCGACCATTTCCATGCCGGTTCCGTCCTCGAGTTCCATCCCGGCTGGGCTCAGAACGAAGGCGAATTTAAAATGCGTTTTTTTCGATTCTGGTTCTTCAATTTCGGGATCTTCGTTCCGCTGGTCCTCACTTTGGTCGGGTTCGTCGGTTGGCAGGCGTATCGATCGCATCAAACGAGGCGACTCGAATTATCCTCCGCGATTGCGATTGGACTTGGCGCATTCGTGTTGTCGTTCTGGCGAATCTGGAAGCAGGGAGTCACCTCAACCTGGATAATTGCAATGCTGTTCGGGCTGATCTTGCTCGCATGGACGGCAGCCCGCGTCGCACAAGGCGGAGTCGGCGGGGAGAAGAAGGTACCGGAAGAGATTACGTTTATTTTCGCAGCCGGCGCTATTTTTGTTTTCTTTTTCTCGATCAAAACGGCGCCGTGGATCTGGGACAATCTGAAGATAGGAATTTGGGCTTACTTCATTGTGTTGCCGTTTTTGTGGAGCCAATTGATCACCCAATGGGAGCGGCCGATCCGGGTCGCGGTGTGCTTCGCCCTTTTCACCTCTGGGTTCGTGAGTTTGTTTGGCGGCTTGGCCGCGGGCAAAGGTGGCTTTGGCTTCGCCAATCGCGGCGAAGTGGACGCAGTCGGGTTCGCCGTCCGAAAGATGCCGCTGGAAGCGCGGTTTGCGGCCTGGCCGACCTACAATCATCCCCTGCTTCTCCAGGGTCGAAAAGTCGTGATGGGATATCCCGGCCACCTGTGGACGCAGGGATTCGAAGACTATGGCAAGACGAACGAGCAGCTCACCAACTTGATGCAAGGCGCTCCCAATTGGCGCGATCTCGCCCGGATCCTGCACGTCCGCTACATTTTTTGGGGTCGCGAAGAAAAAACAAATTATGGATCGAGCCAGCGCCCGTGGGAAAAAACGGCAACGCTCGCCGCTTCCGGAACATGGGGCGCGATTTACGACTTGGAATCAGCGCCATCCCAACCGCCGGCAACCGTTCAGTGATTTTTGTTCAACGCGTCGGCAGCGCGTTTAATACCAACTGACCCTGCGCAACCTGCCTGCCGTCGATCAGCGCTTCGACTTCAAATTGCAGCAGATCGTCCACTACCGCCATCTTTCTCGCGCGCAAAACGATTCGCTCCTCCGGACGGATCCCGCGAAAAAATTTCATTTGTCGAATCGCAGAGAGGAAGAAGCGCGGTTGTGCGTTTTGGGCCTGGGCTGGCGCCGCCGCGATGCCGGCGGTCTGGGCAAGCGCCTCCGTCAAGATCACGCCCGGCACGAGTGGATCGCCCGGAAAATGTCCGGCGAACATCGGGTCGTCGCTGGAGAATTGCGTCTCGCACTCCGCTGATACGCCGGGCTCGGACACGATCAATTTTCGAACAAACACAAACGGCGGCCGATGCGGCAAACCAAAGAAGTGACCAGTGACGGGTGACGAGTGACGAGATTCAGCCGCCGCTTTCTGTTTCTTGTCACTCGTCACTCGTCACTTTCCTTCACCCGTTGACGAAGTAGGCGAACTTCCAGCTTCCTCTGATTCGCGTGATTCCGATTCGATAGCCGTCGTAATTGAGCGATGGATCGGCAAATTGCGGCGGTGAGACCATAAAAGCGCCTTTCTTGACGAATCGCTCCGACAAAATGCCATCCAGCTCCGGCCAAAGATTTTCCTGTTCCCAATATTGAAAAACGCCGGGACCCGCCATCGGCGGCTCGAGCTTATAACCAAAATCCTCCGTCATCATCGATTTGATCGTCTCCACATCGCGTTTCGCTATGGCTTTGCGCAGCCGGCCGAGAAACGCCTGAAAATCGACGTCCTCAGGTTCGCGGAGGTCCGCCTTGGCCTTTTTCTTGAGTTGGTCGCGCTTGAGTTTTTCTTTTTTTTGCTGAGGCGTTTGGCAGCCCGTAAAGACGAATGCGAGCGCGAGTAAACTGGTAAGCAGGATTCTCATCAGCCTAAGGTCTGTCACGTTTATGATTTGGATTCAAGGCTGGAGGCACATGAATGGGTCGCCTTTGCCGGATAGCGACGTTGCGCTTTGAGGACCTTGAACGGATGCGACAGAAAGATCCAGTAGATGGCGCTCGTAAAATCGACAATCGACGCGGGCGGGCTTGTGAGTCGGAGCGGACCCTCGCGCAACACCGTAAAAACGTTTTCAATCGTCAATGCATCCGGACGCGGAATGCTGGTGTAATGACGGCCGAACGAGCGCAACTGGTGCGCGTCGGACGTCGCGATCAGTGGTTTGCCGAAATGAGCGGCCACTTTCGCCGCTCGACGATTGGGATTGAGCAGTCCTTTGTGAAAATGACAGAGCTCGATCGCGTCAAAGCAATCAATCTCTTGAATAAGACGCGCGCCGATCGAACCGCCCAGGACGTAGAAAGGATGCGGCGCAATAGTGAAGATCGACAATCCGCGGCGGGCCCGGAGTTGGCGAAGGTCATCGAAATTTTTTAGTCCCGCCACTTCGGCCGCGGTCACGTTCAGCAAGATCGCATCGGCGCCTTGTAACCGCACTTCGGCCGCGGGGATCAGCAAAATTCCCATCGCCGCTGCATCCGCAAACACTTCCGGGCGATCGAACACGGCATCGTGCAACGTGATGGCCAGCACACCGAAACCGAGTTGCTTTGCGCTCTCCAGCAGTTGATGCGCCGAATAATCGATCACGTCCTTTGGATCGTCGAGGGTGTGGATGTGAAGATCGACTTTGATCCAGTCTTCGTTATCGATCTCGCTCATGCTCTTACTCTTAATCTCGATCATGAGCACGAGTAGGAGCAAGAGAAGAGCCGGACAAACCGCTTGCGAGGGATTATCTCCTATCTACCATCTTCTATCTTCCAAAACGCGCGCTCGGGTGGTGGAATGGCAGACACGTACGTTTGAGGGGCGTATGCCGAAAGGCATGCGGGTTCAAGTCCCGCCCCGAGCACCAAATCTTCCAGGCGTTGAAGAATTTTCGGCCCACCTCTCTCGATTCAAGCCGCTCAAGAAAAACGACTTAGAAAAGTCGCCGTCAATTTGTAGAAAATCTACGAGTCCAAGCCTCTGGCGAAATCCGATTCCCTACCGATGCCACGCCAGCCAAAGGAAAGAAAGCGGCCGGCAAACGGAAGCGCCGCGAAAGTGGAAAACGGAAGCACGGTCTGTGCGTTGTGTGGGCGAACCATCAACGCGGGGAATTCCGTCAGCCAGGAACCCGTCATCTACAGCATCTGTCCGGCCTGCAAACGGATGCCGTACCGTAACCCGGGATCGACCGCGTCACTTTGTTAACTCGACCAGGATCGCTTTCTGCACATGCAATCGATTCTCCGCCTGATCAAAAATCGTTTGCGCGTGTTGCTCGAAAGTCTTCGCATCGATCTCTTGTCCGCGATGCGCGGGTAAGCAATGCATCACCATCGCGTCGGGTTTGGCCAACTTCACTACTGCGTCGTTGATCCAGTAGGGTCCTAGCTCGGCTTCGCGCCGCGCTTCTTCCGCTTCCTTTCCCATCGAAACCCAAATGTCGGTGTAAAGCGCATCGGCGTCGCGCGCGGCCGCGGCCACATCGTCCGTGCAGGTCACGCGCCCGCCCGCGCGCTCAAGCAGTTTCTTTTTCGGCTGATATTTTTTGTGCGACGCAATCCGCAATTCGAAATCCAATTTTCCCGCCGCGAATAACCATGACCGCGCCGTATTTGAAACACCGTCGCCAATGTAAGCGACTACCGTTTTGTCGATCTTGCCGCGTTTTTCAATGATCGTAAAAATGTCGCCCAGGATCTGGCACGGGTGCTCGTCATCGGTCAGCGCGTTGATCGTCGGGACACCGGAAAATTCCGCGAATTCCTCGATGTCGCTCTGGGCATACGTTCGGATGACTGCGCCGTGGATCATTCGCGCCAGCACACGCGCGGTGTCCTTGATCAATTCGCCGCGACCAAGCTGCGCGTCCGCCGCGTTTAAATAAATTGTTTCTCCGCCAAGCTCGCGGATCCCGACATCAAACGAAACCCGCGTTCGGGTGGATGGTTTGGAAAAGATCAAAGCCCAGGTTTGCCCAGCGAGCGGCTGCGCCGAAATCTTGCCTCGGTTTGTCTTGAGCTCAGCCGTTCGTCGCAGAATCCCCTCGATCTCTTCGCGCGACAGCTGCTCAATACTCAACAAATGCTTCATTCAGTTCTTCCTCTTCCGCTCACTCTTCATCTTGCTCACTCTTTATCCGCAAGATCGACAATCATTTTTTCGATCGCTCGCAACCCTTCTTCCGCTTCCCCACGCGAAAGATTCAACGGAGGCAACAAACGGATCACCGAATTGCCCGCCGGCACGGTGAGTAGATTTCGCTTGTGCAACTCCTTCACGATTTCGAGTGCTTTGAATTGCGGTTGAAATTCAATTCCGATCATCAATCCAAGGCCGCGCACGGCTTTCACCACTTTCGGAAATCGTTGCTGAACAGTTTGTAATTCGCGCAAAAGAAAGTCACCCGTGTCACGCGCGCTTTTGACCAGGTTTTCGCGCTCGATTACGTCGAAAATCTTCAGTGCTACCGCGCAGGCCAACGGCGTTCCACCGAAAGTGGTCGCGTGCGTGCCCGCGGAAAGAACATTCGCGAACTTCTCTCGCACCCAAAACGCGCCCATCGGAAATCCCCCGCCCAACGACTTCGCCATCGAAACTCCATCCGGGACGAGATCGACATCTTCGTTTTCCAGAATGCGCTGCCAGCTTTGAAATTTTCCAGTGCGGAAATGTCCGGCCTGCACTTCATCAAACAGCAAAAGCAAAGTACGCTCATCGCACAGTTTTCGCAGTCCAAGCAAATATTTGGGGCTGGCAATGGTGATTCCGCTTTCCCCCTGGACCGGCTCAATCAAAATCGCGGCGGTTTTTGGCGTGATCGCGCCGCGCATCGCATCGAGGTCGTTGAACGGCACTTGCTTGAATCCCTCCACCGGCGGCTCAAATCCTTTTTTCACTTTTTCCTGACCGGTTGCCGCGATCCCGGCCAGCGTCCGCCCGTGAAACGAATCGTCGGTCGTTATGATTTCATAACGGCCGTCGTCGTGTCCGAATTTCCGCGCAAATTTGAAGAGACCTTCGTTCGCTTCCGCGCCGCTGTTGCAGAAAAACACCCGCCCCGGCGCGATTCGATCGACAATCCGTTTCGCAAGCCGACCCTGCAGCTCATTATAATATAGATTGGAAACGTGGATCAGCTTTTGGGACTGCTCGGTCAGCGCTTTGGTTATCTCGGGGTGGGCGTGGCCCAACGAGCAGACGGCAATTCCCGCGGCAAGATCGAGATAGCGCTTTCCATCCACGTCCCAAACGTAACTCCCCTCACCGCGATCGAGGACAAGATCAAACCGCGCGTATGAAGGAACAACAAACTTCTCAAACGTCTGATGTACCTGCTCTGCATTTCGGCGTTGGACGTTGGGCGTTGAGCGTTGGACGTTTTCTGCTGTTTTCATAACACGACCTCGGTCCCGACTCCCGCGTCGGTGAAGATTTCAAGCAAAACGGAATGCGGAATTCTCCCGTCCACGAACTGGACTTTTTCAACCCCGCTTTCAATCGCGGCCATCGCGCTGTCCACTTTCGGGATCATTCCCTCGCCGATCACGCCTGTCTTTCGCAATTGCGGAACTTCGCTCACCGGTAAGTGCCTGAGCAGGCTCGTGTCATTTTTCGGATCGCGCAGCAACCCAGGCACATCGCTCATAAACACCAAGCGGCGCGCTTTCAATGCAATCGCCGTTTTCGCCGCCGCGATATCCGCGTTGCAGTTGTAAATCTTGCCGTCATCGCCAAGTGCCGTCGGACTGACTACCGGCGTAATGCTGCGTCGAATACATTCCCGCAATGGTTCCACGTTCACGTCGCGAACTTCGCCGACGAATCCAAGATCGACATCTCCATCTTTCTCATCTTTCGCCGAAAATTTTCGACATCGAAAAATATCAAGGCCAGCGAAACCGCGCGCCTTCCCGCCGAAGTCCTGGATCGCTTTCACAATTTCAGGATTAATTTCGCGTGAGAGAACGCGATCGACAATTTCCGCGCTGGCGGAGTCGGTCACGCGATAACCGTGCACGAATTCCGATTTTACACCGGCTTCTTCGAGCGCACGCGTGATCGCTTTGCCACCGCCGTGCACTACGACCGGATTAATCCCGACCGCCTCGAGAAAAACGACGTCGCGCGCAACCCGGTGCCGTTCTTCCGGATCGGGCGAGTCCATGAAACTGCCGCCGTACTTCACCACGAAGATCTGGCTCCGGAAACGCTGAATGTAAGGCAACGCTTCGAGCAACGTCGCCGCCTTCGAAATAATTTTTTTCATCAGCCGCCGAGGGTCGCCGGATCAGTAATGTCGCCTTTGTTGAACGCGACGTAATTCTCGGTGAGATCAGCCGCGTAAAGCACGAACGCGCCCCGCCCGCGATGAAGATCGACATGCAAATCGAACTCAGGTGCTAAGGTAGTTTTTGCCAGCCTTTTCAAGGCGACATTTGTCGGACGACCACGTCGAAATGCAAAAAGAATTTTGCTGCTGTCAGGCGAGGCATATCCGACATCGACCAGCGTTTCATCGACGTCGGCTTTTGAATAGCCGACCGCACAGAGAATCCGGCCCCAGTTCGGATCCCCGCCGCACCAGCTCGTGCGCACAAGGGAGCTGTTGGCAATCGCGCGAGCGGCCACTTCCGCTTCGCGATCGTTACGCGCGCCACGCAGATGAAGCGCGACAAATCGCGAAGTGCCTTCACCGTCGCGCACAATCATCTTCGCAAGCTCCAAACATGCGAAATTCAGCGCTTCCTGAAATGGGGAATGCCGAATTGCAGATCTCGAATTTCCAGCAAGACCGTTGGCCAACATGATCACTGAATCGTTCGTGCTCATGTCGCCATCGACCGTGATTCGATTAAAACTCTGACGAACTGCAATCTTGAGCGCGCGTTTGAGGGCTCCGGACTCAATCGCCGCGTCGGTCGTAATGAATCCGAGCATGGTCGCCATTCCCGGCTGAATCATGCCGGCGCCTTTGCAGATCCCGCCGATTCGAACGGTTGACCTTCCCACTTTGAGCTCAACCGCGACTTCCTTTCGGCGCGTATCGGTCGTCATGATCGCCTCAGCGACCTGTCGCGCATTCGATGTCGATCTTGCAATGCTCGGTGCGCACGCTCGAATGCCGCGCTCAATATTTGTCATCGGCATTGGCACACCAATTCGGCCGGTCGAGCAAACGAGAACGTCGTTCTCGTTAATAGATAGCGCTCTTGCCGCGAACTGGGTCGTGCGGCGCGCGTCCTTCATTCCTTGACGTCCGGTGCAGGCGTTCGCGTTTCCGGAATTCACCACGATCGCTTGCGCGGATTTTTTTGTGGCGCGTTGACGGCTAATTTTTACCGGCGCCGCACAGACTTGGTTGGTTGTGAACATTCCGGCCACTGCCGCGGGAACATCGGAAACGATCAAGGCTAGGTCGCGCTTTTGTCCTTTCTCCGAACCTTTGCCGGTGCCGAGCTTTTTGATGTCGCAGAAAACCGCGGCGCATTTGAAGCCGCGCGGCGCACAAATCGAATCGGGAATCTGTCGAAACGAATTTTTCAAATCAGCCCAGCAGTCTCGGGAAATCCGAGCATCAGATTCATGCATTGCACAGCCTGACCGCTCGCCCCTTTAACGATGTTATCGATCGCGCTCATGACAACCAGACGGTGAGTGCGCTTGTCGATCTTCCAGGCGACCTCGATGAAATTTGTGCCGACTACGTTTTTCGTATCGGGCAAACGTCCCTCGCCAAGTAAACGCACAAACGGTTCTTCGGCGTAAGCGCTGTTGAAAATGACCGCCGGGTCCATGTTCACTACATTGCCTGCGATATCGGCATAGATTGTCGTCACGATACCGCGATTCACCGGCACCAGATGAGGCGTGAATTGGATCACGATTTTTTCGTCGGCCAAAATCGACAGCTCCTGCTCAATCTCGGAAAGATGTCGATGTTTTGGGACGCCGTAGGGCCGGACGCTTTCGTTGCACTCCGAAAAAAGATAATCCGCCTCCACTTTGCGACCCGCGCCAGTCACACCGCTCATGCTCGCGACCAGAATCGTTTTGCGATCGATCGCTTTCCGGCGAATGAGCGGCCGCAGCGGAATAAGAATGCTCGTTGGATAACAACCGGGGCAGGCGACAAGTTTCGCGTCGCAAATTTGGTCCCGGTAAATTTCGGGCAAACCGTAAACGGATCGGCCTAACAAATCCGGCGCGGGATGATCGTGACCGTAAAATTCCTGGTAAACGGCGGCGTCTCTTACCCGGAAATCGGCGCTAAGATCGACCACACGCGAGCCGGCGGACAAGAGCGGTTTCGCGAATTCGCTCGCGAGGCCGTGAGGCAGCGCAAGAAAAACAAGGCCCGCTTCACGCGCGATTTGTTTTGGGTCGGGATCGGAAAACTTGAGCGCAGTCGCAGCCTTCTGATGAGCAAAGCGGGGAAAAACCTGCGCGAGCGATTTGCCGGCCAATTGCCGCGATGTTGCCGCGACCAGATCGACTTGCGGATGGGCGAGGAGCAGACGCACCAGTTCCTCGCCGGTGTAACCGGAAGCGCCCACCACCGCGACCTTCGTTCTCGTCACAACGCGCAATGCGTATTCCGTCTCGGGCCGATTGCAACGAAAAGCTGCTAGTTCGGCGCTTGATACAAGCGCCGCTACAACGGAAGGTTCAATAACTTATGGACGCTATTTATCTTGTCGGAATCGCGGTGCTCGCCGTTTTCGGTCTCGTTTTTGCCATTGTTCTTTTCAACTTTTTCGGGATCTGGCTGCGGGCGCGCATCGCCAACGCGCCGGTCGGCATGGGCAAAATGATCGGAATGCGGCTCCGGCGCGTGCCGGTTGGATTAATTGTCGACAATCGCATCACTGCGGTGAAAGCAGGCATCGAAGTGCCGAGCGATCCGCTGGAAGCGCATTACCTTGCGGGGGGCGATGTGACTCAAGTCATCCTGGCGTTGATCGCTGCCGACAAAGCCGGGATCTCCCTCGATTTCAATCGCGCCTGCGCGATCGATTTGGCCACGAAAGGCACGGGCAAAACGGTGTTGGAAGCCGTGCGCACGAGCATTAACCCAAAAGTCATCGATGTGCCTAACCCTTCGATGGGTCGAACTACCATCGACGGTGTGGCCAAGGACGGGATTGGCGCCAAAGTGAAAGCGCGCGTCACAGTGCGCTCGCATCTCGATCGATTTGTCGGCGGCGCGACCGAGGAAACAATTATCGCGCGTGTAGGCGAAGGCATCGTGAGCGCGATCGGCTCAGCCGATTCCTACAAGGACGTTCTGGAAAATCCGGACCGCATTTCAAAAGCGGTGTTGGCGAAGGGGCTCGACAGCAATACAGCCTTCGAAATTCTTTCGATCGATATCGCCGACGTTGATGTGGGCGACAACATCGGTGCGAAATTGCAGAGCGAACAAGCGGATGCCGACAAACGTATTGCCCAGGCGAAAGCCGAAGTGCGCCGCGCCGCTGCGGTCGCGGTGGAGCAGGAAATGAAGGCCAAAACGCAGGAGATGCGCGCGAAGGTCGTCGAAGCCGAAGCGCAAGTGCCAATGGCGATGGCCGAAGCGTTTCGCGCGGGTCACCTCGGCATCATGGATTATTACCGGATGAAAAATGTGCAGGCCGACACATCGATGCGGGAATCGATTGCGGGAACGGACAAGCCAAGAACTGAGGCAAGCTAGAAATGGCAGCGTTGCATCTCGATAATCTGCTTTTCCTGTTGTTTGTCGCGCTGGCGATTTTTTTTCAAATCCTGACCAAAGTGGCGACCAAAGGGCGCAGGCGCCCGGGCGATACAGCGGGAAGATCGACATCTCCATCGCAAAGGGCGCGTCCCACGGAGAGCGAATCGGAGGAAACCGATGCCGATCGCATCCGAAAATTTCTGGAAGCGCTCGGACAGCCGACAACATCCAAGCCTCCTGCGCCGGTGGCGCCGCGGCCGACGTATCAACGGCCAACAGTTCTGCCGCATGTTCCGCCATTTGGCTCACCGCTGCCGCCGCTCAAAACCCGGCCGCCGGAGTCCGAGCCGGACTGGCGGTCTCAGCGCGAAATAGTTCGCGAAGTCCCACCGCCGGCCCCTGTCCCGGTAATGAAGACAGCGGGGGCCGAAACGTATGAACCCACGACGCAAGTGGCGTCTGCCGAGGCAAAAATCGACCTCACTACAATGCTAAAATCGTCATCAGGTTTGCGGGACGCGATCATTTTGCGCGAGATCTTTGGCCCACCGCGCAGCCTGCAACCACTCGATTTGGTGGGAAGCGTTTGAGCTTCGGCGCGAAGTCCGTATTCTTTCGCTCCTTTCCAACACGCCGGCGTGGCGGAATGGCAGACGCGCTGGACTCAAAATCCAGTGATCGCAAGATCGTGTGGGTTCAAGTCCCTCCGCCGGCAGATTGCCTGTGTCAGGTCGTGTTTTACAAAATGCGGCCAAAGTCGTATTCTTGGAGCATGAAAATGCTCATTCGTGTCGTCGCAATCGGGTTCGTTTCATTCTGCTTAATGCTGAAAGTTAATGCGCAAGGATCAGCCGGGCTCAGCGGTTTTGTGAAGGATTCCAGCGGCAAGCCGATCCAAGGTGCAGAGATTCGCATTCAAGGCAGTGACGCGAACAAAATTGGAAAGATTCATACAAAAGGTGATGGCCATTACAACTATCCAGCGTTGGAGGATGGGACATACGCCGTTACGCTGCTCGTCGATGGCGTAACCAAAGCATCCATTAGCAACGTCAAAACCAAAGCGGGTGCTACCGAAACGCTTAACTTCGAGATTGTAAAAGGCTCAATGGCCAAACCGTTCGCCGCGGGTAAACATTACGTTTGGGTGCCAAAGCAAACCGGGACCCATCTCGGCGACTGGATGGAGGTCGAGAATGATGGCAAAGCGATGCCTTCAGGAATGGCCGAACGCTTGAACAACCAGGGCAACATGTTGGCCAGACACATCCAGCAATCGGGACAAAACGGCGGATCCACCCATTAAGAAAAATTACCCCGGGTGTGAGTGCGAGGTGTCGGATCAACTCCGACAGCACTTGCGAGCTTTGCTTTTGTGTGGAACTGTGCGCGGCTATGTTTACTAAACCTCTCCGGATTGCTTTTGCTGGATTAATAATTTTCGCCGTAGCCGCGTGGGCGGCTCAACCAGTGGGCCCAGCGAGACTAGAGGGCGACGTTAAGGACGCGAAAGGTCAGCCGGTCGCGGGCGCCGAAGTACACTTGCGAGGTAGCGACGGAAGTGGCGAAAGAATCGTCAGGACCGACCAAACCGGGCATTACGGCATCGGCAAGCTTCCGGTGACCGATTATGAAGCGATCCTTTTCGTTAACGGCGTGATGAAGGCCTCACTCAAGACTGTGAAAGTGTTCAGCGACAAGCCGACACTCCAGAACTTCAAATTAACCGGGCAATATGCCGCGAACAAACCCGCCAAGAAACACACGCATATGGTTTACGTGCCAGCGGAGACTGGCAGTAATTTGAGCGGTCGATGGGTCGAAGTGGACGATATTGCCGGCAGCGCAGCCGCGACCGCTGGAACCGGTAAGCTGGAGCGCCTTGGCGGCGAGGGGGCGAGACAGCTTCAAAAGAACAGCGGGACTACCGGCGGCGGAAACTGATTCTAACATTGCTTTTAAAACGCGCGGCTTCGGCCGCGCGTTTTTTTTGCAGGAACGCGTTTCTATCCTGAAACGATGTAGCCTTCTTCGCCGTGCTCGTTAATGTCGAGCCCCTGCCGCTCAATCTCGGGCGCGATCCGCAAACCAATAAACGCGTTCACGAGCGAGCCGATGATGGCCGTTGCGACAATCGCGAGCAGAATTGTCAACCCAATCGCTTTTAGTTGTTCGAACCAGAGCATGTGTCCGAGAATTCTTGCCAAGCCATTCTGAGTCGCGGGTATTCCGGTTAGATTTGAATTCACACTCGCGGTGGCGAGCAAACCGGTGAGAAACGCGCCCAATGTTCCGCCGACCGCGTGCACGCCAAAAGTATCGAGCGCGTCGTCGTAGTGAAACCACGATTTTAGTTTTGTACAGGCAAAAAACGGAACGGCACCGGCCGCGACACCAATCATCATCGCGCCCGTTGCATCGACATATCCGCAGGCCGGCGTGATCACGACCAATCCGCCAACTGCGCCTGAACAAAAACCGAGCACGCTCGCTTTGCCGCGCAATCGAAGTTCCAACATCGCCCAGGTGAACGATGCGACCGCGGTCGCAAGGGTTGTCGTCATGAAAGCGTTGGCGGCGATTCCATCCGCGCCAAGCGCACTGCCGGCATTGAACCCATACCAACCGACCCAAAGCATTCCCGCGCCAACCATGCAAAGCACCATGCTGTGGGGCGCTAGAATTTCCTTTCGAAAACCGAGCCGCGGGCCGAGCAGCAAACAAAGCACGAGCGCCGACCAACCTGACGACATATGCACAACTGTTCCGCCTGCAAAATCGATCGCCGTAATCTTCGCGCGCGGATTCCAGACGCCGTTCATCCAGCCGTCGATCCCCCAAACCATGTGCGCCAGCGGAAAATAAACGGCGAACATCCAGACTCCGACGAAAATCATGACCGCGGTAAACCTAATTCGTTCCGCCACCGCACCGATGATCAGGGCCGGCGTGATGATCGCGAACATCAGCTGATACATTGCGAAAATATTTTGCGAAACCCAGAAGGAGTAATCGCCGTTTGGCTGGGCATCGACTCCGCGAAGAAATGCAAACTTCAATCCGCCGATGAATGGCGAGCCTCGCGAAAAAACGAGCGAATACCCGACCGCCCACCAAATAATCGCGACCAATCCGGCGATACCGAGACACTGGGCGAGCACCGACAACACGTTTTTTTGCCGGACGAGTCCGCCATAAAACAGCGCCAGCCCGGGCAGGGTCATAAAAAGAACCAGCGCTGAAGCGGTCATCATCCAACCGTTGTGGCCGGGACCGGAGCCGGAAATATTGGAAGCGCTTTTCGCGTTGGCCGAATCCGAGCCGCGCGCGGAATTATTTATGTAAGCTTCCAGGTCCGCGACGCGTTGCTCCAGCGACGGAGATGCTGCCGGCGTCACGGTGGCCGGTTGTGCCTGCGAAAATTCCGCGGACAGCAAAAGCGAAACAAAAATGAAAATGCGCATGAAGATGTCGATCTTGTCTCGCAGGATTATTAGAGCCCGGTGCTTCGCAACAGCAAGCTACTTTGTCTGGCTCGCGCGCGATGAAGAATTGGAGCGCGACGTCGCCTTGAAATTTCTTCCCGATCTGATCATTCACGACCGCGCAGTGCTCAGCGACTTAAAGCGCGAGACACGACGCAGCCTGGAACTGACCCACAAGAATATCGTCCGGATTTATGATTTTGTGCAGGATGAAGCGTCCGGCTGCATCTCGCAGCACCAAACTCGACAAGTAAAACTCGGTTCACTCGGGAATGAATCCGGGTTACGGCCAGTTGAAGCGCGTGATCCAGCTGGTGTCGCCGTTGGCGTTGTACTTTACCGTGGCAATGTCCTCAGCAGTGCCGGCGCCAACTGAAGTGCCGGTGACATAGACGTTGCCGGACATGCTCTTGACCGCGATCCCCACCCCGCTATCAGCTGCATTCCCAGTGCCGTTAAAGCGGCGCTCCCATTGGGGCACGCCGGTGGCGTTGTACTTAATCGTGGCGAAATCGGTCAACCCACCCCAACCAAGTGATGTGCCCGTGACGTACGCGTTGCAGGAGTTGTCGAGCGTAATGGCGTTGGCGATATCGTCCCCGTTGGCGGTGCCATTATAACGGCTCTCCCATACGACCGCGCCATTCGTGCTTTTGTATTTGATCGTGGCGTAATCGAGAACAGTGCCCCAGCCCAAAGAGCTGCCGGTGACGTGGACATTCCCGAAGCCGTCGAGAGCCAATGCGGTCGCTTTGTCGGTCGAGTTAGACGGGCCATTGTAACGAGCGATCCATTGTGTCACGCCACTGCAGTTGTACCGAATAGTTGCGTAATCGAATGAGCTGCCGAAACCCAACGAACTGCCGGTCACATAGACGTTCCCCCACGGATCGATTGCCAGCGCCACTGAAATGTCATCTCCATTTCCCGGACCGTTGTACCGCGCCAACCAGGACAACGCACCGCTCGAATTATATTTGATCGTCGCATAATCGAGGCCGCTTCCCGCTCCCGCCGAGCTACCTGTCACATACACGTTGCCGGAAGAATCTACCTGAATCGCGCGAGCGATATCGTGCCCGCGCATACCCGACCAGTACGTGCTCCAGAGCACGGCGCCGTTGCCGCCGTACTTAACGGTGAGAAAATCGCTATCGCCGCTGCTCGACTGCGAGCTACCGGTAACATAGACGTTGCCCGCGCTGTCTACCGCTATTGCGTTCGCTACATCGTCGCGGTTCGCCCAGCCATTGAAGCGTGCGATCCATTGCACCGCTCCCCAGCAATTATACTTGATCGTGCAAAAATCCAGCGCGGTCCCGACGCCGAGCGAACTGCCGGTAACATAAACATTGCCCCAACTATCGACCGCAAGCGCATTCGGAATGTCGGCACCCGATCCCAGCCCGTTGAAGCGCGCCTTCCATTTGACCATGCCCGTCATGTCCCGCTTGATCGTAAGAAAATCCAACGCTGTGCCCCAGCCTTCCGAGCTGCCGGTGACGTAAACATTTTCGGCCGGATCAACCGCTATTGCTTTGGCAAAATCCCTGCCCGCTTCAGCTAAGCCGGGGACAATCAGTGAAAGAAGAATCAAGAGCAGGGGCGAGCGGGAAATCATAACCAGTATGGCGGTTATTGGATTTTCCCACTTTTGCGTTCGATTTGTCGATAGGTTTCGACGATCACTTCAACCAGGCGAGGCCCGGCCAAAACAAAAAACTCCGCCGAGCCAAACCGCTTAAGGCGCTCGGCGGAGTCTCTCTCTGCCAAAATTAAAGCTGAATCACGAAGGAATTCAGCCTGCCACTGGAGGGTTGAGTCGAAATTTGATTCATCGATTGAATGTCGGCGTCGCGGTCATCCTCATCGTCGCCGTCATTGTCGTTATCCATCTCCGATTGCTGCGCGGAGATGACCGCCGGCAGATCGTTCTGCTGCAATTTCTCGTAACGCTGCCGCACTTCGGCGGGAACCTTGTCCAACTCTTCCTTCGTTTCGACCGGGCCGCTAAACAGAAGCAGTCCCTGCGGATCTTTCGCGGTCAGCACCTTTTTCCCGTCAACTTTCTCGACCCGCAATTCCCCCTTGTCGTCCGAGTAAACAATCTGCGCCTTGCCGATGTCGATCTTGGTGGTGCTCAATCCGCCATCATTGCTTCGGGTGACGTTGATATTTCCGACCGCACGGAGCGCCTCATCCCGCGCGCGTTGTGCCTGGTCGCGAATGCGCTGGGCTTGATCGCGCATTCGTTGCGCGAGGTCGCGACGGCGTTGCGCTTCCTCACGGACGCGTTGGGCCTCGGCCTGCGCCGTCATCACCGCGTCATGAATCACCCCCTGCTCTCCATTGCCGAGTTGTTCTCTCAAATGATTCATCTCGTCTTGCAGGTCGTTCATTCCAAAATCGCCCATATCCATTCCGTTGAGACGGTGACGGTGATTGCCCGGACCAAATTCTCGCCCCTGCGGCACTTCCTTTTTCGACAACTTCACGCTGACCTTTTCCTCTTTGCCTTTGCGCAGAATCGTAAGCGTCACGGTGGTCCCCTCAGAATAGCTGCGGATTAGTTTTGAGAGTTGGTCCGGCTCGGTCAGGATCTGATCGTTCAGCATTTTGATGATGTCATTCTGCTGAACTCCAGCGGCGGCCGCAGGACCGTCCGGAACCACGTAATCAACGACCAGTCCGAAGCCTTTGGCCAGGCCAAGCTGTTCGCTCACAACTCTCGGCACGTCCGACGTTTCGACACCGAGATATGTGACCGGAACCTTCGGCATTTTCTCGCGGCGTTCCAGCGGTGGACCGGCCGGCGGAACCGGCGGACTTGGTGGGCTCGGCGGAACAGGCGGCGTTTGCGTGAATCCAGCGATCGGCAGAAGCGTGATCGTGGCGAGGATGGTGATGATCGATTTTGTTTTCATAGTGTTTCCTTTCAAAGTCCGAGCCGGACTGGCGGTTTTCATTGGCCGGTAACTGGAAGGAGCGAAACCTCTTCGCTCGGATAAGAAATTCGTAACGACGCGCCGGTTTTTGGATTTCTCCACTGCAACGTCTCGCGGGTGTGCGAACGAACACGGCGCATCGGCTGTTCGGCACTGTTCGGAAAATGAACTCCTTCGTCGCGGGTATGATAAACAACCTGGGTCAAACCAGCCGGAATAAGCTGCGCGGTCGAAGTCGAAGCTGAAAACTGCGGCGCCGGGGTTATCGCCGCCAACGTCGGAGTTTTTTTCACCGGCCGGTCAAATTGAATACGCGCGAAAAGCACCAGTGCCGCCGTCGCCGCCAAACCGAGCCCAAGCGAAAGCCAGTTGAAATGAAACCGAGGTTCGCGCGGAAGCACGCCGGCGGTGGACGCCTGCCCCGCAATAGCGTGGGTCGATCTTTCGTCGGCCAGCTCGCGCTCAATCCGCGACGTTAAATCCGCGGACGGCTGAACCGGCCGAAGGTTGCGCAGTCTATTTTCGATCTCGGAAAAATCTTTCATACAGCGGGCAAATTCTTTTTTAGCGCGGCGAGCGCGTAACGATATCGGGAAGCGACCGTGTTCTGCGAAATTTCGAGAACGCTCGCGATCTCAGCAAAAGTGAGCTCGTTCCAAATTTTCATTACCAAGACCTCCCGTTGCTCGTTAGGCAAAATGTCGAGCGCGACCACCAGCGCGCGTTGGGATTCGTCCTCAATCTCGAACAGAGGCTGGACAGTTTGATCAGATTCGGAAACGGCAATGGATTCCCGGCGGGCGCGCCGGCTGTCACGCCGCAAAAAATCGAGGGCAATGGAGCGCACTGTCGCGTAAAGAAGGCCACGATTCGCGATGTCATGTTGTTTGCGCCAGAAACGAACGAATGCTTCCTGGACAATGTCTTCCGCGTCAGCCGTCGATCGCGCCCATTGCCGCGCGAATAGCAGCAGGCCGGGGGCGAGCTGAGAAAAGCAAGTCTTCCAATTTTCATCGGTGGCAACATTCTCCATGAACTTTTCACGGTCTTTTATAATCAAGACGCCGCCAACTTCTGTTTTTGTCTAACTCTGTCGGATTTTGTCTTGCTTTGAACCTCGAGCGTTGAGACAACCGGCCGTATGAACTGGGCAGCAATAAACTGGATAGCAATAATTTGTGCGGCAGCAGCTTACTGGGTCATCGGCGCCATCTGGTACATGGCCTTGTTCGGAAAAATTTGGGCGGCGGCAATTCAGCAGCACGGGGTCAAGCTCGATGGCAGCGGCATGGCCGCGAAAATGATCGGCAATTTCATCTGCAATCTCATCGCAGCTGCGATTATGTCGCGTTTAATATCGAGGACTGGCATCGCCGAGCTGGGTTACGGATTGAAACTCGGCGCCGGTGTCGGGCTTGGCTTTTCAGCAACGGCTCTGACGGTCCAATATCTGTGGGAATCGAAACCGTTTAAAGTGTGGTTAATCGATTCCAGCTATCACGTTGTCGGCTGCATCGCGCTCGGCGGAATCCTCGCCGTCTGGCATTGATGTCATCCTGAGCGCAGCGAAAAATCCCAAAAAAACTCGGGCGTCACACAATCTAGTTAGTGTGACTTCCGCTTCGACTGTGAGATTCCTCGCTTGCGCTCGGAATGACACACCCGTGAGAAGATCGACATCGTCACTTCGATCCGTTCTTTGGCAGCGCCTTCAGAATCAAGCTCCCAACCCAATCCGGATTCGCCACGCCGTCGCGATAAGCTTGCAGGGATTCGACTGACGAGTTAACGCGCAAGTTACTGTAGGTTTGATCGACATTCTGCCAACGTTCGTGCCAATACACCGCCGCCTTGACCCGCGGATAGCGTGTCCGAAATAGTTCGAGCGCTTGCTTGATCCATTCCGGTTTACGAATTCCCGGTTCGCCGGCGGGATAAGGAAATTCGCCGGTCGCCCATTCCGCAATCATGATCGGTTTGGTCGGATCGACTCCGCTTAATTCCTGATACGGCCAGTCCATCAACGCGGCAACGGGGGGATTCGGTTCGTCTTTGAATTGCTGGCCGTAAACGCTCAGGCCCAACCAATCGACATAATCCGAGCCCGGATAATAAGCCGGCGCAAAATTCCAGGTGTCGAGCGGAGAGGAATAATTATTGGTGTGAAACATCCATTTAATGTTGGTCGCGCCGCGCCCGCGAACGCGATCGACCACATGCCGATAAGCGCGCCGGAAATTTTCGGGGCCTTTCCAATTGTCAGCGTCGTCATCCCAATCTTCGCCGCCGTAAAATGCTCCCGACCACGGAAACCAATCGCCGTTCATCTCCACCCCGAACGCGACAATCATTGGGTGCCCGAACTCGCGCGCGCCATCAGCCCACTTGTCGATGTAAGCGTCCCATTTTCCGGCGATGATATCGATCAGGTTGAATTTATCCGGACCACGGTTTTGCATGTAGGGCTTGTCCCACGGCGACCAAAACACGAGCGGCAGCGAACCGTGGCGCCAGACCACGTTCAAATTCGCGGTCGGAAAAGTTTGCTCACCCCAATAGCTCGACGACGCGATGATCGCCTGATGTTTGCCGACCATCTGCTCGAAGTCCTCGACCATTTCGAGCGTGACGTCGTCTTCCTCATCTCCGAAATCCATAAACGCTCCGGTGTATGCGCCATGCTCGGGCACTACGACCTCGACCGGTCCGTTCGGATCGACAATGGTTTGGTGCTGATCATTTTTCCGGCATGACGTGAGTACCAGAACAGAAATGATCACCAAGCAAGCGCCCAACGTCCAACGTTCAACGTTCAACATTGAATGCGGGTTCACGCTCGCACCGGCACGCTGGCGGTGCGTTCCAGTTTGCCCCAGCTGACCCACGCACCCTTGATCGCGCGGAAGATCGCTTTCCAGATGCAATAACTCAGCATCGGTCGGTAGATCAGTCGCATCGGTAAGATCCGCCACGCCCGCGTGATTGGTTCGCGTTCCAAAATGCAAGCGAGCGTCGCGAGAATGACGTCCATGGAGAGAAACGTGATCACGAACGGAAGCACCGCGCTCCAGGTGCCGAACGGAAGCGAAGCTAGCAACAGCAGATCCACCACTGGCGTGACCGCCACGAGAATGATTTGGAAAAACCAAACGCTTGGCAAACTGAACCAGCCAAGCGCGCGGTAGTTCCAGTTGAAGATCATGTCGCGATGTTTCCACAGACATTGCAAGGTGCCGTAAGCCCAGCGAAAACGCTGCCGCGCCAACGTGCGCACCGATTCCGGCGCTTCCGTCCAGGCAATTGCCTGCGGGACGTAGACGATGCGTTGTCGATCTTTGTGCAACGCGAGGGTGAGATCGGTGTCTTCGGCCAATGTCTGCAAACTCAAACCGCCGGCCTGATCGATCGCGTCTTTCCGGATCGCGCTGATCGCGCCCGGCACAACCGTGATGCAGTTCCAGCGCGTGTAAGCGCGGCGATCGAGATTGAATCCGCAGGTGTACTCGAGCGATTGGCACCTCGCGATGAACGTCCGCAGGTTGCCGACTTTCGCGTGGCCCGAAACCGCGCCGATGGTTTCGTCGGCTAATGGCTCGATTAATAGGGAAAGCGTGTCCCGTTGAAAATGCGTGTCCGCGTCGACGAACACCACGATTCCGTGACGAACTGCTGCTAGCGCGCGTTGCAGCGCGCGCGCCTTCCCGTGATTTTCCTGACGCAGTAAACGCACTCGTGAATCGACATCGGCAATGCGTTCGACTTCGGCAGCCGTTTCGTCGAGCGAACCGTCGTCCACTACGATGATCTCGAGCTCGTTTTTGTAATCGGTGGAAAGCAACGACTGCAAAGTCCCGGCCATCACCTTCCCTTCGTTGTAAGCGGCCATCACGATGCTGATCGGCGCAGTGAAATCGTGTTTTGGTAAACGTCGAAAACGGTAGGCGAGCCAGATCACGATCAATGTGCGCGCCACCACCAGCGCGGTCGCGACGATCATGAAAGCCCAGAGAAATTCTTCGAGCGCGTGATAAACGCGGAACCCCGCGCCGCTGACCATGCGCGACAATGGGTTCGTTGTTTGCAACGGCGGCATTACGGCATCGCGCGATGTCCCCAATAAAGTGCTCAAGGACACAATCGTATCCCCGCGCGCGTGTAACCAATCGAGAATGCGCGGCAGCGCGGCCACAGTTTGGGAACGATCCCCGCCGGCGTCGTGCAATAAGATAATGCTGCCGTCGCGCCGTTGCTGCTTCACCCGCTGCAGAATGATGTCGGCGCCCGGTTTCGCCCAATCCTGCGGATCGATATTTTCGAGAACAACGAGATAACTCAATTCCTGCGCGATCTGCAGCGGCATCAATTCGCTCATCTGTGATGGCTGGGTGTCGGCGGCGTAAGGCGGACGAAACAACGTGGTCGCACGGCCGGTAATTGTTTCGATCAAAAGCTGGGTCGCGTTCAGTTCGAGCCGAACGTGCTCGGGCCAGGCCAGCGCCAGGTTTGGATGATAATAAGTGTGGTTCCCGATCTCGTGCCCTTCGTTGACAATTCGCCTGACGAGTCCGGGATATTTTTCGGCGTTTACTCCAACCAAAAAGAACGCGGCCTTGGCGTTGGCCGCTTTTAAAATATCCAAAATTTTAGGCGTCCATTGCGGATCCGGACCATCGTCAAACGTGAGCGCGATCTGATGCTCACCGCCGGCGCCCTGGTGATACAACGTCGGAAACTCCGGAAATTTTGAGTACTTGGCCGTGAGATAACCTTCCGAGTCGACCGCAAGCTTGCGCATTCCGTCGGCGCGGTTTTCATCCACCGTTACGATCTCGCCTTCGCCGACGTCGGTGATGGTGTCGGTGCCTTTCAACACTTCGAGCGCTTCGCGCGTCTGATTGTCGATCTTGAAATCGCGTGAGACCGCCAGCGCGTCCCAAATCGCGGGGTCCTCTGTACCGAGACGATAGAGTCCAAAGCCGCCTGCTTTTTGACCCCGCACTTCGCGCAGTTCGTTTAAGAACGTGACTACGTCGAGAAACCAGACGGCGTGTTCCTTGTCGTTGTCCTCAAAATAAAAATACGGATTGTAACTGGGACCGCTAACCTCAGCGGATTCGACTTCCGCATTGTAGGCGCGGCTCATTGCCTCGGGAAAACTGATCAGCTCCGCTTTTTTGCCGCCGATCGTCCAATCGTACCCGTAACTGCCGAGCGTAATGATCCATTGCTTGGTATCGGTCTCTTCAAGCAAAACGTGCAGCCACCCTTCAAACCACGGCCGCGAGCCGAGCGGCCCTGCGGGATCGATGTCCGACGTCTCATCGAAAAGCGAAGCAACGAATCGATCGACGTTGTCCGAAAGCTCCTCGAAATCGATGTATTCGAGCTCCTGTCCCGGTTGAACCGTCAGCCAAAGTTCCTTGTCGTCGTTATGGAGCGCGTCGCAAAACTTGTCGATGAACACCGTCAGGTCTTTTTTGTAGACCGGATCGATTTGCTCCCAATCGATCACGACACCGGCGGCTTTCGCGTCGCGCAAGGCCGCGACAACTTTTGCGAAGAAGCGCTCCTGTCGATCCGTCGGCCCGTGTGCGAGATTTTCGATCGCTTCGGGTTGCCACGTGTCGCCAACCAGATTCGTCAGCAACGGCATCAGCTTGATCCCTTTGTTCGCGCAAAATTTCGGCAACCGAATATCGGGATCGATCTGAATGTCGCCGAGACCGTTCACGACTGTGATCCATTCCGGGCATAAATGCGTGATTAGCGACGCGTGCTCTTCCATTGACGAGTAACTGTAAGGATCGCCATTGGTGTAAAACGCGAGCCGTACTTCGTTAGGTGGCGCTTTCTTGCGCGGCTTCGCCAGCGGCGCGGGTGGCGGAGTTGCACCGGCCAATCTTTTCGCAGCTTGTTTCGCGGCCCCAAATTTTTGCCAGAGCAACGAACTCGGCGCGACCTGGCCGGCCGGGTTGGCTTTTTGGAGCGCCTTTAATTGTCCCTTTAATTGTCTCAACGAAAACGGCACCCGCATTTGCGGCGCGACAAAAAGGGTTTGCACGAAAAGCACCGTCCCCAAAAACGCGAGCACGCCGAATATGAGCAAAATGAGGCGCAATCGCGGCCAGCGTTTGCCGGCCGGATCGGAAAACACAAACGGCGTCAAAGTGCTAGGAGGAACGTCCTGCATCGGCGGCTATGATCGTTCAGACCGGCCCAGAAGAAAATCCCATTCTCTCATCTCTTGCTCGTGCTCTTGCTCCAACCATCCATCGTAAGCGGCTTACGATGCATGCCGGCTGCGTCGACATTGGCGTTGCAAACCAAACATCAAACTTCAAACATTCCATGAACCTCGCTCCTGATCCGTTTCCTGTCGGACACGCGGGCATCGACGCGCGTTCTAAAAAAAGCTCCCTACGTTGGGCCTTGAGCTACGTCGAAACTTCAAAACATTTCCGGGAGTTTTATTCGAAATAACAATTGTAGGGCGTCTGTTTCAGAAGACACTTCATCATGGGCCGTGCGATCGATCTTATCTACGACAAGCTGACCCACCGCAACTTCCGTCGTCTCGACGAACGCCGCACGGTCCTTGAATGGCTTGATCCCGGCACGGGCCAACGCATTCTGGATATCGGTTGCGGCGACGGGTTCCATGACCGGCACATAGCGTCACGCGGCGCAAAGGTCGTCGGTATCGACATTTCAAGTCGACGTTTGGCCACAGCACGGCGACGAAACCAAGTGGCTGGCGCGCAGTTTGTGGAGATGAACGCCGAGAAGCTGGATTTTCCCGACGCTTCGTTCGACAAAGTCCTTAGCTTATGCGTGATCGAACACTTCGATAACGACGAGCAGGTTCTCGCCGAAGCCGCTCGCGTGCTTGTTCCGGGCGGGCGTCTGGTTTTTTCCGCGGACAGCCTTTCCAATCCGGAAATTACTCCAAGCGAACGGGAGCAACACCGCCATCGCTACGCAGTGAAAAATTTCTACGAGAAACACACCATCAGCGAAAAACTGCATCGCGCGGGGTTTCGCGTCGACCGGATGCATTATTTGCTGACGACACCTTTGAGCCTGGCGATCGTCCGCTTTACCTGGCGACTCGATAGATTGCCGCGTCCGCTCCGTCTCCTCCGGGAGGCGACCTATGTCTTTTGCAATTCGATCGGAAGGAGAGTCTCTCATTGGTCCGAACGGCGAGCAGGGCGTCCAGAGTCGGGCCTGACGTTGTTGATAAGTGCGACGAAACACCCGCCCGCTTAATGTCGAAAATTTGAAGCCAATTCGCGGGCGCGCTCCCGCAATAATTCTCGCGCCTGCGGAATAGTTCCACCGAGCTCGTAAACTTCGTCAAATAATTCGCGTGCACGTCGATCTGCGCTCGCGCGACCCACCATCGCAAAAACGGGCTTGCCGAGCTTCCGCGCCAGGCGCGCCACTCCCGCTGGCGCTTTTCCTTCCAATGTTTGTCGATCCAAACTTCCCTCGCCGGTGATGGCAAGATCGACATCTTTCATTTTCGCTTCCAGGCCGATTGATTCGGCAACGACATCGAAACCGGGCCGAATCGTTGCGCCGCAAAAACTCATCAATCCAAATCCCAGTCCGCCCGCTGCGCCTGCTCCGGGTTTGTCTCGATAGTCGAAACCGAATTGTTCGGTGACGACGTCGGCGAGCGTTCTTAGCGCCACGTCCAATTTGTCGAGTTGGTCCGGTTTCGCACCTTTCTGCGGACCAAACACTCGTGTCGCGCCATTCTCACCGAGCAACGGATTTCGCACATCCACCGCCGCAACAATTCCTGGCAACTTCAAAGCCATCGGTTTTGCGATTCGCCGCAGATTTACCAGCTCACTCATGCGTCTTCTCTCTTGCCCCTGATCTTGCTCATACTCGAATCGAAAACCGAGCGCGCGGGCCATGCCGGATCCACCATCGTTGGTCGCGCTGCCGCCGAGACCAATGATGATTTGTTGTGCATCTCGCCTCGCCGCATCCAAAATCATTTCTCCGACGCCAAACGTACTCGCAAGATCGACATCGTACTCGTTCGGCTGTAGGCGACGCATACCGGCGGCTTCACTCATTTCCATTACGGCGAGCTTTTGATTCTGGATCCAGCCGTAGCCAGCTTCGATCTCGCGTCCGACCGGATCGTGCGCTTTACATTTCACCCACGACGCGTGGAGCGCTTGTGAGATGACTTCCGCAGTCCCTTCGCCGCCGTCTGCCACCGGCGCAATGTCGATCGTCGCGTTCGGCAAAACTTCACGCAAACCAGCAGCAATGCTGTCTGCCACTTCGCACGCGCTCAACGCGCCTTTGAATTTATCCGGCGCAATTAGAATGCGCATTCCCACTCTTGTCATGTCGAGCGGCAACGTGACGTTGCATCCACTTTATAGCGGCACAGCTGCCATATCGAGAGCTTGCCCTGAGCGAGCGTAGCGAGTCGAATGGGAGACATCTCTAAATGTTGTCTAGCCGTTCTCAGATCAGAAATATCTAGAGATTCCTCGACTCCGCTCGGAATGACAATAGAGCAGAGACAAAAGAGTCCCTACCCTTTCAGCTTCCGCTCCAGAATCTCGCCGGCCAATTGCGGATTCGCCTTACCCTTCGACAGTTTCATCACCTGCCCTTTGAGAAAATTGAGCGATGCCGCATTGCCAGCTTTGAAATCCGCCGCTGGTTTTGGATTGGCCGCGATCACTTCGTCGCAAAACTTTTCGATCGCGCCTGTGTCGCTCACTTGCTCGATCCCTTTTTCTTTCACGATCGCAGCCGCGCGCTTTCCGCTGGAAAACATTTCCGAGAAGACTTCCTTGCCTTGTTTGCCGCTGATCTTTCCGCTCTCGATCAGATTGACCAATTCATCGAGAGCTTCGGGTGGAATCGGACAATCATTGATCGTTTTGCCCGCCGTGCTGAGCGCGCTTTGCAAATCGTTCAGGATCCAGTTCGCGACATTCTTCGGTTTCTTGGCGCCCTTGGCGGCAGTTTCGAAATAGCGCGCAAGTTCGATATCGTCCGCCAGAACGCCCGCATCATACGGCGTGATTTGATATTGCTCGACGAAACGCGCGCGTTTTGCTTTCGGTAATTCCGGAACGCGGGCGCGGGCCTCAGCGAGTAACACTTCGCTTTTCACCGGGACCAGGTCGGGATCGGGAAAGTATCGGTAGTCATGCGCTGATTCTTTCGTGCGCATCAGGAACGTTTCGCCGGCGGCATCGTCCCATCCGCGCGTTTCCTGCTGAAGTTTTTCGCCACGATTGAGCGCTTCGGTTTGTCGCTGAATTTCGAACGCAAGGGCGCGTCGCACTCCGCTGATCGAGTTCATGTTCTTGATCTCGATTTTCGCGCCAAGCTCCGTCTGCTTTTCCGGACGCACTGAAACGTTGCAGTCGCATCGGAGTTGACCTTTCTCCATGTCGGCGTCGCTGACCGCGCCGTAGATCAGGATTTGCTTGAGCGAGGTGAGAAAGGCGAACGCCTCCTCCGGAGAATTGATCTCCGGTTGCGTCACGATTTCCATCAGCGGGGTGCCGGCACGGTTGAAATCGATGCCGGTGCTTGTCTCAAAATGAAAACTCTTGGCCACGTCTTCTTCGAGATGAATGCGGACGAGATGCACTTCCTTATCCGGCGCGGCGATATTTTTCTGCGCGTCTTTGGGATAGGCGAGATCGTGCAACGGGACGCGGCCGTTTTCGCAAAACGGCATGTCGTATTGCGAGATCTGATAATTCTTCGGCATGTCCGGATAGAAATAATTTTTGCGGTCGAACTTGCAGGTCGGCGCGATCTCGCAATCGAGCATCAGGCCTGTCAACACCGTCATCCGCAGCGCCTCGTGGTTCATGACCGGCAACGCGCCCGGCAAACCAAGGCAAACCGGACAGGTGTGTGTGTTCGGCGCCGCGCCAAATTCCACCGGGCTCGCGCAAAACATTTTCGAACGCGTCTTCAGCTGGACGTGAACTTCCAGCCCAATTGTCGCGACGTATTTCATTTCGGATTTCGGATACCGGATTGGGGAGAGCTCCCTCGAGATCGCGCGGTTTTGATCGAACTGACAACAATCGCTATGATTTCGTTTGCCTCATTCATTAACTGGGTTAGCCGGGACGTTTTAATAATACCGGCCTCAATCAGCATCTGCATCCAATAAAGCGCTTCATCGCACTCTTCTTCAACGATTCCCAGCTTCGCAATGAAATCAGCCCGTGATTTGCCGCGTAAAGCCGAACGGTAATTTGCTCCAACCGAAGTCCCAGCCCGAAGAAGTTGGTTGCCGATGACATAAGCGGTTTGCGACTTCGGCAGCGACTCAACGAGACGAATCACTCGAAGTCCAAAAAGCATCGTTCGTCTCGCGAAATCTTTCTTCTGCATCTTTCCGGTTTCCGACATCCGAAATCCGCAATCGATTACTTCTGGGTCGCGTAAGTGAGAGCTGCGTTCAAATCGAATTTTTTTAATCGCGCGTAGAGATCCGTGTCATTCGCTGCATCGATGATTCGCGGATCCTGGATCAGTTCGAGCAAACGTCCTTGCGCCAGCATCTGTGAAATTTCCTGGTCGTTACGAAGCGCAATAATTTTCGGGTGCTCGCTCAATTCGCGCGCACCGGGAAATGACAGAAATCGCTCCGCGTTTTGGGGACTTGCCGCCACCGCCCCGATCTTTTCGATGAGGTCATAGGTCGCTTGCGGAACGACATCGGCTTTCTTGACCGCGTTACCGATCACTCCCATCTCGAGCGAGTTTTTCAGTCGCGCCAAAGACGTCGTCAAGGGCGCCTGGTCTTCGTTTGCTTCACCCAGAAAGCGCCGGCGAACGTCGACCGCATGCAGGACGCTTGAATCGCTGGCTTGTTCGCGCACTTGCGCATCTGCCACCGAACCGACCGATCGGACCGCGACTACGATCATCCAGACCAGAAACAAACCGAAGAAAGCTCCGAGCAATGCGCCGGTCGATCCATAAAGCAGTCGAATGATCAGGGAATTATGCTGGCTCGTTCGCCGGAAAAGCGCCGATCCGATCCCGCTGATGACCACGTAAATGACGAGCGCGAAAATCGCGCCCGCGAAGATCGACAGTAACGCGTCGGGCATTTTGAAAAACATTCCGAGTAGTGGCGCAAGAAACTTCCCGCCGAAATATCCGGCGAAATATGCGGCGACGAGCGCGCCGAGTCGTGCCACCTGCCGCGGCAAACCGCGCCGCCATCCGCGCAACACTTCGAAGAGAATCAGTGCGAGCGCGAAAGAAACAAACACCAGCTGCCAAAGCGGCGACCCTGCGGCGGCTTGAAGTTGTGAGTTCATTCCTTCGAAAAATTAACTGCGCGCTGGCGGAGCGCGTGATCGCACAGGACGAGCGCGCCCATCGCCTCAACCATCGGGACCGCGCGCGGCAGAACGCACGGATCATGGCGACCGCGCGCTGCGAGTTTCGTTTGTTCGCGTGATGAGCTGACCGTCTTTTGTTCGCGCGCGATCGTTGCGGTCGGCTTGAACGCGACTCGAAAATAAATCTCTTCGCCGTTCGAAATGCCGCCCTGGATGCCGCCGGAATAATTTGTCGATGTTCGAATCTTGCCACCGCGCATTTCAAACGGATCGTTGTGTTCCGATCCACGCATCCGGGTGGCGGAAAACCCGGAACCGATCTCGAAGCCTTTCGTCGCCGGCAAACTTAGCATCGCTTTCGCGAGATCGGCCTCGAGTTTATCGAAAACGGGCTCGCCTAAACCGACCGGCGCATTTCGTACGACGCATTCGATTATTCCGCCTAACGAGTCACCTTCGGCGCGAATTTTTTCGATCAATGAGATCATTTTCTTGGCCGCTGTCTTGTCCGGGCAACGGACAATGTTGGCATCGACATCGCCAGTTTTCACCTTCGACCGGTCGATCTTTGCCGCGAGCTCGTGAATTTGAGCGACGTAAGCGACGATGTCGATCTTTGGATAAAACGAGCGCAGCACTTTTTGCGCGACGACGCCCGCGGCCACGCGCCCAATCGTTTCCCGGGCGGAAGCGCGTCCCCCGCCCTGCCAATTCCGAATTCCGTATTTTGCCTCGTAGGTGAAGTCTGCGTGCGACGGACGAAATTTTTTTGCGACCTCGGCGTAATCCTGCGGTCGCGCGTCTTTATTGCGCACGAGAATTCCAATCGGCGTGCCGAGTGTCTTTCCCTCGAAGACGCCGGAAAGAATTTCGCAGCGATCTTCCTCCTGTCGCTGGGTCGTGATTTTGCTTTGACCCGGACGCCGCCGATCCAGCTCGCGTTGAATATCGGCCTCAGAGACGTCAATCTTCGGCGGACAACCGTCGATCACGACGCCGATGCCGCCGCCATGCGACTCGCCAAACGTCGTGATGCGAAAGAGTTGGCCAAAGGTGTTGCCCATTGAGCGGGAAAGTTAAACCAAGCGACGAAAAGCGCGAGGGTGGATCGAGCAGTCCCTTGCTCGATACTATTTTTGGCGGCGAAGCCGCATTTATTTAACATCGCGCGACGGAGCGCGCGATCCACCTCAGATTGTCTCGAGAGCGGTCTTTAGATCGTCAGTCAGGTCTCGCAGATCTTCGACGCCGACTGAGATTCGAACGAGCGAATCGGTAACGCCAAGCGCTTCACGTTGCTCTTTCGGGACCGAAGCATGCGTCATCAGCGCGGGATGATTGATCAGACTTTCCACGCCACCCAAACTTTCCGCGAGCGAAAATAGGTGGGTGTTCTCAAGAAATCGTCGCGTTCCGTCGAGATCGGTTTTTAGAACGATCGTGACCATTCCGCCAAAGCCACGCATCTGGGTCCGAGCGAGATCGTGCTGTGGATGCGATTTCAAACCAGGATAGCTGACTGATTTCACTTGCGGTTGTTCTTCCAGCCAGCGCGCAATCTCGAGCGCGTTCCCGCAATGGCGTTCCATTCGCAACGCCAAAGTTTTCAAACTGCGCAAGACGAGAAAGCTGTCGAACGCTCCGGCGATCGCACCGACCGAATTTTGCAAAAACCACATTCGGTCGCCGAGTTCCTTGTTCTCTCCGACGACAGTCACTCCGCCGATCATGTCGGAGTGGCCGTTCAAATACTTGGTCGCGGAATGGATCACCAAATCAAAACCGAATTCAAGCGGTCGCTGGATCCACGGTGTCGCAAAAGTGTTGTCGGACACCGAAAGAATTTTGTGTTCGCGCGCAACCTTCGCGATCGCTTCCAAATCGATGATCTTGAGCAACGGATTGCTCGGCGTCTCGATCCAAACCATCCGCGTGTTCTTCTTGATTGCTGATTCGAAGCGACTCGCGTCAGTCAGATCGACATAGGTGAAATCCAAATTCGCGGAACCACGCCGGACTTTTTCGAAAAGACGGAACGTTCCGCCATAAAGATCGTCGCTGACCACGACGTGGGAACCGCTTTCGAGCAAATCGAGCGCGGTCGACATCGCGGCCAGTCCGGAAGCGAACGCAAAACCGCGCGTGCCGCTTTCGAGATCGGCGACGCACTTTTCGTAAGCGAGCCGCGTCGGATTAATCGAGCGCGAATAGTCATAACCTTTATGTTTGCCCGGACTTTCCTGGACGTAGGTCGATGTTAAATAAACCGGCGTCATGATCGCGCCGGTGGTCGGATCGGGCTCCTGGCCGGCGTGAATCGCGCGGGTGGCGAACTCGTGTTGTTTCTTCATGTCGATCTTATTGGAATGCGCGCTTAATTGTATTCGCGCTGCGGCGGCACCGAGGACTTCGGCATGTTCAACCGCAAATAGGAAAGCAAATCGGTCCGTGTGATCAGGCCGAGAAATTTGTCCCCGTCCATGACGATGGCAACACGGCCGCGATCGAAAACTTCGAGCAAGTCTTTGATCTTTGTGTTGGGCGGGAGCGTTTCGAGCCGGTCTGTCATCGCGTTTTTCACCGGTCCGTTAAAGTGAGTCGAGTCGCGATGCACTTTTACCAGCACATCGGACTCATCCAAAATCCCGATCGCGCGCCCGCTTTGATCGACAACGGGCAATTGCGAAACATCGGCATCGCGCATCCGTTTGAATGCAGTCAGGAGCGTGTCGGTCGGGCCAACCGAAATGACTTCGCCGGCTTCATAACGATGCGAAATCAGGTCATTCAGATCGCCTTGTGGCGGGCGATGAATGAAACCCTGCTCCGCCATCCAGAAATCGTTATACATTTTGGACAGATATTTGTTTCCGGTGTCGGCCACGAAACTGACGACGCGTTTGGGCTGCGTTTGCTTTCGGCAGTAACGGAGCGCGCCTGCGACCAGCGTTCCGGTCGACGAACCGCCGAAGATTCCTTCCTTCCGTAAAAGATCGCGCGCGACCGCGAAACTTTCTTCATCGTCGATTTCATACGCGTCGGTGACGAGTGACATGTCCGCGATCTCGGGAATGAAATCTTCGCCGATCCCTTCGACCGCCCAACTCCCGGACTCCACTAGCTTGCCGGTCTTGACGAATTCATAAAGGACCGAGCCGGTTGGATCGGCCAGGACCATTTCAATGCCGCGGCGCGGTTTCACTCGATTAAAAAAGCGGCCGAGGCCGGTCAATGTTCCGCCCGAGCCAACGCCGCAAACGATTGCATCGACATCGTGACGCATCTGTTCCCAGATTTCCGGACCGGTCGTGCGCTCGTGCGCGAGCGGATTCGCCGGATTGCCGAATTGATTTACGTAAAACGCCCCCGGAATTTCTTCGGTGAGGCGAGCAGCCACGTCCTGGTAATATTCGGGGTGCCCGCGCGTCACGTCCGAGCGGGTCAATCGCACCTCCGCGCCAAGCGCGCGGACATGAGAAATTTTTTCCTGCGACATCTTGTCGGGAATAACTAGCAGAACGCGGTACCCTTTGGCCCCAGCCACAAGTGCGAGGCCGAGTCCCGTGTTTCCGGCGGTCGCTTCGATCACCGTTCCGCCCGGTTCAAGTTTCCCTTCTTCCTCCGCGGCCCCAATCATCGACAATGCGATCCGGTCTTTGATCGAGCCGGTCGGGTTTTGATTTTCCAGTTTCAAAAAAAGCTGACACGGGCCGGTGTCGAACTGGGTGATCTCAACCAGCGGCGTCTCGCCGATGAGCGAGAGAATCGCCGGCGGCTTTTTTAAACTAATCGTTGGAGCGGTGGAAAGCTCGGTCATTCTTCGAGTTTGGGTTCGCCCTTATGCGACCATTCCGATTTGCTGTCGTCGACAAATTGCTGCAGGACGTCAAAACGGACTTCGCCGTAGTTCAGAGCGTAGCGAAGATCGCCGCCTTTGTAGACCCAGGTCGTCGGAATCCAGGAAAGCGGCATGCCGGCAAATTGCTTGATCTTATTGTCGCCGCGGCGCGGGCCGGGATCCGCCAGAATCGTCACGTTGGGTTGATCCGCGATTTGGAACTTGGAGAGCATCGATTTGCCATCACCGCCGTCGTTCCAAACCGAAACGAAATAGAATTTCACCTGCGGATTGTCTTTCACCATTTTCAACCAGCCGCCGCTTTTGAGTTCAGCCTGACAGTTCGAGCACCACGGCGCCCAAAGATGGACAACAGTTAGCTCTGGCGACTTGATGGCGGCCAGAACGCGTTGCTCAGCCGGCGGATTAACAAAGACATCTTTATCCCGTTGCGCCCCCGCACGGAAGGGAACGGTTAAAAAAAGCGCCGTGAAGATCGACATCCGCAAGATCGACATGTTGCTCTAAATATGGAGAGAAACATGCGTCGCTCAACGCTGACTTGGATTGGTGAGACTTCGTGTCGCGCCCGCTCCTCGCATATCCAGGTTGTGTTTCTGCTGAAATCAGCTTAGGTGCAGCCGTCCACCCAGAAACCAAGTAAAAATGATGCCATCGACAAGTAAAAGGACATCGACCGAAGTTTTCGAATGCGAAGCATGCGGCCAGCGAAAGCGCCTTGAATCAGCCAAACGGCATTGGTGCGATTCGTGTACCCGCGGCAGTCCGGTGGAAATGCGACGCACCCGGGATAAGTGGAAGACCAGCAGCAGAACTCCCGGCACCAATTAGGGCAGAGTCTCACCTCCCAGATCAGAGTTTGACCAATCGCGCGAAACCGCATACTTTGGCGCTCCGTTTTCCGCTGCTTTAGCTGCACGGAAAGATCGATCTCGCCGGTGCGGGATCGCTGGCCCCAAGGAGGCCTTTTTTAATTATGTTGCAAATGCAGGATGTGATGTCGAAGCCGATGCCGGATTTCCGGGAAGGCTCGATCGTTAAAGGACGTATTTTGGAAGTTCGCCCGCGCGAAGTGCTGGTCGACATCGGATACAAATCGGAAGGCGTTATTTCGCTCGCGGAATTTGAAGACGTAGAGAATTTGGAAGTCGGCGATGAAGTCGACGTGCTCCTCGAGCGATTGGAGAACGACGAGGGCATGGTCGTGCTTTCGAAAGAGAAAGCAGCTTATCGCCAGAATTGGAACAAGATCGCGGCGGTATTTCAGGACGACGGCCTGATCAAAGGCAAAGTGAAGTCGGTCGTCAAAGGCGGCTTAATGGTGAACATCGGCGTCGAAGCGTTTTTGCCGGCGTCGCAGATCGACATCGTGCCGCCGAAAGATTTGCAGCAGTTCGTCGGCAACACTTACGATTTCAAGATCGTCAAAATTAACGACGATCGGCGCAACGTCGTCTTAAGCCGGCGCGAATTAATCGAGCAGGAGCGCAGCGAGAAGCGGCAGAAATTCATGGATAGCGTGAACGTGGGCGACCGCGTCACCGGCACGGTAAAAAATCTGACCGACTTCGGCGCTTTCATCGATCTCGATGGCATGGACGGTTTGCTTCACATCACCGACATGACCTGGGGACGGCTCGGGCACCCGAGCGAGCTGGTCAAAGTTGGCCAACAACTCGAAGTCCAGGTCCTCGATATTAATAAAGAGAAAGAGCGCGTCTCGTTAGGCCTGAAGCAGACCCAGAAAAATCCGTGGGACCAGATTGAAGAACGGTTCCCGGCCGGTCAAAAGGTCAAAGGCAAGATCACCAATCTCGTTCCTTACGGCGCGTTCGTGGAACTCGAGGAAGGCGTCGAGGGTCTCATTCACGTTTCCGAACTTTCGTGGACGAAGCGAATCATGCGGCCGTCCGATATTTTGACGGTTGGCCAGGAAGTCGAAGCCGTCGTTCTCGGTGTAAACAAGGAAGAACAGAAAATTTCATTGGGCCTGCGCCAGCTCGAGCCGAATCCGTGGGACGAGATCGAGAAGAAATTCACCATTGGCAGCCATGTTAAGGGAACGATCCGGAACATGACCGCTTACGGCGCGTTCGTGGAGCTCGATGAAGGAATCGACGGAATGATTCACGTGTCTGATCTAAGTTGGACCCGCAAAATCAATCACCCGAGCGAAGTCTTTAAGAAGGGCGACGAAGTCGAAGCCGAAGTCATCGATATCGACAAAACAAATCAACGGATCAGTCTCGGCATCAAACAGCTGAGCGACGATCCGTGGAAGAACATCGATCAGAAATATAAGATCGGTAATCTAGTCAAAGGCAACGTGACCAAGCTCGCCAGCTTCGGCGCGTTCGTGCAACTAGCCGACGACATTGATGGCCTCGTTCACATCTCGCAGTTAAGCGAAGACCACGTCGCCAAAGTGAAAGACGTGCTCAAGGTCGGTCAGGAAGTCGAGGCGCGCGTGATCAAGGTAGACAAAGTCGAGCGCCGCATCGGGTTGTCGATCAAAGCCGCGAATTACTCCGAAGAACAATTGCGCAAGGAAGCCGAAACTTTCGACACGCTCCGGCCGGGCGAAGACATGGTCGGATTGGAGAAAGCTTTCGCCGCCGCCGAGCAGGAAGAATATCGCCCCGGCGAAGCGAAGAAAGAACCGAAGGCAGCCAAGGAATCAAAAGAGACCAAGGAGCCGAAGGAACCCAAGCGCGAGTCGAAAAAAGAGTCGAAGAAGAAGTAATTTTGTTGGATCGTTTGCGGGGCAGTTATGTCACGCAGCTTCAGTCGGCGTCAGCTTCGATTACTTATCGCCGCATTTTTGTTGTCGCTCCTCGTCGCTTGCGGCGGGCCTTCCCGCGCGATCGTGGGTAAATGGCGAACGTCGTCCGATCCGAACGCGGTCGTTTGGGAATTCGCTGCCAATGGGCTGGTCACGATCGGGAGCACGCGCGGCAAATACAGCTTCGGCGATAGCCAGCGAATAAAGATTCAGACGCCGTTCGAAAAGTCGGTCTATGAAGTCACGATCTCGCACGACCACATGACTTTCCGGGAATCGACCGGATCACGGATCGAGTTCGATCGAATCAAATAGATTGGCGTCGATCCTAGCGTTACCGCATTTCTTCCAGCACGTCGGCTACCGCATTCTGTAATGGACGCGGACCGTTTCCGTTTAGAGCAACATCGACATCTTCGAGGCGTCGGATCAGATCAACGACTTCTCGACGCGCGATTGGTCCGCCGGCAGCGGCGCAAAAGTGAGTGCGACAACCGAATGGCCGGTCTTCGTAGATGAGACAGTTGCCCGTTTCTGGTTGAAGCATCGAGCACGAGCCATCAACATTTTCCGGTAATGATTTTCGGCCGGTGGCGCGAAACGCCCTGGCCGCGACGATCGCCTCGCCTTTCGTCAGATAAGGAGTGCGTCCGGTCAGTTTGAAATGACAACATTCCGTCTGGCGCAGGCAATTGCGTTGGATCGGCTGTTGGGCAAGATCGACATAAACCTGTCGCACTTCCGCCAGCGCGGTCTGCAATTTCTGCGGAGGAACAGTTCGAGAATTCATACAGCCGTGGGTTCGACTCCTGCCATAGCGTGTCCCGCGATCCACCCGGTGGTCCAAGCGGCTTGGAAATTAAAACCGCCGGTGATACCGTCGATGTCGAGCAGCTCGCCCGCAAAAAAGAGATTCGGTGTGATCCGGCTTTCCATGGTTTTGAAATTGATCTCGCGCAATCTCACGCCACCGCAAGTAACAAACTCCTCTTTGTTTAGCGACTTCCCATCGACCTCGAGTTCCGTCGCGCGCAGCTGCCGAATCAGTTCGTTCATTCCGGCGCGCGTCAGCGAAGTCCAGGTCGTTTCCGGAGAAACGCCGGCGTTGGAAACCAAGTTTTCCCAAAGTCGTGCCGGAATTGCGCCGATGGGTGAATTATTTACTCGCCGGGTCGCTTCCATTTGTCTCCGAGATTGAAACTCGGATCGGAGTTCGTCTTCCTTCATCTGCGGAACCCAATTCACACGAAGCGAGAAACGATATTCCTTCTCGTGCAAGACGCGGGCGCCCCAGGCGGAGAGTCGTAACACAGCGGGCCCGCTGATTCCGTTGTGCGTGACAAGCAACGGCCCGCGCTCGCGCAATTTTTCTGCGGATAACTCCACGTCGCCCACTGATATCCCCGGCAATGATCGCAGCCAGGGCGCTGCGACATGGAGCGAAAAAAGCGAGGGCACCGGCGATTCGATCGTGTGACCAAGCGAGGCCGCGAGCTCGGCGCCACCGATGCTTCGGCAACCACCCGTCGCAAGAAGCAGCCGGTCGCACGTCGTCGATTCTCCGTCAGTTAATTTCAAATCAAATCCACCTCCGGTTCGGACGCGCGCGCTTTCGACGCCTTTGCGGGTGAATAGTCGAACGCCAGCGTTCTTCGCTTCCTTAATTAAACAATCGATGACGGTTTCCGATGAATCCGTCACCGGAAAGATTCGTCCGTCCTCTTCCCGCTTGAGGCGGACGCCACGCGCTTCGAACCAGGCAATCGTGTCCTCCGCTGAAAATCGGTGGAACGGCGAAATGAGCTCCCGCTCGCCGCGCGGATAACGGGTCGTGAACGTCCGTGGATCGAACAAAGCGTGGGTTACATTGCAACGCCCGCCGCCGGAAATGCGCACCTTGGAAAGAAATTCCGAGGTCCGCTCGAAGAGCGAAACTTTGCAACTCCCGTTGGCACGCGCGGCGGCGATCGCTCCAAAAAAACCGGCGGCACCGCCACCCACGATCACGATTTCAGTCACTCGCTAACTTATCGATAAAATGCGGACCGCATTCGAAAATTAGAGGCGGACCGTGGCAGGAAAACAAAACGCCCGGCGGCGAGCATTCGCTCAGTCCGCCAGGCGTTGAATTGCTAGCTTGGCTTTAAAATCAACCAAGCAACTCGGGCCGGAACTTAGTGCCGTTCCGGCGTCAGGGTAACTTTATCAACTACCATGTCGTCGCCATGTCGCACGTAATGAACGTGAACCTTTGAATCTTTTCTAATTTTTGAGGGTTGGATAACTTTTCCGTGTGCATTCACGAAGGTGACGGTCTTGTCGAACTTGTAATGCATCGGCTCGGACGCTTCGGTTTTCAGGATCAGGGAATCGCCCGGAGTAAAATCCGTAACGGTGCCGAAACTTTCGGTTGTCGTGGTGGTGGTTTCAGTCATTCCGTTGGGTTGCGTGGCAACCTTGGTGGAAGACGTATGGGTTTGCGCGAACGCCACTGAGCCCATCAGGGCTGTGGCAAACACGACGCTAACGATTGATCTAATCATAGAAACTAACTTTCTAGTTTACTGAGTTGCTGCAGTGATCGCAGCGAAAGGCCATCCGGTTCGTAGTTCCGAAGGAATTCGGCGAACCAGGGAGGGTAAATAGATGCGGCAGTTGTCTAGTATAGTCCGATAAAGACTCTCGCGCCTTAACAATCGCCCCTGCGAACCGGGTCACAATCACTGTACGCAAATCGCGCCTTTCCGCTTCGCGTGAAACAAATTCAGCGAAGCAGAGAAGGCGCGATTGTTAGTTGTCGAACTTAGCTCTTAATCCTCGTCGACGATCACGCGGTCAACAAGCATGCTGTCGCCTTCACCAACGTAGTGAACACGAACCGGCGCGCCCACTTTGATTCTGGTGCGCACGGTCGCTTCGTCGAGTTCCTTACCGCTTCTGGTCACGTAAACGACCTTTTTTCCGAAGCGATAATGTCTCGGACCGGCACTTTCCTTCAGCACAATGGTGCTACCCGGAGAAAACTCCGTGATTGTGCCGTTGCCCTCAGTCGTGGTCGTAGTTGTAGTGGTTTCAGAAACCTGTCCCCACGCGAACGAAGCCGCGACTGCCAATGCCATACTGAGTATTAACTTTTTCATCTATAATTAGACGAGCCACCGCCCGTCATATTCGGATTTCATTGAGCGTTTCTCGGCAATTTGCCGAGAAAGTCGGACGCGGCCTGACCGCGATTGTGTCGTGCCTTGGCGAACCTAAAATTCTCGACTTCAATTTCATCGCCGGTCACAAAGATGCGATGGAACCGAGCCCGTCACCACCTCCTCTACCTTCAATGCCGCAACCGCCCCGCGGAAATTGGTGGCAGCGAAACTGGAAATGGTTTGTCCCAACCGGTTGCCTGACGCTCATCGTCATGGCGGTCCTGTTTGTCGCATGCATCGTCTTTCTTGCCTTCGGCGTCATGAAATCCTCGGACGCGTACAAACTCGCGGTCGCGCGCGCAAAAAGCGACCAACGCGTTGTGGCCGCGCTCGGAACTCCGATTAGCGAAGGAATGTTCAGTTCCGGGAAGACAAACGTGAACGGACCTTCCGGCGAAGCGGATATCGCGATTCCGGTCTCCGGAGCGAAAGGAAAGGCGACGATTTATGCGGTAGCGACGAAATCTGAGGGGACCTGGAGCTTTTCGAAACTAAACGTCAAGATCGATGGCACCGGCGAAACGATTGATCTCAACGAAACCGAATCGGCGCCGAATAAGGAAGAAGCTGTCGCGAAAAAAGGCGCTCCTCACGCAAACGTCCGCGTGACATCGATCACGCTCGCCCGCGAACAAGGGGGCGAATTAAAACCGGTGAAGAATTTCAGGCGCGCCGACAACCCGGAACATATCGTCGTTATGCTGAGCGAGGGAAACTCGGGCGCGCATGTCAGAACTGTTTGGACGAATCTAAACGCCGGCGGCGCGCACGATCAGAAACTTTGGGAAAAGGAATTGATTTTGGACATGCCAAATCCGCGGGCTGATTTCTCTCTTTCCAACACCAACAGCAGGAAATTCCCGGGCGGCGATTACAAGATCGATATCTACCTGGATGACAAGCTCGTCGACACGGTGCGCTACAAGGTTCAATAAACGCCCTCGCTTTTGACTTGCCGTCGAATTTGCAGGTTGTCATCCTACCTGGCGCAGACCCACTCGGTTAACCAAAAGGAGATCAATATGTTTGGTCGGATTCTCGCGTTTCTCTACGGGCTAGTTTGTTATCTCATCTTCCTGATTTCATTTTTGTATGCGATCGCTTTTGTCGGCAATATCGGCATCGTCCCGAAGACGATCGATTCGGGAACGGCCGGGCCGCTGACAAGAGCGCTCATTATCAACGCCATTTTGCTGAGTTTGTTTGCGGTGCAGCACAGTGTGATGGCGCGGCAATGGTTTAAACGGGCGTGGAAGAGAATTGTCCCCGAGCCGGTTGAACGCAGTACTTACGTCGTGCTCGCGAGCTTGGTCTTGTTGCTCCTCTATTGGAAATGGGAACCGATGAAAGGGATCATCTGGGACGTGCGCAATCCGAACGGACGCGCCGTGCTGACTGGCCTTTTTTGGATCGGCTGGGGTTTGGTCCTGGTTTCCACTTATCTCATCGATCACTTCGGTCTCTTTGGGATGAAGCAGGTCTATAACTACTTGGTTGGAAAACACGATGAACCGCCGCCATTCAAAACGCCGACCTTGTATAAAATGGTGCGGCATCCGCTTTATCTCGGATTCATCATCGCGTTCTGGGCGACGCCAAAGATGACGACGGGCCATCTCTTCTTCGCGATCATGACCACGGCTTACATCCTCGTCGCCATCCAATTCGAAGAGCGCGACCTGATGCGTTTCTACGGCGACAACTACCGGCGATATCGCGAACAAGTCTCGATGTTGTTTCCGCTTCGGCTGCGGAAACGGTAGGCAAACCAAATCAGGCTTCTGTAGGGGAAGGCGTTGCCTTCCCGCTATTTAAAAAGGGAAGCTAACAGCTTCCTCTACAGAACAATCTGCGTTATCCGCGTAATCCGCGGTTCATGGAAAGCAGTCGAGATATTTGATACCGGAGCCGGTGTTGAAAATGACGACGCGCTCGCCAATCTCGATCTTGCCCGAGGCGCGAAGTGTCTTGAGCGCCACGAAACAGGCAGCGCCTTCCGGTGCGACGAACAAACCTTCTTTGGAACCAACTTCGCGCACCGCCCGGATCATTTCGTCGTCATCAACTGCGACTGCGCCGCCATTCGATTTGCGAAGAATTTCCAGCATCAAGAAGTCGCCAATCGCTTTTGGAACGCGCAAGCCCGAAGCGAGGGTGTGCGCATTTGGAAATTCGGTGGCGAATTTTTCGCCGGTTTCAAAGGCGCGGACGATCGGCGCACAGCCGCTCGCTTGAACGGAAAACATTCGCGGCCGCTTGTTGTCGATCCAACCGAGCGCTTCCATTTCATCGAACGCTTTCCACATTCCGATCAGGCCAGTGCCGCCGCCGGTTGGATAAAGAATGACGTCGGGTAATTTCCAATTCAGTTGCTCGGCGATTTCGTAACCGAGCGTTTTCTTGCCTTCGATCCGATACGGCTCTTTCAACGTCGACATGTCGAACCAGCCTTCTTTCTCTTTTCGGCGCGCGATCTCGGCTCCGCAGTCGGTGATCAATCCGTCGATTAACGTCACGTGCGCGCCGAGCTCGCGGCATTCGATGATGTTCGCGCGCGGCGTGTCACGCGGCATGAAGATGTGGGCTTCGAGCCCAGCGCGCGCGGCGTAAGCGGCGAGGGCGCCACCTGCGTTTCCAGCACTGGGGGCTGCGAGCTTCTTCGCGCCCAGATATTTCGCCATCGAAACGGCCACGCTCATTCCGCGCGCTTTGAAACTTTGCGTCGGATTCAACGATTCGTCTTTGATCCAAAGATCGACATCGTCGGCGAAGGCTTTTGCGCGTAACAACGGCGTTCCGCCTTCGCCTAACGAGATCGACTCCGCATCTTCTGGCAATGGCAACAATTCGCGATAACGCCAAAGCGATTTCTCTAGCGTCAGCAACGCCTCACGGCTGATTCCGCGAGCCGCCGCCTTCAGGTCGACAATCGCGAAAAGCGGTTTGCCGCAGACAGTGCACAGATTTTGCAGGCGCGACCAACCATGCCGCAGTCCGCAAGCGGTGCATTCAAGGTGAGTGAGAAACACGCAACAATGGAGCGCATGCGCGCGAAGTTGAAAAGGTGGATCGGCCGCTCCGCGGGCGATGCTAAATTAATGCGGCTTCGCCGCCATCTCTTGGCATCGAGCAAGGGACTGCTCGATCCACCTCGCGCTTTGTGCTAAAAGCGGCGCGATGACCTCCATCGCTTCAACGCGAGTTCGCCGACCGTGGTATCGGCCGTCGCTGACAACGCAGATCATGATTGGTCTCGTCGTCGGCGCGTTGATCGGCTGGCTGGAGCCCGATTGGGGCAACAAAGTTTATTTCCTGCGCGACATCTTCATCAACCTGATCAAGTCGATCATCGCGCCGTTGGTTTTCTCCACCATCGTCGTCGGCATCGCCGGCGCGGGCGCGTTGAAAAAAGTCGGACGGATGGGACTGAAAGCACTGGTCTATTTTGAAATTGTCACCACCGCAGCGCTTTTCATCGGCCTGGCGGTCGTGAATTTCATGAAACCGGGCGCAGGCGTCACCTTGGCGGCGGCCAACACCGACGTCATAAAGACGATCGGCCAGGCCCATCCCAAAACGCTGGTCGAGACGATCGTCCACGCGTTTCCGTCGAGCGTGATCGACGCGATGGTGCACGGCGACGTTCTTCAGATCGTCGCTTTCAGCGTCTTGTTCGCGATCGCCGTTTCGGCGGTCGGCGAGAAAGGACGGCCGATCGTCCGCGCGATGGAAAGTCTTTCCCAGATCATGTTCAAGTTCACCAATTACGTGATGATGTTTGCGCCGATCGGCGTGGGTGCGGCCATGGCGCACACCATCGGCACGCAAGGACCCGGCGTGCTGATCAACCTCGGGAAACTGATCCTCTCGCTTTATCTCGCGCTGATCATTTTAATCGTAATCGTTTTTGGAATCGTGGCCTTCATCATACGTCTGCCGATTCGCCAATTTTTCCGCGCAGTGCGCGAGCCGGCCGCATTGGCATTCGCGACCACGAGCAGCGAATCAGCGTTGCCGAAGGCGATGCAGGCGATGGAACGATTCGGCGTGCCGCGTCATATCGTCGGCTTCGTTATGCCGACCGGTTACTCATTCAATCTCGACGGCTCGACCCTTTATCTGGCGGTGGCGTCGGTGTTCGTGGCGCAGGCTGCTGAAACGACAATGGGCTGGCACATGGGACTCGGTCAGCAAATTACAATGATGCTGACGTTGATGCTGACTTCGAAGGGCGTGGCCGCGGTGCCGCGCGCGTCGCTCGTAATTTTATTGGCAACGCTGAACACTTTTGTGCCGGCGGGGCTCGGTCCGATTGCCGTCGCCATTATTTTCGGCGTGGATGAGCTCATGGATATGGGGCGCACTTGTGTAAACGTGATCGGGAATTGTTTGGCGACGGTTGTGGTCGCGCGCTGGGAAAAAGAGTTCGACGAAAATCGCGCGCGAGTTTTTGGAACGCCGCAAGAAGCGGAGTTGGATTTGAAATCCGGCGATGTCGCTTTCGCCGACGCGGTTCGGCAAGGCGACTAGGGTCCGAGCCGGACGGGCGGCAATCACTACATTTTCAGCGCGGCGCGCAGATGCGGGACGAGTCGTTTGCTGAATTCGACCGAGTCACCGGCGGACAAATGCGACCACTCGGGACAATTGAATCCGGCCAGATCCGAAAAATCGGAATAATAAATGCCGGGAGCGCCCGTCATTTTTAAGAGCGGGTCCCAGGTTTGCGCGCGCGGCGTGTCCCGATCTTCCAATTCTTTCAGGCCGCCGCTATGAGGAAATCGAACGAAGACAATCTTGCCGCCGCGAGCACGGATTTTCTCGATCGCCGCGGCGGTATCGCGAAAGCGGCCTCCGATCGCCTCCCCAATTTTCGCCATGAAAACCTCTTTTGGAATGTAAGTCGGCGGAGGTGGCGGTGTGAAAAGCGGGATCCAAATTTGCTGAATTCTTTTGGCAAGTTCACTGCCCGGCTGCGCGCACCCTTCAACCATCCGGGCGCGGCGTTCGCGATCGATTGTACCGAAATAAGGCGGGAGCGTCGGTGGAACGAGAGCTCCAGGGCGATTTGGAATCGGCATGCGCTTCAGCAGATCATCGAGCGTTAGTTCCTCCTGTTTTAGAAACGCGACATGTTCTTCCAACGGAAACGCGAGATACTGACTCGCGCGCTGGGCCGGGGTTTGGGAATGAGACCGCTTCACCGCTTTTTCGCCGCGCTCCATCGGCGGCGTACCGGGGGGCGCAAAAAATAATCGCGGAACGAAACTGCAAATGACGGTGCCATGGAAGCTCTCATCCTTCGCCAAGTCGGCGAGCACCGGATAACCGCAGCCGCCGCCCATGGCGAGTTGGACCGGACGCTTGCCCAGACCTTTTTCCATTTCGTCAAGATCGACATCGTACCAACCGCGCGAATCGCCGATGATTACGACCGACTCGGGGGTGACGCTTCGCCGTCGTAACGTCCAGAGATCTTCGTTATCATTAAGAGTCGGTCCGTAACCGATCGAGCGAACGTACGCTTCCCACGCGATTGTTGCGCTGGCGACAATGAGGACGACCACGACCGTCATTTTGCGCCACGGCACCGGTGGAATGGGCCTTTCAAATTCCATCGGTGGGCCGCCGTGGATTTGTTCGGCCCGCGACGGTTTCCGAAAAAACAACCGCGGAAGGCGAAGTCGTTCCTTAAAATTGGAAATAAATGAAGGCATTACTGGCTCCTTGAGTAAGAATAATTGCGCAGGCCATCAGCGCCCAGGCGGCGGTCACGGCCCAGCGGGGTAAACGGGAGACTGCTGTTTCAATATTACTGTCCCGCAGCGAGCAGTGGACACTAATCATGCCAATCGTGACGAGCGCGACCTGAAGCATTTCGCGGGTGGAGAGAATGGCATCGCCCTGGGCGTGTTGGCCGAACATTCCGCCGAGCATACGACTTGCGACAGTGAAATCGGACGCGCGAAAATATACCCACGCGATGCAAACCGCGGCATAAGTAGCGACGCCGGCAAGAATGCGCGTCGCGAGATTATTCGCCCACGGTTTGTCTTCGAACAAAATTCGGCAGACGCGCTCGATGACCAGATAAGAGCCGTGCAACAAACCCCAGACGACAAAAGTCCAGGCCGCACCATGCCAAAGACCGCCGAGGAACATGACAAGGACAAGATTTAGCGCTGCGCGAAATGGCCCGGCCTGATTGCCACCGAGCGGAATGTAAAGGTAATCGCGCAGGAAAGTGGAAAGCGAAATGTGCCAGCGCCGCCAGAAATCCGAAAAACCGACTGCGGCGTAAGGAAAACGAAAGTTGTCCTTCAAATGAAAGCCGAGAGTTAAGGCGGCGCCGATGGCGCAGGTAGAATAACCGGCGAAGTCGAAAAATATCTGACCAGCAAATGCGATTACGCCGGCCCATGAATCAAGCGCGACCAGCGGACCGGCGTAACCAAAGACGCGATCAGCCGAGCCGGACAGCAATGTATCGGCGAGAACGATTTTTTCGAACAGACCGAGAGTCATCAACGCCAGTCCCCAGAGAAATTGACCGGCGCGCAGCGGCTGCGGTCTGACCAGTTGCGGAAGAAAATCGCCGGCACGGACGATTGGACCGGCCACGAGCTGCGGGAAAAATGAAACCGCCAGAACAAAGTCGCGCAGCGAACGCGTCGGCTGCAAAACGCCGCGATAAATGTCGAGGGTGTAGGAAAGCGAATGGAACGTGTAAAAGGAAATGCCGACCGGAAGCAGAATGTCGAGGTGCGGCGGCTGGTAGATGATGCCGATGCGCGCGACGAGCCATTGGAAATTCTGAAGGAGAAAATTTCCGTATTTGAAGAAACCGAGCATGCTCAGATTCATGCAAACACTGGCGACGAGCCAGCGGCGTTTCGCGGGCGAATCTTTCGCTTTGGCCATTTGCCGCCCGAGCCAGAAGTCCATCGCGGTGGTGGAAAACAAAAGCGCGGCGAATGGCGGGTTCCAGGCGCCGTAAAAAATGTAACTGGCGACGACGAGCAGATTTTTCCGCGCCGTCCACGAGCCGATGCTCCAATAAAGCGCGACGACAACTACGAAGAAGACGACGAACGTGAGCGAATTGAAAAGCATGACGAAATTCGATTGCGTTAAACTGCTCGATCGAGCAGCCGATTTAGGTCAGCCATGGTTGAGGCAGACGTTTTAGATGTTGTTTCGCTGTCTGGCAAGATCGACATCGTCCCTTTCCGCCGGCGCCGCTTTCGTCGAAAATAGCCCGGCCTTTCAAGGCTTCTGTCGCCCTAAAGGACTACTTGTACTCCGTATTATGGTCCCAGCGCTAAAGCGCTGGGCTATTTCCATGGGAACTTGAGTTAAGCAAAGTTGTGAAACCGTTTTTTCTTTTCGCCCCCGGCGCGGGCGCGCCGTCATCGCACCCGTGGATGCAGCGTTGGAAGCAAAGGCTCTCGCAAATCGGCGAGGTTGAGACGTTCGATTACGATTACATGCGCGAAGGGCGTAAGCGTCCCGATCGATTACCGCAATTAATCTCAGCGCACCGCGCACCGCTCGCAGCAGCGCGCACGAAAACATTCGGGCCAATCTTCCTGATCGGCAAAAGCATGGGCGGCCGAATTGGTTGTCATGTGGCTTGGGAAGAAAAAGTGAATGGCCTCGTTTGCCTCGGTTATCCGCTTTGCGCGATGGGCGACCGCTCGAAACTGCGCGATCAAGTGCTGCGCGATTTGCGCGCGCCGGTTCTTTTCGTTCAAGGCACGCGCGATTTGCTTTGCCCGTTGGATTTGCTCGAATCGGTTCGATCAGAAATGAGCGCACCGAATTTTCTCTTTGTTGTCGAAGGCGGAGATCATTCCCTCCTCGTCAGGAAGAAAGATCTCGGAAACAAAACACAGGAGGATGTCGATCAACGAATCGCGAAAGCGATCGGCGATTTTGTCGCGCGGAACTTAGCTTAGCGGCAGCCAGTTGCCCGGTTGGGGCAAAGGTCTCGTGCCGTTGAGGGAGAGATAAGTGTATTCCTGCAAAAGCCGCTCGTAATCGGAGAGCAGCTTCATCGCGTCGTTCGGCTTCAGGAAGTCGGTTTTGATGGCGGCGTCGACTTGCGTCTTCAACAACCGCATCAATTCGATTTTGTCCCACTGCGTCATGGCGAGCACTTCGCCGATGGTGCTTCCTTCAATGACCTCTTCGATGTACCAACCCGATTCTTCGTCCGGATCGAGGAAGACATGCACTTCGGTGACGCGGCCGAACAAATTGTGGAGATCGCCCATGATGTCCTGGTAGGCGCCAACCATGAATACCCCGAGGTAATAAATTTCGCCGGGAATGACGCGATGAAGCGGGAGCGTGTCGCGAACGTCCTGAAGATCGGTGAACTTGGAAACCTTGCCGTCGGAGTCGCAGGTAATGTCGACGATGGTGCCCTGCCGATCGGGCGGCGTCGTTAGCCGATGAATCGGCATGATCGGAAAAAGTTGACCCAGAGCCCAGTGGTCGAGCAACGATTGGAAGACGGAAAAATTGCAGATGTACTGATCGCTGAGCGAAGTCTCGAGCTGCTTCACTTCGTCGGGCACGTAACGCAGCCCGCGATGCATGTTGACGATTTGTTGCGCGAGCTGCCAATAGAGCGTCTCGATCTTCGCTTTCGATTCGAGATCGAGCAGACCGAGATTAAATGTCTCCTGCGCTTCCTCCTTGATCTGCGCGATGTCGTGGAAACTCTCGATCCGATTGCCGCGCTTAAGACGCTGTTTCACATCAAGAATATCGCCGACAAGTTTGTGATCTTTTTCGGTCGCTTCGACTCTCAAACGCGGCACCGTTTTCTCAATGGAGCTGAACGCTTCCATTACGAGCACGGAATGATGAGCGACGATGGCGCGACCGCCTTCGCTGACAATGGCAGGATGCGGAACATTTTCGGAGTCGCACACGTCCATGATGTTCCAGACGACGTCATTGGCGTATTCCTGAAGCGAATAATTGGCCGAGCTGTCGAAATCGCTGCCCGATCCGTCGTAATCGACGCCGAGGCCGCCGCCAACATCAAGATACCCTAGGTCGTGGCCAAGCTTGCAAAGTTTTGCGTAATAGCGCGCTCCTTCACGCACGGCGCGTTTGATCGTGGAAATATCCGGCACCTGCGAGCCGACATGAAAATGAATCAGTTTGAGACAATGAGCGAAGCCCGCGTCCTTCAACATTTGGCTGGCCGCGACGAGATTGGTTGTGTCGAGTCCGAACTTGGCATTCTCGCCACCGCTCGGCGACCATTTGCCGGATCCCTTGCTGTGCAGCCGCACGCGAATCCCGATCACCGGTTCAACGGCGACTTCTTTTGCGGCCTTAATCGTTTCCTCGAGCTCTTCTAGTTTCTCGACCACGATGACAACCGGCTTTCCGAGTTTGCGGCCGAGCAACGCAATCCGAATGAACGCCTTGTCCTTGTAACCGTTGCAAATAATCAGACTCTCCCCGTCCTTGTGCATCGCGAGGGCGGCGACGAGCTCCGGTTTGCTGCCGGCTTCGAGTCCGAAATGAAATTGCTGGCCGGCATCGACAATCTCTTCGATGACTTCGCGCAGTTGATTGACCTTGATCGGAAAAACGCCGCGATACTGACCGCGATAGCCGAACTCCGTGATCGCATTTTGAAATGCGATATTGACCGATTCGACGCGGTGACGAAGGAGATCCTGGAAGCGGATGACGAGCGGAAAACTGAGTCCGCGGGTACGCGCTTCGTCTACAACTTCGAGGAGGGTAATGCTGCCGCCATTTTCCTGCAGCGGCTTGGCCACGACATTTCCTTCGGCATTTACCGTAAAATAACCGCCGCCCCAACCATCAACATTGTAAGTCGCGATTGCGGACTCGATGTCCCAGTCTTTCATCTCTTCTTGGCCGCGGCGCCGAGCCGCAGGACGCATAATGATTCAGCGCGCCAAACATGCAAGGGAAGCGTTCAAAAAAATTTCGCCAAAACTTATTCACAGTTATTCACGCCGCTTGTTTTTCCGGCGCGCACGGATAACGTTCGCGCGGGGATGAACAAAACGGTGATCGAGGTGCAGGTGCGCGCGGTATTGCCGACAAGTGGCGGGTGCGCGGTTTTCATTGGCAACAACGACAAGGTTTTCATTATCTATGTCGATCAAACGGTCGGGAGCGCGATCACCATGTTCATGCGCGACATCACCAAGGAACGGCCGCTGACGCACGATTTGATGGCGCACCTAATGACGGCGCTGGGCGCAAAGGTTGAGCGGGTGATCATTAACGACCTGAAAAACGCGACCTACTACGCGCGAGCAATCATCCGCGCGGAAAACGAGCTGCAGCAGAAAAAAATTATCGAGCTAGACGCGCGCCCGAGCGATTGCATCGCCATGGCGACGCAACAGAAAGCGCCGATCTACGTCAGCCAGGAAGTCTGGGACGAAGTCGATGACATGAGCGACGTCCTCCGCAAGATGGAGGAAGAAGGCCTCAAGCCGGATCCGGAAACCGAGTCGGAAGAATAGTCGGCGCGCGAATCAGCTGTTCCGTCATCCCGAACGAACGTGAGGGATCTCCCTTAAGATGATTGATCACACAAAATGCATTGGGTGACCTGCGCTTCGATTGTGAGATCCCTCGCTTGCGCTCGGGATGACAGCAAGAGCTAGAAGTTCAGCTTTACCTGGCCCTCGTGGACTTCAGTCGGGCAAGGCGCGTTCAACGGCACATCGGTTTGCGCCGCGCTCGCCTGCACCAGTTGATTGTCGATTAAATACTTCTCGACTTCTTCGCCACTGACATCGGGCAGGATCTTTCCGTTGATCTCGACGCAGGGTGAAAGCGGCTGCCCGCTCTTGGTTTCCATTTCCCACCGGAAAGCCGGGTTTTGAATGATGTCCTTTTCGGTATAAGGCAAATTGTATTTGGCGAGCACGGCGCGAACTCCGGCGCTCCAGCCGCAATATGTTTTCAAGTAAGCTGTGATTTGGGGCGTATCCATTTCTGAAAGATAACACAGCGGCGAAAGTTTTCAGCGGCGAAACAGATCCTTTTTTGCAAATAAAGATCGACAAGCTGATGTCGACTTAACTAAAAGCCCTGCCGGGAGCTCCGATTTCCCTGAGGCCGTGTTTGACGGAGCTCCCGGCGCCCTAAGAATTTAAATTTTGTGCCGGAGCGGTTTGAGCGACTGGGTCAGTTTTTGTAAACCGAGTTCCAGCCGTGTCTTGACCGTGCCGAGCGGCGCGCGTGTCACCGCCGCGATTTCGCGGTGACTCATTCCCGCAAAGAACGCGAGCTCGAGCGCTTCGCGCTGATGGCACGGCAATACATTCAGCCGCCGATGCAGAAAATGGCGCAAGTCGGAGCGCGAGATGTCGTTACCGGAGTGATTGTCGTGGACCGAGGCCGGCTGTTCGACATACTCCTGGTAACGTTCCTTCGCGCGACAATAAGCCTGCTTCCGGCGAAGCCGATCGATCGCGCGCCGGCGTGCCAGCGTAACCACCCAGCCGAGCAACTTGCCGGCTTTCGGCGAATAGTGATCGGCCTCGTGCCAAATCTGCAACAAGATGTCCTGCAACACATCATCGGCGTCGCCTTCCTCGTGGACGACGTTGCCAATGACCGATTTGAGTCTGCCGCCGTGGCGCGAATAAAATTCATTCAGCGCTTCCGGTCGCTGAGCGGTGATGGCTTCCATGAGTGCTTCATCAGAAACCGTCGCACCGTTGCCGTTGTGGGACTGCAAAGTTGGATTCAACATAAGTTTTTCCGTAACGAGTTATTTCGGTTTCGTTTCTTCACACTTGTTTTCGCAACTCCAACAATGGAAAATGGGCGGCGTGCGCGCAATCGGTGGGAGCACCGGTTGAATAGTAGGTCAAATCCTTAGATGCGTTGGACTTGGCGCAAATGCCTCCCTGGCGGCCGGGCGAAACTGCCTCGCAAATTTGCGCCCGCCTTCGCTAAGGCTACGGCGTGGATTTACGCGGCCGGTCGAAATTGAGTGGCGAACTTTTTCAGCCGCGCGGAGAACTTTTCGCGAGGCCGAGGGGTTGTTGACGGCAAAGCGTCTTGCTCGTGCAACATCGACATCCGCGCCAGCACTTCGTCCGTTGGAATTACCCAATCTATTGGGATGGAATGACAGTTGGGCGTCGGACAGAGCAAGCGCAACGGCCCGGTGCCGCGAGTGCCACCGACAACATGAATATTGCGGCCTTCAATAATCTGACGGCAAGCGAGACAATAACGCTTCTCTTCGAGTGACCGCCATTTCCGGTAGCGATCAAGCCGCTGCAAAATCTCGAGCTTGTCCGGACCGGAAAGTTCGATGGGAGCGAGCAGTGGCATCGCAACAGAAGATGGCAGTCGCGATCAGGAGCGACAATCAGATGAACGGCGAATCCAGTTATAGGTGAAAATCTGATGACCATTACGCGAAGTTGCTACGAAGCAAAACCGAGTTCATGACGGTGGCGAACGAATCGGCGCCGCTTCTTATTTCCATAAAACTCACATCCACGAAGGGCAATCTGCGCGTTTCGAGGGTGAGATGAAGAAGCATAACGGATCGGGCTCGAACGGGACGCAGGTCCTCGATTCGACGGCGGCGGCGATGGAACGGATGAAGCGGTACTGTGCTGCGCACCCCGGCAGTCCTTCAACGGCGCGCCGGCCGCAATTGTTCCTTCGAAGTCACCTTTGGATCGCACTGATGGGCCCAAGCGTAGAAGAGGGAATTGTCGGGATCGGTCCAACTGTCGAAGCAGCGCTTCGTGCTTTCGATGCCCAATATCTCGCTGGTCTGCGTCCACCAACCCAGGCTCTGCGTCGCGGACTCTATAATTCCAAGTTGAACGCGGCCTGATTGGACCGACAGCATCGCCCCACTATTCCGCTAGAATTTGACCGTGGTGCGAACACCGAATTCGTTGCTGTAAAAGTCGACGATTGAGATCGAGCCCGAGTTTTGCCGGCGCAAATAGTAGCCGCCAAACGACCAATAGCGTGTCAGCAAAATGTCGGCGGAAGGTTGAACGTAAAAGTAATCGTCGCGTAACGTTGGCAACGGCATCGGCAAGTCGATTGCATTGAAGTATTCGACATGCTCGTATCCAGCGAGCACCGCGAGATATAATTGTTTGCAGATGCGCTGTCGTATCATCCCGCCGATGCTGGTATCGACGTAATCTTGCGCGGTGGCCGCCGCCGAATTGTAAATCTGCCGACTCGCGCCCAAAACAAGCTTGGTGCTATCGCAGGGAGAATAGGTTGCAGAGATCGCAAAGACCGGAGTGGTATACGTCCGGCGCGCGATATTTTGAAAGTCGCGGAACTCTTCGCCGGCAATGATGTCGAGCGAGAATTCTTTACCCGGTCTGTAATTCAGGTGGGCGTTGGCCCGCACCATCGTCTGGTTAGGCGTGGGAAAATCCACCGCGTTATAGCCCCCTTCGACTCCCACACCCAGCACAAGGCTTGGGCTAAAGCCGTGATTCAAATAGAGATCTGCGATATACAACTCCGAACTGATCAGAGGCTGAGCGTATTCCGTCCTGTTCATCCTTAGCTCGGCGAAAATGAAATCGCGCGGCGTCATATTGTAGTTCGCGCTCAGGTTCGTGTTGTAGATGTCGAGGTCGGTCCGCCCGTTAGCTGTCCCGAAACCGGAGCGTTCTCCGCTCGCTGCCGCGAGCACGATATTATTTAGAATCGCCACATCCTGACTCAATCTCAAGGTCAGGTTGCTCGTCTTATAGCCGCCCAGCACCCGAATGAAGTGTTGATCCGAATCGAATTCGTTATGGTCATCGTATCGATAAATATTCGGGAGATAGTTGACCATCAGGAATGTCTCCTGTTTCGCCACCTCGCCGATACCCACCATCAAACTCGGTTGAATCAGGACGAACCAATCCTCCAGCCGATTCATGTGAGTGAGCGCGATGTTATCGTCGTAGGCCCCGCGGATCGACAGATGGATGGCATATTCAAACGGGCCATGGTTCGGCCCGAACTGACCGGTGATCAGGCCGTTACCGGTGGGTGTGTCATCCGCCGGCAACGGAGCTGTCAATGACGAAATAGTTGGAGTGAGTTCAACGATCTGCGCCTGAAGCGGCAGCGCGAATGAGACGCAACCTGCCAGCAACAGCAAGAGTGGCCGGCGCCAAGAGGCTATTGTCCCTCTGCAAGATCGACATCTTCCCATGAAATCGGGCCGTGAACCCGAGGAGCGTTCCAACAATCGGAGGAAGCGTCAATCCAATAACCACGCTGTGACGGCTAACGATTTCTCCGAGCGGAGCTGACGAACTTCAGTTGCGCCGCTTTCGCGAAGGCTTTACGCGGTCGCTATCGATGTCGCCGTGGCCCTCGACGTCCAGCATCAGTACCCTTTTCCCGTCCTGCGCAGGAGCATGCGCTTTCTCGAAAATCGCGCAAAGACCAACATCATAAAGCGTGACCGCCAGCTGATGCTGTTTGGCGAAGCGTTTTATCTGCTCCTTACGCTTTCCCAAGCTCATGGTCCGCGGCCACACCCGGGCGAGCTGTGAATTATAGACAGCGCAGATTTCCTGCTTCTTCAGCTCGGTTTCTATTTGATCGGCCAGTTTACGCATGAAAGAAGCGCATCGTTTTGTGCCATGTATTCTCGCTAAAATCAATACAGTTCATACCTAAGGTCTAACACTTCGCCGGCATGGCGAGGCGCGGGGAGAAATTCAGACGCCGGCCGGAATGTTTTTATTCGGGCAATTTCGATCTGGCGGCCAGAGGGAATGGCGGCGCCCCTGAAAACCTCCAAACCGCCTGGTGGTCCGGCAGCGATATTCAGTCAGATTTCTTCTGCTCCTTTGATGAAACTTCTTTTCTGCACCCTACTCCTCACTCTGAGTATCGGGCGATCGGATATGCGCTCTCAGCACGATAACAAATCGGTCGCGGTTCGTGAGCCGGCCAGCGCGACGGATGTGCGCACGCTCTATCGCGCGATGCGAGCGCTAATCGGCGACCCATTGCTCAACGGCAGCGCCATTCGATACGTTTAATCTCGGGCAATCGCGACCACTTAGCGAAGCGACCGGGAATCTTGGAACCGGTATCGGCCCGGATTCGAATCGTCTTGATTCGCTTCGATCCTCATTTTCAACCGTTTACACGAATTGCGTAGAAAAAGACCCGCATTCATGCAACGCAAATCGTTTCTTTGTTGCGGGCGGCGCTTGAAAGCTGTTCGCAAAGGGAAAACTCCCACAACTGCAATAATAAACGGAGGGATTTATGAAATTAGATAACTTAAGAAAACTGTACTTCGAGGAATTGCGCGATCTTTACAGCGCCGAGAACCAACTGCTCAAAGCATTGCCGAAAATGGCAAAGGGCGCTTCTTCGGAGGAACTCAGACAAGCTTTTGAGAATCATCTGCAAGAAACCGAAGGACATGTCGAACGTCTTGAAACGATTTTCGAAGATCTCGATGAGAGCCCTAAAGGTAAGACCTGTCATGCCATGAAGGGTTTGGTCGAAGAAGGCTCGGAGATATTGGAGGAAGAAGGCGAGGAATCCGTGCTCGACGCGGGGATCATCGCAGCCGCTCAAAAAGTTGAGCACTACGAGATTGCCAGTTACGGGACTGTCCGCACTTTCGCCGAGCTCTTGGGCGAGAAAAACGCAGCCAAGCTTCTCCAACAAACGCTGGATGAAGAAGGGGCTGCCGATGAAAAGTTGAACGAGCTGGCTGAAGGCATCGTCAATCCGGAAGCACTTTCCGAAAGCGAAGAGTTGGAGACGAGCGGTTCTTCGAAGCGGTAAAATTATCGCCGCAAGGCGAATGCTCTAATCCCCCCGCGGCCGCGCGCCGCGGGGGGGGATCGCCGCGGTTTAACCGCTGGAAATCTTCTAAACTGGGCGCAGCTGGCGCGCTGCGCCCAGTTTTTTACCTTTCGAGACGCGGTTTTTACGACTAAGATCGGGAAACTCGGGGCGCGTTGTTCCAAGTCATGAACAAAACAAAACTTGCGGCTGGCAATACGCCTAAACCGAATGGTCGCCATCGCAATGGAGCGAACGGCGCCCGCCATAACGGGGCGCGTGGCAAGAACCGCAATTCAACCCGTCGCGCCCAACTTGGATCGGCAACATCCAATTTAGCCGAGAGAAAAAAAAGTCTCCCATTTCAGCAATCGGAGTCGCGATATCAAGCACTGTTCAATCTTGTCCCCGTAGCTGTTTACGCGTGCGACGCGAATGGCGTCATCGAAGAATACAACCAACGCGCGGCCGACCTGTGGGGCTGTGAGCCGGGCCGTAATGGGAACGGGCCGAGGTTCTGCGGCTCCTACAGAATTTATTATCCGGACGGACGCCCGATGCCTCATGAAACGTGTCCAATGGCGAGGGCCTTGCGAGGAGAAGAACTCTCGCCGGAAGACTTGGAAATTATTGTCGAGAAACCGGACGGGGAGCGCCGGCACGTGATTCCCGCGCCGCAAATATTACGAGACGGCCGCGGCAAAATCGTCGGAGCCATCAATTGCCTCTACGACATTACCGAGCGCAAGCGTGCCGAGGAAGCTGTTCGCGCGAGTGAGGGACAATTCCGGGCTGTGTTCAATCAAACCATCAGTGGCATTGCGCAGACGGATTTGACGGGACGGTTCGTGCTCGTCAACGATCGCTATTGCCAAATCGTGGGACGTTCCCGCGAAGAGCTGCTCGAACTGCGAATGCAAGACATTACCAATCCGGAGGATTTGGCGGCCAACGTGAAAAAATTCCGTGCCCTGGCGAAGGGAACCGGCGCGAACTTCGTCACCGAAAAACGATACCTTCGGCCTGACGCCTCGAGCGTCTGGGTCCATAACGACGTGTCGGCGATCCGCGACTCTGAAGACAACGTCCGCTCCATCGTCGCCGTCGTCACCGACATCACGCAACGCAAAAAAGCTGAAACCGCGCTAGAACAATCAAGACGATTACTGGAAAAGCTCGTTCAACAAAGAACGAAAGCACTGCGTGTCGCCAATTCCGAACTGGAAAGCGAAATCGCGAGACGTAAAGGGCTGGAAGGCCAAATCCTTGAAATCAGCGACCGCGAACAGGAGCGGCTCGGCCAGGACTTGCACGACGGACTTTGCCAGCAACTGACTGCGATCGGATTTTTGGTTCGCGCCACCGCCTTGCGCCTTAGGGACCATCGGGTGGTGCAAACGGAAGACTTAGAAAAAATCGCCCAGCTGATCAACAGCTCGGTCCTGGATGCGCGGAATATCGCGCGTGACCTTCACAAGGAAGAGATCGAGGCGCCTGAATTTTTGCCCGCGCTCGAAGACCTGGTGCACCGCAAAATTTGGAAAACGCCGTGCCGTCTCGAGTTGAAAACCGAAGTGAACATCGAAGACGACAAAGTGGCGTCGCAACTTTACCGGATTTTGCGCGAAGCGCTGATCAACGCGAACAAGCACGCTCGCGCCACTCAAATTGTTTTGGAAGTGCGCCGCGTTAAAAAGGACCTTGTATTTAATGTGACCGACAATGGCGTCGGACTTAGCAAGAAACCAAAGGCCGGCCAGGGCCTGGGTTTTCACATTATGCAATACCGGGCCCAATCGATTGGCGCGCGGCTGGAATTCGAGTCTCGCAAGAAAGGCGGATCGCGTGTCTCGTGTTATCTGCCATTGTCGGTGATCAAGTGAAGAGCGCCACCGCGGTCAAAAAAAATCCGAAGCCGGGCCCCAAACCAGAGAAGGCACAGCGCATCGTCATAGTTGACGATCATCCCTTATTTCGAAAAGGACTCGAGCAGTTGATCAACAGCTCGGACGACGGTTTCAATATCTGCGGCGAGGCGGGAGACGCGGCCGAAGGCATGACCGTCGTTCGGCGGTTGAAACCCGATCTGGTGATTGTCGATCTTAGCCTGCCGGGCGCCAACGGCATTGAGCTAATCAAAAACATCCGCGCCGAATTTCAAAAACTACCCGTGCTCGTTGTTTCGATGCACGATGAATCGCTCTATGCTTTGCGCGCTTTGCGGGCCGGGGCCCAGGGTTACGTGATGAAACAGGAAGCGCTCGAAAATGTAGTCAATGCGATCCGCGAAGTGCTCGCGGGCCGGCCATATCTCAGCCACGACATGTCGGCAAGACTGATCACCAATTTCGCCAGCGGAAATAACCAGGCCAATCCGACCGACAAATTGAGCGATCGCGAGTTGGAGATTCTTGAATTGATCGGCAAAGGTCGCGACATCCACGAGATCGCGAAGGCGCTGCATATCAGCACCAAGACGGTCGAGACCCATCGCGCGCACATCAAAGAGAAATTGAATTTGAAGAACGCTCGTCAGGTCACTCGCTTTGCCGTGCAATGGTTGGAAGGACAGGCGGCGTGAAAAGATTTATCGAATTAAAGACTTAATGATTTAACGATTGCGAATGGATCGACTCGATCAAGCGAAACAGCTGCAAGATAGAACAAAGAAATTCGCGGTGCGGATTATCAAGGCATTTACTGGGCTTCCCAAGAATGAAGCGACGCGTGTCGTGGGCCGGCAATTTCTTCGATCAGGTACTTCTCTTGCAGCCAACTACCGGGCGGCTTGCCGCGCGCGATCCGCAGCCGACTTCATTTCGAAGATCGCTGTCGTCACCGAAGAGACAGACGAAACTCTGTTTTGGTTTGAGCTGCTGATCGAAGCCGAGTTGATAAATGCGAAAGTGATTCAGCCCCTGATGTCAGAATGTGATGAGCTCTTGAAAATATTTTCGGCATCGCTGGCCACGGCAAAGGCAAATCGTTAAATCTCTAAATCATTCAGTCGTTGAATTTCATGTCCTCCAAGCATGCTCCGCAAAATAAAAAACGCGTCCTTTTGGTCGACGATCATCCTGTCTTGCGCAAGGGCCTCGCCCGCCTGATCGATTCGAAAGAAGAATTCGCCGTCTGCGGCGAAGCGAGCACGGCGGTTGACGCGATGGCGCTGATTCGAGAAGTCGAACCCGATCTCGTCATCGTCGATATCGGTTTGCCCGACACCAGCGGCATCGAATTGACGAAAACGATTCGCGCCGAATTTGAAAAGCTGCCGGTCCTGATTCTTTCCATGCATGAAGAAGCGCTTTACGCGACCCGCGCGCTGCGGGCAGGCGCGATGGGTTACATTGTGAAACAGGACGCGATCGACAACATCGCCGCCGCGCTGCGAGACGCACTAAACGGACGACGTTATCTTAGCCCGGTAATCGCAGCGCAGCTCCAGCATAACGGTCCCGATGGAAAAACTTCGACCGATGATCCAGTTAGTCTCTTGACCGACCGCGAATTTGAAATCTTCGAGATGATCGGCAAGGGCCACGAAGTTCGCGAAATTTCCGACGCGCTCGGCCTTAGCCCAAAAACTGTGGAGACGCATCGGACCAACATTAAAGAAAAACTGAAGCTTAAAAACGCACGACAGGTTGCACGTCTGGCGATGCAATGGCTCGGTCAACGCGCGGTGTAATCGAACCGGGTTGGAGCATGCGAGCGAACGCAAAGATCGACCTCCTCCTCGTCGCACTGCTCAGCATTTTCATTTGCGCTTCATCATTCGCGACCACCAAAGGTCTGAGCCAGATCGTGACGCCCGAGTTGCAACCCGAAGGCGACCTCTCTCTGAGCCTGCAAATTCAGGACAAGCGCATCGCCAATCCCTACGAACTCCAAGCCGAGATTGGCGTGACAAAATGGGCCGAAATTGCCGTGTTCCAAGGCTTCGACCCGAATGATGAGATTCTTGCGACCGAGTTCGGCATCCTGACGAAAGAGCCTTACCTGCTTTCAGTCGGTTTCGTCGATTGGTCACCGCGCCGGGGTGTCGATCCCAAGCCTTACCTCGAAGCCGGTTATTATCTGGAGCATCACAAGTTCATCGCTGGAATCATTCACGCGGTTTACAAAAACGAAGCCATTCTTGGTTACGCCTATGACTTTAATAAAACCTGGCGCGTGCAGGTTGATTGGATAAGCGGATCTGAAAACGCATCGACCATCGGTTTCACCTGCAACCTGACGCGTGATTTTCAATTCAATCCGGCCCTTTACGTGAACAACGGGCCGCATCACGATTTAATGGGTTACATCGTTTTCAGCTACACCTTTCATTTGTGGGGTGGAAAATCCGAGACCGTCGCTCCAGCTCCGAAGTGACCGCGCAAAAAGAGGTTGCGGGATTGACCGACCGGACAGAAGCTCGTCTTCAATGAGAAGCAGCAGGAGCGACCGTGCCGTTGTCGCTACTTTCCTTTGCCTGGCTTTTCTTTGGACGCTGGCGCTGAGCGCTTCGCCACAATTGCACCAGCGCATTCATCGGGACGCAAACCGAGTGGATCACGGTTGTGCTGTTACCATGTTTGCCTCCGGCAGCTACGATCATTCTCCAACTGTCCCGCTCGTCAGCGTTCCGGCTCTCGTCGATCAATTGGCTCCAGTTCCGGCGTTGACTCCGCAGCTGGTTGAGTCGGCGTTTCTTCTCGCTCGAATTTTCGAGCACGCGCCGCCCGCGCACTCCTGACCGTTAACTGTCCCGCGTCCGCGGGATGGCGGCGCAGTACGCGTTCATGGCGTCGCCAGTTTAACGTGCGCGAACGCAAATTCGTTAGGCAATTTGGCCGGAGTTTTTAATCAGGAGTTTTTAATGAACAAATTTATTTGGATTGGAGTGGCGACCGCCGCGCTCGCGACCGCGCGCGCGCAGGACGCGGCGTCCACGCCGGTTCTGTCCCCGGACGTTGAAGATTTGCGTCAGCAGGTTCAAGCACTCACCGAGACCGTGAAGGAGTTGAAGCAACAAGTGAAAGATCAGCAAGCAGCAATTGGGAAAGCGAATGCAAGCGCGCCTTCGTCATCCCCAAATCCGGAAACGTCAGCTGTTGCCGCAACAACCTCTACGCCCCCCGCGGCAGCGCATTTCGCGACCGAAGATGCGTCAGTTGTTTCATCGACAACGACCTCATCGTCGGCTTCGTCCGGTTCGAGTGTGAACGCCAATGGAACCGCGTTGTCCGGAAATTTTCCGACCAGCGACACCTCAGTCGTCTCATCGACGTCGGAAACAATTTCCAGCACTGGAACTGGCGCTTCCTTGACTCAACCGATCTCCATCGGTGGCGGTAAGAATTATATGAACCTGTCGTTGGACGGATTGTTTGCGCTCGCCGGCTCGAGCGCGCGCGATCTCGATCACATCGAAGTAGGCGACCACGATCCACAACAGCGCGGGTTCAACGCGCGCAACATCGAGCTCGCGTTCGATGGCGCGGTCGATCCCTACTTCGAAGGTTTCGCCAACATTGTCTTCAAGCTCGATAACGACAACCAGACTGAGGTCGAAGTCGAAGAGGCGTTCCTGCAAACGACCAGTTTGCCTTTCAACTTGCAATTGAAGGCCGGACAATTCTTTTCGGCCTTTGGCCGGATCAATCCGACCCATCCGCACACTTGGGATTTCGCGGACGCTCCCATCGTGCACGGTCGTCTTCTCGGTCCGGACGGTTTGCGTGGCGTCGGAGCGCAAATCTCCTGGATCGTGCCCGTTCCGTGGTATTCGCAATTAATTCTCGCGGTCCAAAACGGCCGCGGCAGCACCGGTTATTCGTTTCGTAATCCAGGCGACGGTGGAATGTTTTTCGATCGCCAAACAACCGATCGCGAACTGCGCGGCTTGCAGGATTTGGTCTGGGTCCCGCGCTGGGAAAATTCAGTTGATCTGAGCCCGACTCAGGTGGTGCTGGCTGGAGTTTCCGGCGCGTTTGGGTCGAACGAGACCGGCGCGAATTCGCGGACGCAGATTTACGGCGCGGATTTTCTCTACAAATGGAAAAGCGCGAATGCGGAAGGCGGTTTCCCGTTCGTGAAATGGCAGACCGAATTCATGTATCGGCGCTTCGAAGCCGGCCGCGGCATGAACGAATCCTTCCCGGTCGCGGAAACGTTTAACGATTGGGGACTTTACTCGCAGGTGCTTTGGGGATTCAAAAAAGGGTGGGTCGCCGGGATTCGCGGCGATTACCTGGACATGGAGGATTCCAGGTTCACCGATGATTTTGAACGGCAATCGCGTTCGCGGATCAGCGCAAACCTGACCTGGTATCCGACCGAATTCTCAAAGATCCGCTTGCAATACAACCACGACTTTCTCGCCGAAAACTTTTTCCTGCCCGGTCGCGATATCGATTCCGTCTTTCTTCAGTTCGAATTCATTCTCGGCGCCCACGGCGCTCACAAATTTTAAATTATGCTTTGTCATCCTGAACGAAGTGAAGGATCTCCCAAAGACTCGAACGTCACACAATTTAATCAGCGTGATCTTCGCTTCGATTGTGAGATTCCTCGCTCCGCTCGGAATGACAAAGCGCGCTAGCGCCGTCCATAAATCTTAATTATGAAAAAAATCTTAATAATTCTGTCCGCGATTCTTCTAACCGCGCTATCCGCTCACGCTAAGCTCAACGTCGTTGCCACACTTCCGGATTTTGGCTCGTTCGCGCGCGAAATCGGCGGAGATAAGATCGACATCGTCGTTCTCGCCAAAGCGACCGAAGATCCGCACTTCGTCGATGCGCGTCCGAGTTTTGTGGTCTCGTTGCGCAACGCCGACGTATTGATCGATGGCGGCGCCGAACTGGAGCTTGGCTGGTTGCCACCGCTGTTACAAAATGCCCGCAATTCAAAAATCGAGGTTGGCAAACCGGGGCGCGTTCAGGCGTCACAGGGAATTCGCCTGATGAATGTGCCGGCCAACGTAACGCGCGCCGCCGGCGATGTGCACTCGCTCGGCAATCCCCACTTCACGGTCGATCCGATTATCGCCAAAGCGATTGCTCAGCACATCGCGCAGTCATTCACCGCGCTCGATCCGGCAAACGCCGCATTTTACGAGAGCAACGCCAAAAAATTCGAAGCGTCCATTAATGCGAGGCTTCAGGAATGGGGAGCAACCATGCTGCCGTTCAAGGACCAGCACGTCGTCGCTTATCACGATTCGTGGCCGTACTTCGCCCATCGCTTCGGCATTAACATCGACATCTTCCTCGAACCGAAGCCCGGCATCCCGCCATCACCTTCGCATCTGGCGGAAGTAATCGCCCAAATGAAAGCGCAGCACGTCAAAGCGGTAATCGTCGAGCCGTATCACGACCGACGCGTTGCGGAAAAAGTCGCGAGCGCGACCGGTGCTAAAGTAGTGGAGTTTTCACAATTTCCCGGGGGAATTGCGGGCACCGACAGCTACGTGAAGTTGATCGACACGCTCGTTTCGCGGCTCGCTGCCGCGCTCAAGTAATATGTGGGAAGTAATGTTATGGCCGATCATGGCCTGTATCCTCTTGCCGTGGTTGCTTGTTTATCTCGGCCTCCACGTCGTTCAGCGCGGCATCATCTTTATCGACATCGCCATGGCTCAAATGGCGTCACTTGGAATTTGTCTCGCCGTCCTGTTACACCTCGATCTGGAAAGCTGGACCACATTCGGTATCGCGCTCGGTTTCACTTTAGTTGGCGCGGCCGTTTTTTCTGTAACCGGAAAACGCGAGAGTCAAATTCCACAGGAAGCGGTCATCGGAATTTCTTACGTCGTTGCAGCTGCGGCCGCAGTTTTGTTGTTAAGCCGCGCCGCGGAGGGCGACGAAGAGATCAAGAACATGCTGGTCGGAAACATTCTACTGGTGACACCGCGTGAAGTTTGGGAGCGGTTCGCGCTCTTCGTCGCGGTCGGCATTTTCCATTTTGCCTTTCGCACGAATTTCCTGCTCGTTTCCTACGATCGCGACGGTGCCTACCAAAAAGGATTGCGCGTGCGCTGGTGGGATTTTCTTTTTTATGCTGTTTTCGGCCTGGTGGTAACGAGTTTTGTGCGCATCGCCGGTGTGCTTCTGGTTTTCAGTTACCTGATTGTGCCGGCCGTTTGCGGAATCAGCCTCTCGGAGCGAATCGGGAATCGATTGTTTATCGGCTGGATCATTGCGCTACTGGGCGGTGTCGCCGGATTGTTTTTGTCCTACTGGTGGGACTTGCCCTCCGGCGCGGCGATTGTTTGCACGTTCGGAGCGCTCCTAATTGCCGTAGCGGGCTACGCACTCATTCGCGCTCGGCTTCGTGTAAATTAGCGGGTCGCGTCACTGCTTTTTTTGCTGACGCGATAATCGCGCTATCTTCGGGAAGATGCATCCAAGAGAGCATTCCCATTTCCGGAAAACACACGACTTCGTTCCTGATTTTTCCAAGGCGGAACAGCGAACCCGGATGGTGATCGGCCTCACCGCCGTGATGATGGTTGTGGAGATCGCCGCCGGTCTCATGTCCCACTCGATGGCGTTGCTGGCCGATGGCTGGCACATGAGCACCCATGTGATCGCCTTTGTGATAACGGCCCTCGCTTACTATTTCGCGCGGCGACACGCCGCGAATGAGCGATTCAGTTTCGGGACGGGCAAAATTGGCGTGCTCGGCGGATTTGCCAGCGCTGTGGTGTTGTCAATCGTGGCGTTTTTGATGGCCGGCGAATCAACCCGGCGCCTGTTCCTTCCGCTGACAATCCATTTTAATGAAGCAATCGGCATTGCTTGCATTGGATTGCTCGTCAATCTCGGTTGCGCGTTCCTCCTTAGCGGTGCACATCACCACGGCCATGACCACTCTGCCGGTCATCATCATGATTTAAATTTGCGCGCCGCCTATCTGCATGTCCTCGCGGATGCATTTACATCGTTGCTCGCAATCCTGGCATTGACCGGCGGAAAATTCTTCGGCTGGTCGTGGCTCGATCCGGCTGTCGGTTTGGTCGGGAGCGGCGTCGTTTTTTCCTGGGCTTACAATCTTTTGCGCGACACCAGCGGCATCTTGCTCGATCGCACGCCGGCCTCCTCCGATTTACCCGACGAAATCAGGCGGGCGGTAGAAAGCGACGGCGATTCAATGGTGACCGATCTCCACGTCTGGCAGGTGGGCGCCGGAAAATTTGCTGCGATCGTTTCGATCGTCGCCCACGAGCCCCGGCCCGTCGGATTATTATCGCGGCCTGTTCCGCGAACACGATGAACTCGTGCACATCACGATCGAGACACAACACTGCCACGAAAAGCACGAGACGGTGACCAGCTCTTGAACGGCCAAATCACTTTCTGGCAGGTTGCCGCGGCCTACGTATTCGCAATAGTCGGCGGATCGATCAGCGCTTTGCTCCGCTTAACGCACAAACCGCTTTGCGCGTTGATCAGCTTCGCGGCTGGCACGCTGCTGGGCGTGACGTTGTTCGCGATTTTGCCGGAAAGTTTAAGAAATTGCCCATGGTGGGCGGTCGCCGTTGCGGCCGGGACCGGGTACGCATTCTTTTTCTTCGTCAGCAAATATGTTCATCACGTTTGTCCCGCTTGCGCCGCCAGCCATTTTGACGCTGACTCGACAAAACATTTCAGCGAGATCGCTTCCGCATTGATTATCGCGCTGGCAATCCACAGTACGACGGACGGATTGGCGCTCGGAATTGGACAGGAAACGCAAGTGACCGCAGCCGGTCAATGGTCGCTCTTTTCTGCTCTTTGTATTCACAAAATTCCGGAAGGCCTCGCCTTGGGCGGCCTCTTGATTGGCGCCGGCTTTCGAAGAGGGCGCGCACTCGGTTGGGTCGCGGCAGTAGAGGCCACCACCCTGTTAGGTGGAATAATCGGATTTTTCTTTCTGGCAAGCAGGTCAACATTTTGGCTCAGCCTGTTCATGGCCCACGTCGGTGGCGGATTTCTCTATCTGGCCGCCCACGCCGTACTGGGAGAAATGTTGAAACACGGCAAAGCATTGGTCCTGAAAAGCTTTTCGCTTGGGGTCGGATTAATCGGCGGCCTCAATCTCTTGCTCAGAACTTTAGCATCGTAACGACGCGAAGCTCCGCGGCCCAGATGTCGATCTTGCAATTTCCGCAGAATTTACCGCAACCAAGACGGGTAAAATCCGTTGATTTTGACGATGACCCGTTGTAATTCCTCTCCCCCGATGAAAATGCCAATCGCCTTTTCGATCGTCCTTGCGATTGGAATAATTTCGCAGGCCCTTGCGAGTCCACCTCCGGGGAGCGAAGCCAACAAGGGAGCCGTGAATGGGATCGCGCTACCCGGCACTACCACCGGCGCAAAGACAGAGGGCCCACCGAACGAAAATAATACTGACGAAAGCGACGACACTCTTTATCGCGGCAAGACCAGCGAATCGGAGAATCCCATGGCACGGGACGACGGACGTTTGCACTTCAAAACTCGCCCGAAGGAGAAGATCCAGGAAGTTGATTCGCTGAAGAAGCTGCAAAGCAGCGGGACGGACCCGAGGTTTCAAAGCAACCTTCTCTTTTCCGGTCCAAGCTCGATCGAGCATATTACCGGCGAGGCGAATGAAACAGCCGACGCAGAAGATGAGGGAGATCCGCGCTTCAAAACGAAGCGCTTGGTTTTCACAGCCGATAAAAAGGACGAATCCAAGCAAGCGCAATCGGCTTCCACTCCATCTCCCACTCCTTCGCCTACAGCATCGCCAGCGGCGAACTCGCCTAAACCGTAATCCGTCGCGGGTTGCGAACGAAGCGTTAGTCGCGCTTCGGCTTTAAAAGCGGAAACAAAATCACATCGCGGATAGATTCGGCGCCGGTAAACAACATCGCCAAACGGTCGATTCCCAGACCAAATCCACCCGCCGGCGGCATGCCGTGTTCGAGCGCGAGCAAAAAATCCTCGTCGATTTTCTGCGTTTCTTCCCCGGCCTGTTCCAATAGCCGCTGCCGCTGCACGTCGGGATCGTTCAGCTCCGTGTAGCCGGGAGACATTTCCACTCCATTGATGATGAGTTCGTAAACATCGACCAACGATGGATCGTCCGCGTTCTGTTTCGCCAACGGCACTAATTCCTTCGGGCAATGGGTCACGAATAATGGATCGAAAGTTTTTTCTTCCACCAATTTTTCAAAAACGTGCTGTGTCACTTCGAAATCGGCCAGTTGCGGCAGGATTTCGAGCTTTAACTCGCCGCTCGCACGTTTGCGCCGTTCCCCGCTGGAAATGTCGAACCAATCCTTGCCCGCAACCTCGCGGATAAGATCGACATATCGAGCGCGGCGCCATGGCCGCTTGAGATCGATCGTGCGAACCACTTTTCCATCGGCATCGCGATGTTCGATTTGGAGGGGCACGCGCTGTCGTGCCCCACTTTGAGGCGCCGACGGCGCGGCGCCCTCCAATTTTTCGCTCGCCTGACAAATCAATTCTTCGATCAGGTTCGCCATTTTTTCGAAATCGGCGTAGGCCCAGTAAACTTCGAGCATGGTGAATTCGGGATTGTGCTTCCGGGAAATGCCTTCGTTCCGAAAATTCCGGTTCAATTCGAACACTTTGGTGAATCCGCCAACCAAAAGGCGCTTCAAATAGAGTTCCGGAGCGATCCGTAGATAAAGGTCGAGCCCGAGCGCTTTGTGGCGGGTGCTGAATGGCGCAGCCGCTGCGCCGCCGGCCACCGTTTGTAAAATCGGCGTCTCCACTTCGGCGAAACCCCGGTCTTCCAGGAACCGGCGAATTTCGCGCACCATCAAGATGCGTTTTTGAAATGCTTCCCGCGATTGCTCGTTCGCGACAAGATCGACATAACGCTGCCGATAGCGCGCTTCGACATCCTGCAAGCCGTGCCATTTTTCCGGCGGCGGCCGGAGCGATTTGGCCAGGACTTCGAATTTGTGCGCCTTCAACGTCGGCTCGCCGGTCTTGGTCAAAAAACAGGTGCCTTCCACGCCGACGAAATCGCCGAGGTCGAGCAGATTGAAAATCTCCATCGCCGGCGCGCCGATCTCTTTCTCGTGGAAATAAGCCTGAATCCGGCCGGTCGCGTCTCGAAGGTCGATAAAGTGGCTCTTGCCCATGTCGCGATGCGCGGTGATTCGGCCGGCCGCGCGCAGCGAGTCGCCCTCCTTGAACGCGTCCCGGACTTCTGCGATCGAGCCCGACGTTTCGAATGCGCGACCAAAAGGTTCCACCCCGCGGGCCCTGAGGGCGGCGAGTTTCTCGCGGCGTTGCGCAATCAATTCATCTTCCGGCTCCATGCGTCGCGGTTATGGAACGCTCTCTTCTTACATTCCGCAATTGGAAATGCCAGTCCGGCTCGGACTTTATTGGTTTGCCAATAAAACATCGGCGATGACATACTGCCGGTGGATCGGCCGCTCCGCGGGCGATGCTAAATAATTGCGGCTTCGCCGCACAATTATCATCGAGCTCGGAGAGCTCGATCCACCCAATGCCACTCGATTTACCCAAAACTACCTCGAAACGCGACGGGCCACTGGTCAAGCAGTTCTCCGTTTTTCTAGCGAACAAAGTCGGCGCCATGCTCGACATCGTGAAATTACTGAACGCAAACAGCTGTGATGTCGTCGCCATGAGTGTCTCGGAGTCGACTGACTCGGCAATTGCTCGATTGGTCGTGAGCGATCCCGCGGGCGTGGAAAAACTGTTTCGGCAGAACAATATCGCCTATGGAATGTGCGAGGTCTTGGTTGTGGAAATGAGCGAAGTTGCGACCGAACTGGCGAAACTTCTGGCCGCGCTTTTTATGGCCGAAGTGAACGTGCATTTCACTTATTCGCTTCTGATGCGTCCTCGCGGTCAGGCTGCCCTCGCTCTTCACGTCGATGATAATGAATGCGCCATCTCGGTTTTGACTGGCGAAGGTTTTCAACTTCTGAGCCAGTCGGACATCTCGCGCTAGGCGAGCGAGTTGACAGCCGCGCAGAGTTATCTACAGAAATCATTCACCCATGGCGTCTCTTTCCTTTGTTTCCGGGTCGCGAACCGACAAGAGCTTTCAGGTCGGGCTCATCCTGGTCGTTCTTTTTGCGGTGGCGGAATTTTTCGCCGCGAGCTTTCATTACATCAGCCGCATGCGCCCGGCACAGACGGCTGTGGTTGCTCCGCGAACAGTGCCGGCCCCGCTTCCGTCCGTCGCGCCTTCCGCGCCGCCGGTCGCCTTGGCGGTCGCGTCTCCTGCCGCCGTGCTAACGCCGGCAACATCGACAATCTCCGTGGCGGATCGATTGCGGAAGCAGGCCGACGCGGCCCGGGAAAGTGGCGACACCGTGAGCGCGCTCGCGCGCTTAAACGAGGCTTCGCAGCGCGATCCGAAAAACGCCGAAGTCCTTGCCGAAATCGCAATGATTCACGAGTCGACCCAGAATTTCGACCGGTCGGCCGACACTTGGCGCAGGGTCCTGCAGATCGGTCCATCCGCTGGACCGCTCTACGAATTGGCGGACATGAAATTGAAACACGGTGTTCCGGTGCCTCCGGGTCAAGCTACCGGTTCAGCGCTTGATGCTGGAAAACCCGCGAGTGCGCTTGACGCATCGAGCGTTCGCAGTTCTGGGGAAGGAATTCCGGCCGGATCCACCCTCGCTATCAGCGAAGTAACCGCGTCGGAAACGCCCGACGCGGATTCGGAAACGAACCTGATGTTGCGCATCGCGGTCAAAAAACGGCCGAACGCGGTGATCGATCACACCAAGGTGAAGATCCAGGTTTTCTTTTACGACGCAGTCGGCGATAACGACATCCCCAAACTGACCGACGCCGACGTCAGCTACGAATGGCTCACGCCCAATCATGACTGGGCCGACAGCAATAGCGAGACGCTGGCGGTGACTTACATTCGCCCGAAATCCAAAGGCAAATCGGCTGAGTCGGACCTGGCGGCTGCGGCCGCGGCGGTCAATCCGGCCAAGAAAGGCAAGCCGGTGAAGGCAAGCCCCCCGCCTGAGGGTGGCTCGCGCAAATATCTTGGTTACATCGTGCGCGTTTATTATAATGATCAGCTCCAGGATAAACGCGCCGAACCGACCAGACTCTTAACTCTTTTTCCAGCGCCCAACACCGCTCCGCCGCAGTAATGCAATTGCTCATCGTGCACCGCGACTCTGAGATGGGGGAAGCGCTGGTGCGAATGGTGACGAGTTATACGCGCCACCAGTGCGAACTTGTCGGGAGCGATGTCGCGGCCATGGATTGGGCGCGGCGTCATCAGCAATGCAATCTTCTCCTGACCCAACTCGAAGCCGACGGGATTGATGGGCTCGCGCTCGGTTCTTCGCTCAGCGAAATTTTTCCTGCGCTCCAGGTTTTGTTTTTTCCAAATTATCCGGCGGCGGACCGACGACTGGAGATTGCCGAAACCAAGGTTTTTCCGGAGCCAATCGAAGGAGACGATTTGGTGACTGCAATCGAGCGGGCCGAGAATGCGCGGCCGAATGCGCCTGATCTTTTCCATGTGGTCGATGTTTTGCAAATGTGTTGTCTCAGTCGCCGCAACGGCGCCCTCCAACTGGTTAAAGAAACAAAGAACGGGCTCGTGTTTCTCCGTGGCGGCAAAATTGTGCACGCCGAAACAACGACCGCGCGCGGACGCGACGCGCTGCTCGAGATGGTGAGCTGGGAGTTTATTGAATTCGCATACGAACGCAGTGTCCGCCCGCCACTCGAGACGATCACCGCCGCGTGGAACGATATTTTAATCGACGTGGTCACAGCCGGGAAACAAGAGAACTCGATCAAGTCGCAGCGCCGATCCGCTTAAGCCACTTTCCTATGCAACTACGCGGGTTTGCGGTAGTTTACATTTTCATGAAGTTGCGCTGGACGCTGGTCTGCCTTTGCTTCGTCGCCAGCACCGCCGCCGCGCAAATCCAGGTCGAGCTAAGATTTCCGCGCTTGCAATACATCGCCTACGAGCCGGTCGTGGCTAATCTGGTCGTCACGAATCTGGCCGGACGCGATGTCGATCTTCGCGACGCTGATGGTCAGTCGTGGTTTGGCTTTGAGGTGACTGGAAATGAAGGCCGGTCCATCGCCCCGATCTCGAATGCCGGAACCGAACCGCTCAACATTGCCGCCGGCAGACGGGTGACTCGAAAGATCAACCTGACCCCGTTGTTTGGGGTGCACGATTTTGGCGCATACCATGTTCGCGCTCATATTTATTTTGCCGATCTGAACAAGTTCTATTATTCCCAGACGAAAGTTTTCGAAGTGACCGATGCGCGACCGATCTGGCAAAAAACAGTGGGCGTTCCTGAAGGAGAGGGCGCTTCCGGAAACGCGCGCACCTATTCGCTCATGACCAACCGTTTTCCCGATCACACTTCGCTCTACATCCGGGTCGAAGACAAGGACAGCGGGATCGTTTACGCGACTTACTCGTTAGGCCAGGTCATCACATTCGGAGAACCGCAGACGGAATTCGACCGGTCCAATCAACTTCATGTTCTTTACTGCGCCGCTCCGCGAAGTTGGTCTTACGCTCGGGTCGGTTTGAATGGCGAGCTTCTTTCGCGCACCAGCTTTGCCGAAACCAAAACGAGGCCGCGGCTTGTGCATTCTGAAGAAGGCGTGGTAAAAATTGCCGGCGGCATGATGGACACACCGGTTACGCAAGCAACCCGCGAGACCGCGCCGAAACTTTCAGCGCGACCGCCCAACGCACCGAAGGACGATTAACAATGCGAAAACATTCTCTTTATTTCAGCTTGTTTCTCGCCGCCTCATTCACCGCCACGGCTGTTCATGGTTTGCCCGCTCCGAGCACTCTTTCCACGCGAGAAAAGCGCGCCGTCGCGCCACGCCCGACCCCCGTTCCGCGTGTTCAGACGCGCGCCGTCGTCGTCCCCGAAGGTAGCCGTCCTTCGACAACGGTTGTGATCGATGCCGGTCACGGCGGATTCGATCGCGGTGGAATTGCAGGCCAACGCGTCCCTGAAAAGACCATGAATTTGGATGTCGCGCAGAGACTCAAAGCGGTGCTTACCGCCCAGGGATATCGAGTCGTGATGACCAGAGAAAGCGATGTCTTCGTTCCATTGGGAACTCGCGTCGCGATCGCGAACTCTTATCGGGACGCGATCTTTGTTTGCATTCACTTCAATTCCGCGCCTCGCAGAGCGGCCAGCGGAATTGAAACGTACTTTTATAGTTCCCAGAGTTTGCCGCTCGCTTCTGCCATCCACTACTACGTGGCTGGCGGCGCGCCCACTCGAAACCGCGGCGTCAGGCGCCGTGGCTTTTTCGTCCTGCGAAGGACAACAATCCCGTCGGTGCTGGTGGAATGCGGATTTCTGACCAACGCGACCGAAGCGGGCTACGCTCAGAGCTCTGCCTACCGGCAAAAACTTGCGGAAGAAATTGGGCGCGGCGTTCGTGAGCGCTCGCTGGTAGCGAGGACTTCAGCGGATAACCGGCTTGCGGCCAACAACGCGAGCGTTCCGCTCCAGCCGTTCATCGATCAAACCCACTATCGGGATCCGGACCTTTCCCGCTCGAAACGCGGTAAGCGAAGCTCGAGGAGCTCATCAAGATCGACATCGTCCAAGCGCAAGCATTCCTCCGATTCAGATTCGGGGACAAAAAGCAAAAAGAAGAAATCTGCCGCGGCGAAGACGGAGGATTAATTGGAATCGCCTGTTTTGAGCTCGGCGCAAATGCGCGCTGCGGAGGAATCCGCTTTCGCCCGCGGGGTTAACGTTGAAACATTAATGGACCAGGCCGGCACTGGAGTTGCCCGGGCCGTCCGCCAATTTTTTCCGAAACCGGCCACCTGTATCGTATTCGCGGGGAAAGGACACAACGGCGGCGATGCTCTGGTGGCGGCGGAACAGTTGCAACGGATCGGTTGGAAGATCGACATCCATCTGCCGTTCGCGGAAACAGAGTGCAGCGAGCTGACACAACAAAAATTAAAAGCGTTGCGCGACGCGACGCCAACATCTGACGATACGATCAATCGCGCACCGCACACGATCATTCTGGATGGTTTACTCGGCACCGGCGCAAAATCATTCTTGCGCGAACCGCTCCGCAGCGCCGCCCGTGAGATCAATCGCCTGCGCCGGGACGAAAATGCCTTTGTCTTCGCGGTCGATCTTCCGACCGGGCTCGAAGCCGATTCGGGCGAAAATGATCCGGAAGATTCCGTCGTCGCCGACTTCACGATCACGATTGGTTTCGTCAAGCACGGCCTGATCGTCGATCCCGCGCTAAAATTTGTCGGGCGCATTGAAATCGTTCCTCTTCCCGGGCTTTGGCAGGAGGCAGGCGCGCCAAATGAGCTCGCCGCGAGCCCGCGTTCGCTCGGTTCACTCTTGCCTCGGCGAAAATTCGACGCTTACAAAAATGAATTTGGTCGCGTTGGCGTTGTGGCCGGTTCGAAAGGTTTCGTAGGGGCAGCCTTGATGACGACCGAAGGCGCATTGCGCGCCGGCGCCGGTTTAGTCGAGGTCTTTGTCCCGGAAGACATTTATGAGATGGTCGCCAGCGCCGCGCCGGTCGAAGCGATGGTGAAGCCCGTTCGAAGGTATCGGGATTTGCTCGAGGAAAAAGAAATCGATATTTGGGCGGTTGGACCCGGTTTGGGAAAAGCGCGCGCTTCCGAAATTCTCAACTTAATCGAGAACGTGCCGCAACCGATGATTGTCGACGCAGATGGATTAAATATTCTCAGCGAGAAGGTCGATCTCCTGCGCAGCTGTCGTGGCCCGCGGTTGCTCACGCCACATCCCGGGGAAATGAAACGGTTGATGGACGTTGGCAAAATGGCGCGCGCTGGAATTGCCCGCAATTTTTGCGATCAATTTCCCATTACACTTTTGCTCAAGGGAAGCCGCACGATCGTTTGCGAGCGCGGCAAGCCGATCAGCTACAACACCACCGGCAATCCGGGAATGGCCAGCGGTGGAATGGGCGATGTTTTAACCGGGGTCTGCGCGGGCTTGGCCGGGCGCGAATTGTCGATGTACGACGCTGCTCGCATTGGAGCGTGGACCTGCGGGCGCGCCGCCGAGATCTCAATCTTCCAAAACGGCGCCAGCGAGGAATCTTTGCTCGCTAGTGATGTGCTGGCAAATCTGGGGACAGCCTTCAACGAACTGCGCGACCCGCCGGTTTGACGCATCAAATTGAGCTGAGGGCGAAGTCGACCGAGGTTAGGAAATGAACGGCCCGCCTGAAACAGCGTCATTTGATGCGCAGCATCCATCGCGTGATAATTGGTGGGCTCGCCTGAAGAAAGCGCTCGGCCCGGTCGCGGTCGTAGGCGTCGTGATCGCGAAATTCTTCGCGAAGCTGAAATTCTTCATCCTCCCCGCGCTCAAGTTCCTGCCGCTCCTGCTCAAGTCCGGCGGCACGATGCTGCTGATGATCTGGGTTTACACGATGATGTGGGGTTGGAAGTTCGCGGTCGGCTTTGTTCTGCTTCTGCTCGTGCACGAATGCGGTCATCTCATTGTCGCCAAAAAATTCGGACTCAAGGTCGGCGCACCGGTTTTCATTCCGTTTATGGGCGCGTTCATCGCGTTGAAGGAAGCGCCGCGTAACGCCTGGATGGAAGCGTGCGTGGGCATCGGCGGACCCATGCTCGGATCGATCGGCGCACTCGCCTGCAATTCCATCGGTGAATTTGCCGACATTCCGATTTTCTTCGCGCTCGCCTGGTTCGGTTATTTTTTGAACCTGTTTAATCTGACGCCGGTGGGCATGCTCGATGGTGGGCGAATTGTCACCGCGCTTTCGCGCTGGCTTTGGCTACCCGGTTTCGCGGTGCTGCTTTGGTTCGGTTGGAAATATCCAAACTTCATTGTTTGGCTGATGGTCATCTTGTCGTTACCACGAGTCATTTCCCTCTTCCGTAAACGGACCGAAGAAGAGCAGCGCTATTATGAAGTTACACCGGCCCAGCGCTGGACGATGTCGATCATGTATTTCGGTCTGATCGCGGTGCTTATTTTCGGAATGCACCTGGCCGCGCGCGATCTGCATGACTACGGCGTCCGTTCGCACGGACATGGTCAGGACGTGATTTTCCAGTAATCAGGGCGCTGCCCCGGCGGCGAAAACTTTCTCTCCCTCGAGCCCAATCTTCTTCAAGATCGACAAGAACCGTTTGTCGGAACGAAGCGGCGCGAACTCAGGGGCAATCCCGATGAAATGGAGTGATGAAGATCGCTCATCGCACGCCCGCTCGAGTTCGCGGATCGCGTCCTCGTGCGCACCGAGTGCCACGTAAACATGAGCAACGGCATCACCGGGCGTATAACTTCTGCGACTCGCAATAGTCCTGGCAAGGACTTCGCGCGCTTGATCCGGTCGATTCATCCGCGCATAAGTAATCGCCAGACCAAACGCGGAACGGCCGCTGATTCTTTGCGCTTTATGGTAAAGCGCGATCGCTTCGTCGTAGCGTCCCATCTCACGATAAAGCGCGGCCATCAGTGGCTCGCCATAAACAAATGCCGGATCCAACTGCAATGCGCGTTCCCCGGCCTTCATCGCTTCATCATATAAACCGAAGTAGCGGTAGAGCTCGCAAGCGGAGTTATTTACCCAAAGTGACGCCGGATCGATCGTTGATGTCCGTTGCAAATAAATTAATGCTTGGTCGCGTTCACCGCGCGCGGCCCAAAACGCGGCCGAGAAATAATTGGAAGGCGTCGACTTCGGATCGAGCTCGACCGCACGATTAAAATCGCGGGCCGCTCCCTCCATGTCCCAGTCAAGAATGCGTTTTGTTTCTGCCAGGTAAACGTGTGCCTCCGCATCGTCATTGTCGATGTGCAGGGCATTGGTCGCGGCCTCGCGTACTTTTGCATAGGCTTCAAGAGGCGCGACGTAAGCATCCGCTAACCACAACCACGCCTTCGCCATCCCGGTCCACGCGCGACCGAATTGCGGGTCTTTTTCAATAGCGCGTTCGAAATATTCCAAACTTTTTCGCAGATCTGCCTCGTTGGTTCTGTCGGAATAAAACAAACCGTGCAGATAGACGTCGTAAGCAGCGGTGCTGCGCACAAGCCGCGACGCCATTGGCGCCGAAATATCGAGTTTCAATTTCAACGCATCGACAATCGCCCGCGTAATTTCGTCCTGAAGCGCAAAGATTCCCTGCATCTCGCGCTCGAATGTTTCCGACCAAAGCGTGAAGCCATTGCAACATTCCGTCAGCTCAGCGCTGATGCGGACACGATTCCCTTCGCGACGCACACTGCCTTCGAGTATGTGGTCCACATTCAGTTTGTCGGCGATTTCCTTCAGGTCCGCTTTTTTGTCTTTGAACCAAAACGAAGAACGCCGCGCGGCCACACGCAGTCCCTCAATTTTCGCCAGCGCCGTTTGAATTTCCTCGGCGATTCCCTCGCCGAAATAATCGCGCCCTTCTCCGGGACTCAAATCGGTGAAAGGCAGGACCGCAATCGACGGCTCGCTTGAAGAGACAGCCGGCCCGATGTCGATCTTGTCCTTCATCTCCGGCGTCCGCACGATCCCGTAGCGGGTGAAATCGAAAAACCAGGAGAGCACGAGGGCTACCGGAAACCCGATCACGATCACGAGAACAACAACCCGAACGACCCAAATCGGGATGTCGAAGATCGGTAACAACTGGGAGAGGCCCTGCGCGAGCGCCCAACCGCCAACAGCATAAGCGATTGCAACGGTGTAAACTTTTCTGCGTTTCAGTTCGGCGAAAAATTTCTTCGGATTCACGGTTTCGCGCTCACGAGTTTCTGGAAACGGGGATCGTTGCGAATCGGGTCCCACTCCCAGCGGAATTTCAAATCGTTCACGGTGATACTGTAATCCACGCTGTCGACCGCGCCGGGTGTGTTGAGCAGACGCTCAATCAACGGAATGGCTAAATCCTTCTCACCGCAGCGCGCATAAATGAGCGCTAGAATAGAATTCATGATCGCGCCATCGTAGGCGTCGGTGGATTCCGGTTTCAATTCAACGGCCCGCCGCCCTTCGCGAATCGCATCGTTCTTCCGCTCCATAAAGGCGTAGAGCAAACCGAGGTAGGCGTGACGCTCGGCGCTGTTCGGGGATTCTTTCACCCCATCTTCAAAACTCGTGCGACTGGAATCAAAAAGTTTTGTCGCGGCGGCAGGATCGCCTTGGGCCAGAGAAATGCATGCCTGAAAGTAACTCTTCGGTGTCGGTCCCGCATTCATGTAGGAAAATTCTTTGAGCGGAGAAATTTCGAGCGCCTGTTTGGCCGCCATGTAATCGCGCTCAATCATGGCCACATCCCAACGACAAGTAGTCATCACGCCGTCCGGATCGACTCCGGCCGGAATCTGGGCGAGGAGCGATTTCAGCAGGTGTGTGTCGCCTTTCCACCAAAAATCGATATAGCCGCTCTGGATCTTGGCAACGAGCGATGCCGGCGCCAACGCTCGCATACGCTCGGCCCCGCGCCCGGACTCCGGCCAACGTCGCAAAGCGGTGTAGGTGAAGACTAGATTGCGGGTGATGTTCGGATTTTGCGGGTCGAGCTTGCTGATCTTCTGATAGCCGTCGAGTGATTCCTGCCATTTCCCCTGCCGTCGTTTGATCGCGGCGATGAGTCCGCCGGCTTCGCTGTTATTTGGCGCCAGACGCGAAGCAGTGTCGAATTCGGTCAAGGCACGTTCGTAACCCTGGTCAATCCAGTAAATGCATTGACCGAGAGCGAGATGCGCTTCGGCCAGATTCTGTTGCAACTCCAAGGCGATCTCGGCTTCGCCACGCGCTTTCGTTTTCCACGCATCCAGCGGTTCGTAATAATGAAAAATCGCCGCGCGCGTAGAAGCGAGCCGGGCATGGGCCAGAGCGAACCTGGCATCGAGGCCGATAGCGGTCAGGTAAAGCTGCTCTGCCTTCTTGTAATCCTCGAGCAACGTGTCCGGATTACGCTCAATCTGATTCGCCTGCAGATAAACGAGGTAAGCATCTGCATTTTCGGTCGGCTTGGTTTCGATGCGCGCTTTTTCGTTGGGGCTCAATGTGACTCGCAACGCCTCCGCGATCTCTGCAGCCAGTTCGCCCTGGAGGCCTAACGAATCCGCCAATGTCCGTTCATAACGATGGGCCCAGAGATGTCGATCTTTCAAGGCGTCGATCAACTGCACATTGATGACGACTCGGTCCCCTTCCCGCCGGACGCTGCCTTCCAAAACGTTGGCCACTCCCAGAAGCCGGCCAATTTCGCGCAGATTGTGCGCCGCGGGATCGCGAAATTGCATCACCGACGAGCGGCTGATCACCCGCAAGTCAGCGATTTTAGCGAGACTGGTCAGAATATCGTCCTGGATGCCGTCCGCGAAAAATGCGTTCTGTTTTTCGTCGCTGAAATTTGCGAACGGCAACACCGCGATACTTTTATCGGGTATCGATTCGCCGCTTGAGCTGCGAAATGGTAGCCGTCCATAAAGCAGCACTCCAATTAGCAGCAGGAGAACACCGATAATCGTAAAATCGAGGAGACGCCCTGCGCTCTTTCGGACACCTGGATCGACATCTTTGTCCCGAACAAATCCGGCGCCGGTGAATTCGTAGAGCCACGCCAGCGCCATCGCGATCGGAAATCCGAGAAGCAGTGTCACGATCACGAAACGCACCGCCGAATTTGGGATATCAAAGAACGGAAAAACCTGGGTCGCGACCTGGGTCAATAGCCATGCCCCCATTCCGTAAGCGACCGCCGCGCGATAGACATGGCGGCGCTTCAGCTCGGCAAAGAATTTCGGCAGATTCACCTTGTTCGCTGAATTAACTTTCAGAAGCGCCTTTCACAAGCGCAACGTCGCTTGCGTGCTAAATTGCCGGATGCCGTTTCAGCTCGAATCCGACTATAAACCTCGCGGCGACCAGGGCCAGGCGATCGCCAAGTTGATGAAGTCGATCGAAGCGGGCAATCGGCACCAGACACTGCTCGGCGTCACCGGTTCGGGCAAAACATTCACCATGGCGAATGTGATTAAAGAGCTGAACCGGCCGACCCTGGTGATTTCGCACAACAAAACGCTCGCGGCCCAGCTTTATTCCGAGTTCAAACAATTCTTCCCCAAAAACGCGGTCGAATATTTCGTCAGTTATTTCGATTATTACCAGCCGGAAGCCTACATCCCGCGGACCGACACCTACATCGAAAAGGACTCATCGATTAACGAAGAGATCGAGCGGTTGCGCCTGTCCGCGACCAGCGCGTTGCTCACGCGGCGCGACACGATCGTGGTCGCGAGTGTGTCGTGTATTTACGGCGTCACCTCACCGGAAGATTATGAGCGAATGTTGCTCACGGTAAAACGCGGACAGCATACTTCGCGCGAAGCGGTGCTCAGTCGCCTGGTCGACATGCTCTATGAACGGAACGACATCAGTTTCTCGCGTGGTAAATTTCGGGTCCGCGGCGACGTGGTCGAAGTTTATCCGGCCACGGCGGACGAGGAAGCTGTGAGACTGGAATTTTTTGGCGACGAAATCGATGCGATTACCCGATTTGATCCCCTCACCGGACACGCGCGCGAATCGCTCAGCATCATGACGTTTTTTCCGGCGAAACAATTCGTGACGCCGGCCGACAAATTGAATCGCGCGTTGCAGACGATCCGGGCCGAGCTGGAAGACCGAATCATACTGTTGGAATCGCAGAACAAGCTTCTCGAAGCGCAACGGCTCCGCATCCGCACCGAATACGACCTGGAAATGTTGCAGGAGATGGGCTTCTGCAACGGCATCGAAAATTATTCCCGACATCTCTCCGGCCGGCCGCCGGGTTCGAAACCCTACACGATTGTCGATTTCTTCCCGAAGGATTTTCTGGTCGTGATCGACGAATCGCACGCGACCATTCCACAAATCGGCGGGATGTACGAGGGCGATCGTTCGCGCAAGACGGTGCTGGTCAATTACGGCTTCCGTCTGCCGAGCGCGCTCGATAATCGTCCGCTGAATTTCGACGAGTTCATGAAAACAACGAACCAGCTCGTTTACGTCAGTGCGACGCCGGCTGAATTCGAAATTCAAAACAGCGTGGTTGGCAACACAGGCTACGTTCCGCACAAACGGCAACGAATCGGCCAAGATGAGCCCGTTCCTTTTGTATTGCCGGGCGAAACTGTAACGGCGGTCTATGACCGCCGAAATAAAACAGACGGCGCTCGCAGAGCGACGATACACCAATCTCACGGCCACATATCGCGCACCGATGAGCCCGCCGAGAAGTTCGAGGTTCGCGAGCCCGGCGCACCGCTGGTCGTCGAGCAGATCATTCGGCCGACCGGACTTCTCGATCCAAAAATCACGATCAAACCGTTGAAGAACCAGATCGACGACACGATCGAGCTTTGTCGTCAGCGGGTGGAGAAAGCCGAACGCGTCCTGATCACGACGTTAACCAAGCGCACCGCCGAGGATTTGGCCGATTACTTGCGCGACGTCGGATTGAAAGTGCGCTACCTCCACAGCGACATCGACACGATCGAGCGCGTGGAAATCTTGCGCGGCCTGCGCGCAGCCGAGTTTGATATTCTCGTCGGCATCAATTTGCTCCGTGAAGGTCTCGATCTTCCTGAAGTTTCGCTTGTCTGCATTCTCGACGCCGACAAGGAAGGCTTCTTGCGCAGCCAAACATCGTTAATTCAAACCGCCGGCCGCGCAGCGCGCCACATCAACGGCGAGGTCGTGCTCTTTGCCGATCAGATGACGCAAAGCATGGAAGCGTTGATTTCGATCTCGGAATATCGCCGGACGAAACAGGTGGATTACAACGAGAAGCACGGGATCACGCCGCAAACCGTCCGGCGCGCCGTCCAGGAAAGTCTGCACACGATTTTGCGGGGCCGCGAAATTGCGGCCTCGGTCATCCAGGAAGCCGGCGGCAATTTCGATCTCACTGAATTGCTGCGCGAGCTGGAGGAAGAAATGCAACAGGCATCGGCGAATCTCGAATTCGAACGCGCCGCTCTTTTGCGCGATCAAATCATGGAAGTGAAGAACGGCACCGGCCTGAGCAAGATCGAGCCGAAAAGGCGCCCGGTGAAATACACGCGAAACTCTGGTCGGAGACGCTCGCGGGTTTAGGTGACGATTGTCATCCTGAACGGAGTGAAGAATCTCCCACAAGGTGCTGGATCACGCAGATCAACTTGCGTGACGCGCGCTTCGATTGTGAGATCCCTCGCTCCGCTCGGGATGACATGCCGAGGTATCCTCGGGATTTAAATCGTCTCGCACAGAATTAGCTGCTTCAGCAGCGATGCGCTGCTTGTCGATCTTCGCGATTGCTTGCCGCGCCGTAGCCCTCGGCGTAGGCGGGTCGATCCTGTGCATTGGGGCCGCCAACGCCCAAATCAACGAATCCAGCTCGTTGTCCGAAGTTGAATTTTCGCAGCTAAGTCAGCGCGACCCGAATCCGCTCGGCGAGAGAGCGCTCGCGATTCATCCGGAGCAATGGAAACACGCCGAGACCGAGCATTTCGTTTATCATTTCGTTCACAGTTACGTCGCCACGCCGGTTTCGGTCGAAGCGGAATTTCACTATCGTGTCATCGCCAAAGAGCTGGAGCGCGAACAACCAGCCGGCGACATCAAATCGCACATTTATATTTTCGAGCACCCGGAAGAATGGCAAGAGTTTCAAGCCTTCGGCAAACTGGAACCATGGAGTGGCGGAATTCACTCGGCCGGCAGTCTCTTTGTCCAACGAAATCCGGCATACAAGTTCAGCAACAATCTTTTGGGACACGAGATCGTTCATCTCGTTCTGCATCGCTTTTACACCGGTGGCATTCCCTGTTGGTTGGATGAAGGTTTTGCCCAGTTCGTTTCCAAAGATGCGCACGCCAGTTATGAACGCGCCCGCGGTTTTGCGGCCAGGCCGCACTCGGAGGCGATTGCGCCTCAAGATTTAATTCCGCTCAGCGTCCTTGCCGCTGCAACCCATCCGCCTTCGGACCGCGTCCGTATTTTCTATGATGAATCGGAGCGGCTGGTGCGGTTTCTGGCCGGAACGGACAAGCCAAGCTTCTTGAGCTTGCTCGACGCGCTCGCCCGGCACCAACCGCTTGAAGCGATCCTGCCTCGGCTTTATTCCGGAAAATTCGCGAGCGTTGCGATACTGGAGGAGAAATTTCGCGAGTACGCCTCCAAAGATTTCGGAACTTCTTTGCAACAAGCCAACAATTTTTAGGTGGATCGAGCAGTCCCTTGCTCGATGCTATTCATGCGGCCTTCGGCCGGATTTATTTTAACATCGCCCGACGGAGCGGACGATCCACCTTGTCGATCTTCGTTGCGCATGCGAGAAAATGTCATCGTGCCAAAAACCAAAGCACAACCTGCCGTCGCAAAAATCTACGCCGTTGTCGGCTCGGATGACGTCGAGGTAAAACATACCGCGGCAGAACTGGCCGAGAAATTGAAGCCGGCCGACGCGGGCGACTTTGGTCTGGAAACGATCGATGGCGCCGCGGACAACGCGGACCAGGCCGCCACGCGGATAAGATCGACAATCGAAGCTCTGCGAACGCTTCCGTTCTTTGGCGGGGAGAAGTTAGTCTGGTTGAAAAACGCGAACTTCCTCGGCGATGACCAGAAAGCGAGATCGGCAGCGGTCCAGGACGCGTTGGAAGAGCTGACCGAAACAATTAATTCCGGGCTCGGATCCGAAATCATTTTGCTGATCAGCGCAATCGAGGTCGATAAGCGGCGCTCGTTCTACAAATCCCTCGCTAAACGGGCCGAGCTTCAGATTTTCGACAAACTCGATTCGAGCCGCAGTGGTTGGGAAGAAGAAGCGACCGAGATGGTCCAGGCCCGCGCGAAGAAACGTAAACTTCAATTTGATAACGACGCGCTCGAGCTGTTCGTTCTGCTCACTGGTGGTGACACGCGCGAGATCGAGAATGAATTGGAAAAGATCGATCTCTTCCTTGGCAAGGAGCGCGCGGTGAATGTCGATCTTGTCCGCGAGCTCGTGCCGCTCACGCGTGAGGGCGTGATTTTCGATTTGAGCAACGCGCTCGCCGAGCGCGATCTCGAACGCGCGCTCGACTTGGTCCGACAATTACTGGACCAGGGCGAGAGCGCGATTGGAATTCTGCTAGTCGCGGTCCTTCCGACCGTGCGAAATTTATTGCTCGCAAAAGATTTGATGGACCGCCATCGCCTTTCGCGGCCCCATGCCCCTTTTCCCTTTATTTCCGCGATCAACCGACTCCCGGCCGATGCAATTGCGCATTTGCCGCGCAAAAAAGACGGGACGGTGAACGCCTACGCGCTCGGGATTGCCGCACAAAACGCGCATCGATTTTCGACCAAGCAACTGATTGCCGGAATGCAGGCCTGTCTCGCCGCCAATCTGCAACTGGTCACGACGCAGCTCGACCACGAACTGATTCTGACCGAAGTCGTGGTGAAGCTGCTCGGCGAAGTTTAACTCTCGCCGACTTGTTTCCGCGCGACGGGGCCGATGTAGGGAATGTCCCAGCGCGCGCCAGTGAACGCTCTGACGGTGGCAATGATCCACAAGACGACGAAAGCTACGCGAATTAGCGCCCATGCGACGCTTAAAATGATCCCGAAAACAAAACCAATGGCGGGAATAGAACTCAGAATACCGAACAAAATTGAGTACACAATCCAGCATAGAACAAACACACCGCCAAGAATGATCGACTGCATTGCATAAAAGCGCACAAACTGATCGTGTTTCTCCAAAATATAAAAAACCAACCCGCCGATCAGCGGAATGCAGGCGAGCGCCGCGGCGATATTGGAAGGGAGCCCGGTCGATTTCGGTCCTGAATCAGCTGGCGGCGGAGGCGGTGCGTCGTCGGGCATAATCTAGTTACACAGGATGGAAGGCTGCCTTGTCAACCTCCGAATGATTTTGTGAGTAAACGGTTTTTCTTTTTCGCACCGGCAAAAGCCCATACCGTCTCGCTGTGATTTCGACGGAAGTTCGCACCGGTAGGCATTCTCATCGTGTCCTGATTGGTCCCGGTTTACTGGAGAGCGTTGGCGACGCGATAAAAGAAAAACTCTCGCCCTCGCGGTGCGCGATCGTATCCGACACCAATGTCGCGCCGCTTTTTGCCGCGAAAATTCAAAAGAGTTTAGCGGCAGCCGGTTTTGAGTCGGAGCTGATTACGATCCCGGCGGGCGAGCATTCGAAGACGCTTAAGCAAGCCGGCGCTCTGGGTGAAGAAATGCTGCGCGCGGGCTTGGATCGACAATCCTTCGTCATCGGACTCGGCGGCGGCGTCATTGGCGATCTCGCCGGGTTCGTCGCAGCCATCTTTCAACGCGGGATTCCGCACGTGCAAATCCCAACCACGCTTCTGGCGATGGTGGACAGTTCGATCGGCGGCAAGACCGGCGTGAACACAAGCGCCGGAAAGAATTTGATCGGCGCGATTCATCCGCCGGTGCTCGTCGTCGACGATGTCGAAATTCTGAAAACGCTTCCACGGCGCGAACTCAGTCAGGGTTTCGCCGAAATTATCAAGCATGCCATCATCGCCGACGCGGAATTGTTTTCCATGCTGGAGGGTGTCGATCTTAAGAATGTCGACTTTGTATCATTGGTCCTGCGCAACGTTGAACTCAAAGCGCGCATTGTAGCGAAGGACGAGCTCGATCAGACGGGCGACCGCGCCTTACTCAACTTCGGACACACGGTAGGCCACGGAATCGAGGGCGCGACTGATTATCAGGGGATTTCGCACGGCGAGGCGGTGAGCTTGGGAATCGTTGCCGCGTGCAACGTGTCGGTGGAAAAAGCCGGTTTTCCAACGAAACAGCGCGATGCGATTGTCGATCTTCTGGGCAAATTTGCGTTGCCGACAAAGTTGCCGGCAAATTTTCCTCGCCAGAAAATTTTCGACGCGCTCAAGTTCGACAAAAAGTTCGAGCGCGGCCAGATCCGGTTCGTCGTCACGCCGAAAATCGGCGCGGCGAGTTTATCGCGCGATGTGACGATGAATGACATCCGCGCGGCGGTAGAGGCGTTGTAGCTGCCGATGTCCTCATCGGCAGAAAATTAGACTCTGCCGCCAGAGACGGCGGCAGCTACAACCCTCTGTTCTTCGAATAGTATTCCGCCAGACCTTCAGCCACGCTGTCGGCGTACTCCCGAAAGATACTTTTTCGCGCGACGCCGTTGATTTCCTTTGTGCCGTCATAGTCGCCGGCCTGGATCCGGGCGAACCCATCTTTGCTGTTCATGACGTAAGGCTCGCAGTAAACGACCGGGCAGCGATAAAGCCGTGTGGCCAACAAATTGCGCGCGTAAACGTAGCCGCTCGATCCAACTTTTGTGGTCGTGAGTGTGGTTGGGTATTGATAAGGCGGAAGTCCGGTCGCTTTCGCCATTGAAGCCGCGACCGTGTCGGCAATTGGAAGCTCTTCATCGTAAGCGCGACTGAGCAAACGCCGGATCATCTCAAAACGTTCGTCATCGAGATCGAGCTCGTCCTGTAGATAAGAACCGTTCACGAGCAGATGGAGATGATTATTGTCGATCAAAGTCGGGCTGCCCGGATCCCCCCAGCCTTCGGCATTGAAATGCAGGCAAACCACAAGATCGGGATGCAGCTTCGTGTTCACCAGGACCGCGCGGCGACGGATCTCGCTGTAGCGATAAAAAAGCATTTCGCTTTGCCATCGGATTGTTTTGTCTTTCTCGGGATCTTTTGGATCGAGAACGTCCGACCGTGGCTGAGGCAGGCCGTTCTTGATCAGAATTTTCCGAGCGAGCTCCTTGAAATCGCCCGGCCGTTTCGAAGTGACCGGGTCTGTGCTGTTACGAACGAACAAGACCGTGGCGCCCAGTTTTCGTAATCGCGAAGCCAGCATTCGCGACACGCGCAGAGCGAGATCGCCTTCCGTGACCGGCTTGGTGTCGCCCACTTGGAACCAGCGTTCTTCCATCTTCGCCCATTTCCCGCCGAGATGACCGGGATCGAGCGCGATGCGCAATCCCGCCAGCGGCTTATCCGGTTTCGCGGGCGGCAAAGATTTCGCCGGCCGCCAGAGATGTGGAACGCGCGGTTTCGAATTCGCGTCCGACGCAAAACGGAGAGTGAAGACGTTGTGCGATTCGCGGTTGGTCAGAATCTGCGCGGCATCATTGTCGATCTTGATTAAGTCCGCTGCGAAACCGTGCGTGCAATAAACGTCGTTGAGGAGATGCGCGAACTCGTCGTGGGTAATGGTGCCCTGATAGTTTTTCAGCACACTCCATTTCGGTTTGCTGCCAAGGACACCCAGGTTGTCGGCCGCGGAACCGATTGCCGGAAACGCCATCAACGCGAGAAACAGTAATGACCAAGCACGAATGTCGAATGTCGAAGGAATGACCAAGCACGAATGACGAACAATCGCGGGCTGCTCTTTCTCGTTCGAGGTTACTTCGTCATTTGGGCATTCGTTATTCATTTAGCATCGACGTTTTGAACCTCTTCAATACGATCTTGTTCAATGCTAAAGGTTCTTTTTCTCGGCGACATCGTGGGCGAGCCCGGACGGAACGCGGTGATCACTCGACTTCCCGATCTCAAGGAACAGCACGGCCTCGATTTTATTGTGGTAAACGGCGAAAACGCGGCGGGCGGCCGCGGCATCACCGGCAAGATCACGATCGACCTCTTGCGAGCCGGCGTTTCAGTCATAACCACCGGCGATCACGTCTGGGATCAGAAAGATATTCTTTCATTCATCGACACGGAGCCACGATTGCTGCGGCCGCTAAATTATCCGGCTGGCGCGCCGGGGAGCGGATCGGTCGTGCTCGAGACGGCGAAAGGAAAAGTTGGCGTAATCAATGTGCAATGCCGCACTTTCATGCAGCCGATTCTGGAAAATCCATTTCGCGCGGTTGATGAAACGGTGGCCAGGATGCGCGAGGAAACTCGAAACATTGTTGTCGATGTTCATGGCGAAACAACGAGCGAGAAGATCGCGATGGGTCGTTTTCTGGACGGGAAAGTTTCGGCTGTCCTCGGAACGCACACCCATGTCCAAACCGCGGACGAACAGATTCTCCCCGGCGGGACGGCGTTTTTATGCGACGCCGGAATGTGCGGCCCGGTCAATTCGATTCTGGGTCGCGCGGTCGAACCGATCATGAACCGGTTTGTTACGAACTTGCCGGCTTCGTTCCCGGTCGCCGCGGGTGAAGTTCGACTGCACGGCGCGTTGATCGAGATCGACGAAAAGAGCGGCCGCGCCACGCGAATTATGCGCGTAGACGAGCCTGGGCCGGCGCAACCAGAGAGCGAACCCGAGCCGAAGGTCGACAACGACCAATCCGCGAACCCGGAATAGACGTGAGCCAGGGCGATTCAGGCCAAGAATTGTGATCGCCAACTTCGAATTGTTTGATCAAGCTGATCGTCAATAATCGCTAACCATGAAAACATTTTTTGCTCTTTGCCTCGCTACAACGCTTGGACTTTCGATGGCACAATCCGCCCAGCAAGAGGGAAACCCGGAAGCGACGAAAACTGCGCGGGAAGCGTCACAAGCGGCCAAGGACCAGGATTGGAATAAAGCTATCGATCTTTTTCGCAAAGCCGCGGAAAAGGACCGGAAATACACCCAGAACCTTGCCGTCGCTTATCAACAGCGCGCCTATTCCTATGCGAACGATCAACGTTTTCAGGACGCGCTAGGGGATTTAGCGGAATCGATCAAAATCAACCCCCGCGACGCGCATGCTTACGAGCAGCGGGCGGCGATTGAAATGAAGATGATCGATTACGAGAAAGCGCTGGCCGATTACGGGGAAGCGATCAAGATCAATCCGGGCGAGATCAAATATCACCTTTATCGGGGCTACATTTACGAATTGCGCGGCGACCTGCAGAACGCAACGGCCGAGAACGACGCTGCGTTAAAGATCAATTCGAAGAGCAAGGAAGCGCTGGAACGCAAACAGCGTTTGCAAAAGATTCAATCGGCGACAGCGCCCACTCCTCTGTCGAATGCTACTCCGGTCGCGGCGCCGCCGGCACCTCCAAAAAAGAAACCGTAGGCCGCTCGGCTTTAACGCCATTCAGGACTTGCTGCCGTTCTGAGAATCGGCGGCAGCGTCTTCCTCCTCTTTCGTAGGAGGCATGAAACGTCGCTTTCGGCGGTTCGCCGGCAGCGGCGTCAAAGTCATGGTGATATTACGACCCGTGATTTTCGGTTCCATTTCCACCTGGGACATTCCGGAAAGATCGTCGCGCACTTTATAAACCAGCTGCATCCCGAATTCCTGGTGCGCCATTTCGCGGCCACGGAATTGAAGCTGCACCCGGACCTTATTGCCGCGATCCAGAAATTCCTCGCCGTGGCGGACCTTGGTCAGGTAATCGTGCTCGTCGATGTTAACGCGAAACTTGATCTCCTTCAGCTTCGCGCCGCCGGCTTTTTTGTCTTTGTCGTGCTTGGAAAGATCATAACGAAACTTTCCAAGCGAAACGATTTTACAAACCGGGGGGTTGGCAGTCGGCGCGACTTCGACCAGATCGAGACCGCGGCCCTGTGCTTCACGCAAGGCGTCGGACAATTTCATGACGCCGAGCTGTTGGCCGCCCAAAATGACCCGGACTTCGCGAGCGCGAATGCGGCCGTTTACACGAATTTGCGATTGCAGATTAGTTTGATCCTCTGGCCCGCGAGACGGGAGTGCGCCATTTCGCCGGTATTTCTTTCATCGCATAATCAGCGTTCGCTTTCGCCCAACCCTGATGCACCCTGCTTCGCCGCGGCTGCGATGACCGCCACGAAGTGCTCGCATCATTATTTGCGAGCCGAAGGGAAGTTGTAGGCAACATTTCGATGCTGGCAAGATGAATCTCGTGGTCGATTGCGATTATTACCGAGCAAGGCATGGGCCTACAACTCATTTCGGCGGCGGATCACCGAAATGTGCCTTATGCGCGACATAGGCGGTCGCATCGTCCAGCATGCTATCGAGTGTCGCCGCCAGCGGCTCGACTCTCACCACTCCGGAAAATATCGCGCGGTCTCCGATTTCGGTATCGATAATAAAAGAAGGTCGCTGGGTGATCTGCATCGCATGAAATTCCGCCGTTTGTGCGCGAATGCGTTTTTCGACCGCCGAGGACTGAGCCGTTTCGAGCAATTTCCTTTTGTCCAGATTGCCCGCAACCGCGCCGACCTCGACCGCGACGTTCCAATCGCTCACGTTCTTTCCCTCCCGCAAGGCCGCGTGCGCGAGTGCCAGCCGGACGCGATCATCCGTAATGCCAAAGTCTTTGGCCGCTTCCGCCACAGCGTTTGGAGTAAGCCATTCCTTTAAAGTCGGATCGTACCAATCGGTCCGGAGCATGAATGGCGAACGCATCATCATTCCGCTGCGGCGATAGAACCACTGCTCCTGCTCCCGCGAAGTGGGCAGGCCGCTCGGATCCATCAGCGCGATCTTCCACTGAAACTCAATCCGGCCGTCGTAGCGTCTTTTCAATTCAGCCCAGGTCGGTTCCGACCAGAAACACCACGAGGAGACAACGTCCAGATAATCGGTAACAGTGATTCGCATAAGATAAGATCGACAATAACCGACGGCATTTGACGTCAAACATCAAAAGTCGAACCTCAAACCTTCAACGTCGTGGACTTGAACCACATTTTTCTCTTTATCGCAGTGATTTCGCCGTTGCTGGTGCTGGCGCGAGCGCGGCGTCCGGGCGGAATTTTTCGCGGCTGGCGCGTCGCTGCGATCATTGTGCTCGGTATCACTGGCGTTGCCTGGCTGTTCTTCCGTGAATATGCCGGTTACGTAGGCGGCGGGGTCTGGTTCGCGCTACTATTCCTGCCGGCAGTGGGCTTGCGAAAAGCATCGCAACTAGCCGACCAAGGTCGTTACGAATCGGCGAGACGGCTCACCGCGGCGCTTCAGTTTCTGCATCCGACCGCGCAGTTGCGAGATCAGCTTCAACTTTTTCAAAAATTGGAATCGCGCCGACACGCCGGCGACGAGATCAGGACCGAGGACGTTCCGCAAGATCGAGCGGGCCGATTACGCCATGCTCCGGTCGTCGGCATTCTTATCCTGCTCAACATCGCTGTTTTTTGTATCGAGCTCTGGAGAGGAGCATTGACCAATCCGGTGACGTTGCATCGGCTCGGCTCGCTCGATTCTTTCGCGGTCGTTAGCAGAGGCGAATTTTGGCGGCTCTTTACCGCCCTCTTTCTTCACTACAACCTCCTCCATCTTGTTTTTAATCTCTTTGCTCTCTATGTGCTCGGCCCGCCGTTGGAGCGAACGATCGGCGCAGTCCGGTTCGCCGCGTGCTATTTGATTGCCGGAGTGGGATCGACCACCGGCGTTGTCCTGCTGACACTCGCCGGAATTGTGCAGCCGGCCCCGCTCGTTGGCGCGTCCGGTTGCGTGATGGGAATTGTGGGAGCCTGGGCCGGATTTCTTATTCGTCATCGCCACGTTTGGCAGGCAAAACAACGCCTTCTCAACATCCTTCTTATCATCGCGATCCAAATCCTATTCGACATTTCCACGCCACAAGTCAGCACATCGGCCCATCTCTGCGGGCTCGTGACCGGTTTTGTCATTGGCCTGGCCGTCGCCCCAAAAAGAACGGTGTTTTGACAATCGCTTTAAGGGGAAAATTTGGCGCGGGTTATGCAGCTTGGATATTGAGAAACTTGCCGCCCAAGAATTTTTCGCCACCTTCCCATTTCGCTGCCGCTCATGCCGACGTTTCAGATTTATAACGTAATCCCCACGCTTCCCGCGTCGTTAGAACCGCTTCGGGAAATCACCTTCAACCTTTGGTGGACGTGGGAACCGTCGGCGCGCCGGCTCTTTCGCCATCTCGATCCCGATTTGTGGAACCGGACCAATCACAATCCGGTGCGCATGCTCCAGCTCTCGCGCCAGGCGCGACTGGAAGAGCTCGCCCAGGACAAAGCCTTTCTTCAGGAATTGAAGCAGGTCCACGACGCTTTCCGCAATTATCTCGCTCGCCAGGATACCTACGGAAAAATGGGAGCGGGCGCCGCGATCAAAAGACCGGTCGCCTATTTTTCGGCCGAATTTGGATTTCACGAATCGATCCCGAATTATTCCGGCGGCCTTGGCATTCTTGCCGGCGATCATTGCAAGTCAGCCAGCGATCTCGATCTAAACTTCGTCGCCGTCGGTCTGCTCTATCGCCACGGTTATTTCCGGCAGGAAATCGACAAGGACGGGGCGCAGCACGCGATCAGTCTGAATCAAAATTTTCATCACCTGCCGATTCGCGAAGTGCAACGCGACGGAGCGAATCTTCTCATCTCGGTCCATATTCTGGGCCGGGAAGTCTTCGCCAAGGTTTGGCAACTGCCGGTCGGCCGGATCAATTTGTTTCTCCTCGACACCGATACTCCGGAAAACAACGCCGAAGATCGGCTTATCACCGCGGAGCTTTACGGCGGCGATCAGGAAATGCGGATGCGGCAGGAGATCATGCTCGGGATCGGCGGCGTCAAAGCGCTCAACGCCCTCGGGATCGAGCCGGAAGTTTTTCATATGAACGAAGGCCACTCGGCTTTTCTCGCGCTCGAGCGGATTCGCCGAAAAGTGGTTGAGAAAAAACTCGAGTTCTATTCAGCGCTCCAAATCGTGGCCTCGGCGAATATTTTCACAACGCATACGCCTGTGCCCGCCGGCAACGACTCGTTTCCGCGCGACATGATGCGCAAATATTTCGGCGATTTCGCCAAAGAGCTCGGGATTCCGTTCGACGAACTTTTCTCGTTTGGCCAAACCCGGGTCGACCGCTCGGACCCATTCAGCATGACCATTCTAGCGCTTCGAATGAGCCGCCATGCAAATGGCGTGAGCAAATTGCACGGTGAAGTCAGCCGTTCGATTTGGAAAGACGTTTGGTCAGGTGTGCCGCCGCACGAAGTGCCGATCACCAGCGTGACCAATGGTATTCACACCAAAACCTGGATGGCGCCGGAGTTTTCCGCGCTCTACCGAAAATACCTCGGCGAGTGGGAAGAAAACATCACCGAGCCCGACTTCTGGCGAAGGGTGACCGACATTCCCGATGCGCAGTTATGGGAGACGCATCAGCAGTTGAAACATCGTCTGGTCGAATTTGTCCGCGAGCGGGTGCGCATCCGGCGGGAACGCATCGGCGATTCACCGGAAGCGGTTCGCAATGTGAATCAAATCCTCGACCCCGAAATTTTGACGATCGGTTTTGCGAGGCGGTTCGCGACTTACAAGCGCGGCGCGCTCTTGTTTAGCGATAAGGAAAGATTGAGACGGTTGCTCAACGATACGACGCGACCGGTCCAATTTATTTTCGCCGGCAAAGCGCATCCACGCGATGAAGGCGGCCGCGCGTTGATTCAGGAGGTTTACCGATTCAGCCGCGAGGCTGGATTCGAAAACCGGGTCGTGTTTTTGGAAGATTACGACAGCTACATCGCGCGCCGGCTCGTTCAGGGTGTCGATCTTTGGTTGAACAATCCGCTTAGACCGATGGAAGCGAGCGGCACCAGTGGAATGAAATGCTGCCCGAACGGCGGAATCAATCTCAGCGTGCTCGACGGCTGGTGGCACGAAGGGTTCAACGGGAACAATGGCTGGGCGATCGCCGCTGAGATTAACGATGGCACCGTCGAGTTCCAAAGCGCAGTGGACGCGAACAGTCTCTATCAATTGCTCGAGAACCTCATCATTCCGCTCTATTACGCTAAGCCTGACGGAAAACTTCCTCTCGCCTGGTTGCAGATGATGCGCGAATCGATCCGGAGCGTGACGCCGGTGTTCAACACCCACCGGATGGTCAAGGAATATACCGAGCGTCTTTATATTCCTGCCGCGCGCTCACACGAAAACTTTTCCCAGAACGGTTGCGAACCGGCAACGCACTTGAGCCAATGGAAAGCGCAGATGCGGAAAGATTGGCCGCAAGTCCGGATCCACGACGTGCAGGTCGGCAACAAAGATCGACAAAACATCTTGGTGGGCGAATCGCTCCAGGTCAGCGCGCACGTCTATTTGGGCGATGTCGATCCAAACCACGTTCGCGTCGAAGCGTACCATGGCGAAGCTCACAACGGCGGAGTTAAGAACCCGATGGTCAGCGTTTTAAATGCGAGCGGTAAAAACGGCGACGGCAGTTATCTTTATCAGGGATCAGTGCCCGCGTCGGATAGCGGTGCTTACGGATTCAGCGTCCGCGTTGTCCCGACTCATCCGCACCTCATGCAATCCCACGAGCTGCGCTTGATCGCGTGGTCGTAATTTTTCGCGACGCTAAAAATTTTAACCGAGACCGGTCGCGCCTCTAACTTCGCTTCGTAGTCCCGCGACCGCGGGATGAGGTTGGCGGAGAACAGCACTGGATGTGGGTGGCCCGCCTGCGCGGCCGTAGCCGACTCCGGCGTGGCGAAGGCCCGTGTGTTGAGACGTTCGGATGAATCGTGAACTGAGCGCGAGAATGTGCGCCCTTCAAAAGAAGCCGGATTCGGAACTAATTAGTGAAGCGCTTTGGTTGCCGTGTGTACAGCTACATCTAACGAGAACAAGATCAGCCACCGCTGGCGGGGGCGAGCGTGAATTGCAATGGAAGCATTTTCATAATGTGAAGTGACGCACTACGCCGGCCAGCGGTTGGCTGCATCGCGAGGCTGTGTGAAAAGTAATTCGGGTTTCCGATGATGATGTTGTAGCAAGAGGGCGGTTGTTCTGGCAAGCTCTGGCTCCAGGATGAACTACATTGCTGGAAGTGATCGCGGGGAAGTGCTGCTCTTGCCC
>JBBRNP010000009.1:0-74649 GCA_038230255.1 Chthoniobacterales bacterium
GCTGCTACGCATGGAACTTTCCAAAAGAAACGGAGACACGCTTTGTAACTGTGCTTGAGATTCCGCCAGTGGACTCCGCGCAGACAGCCGTACGCGCTTCGATTGCTAGAGTGCATCATCAACCGTGAACTCTGATCCTTGTGTTCTCTGCATTTTTCGTCACGGCCGAAACGTTCGAATCAAGTTGACCAAATTTACGTCCAATTTACCGATAGTTGTTTCTCAGTTTTCAGATGCCTAAACCGAACAAAGAGGGAATTGCCATCATCGGGATCGGCTGCCGCTTCCCCGGCGGCGTGAACGACCCGGAATCATTTTGGAAACTGCTCGTGGAAGGCCGTGAGGCGGTTTCTGACGTGCCTCCCGACCGTTGGAACGTGGAGCGGTTTTACGATGCTGAACCTGGACTGGTTGGAAAGACCGTGGCCAGGCGCGGAGGATTTGTGGATGGGCTTGACCAGTTTGATCCGCAGTTTTTCGGGATCTCGCCGCGGGAAGCGCCTTACGTGGATCCGCTGCACCGGCTGTTGCTGGAGACAACGTGGGAGGCGATTGAGGATGCAGGCCTGGTTTTGAATCTGGAGAAGGGCACGGACATCGGCGTGTTCGTCGGAATCTCCCACAGTGACTACCAGGGGATTCAGCACACCGCCACGGACCGTGCCAGCATCAGCGCGCACACATCCACAGGCACCGCGCACAGCATCGCCGCCAACCGCATTTCCTACTGCCTGAATCTGCGCGGCCCAAGCATCGCGATGGACACCGCATGTTCGTCCTCCCTGACGGCGGTGCATATTGCTTGCGAGCACATTTTGGCGGGGCGTTGCAAAGCGGCGATCGCAGGCGGCGTGACAGTGCTAATTCAGCCGGATGGGTTCATTGGATTTTCCCAGGCCGGGATGCTGTCGCCCGAAGGCAAATGCAAGGCGTTCGACGCCTCGGCCAACGGCTTTGTGCGCAGCGAAGGTGCGGGCATGGTGCTGATGAAGCGGCTTTCCGACGCCCTTGCGGACGGCGATCCGATTTATGCGGTGATCGTGGGATCGGCTGTGAATCAGGACGGCCACACCAATGGCATCTCTCTTCCCAGTGCGGAGGCTCAGGCGCGACTCGTGCGCGAGGCGTGTGCGAGCGCAGGGATCATCCCATCGAAAATCGGCTATGTCGAGGCCCATGGCACGGGGACGGCAGTGGGCGACCCAATTGAAGCTCATGCACTGGCTGAAGCACTCTGCGCAGGGCGAACAGACGAAGCCGCACTGGTGATTGGGTCAGCCAAGACGAATCTTGGCCACTTGGAAACCGCGGCAGGTGTGGCCGGACTGGTCAAGGCGGCACTGGTGCTGAAGCACGGACTCATTCCCGCGAGCCTTCATTTTGACACGCCCAATCCAAACATCGACTTCGCTTCCTTGAAACTCCGGGTGCCCGTGGTGGGTGAACCGTTTCCGGACACGGGTGGTGTTCGCATGGCGGGCGTCAATTCGTTTGGGTTTGGCGGTGCTAACGCGCACGTGATCCTGGCGGAAGCGCCGTCACATCCGCAGCCGGCGCCTTTCGAGTTTGACGAGGAACGCGCATGGCCCTTGATGCTTTCCGCCCGTTCCGAGGAAGCGCTGCGGGCCGCAGCCTCGCAGTTGAGCGCATGGTTGGAGAATCATTCGAAGTTGAATGGCAGTGCCTTGCCTCTGCTACCGGACCTCACTTACATGCTCGGAGCGCGGCGTAATCAGCACTCGCATCGGCTCACCCTGACCGCGCGCTCGGTGTCCGAGTTAGCGCAGGAACTCAGCGCTTTCTCAACGGGACAACCGGGACCGAAGCTGCGCACGGCCTTCACGCCGCGGCATGAAAAGGCGACACGCGTCGTCTTCGTCATGAGCGGCCAGGGCCCTCAGTGGTGGGGCATGGGACGTGAACTCATGCGACATGAACCGGTGTTCCGTCGGATGATTGAGGCTTGTGACAAGGCCATGCGTCCGTGGGCGCGATTTTCGCTGATGGAGGAACTCGCGCGCCCGGAAGCTGAATCACAAATACAGCGGACGGAAATCTCGCAGCCTGCCATCTTCGCCATGCAGATGGCGCTCGCGGAACTTTGGAAATCCTGGGGCGTGCAGCCTGCGGCCGTCGTGGGCCACAGTGTTGGCGAAGATGCGGCGGCGTGCGTGGCGGGCATCCTTAGCCTGGAGCAAGCAGCAAAGATCATCGTGCTGCGCGGGCGTTTCATGCATGAGTGCACACCTTCAGGGGGAACCATGCTCGCAGTCGGCATGAGCGCAGACGAAGCGCGGGCGGTTATCGCCCGGCATGACCGCACGGTTAGTATCGCCGCGTTCAACGGCCCTCGTTCGCTGACACTGTCGGGGTTGAAGACATCGCTGGAGGTCATCGCCGCCGAGCTGGAGTCGCAAGGCATTTTCGCCGTGTTCGTGCAATCGAGTTATCCTTTCCATCATGAGATGATGCAACCCGCGGCCGACGCACTCAGGACGGCGCTGGCCGATTTGTCGCCCCAGGCCGAAACCGTGCCATTTTTCAGCACCGTCAGCGGTCAGCGGCTGACGGGGGAATCTTGCGACGCTGGTTACTGGGCGCGCGGCGTGCGGGAGCCGGTGGAATTTGCTTCAGCAATCGCCGCGCTCTCTGAATTCGGCGTCGATGCGTGGCTCGAAATCGGTGCACATCCTGCATTGGTGCGGTCGATTCAGGAATGCCTGGCAGAGAATGGATCCAAGGCGCCCATCCTGGCCTCAGCGCGACGCGAACGCGAACACGAGTCGTTACTGGAAACCGCGATGGATCTGCATCTCGCAGGTGCAGTGCTTGACTTCACCGCCATCACGCCGTCGCGGCGACATCTCGATCTGCCAGCCTACGCATGGGACAAGAGCCGATGGTGGCATGAGTCCAGCGACATGCGCGAAGGTCGTCTGGCACCGGGTGGTCGCGGACTGCTCGATGTCCGGCTGTCGCGGGCCACCCCGACGTGGATCACTCGGCTTGATGGTCGGCACATGGCTTTCCTGAAGGACCACCGCGTCGAGAATCTCATCGTGTTTCCTGCCGCGGCCTTCGTCGAGATGGTGCTCGAAGCTGGAATGCAATTGTTCGAGGGAAAATCGTTCGTCGTGGAGGATTTCGAAATCCGCAAGCCTCTCATCTTGCCGGACCCGTCCTCCGGGCTGCTTCTGGAGCTGACCTACGATCCTAACGAGCGCACGTTTTCGATCCAGAGCCGCTTTGAAAGCGGAGCCTCGTGGTCGGTGCATGTGGTGGGATCGATGCGCGGTGAACGCACTGAATCGGCCTTTGCGGCATCAGTCTGGGAGACCGCTCCGGCGTCTGGTTTGGAAGCCGTGGGACTCGACACGTTCTACGGCCAGATGCGCGATATGGGACTCTGCTATGGCGAGGAGTTCCGGCCCATCCGCGAATTGTCGGCTGGTGCTGGCAGGTCGGCGGGCAGAGTTTCGTTGTCCGATGCGATTGCGCATCGTGCGGGAGAGTATCCGCTGCATCCGGTTCTATTTGATGGCGCTCTGCAAATCTTTTCCGCCGGGGCTGCGACGATTGAAGGACGGACCGCCGGCCTGAGGCTCCCGGTGCGCTTCGCCAGAATCTTATTTCTTCGCTCTCCCGGAGCCTCCAGCTTCGTGCGGGCCGGTGTGCATCAAGCCAACGACGAATTTTTCGAAGGCGGCATCGATCTATATAATGAGGCGGGCAGGCCGTGTGTCCGCATTGATGGTTTCCGTGCGATCAGTGTAGAGGGCGCCCGTCGCTCTGGTCGGACGGGAAAAGGTCGTGACCTGATCTATCACGTCGCGTGGGAAAAAACAGAGGCCGCGGCCAGGCCCGCCCATCAAGCACCGGTGCCTTTGGATCGTCTGCGTGATGTGGCGCAGCATGCCCTCGATGAAGTCCTCGGCATGCGGGGGCGGGGCGATCTGCAAGACGCCAGTGCAGCCGGAGACAAACTGACAGCGGCGCAGGTTGCGCGCGGCTTGCGGGAGATGGGCGCAGGGACCAGCCCGGACGGAATATTTACGGCAGACTCGCTCGGCGTGGCAGAACCAATGAAGCCGGCGTTCGCGCAGTTGATGGCCAGCCTCGTGCAGGACAATCTGCTGACCAAAGAAGGCGACGGCTATCGGCCAACCCCGGCGTTTACGATTGCGGCGGACTCCACGCCAGGGTTGTTTCGTGCCGGCATTTTGAATCATCCTGGCCATCTGCCAGAGGCCTTTCTTTGCGCGGCTACCTGCGCGGAACTCGGTTCCATCCTGCGTGGCGAAAAGGATGCCGTGCAGGTCCTGTTTGCCAGCGGCGGGCCGGACCTTCTGGATCAGTTTTACGGAGACGGTCTTATCACCAGCCCGTGGCTCGGGGCCATCGCCTCCGCCGTGAAGGAAGTTGCTCGACATCTTCCGGAGGGGCGCGGACTGCGCATCCTGGAGATTGGTGCTGGCACGGGTGGACTGGCGTCGCAAGTGCTGCCGCTGCTTGAGCGCGGACTTCATTCCTATGTCTTCAGTGACGTGTCCCCAGTGTTCTTTCCCGGAGCGAAACAGAAACTGGCGGCCTATCCCGAAGTCGAATGCAAAGTCTTCGATCTTGAAAAGCCAGGCATCGAGCAGGGCCTCGAGGCTGGCACATTCGACCTCATCCTCGGCACCAACGTGGTGCATGCGGTGAGCGATGTGCGGGTGGCGTTGCGCAACATCCATGACCTTCTCGCACCAGGTGGGAGTTTGTTGTTCGTCGATGTCGCGACACCGCATTTGTGGTTGAACGCGGTCTTCGGCCTAACGAGCGGATGGTGGCGTTTTACTGATCGCGATTTGCGTCCCAACCATCCGTTGCTCCAGCGGCCGCAATGGGAAAAAGCGCTGCGTGATTCGGGCTTCAGCGAGACGGCGTCTTTGTCTGGACTGGTTCACGCGCAAGGCGGCGAAAGCCTCATTGGCCTCATGGCGCGCAAGGCATGGATCGAGCCAGGAGTGATGGCGCCGGCTGCAATGGAGACGCCTGCGGAAAAGTCATGGCTCGTGTTTGCGGATGAGTCCGGGCTCGGTGACCAACTCGCTGGGCAGCTCCGTGCCAGCGGCGTTCGTTGTCGCGTAGCTCATCGTGGCCGTTCATTCACGGCTGAAGGAACTGACGCGTTCACACTTCGCGCCGAGGTGCCCGAGGATTGGAAACAACTTCTAGAGGCATGCGCGGATGAAACTCCGGAGCGCTTCGTCGTCATGTGGAGTCTGGACGAATCCGAGCCTGGCCCTAACGAAAACGCAGCCTTGTTAGGCACCGATGCTTTGTTCCATCTGGCGCAGGCGCTCGACGTTTGGAGGCCCGCGGCAAAACTGCGGACTGATCTGGTGACGCGTGGAGGGCAGGCCGTCGGAAGGCAGAACGTGGTGGCGGTTGGGCAAGGCCCTGCCATCGGCTTGCTGCGCGTGGTCGCCAACGAATACCCGAACCTCACCTGCCGCGCCATCGACCTCCCGCCGGCCGCATCGGCAGCGGACAAAGTCATGCTTTGGGATGAGCTGTTGCAGAAAGACTCCGAACGCGAGATCGCCTTCCGAGGAGAGGCACGCTATGTCCGGCGCATCGGTCGCGGTCTGTCGTCACGAGAGCAGGTGCTTGATCGCACGGTGCCCATTCGACTTGAATCCCGCGAGCGCGGACTTCTCGGCTCGCTCCGCTTCGTGCCATTCGCCCTGCCGCCCTGCGGTGTGGGTCAGGTGGTGATCGAAGTGAAAGCCGCCGGCATGAATTTTCGTGATGTGCTCAAGGCGCTTGCCCTTTATCCTGCAGAAACAGCGGATGCCCGGATCTTCGGCGACGAAGTGGCTGGCGTGGTCAAGGCCGTTGGAAGTGGCGTTACCCATGTGGCACCGGGAGATCGGGTGTTTGGCCTCGCGGTGTTTGGCCTTGCGACCTATTCGATGGCGCGCGCCGGCGATGTGCGCATCATCCCAGACGGATTATCTTTTGAAGAAGCCGCGACTCTGCCGGTGGTGTTCATGACTTCCTGGCACGCGCTAAAAACGGTGGCTCATCTGAAAGCGGGCGAGCGCATCCTCATTCATGCAGGCGCGGGCGGTGTGGGCATGGCGGCGATCCAGATTGCGCACCACTTTGGGGCGGAAGTGATCGCCAGTGCCGGCAGTCCGGCCAAGCGCGCTTTGCTTGAAGTCCTCGGAGTCAAGCATGTCATTGACTCGCGCCGCGCAGACTTTGCGGAAGCGGTGATGGAACTCACCGGAGGCAAGGGTGTGGATGTGGTACTAAACTCACTCGCCGCCGAAGCGATCCCCATGGGCCTCTCGTGCCTCGCGCAGTCTGGCCGCTTCATTGAGATCGGAAAGCGGGACATCTACCAGAACTCCCGCATTCCCCTGTGGCCGATGCGGAATAACGCGTCATTTCACGTGGTGGCGATGGACGCGATCTTTAGTGGCGATGAAGAACAGACACGCCAGCTCCTGGAAAAAATCAGTGGCCTGATCGTGCAGAACGCGCTGCGTCCACTACCGTTCCGCTCGTTCCCGGCCTGCCGCATTGACACGGCCTTTCGTTTGCTGGCTCAGGGCAAACACACCGGCAAAGTGATCGTGTCGTTTCCAGAGCCTTTTGTGGCGAGGCGCGGCGAGCCATTGGCTCCAGCCTTCGAGGTGAAGCCGAATGGATGTTACTTGATCACGGGCGCGTTCGGTGGCTTCGGCAAAGTGCTGGCCGAATGGCTGGCTGATTGTGGGGCCCGACATCTGGTGCTCACCAGCCGAAACGGCCCTGCCACACCCGAAGCGGAAAACTTTTTGACTAAACTGCGCCGACGCGGCGTGGACGTGCAGGTGGTGCTGGCGGATGCCGGATCGCCGGAGGACGTGAAGCGGCTGCTGTCGGAGATCTCATTGGCGGGGCCCCCTCTCAAGGGCGTGTTTCACCTGGCGATGGTGATTGACGACGCGCCGCTCGCATCGCTCACTCGCGAACGGATGCGCACCGTCCTGGCACCGAAGGCACACGGCGCATGGCTTCTGCACGAAGGAACACTCGGCATGGAACTGGATTGCTTTGTGATGTTCTCGTCCGTCTCCAGCATTTTCGGCAATTCGGCCCAAGGCAACTATGCGGCGGCCAACGCCTTTCTTGATTCACTGGCTCATCATCGCCGGGCCATCGGTCTGCCTGCACTCGCGATCAACTGGGGTGCTCTCGGCGGCGAGGGCTATGTGGCCCGCAATGAGCGCGTGGCTGAATACCTCACACGCCTGGGCTTGACGCCCCTCTCACCGGGCGAAGTAATTGTTCTACTGGAATCGTTCCTCTCCACCGGCGCCGCTCAGGAGATGGCTTTTCGAGTGGATTGGGCCAAGTGGCGGCAGTCGCTTCGGGGCACCCTGGCAAGTCCTTTGCTGGAACATATTATTATAGAGGGCGGCGAAGTAGGGGAGACCGGTGGCGCAAAAAGTGACTGGCGGCTCAAGATCGAGTCGTCAGCGCCGGAAGATCGCGCCGCAATTATTGAACAAGCGGTGCGAGATGTCGTCGGATCGGTGCTGCGCGTCAAGCCGGAAGCCCTGCGGCCCGACCAACCCCTCACGGACTTCGGGATTGATTCGCTGATGGCCGTCGAGATTGAAAACTCGATCGAAAGCGCGATCGGCGTGACCTTGCCACCTGCGAGCCTGATGCAGGCGCGCACGATCGGCCAGATCGCGACGCTGATCGCTGAACACATGAGCGGTACAGTGGCGATCAAACCGTCCACCGCATCCGAATCGCCCGCGAAACCTGCATTGACTGATGAGGTGGACTTGAAAGCGCTCTCGGATGATGCGGTTGATCGGTTGCTCGCCGATGCAACACCGCGCGATCCCACGGAACTGGTGCAGGGAAACTCGAGTCTCAAACAGTGAATGTCTCAGGACAACCGAGCGCGTCTGAAGCAATGGCTTGAGAGCGGAGAAATCCGCCTCCAGTCGCTGACATTTCCCCAACGCGAATTATGGGAGGCCTCGCCTGTGCCTGTGGCGGACGTGTCCAACAACATCTGCGCCATCATTCAAGGACGCGGCTTGCTGACGCCGCAGGGATCCGAGGCGGCGCTGCAAAAAGTGGTGGACCGTCAGGAGGTGTTTCGCCTGTCGTTCCTTCCCGGCAAGGACCAGCCCATGCAGATGATTCGGAATGCGGGCAAGCCGATGCTGAAGTTCCACGAACTCCCGGCCTCGCAGCGACACCCGGAAGCGGTCAAAGCACGGGCCGAGGAAGTTTTCAGCAAGCCCTTCGATCTGGTGCAGGGTCCGCTCTATCGCGCAGAAGTGTTCCGTCGGGCCGCTGATGATCACGTGCTGGTGTTTGCGATTCATCATGCCATTGCCGATGGCTGGACGTTAGGCGTGTTCTTTCAAGAACTGTGCGCGGCTTACATGGATGGGATAAGAGGTCTGGCCGCCCCCCGTGCTCCCGTACCCCTCTCTTATATAGAGTGGGGTGCAGCCGAGCGTGCTTTCTGGCAGCCCGCGGAACTGGAGCTGCGAGCCACCTTCTGGAAATCTTGCCTGGCTGGGGCACCCCGCCTTTGGAGCCCGCCGAACGGTCCCGATGCAGCATCTTGGCAGCGGGATCGATGGGTTTCGCTCGTCCCGGCCGACCTTGGCCGCGCGGTGCGGGAACTGGCCCGACGCAATGGTGCCACCCTCTTCAGCACTCTCTTGGCCGCGTTCCAGATCGCCCTGTCCAAGTGGACGGGCGCTGATGACATCATTGTCGGCACGCCGGTTGCGAATCGAAGCAAACACGCGGTGCGCGAGACAATGGGCTACTTCTCCGGCATCGTGCCACTGCGTGGCCAGATTGACCGGAAGCGGACGTTCTCCGACAGCCTTCGGGCAGTGCAGCAGACAACTGCCGATTCCCTCGCCAACGCCATGCCTTTTGCCGAATTGGTGAAGGCGCTGGGCGATCCACCGTCGGCTGGGCGCAATCCCATTTTTGAAGTACGTTTCGCCCTGCAAAACCATCCCGCTCCCGATGTTGCGGTGCCGGGTCTGTCGTTTCAGTTGAGAGTGCGCTCCACCGGCACCGCCCGTTTCGACCTTGGCTGCGAGATTAACGAGGAAGGTGACGGATTGGAAGTGGCATGGCTGTTCCGGAGGAATCTGTTTCCCCTTGATGCCATTCAGAACCTGGGCAACTTATATCAGGCCGTGCTGGCAGGCGGTTGCCGCTCACCCGAAAGCCGGACCGACGCGCTTATGATCAGTCTGTGATCAATCCCATGAAAACAACGGAGGACTCGATCGAGCCGCATGAGCCCCATTGGGTAAGCCGTTCTGCCTTCCAAGTAGTTATCGTCCTCTTTTTTTTCACCGAAATCGCGCTGGCTGCGGTCGTGTATAGCGGATCATCGGTCTGGCTGGCAGTGCCGCTCGTATTGGTCGCCAGCCATCTCATGCACGGGGCCTTGGTCGGTTTTCACGAAGCGTCCCACGGCCTCCTCAGCCGGAGCCGCCGCTTAAATGAGGTGGATGGCATCATCCTTGGGATCCTGAGCTTTACGAGCTTCAGCCTCTATCGCGCCGCGCATCAATTGCATCACGCGCAGCTGGCCACCGAGCGTGACGAAGAACTCTGGCCGTTCGTCCATCCTGGAATGCCACGATGGGGTAGAGTTGTCGCTGCCTTTCTCGAACTCACGGCTGGCTTGTTTTTCACGCCGTCTCTATTCCTGCGCACTTTCCTGCGGACCGGTTCACCGATTCGCAGCAATAAGGTGCGTCGGCGAATTTGGGCTGAACTGGCCCTGATGGTCGTCGCGTGGATCGGGATCGTATCCGCCGTCACATATTGGCACGCGTGGCCATATTTTCTGTGGATGTATTTGGCGCCTGCAGTTTTGGCCGCGAACCTGCAAAGTTGGCGTAAATACATCGAGCACGTCGGGCTGACTGGCAGCACGGTGAACAGCTCCACTCGGAGCATTGTGGCGCAGGGCTGGATCGGCCGACTTGTTGCGTTCAGCCTGCTCCATGAACCTTTTCATGGCGTGCATCACAAGCTCGCCGGGTTGCCGCACGCGGAACTTCCCCAGTTCGCTTCGGAGCTCCTGCCCATGGCTCCTGAAGAACGAGCTCCCTACCAGAGCTATCGACATGCATTATTGGACTTGCTCCACAGCCTTGCCGATCCCCGTGTGGGTGCCCAGTGGCGCACCGCAAACCCAGTTCGAACATAGTCTGTCGGGACCGGATCATCGCCTGAGCCATTTTCCCGCCAAGCTGTTTGGAGGAGAAGCCCGACTGTATCAGACAATGAAGATAAGGAGAAAAAGCGTTCCAGTATTGTTCGCCATGGCGTTTCTCTCGCCATTGTCTGCACCGGCCGTAGAAGTGACCCAATTTGAAGCGACTGCGCACGGCTTTCCTGCATTGCTGGATTCGAATGGAAAAAAGCTGGCTGATGGCGAGTTCGCAGAATGGATCGATGACGAGCGCCTGCACATTACGATCACCTACAGATTTGAGCGCGGAGATCGCACCGAGGAGAAAGCAGTTTTTCGGCAAAAGCCCGAGCTCATTCAGGAAGAATGGTCGTGGCGCGAGCTTAAAGGCGGGCAGCTCATGCGCCATTTCGCGGTGGACTTCAAAACACAAACGGCCACGGCTCAAAAACGCGAGAAGGACGAGTTTAAAAATTGGTCGGAGAAAATCGACGTGCAGGCTGGCCGGACGTTTGCTGGTTATGGTTTCATGTTGGCGGTGCAGAATCTCCGGCCACGGCTTATCCGCGGAGAACAGATCGAACTTCAGGCAGTTGGTTTCACACCGAAGCCAAGGGTCGTTACAGTGCAGATATCGCACGGCGGCGTCGATCAGATGAAGATGGCGGACCGGCTCCTGGAAGGCGATCGCTTCGTTATTCATCCCAAGATCGGGGCGATCGCCGGATTATTTGTTCACGTGCCCGACACGCTAATCTGGTTGACCAAACCACCGGCCGAGTTTCTGCGTTGGGAAGGGCCGGTAGCGGAACCTAGCGACCCAATAACCCGCGTCGATCTCGTTCCTGGGACGGAGAGCGGCCCGGCTAAGCCGGTGAAAACGAGCGATGCCCGTTAGCGGGGGAACCATCAGATCGAGGACTCAGCGACGTAGTTCAGCAGATCAAGCGGGCCCTCCGAAAGCGAGCTCCTGTTTCAGCGTCCGCTCTTCCGAAGAAGTAATCCGGTTTGTTCCGCACTCAGAAAGGCTAACCTTACCGCCGAAAGTCTGGACGATCCACTCGCAGCCGAGCGCTTGCTGGAGCAAAATCGTTTCGATCTCATTTTTCTCGATGTCGAGATGCCAGGGCAAAGCGGCCTCGAGCTTTGTATGAAGATCCGCAAGATGGCGACGAATCAGGCGACGCCGGTGGTGTTTGTCACCGCTCATTCTGATTTTGGGAGTCGGGCGCAATCGACTTTAAGCGGCGGAAATGATTTTATCGCCAAACCGTTCCTATTAGTTGAGCTGGCGGTTAAAGCACTGACTTTGCTGTTCAAAGAAAGGACTCGGCCGCTATCGATGGCAACCGCGCCAGACAGCGCCCCGGATAACGCAGACAGTCAGGAACCGGAGTTCCCCGCGGTTCGCGCTGCGCTCGGTATTCACAACGCATAAGGTTTTGAACCAGACATCGTGTCATGACGAAAATTTTCCGCGCCTCGATTCCGTCAAACGCCGCTAAATGCCGATGAACCCTGCGAGCGTTGATTAACCGCCCGGAGTTCGGCAATTGTGCCGCGCAGTTCGGCGGTGCGCTCGCGCACGGCTTCCTCTAATGCGGAGCGCTGATTCTCCAGAACTTGAGTGAGGCGTCGGGTTTCGAGAAGATTGCGGATGCGCAATAGGGCTTCGGCCTGGCTAACGGGCTTCACCAAAAAATCGGTCGCTCCCGCTTCCAGTGCGCGCGCTTTCGCTTCTTCGGTTACATCAGCGGTCAGGACTACGATTGGCAGAAAACTTTCAGAAACATCCGCGCGCAGCGCTTCCAGCAAAGTAAACCCGTCCACGTCCGGCATAATGAGATCGAGTAAGATCAGGTCAGGATCAAAAGCGGCACATTTTTCAAGCGCTTGCCGAGAATCTGTGATTCCCAGAACGCGGCTGTAGCCGGTTCTTTGCAGCAGTTGTCCCAACAGCGTAACCGTCATCCGGTCGTCATCGACGACAAGAATCTTCATCCGGTGAAGGAGCGGCTCGGAAATCATTGCGTGCCATTAAAGGCAGCACATCTCATTCCGGCAACTGGCTGGAATGACCGCGGCTCGGTTCTACGCCAGAGCTTCGATTCGGCTGAGCAAATCCTTTTTGCTCGTCATACCCGTCACTTGATCGCGCAGTTGGCCATTCTTGAAGAAGAGCAGCGAGGGGATGGCGCGGATGTTGTACTTAAATGAGAGGCTCTGGTTTTGATCCACGTTCACTTTCGCGACTTTCACGGCGTCGGCTTTTTCGCGGGCGATTTCGTCGAGGAGCGGTGCGATCAGCTTGCACGGTCCGCACCACTCGGCCCAGAAGTCCACCAATACCGGTTTGTCGCTGTTGATTTCGCGGTCAAAGTTCGATTCGTCCAGATTGATTGTCGCTGAGTTTTCCATGGCTTTAGGAAAGATAATTCCAAATCTGAAGAATCAAAATGGCCGCTGAAACTCCGAGCACTGCCCAGCATAACGGCATTGGAATCTCATCGATTCGAAGTTGCGGTGTGGGTGCAGGTTCCGGCGTCAGGGTAACGACGGTCGCAGGCGTTTCCATGGCCGGCAAATTGATCAGCGGCTGCGTCTTTTTCATTTGAACCGCCGGTTTTGGCTGCGGATCGGGCAACACGGTGATGCGTGCCGTCTCTTTTTTTGGAGACGGCGTCGTCATCGGCGCGGGCATTGCTGCAGTGGCGACTCGCGCGGGAGAAGGTGAATCGGCCGGAAGAGATGTTGGATTCGCCGGTGGTCGCGTTGGTAAATGAATTCGCACCGTGTCCCGCGATTCCGCTGGTCCGGACGAGGACGGACTTGGCGGTGGCGAAACGGTGATGCGCACCGTCTCCTTTTTCGGTTCGTTTGAATCGGCCATGCGGGTCGGACGTCCAGATAAGACGTTGCCTGACGCGGCGAATTTTGTCACTCCCGAAGTTGCTACAATTAGAAGAACTTCGCGCCGTCGACGCGACCTAAGCCAGCAAATCGTATCCGCGCGCGCCGGTGATTCGCTTCACCACAAATTCGCCAACCGGCGCTGGTTCTTCCAAAATGACGCGCGTGTCGACGTCGGGCGCGTCCGCTTCGGTTCTGGCAATCAGCGGCTGATCGATCAGCAGTTTCAACTCGCGACCAATTTTCTCCCGCGCCATCTCGTGCGCGATTCTTTGCTGGATCGACATTGCCGCGCGATATCGCGCGTTCTTGAGCTTCATCGGAATCTGACCCGACATCTTGGCCGCGCGCGAGCCGTCTTCGCGTGAATATTTGAAAATTCCGAGACGCTCGAATCGGACACGCCCGATGAATTCAAGCAATGATTCGAACTCTTCGTCGGTCTCGCCTGGGAAACCGACGATGAAAGTCGTTCGCAAAGCGAGCCCCGGAATTCCGGCGCGAAGCTTCTCGATCAAGTTTTCAATGTGATCGCGCGATGTTTCCCGGCGCATCCGTTGCAACATCGATTCGTGGATGTGCTGAAGCGGGATGTCGATGTAACGCGCGACTTTATCGCAATCGGCGATCGTCTCGATCAATTCGCCGCTCCAATGCGCTGGATGGGTGTAAAGGAGTCGCACCCAAAAATCGCCGTCGATTTCCTGGATCGCGCGCAAGAGGGCGATCAGCGTCGGACCCCGGGCCGAATCGACCGGCTGGCGCGGTCCGGCTTTTTCACTCCACAAATCCATTCCGTAATAAGTCGTGTCCTGACTGATCAGGTTGATTTCGCGCACGCCTTCGGCGACCAGCCCACGAATTTCCGCAAGCACGGATTCCATCGTCCGGCTGCGATGCTTCCCACGCATTTGCGGGATGACGCAGAAACTGCACGGGTGATTGCAACCCTCGGCGATTTTCACGTAGACCGAATGCGCCGGCGTGAGTCGAAAGCGCGGCGTGTCATAATCCGGAACATAAGTTGGCCGCGTTTCGGCGAAACCAAGATCGACATCCTCCTTTAGCACAGAAGAAGAAACGCCCAACGCCGAACGCCCAACGCCGAATCCCGAACTCTCTGCATTCGATGTTGGATGTTGGACGTTGAGCGTTGGACGTTTTCTTAAAATCTTTTCGATGATCGGCCCTAGTTCGCTCACTTCATCCAGTCCGATAAAGGCGTCGACTTCCGGCATTTCTTGCCGCAGCTCACGCGCGAAGCGTTGCGACATGCACCCGCTCACGATCAATTTTTGCCCGGCACGTTTGCTTAGTCCGCGAGCCTGGTGCGCGCTCAGGATCGCATCGATCGATTCTTCCTTGGCCGAATCAATGAACGCGCAGGTGTTTATGACCAGAACGTCGGCTTCGTCGGCAGACGACGTGATTTCCATGCCGCGTTGCAGCACGCTTCCGAGCATAATCTCGGCGTCCACCAGGTTTTTGGCGCAGCCGAGACTGATCATGCCGACTTTTGTACTCATGTTAAGAATGGAACTGGGCCGGCCGCGTTATTCGACGGTGACGTCGTCGTCGCCCGCCGCGACCGGTTTACCGTTTTTCTTGATCTGAACTGCGTCGCGATCCAAAACCCGGACCGCGATTTTTTGTCCGCGGAATTCGACGGTGCCGTCGGTTGGTGAAATCCATCGTTCGAACGCAGGCTGCTGCGATCCGTCATCCACCACGACTTTGATGTAAGTCTTCTTCAGCGGCTTGATCGCGATCTGGTTTGGTCCTTGCGCTTCAGCAGGCTTTTGGGCACCCGTCACGCGCGCCAATTCTTCAGGACGCACCGGTTCGGCGCGACGGACCTCAGGTTCTTTCGGTGCGACACTGGCTTTGGCGGCTGCGCTTGCATTTGCGAAAGCCGGCACAAACGCGTTCGGTAGCGCAATCGACGGCGCTACGGTTGCAACTGGCTGCGCAGTTTTCTTCGGAACTTCCGCTACTGCAGTCGGAGGAGGAGTTGACGGTGCGAGCGAAGGGGCCGTGGTCGCAACCGGCGGAGATTTTTTAGGAGCTTCAACGACCGCGGCCGGAGGCTGAGACGGCGCTGCTGAAGGAGGCGGAGCCACTGAGGTAGCGGGTGTTTGCGCCGGTGAGGCCTGCGTAGCGGTTGGTTGCGGAACGCCCACCATCTGGTGCGGTGCGATCCTTTGAATATTCAGGATCAAACGCATCAAAACGAACCCGACCACGATTACGCCAACTGCGATCAGTAATGGCATTGGCGAAGTGCGATCTCCGCTTCGCTGGCGTCGCACGACCGGCGCGCGCGCGCGCGCTCGAATCCGACGTGGTTTTGGCGCCGGCTGGTCCTGCAGATACGAATAACCGTCGACCGTTACCTGTTGCGACGTTTCGAAAACGTCGAGATAAGGGCTAACATCGACATCGAGAAACTTTCCGTAGATTTGCAGAAACCCTTTTGCATAAGCCAGGCTCGGAAATTGCGAGAAATCGTCCGCCTCGATCTCGGCCAAACGCGACGGACGGATCTTGGTCAGGCGGGCGGCTTCATCCAGCGTGAGGCCGCGGGCCAGTCGTGCATCTTGAAATTTCTTGCCCAGGCCTTCAATTGTCATGACGGATTAGTCAGCTAAACAGTAGCGTCGAGATCGACCAGGATCTCACGCGGTTTGGCGCCTTCGCCGGGTCCCAAAATACCGCGCTGCTCCAGAATATCAACGATGCGCGCGGCTCGGGTATAGCCCAATCGCAGCCGTCGTTGCAGGAGCGAAGTCGACGCGCGTTTTTCCTGTCGAATAATCTCGAGACATTTTTCCACCAACTCTTCGTCTTCGTCTGTCACTTCTTCGCTTGAACTCGCTGCGGCCTGCAGCTTCTCCTGCATAGACGGATCAAACTTGGGTTGGCCTTGTTTTGAAACAAACTCGACCAGCTGCCGAATTTCCTCGTCCGTTACCAGTACACCTTGAGCCCGAATTAATCGCGATGCGCTCGGCGGGAGATAAAGCATGTCGCCTTGGCCTAACAAACGGTCGGCGCCGTTTTCATCGAGGATCACGCGGCTGTCGATCTTGCTCGCCACTTGAAATGCGATCCGGCTCGGAATGTTCGCCTTGATCACGCCCGTTATCACGTCCGCGCGCGGCGTTTGTGTCGCGACGATCAGGTGAATTCCGGCCGCGCGCGCCATTTGCGTAATGCGGGCGATTGCACTCTCCACGTCGGCCGGCGCAGTTTGCATCAAGTCCGCCAGCTCATCGATGATTACCACGACGTAAGGAATTTTTTCGGGAATCGGAATTTCATGTTCGCGCGGGACTTTGATTTCACCGGCGTCCTGCTCGGGCGGCTCGCTTGTTTCGGCGGCCGACTTTTTCTTCGGCCGCGCGTTAAAGCTGATAATATTTCGAACGCCTACCCGCGCGAAAATTTTGTAGCGGCGTTCCATCTCGTCGATCAGCCAGCGTAGTGCGAGCAACACTTTTTTCGGATCGGTCACTACTGGAAACGCCAGATGCGGCAGCGCGTTATAATGCTGCAGCTCGACGACTTTCGGGTCGATCATGATAAAGCGCATTTCTTCCGGCGTGAACCGGTACAGCATGCTGGCAATGAGCGCATTGATGCAGACGCTTTTGCCAGCACCCGTCGTACCGGCGACGAGCAAATGCGGCATTTGCGCGAGATCAGTGATGATCGCTTTGCCGTAAACGTCTTTGCCGAGTGCGAGCGGGATTCTGCCTTTGGTTTTCGCTTCCTCCCAATCGGTCGATTCCAACAACTCGCGTAACGTCACGGTGACTTTGCGCGAATTCGCGAGCTCGATGCCGACCGTGTCTTTGCCGGGGATGGGCGCGAGAATGTTAATCCGCTCCGCCCGCGTGGCGCGCGCCAGATCACGCTCGAGACTCACGATTTTGTCCACCCGAACGCCTTTGGCCGGATAAACTTCGTAGCGCGTGATCGTCGGACCTTTCGTGATGTCGCCGGGCGCAACGGAAATTCCAAACTGCCCGAGCGTGTCGATCAACGTTTGTTGAACGCGCTGCAGTTCGGCCGGATCGGCGCCGCCGCGTCCCTCCGGATCGTGCTCAGCAAGCAAATCAAGTCCGGGCAGCGCGTATGTTTTCGGGTCCCACTCACGACCCGTTAGGCCGGCGGTCCGAGCCGGACTGGCATCTGATGTCGATCTTTGTCCGGTGCCGCGCAATTCGGCGAGCGACGGTTTCTTCCGTGCGGTGAGCGATTCCTCCGGCAGCGCGGTCGCGTCGACAACTTTCGGGGCCGGCCGGTCCGCTAATTCGTCCGGTGAAATAAAAGCCGCGGACGGTTCCGGCACCGGCGCGCCTTTTTTCTTCAGTTGTTTTTCAATCGAGCGCCGTTGCTTGCTCAATTCCCGCTGGCTGATTTCGAGTTGCCCCTTGATGTCCGCCTTCCGCAATTTTTGATGTAATCGCCAATCGTGCAGTTTGGAGAACATGTCGCGCGTGCCGGAAACGGTTTGTTGAACAAGATGGATCGGACGCAATCCGGTCATCAGGATCAGACTCGCGACATAAATTCCGCTGAGCAGAATGATCGATCCGATTTTGCCCATCGAGGCGAGCAGTAACGTTTTGCCAAAAACGTATCCGACCCATCCGCCGGGTCCCTGAATGTTGAATGCCGTTCGCCAGCCGCGAAAATGGCTGGTCTGCAATTGTAACAGACATGCGCCCGACGCGACGAAGAGGATGGTCCAGGGCAGCCGCGCAACGAGTCGCAGGCTTGCGTGAAATAATTTTGCTGCCCCGAAGAAGAGAAGAACGCCCGCGAGCAAATACGACGCTGCGCCGAGCGTCAGATAACAAAAGCCCGCGAAGATTGCGCCGAACGGGCCAATGAAGTTTTGGACCGGCTTATTGGGCGGCGAGAGATAACTCCATGGCACCCACGAAGGCAGATCTTTCGGGTTATAAGAAATGAGCGCAAGGAAGAGCAACGTTCCGACGCCGAGTAGAATAATGGCGACGACTTCGTTCCAGGCGTTGTTCTTTGTGCTGCGGGACACCGGCAATCGATCATACTAATGCTGCATGCACGGCGTTTATCAACATATCGCTGTCAGGAGCTCGCACCTTTCATCTTGCCTAAGACGCGCATGCCCGATTAGTTTGCGGCGCGCTATGCATCTTGGTGTTCGCCAGACCGCCGCCGCCGTTTCCGCTGCCGCGTTGATTTTCTTCTGCTCCTGCGAGAAACATCACATCGGGGAAGATCCGGAAGCGCAAAAGGAACATATCGTCGCTCCCGGAGAGTCCGACGAAAATTCCGGCGCGACCAAAGAAGCTTCGACATCTCCATCGGCTACCACGTCGCCCACGCCGGCAGAATTTTTCCCCGAAAGCACGCCTCACTAGGGAATCGGTTATGGCTAAGCACCAATATCTGACTTCGCCGCCGAACATTACGCGCATGCCGCCCGGCGTGCCGTACATCATCGGCAACGAAGCGGCCGAGCGCTTCAGCTACTACGGCATGAAGTCGATTCTCACCGTCTTCATGGCGCATTACATTTTGAACAATTCCGGCGTGCTCGCGCCAATGCCGCCGAACGAGGCCTACAAATACAGCCACTATTTCGTCACTGGCGTTTATTTTCTCCCAATTCTGGGCGCGATCATCGCCGATGGCTGGCTCGGCCGATATCGCACGATTCTTTCATTATCGATCGTTTACTGCCTCGGCCATCTCACGCTGGCGTTTATGGATTCGTCATGGGCGATTGCGATTGGCCAACGGTGGATGCTCGCGTTGGGCTTGGGTCTCATCTGTCTCGGCGCCGGCGGAATCAAGCCCTGTGTTTCGGCGAACGTGGGCGATCAATTCGGCGAATCGAACAAGCATCTTCTCTCGAAAATATTCGGCTGGTTTTATTTTTCGATTAACGCCGGCTCATTCATCTCGACGATTCTCTGCCCATGGCTGCTCGCCAATCCGAGCTATGGACCGCGTTGGGGTTTCGGAATCCCCGGTGTCGCAATGCTTATCGCCACCATATTCTTCTGGGCCGGGCGCAAGAAAATGGTCCACATCCCGCCGGCCGGTCTCGGTTATTTGCGCGAAACTTTCAGCCGCAACGGACTCATGACTTTGGCCCGCATCGCCATGGTTTACGTCTTCATTCTCTTTTTCTGGGCGCTTTGGGGAATGAGCAATGGAATCGAGTGGACCTTGCAGGCGGAGAAAATGGATCTGCACTGGCTCGGGATGGATTTGATCGCGGCGCAGGTGCAGACCGCCAATCCCATTCTCATTTTGCTTTTTATTCCGCTCGTTAACTACGTGATTTATCCGGCGATCGACAAAGTTTTCCCACTCACGCCGCTACGAAAGATTGGGATTGGCCTTTTCCTGACTGCGCTCAGCTTCGTGGTTATTATTTGGATTCAGGGACAAATTGATGCCGGCCTGAAGCCGAGCGTGAACTGGCAGTTTCTCGCTTACATCATTCTTACTCTTGGCGAAGCGATGGTGTCCATCACCGGCCTGGAATTTTCCTACACTCAGGCGCCGAACACGATGAAGAGCTCGGTGATGGCGCTGTGGCTATTGACGGTGGCCGCCGGAGAATTCTTCGACGCGCAGGTCAACTCCTGGCTCTTGAACGCCGACGGAACGAAGAAACTTACCGATTATCAATACTTCACTTTTTTCACGATTGTGATGTTTGTTGTGTCGGTCGCGTTCGTTGTAGTTGCGCGGTATTACAAAGGCCAAACTTACTTGCAGTCTCAGCGGCCAACCCTGGACGAAATCGCCACCGAGCCGATGCTGTCCGGCGGCACACCGAGCTGAACTAAAAACAGGCGCTTGGCACAAGCGCCTCTCCAACGCACATTCGCGCGATGCCCAAACTGGCGACGTGGTTGCGCGAGAAAGACGAAAAATGGTTTCAACCATTTTTCGATAAGCATCCCGACATTCGTGTGGCCAATGCAGTAAAAGGCGAAGTGTCGATAGACGAAGCCGACGGTCTCCTTTTGACCGGCGGTGCGGATATCGCGCCGGAATTTTTAAAGCAACCCGTCCCAGATCCAAGCGTGCTCGACCCTGATGTCGAAGTTGCCCGTGATCGGTGGGAATTTGCCGCTCTCGCCAACGCAATTGAACGCGGGTTACCCGTCCTCGCTATCTGCAAAGGGATGCAATTGTTGAATGTCGGTCTCGGTGGAACATTGAAACTCGACATTCCCGGTCACAAACTTCCCGAACAAAAAGATCACGATGTTCAGGCGTTACGTTCCGACACAAAAGCGACGCACCAGTTTGAAAGAGTGAACAGCTCGCATCACCAGTCCGTTGATGGGTTGGGGACCGGCCTGGAAGTTGAGTCCTGGTGCGCAGGCGACGAGATCATTGAGCAAATCCGCCTCCGCAAGTATCCATTCGCCCTTGGCGTCCAATATCATCCCGAACGCGGTAAGATTTATGATTCCCTCTTTGAAGATTTCTTCTCGCGCCTGAAGAATAATCGTTAAATCATTGAATCGCTAACTGCTCTCATGTCGACTCCGCAAAATACCATCGCGATCGTTTACGATTACGATCAAACGCTGAGTCCGAGCTACATGCAGGACGAAGTTGTTTTTCCGGCGTTCGGAATCGACGGCGCTAAATTCTGGACCCGGTGCTCCGAGCTGGTGCGCGATCACGGTTACGACAACGAGCTGGCTTATATGAAAGTGCTGCTCGACACCCTCGGGATGGATCGTCCGAAAAATTCCGAATTAAAAAAGCTCGGCGCCAAATTGAATTTTTACAAAGGCCTTCCCGAAATGTTCGAGCAATTCCGAAACGGCCTCCTCAAGGCGGAACATCAGGCGCACGGTGTTTCGGTCGAGCACTACATCATTTCCTCTGGAATGAAGGTTTTGCTCGATGGCAGCCGGCTGCAGCCGTACGTGCGCGCGATTTTCGGCTGCGAGTTTGATGAAGACGACAACGGCCGGATCACCTTTCCGCGCCGTGTCATCAGTCACACCCAGAAAACACAATTCCTCTTTCGTATTAACAAAGGCCTGCTCGACATGTCTCAGGACGTAAACGATCACATGGACTCCGACATTCGGCCGATTCCTTTTCCGAACATGATCTATGTCGGCGACGGGCCGACTGACGTTCCGTGTTTCACCGTCATGAAGAAAAACGGCGGGCAGGCGATCGCGGTTTACAATCCGGACGATCCGCAACGCGCTGGATTTCGAAAATGCTACCAGCTTTCAACCCACGCCGATCGGGTTAAACACATCGCGCCCTCCGATTACCGGCCGAACACGCATTTGCGCATGTTGCTCGAGCAAATGGTCGAGGAAATTGCCGATCGCATTGTCGAACAACGCAAGTCGGCGATTGAGACCGGAACCGTCCGCGCACCGAAACATTAATGGAGGGACACGCGCTGTCGTGTCCCTAAATTTTAGCCGGCGCTGACGGCGCAGCACCCTCCAAATGTTTCTTCAAATCCACTGCTCTTTTCAACGCGCTTGAGAAACTGTTCTGCCCTCCAACGGTCGACTGTCGATCTTGATAAGCAATCGGCGGTTTCGTCAGATCGCTGATCTCGAATTCCGCCGGCACGTCACCCATGACTTTCCCGAAAAATTTGGTCTGCGTCTCAGAAAACGGAAAGCAACGCCAGAGTGCGTACGAGTTCAGGCCATTGTTCAGCGCCGTCCGCGAAACGGTTGACGACACCGAATAGACCGCTTCGATCTCGGCGAAGTGCCGCAGAAAATAGAGATCCGCAACCTCGCGATCGTCTTCCACCTGAAAGCCCTCGAGATTGAGTTTACCTGCCTCGCCTTTTTCGAAAGGGTGCGGCCGATAAATTAAAACGCGCTCGCGATAATTGTGCCGAATGTAATCGAGACAACGGTTCAAGTGTTCGATGTAGACTTCTGGCGTCAGATTTTTCACCAGAAGAAAAGGCGTCCCGAAAAAAATCACGCGACCGTATCGATCTCGCGGCTGATCGAATCTGGCAGAGAAGTCGCGCAGTTCGGCAATGCTCGGAAAACGCGAAGGAATAACCTGGTCCTCGGCTTGGGCCGGCAATTCACCGCCGCTGTTGCTCATGAAGATTATGACGTCGAAAAGATCTTCCGGATCTTTTTGTAAACGTCGCAGGCGGACGCCGTCGCCGCCTGGATTGATTCGCGGTTTATAATGGATCGTTCGCTCAACGCCGGCCAGCGGCTCAACCACGCGATTTTGCAACCATCCCGAAGTGGTGAACCGGAAACGCGCCCGGTCGCCATGTCGCGTTAATTCACCGAAAGCTTTTTGCGATGCCGAGAGAATTTTGAAAACGTCCGGATGCGCGGAGAGCGCAGCGTTGCCCAACCCGAGCAGACCGGCCAGGCAAAGCAAAACATCGTTCTCGGGATCAATCGGCAACGCGCCGACTCCGCGCTGCCGATCTACGTTTTCGCGATAAAGCCGCGGCAAATCCTTCAATCCGCGGCACGTTTTGACCTTCGGGAACGCGTGGACTTCAGCGAAGTCGCGGACAAACTCCTGCCAGTTCGCGTTCTCCCACCACTTCGATTCCTCGCGCAACAAATGGATCCCGCCCGGGAACCGTTCACGCAGCGCATCCGCCGCCACCAGCGCGTTCGGCAACCGGTCCGGCCGCGAAATCACAGTCCAAAGCTTTGGTAGTTCGCCAGCCATCGTGCGGAGAATATCACGTCGGCCACTGCATTGTCATCCGCAACACTGGTTGCTAAATGCGGAAAACGCTTCATCGTGCCCGCTGATCATCGATGCCTTCCCGGACGCGCGTTGTTTCTCTGTTTCTTTTCGGGTCCGGTTTTTGCGCCCTCATTTATCAAACGACGTGGTTGCGTGAGTTTCGTTTGATCTTTGGAGCATCGACTGCGGCTTCAGCGGCCGTCCTGGGCGTCTTCATGGCGGGACTCGGCTTCGGCGGCATCATTTTGGGACGCCGCGCAGAGAGTAAAGCGCAACCACTGGCATTTTACGCGAAGCTGGAATTGTTCATCGCGTTGAGCGCCGCGGTTTCGCCTCTCCTGATTTTGGCGGCACGTCATTTGTATATCGCGATTGGCGGAACATTAGCGACCGGTATGGCAATCGGGACGATTGTTCGCTTGATTCTCGCGGCGCTGATCTTGGGACCACCAACTTTTCTAATGGGCGGAACATTGCCCGCGGCGGCGCGGGCGGTGGTGACAGCCGACGATATTTCGCGACGGACAGTCGGAGTGCTCTACGGCATCAACACGCTCGGCGCGGTAAGCGGCGCACTGTTGGGCACATTTTACCTGTTCGAAAATTTTGGTAATCATCTTACGCTCTGGTGGGCGACAGCGGTGAATTCGATTGTTGCTCTGTTGGCGTTTCGGTTCTCCAAATCGATGCCACAGTTGGAGCCGCGCGAGAGCTTCGAAGACGAAGAATCGGGAGCGGTCATCAATCAGGTGTTCGTCTTAATCGCGGCGGGCCTCGTTGGTTTTGCATTTTTTCTCATGGAGATTGTCTGGTACCGGATGCTCGGTCCTCTGCTTGGTGGATCGACATTTTCTTTCGGATTAATTCTCGCCGCGGCGCTACTCGGAATTGGATTGGGCGGCGTCACCTATGCCCTATTCGATTTGAAGCGTTCAGCGTCGCTTTATCTGTTCGCATTGACCTGTGCGGCTGAAGCGTTCTTCATCGCCTTGCCCTACGCGCTTGGCGATCGGATCGCGATCACCGCTATGCTTCTGCGGCCATTGGGTACGCTGGGCTTTTATGGACACGTGGCCGCCTGGTCCACGATCTGTTTTATTGTTGTTTTTCCGCCCGCGTTTATTTCGGGCATACAATTCCCCTTGCTAATTGCGTTGCTCGGGAAAGGACGCCGCGGAGTTGGTTCGCAAACAGGTGCCGCGTATGCGTGGAATACGATCGGCGCATTGATCGGTTCGTTGGCCGGTGGTTTCGGCCTTATTCCACTCTTCTCCGCGCCCGGCGTGTGGAAATTCGTCATCATTATCCTTTCCGCTCTTGCGATCTTGGCAACGTGCCTTCGCTCGGGCTGGGGTGAGGCGCGCCTGCGAGTTAGAGCAATCATTCCACTTTCGGCTGCCGCGCTTGCCCCGCTTATGCTGACTGCAACCGGACCTACGGCATTCTGGCGTCACAGCCAAATCGGCGTGGGCCGCCTCAAATTTTATCACGCTTCTCCGAACGAACTGCGCGACGCCATTCAAGGCATTCGGCGTCATATCATCTGGGACGTGGATGGAATCGAAAGCAGTGTCGGACTTCAAAATGCCGACGGTCTGTCATTCATCGTGAATGGCAAGTCCGATGGCAATACGAGAAGCGACGCCGGAACTCAGGTCATGTCCGGTCTTATCGGCGCAGCGTTACATCCGAATCCAAAGCAGGCGATGGTTGTAGGCTTGGGAACAGGAAGCACGGCTGGCTGGCTCGCCGCTGTCCCTAGCATAGAGCGTGTCGATGTCGTAGAACTGGAACCAGCGATCTTAAAAGTCGCTCAGACCTGCGCTCCCGTAAACCACGACGCGCTAGCTAACCCTAAGCTGCGTGTCATGATCGGTGACGGAAGAGAACTTTTGCTGACAATTCGGAATCGGTACGACCTTATCGTCTCTGAGCCCTCGAATCCGTACCGCGCGGGCGTCGCCGGACTTTTCACGAGCGACTTTTATCAGTCTGTGAAAAATAGGTTAAGCCCAGGCGGAATTTTCCTTCAATGGGTGCAAACTTACAGCGTCGATGATCGCACCATAGAAATTTTCTATCGCACGCTTAAATCTGTTTTTCCCAACATCGAATCGTGGGAAACTGAAGAAGGAGATCTATTACTAGCCGCCTCCCAGGAACCATTACAATACAACGCAGAAGTTTTGCGCGGACGTCTTGCAGCAGAACCTTTTAGGAGCGCTATGCTATCAGCGTGGAGCGGAATCGGTTTGGAAGATTTTCTGGCGCATTACGTTGGCAACACAACCGTAGCTACAGTATTACAGAACCTTGAATCGTGGCCGCTCAATACGGACGATCGCACTGTGATTGAGTTTGCGTTCGCCCGAAGTGTAGGGGCGGCAAATGGATTTCAAATTGCCAGCTTTCGATACAGCGCGCATGCGGCGCATTGCGACCGGCCACGAATTAATGAAGCGGAAATAGACTGGGGCCGTGTTGAGGAAGCGCGACGCACGTCTTTTAATCAACCGCTCAAGAATATGACAAACGACGAGCGGAATCGTGTCGTAGCATTTCTCAATTACAGGAATGGCGATTTGCCAAGCGCGTTACAGTTTTGGCGCGCGCAACCGCAAGAGCCGAAAACGGTGCCGGAGCTTGAACTGGTCGCAGAATGTTTGGCCAGCGAAGGCAACCACGCAGCCCTGCGTTATGTGGAGGAGTTGGCAGCAATCGTTCCCTCAGGTGCAGAGGCGATACGAGCCGAGCTTTATTGGAAACAAGGAAAAATAAAGGAGGCGGCAGACAATCTAGAGACGTTTTTGCAAACCGCTCATAAAGATCCGTGGCCTAACGAAGGCTTGATAAAGCGCTCGATCGCTCTCACTGAAACGTTGGCCTGCTCAGATCGGGCAGTCGCAGTGTCGCTCTACGATAATTTACGCACGCCGCTTTGCGTCTGGAATGGCGAAACAGACCGTGAGCTCAGGTTGGTTTCTGTCGCCGTCTGCCTGGACGGAAACAAACCCGGTGAGTACACCGCGCGTGCGATTGAAGCACTAGAAACGAACGTCATATGGGAGCGTCACTTTCTGGAATTGCGTAAGGCCGCGTACGCCAGCGTCAATAATTCGCGGTCAGCACAAGCCGCGCGCGATCTCGATGATTTCATGCAGTACGAGGCTTTAACGACAGACACAGATGCTTTGACAAGAGAATTTGAGATTGGCTCGGGGAGACAGACTCACACTCCGCGCTGATTTGGGGTCCAGATGAACTTGTGCATCTGAAGTTGAAAACGGACGTCGAGCTTATCGGCCAGAATCCATTCGACGATCTGGCGCGGATCGATCCGGCCGAAGATCGGCGAGAACAAAACGGCGCGGCAGCGTTTCGTTAGATCAAACTTGAGAACTTTGTCGCACGACCATTCGTAATCTTCGCGTGAGCCCATCACGAATTTCACTTCATCGCGCTCGGTCAAATGGTCGATGTTCGACCAAAGATTTTTCTCCACCTCGCCGCTGCCGGGCGTTTTCAAGTCCATGATCCGATGGACGCGCGGATCAACCGTCGAAATGTCATGCGCACCGCTGGTCTCGAGCAAAACGGTGTGGCCCGCATCGCATAAGATCGACATCAACGGGAGAACATTCTTTTGCAGGAGCGGTTCGCCGCCGGTGATCTCGACGAGAGGACAGTGAAGTTCTTTCACTCGATCGGCGATTTCGCTGAGCGACATCTTCTTGCCGTCGTAAAAGGCGTATTCGGTGTCGCAATAATTGCAGCGCAGATCGCAAAAGGTCAGCCGGACGAAGACGCAGCGCTCACCCGCCCAGGTGCTCTCGCCCTGGATCGACTGATAGATCTCATTTACGGTCAGTGACTTTTCCTGTTCAAACATTGTGTCTTACATGTTGATCGCCCGCCACGCCGTAGCCTTGGCGAAGGCGGGTCAGCGTCTTTTCGTCCATTCGACTCAGCCGTAATTCTATCAGATCATCTGGTTCGATGCACAACCGGATCGACGACTGCTTCGCCCGTTTGCGGAAGGAAAAACGCAAGGGCTTTATCCCCTACATTTGCGCGGGCGATCCAACTCTGAAGCGCACCGTCGATCTTGGGTTTGCCTTGGAAGAAGCGGGCGCCGATGTGCTCGAGCTGGGATTGCCGTTTTCCGATCCGCTCGCCGACGGAATTGTGAATCAATTGGCGGCTCAGCGTTCGCTCGCTGCAGGCACGACTGTGCGCGGCCTTTTCGATTGTGTCCGTGAGATCCGCCGCCAATCGCAAATTCCAATCGTTCTCTACACGTATCTCAATCCGATCTTCCAGTTCGGTGCCGACGAATTTCATCGCGAGGCAGAAGACGCAGGTGTGGACGGGTTACTCATTCTCGATCTTCCGCCGGAAGAAGATCTCTCGGAACTCGACTGCTTAAAGCAGTCAAGTTCCGGCGCGCGTGTTGCGGAGCAAAACGTGATTCACATCAGGCTAATCGCGCCGACGACGCCACCTGATCGGATGAAGGAGATCGCGAGGAACGCGCGGGGATTTTTCTACTACGTTTCGCGCGAAGGCGTGACAGGCGCGCGTGATTCAATCGCAACCTCGTTGCCGGAGAAGATCGCGGAGCTGAGAAAGATATCGGATTTACCGGTCGCGGTTGGATTTGGGATTTCAAATCCCGAGCAAGCTCGCGAAGTGGCGCAACACGCCGACGCAGTCGTGGTTGGGAGCGCGATTGTCGATCTTATCGCCAAGCATGGAGACAAACCGGAGACGGTTGAGAAGGTCGGCGCCTTCGCGCGCGAGTTGGGAAACGCTATCAAATCGGTCTGAGCTTAATGTGGGAGGGACCTTAGTGTCCCGATTGAGGACAGGAAGAGTCGCGGCACTGAGGCCGCTCCCACATTGAAAACAGTTAGATCCCGCACTTCTTTGTCGCTTCAGCGAAGTTCGATTTCTTGCGAAGCAATGACGCGAGATAAGCATCGACGGTGGGCACATCCTGAATCCGGGTCAGATTCGCCGGCCTCTCGAGGCGTGAGAAAATTGCTTGAGCGATCTTGCTTCGCGGAACTTCTTTTTCGCCGTAACCGCCGGGAATATTGCTCGACCAAAAGCGGACGTATTCGCCATCGGGATGATTCACCGTTCCGAGAAAGATCACCGAATGACCGTGTTCGCTTCGACCGACATTTTGGTTCCAAAAAATCTTCATGAAATCGCCCGGCTGCGCTTGCGCGAAATCGGTAAAGTTTCTTCCGAGTCCGAGCTCGTGAAATAGGCGGCCAGTTCCGGGGCCATTGGCGTTCCAGCGACCCCAAATCCCTTCGCCATCGTGCTGGTCGCGAATGATGAGTTGGTTGAGCGTCGCGAAATCGAGCTTGAGCTGGCCGCTGTCGCGCAAAGCTTCAATCGTTTTGATGAACACGATGTAAGTCGCGCCGGAGCAGAAGCTCGGATACGGCCCGGTTGGAATGACGAAAAATTTCCCGGATTCGAAATGCGCCGCGGATTGCAATTTGATCTTGGCGAAGTGCGAGACGGAATATTTGCCGCCGCTCGGCATTTTCCGCATTTGTTCGAGGACTAAGTTGTTAAGGTCGGCGGCCGATGCGGAGTGAGCAATGGCTGCGACACAGACGACCCAAATCAGCCTTCGCATGGCCGACAACTAAACGACGATTTCCTTCCCAGGCAATCGCTCTCTGTCATTCCGACCGGAGTGGAGGAATCTCTAACTATTTCTGTCGATGGCGAACCGTGTAATCTGAAATAGTAAGAGATGTCTCCCGTTCGACTCGCTCCGCTCGCTCAGGGCAGGTTCTTAGTATGGCGGCTTCGCCGCTGATAATTGGATAAACGTCACGTTGCCGCTCGACATGACAATTTGGGCCTAATCGCTAGAATACTGTCAACATGTTGCGTTTCACCAAGATGAACGGCGCGGGCAACGATTTCGTCATGATCGACAATCGTGCCGGCGCGGTGCGTTTGCAGCCCGAGCAAATTGTCCGGATCTGCGATCGCCATCGCGGCATCGGTGCGGATGGGATCCTTTTGCTCGAGACCGGCTCTAATGGCGCCGATTTCCGGATGCGATATTACAACCGCGACGGCGGGGAAGCGGAAATGTGCGGAAACGGCGCGCGTTGTTTCGCGCGGTTTGCCAACAAAGTTGCGGGCGCGCCGGAAAAAGTCTCATTTCAAACTCCGGCCGGGCTGATTCGGGGAGAATTGCGCGGCGAGCTGGTCACTCTGCAGATGACCGGCCCGAAAGATTTACGTCTCGGGATCGAAGTCATCGCCAATGGCGAAAAAGAACGCGCGCATTTCATCAACAGTGGTGTTCCGCACGTCGTTGTGCCGGTTTCCAAAGCCGACGACGTCGATGTTCGCCGGAGAGGCGAAGCGATCCGGCGTCACAAAATGTTTAAACCCGGGGGGGCAAACGTGAATTTTATCGAGAAAGCGGGCCCGCAGAAAATTCTGCTCCGAACTTACGAGCGCGGTGTCGAGGACGAAACGCTCGCGTGCGGAACAGGTGTCGTTGCCAGTGCGCTGATTTTTGCCGCGACGGAAAAAGTGGACGGGCCAATCAGTGTCACTGTTCGCAGCGGCAGCGAGCTTAGCGTCGGTTTCAAGAGGCGAGGGGACCAATTTACGAACGTTACGCTTACGGGTCCGGCGGAGTTTGCCTTCGAGGGAACGATCGATCTCTAGGCTTTCCTGTCATTCCGACCGAAGTGGAGGAATCTCTAACTATTTCCGTTATGCGCCGCTTTCTAAGCACCGAAATATCTAAAGATGTCTCCCGTTCGACTCGCTCCGCTCGCTCAGGGCAGGCTCTTAGTATGGCGGCTTCGCCGCTGATAATTGGATGCAACGTCACGTTGCCGCTCGACATGACAATTGACTGAAGGCCCTCTAGAATTGCCGAGATGTTTCGGGGCATTTTCACGGCAGTAGTCACACCGTTTCGAAACGGAGATATCGATTTTCCGGCGTTCGAAAAGTTAGTTGAGACGCAGATCGCCGCCGGAATTACGGGCATAGTCGCTGTCGGGACGACCGGCGAGTCCCCGACGCTTACACACGATGAGAAGCACGAAGTCATTCAGCGCGCGATAAAGATCGCGAACGGCCGCTGCCAGGTTATTGCCGGCGCCGGGACGAATTCCACCCGCGATTCCATTGAAGCGACAAAGTTTGCCGAGAAAGCTGGCGCGGACGGAGCGCTGCTGGTCGCCCCTTACTATAACAAACCGAGTCAGGAAGGATTGTTCCGTCACTTCAAAGCGATCGCGGACGCGACATCGTTGCCGGTGATGCTTTACAACATTCCTGGCCGATGCGTGATCGACATCGGACCGGACACCGTTGTTCGACTCGCGGAATCGTGCCGCAATATCGTTTCGATCAAAGAAGCGAGCGGTAGTGTTGAGCGTGTGGGCGAATTACGTCGGCGTTTGCCGAAGGAGTTCACGATCATGAGCGGCGACGATTCGTTGACCTTGCCATTTATGGCGGTCGGCGCGGCTGGAGTTGTGAGCGTGGCCTCGAATTTATTTCCGGCGGAAATTTGTGCTCTGGTTCGAGCGTGCGACTCGGGCGATTACAAATTGGCCGAGACTCTGCATCGCAAACTTTTTTCGCTGTTCAAAGATTTGTTCATCGAACCAAATCCGGTGCCCGCGAAAAGCGCGCTCGCCTGGCGCGGGGCGATGTCCAACGAAGTTCGTCTTCCACTTTGCGAAATGACGGAAGCGAATCAGGTGCGCCTGCGCAAAACGCTCGACGAATTCGAACGCGCGAAATGAAGCAGCGAGTTGTAGCTGCCGCCGTATCTGGCGGCAGATTTTTTCGGACTGCCGGTGGGGACACCGGCAACTACAACGTCAGCGAGACATGAACAAAGTTCGCGTGTGTTTAATCGGGGCGCGCGGTCGAATGGGCCAGACCATTGTCGATTTGGCGAAAAGCGACCCGAAGATCGACATCGTTGCGCAATGCGATCTCGGGGACGCGATTGAACCAGCGGTCGAGGATTGTGATGTCGCGATTGATTTCAGCCACGCCGGGGCGGTCGACGAAATATGTCGGATTGCCTTGCAGCACCGGAAAGCGCTTGTCATCGGGACGACGGGACACTCGTCGGAGCAGCGCCAGTTAATTCAGAGAACGGCGAGTTCGTTGCCAATTGTTTTTGCTTCGAATTTTAGCGTCGGCGTGAACGCGCTTTTTGCGCTGACTCTCCGGGCGGCGGAGATTTTCGGGTCCGAATTTGTGCCGCAAATCGTGGAGACACACCACAAAATGAAGAAAGATGCGCCAAGTGGAACCGCGAAAACGCTGGGCGAGATCTTGAAAGAAGCGCTGAAGACAGAAATTCCGATTGAATCGATTCGCGAAGGCGACGTTGTCGGCGAGCACACCATTAGTTTTGTCGGACCAAGCGAACGGCTCGAGTTAACGCATCGGGCCGCCAGCCGCGAAATTTTCGCGCTTGGCGCGTTGCGCGCGGCGGACTGGATTGTGGGAAAACCGGCGGGACTTTACTCAATGCAGGATGTGCTTGGAGTGTAGCTGTAGTGGCGCGCGTCCTCACGCACATGATGGGGCGACTTGCGGCTGAGGACAGCCGCCTCTACAAAGGGAGAAATGAGAATCGGTATCGCGCTCGGTTCGAATCTTGCCGATCGATTGGCCAATTTGTCGGAAGCGCGACAGGCGATTGTCGATCTTCGCAATGTTAAACCGCCCCTCCTGAGTTCGCCGATTTACGAAACTGAGCCGATAGATTGCGAGCCGGGCGCAGGAAAATTCCTCAACACCGTTTTGGAGGTCGAATACGACGGCGATCCAAGCGAGTTACTCGAGCATCTCGTTCGCGTTGAAGAATCGCTCGGACGCGAACGTGACCACGCAAAAAATGTCTCCCGCAAGATCGACATCGACCTTCTTTATGCGGACGACTTGGATGTTAACAACGAACGGTTGCAGTTGCCGCATCCACGGATGCACTTGCGGAGGTTTGTTTTGCAACCGCTGGCTGATATTCGACCCGACTTGCCTTTGCCCGGGCAGGGAAAGACCGCGCGGGCGCTGCTCGCGCAGATGAAAGATTCGACTAAAGTGATTCGCTTCGCGGAGAAATGGTGATGACGAATCTGGTCGAGAAATATCGGGAGATGAAGAAGCGCGGCGAAAAAGTCACCGCGCTGACCGCTTACGATTATCCGACGGCGCGATTGCTCGATGAGAGCGGGATCGACGTCATTCTGGTGGGCGATTCTTTGGGCATGGTCGTGCTCGGTTATGAAGACACGACGAGCGTGACGTTGGAGGAAATGTTGCATCACACTCGCGCGGTCGCGCGCGGGGTTAAATCCGCGTTGGTGGTGGGCGACATGCCGATCCACACTTTCGAAACGCCGGCCCAGGCCGTTGCCACAGCGAAGCAACTTATCGGTGCCGGCGCGCAAGCGGTGAAGCTGGAGGGCGGCGTCAGTCACGCTGCGCACATCGAAGCGATCACGGACGCGGGAATTCCGTATATGGCGCACATCGGAATGCTGCCGCAGCACGTCCGCGAGCAGGGTGGCTACAAAGTTAAAGGTAAGACGCAACCTGAAGTCGAGGCGCTGATCGCCGACGCGAAGGCAGTGGAGAAGGCGGGCGCGTTCTCGGTCGTGCTCGAGATTGTCGTACCGGAGATTGCGAGACAGATTACGAACGCGATTGATATTCCGACGATTGGCATCGGTTCGGGCGAGCAGTGCGACGGCCAGATTTTGGTCACGCACGACTTGATCGGGTTCTTTCCCTGGTTCACGCCGAAGTTTGTTTCGCCCGAAGCGCGCGTGGCCGAGGAGATTCGCAAGGCGGCCCGGGCGTTTATTGAACGAACGCGCGGAGCAACTGCGCTGTCTAAGCGGTCAGCAGATTGACAACCATTCGGTGCTAACGGTGTTTAACTAAGACGATGAAAGGCGCAGCCAGAATTTCCGATTTCGACGATATCGACGAGATCGAGCATGAAGCGCTCTTGACCGGCAGCCCGGAGCGAAGCTGGATTTGGTTCGGCCTGATCATATCGATCTGCCTGCACATCCTCCTTTGTATTTATTTTTATCGGCAGCGGTTTCAGTCGGTCGAGATGGTTTTTAGCGATTTACAACAGCCAATGACGTTTAGGGTCAAGAACGTCGACATGACTCAGATTGATAAAGCGAGCGGCGATCAAATCAATCCGGCGTCGAAACCGAACCCCGACGACACGAAGGAGCAGCAGCCGGACGAAAAGAAATCGTTCGACAAACTTTTGCAGGAGATCCAGGCCACGACCGCGATGCCGGACGACATGAGCAACGTTTTGCCGGACAAGCCGAAGGTCGAACAGGCAGACGTGGCTTCGGTGATGAACGAGATCGAACGGAGCACGGCGCAAACTCTTTCCACCAGCCCAAATGCGACGCACGAGCAATCGCTCTTGAACGACAGCTCGGTTTCGGGCCGGCCACAGCCCGCGCTCAGTGGAACCGAGTTGGCGACGAGCACGATCATTAAACGCCCGAACACTTTCACGAGCAAGCTTCCCGGCGACAGCGCCGGCCCGAACAAGAAAGGCGCGCCGGGATTCAGCGATATTGACCAATTGCTTCGGCAACAAGGTCCGCTCGGGTCGGGAACGAAACTTCGATTGCCGGAGGACCAACTTTTTACCTTCGACAGCGCTGACCTGCAACCGGGCGATATTTTGGGAAAACTTGTCGATCTTTTGAAACGGAATCCGAAAGCGACGTTTACGATCGAAGGCTACACCGACTCGATCGGCACCCCGGAATACAACCTCGATCTGAGTCAGCGCCGCGCCAATAACATGAAGGTCTACCTGATTCAGGCACTGGGCATCGATCCATCGCACATCGATGCGCGTGGGCGAGGATCAACCAAGTTTATCGTTCCACCACGGCCGGTGGCTCCAAGCGCGTCTCAATCTGAATTCGATATCGAGATCGAGCGTGAACGCGCGAACCGCCGCGTCGAAGTCACGATCAATACCAACGCGCAGTAGCTCTCTCGCTACCAATTTTTGATCCATTGCGGCGTGATTGTGTCGGTACCGGTAGCAGGCGGATTAGACTTTAGTCCGCACGTGCTCCACAAATCGTAGGTTGGATTGTAGCCGGTGGCGGAGTTTTTTTGATACGCAGTGGAGTAGCCATAGCTATTTCCAAATGGATCGCGAACGTATTGCACATTCTGAGCCTGATCACTGGGGCCGAGCATATTTGGTTTGAAAACGAAATAGGATTTGGCTCCGCTGGCTGCCGTGCGACTGCCGCTGGTCACCGGGCCGAAGAGCGAATCATAAAGAAAAAGACTTGCTGTCTGATAGGTCGATGGATCTCCGGAAGTGCGCGCGTTGAGATTGTCAGTTGTGCTGTTCGTCGTGTCTCTCGGATAAATGCCGTTGTCGGCTTTGTAATTTTCGAGCGCGGCGGAGATCGCGGCGATTTCGGCTTCGGCGCGGGAGCGGGCGCCTTTTTTCTGGACGTAACCGACCGTGCTCAGAATCAAACCGGCCAGGACGATGATGATCGAGATGACAACGAGGAGCTCGATGATGGTGAACGAAGCTTTGCTCTTTTTTGTCATTCCGACCGCAGTGGAGGAATCTCTAACTATTTCTGTCGTGGCTAGCTTATTCAGCACGGAAATATTTAGAGATGTCTCGGTCCGAGCCGGACTGACATTTTTCGCTCGACATGACAATTGAGCTGCAAAGCCGCTCATGTTTGCTGTTGCAAGCCCTGGATGATGCTGATGAGCGGCAGAAAGAGAGCGATCACGATCGTGCCGACGACGACCGCGAGAAACACAATCATGATCGGCTCGAGCGCAGCGGTCATGGCCGCGACCGAGTTGTCCACTTCGTCGTCGTAAACATCGGCGATTTTCAAAAGCATCTCAGGCAGTTGGCCGGTTTCTTCGCCCACGTCGATCATGCTGACCACCATCGGCGGAAACGCAGCGCTCGCTTCAAGCGGTTGCACAATCGATTCGCCTTCCTTCACACTCTCGTGCACCTGGCCAATCGCGCGCGCGATCACCATGTTGCCGGCGGTCTCTCGGGTAATGTTGAGCGCTTGTAATATCGGAACGCCGCTGGTGACAAGCGTTCCAAGCGTGCGCGAAAATCTCGAGATCGCCGTTTTGCGAATGATGTCGCCAAAAAGCGGGAACCGAAGTTTGACCCGGTCGAATATCGCTTTCCCCTTCGCGGTGCGATTGGCAAATTTGTAACCGGCGATGGCTGCGAAGATCATCGCGATGATGACGAGCCAGTGAGTTTGCACAAATCTGCTCACGGTAATGACAAACGTTGTGATCAGGGGCAGGGGCCGATCTCCGAGCATGTCGTGAAAGATCGCCTCGAATTTCGGCACGATGAAGACGAGCAAAAATCCCATGATCGCGATCGCCATTGTCATGACGATGAGCGGATAGACCATCGCAGCGGCGACTTTGTTTCTAATTTTGGCCGCCTTTTCGTGAAACTCCGCGAGCCGGGTGAGAACGAGCTCGAGCACACCGCCGACTTCGCCGGCTTTCACCATGTTGATGAAAAGATCGTTAAAGATGAGCGGATACTGCGCGAGACTTTCTGAAAATGTGCTGCCGCCTTGCACCGACTCAGCGAGCTTGTTGATCGTGTTTTTCAAAACCGCGTCGCGTTCCTGTTTGGCGAGAACGTTGAGGCCGCGCAAAAGCGGCAGGCCCGAATCGATCAGGGTCGCGAGCTGACGCGTGAAGATCATCAGGATCTTCGGCTTAACTTTTTTGCGCTGGAAAAGAACGATCCCTTTTCCTTTCTCGCGCGGTTGGGTGACGCGCGTTGCTTTGGCCGCGCGTTTGGCCGCTTTGCCCTCGCGCCCGCCGCCTTTTCCTTCTTCGTAAACGCTGGTTGGAAAAAATCCGGCCTGGCGCAGCTGACCGATGGCTTCGTTCGTCGAAGCTGCTTCGACCAGCCCAGTCGATTCCTGTCCGCGTGAATCGAGCGCTACGTAGGTGAAACGCGGCATGGAAGAAATTAACGATTTAACGAATTAGTGATTGAATGATTGCAGCAAAATCTTCGGTAAGAGTCGATCTTCATTCGCTAAATCACTAAATCATCTGAATCGTTAGGTGTATTTAAGGACCTCCTCGATCGTGGTATCGCCGGCGAAAATGCTGCGCACTCCATCCTGGCGCAGCGTCACCATTCCGAGCTCGACCGCTTTTTGTTTAAGAACGACGGTTGGGGCGCGCTCGTTGATCAACTCGCGGAGGGGGTCGGTGATCTTCATCAGCTCATAAATTCCTTTGCGGCCTTTGTAACCGGTGTCGTTGCAAGTCTCGCAACCTTTGCCGTAGAAGAATTTCCGATCGCCGATGTCACGCTTTGATAACTGGAGTTGCGCGAGGAGCGATTCGTTTGGTTTGTAAGCGGCGCGGCAGTTTGAGCAAATGCTGCGGAGCAATCGCTGGCCGAGCACGGCTTCGAGGGTGGCTGAAATCAGAAATGGTTCCACGCCCATGTCGATCAAGCGCGTGATGGCGCCGGGTGCGTCGTTCGTATGCAAGGTGGTGAAAACCAAGTGGCCGGTGAGCGATGCTTGAATGGCAATTTGCGCGGTTTCGAGATCGCGCGTTTCCCCGATCATGATCCGGTCGGGATCCTGCCGGAGAAACGCGCGCAAGACTCGGGCGAAAGTAAGGCCGATCCCTTCGTTGACCGGAACCTGGACGATTCCTTCCAAGTCGTACTCGACCGGCTCTTCCGCCGTGAGCAATTTGGAATCGATCGTATTGATCTTGCGCAAACAGGAGTAAAGCGTGGTCGTTTTTCCGGACCCGGTCGGGCCGGTGGCGATAAAAATTCCATTCGGTCGATTGATGATTTCGAGAATGTAATTGTGCACGTAGTCGGGCATCCCGAGCATCTCCAGATCGAGATTTACGGTCGAGCGATCGAGCACGCGCAGAACGACGCTTTCGCCGAACTGGGTCGGCAAAGTCGAAACGCGAAGATCGACATGCCGGCCGGCGATATTTTTTTGAATGCGACCGTCCTGCGGCAGGCGCCGCTCCGCGATGTTCATGTTCGCCATCACTTTGACGCGCGAGATGACCGGCAACGCCAGATGACGGGGCGGCGGCGACATTTCGTAAAGGGCGCCGTCCACGCGATAGCGAATCTTAAATTCGTTTTCGAACGGCTCGAAATGAATATCGCTCGCGCGGTCCTGGATCGCTTGAAACAGAATCAAGTCGACGAAGCGAATGATCGGTGTTGCGTTTGCTTCCGCTTCGACGGCGGCGGCGGTTTCGTCGCCGCGAATTTGCAACATGTCGCCGGCTTCGCCGAGTTGCTTGAGCACTTCCTCCATGCTCGTGGTGTCGGTGCCGTAATATTCTTTGATCCGATTGTCGATCTGGTCGGTCGGCGCGACCACAACATCGACATCTTTACCGAGGGCAAAGCGGAGATCTTCCGCCGCGCGCGGGTCCAGCGGGTCGGCAAGCGCGACACGGAGGGTATTGCCGCTCAGACCGATCGGAAGTGCGCGGTGTAAGCGCGCCAATCCGCTCGGAATCAATTTCAAAATCGCAGAGGGTATTTCCTTTTCGCCAAGATCGACATATTCGGCGCCGAGCGCATCGGCGATTGTGTTATAGAAACCGCTTTCATCGACAAAACCGCCATCTACCATCGCCTGGACGATGGATTTGCCGTTCAAGTTCGCCTCGTTCAAAACGTCCTCGGCTTGCGAGGGCTGCAGCACGCGCTGCTCGATGAAAAGCTCGGCGACTTGTTTCTCGTTCATTAACTGGCGTCTCCGATTGTGATTGAAATCACTTCCTCGGCGGTAGTGAGACCGGCGAGGACTTTGCGGACGCCATCTTCGCGCAATGTGCGCATGCCGAGCTCACGCGCGCGCTGACGTAGCGACAAAGTTGCGCTTCGTTTGTTGATCATGTGACGGACTTCGTCGTCCAGGACAAAGATCTCAAAGATGCCCATGCGACCTTTGTAACCAGTGCCGCGACATTGCTCGCAACCTTTACCGTGCATGACTTGCGCGTCGCCCAGTTGACCGGGTTCAATTCGAAGAGCGCGCATTTCGCTTTCGTTCAGTTCCGCGGGTTGGCGGCAATTCGAACAGATTCGCCGAACAAGGCGTTGCGCCATGATTGCGCGCAATGAGGAAGCGACCAGAAACGGCTGCACGCCGATGTCGACCAAGCGCGCGATGGCGGATGGCGCGTCGTTCGTGTGAAGCGTGCTGAAGACAAGATGTCCGGTGAGTGAGGCATTCGTGGCAATGCTGGCGGTCTCGAGATCGCGAATCTCACCGATCATAATCACGTTCGGGGCCTGGCGAAGGATCGAGCGTAACGCGGCCGGAAATGTCATTCCGATTTCGTGATTTACCTGGACCTGATTGATGCCGGTCATTTGATATTCGATCGGTTCCTCGACGGTGATGATCTTGCGGTCCGGCTTGTTAATGTAATTGAGGCAGGCGTAGAGCGTGCTTGTTTTTCCTGAGCCAGTCGGGCCGGTGACGAGAAGGATTCCATCCGGCAATTGAATCAAACGCTCGAATGTTTCCTGGTCGTCGCTAAGAAAGCCAAGCTCGGGCAACCCCAGCACCAGACTCGATTTGTCGAGGACACGCATGACGACGCTCTCGCCATGATTGGTCGGGATGGTGGAAACGCGGAGGTCGATCGGTTTCCTTTTAATTTTGACCTGAATGCGCCCGTCTTGTGGCAATCGTTTTTCGGCGATGCTCATCGAGCCGGTCATGATTTTGAGCCGGCTGACGATGGCCGATTGCAAACGTTTTGGCGGTGCCTGCATTTCCTGCAAGACGCCGTCGATCCGAAAGCGGACACGGAATTTCTTATCGAGCGGTTCGAGATGAATATCGCTCGCACCGGCGCGATGCGCCTCGATGATCAACATCGAGACCATGCGAATGATCGGCGCATCGGCTTCATCGACGTCACTGATGGCGGCTCCGTCGCCGAGCTCGAGGCCAAGATCGACATCTTCGCCAATCTTTTCTTTTAAGACATCGGCGGCTTCATCGGCTGTGCCGTAATATTTGATCAGCGCTTCGCGAATTTTTTCCGGACTGCTGCAAACCAGCTCGAGTTCGCGTTGAAGCAAAAATCCGAGGCTATCGATCGTGTCGATGTCGAGCGGATCGCTTACGGCGACGACGAGACCGGTCTCGCCAAATGCGACGGGAATGACTTTGAAACGCTGCGCGTCTTCGGCCCGGATTTGTTTGATGATGTCGGGCGGGATCACCATCGAGGACAAATCGATCCAGTCCATGTGCGCCTGGGCTGCGAGCGAGCGCGAGACGTCGGATTCGCTGACGATTCCGTCCTTAACCAAAAGATCGACGACGCTGTTCTGGCCATCCAGACGGGCGCGCGCGGCATCGACTTGCTTCCGCGAAACAAGTCCGACGTCTTGTAATACTTTCAGGACGTAATCTTCGTTCTGTTGCACCTGGCTTAGAGACTCGACTGGCTAGTTTATCGAAAATCCCGCGCCGCGTGAACCGCGATTTATCTGGCGGTCACTCCACGGTCACGCTCTTGGCGAGATTGCGCGGTTTATCGACGTCGCGGCCAAGCTCAACGGCAAGGTGATAGGCCAGGAGCTGCAATGGGATCACGGTCAGAACGGGGCTGAGACAATCGATCACGCTCGGAATCTCGATGATGTCCGCGGCGAGGTCCTTCAATTGTTTGGCGCCGTTCCCGGAAGTGATGGCGATGATCGGTCCTTTGCGCGCTTTGACCTGCTCGATGTTGTTCATGTTCTTTGAGAGTACGGCGTCGTCCGGCGCGATGAAAATGGAGGGCAGGTCCGGCCGAACCAGCGCGATGATTCCGTGTTTAAGCTCCGCGCTGGGATGGCCTTCGGCGAAAAGATAGGTGATCTCCTTCATCTTGAGCGCGGCTTCGACCGCAATCGGGTAATTGAATTGCCGCCCGAAGAAGAGCATTCCGCTAACATCGACGTATTTCTTCGCGATCGACTTAATCTGGTCGCTTAGCTTTAAGACTTCCTCGATCTGTCCCGGCAACGCTTCGAGCGCGTCGATGATCCGTTTACCCTCGGCAGTAGAGAGCTGACGCATTCGACCTAGAAGCAAGCCGATCAGAGTCAAAATCACGATTTGAGAAGTAAACGACTTGGTCGCGGCCACACCGATTTCCGGACCAGCGTGCATGTAAACTCCGCCGTCGCTCTCGCGCGCGATCGTGCTCGCGACGTTGTTACAAATTCCAAGCGTCCGATAACCCTTGCGCCGGCTTTCGCGCAACGCGCCAAGTGTGTCCGCGGTCTCGCCGCTCTGGCTGATCGCAAAGACGAGGGTGTGGTCGGTCATGGGCGTGTTGCGATGGCGAAACTCGCTCGCGAATTCCACTTCGGTTGGAATGCTGGCCAGATATTCGATCAAATATTCGCCGACCATGCCCGCGTGGAGTGCGGTGCCGCAACCCATCAGGACGATTCGCGCGACGTCGCGCAATTCCGCCGGATTCATATTCAGGCCGCCGAGCTTGGCGGTGCATTCTTCAAAGGTAAGGCGGCCGCGCATGGCGTCGCGCACCGAGTCAGCCTGCTCGCAGATTTCCTTGAGCATGTAATGCGGGTAATCGCCCTTCTTGATGTCTTCGGCGCTGAACTCGACTTTGCTGACTTCGTGCTGACCGGTTTCTCCATCGACCGAGCTGATGTCAAAATTCTCGCCGTCGAACGCGACCAGATCGAAGTCATTCAGGTAAACGACGTCGCGGGTATGAGCGACAATCGCGCTCACGTCGCTTGCTAGGAAGTTTTCGTCCTTGCCGATGCCGAAGACCAGCGGGCTGCCGCGCCGCGCGCCCACAACGAAGTCGGCAATGTCGCTATGAACAAGAGCGATGCCATATGTCCCGATGACCTGCTTGAGCGCCGCCCTGGTGGCGTTGACCAGGCGCGCCTTGGAATCCTTTCCTCCGAGCTGGTGATAAATACTCCCGATCAGGTGCGCAAGAACCTCGGTGTCGGTGTCGGAGCGAAAATTTGTGTCGCCATTTTGGATGAGCTGTTCTTTGAGCGCCTGATAATTTTCGATCACGCCGTTGTGGACGAGAGCGATCTTGCCGGTGGCGTCGAAATGCGGATGGGCATTCTCGTCGTTGACCTTTCCGTGCGTCGCCCAGCGAGTGTGGCTGATTCCGTAGGATCCGGCGGCCGGTTTTTGCGAAACGAGTTTGGCCAGCGAGGCAATACGACCGGCGCATTTGCGCGTCTCCACGTGATCGCCATCGACGATGGCGACGCCGGCCGAATCGTAGCCCCGGTATTCGAGGCGACGAAGCCCATCGAGCAAAATGGGCGCAGCCTGCGAGCGCCCGACGTAACCGATGATTCCGCACATATTAGGAAGTAGAGGTTGCCACTGGCGACAGGCCCATGCAACCGGAGGTAGACCGAGCAAAAAGGTTGCCGCGACCCGCAAGCACTGAGTTATTGAAGGTGTGCGGACCCAAAATACAGCTGCTCGGAATTCAGTTTCGGCGATGTCCACGCCCGCGCTTCCACCCGGCACGACTCAACGAACGCTCGCCATCATCATGGGCGGCGGCGCCGGCACGCGTTTGTTCCCGTTAACGAAAGATCGGGCGAAACCGGCCGTGCCGCTCGGCGGAAAATATCGCATCGTCGATATTCCGATTAGCAATTGCCTGAACTCGGGACTGCGCTCGATCTACGTGCTAACGCAATTCAACAGCATGTCGTTACATCGACATATTCAGGCCAGCTACAAGTTCGACAATTTTTCGCGAAGCTTCATCGACATTCTGGCGGCGCAACAAACTCCGGAAGGTTCGCAATGGTATCAGGGCACCGCCGATGCCGTTCGCCAGAACATGCGTTACTTTCTGGAGCATTCATTCGATTACTATCTCATTCTCAGCGGCGATCAGCTTTACCGAATGGATTTTCGCACGCTGTTGCATCAGCACATTCAAAGCGGAGCTGACATCACTCTCGCCACCAAGCCGGTCCATCGACATCTCGTGGCCGAATTCGGCATCATGCAAAGCGGAGTCGATCGCCGCATTACGCGCTTCGTTGAAAAGCCGAAAGACGACTCAATCCTTCAGGAATTGAAAATGAGTCGCGAGCTCCTGCGTGCCGTTGGCTCCAAAGAAGATGACGACTTGTTTCAGGCTTCGATGGGAATTTATCTCTTCAATCGCGACGTTCTTGTGCAATGCCTCGATAACGACCTGTTCGATTTCGGCAAACACATCATTCCGCACTCAATCAAAGATCGACATGTGAACGCGTTCATTTTCCAGGGTTATTGGGAAGACATTGGAACGGTGCGCGCGTTTTATAAAGCGAACCTCGACCTGACCGATCTCGTTCCGGAGTACAGTTTTTTCGACACCGAAGCGCCGATTTATACGCATCCGAGATTTTTACCGGGGAGCAAAGTCAATGGCGCGACGTTGCGGCAGGCGATCATTTCCGACGGCTGCATTATTTCCGATGCGCACATTGAGCGGAGCGTCATTGGAATTCGCAGCATCATTCAGAGCGGAGCGACCATTCGTGACAGTGTCGTAATGGGTGCCGACTATTTTGAGCAAGATCGGCCCGGAGCGGAAGGCATGCCGGCAATCGGAGTGGGGCGTAATTGTGTGGTCGATCGGGCGATCATTGATAAGAACGCACGCATTGCGGATGGCGTTGTGATTACGCCGGAAGGAAAGCCGCCGAATCTAGACGCAGAGAATTATTTTATTCGCGACGGCATCGTGGTCGTTCCGAAGAACGCCGTTATCCCAGCGGGATTTTGGATCTAGCCTTTGCTAGCAGGAGACTGAGGTCGAACCTTGAGAAATTCAGCGGTGATCGCTGAAGTTTGCGAATTGACTGCCGCCGCCTTCCCATTTTTCCTGCTTGTTCCAAGGCATAGCGGTTTCCGCTTTCGCGTCAGGATCCTTCACCAATGCGACGTCCCCCTTTTGGGTCGCGCACGAAACCAACATGCTCGCCGCGGACACCAACAAAATTGCCGCGACCTTTCTCTCCTGCTTACGAATTTGTGCCAGCATAGATGACAATGTCTCCCGGTTGCACCTGGACGCCTCGCGCCAAAGTGCTGGTGATGATATCGCCGATAGCGGTCGCCGGTTCAACTGAAGAAATACGGATTTTTCCAATAAAGGTGCCATCTCGCACGACCAGCATCTCCGAGTGCGTTTCCACGCCGTTGCGACCGCCGAGGTTAAGCACGACGAAATTGTAAGCCTGATTAACCGCGAGGACGGTGCCGCGCACACCAACTTTCCCCCGCGCGACCGCGCGCCGCTTTTTCTCATCTTCGAGCTGCGATGAGCGCTCCTTAACAACCTGAACCTTTTCGGAAAGCAGACTTTTCTCCCGCTCGGCAGCATCAAGCTGTTGGCGAGCGTCATCGAGCTGGGCCTGTAGTTCGACCGCCGATGGTGCGCCGGGATTGACCGAGGCGGGATGCTTTTCTTCGATTTGCCTTTGTAGTGCCAGGATCTCGGCTTCCTTATCTTGAAGTTTGGTTTCGAGTTGAGTCTTCTCGCTCAGAATTTGTGTGAGTTGGCTCTCGGAAGCTCCCGTCTTTCCTTCGCGGTCACCGAGTTTCGCTTGTTCCGCTGCAATCGCCGATTCGCGGGCCTTGAGTTCCGTTATCTGCTTCGCACGATCGTGCTCGGCGCTGTCACGTGCTGCCACAGCGTCGGCTACGGTGGAACGCAGGGTCTTTACTTTCATGACGTTGAGCGCGCCGAAAATCCCAGCCGCGAAAAGAAGCAAAGCGGATACGCCGATCAGGGTTTTTGGAGTCGGGGTGAAGTTCGCGGACAGCGGCAGCACACGAAATGTTTAATTGGAGCACGGGGCAAAATGCAATCCTGGATTTCTTATATTGCCACGCCACGTCGCTTGCGCGCGATACTCTTCCCTCGTATAACAAGAGCGTGGGCCAGCAACACCGAGTTCGATCGAAACGTAAACGCCGAACGGCATATTTAAAGCGGAAGAAAAAGGCGATGCGCTCCAAACGGCGCGAATCGGCAAAGCCGAGAAGCAAAAAAGAGCCGGCCGCGGCGGAGTAGATCGACGTCTCGCCTCCAAGGCGCGCGGGCCTACACTGTTGAGTGCCTGCGCAATACCTTATTGTCGATGGTCACAGCATCATTTTTGCGTGGCCCAAATTGCGCCAACTGCACGCCAGACGGGGGTCCCTAGCTCGTGAAACGCTCATCAAGGAGCTGCGGCACTATCAAGATTGGACGGGCGTCCATGTGGTTGTGGTCTTTGATGGCCGAGGCGAGCGCGTTACGGAGCAGTCCGATCCGCACGACGTGCAGATTTTTTATGCCCGCCGCGATCAATCCGCGGATGCGATTATTGAGCGATTGGCGAGCAAATATGCGTCGCGGTTCGAGGTAACGGTGGCGACGTCGGACTCTCTCGAAATGGAAACGGTCAATGCTTGTGGGGCGTCATGCATTTCGCCCGAAGGATTGCGCAAACTTTTGGACGCAATCGAAAAGTGCTGATCAAGCGGCGCCGGCCAGGGCTGGCTGCTGGCCGTTGACGGCCACGTTGCGTTTGCGCTGCTGACAGGTGGCAAGAATTCGCGCGAGCACGCAGTAGAGTTGTTCAATCGGCAGATTCTTGCTGACGTATCCGTTCGCGCCCGCATGGAGAGCGGCATGCATTTGTTCTTCGTCATACCCTACGCCGGTGAAAACAACGATCGGGAGCGCCGGATTGATCTCACGCATAAAGGAAATGAGAGAAATTCCGTCCACTTTCGGCATCTTAAGATCGACAATGGCCACTTCGCAGTCGTTCTCAGAGAGCCATGCGGCCGTCTGGAAGCCATCGGTTAGAGCTTGGCAGGTATGCCCCCGCTGACGCAGATAGGTGACTAGGAACTTAGCGATGCCAGGGTCGTCATCGATGATGAGGAACTGGGAATACTCGCGCTTGGTTGGCTTCATGGTTTATAATTTCCATAACCACTAAAGCACTATCCTTGCCAACCTTGAATTCACTCTTGGTCATGTCCCGCTCCCGCCGCAGACCGTTCTTACAATCCCAGCTTTTTCTCGAGCGCTTTGACCCGGTCGAAGAGCTTGCCCAGTCGATGGATCCAGGCGATTTGCCGCTTCGCGTCCGGTAACGGCACAGCTGGCGAGCCAAACCAAGCGCCACCGGGAAGGTCTTTCGAAATGCCGCTTTGCGCCGCGATGATGGTGTGGTCGTCGATCGTGAGATGGCCAATGACGCCGACTTGTCCGGCCATCATCACTTTTTCTCCGACGCGCGTGCTCCCCGAGATTCCAGTCTGCGCTGCGATGATGGAATTCTTCCCTATGATTACGTTGTGCGCTATCTGCACCAGATTGTCGATCTTCACCCCTTCCTGAATCCAGGTTCGACCAAATCGGGCGCGATCTATAGTTGTGTTTGCGCCGATCTCCGCATCGTCATCGATCTGAACGATTCCGACTTGTGGAATCTTTTGGTAACGCCCCTCGACGAATTCGAATCCGAAACCGTCCGCGCCGATGACCGCGCCGCTGTGAATGATAACGCGCGCGCCGATTCGCGTACGTTCGCGAATCGTTACATTCGGATAAATCAGGCACGAAGCGCCGATAATTGTCTCGTGTCCGACGTAGCTGCCCGCGCCGATCACGCTGTTGTCACCGATCGTTGAACCAGACTCGATGACGGCATGTGGTTGAATCGACACACCCTTTCCGATTCTTGCAGTTGGATTGACAACGGCAGTCGGATGAACGCCGGCCGCGAAGGCGATTGGCTTCGGCGCCAGTTTGAGCACGACCTGCTCGAACGCTTTCGAAGGGTTCGCGACGCGGATCTGCGCGGCAGCGGTTTGCTCAGAAAAATCGAGCGGAACAAAAACCGCCGATGCCCCTGTTTTGCGCAGCCGCGACATATAACGTCGGTCGGCGTAGAATGTGATCTCGCCCGGACCTGCTTCGGAAAGTGACGCTGCTCCGCTAATTTTCTGGGCCGGATCGCCGCGCAATTCTCCGCCGCAAAGGGCAGCGAGCTCCTTGAGAGTAAAACTCACGTGGTTTGAGAGAGTGCCGGGAACATCGGCAAGAGCGATCTCGATCTAAGCTTTGATGCTCGCGCGAACGGTGTCCAGTTGGCCGGCCGAACCGAGTTTCTCGTTTTTGTGGGCGATGAAATTGGCATACTCGTCGACAAAAGTTTTTCCAGGCGGCCGAAAATCGAATTGCTCGGGATGATCGCGGAAGAATTCGCGATGGACGCGCGTCCAAACCAATCGTCCATCGGTGTCGATGTTAACTTTGGTCACGCCGAGTTTCGCGGCGGGCAGATATTCTTCTTCGTTCACGCCGCGCGCAGAAGGATCGAGTTTTCCGCCGGCGGCGTTAATGCGTTCAACCTCCGATTTCGGAACGCTCGATGACCCGTGCATCACGATTGGAGTAGGGGAAAGACCGGCTTTCTTCACTTTGTCGCGAATTCCTTCAATCACGTCAAAATGCAGGGATTGCTGTCCTTTGAACTTGTAAGCGCCATGACTGGTGCCGATAGCGGCGGCAAGCGAGTCGCATTGCGTCTGCTTAATGAACTCAACCGCTTCGTCGGGATTCGTCAGGCAAGCGTGGCCTTCATCCACCTGAATGTCTTCTTCGACGCCGCCAAGTCTGCCGAGCTCGGCTTCAACGCTGACGCCTTTGGCATGCGCCTTGTCCACGACGCGCTTCGTAATTGCGACGTTTTGCTCAAACGACTCATGGCTGGCGTCGATCATTACCGAACTGTAAAACCCGGACGCGATGCAATCGTAACAAGCTTCTTCGTCGCCATGGTCGAGATGGACCGCAAAGATTGCGTCCGGAAACATGCCTTCTGCTGTGCGAATGATCGCTTCCAGCATTCGCTTGTCGGCGTATTTCCGAGCGCCCTTGGAAAGTTGGATAATGAACGGCGCTTTGCTTTGCACGTTGCCGCGGAAAAGCCCAAGACATTGCTCCATGTTGTTGATGTTGTAGGCGCCGACAGCAAACTTGCCGTAGGCCACTTTGTAGAGTTGAGCGGTGGTGACGATCATAAAGGCGGAAATGCTGGTTTGCTTCTGCGAAGACTCAAAGCGCAGGCCGCAAATCGCAACTCGAATTTTTGTTAATCCGACTCGTCCGTTGCCGGTAGGAGGATGCTGACCTGTGTTCCTTTTGACGTCGAATCGACTTCGACCCGGCCATGATGATCGAACACGGTCCGTTTCACGATTGGAAGACCAAGACCCATTCCTCGCGGCTTGGTCGTGCAAAACGGGGAAAAGATTTTCTCTTTTAACTCCGGGGCAATGCCAGTGCCGTTGTCTCGCACAGTCACCACGACTGCAGCGGGATGTTGTCCGTCCCGGACTGGTTTTGCCGAAAGGGTGATGCGCGGCTTGGTGCGATCCGCGCTGGCTTCGGCGGCGTTAGCGAGAAGATGGGCGAACACTTCGGCCAGCGCCGTTTCATCGCCCAACACGCGCGGCAGATTGCTGGGCAGTGACGTTTCCAATTCAACTTTTCCGTTGATGCCGTAACGCGACCTCGCGATTTCCACGCCCTTTTTGACCGGGGAGCGGACGTCGATTGGCTTGAACACGAGCTCGGGGGGGTGCGCGAAGTTGTTGATTTGGGTGATAATTTTATCGAGTCGATCGACTTCGCTCACCACAATCTGATTGAACTCCTTGCGAAAATCCGCGTCATCGAAACGTTCTGGCAGCAGTTGGGCAAAAGTTTTGATTGCCACGAGCGGATTACGAATTTCGTGAGACATGCTCGCGGCCAGGTCGGTCCAAAACGTCGATCGATCGAGCAATGCTTGTTTTTCGCGCAAGCTTTCCTGGTCGGTCAAATCTTGAATCACCGCGACCGCGCCAAGTGGCGAACCATTGTCAGCGATTTGGCGCGCTTCGATTGAAAGCGATCGCCGGGTGTTATTGTCGATCCACTGTTGCGGTGGCAGCGGCGTTTTCGATTCCAATGTTTCGCGTAGAAGACTGGCAAGTTTATGACCGACGGCTTCGACAGGCTTATTCAACGCGTCCGCGCCGGACAGACCGAGAATTCTTTCGGCTGGCGGATTAAACCAACGGACTGTTGCGTCCACGTCGACGGCGACGATGCCCGGCGGAATCGATTTCAGAAGTGTTTCCGCCAGAGTTTTTTGGACGGTCGCTTCTTCATAGAGAAGCGCGTTTTCAAGAATGGTCGAGACATGCTCGGCCAGCATCGTGAGGCCTTCCAAGTCGCGATCGTCGAAGAGTTGCCCGGTCACACGGTGGCCAAAGAAAACCCAGCCGATGATGGAGCCCCGCGCGTAAAGCGGCACGATCGCTTCGGCGCCGACCATTTCGAGCGCGCGCCTCATCAGGTTTCGCTGTCGCTGATCTTGGGTTCGAGAAAGATTCGCGCGCGAAATGAGATGCGCATTCAATTCGAACCAGCGCACCAGCGGGTCGCGCTCACCGAACTCCAATTCTTCGGTCTCGGGCAAGCAATGCAACCCCGCGCGCAGGCGATAAAGATCTCCTTTGCGAGTTCGCGAAAACAGTCCAACCCGGCTGACGCCCGCTGCATCGGCCAGCGCTTCCACCACCGCCGCCACCAGCGTCTCCATATTGTCCAAACGACGAAGGACTCGAGGGAACCGGAGCAAGGGCAAGGCCCGGGTCGCGTCGATCGATTGCTGGCCAGTTTCACCTTTACGGGAAACTTCCGGCGTCACTGTCGATGTTTCACGCAGATCGCGGTTTTCCTGTAAAACTTTCAAGTAATCGAACGCTCGTCCAAGAAGCGCCTGAAAGCGGCGCCGTTCCAAGCTGATCTCTTCCGCGGCGTAAATTCCAAGCTGTTCGGCTTCGCGCAGCGTCTCAGATTGGGCAACGCCCAGCGCGATAATCAAAACATCGGGCTGCTCATTCTGGATTTGGTCGATTGATTCGCGGCATTCTTTTGATCGCAAATCCACCATTAAGACCGACGGCCCTACTTGTTGCAGAACAGGTTCAAGGCGATCGGGATCGCTCACGTGACGCACTTGTGACGTTGTGCGCAAGAATGCTCGCGCCCGGCGAACCAGCTCGGCATCCTGGGTATATAAAATGCAAATCGGCGCGGGTGTCATGCGGCAGCCACCTTGCTGTCAAACCGCACGAGCGGGAACGAAATGTGAAACGCGGTGCCCTTTTGCAGTTCGCTCTCGACTTCGATTTGTCCGCCGTGCTCCTGGATGATTCCGTGCACAACCGATAATCCTAATCCTGTTCCGTAATCTTTGGTGGTAAAGAATGGATCAAAGACGTGCGGAATGTCTTCCGCGCGAATTCCCTCTCCGCTGTCGCGAATCGTAATGAGTAACGCTTCGCGCGCCTGCCTGCTCCCATTGCTCTCGCCGTTCCCGGAGCCAAGGCTCCTGACCCATTGTTCGTCCGAGCGGATCTCCGTTTTCACCGACAGTTCGCCATGCGTCTTCATCGCATCCATTGCGTTTAGGAAGAAGTTGAGAAAAACCTGCTCCAGTTGGTCCGCGTCGCCATGGATCGTATCTACGTCCGCGCTCCAGGCTCGATTCAACTTAATGTCTTTCTGATAAAGCCTGTGGCCAACAAGCGTAAGCGCTTTTTCCAAAATCTCGTGCGCATGCAACGGTTTGAGAATCGGTTTGGCTGGCCGCGCAAACCGAAGCAGCTGATTTACGAGCGAATCGATTCGGTCGATCTCATGCCCGATTAAGTTCGAAAACGTGTCTCGAAAATCGGAATCCTGATATCGCTCCGGGAGAAGTTGGGCAAAAGTTTTGAGCGAGACGAGCGGGTTTTTGATTTCATGCGCCATTCCGGCGGAGAGGGTTCCAAGACTGGCCAGGCGGTCGCTTCGTCGGATCTGGTGTTCGAGACGTTTAATCGCGGTAATGTCTGTCAGCACCATCAAGGCGCCGAGTACTTGTCGATCTTGTCCGTGAAAAATCGAAGTGCTGGCGCGGATGACTATCTCGCCGGGCTCACCCCGCAGGAGTATCTCGCGGTTTTCCTGGCTCTCGGCCGTGCGCAAAGTGGTAATCAGCGGTTCTGCGAGTTCGAGCGGAAGTGCGCTCAAGGAACAGTCGAGCATCTCGTGCGGGTTCAAGCCGGTGATTTGTCCGGCCTCGTTATTGAAAACCGTCACCCGGTCATCCGTTCCAGCGGCGATGACACCGCTGGTCAGGTTTTCGAGCAACGTTTCGTTATAGATCTTGGCGTTTTGGACTTCCGTAAAAAGTTCTGCGTTTTCAATCGCGACTGCGAGTTGCCCGCATAAGACCTGAAGCGCACCTTGCTCGGTGGCTCCATAGATTCGGCCGGATTTTCGCGCTCCCAGCAGCAACACTCCAGCCAGGTTATCACGCGCAAAAATGCCCATCGCCAGCGCAATTTGTAGCGAATCCAATTGCCGCAGGACGCGCTGAAGTTGGGGTGTCGGCTTCACCCGGCGCAGCTCGTCCATAACGATCGGCTCGCGATTTGTCTCCAGCTCCGCGATCGTCGCCTGATCGCGCGTTAGCTCCAAAAAATAACGCGCCCCAGGCTCGACGATTGGATAATGCTGCGAAAATCCCTGTTTGTCGGGTAGAAGAATCAAAACGCGGTCCGTCCCCACCGCCTCGGCTACGGTATTGGCAAAACGATCGAGCAAGTCGCGCAGGGTCGTGACTGACGCCAGGATTTTCGCAGCCTTACTCACGGTCGCGCGAAAATCGAGTTGATGTGAACCGATGAGAAGCCGTTCCGCCAGGCGTTGTGAAATACCACGTGCGGGCGCCATGGCAAAGGCCACGACCACCGCGGCAGTCACGTGCGCAATGGTGTGCGCATTCGCCACCGAAGATTGCAAAGCAGTGACAACCAACCACCAAACCAGCGCATAAAGCGCGAGTAGATATGTGGCCAGTAATGCATAGGAAATAAATCGCCGCAGCAGAACGCCTACATCCATGATCTTTCGGGTTGCGATGCCGTAAGAGATGATGAGGCTGAAGAGAACGATACGTAATGGGGCGAACCAAGTCAGGACGGATCGATCGATGAACATTCCGAGCGTGAATGACAACATCGCTGTTGCGACCGCGACTGCAGCACCTATCAAAATAAAGGCAAGTTCAGTGCGCTTGGTCGCGGTAGTTGTTCGTACATCACGCGCGTAATTTACGAGGAGGATTGCCCCTGCCAGCCCCAGATATACGAAATAAGGAAACAGGTATCTGTAGACCGGGATAAAGAAGCCGGTGGTGTGGGACGGTTGTGTGCCTTCCAGAAACAGACTCGTTTGGCAGAATCCGACAATACCAGCTCCAGCCAGCAGCCAGGTCCAGGATTGTTTAGCAATTTGTCCCCAGCTTCGAGTTTCGTGCTTAATCGACAATCGCAGAAGATTCAAGACCGTCAGAAGCAGCGCTCCGAATGCAGACGCTTGTCTAATCCAGAATATCGCGCTTCCTGACGTGGCCGCGGTCAACGCGTAGTACAGACTGCATAGCCAGCCGACTACAACCAGCGATAAAACCAAAAAGCATTGATTTGATTTGCGATACCGATTGGCTTGAAAGACGACCAAACCAAGCGCCAGTTGAACGAACAGCGCGACCAGAGTTGGAAAGGTCGAGCTATTCATGGCCGTTGACTCGATCGACCACCAGCGAACTCGCGCTGCCTCCCAAACCGCGCACATTCATTAAAATGCAGTCCAGCTTTGCTTTCCGCGGCCGCAATGGCACAAAATCCAGGTCGCAGTCCGGATCCGGCAAGTCGCAATTTGTCGTTGGTGCAATGAGCTGATCACGAAAGCTCAAAGCGCATGCGGCGAGTTGGAAGGGGCCGCCGGCCGCAAGCGGATTTCCAGTCACGCCTTTGATCGAGCTGATTGGAATTGAATATGCGCGTTCGCCAAACACTTCCTTGATGTAACGCACTTCAGCAGCATCGAGAACTGGGTGGCCGGGGCCATATGCGGAAATGTAATTGACATCGTTCTCCGATCGGCCGGCATTTGCCAGCGCCAGTCTCATTGAATCGGCCAATCCCGAAGCTGGGTCATCCGGCGCGCGATCGCGCTGGGTCGCGTACCCGGTGATCTCGAGGTAAATGTGCGCACCGCGCGCTTGTGCACGTTCGAGATTTTCGAGCACGAACATTCCGGCGCCTTCCGAAATCACACCGCTATCGCGCTCCATATCGAATGGGCGACTCGCTTTTTCCGGTTCCGCATTACGAAAAGAACTTAAACCAGTCGCAATAAAGGCGGCGAAGGTATGCTTTGTAATTGGGGCGTCCGCACCACCCGCGATCGCCAATTCCGCCGCACCCGATCGAATCATATCTGTGGCAAGCGCGACTGCATCCAGGCCGGACGGACAAGCGGAAGAAACTGTTGCGGCATGCGCGCGCGCACCGATTCGATCCGCGATGGCATTTGCGGCCGCTTGAGGCGTCAACGCGCCGACTGCAGTTGGAGACATGCCATTCATTCCACGCTCTTCGAAGTTGCTAATCGAACGCTCGATTATGTCCATTGCGCTCGTGCTCACGCCGACGACCACCGGAGTCGGGCTCGGTAAATCTGCTTCACTAATTTCAAGTCCCGCATCTTTGAGCGCCATCATCGTCGCGGCATAGGCGAACTGGGTGTGGCGCGCCATCCGTTTTGGTTTTAGTTCCGGCTCGATGTAATCGAACGGATCAAAGTTTTTTACTTCACCGGCAATTCGACTTTTCAGATCACTCGCGTCAAAGAGGGTGATGGGCCCCACGCCGCTCCGGCCCGCTACCAGCGATTTCCAAAATTGCTCGTTGCCGATTCCATTCGGGGCCAGAATTCCCATCCCGGTGATGACGACGCGATTTCGTTTCATTGCTTTTGGCGACCTTGCGCGCGCAAACGGCTCGTGAAGACAGTCCGAGGTATCGCCACCGCGAACTCTGGGGGGCTGGCGGTTAACTGATTGTCGATCTTTTCGGGCACGAACGAATCACCGCGCATTCTAAACGCTACATTAGCTCCAGTCATTATATTTTTTCCGTCCTAAATCGATCACTTATTCACCAAGGCCCGGAACTTATTCACAAGTTGCACCTTGCGTGCCACTGATTTCTGCTTCAACGTTCGCCCGGCTGAGCCAGATGAATTTGCGCCGGTTTTTTTTGTTTCTTCGCCCTCTCTGCGGCATGCCCCTAGCTTCTATTGCCGCTGACGCATTATGACCGCTGCGACTGAACTGCCCCAAATTCTTGTTATTGATGACGAAATGGGGCCGCGCGAAAGCTTGCGCATGCTCCTGAAACCAAATTATCAGGTGCACACCGCCGATTGCGTCGAGGCCGGCCTCAAACTCCTCAAAGAGAAACAGCCCGACACGATCGTCATGGACATTCGAATGCCGGGAATGAGCGGAATCGAGGGTCTGCGTCAGATCCGCGAGATCGATCCGAATCTCTCCGTCATCATGCTCACTGGTTTTGGTGCGCTTGAAACAGCCAAGGAAGCTCTGCGGCTCGGCGCGAACGATTATATCAGCAAGCCCTTTGATGCTCATGAAATGCAGCAGGTCATTGACCGCAATGTCGAACGCACCCGCGCGCATCGGACAAGCGAAACTGCCGCCGGCGAAATTAAAGAATTAAACAACCGTTTGCTTCAACAACTGGCGCAAAAGGAGCGGTTGGCGGCGCTCGGGCAGGCGTCCGCTGAATTTGTTCACGATCTGGGCAATCCACTCACGATTGTTTGGGGTTACGTCCAATTGCTCGCTCGGCGTCTTGAAAAATCTGAGGAAGACGAGAGCGCCAGTTCGGTCAAAGAACTGAAAATTATCGAGCAGCATGTCCGCACCTGTCGGGAATTGCTTACGATGTGGCAAGGCTACGGCAACGTCGAAGCTTCACCGCCTAAGTCGGTTTCCGTTTCGGGAACCTTGCGGGAGATTCTCAAGGGTCTTGCGTCCGTGGCCGATCAAAAGGGCGTAGCCTTTCGAGTGACGATTTGCGACGACCCATGCGTCCTTTTGGGAGATGCCTTGCAGCTGAATCGCGCCATTCAAAACGTGATCATCAATGCCATTCAAGCCTGTCCTGACAAAAGCGGAATAGTCACGGTCGCCTGCGCGCAAAAAGATTTTTATGTCGATCTTCGCGTGGAAGACAACGGACCCGGTATCCCAGCCGGCCAGTTGCATAAGGTTTTCGATCCTTATTTCACAACCAAGCAGGCCAAGAGCGGCACTGGCCTTGGACTTTACATCACCAAAAAGGTTGTCGAAGACCACAACGGCTCGATCAAAGTTGAAAGCACGCCCGGCACCGGCACGATTTTCACGATTCGTCTTCCGCTCTCAACTAATTAAATAGCGGGCACGCTCGAAGGTCGCTCGATCTTTCTGCGTTTTCTTTCGCGCGGTTTCACCCCCAAAATAATCGGGGCTCGCGAAGACTTTCGGAGTTGTCAGTTCCCTTGCGTTTGGTTTTGCTGAACGCGTGCCTTATCGCCTCGCGCCACTCTTCCTGATCCGGTTGGCGGGCGTGCCTTTTGAAATGGTCGAACGTTTGGCTACGCCCGAAACTTCGAGAACTGCGCGCGACTTCGTCATTAAACAAAACAAAATCGAGCCGAGCGACCAGGCACGCCTCGCCGAGACGCTCCTCCGCGAACTCGAGGCCGCGCGAAAAATGCTGCTCGATTCTGCTCGTACCATTCTGCCTCGCTATTTGATTTTTGCCGCCGAAGGAATGCGCGAACGCATTTCGTCACTGCTCCAACCTTTTGTCACAGCGGAAGCCGGTCCGGTGCCTCGCAATGCCGTTGTCCGTAAACGTGAGCAGCATTTACTGCTCTATCTCCAGCGAGTTGCCGCGAAGGACGACACTTTTAGCGAGTTCGGGCCGGTCGGCTGGGGCAGTATTGGTAAAAACGTTTCCGGCGTTACCTTGCAACCGAAGCCCGGCATCGCGAGCCGCGATGCATTCCTGGAGCGCTGGACGGTTCACGCCATCGCCGCCGTTATTAACGCTGATCATGAGAATTCAAGTCCGGCACTCGAGGTGCCGGCGCTCGAGCCCCACGCCATGGAAGTCTTGCTCGATGACATAAGAAATTGGGCGCCCAGTCTCGCGCGCGAAAAGTGGTTGTCGATCTTGCAGCCGCTGGCGGAACTGCCGCAGAAATTTATGCTCGCGTCGGAAGCAAGCGAGCGACAAGCAATTATGCAAGAGGCGAGTTCTCGGCTTGCCTCGCTCGGCGCCACCCGTCGACCGACCGATCGGGCGTTGTATTCTGCGGCCAACCCAATCGCTGAAGAGTGTTTTCGCGAGTGCCATTTCGAAATTGACGATCGCTTGATCGACGAAGTGCCGCTTCAAGCCGAGCCATGGATCGATCTTTGGCGGGACAGTTACGCGTTTGTCGCTTCGCGTGTGGCTGCCGGTCTGCGGGGGATCATGGAAAAATCCGGCGCGAAAAGCGGAGTCATGCCGTTGCCCGCATTCATGCAGGCCTGCGAAGCGGCAAAACTTTCACTGACCGGGCCGGGGCTGGTCGCTCTTTCGGTGATGGCGTTTCAGGAAGTGAAAGCCGCACTTGGAAAACGATTGCAACCGCATGTCGATCTTAGCGAATACGAACTCACGGCCGAGGATTGTCACGTCGTTCGCAATAATTTCGATTATCCAAAGTTCGACGAATACACTTATCCGTCAGCCGATCTGCAACTCGCGGCCACCTCGCCCGAAGCGATCGAGCGCGGTGATTATCAATGGATCCTGGCCGAACTTCATCCGCCGCCAGCTCTTCTGCATCACTTCGCCTATTGGCATTGCCCCGATAAACCAACTCTGAACGACGCGCTAGCGAAAGGGACTGCTGGCAAACCAAATTTTCATTTCGGTTTTTTCGCGGCTGATTTCACCGCGCACACGACCGTGCATTTGTTCGACGCCTTGCCGGAACTGTCGAATTTCGTCGCGCCGCAGCGAGCCAACCCGAAGTGGAAAACAATTTTGCCGGCAGACGCTGAAGTTTATATCGATGAAACCACCGGCGACGTTGGCGTGCGCAAGATCGACAATCACGAGCATCTCGGATCATTTGCCCGGGCATGGGTGATTCCACTTGGGTTTCATCCGTTTCAATTTGGAATGGCTCCGCATACGCCGCGTTTGCGTTGCGGCAAAGTAGTCGTACAGCGCCAAACGTGGACGGTGAAGGCCGATGATTTGATTCCCGGCAAATACACCGGCGTTTCGAGTCAGTTGGTTCTCGCGGTCGAAAAATTGCGGGCCGAGAAAAATTTGCCGCGCTTTGTTTATATTCGTCCTACCGAACAAGCCTTGCGGCGCAGCGGAGCGGAAGGTCGCGATAAAGACACCAAACCGGTTTTTATCGATCTGGAGAGCTATTTGTTTTTGGAAATCTTCCACCGCTGGCTCATCAAAGCGGGCGAGATAGAAGTGACGGAGATGTTGCCTGATCCGGAACATTTGCTTTGGAAAGAATCGGATGGCCGCCACAGCTTCGAGCTGCGCACACTGATTGTTCCGCGCTCATGAAAATTATCGCGATCGCCAACCAGAAAGGTGGAGTGGGCAAGACAACGACCGCGGTGAATCTCGGTGTGGCGTTGGCGGAAAAAAAACTTCGCGTTCTCTTGATCGATCTCGATCCGCAGGCAAACGCGACCAGCGCGCTCGGCATGCAGGAAGTTGAAGGCGAGAGTATTTATGAATCGCTTCTGGGCGGAGTTCCCATTGCCGACAAAATCTTGCCGACTCGTCTGGATAACATGTTCATCATTCCTGCCGATCTCGATCTTGCCGGCGCGGAAGTTGAAATTGCGCGGATGCCAGAGCATCTGACACGTCTGGCCAAAACGGTGTCGACCTTTCGCTCGGATGAAACGTTTGATCTCGTCCTTTTAGATTGTCCGCCCTCGTTAGGCATTCTCATGACGAACGCGCTTGCTGCGGCGGACGAGATCCTGACTCCGATCCAGTGCGAATATTTTGCACTCGAAGGCTTGGTCAAAATCGTGCGCGTGGTCGAGCAAGTGCGCGATTCTGGCGCCAATGATCAGGTCGAGATCGGCGGTATCGTTATGACCATGTTCGACAGCCGCACGAATTTGAGCGGGCAAGTGGTCGACGAAGTGCGAAAACATTTCGGCCCGCGCGTCTATAACACCGTTATTCCGCGAACGGTGCGGTTAAGTGAAGCGCCGAGCTTTGGGAAATCGATCCTCGAGTACGACTCGAGCGGCGTCGGCGCCAGCGCTTATCGCGCGCTCGCGCGAGAATTTATTAAGCGGCATGCGCTGTCAGCCATCGGTCGCGAGACAGAGAAAACACATTTGTTGGAAAGCCTCGAAAAGTAGTTTGCTTCTCGAGCGTCATCCCGATTTTCTCCGCGACCCGGCGGGACGGGATGTTTTCCGGATGAATAAGCGAAATGACGTGCGGAAGTTTTAAATCTCGGAAAGCGTGATCGCGGACGGCCGTTGCCGCTTCAGTTGCAATTCCTTTGTTCCAGTAATCTGAATGCAGTCTGTATCCGATTTCGATTTCATCTCTACCATCGAGGTGCCAGTGAAGGAAGCCGCAGTAGCCGATCAACGTGCTGTTGGACCGAACAAGGACTGCGAACGGAGATGGCCGATCGGCGCGATTCCATGAGAGAAATTTTTCGAGAACAGTTTGGGTCTGTTCCCGCGTGTAAACGCCCAGCGAGAAGCGCATGAAATCCCGGTTCGCCATTAACCCGGACAAAGGATCGACATCGTCCTCGCGAAATGGCCGCAAAGTTAAGCGCGACGTTTCGAGGTTCGCCATCGCGACGAATAAAGACGAACCGCGCGCGAGTTGCGATTTATTAACGAGAATGGCGAAGTCGCGGGCGCCGATTAAGGCTTTGGTGTCGCCGAGGCTTTCGGACCTGGGCTCGCAGCTTTCTTTTCCGTCGGCCCGAGCTTCACCATCTTCGCCTCCAGTGTTCCGTCGGGATTTTTCCAATAGGCGCCGCTCACTTCTTCATTATCGACAATGTCCTTCATTGTCCCGGCGGCTGCGCCTTTCGTGATGCTTGTTTTGTCGGTGACTTTGAAAACGCGCGTCGCCTCTTTGCCGCTGATCGTGAATGTTTTGTTTTTCTGATCGACTGCCGAAACCATCCCGTGGAACGGAATTGGTCGGGTTGACGGTTTGGCTGGAGACGCTGATGGCGTTGGCGAACTCGATTGTGCTGGGAGCGAAAACGAAAAGGCGAGGGGAACAATCATGGCCAGAACGATCGGATAAGTTTTGGATTTCATAGATTTGAGGCTGACTGAATGGAGAATCAGTTGCCCAAATTTGCCAAGCTAAATTGTGGCATGCCGAGTCGTAGCTCGCCACGTCGGTGTTGCAAGGTAAAACGTGTCCGCCTTCGCTAAAGCTACGGCGCGACAGCCTTCGCTGTCCTGTGCGAGGCGAGCGAAGACTGGAGGTAAGGGGATTACGCTAGAGCCGCTTCTTTGTAAAAGCCCGGCCCGAGGATGACTTGAGATAGCGTTCGAGCGCCACCGCGCGTCTCGAATCTGAAAGAGCGACATAAGTCTTGATTCGCCACGGTTTCCATTTGTTGGTGTGCAAGATATGCCCGGCATTGTGACGCCTTAGCCTATCGCGAAGATCTCGAGCCAGCCCGATATAGTACCGTCCGAAGTCGATCTCGCTCTGCAGAATGTAAACGTAAGTGAAACGTTTCTTCATCTGGCTTGCCGAGTCGTAGCTCGCCGCGTTGATGTGGCAAGGTAAAAAATGTCCGCCTTCGCCAAGGCTACGGCGCGACAGTCTTCGCTCTCTTCTACGACGCGAGCGAAGTAAATAACTGGCCTGCCGAGTCGTAGCTCGCCGCGTTGATGTGGCAAGGTAAAAAATGTCCGCCTTCGCCAAGGCTACGGCGCGACAGTCTTCGCTCTCTTCTACGACGCGAGCGAAGACTGGAGGTAAGGGGATTCGAACCCCTGACCTTCTCATTGCGAACGAGACGCTCTACCAACTGAGCTATACCCCCAAAATCTTTGGAAAGCCGCCGCTTAAGTTGCAGAATTTGATCTGGATTTCAACTGTCACCCCACCCGTTTTGCCCCCCTGGCGCTGGAAATTCGATCTGCTCCCGCGCAAAATCCAGCCGACCTGCACCTCGGAGCAACTTAGGATGGGTACCGAGTTGGAAACTAGCCGGATAACGCTTCTAAGCTTACGCTGCAGGCGGCGGTACGGTTCTCCACATTGATCTTGGGATAAATTCGCTCCAAGTGTTTGCCTACGGTCGCAGGCGCGATGCCGAGGATCATGCCAATCTCTGCGTTTGACTTGCCCTTCCCAATCCAAAGCAGCACTTCGCGTTCGCGCGGCGTGAGTTGCCAATGTCGTCTCAGTCGATTGGCACTCTTGCCTTTAATCAATTCCAGTAGCAAAACGATACTGTCTTCTGTGTACGAATATTCCCGCCTCACATAGAGTTGAGCATTGCCCTTCTTGCCAAGAAGCGAAGATCCGCCAGGTCTGTGATGCGTCGAAACCCATCGCGAAACCTTTTTGGGTAACTTCCCGGACGCATTTGGCCGGCCGAAGAAGTGCTTCAACCATCGTCGCGCCGGCAAATCCGCGAAGTGGATTTTACCTTCCTGATTAGCCAGCAAAATCGCTCTCTGTCTCGGTTTACGCCGTTGTTTTGATCCGGACTTCTTTGATACGATCCAGCGCCCTCCAAAATCCAATACGGCATCTACGGGTCAAAGTTCGCAAAAATCGCAAGAAAACTTTTCCGAAGGAGAAGTGCAAGTCCCCTAGGCAAAATTGTACGGCATTCCCCGTATATGCGATTGGCGAGTCATGTGCTATTATCCACGCCGTTTAGTCCAGACCAAACAAACCCCATGAAAATATTCTATCTAATTACCGCCGCCATCATATTGATTTGCGTCGGCCCTAATCCGGTGCACGCCCAAAACGCGCCCGATACAAGTGCGACAATTCAATTTGGTAACGGCCAAAGCGTTGTAATCGACGATTTCTCAGACCAAATTGGCGTGCAACCAAAAGAGCTTGTTACGGTTACCGTTCGGTTCGCTCCGGATGCCGCCGCGGAACCGGTGCAGATGGAATCGCTGGATGGAGGGATCATCAACGGCCCTGGAGTCATAGCCGGCGACGGCACTCTCACATTTGGATTCCAAGCCCCAGGCAACAGTGGCCAGGACCGAATCTTACTCCGTCACGGCTTGAAAACCCTTCGTCTGCTGTTCTGGGTGCTGAGCTCTAATCCAGAGAATAACCCGCCGGTAGTTACGCCAGCGAATCAATAGGACAAAGGCGTTACAATATGAACAAGGGAATTTTTGCTGCAATGCTTGTGAGCGCTTTCGCCACAAACAATCTTTTTGCGCAAGTCGGCAATGACAATCCAACGGGTGTCGCTGGTGAACTAGAAAACTCGGGCATCGTCACAACGGGCTGTCACTACAATGCCTACACCGGGAACGCTAAGCGTTCGGTTACTGACATCGTTGTCGCAGGATCGGTCGGCGCGTATCCGCTGGAGTTCACGAGAACATCGAACAGCCGTTACGCCCTTGAGCAAGATGATGGCGGTAACCAAGTCGACTTGGGATCGGCAGGCAATTGGCTGCACTCTTACCAATGGACCCTGCAATGTAAATGGCCATATGTTGGAGGAAGGCCAACCACATACACCGTTAGCTATCCGGACGGACAAGTTGTGACTTTCGCGGCCGCGACCAATGGCGATCCTTATTGGCGTGGCGGAAAGGGTGTTCGTGATCGTCTCCAGCTTGTTTGGGACACTAATACGTCAGGTCGCGCGTATGTCATTAGGCCCGATGGAGGAAAAGTTTGGTTCAGCATATCGAAGACCGCTGGCAACACCCTCCAGGGAATAATTGACCCGTTCGGGCAGACGACAACGATTAGTGGCTCTCCCGCAAATTTTTCTCCGAATCCGACGGGCCTCGTGACAATTACTGAACCGGGTGGTCGCTGGATCAAGCTCTATTACGTACAGACTGGAAACCCATGGTTTTATGTAATCGATCATCTTACCGCCAGCGACGGAAGGACCATCCAGTACGGATACACGTTGGCCGGTCACACTATTTCTAGCCTCGACCCATGGCTTTCGCAGGTTACCTACTTCAATGACCCGAGTTTGGTCGCGACGTACAGCTATCAAGCGCCCAATGTACCGGGGGCCGATTCACTCCTTCGGACCTGTGTCGATCCAATGTACGCTGGCCCGATGTGGAAAATCGCATACACCTACGCCATCGGAACGAACGCCGACGGAACACCGGTCGTTTATGGCCAAATTCTGAGCGAAAATTATTTCGACGGCACGAACATCGGTGCAGCGGTCTCCACTCTAGCTGTTACCGGCGCGAAAACGCGGAAGGAGACACGAGCAGACGGGAAAACGCGCACATTTACTTACGACACAAACACGCCCCCGCTTTTGGTCAGTTGGACCGATTTTAAGGGTAATCCCGCGTCGCAAACTTACGACACGAACGGCTACGTTAACGCACTTGCCGATTTTAATAATCACACGACGAATTTTACCAAGAACAACTTCACCGGCGGTCTTCTGACAAAGACATTTCCATCAACTCCCGGGGATACGCCGCCCGGTACGCCTCGCGGCGTCGTAATCTACACTTATGGCTCTGCATCGTGTGCCGATGCAAATAACCGTGACGCAAACAATCCCTATTACGTCTGCACTGCGACCGACGAAGGCGGGCACGTGACTTCTTATACACGCGACACAGCAAGGCGCATCACGCAAGTTAGCTATCCGGATGGTGGCTCGGAGTCGTTCCAGTACAACTCGTTTGGCCAGATCACGAGTCACACAATGCGCGCAGGCGGCCTCGAAACATTCGAGTACGATGCGCGTGGGTTGCCACAGAAATATCGCGACGCCTATCACGCGGTGCCGAGCAATCCATCATTTTGGTACACATACGACTCTCTCGACCGGCTGTCGGGAATCACGGACGCTCTCGGAACTGGTGCGGGCGACATCAACCATACGACGAACTACACATATAATTTGCGCGGTCAGAGGCTTGTTCTGACGCATCCAGTCGATGGACAGCGACATACGGTGACAAGAACGTACAACACGGATGGATCACTCGCCTCCGTGGCCGATGAGTTGAACCACCCCACGTCACTTAGCTACGACGCGTATCGTCGCGTGCGTAGTCTTACAACTCCAGGGCATGGCGCGTTATTAGCGACATACGTTTTCTACGATTCGAACGGGACTGGTGAAGATTACACGCACACAGATTCGAATCCTACGTGGGTTGTTTCCCCAAGTGGCAAGAAGACGAAGGATGCTTATGACGAAAACTACCGAATGATATCGGTGACCGAAGCATTCGGGAGCACCGATGCGGCGATCACCGGCTACGGCTATGACAATGTCGGGAATCTGACTTCCATCGTTTCGCCAAATGAACAGCCGGGCGAAATGTACAGCGGATTCAGCACAGTCATTGCCTACGACGAACGAAATCGCCAGATGTCGATCCGTGACGCACAGAGCAATCTGACCACGGTTAAATATGACGCTGGCGGGCATTTGGCTTCCGCGACACGGCCCAACGGGCAGGGGATTACCTATGACAGCTACGACGCCATGAACCGTCTGCAGCAACAGACCGTAAAGCAGACGCCCGATCCCGATGCGGTGACTAAATATACGTATTATACCTCGGGATTGCTCCAGACCATGAAGGATCCGCGGCTGGTTGCAATAAACAGCACGGAAGCCTACACGTACCATTATGATCTGATGGGGCGGCAGGATCAGCTTACCTATCCGCGACCGGACGTTGGCAGTAATCAAACAACCGAGCTTTGGCACTATGATACTGCCGGTCGTGTGGACACGTTTACAAATCGCAATGCGAAAATCGCGACAATCACTTGGGATGGATTGAACCGCCCGACGGTCCTCAGTTGGAACGACTCTCTAACGCCAAGCGTTAGCTACGGCTATGATCCTGCATTTCGGCTCGTTAGCTCCGTGAATTCCAACGCCACGATTTCGCGCATGTACTTCGATGATAATCTCCTCAATACCGAAACGACGACCTACGCCGATAATACGCCCCGTACTGTCACATACACCTACGATCAGGATTACAATCGGGGCACGATCCAATATCCAAATGGCGCTTATTCTTTAACATATCAGTACACCGGCCGGAACCAGCTTCAAAATCTAATCAATAACGCCGGCGGTGGAACAGTTGCCAGCTACAACTACGACAAGAACGGCAATTTGAGATATCGCTCCATGGATAACAACACGAACAGTACATTTATGCCGGACGTACTGGATCGAATTACTCACATTGCTCATTCTCTAAACGGAACAACTCGCACGTTCGACTACGGGTACAGCTCTGTAGGCGATCGCTTGTGGACTAAGCGAGACGGCGGAAATGGTGATGTTTTCGGCTACGATCTGAATGAGCAATCAACGTCGGCGCTGCTTAACGTTGCAAATCCTGATACGACCGCCGCCGGATTACAAACCATTGGTTACGATGCGAACGGGAATCGGACGGCATTCTCTCCATATGGCTCGACTGACACATACACGACGAACAATTTGAATCAGTACACGGTCCGAAACTCTGCGATGGCAAGCTATGATCCGAATGGCAACTTGCTAGCAGCGTTCGACGCCTCGAACTATATCTACGATGCCCAGAACCGGCTGATCACTGCGAGCAAAGGCGGAACGACAGAGACTTTCAAATACGATGGTTTGGGCCGGCAAATTAGCCGCACCATTGGCTCCGCCTCGCCAGTTTACAATGTTTACGACGGCTGGGAATTGATTGGCGAATATGCTCCCGGCTCAAATGCTCCAAACAACGCGTATTTGTTGGGTTCAAATGAATTGGTCAAAAATCTCACAACCAACCAGTACTACTATCAGGATGCGCTTGGATCGACATCGCATCTGGCCGACAATGCCGGCGCGTTGCTGGAATGGTATCGGTACGATCTTCACGGCACGCCATTTGTGAACGGTGATCCATCGAATCACACCTCTTCTTTTAGCGTACGTCACCTGTTTAATGGTGAACAGTGGTATGGCGAGATTGGAATGTATGATTTACGATTTCGAGCGTATTCACCTGATATTGGTAGATTTTTGCAAACCGATCCGATTAGGTTTTTCGGCGATCCAACAAACCTCTATCGCTACGTCCAGAATAATCCGCAGAATTGGCAAGACCCATTGGGTTTGAGTACTTTGGGCGCCACCGGCGCTCCCGCAAAGAATCCCGATCCTAATTACGTACTCGTGACCGGATCTCCGGTTCCGGGCGGATTTCCCCAACGTTCCGCGGCTGGTAGCGCCCAAGGCAGTAGCGGTGGCAGCACTGGATCCGGCGGAGAAGCTTTTGAAAACAGGGTTGTTGTGACCGCGAGCGACGTTAATGCGGAGAGCCGGAACGGGAATTTTAATAATAGCATATCGCGAATCCAGAACGCGCCGACGCCGGGCGTACCGTCTCTTCCTCGGGAGATCCACTTTTGGGGGAATCACGAGGGTAAAAACCCTTGGAACGGCGTTGTTCACGGCGATAACCATGGAAATAACTATGGTACCGTGTATGGCAACAACTGGGGAGCCAACTTTGGTACTGTGATTGGGGGGCTAAATTATGGCCCGAACTTAGGAACTGTGATACCACCCACCGGTTCGCCTTCACCCGGCGGCCCATAAACCGTCATATTTTTGGTGCGAAAACCCGTAGATGAGAATTCAGTCTTCCTCATTATTTAGCTATGAAATTAACAGCGATTTTGCTAATAGCCCAACTTGCGTCCGTCCTGCTGGCCCAGTCCTCTCCGCCAACAGCTGCCACTGGCGCAACTCCTAGGGCGTCACAACTTTTTCAAGACACTGATCTATACCAGGCGCATTTTCGTCGCGTGACGATGACAAATGCCCGGATCGAAGAAAGCGATCTCAGTCATCTAGTATTGCGGAGTGTCGACCTCACGGACATGGAGCTAACGTCCGCGAACCTAACCGGGGCTAAACTTCGTTATTTAAAGCTGTCCGGGGTCCAGATAACGGATTGTGATATTAGCGGTATGAAAATCAATGGGATTTTGGTGACAGATCTGCTGGATTCCTATGCCAAGAGCAAAGGGAGGTAACTTATCGGCCTGAAATGGAAGACTGCGGGTCAAATCTAAACATTCTTCTGAAACTTGAAGGCTGATCCGCCTTCAGGGGATTACGGCGTGACGAGAATTCTGAAACGCTGAATGGAGCTGTGCGCGCATGAAAAATCGCAGGCGAGACGCCTCTCGCCATATAACCTAGCTAAACGATTTCGACCGGTTGTCCCGAAATTACAACGATGCCGCGGTCGGTCTTGGTGCGAATCAAGCGCCCCCCTTCAGTCCACTCCTGTCGCGCAATGCCGTTGTCCGCGCTGAAAATCTGTTTCGCTAGGTAACATTGATTACCGACACGGCTTATCTTTGGTCGCGTTGGTGCCGTCGCCGGTAACGCAGCAGAATTTCAAATTTTTCGGTTTCTGGCACGAACCCGATGGCTTCCAGCAGGTCACGAGCTTCCTTCTATCGGCGTTGTCTCTGTTGTTTTTGGTATTTCTTATCGATATATTCCTGAGAACAGTTCTGCCGGCGCGGACGGTGAATTTCTGCCATTTTGGCGAAATTACCTCAGGGTCCACCTGTTTTGCCCCCCTGGCGCTGCAAGTTCGGTCTACTCCTGTCCAGAAGTGTCCACACGATTGTCCGGAGTTCGGACAACGGGAATTCTTTTAGCGTCCGCACCTATCACGCACCGTCCACATCCGGCCTGACGAGGCAGAAATGCGCGAAAACTCATTGCGAACGAGACGCTCTACCAACTGAGCTATACCCCCGAAATCGTTGAAAGATTATCACGTCGATCGCGATTTTCATCAAGCATTGTCCGCCGAATTTGGAATGCGCTGACGTCCTGAAGGAAAACCTTGGTTTCGAGGATTGTTTCCGATACTATTCGGCGACGCCGTGGTTAAATGACTGCGACGCGCAGGAGGTCCCCTTATGAAAAACTACAACTCGAGCAGCAAGCTGATCGTTCTCCTTTTAGCCGTAATAAATCTCGCGGTCACCGCAGCGATGGACGCCGGCGCAGGCCCCGATTTCAGCCGTCACGAACTGATGGGCAATAGCGGTTTGACGATCTTTAGAGGCGCCGATTTCGGCAATCAACTCGGTCTGAGTATCTCCATTGATGGGATTCCGATTACGACGCTTTCCTGGGGCGAAGGTTATCGAGCCGTCGTTCGGCCCGGCCGCCATCGGATAACTGTCACTGACACTCCATCGCCTTACGGCAAGACCAAGTTTACTCATCGAACCGTCGATTTCGTTCCCGGCCAGAGTTACTCGTTTACGGCGCTATGGGAAGTCGAGACGATCCTTCTCGAAGACGGCGGCTATCAGTATCACGGTTTTTACCGATAGCTGATCGCCAACGTTGATTGTCAGTGCAGCATAGTCGCTGGCACGCCTGTCGTCCCTGAACCGGTTTCTGTTTCGCTGATCGCGACTTTCGCCGGTGGCGCTGCGATTGCGGGCTTTCCTTTTGATTTGAGCGAATCGTTCAAGCTCGGCAAATCTTTCGTCAGCAACTGATCGAATTCCTTGGTCACGTCTCCCAATTCCCGGCGCAGAGCGTCGATGTAAGCGATTTGATAATCACCCGGCTTGCCTTCGAAGCTGAGAAGCGCGCCGTAGAGTTGGTCGGTGTGCTCACGCAGGCGTTCTTCACCGGTTATGGCACCGCCTTCTTTGGTCGCGACGATTTTCTTGCGCACGTTCTCGATCTTGTCGTCGAAACCTTTGATGCTCTTTTTCAACGGATCATTTTCCGGAATGGCTGACGCCGCTTTTGCCACATCGCTTCGCAAAGATATGATTCGGGCCATTAACGCGCTTTCGTCATTGAAAAGCGCGTGCACATTCATGGCCGCGTCGTACTGCGCCTTCCGATCTTCTGCGGTAAACTTTGCCCGCCGATCCAAGCCGACGGTCAACTTTGTTTCATAAACTTTTCCGGCTTTCGTCAGACGAATGGTGTAATCTCCGGGGACGAGGCGCGGGCCGCGCGTCCCAGCGAAAGCAAGTTGCGCGGCGGGCGGCACGCGCGGCGGTTTTTCGCGCATGCTCCAGGTCACACGGTTTAAACCGGAACGCTTGCTTGCCGGAATCTCATCGATCACGCGCCCGGTTGAATCGAGGATCTCGATCTTCAATTTCCCGAAGAGATGACGCGTCCGCTGATAATAGGTGATAACCGCCGCATCCGGCGGATTGTCGCCGACAAATACGGCATCGCCATTGGCCCAGCCGCCGTTGCCTTCAATGCGTTGCTGTACCGGCCGAGCGGAAACGAACGCAACTTCCTGCGAAGTCACATCGTTCGTCAGGTTACGAAGCGGGACAATGTCGTCGATAATCCAAATGCCGCGGCCATGAGTGGCGAGGACCAGATCGTTCTCGCGCGGGTGAATCGCCAAATCGCGCACCGCCGCCGCCGGAAAATGGTTGCCTTTGAATTGGGCCCAGTTTTTCCCGCCGTCGATTGAGACCCACAGTCCAAACTCGGTGCCCAAAAACAGCAAGTCCGGTTTTTCCAAGTCTTCCTTGATCACGTGCGCGTAGCCGCGAACGCCTTTTGCATCCTGCGCGCTGATCAACGGCGCCCAGGTCTTTCCGTAATCGGTCGTGCGATAGACATACGGCGCCATGTCGCCAAATGTATGTCGATCGAACGCGGCATAAGCGGTGGCCGCGTCGAAGTTGCTGGCTTGGACCCAACTCACCCACGAACTTTTTGGAAGACCGGGAACGTTCGCTACAACGTTGTTCCAGGTTTTGCCGGCGTCACGCGTGAGTTGGAGATTTCCGTCATCGGTTCCGACCCAGATCAAATTCTTGTCCTTGGGCGATTCGCTGATCGAATAAATTGTGGTGTGCATTTCCGCCGATGAATTGTCGACGGTCACGCCGCCCGACTGTTCCTGCTTTTGCTTTTGCGGATCGTTTGTGGTCAGATCCGGCGAAATGCGTTCCCAGGTTTGGCCATGATCGCGCGAGCGAAATAAAAACTGCGCGCCGATGTAAACCGTTCCCTTCTCGTTCGGTGAGAGTGCGACCGGCGTGTTCCAGTTGTAGCGCAGCTTCTCGTTGTAATTCGGTCGCGGCTTGATGTTGCGCGCTTCGTGCGTGTGGCGATTGACGCGTCCGATCTCGCCGCCCTGATACTCCGCGTAAATGTAATCGGCATCTGCCGGGTCCGGGAACATCCAGAACCCATCACCGTTGTACATGTTTTCCCAGCGATGATTTGTGATCCCGCCCGGATATTGAGAATCGCCCACCCACGAGCTGTTGTCCTGAAGACCGCCGTAAACGCGATACGGGTCTTCGTTATCCAAACTCACGTGATAAAATTGGGAGACCGGAAGATTTTCGCCTTTCCACCATTTGCTCCCGCCGTTGTAGGAGTACCACATTCCTCCATCGTCGCCGGCGAAAACGGTTTGCGGATTGGTTGGGTCGATCCAAACGTCGTGGGTGTCGCCATGACTTCCTTGAAAACCGCCGACCACCGCGAAACTCTTGCCGCCGTCTTCACTTAAAATCAGCGCGCCATCCGGTTTAAACACGCGGTCGGGATTCTTTGGATCGACAACTAGCCGCGCGAAATAGAACGGACGCCACACCATCCAATTGCTTTTGTCCCGCTTGTCCCAGGTCGCGCCGCCATCGTCGGAAACGAAGAGGGCGCTGTCGGGCGATTCAACCAGGCAATAAACGCGTTTCGGATTCGACGGCGCGATCGCAACCGCAAGCCGGCCATAAGGCTTTTTCGGGAAACCTTTGCTGGCTTCCGGAGTCACTTCGGTCCACGTCTCACCGCCGTCGCTCGAACGAAACAATCCGCTGGCTGAAGGTTTGTCCGGTCCGTCGCCGCCGGATCGATATTCCCAGCCTTTGCGCCGAAAATCCCACATGCAGGCAAACATCGAGTTCGCGTTCGCCGGATCAATCGCGACGTCCGTGCAACCGGTGGAAAGGTTCGCTCCTTTGAGAACTTGTTTCCAAGTCTTACCGCCGTCGCTTGTTTTATAAAGACCGCGATCCGGCGAGTCGCTCCAGAGCGCGCCTGGAACCGCGGCAAAAACGATATCGCTCTTGCCGGGGGCGACGGCGATACGCGCAATCCGTTCCGACTTTTCCAAGCCAAGGTGGTTCCAGGTCTCGCCGCCATCAGTGGACTTGTAAATTCCGTCGCCGATCGAGACGCTGTTGCGCGTCCACGTTTCTCCGGTTCCGACCCAGACATTCTTGGCATTGTTCGGGTCAATCGTGACCGCGCCGATGGATTGAGCAGATTGCTCGTCAAAAACCGGGCGATATCGCGTTCCGCCATCGTCGGATTTCCAAACGCCTCCGCTGGCGGCCCCCACAATCAACGTGATCTTCCCCGAAGGTTCCTTCGTTCCCGCGATCGCCGAGATGCGTCCGCTCATCGCGGCCGAGCCGATGTTGCGGGTACCCAAACCGGAAATGGTCGCGGATGTGAATGAAGATTCTTCCGCGCGCGAGCTCGTTGCCGCAAAGCAAATGGCAAAAGAGAGTGTTAGTGCAGAAAGAATTACCCTCACCTCAATCCTCTCCCAAAGGGAGAGGCGGCCCCTTCTGCCCGAGGGAGAAGGCTGGGATGAGGGCTCTGTCGTAAAAAGTCGCGACAATGACTTCGAATTTGCAACGAGTGAAAGAAAATTTAATAAGCGCATGATTAAAGAGAATTATTTGGAAGCCGATGCCGGGAAATGAAAGATCGCGTCGTCCACCGGCACGTTGGCTTCAGCTTTTTCGATAACGATTTTTTGTTTGTCCGGGTCGCCTTTGCGCCCGGCTTCGAGCGAGAACGGAACGAAGACGCCGCCGATCTTTTCGTAGTCGCTAAGGTCTTCTTCCACTTCTTCCTGGGCGCCGTGTCTGATCCGCTGAGTTAGAATTCGGATTTCGAGGAAGTGATCGGGATCGAGATAAACAAAGTTCACGTCGCCATTCTTGCGCGCCACTTTGATCTTGTAGGCCGATGTTCCATCGACATCTTCCCGCCCGAGATACTCGAGCGTGCTCTCTTTTGCTTTCCAATCGACCAACGGTCCGTCGATTTCGGCATCTTCCATCAACGGTTTGACGTCGTCGGCGGAAAGCTTTTCCGGATCTTTGCGGCCTTGGAACGGGGATATCTTCCATCCTTCTTTGCCATCGTAAGCCTGGACGGCGGTCATGCCTTGCAGCGTGAATTCCGCGCGGACTTCGCCGGGCCGCTTTTTGGTTTCGGCGTAAGCCAGCTCAAGCTGCCCTTCGTTCACGATCATTTTGCCGGTGCTGCGCAATGATTGCAGAGCGCGCAACGCGTCCGCTCCGCCCTTTGCTTCGATGTTTTTTGTTACCAACTCATCGAGCGTGGGCGCTTTCTGATCTGGAGTTTCTGCCGCGGGTGAAACCAACGCGACACCAATGACGAAGAGAGCAATTAAACGTAAATGCATATGAGGTTGAGCCGAAGCGACGCAGAAACAGAATCGTCGCGCCGCTTTAGTATGCAAAGGATATGCCAAACGCGGCTTGTCGCTACAAGCTGCTTCTAATCAGCGTTTTATTCCGTGCCGCGAAAATTTCCGATTTTGCCGGCGTCCCAAGACTGGGATTTTCCTGTTCGGTTTTGGGACAACGTCGCACCGAAATGTTGATCTTAGAAACGCTTCACTTTTGTGACGGCGGACTATTTATCGCGCCGTAGCCTTAGCGAAGGCGGATCCTCGGCGATTCGGGTAGGTGTGTCTGCGCGCCAATAAAATAAAAATAATATTGACCGCAAGTCCCCCTTTTCGGTAAACGAATCTCACGTCCTCGCCCCCCAGGCACCGCCCACTGAGAGCTGTCGGATTCAGCTCGACGACGCCCGGTCGGCAAGCGCGTTGGAAATCAAACCCGGTGTCTATGAAAACAAAATTGCTCCCCTCAGTTTTTATTCTGTCTCTGCTTTTTCAATTCAGCGTGCTCGCAGGCGAACAAGGCGACGACAACCCAACCGGTGTTGCCGGGACATTCAACGGCAACATCACTACCGGCGGTTCGTACGATCCCTACACTGGAAACGCGATGCGGGTCGTCGACGAAATCGTCGTGCCAGGCAGTATCGGCGCCTACCCTCTAAAGTGGACTCGCTACTTTAACAGCCATTTGACTTACTCGAGCAACACTGTCGGCGGCCGCTGGAGATTTTCCTATCTCGATTACAGCTATCCGAGTGCAACCTTTCCGGATGGGCGTGTTCTCAGTGACGATTACGGCGTAGAAGATCGCGTAGGAACCTTTAATGGAAAAACTGCCATCTTCATGGCTGACGGTGGGAAAGTGATCTTCAACCTCTACATGGATGGCACTCAGCCGCGATATTACGCTTCGGAGATTTGGGATCCGTACGGCCAGATCACCAGACTCAGCTACCGTACAGCCACAGTGAATGGCCACTTCAAGTATTTACTCGATCGCGTAACAGAACCCGGTGGTCGCTATCTCAAAATCAACTGGGTCACAGCGAATGATTATATAGCCAGTGTTCAAGCATTCGACGGAATCAACCCGCAGCCAATCCAGTCCGTGACGTATACCTGGAGCACGTTTGCTCTAAACTGGAACGTGATGCCATCAACCAAGGTGCTCAGTCGCGTTGATTACAGCGATGGAACCAACGCCACCTACACTTACACAGACCAGGCCTACCCAGGACCGCCCACCTGTACCATCTATCCCCAGGGTCACTGGCATGCAGCGCTATTGAAGACCGCCGACGATGTTCGTTATTCCGGAGCGATGCGACAGATCGCCTACACGTACTACACCACCGGCAACAAGACGCGCATCTCAAGTGAGAATCACCTTGTCAACGGTGTGGCGAGCGAGGCGGTTTCGACGATCTCTGGTGTTTCGAGCGTCAACTCGACAACCAACGCAACCGAAACGCGGGGCGATGGAGCACAGCGTAACTTTTTCTATTACAGCGTGCCGCGGGTCGGCGACTGCACCGGCGTGGAGCCACCTGTGATTCGTCCGACCGACGGGAAACTGTACAGCTATACCGATTTTCAAGGTCGCACGACGACTTTAACTTACGAAACCGACGACACTAAGGCGTCGGCCGGCTTCATCACCGCCGTTAGAGACGCGAACAGCAACACGACAACTTACACCCGTTCGTCACTCTCTTGGGCTATTCTCAGAATCACGCATCCCGACGGCAGTTATATCGACCAAACATATACGGACGAAACCAATCCGTACTACCTTGCCAGCAGAACGGATGAGCGTGGCAACACCACGGTGTATCACCGCGACGATCCAGCTAATCCGAACGCGATCACCAGAAAAGATTACGCCGACGGAAGCTTTGAAACGTTCATTTACAATAATTTCGGTCAGACGGTCACGCATCGGATGCGAGCCGGTGCTTATGAGCACTTCGCCTACGATGGCAGTACCGCCTTGACTCTGCCGCCAGGCAGCCGCGGACTCTTAACTGATAAGTCCAATCCGACCTGGACTGCAGATCCAGCAGTCTCCATTGCAAGTGAGCCGAAGACTCATTACGAGTACTACGGCGTTTCCGACTTCGGCGGCGTTTGGACCGATCGCGTTAAGACTGAGACGGACCCGCGCGGTTTGGTGACTCAATTTGAATACGATCGGGCTTTGGACGCCAACGGACAGAACAGCGGCTTCCCGTCAGGATCGCCGGTCGGCGGTCGCGGACTGGTGACGCGGATCACACACTTGAGCGACAGTTCCACCTATCAATCCTTCGGGTTCGACAAGTATGCCAACAAACTTTGGGAGGAAAACGAGTTGCGCCAGCGTGTGACTTATACCTACGACGAATACCGCAGAGTGCTGACGGTAAAGAATCCGCTGAACCAGACGGTGACTAATACCTACACGCCGACCAATGGTACCAACACTTCGCCGTACGTTCACACCACCGGCTCCATTTATACAACCACGACGCCCACCGGCATCGTGACCAAAAACATTTACGACGCGAACTTCCGTAAAACATCCACCACTCAGGCAAATGGCACCTCATTGGCCGCCACGACCACGTTCGGCTACGACCCGGTCGGCAATCCGACGACCGTGACCGACCCGCTGAATCACAGGACAACCACGACCTACGACACCCGAAACCGAAAGATCACGGTCGCGGATACGGTCAACCAGACGACGCAATGGTTTTATGATGCGGCCAGCAACGTGACCAGTATCCAGCGGACCGACGGAACAACCGAAACGAAGACTTACGATCAAATGAACCGGGTTCTGACGGACACCGTGCCCCAAACCACGACCGTGAGTGTCACAATCACGTCGGACTACTATCCTGGGAATGTCCAGTACGCCGGTCTGCTCTATCACCTGACTGATGCAAAAGGACAGATCACTACTTTTTCTGCATATGATCCATCTGGCTTGAAGACCACTGTCACCTATCCCAACGGCGATTACCACGGCTTCGTCTACGACGTCGACAAAAATTTGACCAGTCGCCGGACCGCTAACGGCACGACCCAGAATTTCACTTACGACAACCGGAATCGGAAAATCACAATGGTTTGGACGAATCCCACGAATGTGGCCAATTTCACGGCCGAGTGGGCGAATTTAGGTTACGATACCGCCAGCCGCCTCATCAGTGCGCAGAATGGAATCGGCGCAGTTGGCACCGGCATTACATCGACAATTACCCGTCAGTACGACGCCGCTGGGCGCCTTCTTCTCGATCGGCAGAAACTGAACGCCACACTCGGCAACAAGGACGTTCAGTACACCTACGACGCCGATGGTAAGGACACTCGCCTTTACCTGACCAGCGCCGGTTACGACTACACCTTCAGTTACGATGCCATGGGGCGGTTCGAGAAAATCTCTCCCACGGGCGGTGCGGTCGCGTTTCAATACCGCTACGATGCCGCCTCAAATGAAGTGGAACGGGACAACTACGTTAATTCCGTGAACCAGTTTTACTCTCGAGATCCCCTGAACCGGATGTCCCGGCGCGACGTGAAGCTGAGCACGACCGTGCTCTCGTCCGAGGCCTACGGCTACGACGCGATGAGCCGAATGATTTCTGTCGATCGCGAAGACGCCACTCGCGATTCGTTCACTTATTATCTGGACGGCGAACTTTGGACGGCGAACTATGCCCAGCCGACGGGGTCGCCCACGCCGACTCCTACTCCAACCCCAGTGCCAACAGCCACGCCGACGGCTACGCCTACTCCAACTCCGGGCGGGACCCCAACACCCACGCCAACTCCGACTCCAACTCCAACTCCAACTGCCACA
>JBBRNP010000010.1:0-36314 GCA_038230255.1 Chthoniobacterales bacterium
GGTATAACGGCCAACCGGGAACAGTCAAAGGCACCATTGTCGGCCAGGATTTTAATGTGGAGATTTCCAGCCCAACGTGGAAGCACGTGTTTCGCGGGGTCGTAGGACCGGAGCGAATCGCCGGCGTTATGCGTATCGAAGGCGCGTCTGAACCGATAATCTGGTATAGCACCACCGCAATGAAGTGCGTCGAGGCAGGGCCGGGGACGAGCGGCACGCCATCACAAGATTGAGCTTCGCGGCGAGTCACGACGATGATGCGAATCAGGGCAAAGATTAGGTCGACATCTTGAGTCGGGCGGCGCTCGCCCTTTTCGTCTACGCGTAGCTGTGGATAAAAGCGGCGGGCCGCTCAATCGCGCTTGTCTTGCGGGCGGCGATTTCATATGTCGCCACCATGAAACGATTCCGGCTCGTCACGGCGCTTAGTACATTTCTCATTGGTTACAGCTTGTCGATCTTATGCGTAAGCGCTGCGGACCAGGTGATCGCGCTGAAGGGCGCGCGTCTATTCGACGGAAAGTCCAAGGCGCTCTTGCCGAATGGTGTCGTCATCGTGCAGGGCGATAAGATTGTCGATGTTGCCAGTAATTTGCCGATTCCGAACGGCGCGCAGGTAATCGACCTGGGCGACGTGACGCTGTCACCCGGGTTCATGGATGCGCACACGCACCTGACGCTCGATTTCTCCGGTAACTATAATGATCGACGTCTGAAAGAACTCGATCTGAATGTTTCCGAGCAAGCGATCAAGGCGACCACTTATGCGCGGGCCACTCTCGAAGCGGGCTTCACGACCGTGCGCGATCTCGGGAGCCGCTTTGTCGGCAGCCGCGAATTTGTCGATGTTGCGTTGCGCAATTCAATTAACAAAGGAGTCGTGGTTGGGCCGCGAATGCTGGTTGCGACCTTCGGCATAGGCGCGACCGGCGGACATTTCGACGCCACGGCTGGGTTTCGCGACATGCTTTTCGGACGGGAACCCGATTTCAGCGAAGGAATTGCAGACGGGCCCGACGCAATTCGGAAAGCAGTGCGGTTCGAAGTTAAGAACGGCGCCGACGTGATCAAGGCTGCCGTTTCCGGCGGAGTGCTTTCGTTGGCGGATGAAGTGGACACGCCCCAGTTCACACCCGCCGAAATCGCCGCGCTCGTCGATGAAACGCATCGCTTGCGCAAAAAGGTGGCGGTTCATTGCCACGGCGATCAGGCGGCGAAAGAAGCGATCGAAGCGGGAGTCGATTCAATTGAGCACGGCTCGTTTCTGAAACCAGAAACGTTGACGCTCATGAAAAACAAAGGGACCTATCTCACCCCGACATTGATGGCCACGGAATGGATCATGAGCAAGATCGACAACTACCCGCCGGCGTTGCAGGCCAAGGCGAAAGCAGCAGCCGCGGCGCGCTCGGATATGTTTCGGAACGCAGTGAAGATGGGCGTCAAAATTTCCTTCGGAACTGACGCCGCTGTTTTCCCGCACGGTCAAAACGCGAAGGAATTTAAATTGATGGTCGATCTCGGAATGCCACCGATCGATGCACTCAAGACCGCGACTGGAAATGCAGCCGATCTTTTCGGCATCGCTCAAAAAACCGGTACCTTGGAGAAAGGAAAGCTCGCCGATGTCATTGCGATGCCGGGCGACCCAACCGCGGACATCACCGAAACCGAGCGAGTCTCATTCGTGATGAAGGAAGGAAAAATCATCCGTAACGGTCCGCCGAGCGCCTCGCCTGTCGCCGATTCAGGCGAGACGCCTACTGAAATTCCAGCGGATTAAAGATCGCGATCAGCGATTAAACGCGACCGCTACCCTGGCGGAATCGCTCGACCCGTTGATAAAGTACAACGAAACGCCGCCCGCGGAGTAAACCAGATAAAACGTGTAGGGCTGTCCTTCGAGAAAAACCGGAGCGTTCCAATCGATTGCAACGGGGCGCGAGACGGAGTAGGAACCGACCGCAACCGAATCGCTGAAGTTAATCGAGCGCGTGTCACGGAAATCACCGCGACCATTGTACAAGGTTCCACCTGTTCCGTTGTAAGGCGTGTATCTCCAGTTCCGGACGCCATTCGTCGGGTACCAATCTTCAGTAAACACTTCGCCCTCGCTTTGGAGCGGAATGCTTCGGTAGACGACGGTCCTCGTGCCGATATTATCAATAAGCGCAGGCTGAATGTGATCTTCGCCAGCGAAGCGGTACGAGTAAAACGCGATCTCGTAATCCAGGCCGCCCCACTGGCTTAAATTAATTGGATGACCGAAAGCGACCTCGAAAACAAAAACATGACGATGATGGCCCACAGAATGAATCTCCGCTGATGGACCGCTCGATCCGCGGGCGGTAGCCGTTTCAACGGCAGCAGCTTCCTCTTTCGAAGCAACGAGGTTCGAATCGCGAAGTGACTTAATAAGCGAATCGCTGGCACCTTGTGATTTGAGAATGCCTTCCTGGGGTTGCGTCAACTGATGCAAAAGTTTTCGCTCAGCGGCTTCATTTTTGATGGAGGCCTCGGACTCGTGCATTCGGACCATGAGCGAGATTTCGCTAAAGCCGACTGGGCGGGCGGAGAGTTGATTGGCAAGGAAGAGGGCGAGGGCGACGGCAACGATCAAGAGTCTATAACTAGTGGGGCGTTTCATAATTCCCGGTTTTACCAGACATTGAGGGCCGTTGACAATCCTAAAATGATCTCCTACTGTGTCGCCCCACTTCGCAAGAAGAGGGATTAATAGCAGGAGCCTTTGCCAAAGCGGGCGCTAACACTGCACAAAATTATGCAACCAAAACGTAGCAAACGTTACCGCGCCGCCGCCGAGCAGGTGGACCGCAAGAAATCTTACAGCCTCAACGACGCCGTCGCGACGTTGAAAAAATTTCCGCCGACCAAGTTCGACCAAACCGTGACGGTGTCATTCCGCCTCGGCGTGGACCCAAAACAGTCGGACCAAATGGTCCGTGGCACCTGCGCGCTGCCGCATGGAAGCGGCAAACATGTGCGTGTCCTCGTATTCGCCGAAGGCGCCGCCGCAAAGGCCGCCAAAGAAGCCGGCGCCGAGCACGTCGGATTCAAAGATTTGATCCAAAAGGTTCAGGAAGGTTTTCAAGATTTCGATGTGGCGGTGGCGACGCCGACCGCGATGGCCGAAGTGCGCAAGCTCGGCAAAGTCCTCGGGCCGCGCGGACTGATGCCGAATCCAAAAGCTGGCACGGTGTCGGAAGACACGGCGAAGGCAGTAGAGGAGGTCAAAGCTGGCCGGGTTGAATTTAAACTCGATAAAAACGGCAACGTCGCCGTGCCGGTTGGAAAATTTTCGTTTGAAGAGAAAGCACTGGTAGAAAACGGCAACGCGGTGATTGAAGCAGTCGTTCGCGCGCGTCCGGCCACGGCCAAAGGCCGCTATGTTGACGCGATGACGTTAAGCGCGACAATGTCGCCCGGCCTGAAGCTCGATCCATCGCCTTATCTCGCCGGACAAGCAGCATAGATCGACACCATGAGACCAGAAAAAGCCAACATTGTTTCAGATCTCTCCGAAGAGTTGAAGGAATCCTCCTTCGTTCTGGTGGCCGATTACCAGCACATGAAGGTGGACGATTTCAGCGAGCTGCGGAAACGGCTGGCCGGCGCTGGCGCTGAGATTCACGTGGTGAAGAACAGCTTCCTGAAACGCGCCATGGCGGACTCCGGATTCCCGGCAGGTGACGGTAAACTTACCGGCCAAACGGCGGTCGTTACCGGAAAGAAGGACGTGGCGCCGGTAGCCAAGGCATTCAAAACTTTTGTGACCGAGTTCAAGAAGGCGATGCTCAAGCTCGGCTTCATCGATCGAGCGGCCGTTTCCACCGCCGAGCTCGAAGCGCTGGCCGATCTGCCGCCAGAGAACGTTTTGCGTGCGCAATTACTCGGGTTGCTCATGTCTCCCGCGACCAAATTAGTACGAGTATTAAATGAGCCAGCGTCGTTATTCGCGCGACTGCTCAACGCCAAGGCGAGCAAAGGTGAATCCGCCGCGCCAAAGGAAGAAAGCGCTCCCCCAGCGGAAACGACTGCTGCGGCGCCTGAACCAGCCCCTACCGAATCTAAAGAAGTGACCTCATCAGTGGAGACCAAGAAAGAAGAGCCCCCGGCAACGGAGGTAAAAGGATAAAATTTTCGCAACGTCGCGATGGCGTTTGCGAGCGATAAACAGAAACTTGTCCGGATCGACAGCTGTCGATCTTAATTTTCCGAAGGCTTTCGGAAACGGCAATTGGAGGAATAAAATGGCAGACACAGATAAATTGGTGGAGCAACTCAGCGGATTGACCGTTCTCGAGGTTGCTGGATTGGTAAAACAGCTCGAAGAAAAATGGGGCGTAAGCGCAGCCGCGCCGGTTGCGATGGCAGCCGCTCCCGCAGGCGGTGGAGCGGCAGCACCCGCGGCGGAAGAGAAAGCCACGTTCGATGTTATTTTGAAAGAAATGGGCGCGAACAAAATTGGCGTGATCAAGGAAATTCGCAGCGCAGTGCCGGGCCTTGGATTAGCCGAGGCGAAAGCGTTAGTCGAAGGTGCTCCCAAGCCAATCAAGGAAGGCGTGAACAAGCAGGAAGCCGAAGAGATCAAGAAAAAGGTCGAAGCGGCCGGAGCGAAGGTCGAAATCAAGTAAACAAATTTCAAATAACGGCCGCTGCGTGAATTGTCTTGCGTGGCGGCCGTTTTTGTTTAAGCTCGATTTTTGTTAGAAGTAAGGGAGACTTATTTTTAACCCGCAGTTGGTGGTAAAAACGAAGCTTGCAGCAAAACGGTGGGGTCTATTTGACAACCCGCTGTTTTGAGGCAATTTTTGCACTCCTCGCTCTCCGGTTGACGCAGTAGGCTCTTGTACCCAAGCAGCCGCAATTTATTGTGGATCGGCGCGAGAATAACCCCGTGGCCTGGTGATTATGTCAGAACGAAATTCGGAACGCATCCACTTCGGAACAATTAAGGAAGCCATCGAGCCTCCAAACCTCATTGAGGTTCAACTCAACTCTTACGTCGATTTTCTTCAAAAAGACGTCTCATTTGCCAAGCGCAAGAATCACGGTCTCCAAGCCGTTTTCAGGGAAGTATTTCCCATTGAGAGCTACGACGAAAAAGCTGTTCTCGATTTCAGCCATTACGAAATTGGCGAGCCGAAACTGACTGCGCTCGAAGCGCAGCGTGAAGGGCAGACCTACAGCGCGCCGCTCCACGTCACCTTTCAGCTGCGCGAGGAGAAAGGCACGAAGGAAGAAAAAGTTTACATGGGCGAAATCCCGCTGATGACCCCGCAGGGAACCTTCGTCATCAATGGCGCCGAGCGCGTCGTTGTTTCCCAGCTGCACCGCTCACCCGGTATTGCATTTGAATCGACCATCCACCTCAACGGCAAAGTGCTCTACAGCTTCCGGATCATTCCGGATCGCGGTTCCTGGATCGAAGTGCAATTCGATACCGCGGACCTGCTTTACATTTATCTCGATCGCCGCAAACGCCGTCGCAAATTCCTGGCCACAACTTTCCTGCGTGCCCTCGGCTACGGCTCCGACGAGGAAGTCATTAAACTCTTTTATAACATCGAGAACCTGAAGCTGAGCGAGAAGCTCGACGAAGAAAAGCTCGCGACCAAAGTCCTGACCGCGGAAGTCCGCGATGGTGAAGTGACTGTTGCTCGCGCATTTGAGCCCCTCACCCTTGCCACCGTCCGCCAAGTCATGGGGCTCGGGATTAAGGAAGTTAAAGTGATCGACATTTCTAACGACGACACGGTTGTGAAGGCACTCCGGAAAGACCCGGCGCACGACCAGGAAGAAGCTCTCAAAGATATCTATCGTCGTCTACGCCCTGGCGATCCGCCGACCGTGGCAAACGCTCGCGCCTTACTAAAACGGCTCTTTTTCGATCCGAAAAAATACGATCTCGGTCGCGTCGGCCGTTACAAAATCAATCAGAAGCTCGGCATCGATGTCGATCTTACCGAGCGGATTTTGACCGATAAAGATTTCATCGCGGCGATCAAATACTTAATTAACCTCCGCCGCGGCGAAGGTACGCTCGACGACATCGATCACCTCGGCAGCCGCCGTGTGCGAACAGTCGGCGAACTTCTGGCAAATCAATGTCGGGTGGGTCTTGCCCGCACGGAACGACTCGTCAAGGAGCGCATGACTTTGTTCGACATCAATGTCGACGGCATGACGCCGCAGAAATTGGTCAATCCCAAGGCGCTGAGCGCAGTGATTCGAGATTTCTTCGGACGATCCCAGCTCTCGCAGTTCATGGATCAGACGAATCCGCTGGCGGAGCTGACCCACAAGCGCCGTTTGTCCGCGCTCGGACCAGGCGGATTGAGCCGCGATCGCGCCGGATTCGAAGTGCGCGACGTGCATCCTTCTCACTACGGCCGGATTTGTCCGATCGAGACGCCGGAAGGTCCGAACATTGGTTTGATCAGCTCGATGTCGACTTTCGCGCGGATCAACGAATTTGGTTTCATTGAGACACCCTATCGCAAAGTCACAAACGGTCGCGTGACGGATAACATCGATTATCTGACTGGCGATAAGGAAGAAAATTACCTGGTGGCACAGGCGAACGCGGCGGTTGACGGCCGCGGCCACTTCACCGGCGAAAAAGTTTCGGTTCGCTATCGCGGCGACTTCTTGGAAGTCGAGCCCTCCAAAGTCCATTACATGGACGTGTCGCCGAAGCAGCTCGTTTCAGTGGCGGCAGGGTTGATTCCGTTTCTTGAACATGATGACGCGAACCGCGCGTTGATGGGTTCGAACATGCAACGCCAAGGCGTTCCGCTGATCGTTTCGGAAGCCCCATTGGTTGGCACCGGCTTGGAAGGCAAAGTCGCCCGCGACTCACATGCGGTGCTGATCGCGATTGATAGCGGCAAGGTCGCATCAGTTACAGCCGACCAGATTATCGTCTCTAAAGACGGCCATGTTCCAGAGCATCGGAAGAGGATCAAGACCGATCCCGAAGAAGGCCTTTACGTTTACGAACTGCGCAAGTTCATGCGCTCCAACGCCGGCACCTGCGTGAACCAAAAGCCCATTGTGAAGAGAGGGCAGCACGTCAAAAAAGGACAGATCATCGCGGATGGACCTAATACGGAACATGGCGAACTCGCGCTCGGCCGCAACGTGCTCGTCGCGTTCATGCCCTGGAACGGTTACAACTTCGAAGATGCGATCATGATCTCGGAGAAGGTCGTGAAGGAGGATATCTATACCTCGATTCACATTGATGAATTCGAGATTGGCGCCCGCGACACCAAGCTCGGTCCGGAAGAAATCACTCGCGACATTCCGAATGTCAGCGAAGAAGCTCTGCGAAATCTCGGACCGGATGGAGTCGTTCGCGTGGGCGCGGAAGTGAAGCCGGGCGACATTCTGGTCGGCAAGATTACGCCGAAGAGCGAGACCGAACTGGCGCCGGAAGAACGATTGTTGCGCGCGATTTTCGGCGAAAAAGCGGCCGACGTGAAAGACACCTCGCTGACTGTTCCGTCCGGCACTTACGGAATCGTCATGGACGTGAAGGTTTCTTCGCGGAAGGAAATTTCGCGCGAAAAACTCACGCCTGCGGAAACGAAGAAGCAGATCAAAGCGATTACGGAAGAGAATCGTCGCAAGAAAGAAGAGCTGACCGAGCAATTAACCGATTCGCTCTCGAACATTTTACTTGGCGAAAAGATTCCGCTCGACGTGGTCAACGCCGAGACCGGCGAAATTATCATCCCGGCCAATCGCAAGATCACCAAGACTCTGCTCCGCAAATTGGCGAACGTTTACGATCACATCGAAATCGACCCGAGTCCGATCCGGAACAAAATCCGCGAAATTATCGGACACTACGAACATAAGTTCGCCGAGCTCGAACTCGAGCGTGAACGCTCGATGGACCGCGTTGAGAGCGGCGACGACATCGACCCGGGCATCATCAAGCAGGTCAAAGTTTACATCGCTTCGAAACGGAAACTTTCGGTCGGCGATAAAATGGCTGGCCGCCACGGAAACAAAGGCGTGGTCGCGCGCATTGTTCCGGAAGAAGACATGCCATTCCTCGCGGACGGAACTCCGGTTGAGATCGTGTTGAATCCGCTCGGCGTGCCAAGCCGAATGAACGTCGGTCAAGTTTTGGAAACCCACCTCGGTGTCGCAGCCAAGGCGCTTGGTTTCAAAGTCGCGACTCCAGTGTTCGACGGAATCAAAGAAAGCAAAATCCGTGAGTATCTGAAGGACGCGCGCAAGAAGGAAGGTTTCAGTTGGGTCCAGGAAACCGGCAAATCGCTGTTGTTCGACGGCCGCACTGGCGATGCTTTCGATCAGGAAGTGGTTGTTGGCTACATCTACATGATGAAGCTCGGCCACTTGGTCGCGGACAAAATCCACGCGCGCGCGGTCGGCCCGTACTCACTAGTGACGCAGCAACCGCTCGGCGGAAAGGCGCAATACGGCGGACAGCGCTTCGGCGAAATGGAAGTCTGGGCGCTCGAAGCTTACGGCGCGGCTTACACCTTGCAGGAATTGCTGACTGTGAAATCCGACGACGTGCAAGGGCGCACTCGCATCTACGAGTCGATCGTCAAAGGCGACAACTCGCTCGAAGCGGGCACACCTGAATCTTTCAACGTGTTAATCAAGGAAATGCAGAGTCTCGGCCTCGACGTGAAAGTCGGCGGCCAGGCTCCGACCACAGTCTTTGAACACCTCGGCTAATTTTTAACATCGACATCTATTTGGAGAATCAATGAACGAACATTCCTGGCGTGAGTTAGTAGGAGAAGAGAGAGCAGTCGGTTTCGACCAAGTCGCAATCGGCGTGGCCTCGAGCGACACGATGCGGTCGTGGAGCAAAGGCGAAGTCAAAAATCCGGAGACGATCAATTATCGAACGTTTAAACCGGAAAAGGGCGGCCTTTTCTGCGAACGAATTTTCGGTCCGACCCGCGATTGGGAATGTTCCTGCGGGAAATACAAGCGGATCAAGCACAAGGGCGTCATCTGTGATCGCTGCGGCGTGGAAGTGACCTTGGCGCGCGTCCGCCGCGAGCGGATGGGCCACATTGAGTTGGCCGTTCCCGTTTCCCACATCTGGTTTTACAAGTGCATGCCGTCGCGAATCGGTCTGATGCTCGACATGAGCGCACGGCAGCTCGAGCGCGTCATTTATTATGAGGACTACATCGTCATCGATCCGGGCAAGACGCCACTGCAAAGGGCGCAGCTCCTGAACGAGGTGGAATATCGCGAAGCGCAGGAACAGTATGGCGAAGATTTCGTCGCTGGGATGGGCGCGGAAGCGGTGAAAAAACTTCTGGGCGAGATTGAGCTCAACAAGCTGAACAAAGAGCTCGAGAAAGCGATGGGCGCGACCAAGAGCAAACAGATTCGCAAGAAGCTCGCCAAGCGACTCAAACTCGTGCAGGGCTTCATGTCTTCGCACGCGCGGCCGGAATGGATGGTCCTCGATGTGCTGCCGGTGATCCCGCCGGATTTGCGTCCGCTCGTTCCGCTCGAAGGCGGACGGTTCGCGACCTCCGACCTGAACGATCTCTATCGCCGCGTCATCAATCGGAACAATCGTCTTAAAAATTTACTCCAGCTCAAAACGCCGGACGTCATCATTCGAAACGAAAAGAGAATGTTGCAGGAAGCGGTCGACGCGTTGTTCGACAACGGTCGCCACGGCCGCGCCGTTACTGGCGCGGGCAATCGTCCGCTCAAATCACTCAGCGATATGTTGAAGGGCAAAGGCGGACGTTTCCGTCAGAATTTGCTCGGCAAGCGCGTGGATTACTCAGGCCGTTCGGTCATCGTCATCGGACCGGAATTGAAACTGCATCAATGCGGTTTGCCGAAGAAAATGGCGCTCGTTTTGTTCGAGCCGTTCATTATTCGCCGACTAAAAGATCTCGGTTACGTGCACACGGTGCGGAGCGCGAAGAAAATGATCGAGCGCCAGACGCCGGAAGTCTGGGACATTCTCGATGAAGTCACGCGCGGACATCCAGTGTTGCTCAACCGCGCGCCAACGCTACACCGATTGTCGATCCAGGCTTTCGAGCCACAATTGATCGAAGGCGAAGCGATCCGCATTCATCCCCTCGTCTGCACCGCCTACAACGCGGACTTCGACGGAGACCAAATGGCAGTGCACGTGCCCCTCTCGGTCGAGGCGCAATTGGAAGCGCGCATGCTGATGCTCGCCCCGAATAATATTTTCTCGCCTTCGAGCGGCAAGCCGATCACGACGCCGTCGCAGGACATTACGCTCGGGTGTTATTACATGACGCAAAATCCGCGCGGCGCGGTGAAAAAGGACGGCCATCTGCCGCTTTTCGCCGAACCAGTCGAAGTGGAATTCGCTATGGCCGAAGGATCGGTCAAGACTCATGACCGCATCCGTTTCCAAAATCCGGATTTCGGTAAGCAGACCATTTTCGGAAACAGCGATGTCAAAGTGATCGAGACAACGGCGGGACGCGTTATTTTCAATCAGATTTGGCCGAAAGGCCTCGGGTTCTTCAATCGAGCCGCCGGCAAAAAACAACTCAGCGACATTATCTGGCGTTGCTATCAGGTCGCGGGACCAGCGGCGACGGTCACAACTCTCGACAAATTGAAAGAGCTCGGCTTCACCGAAGCGACGCGCGCGGGCATCTCCATCGGAATTTCGGACATGATTATTCCGAAGGAAAAACAGACCGAGCTTGAGAACGCCTACAAACAGATCCGCCAGGTCGAACAGCAATATCGCAAAGGAATCATCACCGACGGCGAGCGTTACAACAAGATCATCGACATCTGGACCCACGCAGGCGACGAGATTTCGAACGTTATGTTCCGGACTTTGGAGCACAACGACGGACGAAAAGAACTGAACCCGGTTTTTTTGATGGTTGATTCCGGTGCGCGGGGCAATCGCCAGCAGGTGCGTCAGCTCGCAGGTATGCGTGGTTTGATGGCCAAGCCGAGCGGCGAAATTATCGAGCGTCCGATCACGTCGAATTTCCGCGAAGGCTTGAGCGTGCTCGAGTATTTCATTTCGACTCACGGCGCGCGTAAAGGTTTGGCCGACACCGCGCTTAAAACCGCGGATTCTGGTTATCTAACGCGCAAGCTGGTCGACGCCGCGCAAGACGTCATTATCAATGTGGAGGACTGCGGCACCGTTAACGGAATCGTTGTCCGCTCGATCTACGAAGGCGACGAGGAAGTTGTCGATCTTAGCCAACGAATCGTCGGCCGCGTTAGCTGCGAAACGATCGCGGACCCGGTCGATAAGAAAAAGAAACTCGTTAAAGCGAACCAGCTCATCGATGAGAAGATCGCGGCAGATTTGCAGCGCATCGGCGTGGAAAGCTTGAAGATCCGCTCGGTGTTGACCTGCGAATGCGGTCGCGGCGTTTGCGGAATGTGCTATGGGCGCAATCTCGCTACCGGCCAGTTTGTGAAGATGGGCGAAGCGGTCGGAATTATCGCCGCCCAATCGATTGGCGAACCGGGAACGCAGCTAACGATGCGGACATTCCACATCGGCGGAACGGCGAGCCAGACATTCAAACAACCGATTATCAAAGCGAAGAATGACGGCGCGGTCCGGTTCAATGATTTGCGAACCGTGCAGGCGCTCGATGGCAGCTGGATCGTGTTGAGCAAGAACGGCTCGATCAGCGTGCACAACGCGGACGGCCGCGAGCTCGAACGCTACAATGTCGTGATCGGTTCAATGATTTCCAAGGACGACGGCGCGCACGTGAAAAAAGGCGAGACGTTCGTGCAATGGGATCCGTACAACGTCCCAATTCTGACCGACAAGAGCGGCAAGATCGAATTCCGCGACATGATCGCGGGAGTGACGATTAAGCGCGATGTCGATGAAGCGACCGGCCTAATGGGCACCGTCATCATCGAGCACAAAGAAGATCTGCATCCGCAAATCGTCATCATGGGTGACAAGAAAGAAGTGCTGGCCAGCTATTCGATTCCAGCGGGCGCTCACGTCATTGTCGAAGAAGACCAAAAGATTCGCGCCGGCGCATTGCTCGCGAAGACACCGCGAAAAGTTGCCAAAACGAAAGACATTACCGGCGGTCTGCCGCGGGTTGCTGAATTGTTCGAAGCGCGCCGTCCCAAAGACGCGGCCGAGATCGCGAAGATCGACGGCGTTGTCGAAATGGGCGGGACAGTTCGCGGTAAACGTCGACTGATTTTGAAGGACCCGGAGACGGGCGCCGAAGAGGAACATCTCATCTCGCTGACCAAACACATCATTGCCTTCAAGGGCGATTTTGTGAAGAAAGGCCAGCAATTGACTGAAGGCCCAATTGTGCCGCACGAAATTCTGGAAGTCTGCGGTCCGCAGGAATTACAAGAGCACCTCGTCAACGAAGTGCAGGAGGTTTACCGGCTCCAAGGCGTCGAGATTAACGATAAGCACATCGAAATCATCGTTCGTCAGATGTTGCGCAAAGTGAAAATCACCGATCCAGGCGACACCTCACTGCTCTGGGGCGATCAGGTCGACAAGCTCGACTTCGAGAACGAGAACAAACAGGTCGTCGATAAAGGCGGTAAACCAGCGGAAGCCGTCCCCGTGTTGCTCGGCATCACCAAGGCATCGCTCGAAACCGACAGCTTTATCTCGGCGGCATCGTTCCAAGACACAACGCGCGTGCTCACCGAAGCTGCGACGCTCGGCAAGGTCGATCGTCTGCGCGGATTCAAGGAAAACGTAATCATGGGTCACCTGATTCCAGCGGGCACGGGATTCCCGGCGCATCGCGAGGTCAGACTCGTGGAAAAAGGCGAGCCAATCGGCGCACCAGCTATGGACGAAGCCGAAATGCAGCCAGCGATCGGTTAAATCGACAATCAACAAATGTGGAATGTCGAATTGGCGCGAGCTGATTCGACATTCTTGTTTTAGGACATGTCGATCGTAACCAAAACCGGTGATCAGGGCGAAACTTCGCTCATGTACGGCCGTCGCGTGCCAAAGAACGATCCGCGCGTTGAAGCTTACGGCGCGTTGGATGAATTGACGGCCGCGCTCGGAATGGCGCGCGCTATCTGCGACGACAAATTTGTGGCGGAGCAAATCTTCGCCGTCCAAAAAGATCTGATAAATGTCATGGGCGAGCTCTCCACTTTGCCCGAAGATCGACAACGATATGTGAAGGACGGTTTCAAAGTTACCGAGGTGGAAATTGTCGACCGCGTTACCGCAGTGATTGTCGATCTTGAAAAGGACAAGTCCCTTTATCCCAAAGACTGGGTCATTCCCGGCGCCAATGCCGTTTCCGCTGCGCTCGATTTTGCACGAGTAACGTGCCGCCGCGCGGAAAGACTGGTCGCGGCTCTAAAGGATCCTAATCCCGAGATTCTTCGTTATCTGAACCGGCTGTCTGATTTGTGCTGGATTTTGGGGCGCGCAACAGAGGCGCTTTCGAAAAATTCTGATAAGATTGCGCAATGAAGATGCCCGCTTGCCTGAAGCTTTCTGACGGATGGACTGCGTTCTTCATTCTCGCGGTTTGTTCCGCCACCGCCCTCGCTGCGACGCGCGGAGAGGTTCGACCGGCCAATGCGCTCGGTCCCGCAAACGCGCTGGTCACGATCGAATTCTTCAGCGATTTGCAATGTCCGCAATGCGCCCGCTACGAACCGACGGTTAAAAGTTTACAAACTGAATTCGGCAACAAGGTTCGGTTGGTCTTGCGGCATCTTCCGTTGAATACTCATGAGAACGCAGCGGTTGCGGCCTGCGCTGCAGAGGCAGCTGCGAACCAGGGTCGTTTTTGGCAAATGGCCGAAGCTCTTTACAAAACCCAATGGATGTGGGGGAAAGCGCCCGTACCGCGCGCGATTTTCATCGATCAAGCCAAACAACTCGGCCTGGATCTTGATGAATTTCAAAAAGATCTCGACAGCCCTGAATGCCGCGCCCGGGTCGGAGCCGACGCGATGTATGCGGAATCGATCGGCGTCAAAACTGCGCCGTCGGTCGTAATTAACGGCTACAACGTTCCAAACACTGAGTTCGGCGAGAACGGGTTTCGCTCCGCGATCAAAGCGGCGTTGGCCAAGGCCGGCCAATGACTCGGTCTCAATGGATCGCCATATTCGCGGCCGCTATCGCGTGCTTCGGTTTGGTCGACAGTACTTATCTGACGATCAAACATCTTCAGGGCAGCTACATTCGCTGCGGGGACGCATGCTCTGCTGTTTTGGGAAGTAAATACGCCGAGGGCGTCGCTGGCATCCCGTTGGCGGGATTTGGCGCAATGGCTTACATCACCGTCCTGGTCGCGTCATTATTGACCTTAACCGCGCGCGGATCGACGGTTGGACGTCTGCTCTTCACGATTACCGCACCGGCGATGGCGCTGGTCAGCGTTTGGTTGATCTATCTCCAGGCGTTTGTGATCCATTCGTTTTGCCAATACTGCCTGGCATCAGCGGCAGCTTCGTTCACTCTGGCCGGGTTGGTTTTAATCGATCGATTGGGCGACCAACCTCGGGCGCAGGGCGCTAAACCGAGTGCGAAATTGCAGTTGCCATGACGGCGTACCTATAGCATCTTCCCCGTCCGCCGTTCCCCCTCCTCCGCGGTTCGATTTTTTGTATGGCAAACACAGTTGAATTAGTGCCTGAGCTTTTGGAAGCGGGCGTGCATTTCGGTCACCAGACCAAGCGCTGGAACCCGAAGATGAAGCCGTTCATCTTCCAGCAGCGCAATCAGATCTACATCATCAATCTCGATGAAACGGTGAAGCAACTTCATCGCGCGACCGGGTTTCTCCAGGAAGTGGCGCGTAGAGGCGGGAAGATTCTTTTCGTCGGCTGCAAAAAGCAGGCGCAGGAAGCGATCAAGGAAGCGGCGCTCGCATGCGGCCAGTTTTACGTCAATCAGCGCTGGCTGGGCGGCACGTTGACGAACCTTGCCACGATCCGCAAGAGCATTGGACGTTTGCAATACATCGAGAAAATCGAGCAATCGCCGGAATACAAAAAGATGGGCAAGCAGGAACTCGCGGCGTTGAACCGCGAAGCGGCCAAGCTCCGCCGCAACCTCGAGGGAATTCTCGAAATGGCGCAGTTGCCCGATGCCGTGGTCATAATCGATACGCCTCGCGAACAGAACGCGGTCAATGAAGCAAAACGGCTGAACATTCCAATCGTTGCGATCGTTGATACGAATGCCGATCCGGACATGATCGACTATCCAATTCCCGGAAACGACGACGCTATTCGCGCCATCCGCATCGTGCTGCAGAAACTTGTTGATGCGATCGTTTCGGCGAGCGGCGAAGCCCGCATTCGTGATCAAATCGAGATGGCCGGCGTTTCCGCCTAACGAGGCGAACGACCGCCAACTCCGAACTCAATGAAAGTTATGGCCGATATTGATCCCCAACTCGTCAAGCAGCTCCGCGAAAAAACGAACGTTGGGATGATGGACTGCAAACGCGCGCTGACGGAAGCCGAAGGTGATCTGGCAAAAGCGGAAACGATTTTGCGAACCAAAGGGATCGCGAGCGCAAGCAAGAAGGCGTCGCGTGCGACCAAGGAAGGCATCGTCGCTTCTTACATTCATTTGCAGGGCAAAGTCGGCGTGTTGGTGGAAGTGAACTGCGAGACCGATTTCGTCGCCAAAAACGAAAATTTCCGCGGTTTCGTCAAAGACATCACATTGCATATCGCGGCAGCGCACCCGCTCTACGTGAGTCGCGAGGATGTGCCCGGAAAATTGATCGAGGCCGAGCGCGAGATTTATAAGGCGCAGGTCACAGGCAAGCCGGCGAACGTGACTGAAAAAATTGTCGACGGAAAACTCGACAAGTTTTACAGCACGGTCTGTTTGCTCGAACAAGGCTTCATCAAAAATCCCGACGTCACGATCAAAGATCTGCTCAACGGGAAAATTGCCGAGCTTGGCGAGAACATTGTGATCCGCCGGTTTACCCGCTACCTCATGGGCGAGCCGCTTCCCTCCGAAGCGTAATTACTGACCGTCCTCGCCGAAGATGTCGATCTTCGACGCGACTTTCATCTGCGCCATCCGCGATTAAATTGGAGCGGAATGGGCCTGAAGAAATACAAGGCGAAGCGCGATTTCGCGCAGACGGCGGAGCCTAAAGGTGGGAAGCCGCTGCCCAAACAAGTTCGGGGCGCCAGTCGCTTCGTCATCCAGAAACATGATGCACGTCGATTGCATTACGATTTCAGGCTGCAAATGGAAGGCGTGCTCAAGTCATGGGCACTACCAAAAGGTTTGCCGTGGCAGCAAGGCGAGAAACATCTCGCGGTCGAAGTAGAAGATCATCCAATCGAATACGAGACCTTTGAAGGGATCATTCCTGAAGGCCAGTATGGCGGCGGCACCGTGATGGTCTGGGATCGTGGAGCCTATTACGTTTACGGCGAGCAACCGCTGAAGTCACTGCGTGAGGGCAAGCTGCATCTCGTCCTCGCGGGCGAGAAAGCGAAAGGCGAATGGACGCTGGTGCGAATTCGTGGCCGAGATGGTGAGAAGAACCAGTGGTTGATTTTGAAAACCGGCGCCAGCGTCAAGGCTCCCTCCAAAAAACTCGAAGACCAATCGGTAAAGACCGGTCGGACAATGAAACAGATTGCGGAGGAACGTGATGCCGAATGGGAGTCAAATCGCGAAGAAAAACATCCGAGCGGGAAATCGGCATTGAAAGCGCGGATCAAAGCAACGCTTAAAAAAAAAGACCAAGAACAGGTAGAAACGCATAGCGCCAGTTCGATGCAGAGCCGGGACAGCCGGCGAAACAAGGACAAGACGGAATTCGACGGACAGCTCGGAAAGTTGTCCCTGCCTAAAGCAAAACCGCAGTTCGTCGAACCGATGAAAGCGCGGCTCGTCGATGATCCGCCAACGCACGGCAACTGGCTTTACGAGCTGAAATTCGACGGCATTCGCGCGATTGCGATTAAGAACGGCACAAAAGTCTCATTAATCTCGCGCAACGGAAACAAGTTGGACGCGCGTTTTCCCGAAATTGCGGAGGCGGTAAAGAATCTGCCGGTTCCAGATTGCGTGATCGATGGCGAAGCAGTCGCGCTCGATGAAGAGGGTCGCTCCTCATTTCAATTGTTACAGGCGCTCGAACCGGAAGGACGAAAAGCGCCATTACGCTTTTATGTTTTCGATCTGCTCGAACTCGATGGGAAAAGTTTGCTCAGAATCCCACTCGAACAACGCAAGCAAGTTCTCGCCACACTTTGCGAAAACGTGGGCGATCCGATCCGTTATTCGGGCGAAATCACTGACGATGTGACGACATTGCTCGCGGAAGTAAAACGCCGCGGCTTGGAAGGTCTCATCGGGAAGCAACGCACCTCCGTTTACGAACCGGGGCGGCGGAGCGGCACGTGGATCAAGCTCAAGACCGTCCACCAGCAGGAATTTGTGATCGGCGGCTACACGCCGCCGGCTGGATCTCGAAAATATTTCGGCGCAATCCTGGTCGGCTATTATGACGGTGGTAAATTGAAATTCGCTGGCAAAGTCGGGAGCGGCTTCACCGCGAAGTCGTTGTCGATGCTGCACAAGAAGTTTCGCGAAGAAGAACGGGAGGACTGTCCGTTTGTCGATCTTCCGTCCAAGCAAGGGGGCGCATGGGTGCAGGGAATCACGCCGTCGATGATGAAAAAGATGCACTGGGTGAATCCGAAGTTCGTCGCCGAAATCAAGTTCGCGGAGTGGACCCGTGACGGAAAACTGCGCCAGCCAGTTTTCCTCGGCATGCGCGAAGACAAAAATCCGCGTGAGATAACGCGCGAATAAATGGATCCAGCAATGACTGATCCGGATCTTCCGTTGATCGATTTGCACCGGCACATCGATGGCAGCGTGCGGCTAAACACAATTCTCGAGCTTGGAAAAAAGCACGGCGTACAATTGCCGGGCGCAACGAAGGAGGAATTGCGGCCGCATGTGCAAGTCATGGAGCGACAGCCCGGTGTAATGGCATTCATCGCGAAAATGCTTTGGATGACCGCGGTTCTGGGAGATGCCGATGCTTGCCAACGGATTGCACGGGAGAACCTCGAAGATGCAAAACGGGAGGGGATCGATTACATCGAGCTCCGGTTCAGCCCGTGGTTCATGTCCGAACCGCATGGTCTGGATTTGAACCGGGTCGTGGAAGCGGTTGTGAGGGGAGTTCGGGAGGGCACCCAAGAAACCGGGGTGCGCGTGAAGTTGATCGGTATTCTCAGCCGCACTTATGGGGTGGAGATCGCACATAAGGAACTGGCTGCGCTGCTCACACAACGCGAACACATCGTCGCTCTCGATCTTGCCGGAGATGAAGCGAATTTTCCGCCAAAGCTTTTCGTCGAGCACTTCAAGCGCGCACGCGATGCGGGATGGCGCGTGACGGTGCACGCCGGCGAAAGCGCGGGACCGGAAAGCGTGTGGGATGCACTGCGGTTGCTTGGAGCGGAACGGATCGGACACGGCGTGCGCGCGATGGAAGACCCGGCTTTGGTCGATTACCTTTTGGAGAATCACATCGGCATCGAAGCCAACCTGACGAGCAACGTGCAAACGAGCACGGTTTCCGGCCTCGCCAGCCACCCGCTGCGAGACATGCTCGAACGCGGGTTGCTCGCATCGATCAATACGGACGATCCGGGCGTAAGCGCAATTGATTTGCCGCACGAATTTGAAGTGGCCGCGGTTGCAGCCGGACTTTCACAACAGCAAATCCGTCAAGCGCAAGCAAACGCTTTGGAGACAGCCTTTTTGTCCAAGGACGAAAGGGCGGAGTTAGCGACTGAATGCAAGAGGTTGATCGCGCGGAAAGGCTGATCGGAACACTTCGTGCTCCGGGAGTCGTTTCGAAATGGAAGTTATTGACAATTGTTCACAATTGGCGGAAATCGACATCCCGCGCCTAGTTTAACAAGCAAAGGAGATTGATTATGCGTCCAACCTGGAAAGGCAGTATCAGCTTCGGGCTGGTTTATATTCCGATCGCCGTTTATCCGGCGACCCGCGAAGAAAAGCTCAGTTTTCGGCAGCTTCGCAAAGCCGACCTCAGTCCGATCAAATATAAGAAGGTCGCCGAGGCCGATATGAAAGAAGTGCCAGCCGATCAAATCGTAAAAGGCTTCGAGTACGAGAAGGGCCGTTACGTCGTTTTAAGCGACGAAGATTTCGAAAAGGTGCGGATCGAATCGACGCACTCGATCGACATCACGGATTTTGTCGACGTTGACCAAGTCGATCCAAAATTTTTCTACAAACCGTATTTTCTCGAATCGCAGAAAGGTGGCGAGAAAGCGTACGCGCTTCTGCACAAAGCATTGAGCGGAACGGGCAAGATCGGCATTGCCAAAGTCGTGATCGCTAATCGGGAGTATCTCGCGGCGGTGAAGCCTGACGGATTATTTCTCGTCCTCGAGCTCATGCATTTCGCGAGTGAGGTCCTGACCCCGGAGGAATTGACTCGTCCCAAGACAGAGCTGAACGACAAAGAGCTGAAGATGGCGAATGCGTTGATCGAGAGCATGTCTTCCGAGTGGCAGCCAGACAAATATCGCGATGAGTATCGCGACGCGGTGATGGAGATGATCGAATCAAAAGCAAAGAACAAAGCATTACCCGCTGCACCAGCTGCGGCGCCGCGAGGCACGAATGTTGTCGATCTTGTTAAAGTTTTGCAGGAAAGCATTAACCGGTCGCAATCTGGGCGAGTAAAGCGCGGTGGCAACGGTGCTGGCAGCCGTCGAAGATCGACATCTTCGTTGGTAAAACAAAAACGCCGCGCGGCCGCATAATTATTTCGCTTCGACGGCCGCCTGGACGCGTTGGACCATGGCCACAGCGGCCATGAGCATGACGGCAGCGACGATTTGATGGGGCCGCAGTGTCGCGTGAAAGAATCCCCACGTGATACAGATCGCGGCGAGCGTTTGCATCATCTCGAAGTAACCGGCGGTAGAAGCGCGAGTGAGACGCAATCCTTCGAAGTAAATTAGAAGCGGGATGCCGCCTGAGATTGAGGCGAGCAAACCGAGCAAACCCATCGCCTTGAAGGCATGAGCTTGCGCAGCAGCGGGCCAGAGCGCGGCGCTGTGAAGCTTGCCGTAAACGAGCAGGATTAACGTCATGCAGAAGAGGCCCACGACAACGCGCATGCCGGATGCGAGTCGAAGCGACATACCCATCATGACGCCGCGACCGGCGACGGTTGAGCCGCCCCAGAAAAAAGCGCAGATAAGAGCGTAGCCAGTGCCGAGAGTGAGCCCGGCGCGCTCAAACGAGACTCCAATGAGAGCGGGAAATTCGACGGAAAGAAAAATGCCCGCGACGATAGCGATCGCGGCGTAGAGAAAGAATCGCGGCGCCAGGCGATCGCCGAAAAGGAGAAACGCGCCCAAGGTTGAAATGACCGGCTGAATATTGAGCACCACATTGACGACGGTTGGATTTCCGTGTTTGAGCGCGAGCGTGAAAAAAATGGTGCCGACGGCTGAGCCGGCGAAACCGGAAAAGAGCAAATAGCCCCAAGTGGAAATGTCGATCTTGCGCAGCTCGCCGAGATTCGGCAAAAGCAGGGGCAGGAACATCAGCAAGATCAGGACGTGTTCCCAAAACACGATGACTTCGGCGTCGAATAATTCGTTGAGCGGAATGCGCCATGCGCTCTCGGTCCCCCAAAGAGCGGCGCCGAGACCAACCAACCACGGACCGTAATTCGCCGCCCTCGCAGTGCGATCATTCATGCGGACGGATCCACCACATCCCCTCGGTCAGGAATCCCAATTTCGGCTTCGACCAATGTCGGATCTTTCGTCCGACGGAAAATCATCCAGACACCAACGAGCACGACTGCAGCGCCCAACAGCGACCAAAGTGGAAACTTTTCACCGCCAAGCGCCCAACCCAGCATCACCGCTCCTGGCGGCGTGATAAGAGAAATTGTCTGAAGATTCGTTACCGACATGCGCGGCAGGAGCCAATAGAGAAGCAGGAAAGTCAGCGATGAGCCGATGACTGCAAGGTAGAGCAGGCAGAAGATCGACATTTTGCTCCAGTGAAAATGTGCAGGATTCCCGTCGACCATCGCACCAAGAAAGAGCAACGGGACCGTGCCGAAAATCATTTGCCACGCAGCCAGCATTGCGGGCGCGAGATGGATTCGGCGCGCTTTCATTAGCACATTGGAGAAAGCGGCGCTTGCGCCCCCAAAAACGATTCCGACCCCGCCCCAGAACGCAAGCACACCTCCAAAATCAAGAAGGCGTCCGCAAATCAAAGCGACCCCGCCGATCGCCACCACTGCGCCCAAAAACTTCTGCAAACGCAGCGGCTCATCCGGTAGCATCCAATGGGCGAAAATCATTCCGAAAATGGGAATGGTCGCCTGCAACACCGCGGCCAGACCAGATGAGACGTGAAGCTCGCCCCAGAACAAGAGCGTGTAGTTGACGGCGAACATGAGCACACCCGTCACGGCGAGGATCAGATAGTCGGATCGACGTGACGGCAGCAGGCGCGTCCGACCGAGCGAAACCACGATCAAGACGGCGATGGCGACGACGAATCGAAGCGCGACGAAAGAAATGGGCGGCAAATCGCGCAAGCCGATTTTGATCGCGAGCCAGGTAGAGCTCCAGACGATGCAAAGGGTGAGCCACGCTGCTGGAATACGCCAACCGATGGGTTGCATTCGCGGCGATACTCGCGCGGATCGTCAACGGCGTAAAGCCGAACACGTTGAGAGCCAACCGAAAATAGTAAGGGCCAACAAAGTTATTAGTTGGAAGGAGAACTTCTAAGTCGACTGGCTGGAAAAAGAGGTTTTTGCAAAGAACCGCGCCGAAGCTGTTGATATTGATCGGAACAAAGGAACGGTTGTGCCGCTGACGTCGTAAACTACGGTGCCTCCATTAACGCCATCCCCCGTGATAATCCCATTCCGAGCCTTCGTGACGTGGTATGGCGAACCCCTAGTTATAAGTTATCTTGTAAACTGAGCTCACGTCCGAATTTTTTAATCATTCCTGCTTTTAATTTTGCGATCCTCGCATCTCGCCATTCAACCGGAACACCGATTTGAATAGCATCGGACATTTCCGTGCCGGCATTTAGCTCAAGCTCGGGAATGTTGCGGACCAGCATGTATATACGATTAAAAGCATAATCGCAGACACGCATCGCCGTCGAAGCCGCGTTACCGTCAATATCCGCTGGGCGTGTATCATTGAGCTGAGAAAACAGTGCCTTTACAACGTCAGAACCTTCCGCGAAGTAAAGGGCCCTGACGAGTCTGGCTTTCTGGTTAGCATCAGGTTCGGCTATAAGGCGAGCCAGAACGGCCGCTTTCACCTCCGGATGTAGCTTAGGGAGAAGAGCCGCATACGAGCCTATTTGTTTACGGGATGAAGCGTCCTGGATCGCACTTAACAATTGACTCGCGACAGCATGAGTATCCTGTTGGTTGAGTCGCTCGACAATCTTGTTTGTTTCGGCTTTCTCGTCGCTATCTCGCGTCATGGATCCACGAATTTCGTGGTAGCGAACCAAATACGTATGTATTTCATCGTTCGGCGAGGGGAGCGCGAAGAGTGGCATCCCACTGACAGCGGCCACGAAAATGAATATTGGTCGAAGGTATTTATTGACTGAATTCATACACTGCATTGATGAGATCGTTGTCATAATCGTCGTGGTTTAAAGCTTGTGCGACGTCGCCAGGCGTCTTTCCATTCACGATACCTTCAACAAAGGTTTTCGTTGAACGGAAGTCTCCGGACAAGGTGATGGTATAAAAGAATGCACCATGGTGAAACTGTTCGATGTAATCACGCCCCGTATTACATGCATCGAAGAAGAACCATTTATAGCGAAGAACTGGCAAATCGGAATTTGATACATGGACTAACGCGAACTGGCGTATTTCAGGCGCGTCTTGAGGCTCACTTCGTATATCCGATTGATAATGATACGCGTTGGATCCAGCTCCTTGGACGTGCAATAGGCCGGTAAGTGGCGCACCCGCGAATCGAGGAAGATTAACTATGTCAACTGTGTAATTCGTGCCAGATTCTAAGATCTCGTTTCCTGGATCTCCCGGAACATAGGGTCGGAGCGTGAAGTTATAATGTTCCTCCTGCATTTCAGCCGCGCTAATCGCGGCGATGTTCCTCGACGAGATCTGCATCAACCCACTCAACCCACCAACATCCAGCGTAAATGCGGGTCCTGCGCCCATGTTAGCATGGCCGTTGAATGTCACATACGCTCCGGGTGTTGACAGAGCCTCCTTCATGGCCTGCATCGCCGCCGCCCCCGTCGGCCTATCCGCTCTAATACAGTTATAGGTAAACACGCGTATGAGCGAAGAACCTGGCGACTGACCTTTCACGAAGTTGCAAGCTGCGCCGGAGTGTGAGCCGTCAAAGGTGCGCAGAAAATCGAGCAGTTGCTGATCCGCCGTATAATGAATGCTTGGATCATTCAAATAGTCATTCAACACGCTCAGATTTGCATCTGGATTAGGATTTGGAGGAGGAACGCCCGATATACCTGAAGCGCCAAAAAACGCGTAGACGGTTCTCATTGGCCAAAGTAAGCAGGATTTCCATTGCGGATCTCCGGTGGGGTTGCCTTGAGCGTCGTGCGGCTGGTACCAGCCGTCGGCCGCGATTACGCCATCGTCGTTGATATCATGAGCTACGTTCAGATCCCAGCCCGAATCAGGGCTGAGGAGCCGGTTTAGATATTGCATTTGGTAGCGGCCGGTCCTTGGACTTTCTTCCCAAATGGTAGCGAAATCACCTTCATCGTAACCGGCGAATCCAAAGCTAGCGTCAGTGCCGACGACCTGCGGAGATTCCTTCATCGTCTGCTGACCGGAGCTATCCAAAATAGGCTGCCCGTTCGCATCATAAGCTGGAATCTGCCGATGATTGAGCGCTAGCGGCGTATAAAATGGACCAATTGGAAATGGCTGTCGCTGTAAGGATCGCTTTAGAAAGGTTGGCTAATCGCAGTAAACATCACTCGCTTCGTTGCCCTCGCTTGCCTCGACGCATGGCGATCCCTACGTAGCAGATCGCGAATAGGATTATCACTATTAACGGAACTAGCCCAGGTCCATTGTACCACAATTTCCACAGCTCTAGGTGATCGACTGTCTTCGTAAGACGCAGGTCGTGCTCGCCGCGGATCGTAGCCAAACCAGTAAATGCTATTCCGGCCAGCGCAAGTAATAAAATGAGACTAGCAGTCGATTTCCGCGTGGGAAATATCTTAGCCGCTAACATCAGAGGGACAAGGAAAAACGCCGACGTAATTAATCCCCATACATATAATTCATTATTCCAGATCATGGTAATAGGCTCGATCTGGACTTCTCAGTTCGAACGAGTCAAGAAACGTAAACCCCAATTCGATTAATAGAGGCGTGTACGCGAAGCCAAAACAAACGAAGACGGCAAAGAACCGAAACGAGATAGTTCGTGACCGCATTGTATCCGCTGGCGGTGATAATCTAACCAACCGCTCTCTTCCTATCACGGATATACGCGAGGACATACGCTATCAAACAAGGAATGATTACAATACCGGCCAACCAGCCGGCGCCGCGATCCCAGTAACTCGATAAATGTAGTGCGTTATCGTCGGCCTTCGACTGGACAGGACACGGATCCGCCGGATTAAATCCCCACCAGGTAAGTAAAAGGCCCGCGACGCCAAGAAGAATGATGAATACGGAAGACGTAGGGTAAGATTTTCGTATCCGCAAAGCAAACAAACACGCCAGCAGATTAAAAGGCGACACGATCATACTCCATGCGCACGCTTCATTATCCCAAGCGGCCTGCTCGATTCTCTCCTCAACAGATGTATGTGCCACCATATCGATAATCAAAAGCAAGATGCCTCGCCACAAAGTTAGATATCCGACAGCAATCATGAGCACTGCCAAAATAGTCTCGGACCTCGCGTGATCCCGCTCTCTCATGTTTCCAAGTGCGATTACCGGCCTTTAAACATGAGATAATTCGTGACGGTATTTACGAGATTCGCGTGCTCTCGAATCTGACGCCAACCTCGCGTCACAACTCCTTTTCCACGGACCCAGCACCCGGTAGACTGGCCACCATCTGTTACAAGAGCTAAATCGGCACCCGATCTGAATAGCAAATCTTGCACGCGAAAAAGATTGGTTCCAGAATTTGAAAGCCCGTCTTGCTTCGTAACGATGACGATCATCCCGGAGTCGCGATCGACTGCAATTACATTGAATCCGACGCCATAGCCCAAGCTTTTTCGTCGAGACCACAAACGAAGTGGCTCGTATGTTCCTAGATCGAGGTCGCGCGCTGTTGGATTACCGCTGGATTTCTGAAGGTTTCCTAGTGGCATAATGAGAGAAACCAATCCGCCGAGTGCGGTATCAAGTATCGGTGGGTTCCCTTTAACAAACTCGCTGATCGGGTATTCACTAAATGCGAACGAATAGGCACCCCCATTGTCGAGTGCCCCATAATCTTGAGCGAGCCAATATCTTGAGACAGCAAGTTTGCGCGCTCCGATGGATTGATTAGTGGAAATCAGCGTGTGGTTGTTAACGACGTTTCCGATTGTTACCATTGGTTCAGCGTTTGGCGGTTGCGACAGGCCTAAAAGAGCCCTAAAACTGTCGCAATTATACCCAAATTGCGCTCCATTTAGAATAACTTCTGCGTCTGGATTTTCCGAAACAACATCGTCGATGATCGTACCGACATCTGCGATTGCAACGACATGCGTGCTCACTCGAAAATCGGCGGCGTTAAAGGCGACGCCCTTAATCTCGCCAACTTGGAGAACCTCTTCTCCGGTTATCGAGAGATCGCTAAAGTAAAACGTTTTCGTTTTGCTCTGTGTTAATCTGGCTTTAATGGAGCCAAAAAAGTTAGAACTGCCAAGCAGCGGACACGCAGTCGTTTGGCCGGAGCACGGCGCCGTCAACAAGATTGAGAGAAGCGCTACATGAAGTCTGAGTGACGCCAACACCGAGATGAAGACACTATTAATTGAAGTCATGAATCGTAATGGTTGCAGTATCTGGAGCACCTATTTGATAAGTGGCAACGGGCACGAGCCTTAGAATGAGCGTCTTGTCCGTTCCACCAAGAGCATGCTGGATCGGAATGACTGCAATCGGCACGCAAGTCGCATTAGCCGGGATTTCCGCACTTCCAGTTAGTTCGGTGTAGTCAGTGCCAGCTTGGGCTGAGCCCGAGACGGTATACTGCACAGTCAGCGGCGACGCATCGGAAGTCGGCCTACAGATGACAAGCTCTGCTGGAGTTGGCCCATCTTCCCACGCATCGGGAACGTCAGCATAAATCGTCACGCCAATCGGTATTCCGCCCATAGCGCCGCTACTTAGCGGTACGTATTTGCCAATCGCTTTCGCATTTTCAGCAGACGCTTTGCTCTGCAAGGATTGCAGTGAAGCAGCATCGATCTCCTTTTGTTCGAAGAAGGCTCCGAAAAGGGCCGTTTGAAGCGGCGCTACAGTTTCACGAATGTTCCCAAGCAGCCCCAACGCGTCATCATCGGAAATAGCGGCATTACGTTTTTGATAATCGACATAGGAGCTTGCTTCCTCCGTCACGACGACGTTTGAATCGGAAAAGGATTTCATACCGTCAACGCTATCTGCCGTGTAATGTACGAATCGTGAAAGTATGAGCGGAGCCAAGCCCAACGGAGGAGGATCTATACCGGTAATTTCCACATCGCAATCCCCTTCCCGAGGCTGTCCATCCGAGTCGAGAGGAGCAGCGGGTGGAGTGAAATAGATAATGTGAGCGTCGTTTTGGTCCTGATGAATGTCGGTTACCGGTTGCCCGCCTATTTTAATGTCAATAGAGGAATCGACCGGAAGCGTCGGTATATCAAACGCTCTTCCGAAAGCTATCTTGGCGCGCGCTAGACCAGATGTCGGTAAAGGATTAGGCGTAATTGCAATCGGAACGAGCAGGGCAGATTTCCATTGTGGATTGCCTACTTGGTTTCCTTGAGCGTCGTACGCTTGCAGATATCCGTCTGAGGAAATGATCTCTCCATCATTAATGTCATAGCTGTCCCATAGGTTCCATCCGGACCGAGGGTTGATGAGTCGATTGAGATATTGCTGTTGATAGTGATGAGTTTTGGAATTTTCCTCCCATAAGATTGGCTCCGAGAAGCCGCCATCTACGCCGAGGACTTGGGGGGACTCAACCGTTGTTTGTTGACCCGACCCATCGAAAATTGGTTGCCCGTTCTGATCGTAAGCTGGGATCTGCCGATGATTGAGCGCCAATGGATACAAATGCGGCCCAATGAACTGACTAACCGGTGCGAGTATTTCCAGCTCTCTTGTCACTTGGCCAGTTAACGTATCGTACAGGAACCAATCGAACGGCTGAGAGCTAAGATTCCGACAAAGTAACTCGCCATTGCTATTTAGGTTCACGGGATTGAAGTTGACTACCTGGTCATTCACCAAGTGGGGAGCATCACCGATTCCTATAAAGGTGTATCCGGGCGGATGCGGCCCACCGTAGTACAGCTCTCCAGCTGGTCCACTTTGGTAACCGATGGTCGTGCCGTTACGCGCTCTCTCAATCACTTTATCCCGACCGCTAAAGACATAGGCCTCGCCACTCAGGCTGAAACTAATCGTACCTAAGGCTCCGCTGTTAAAATCCCAGCCCCCTCCCCAATAGCCCCAAATCCGCCGATGGATATTACCGTCAGCGTCAGTGTAGAAGTCCCGCTGCTGATAGCCACCGAGGGCTGAGCCGTAAATATGACCGTCGTTATCAATTACCGATGCTATCGATCCGGCAAGGGTGCCCTCAAAGACTTGGGGCGGTTGCCCGTTAGGCTGCGCATTCTCGAAATGATATGCGAATGATGTTGGGTTTATGTTGACTGGAGCCGTTTCTCCAGCGTCCCATCTTGTCGCGAGAAATACGCCATTCTGAGAACTAAAGAAATCGTTTCCGGACAACGAAGTGTAATTCCAGCTGTCCACATAGCCTACAACCGTACCGGCTTCGTTAATATCATAACCGTATGGCTCGCTGCCGCCGAGAGTCTCAAGTTGGCCATTGTGCCAGCGCTGCGTAGACCCGCCATCCGTACAGAGCACATATCCACTATTAGTCACGCGAACCGGTTGAAGGTTTGTGCCCAGATCAATCACTGGGCGCATCTGGCGGAGGTGGCGTGTCGGGCCGTCGCGGACACCGGCGATTACGTCGTTGGCGCGCTCGAAGCGCGACGAAAGAAACCGGCGGCAGATCACGCAATCCCACCTTGATTGCCAGCCAGGTAGAACTCCAGACGATGCATAGCGTGAGCCAGGCCGCTGGAATTCGCCAACCGATGGGTTGCATTCGCGGCGACATTCGCGCAAGTCGCTCACGTCGTAAAGGCGCAGCCTCGCGCTTGTTGCGGGGCAAATTCGCGTTAGCGTGTGAAACGTGAAAGTTAACGTGATCGTCAAACCGAAGGAGGCGGTGCTCGATCCGCAGGGAAATACGGTGCGGGATGCAATGCGTCACCTCGGCATGCCGGAAGTCCGAAGCGTCCGGATCGGCAAGTACATGGAAATCGATGTCGATGGAGAAGATGTCGATCTTGAAAAACGGTTACACGGCCTCTGCCGCGACTTGCTTTCCAATCCGGTGATCGAAGACTACGAACTCGTGAAGACAAACGGCGAGAAGACTTCGGAAATTAGAAAGAAGAAGAAATGAAAGCGTTGCGATATTTTTTCTGTGTGGTGCTGCCGCCGTTGGCGGTACTGATGACCGGGCGGATGGGGAGCTTTTTTCTCAGCATTATTCTGACGCTGCTGGGCTGGATCCCGGGAGTTATTCACGCCGCATTGGTGGTGAATGATTATCATGAAGAACGACGCGCCAAAGGATTGACCCCCTAGATCGACATGAAGTTTGCCGTTATCCAATTTCCCGGGTCCAACTGCGACCAGGATTGCGTGGCCGGCATTAATGGCATCGAAGGTTTGCAGGCTGATTATGTCTGGCACAAAGAGACATCGCTCCGCGATTACGAGGCGATCGTCTTGCCCGGTGGTTTCGCTTATGGCGATTATCTGCGTTGCGGCGCGATCGCGCGGTTTTCGCCGATCATGAAGACCGTAATCAGCGACGCGCGGGCAGGGAAACTCGTGCTTGGAACGTGCAACGGTTTCCAGGTTTTGTGTGAAGCGAGTCTTCTTCCGGGTGCGCTCGTGCGCAATCGATCACTCCGATTCGTTTGCGAGATGGTAACGCTTCGTGTGGAAGTCCCAGACTCGCTTTTCACGCACGGCTGCCCAGAAGGGACTTTGCTCCGCATGCCTATCGCTCACGGCGAGGGATGTTATTTCGCGGATGACAAGACACTGCACGATTTAAATCACAACCGGCAAGTGATTATGCGTTACGCCGATAATCGCGGACGAATTGTTCCCGAGGCGAATCCGAATGGCTCAATCGAAAACATTGCTGGCATCTGTAATCGAGAAGGAAATGTCTTCGGCCTAATGCCGCACCCGGACCGTGCTTGCGACGCGCGGCTTGGAAGCTCCGATGGCGTGAAGATTTTTCGCTCGATGATGCAGACCATCGTCGCGCAGCACGCGCGCGCAGCGTAAGATCGATTTCGGGTGCCTCTAGCGGGGCGTGCGGGGGCCCACACGCTGACTCCAGTCGACAACGCTCAGAAAGCCGGCCTGCGCAGCGTCGTGGCGATTTGAACGGGGTTGATATGGGTGCCCAGGTCATGGCCAGCTGTGGCCTGAATTAGGGTCAAAAAACAGCAAAATTGTCCCCGGGAATAGGGCGGATTTTAAGGGCATTCGGATGGTCGTCTCTGTTAATCAAAAGAACACAAGTGTAAACAAAATTGACACTATTTGACGCCCTTTAGGCGCGCTCCCCAGGTAAATTGGGGTGGCACCTCCGTTGCTAAAGCTCTCTAGCAACAACCCTATTAAATATGCTCCTAGAAAAAACGTTTCATATGAGTCAGCCACTGGCTGAATCCAAGGCCCGGCTGACCAGCATTCAATCCTATAAACGGCAGTTTCTTATGGTAACCAAAGCGATGGTGACCTCGTCAAAAACGGTGGACTTCAGTTTTCGCGGTCCGCTCGGTTTTGAAGCTCGAACTACATTATTGGCGGTGGATTGCGATTCAGAGAACCAATTCGCTTTTGAATCAGCAGGCGGAAACATAGAAGTAATTGGCTTGGTTGATTTCAGTCAGGTCCGACCAACCTGCACCGAGATCACACTTGCGATCCATTACCGGATCAAGAACCGCATGTTCGCGTGGCTCGATCGCCATTTGCACTTCGTGGATACATTTGTGAACGCAGAGCTTCGCAGCATCCGCGCGCACTTCGAAGGCATCGCTACATCCTACGTTGAGCGTATGCCGATCGTTCCGCTATTTGAGACCGCGGCAGCCGCATAAGTTTTCAACGACAAGTCCAACCAAAAAGCACGGGGCTTCGGCTCCGTGCTTTTGTTTTCATTTGATTCGAACAGCGTGGGTCTTGTCGAGGCGCAGGATTTCCCCAGACCGCAGTGAGACTTTTGATTTTGGATCGACAATCTTCTCGCCCGCGAGTTGAACGCTACCCTGTTTGATCAATCGACTAACCTCCGCGCGCGACTTTTTGATCGCGAAACCTTGTGAGTAAGCAGCTGCAACGACAGTCACCGCTTCATCAACCATCGGTGCAAACGTGGGAAGGTCGGCTTCGTCCAAACGCTTCTCACTAAAACGCGCGTTCCAATCGGCAAGCGTTCTCTGTGCGATCTCAGCCGAGTGATACGTTTGGACAATTTCAAACGCGAGCTGCTTTTTTGCCTCAAACGGATTCCCGTCTTTCGGCAGCTCACGTCCGAGCAAGACCTCATAATAACGTCCCATTAACTTGTCCGAGATGCTCATCAGTTTTCCGAACATATCGGCAGGTGGCTCGCTTACGCCGACGAAGTTCCCAAGGCTCTTGCTCATCTTTGTCACGCCATCGAGCCCCTCGAGAATCGGCATCGTCAGAACAACCTGCTGCGCCTGGTTTTCTTCTTTTTGGAAATCGCGCCCCACTAAGATATTGAAGAGCTGATCAGTCCCGCCGAGTTCCACGTCGGCCCGCACCATGACTGAATCCCAGCCTTGCATGATCGGGTATTGAATTTCGTGGGCGTGGATTGGGTGTTGATTGTCGATCCGCCCGCGGAAATCTTCCCGCTGTAGCATCTGTTGAAGCGTGACCCGGCTGTTCAGCCGAATCACATCTTCGTACGACATCGCGCGAAACCAATCGCCGTTGCAAACGGTTTCAGTGCGGCCAGGATCGAGAATCTTGAACGCTTGCTCCCGATACGTCTGCGCATTGTGCAGCACCTCTTTATGCGTCAAATGCGGCCGCGTGGCCGACCGGCCGCTCGGATCGCCAATCATTCCGGTGAAATCGCCGATGATGAGAACAGCTTGATGCCCGAGATCCTGGAATTCCCGCAGCTTCCGCAGCACGACCGCGTGGCCGAGGTGAATGTCGGCTGTTGTTGGGTCGACACCGAGCTTTACGCGGAGCGGACGGCCGAGCGCCAGCTTTTCGCTCAGCTCAGCTTCACTAATAATTTGGGCGGTGCCTTTTTTTAGAAGGGCCAGGGCCTCATCTGGTCGCATGATTCACTAAGGAATAGTGCAACTGCCGAAGCGCGCTATTTATTTTTATTCAACAGCTCCCGCACCTGATCGATCGTCATTGGCGGGTTTTGTCGATCCAACGTTTTTTGACTCTTGCCCTGCTCTCGAAATTGATGTTGGTCGGCGAACATTCGACTACTGGTGCCAGCGGTGTGAGGAGCGTTCGCACTGTGAATGTCGCGAACGGAGGACGTTTCCACCGATCCAGAAGTGTTTGCGCTTCGATTTTGGGCGGAGGAAATGGTGCGTCCGGTAGCGGCAGAGCGCGACGGATATTCCGAGGTTGTCAGCGCGTGGGTATTGACGAACGATTTTTCCACACGGTTTGGCTGGAGCACAAATGTTCCAACGCTGCCTCGATGCTCGACCACGGCGGAACTGGCGACGAATTTTTTGGCCTGAGCCTTGTTATGCAGCTCCATGTTCGGCCTGAGCAAGCGCTCGACCAGGCTGGGCTCTTGTTGTTGCGCCCAGCTTGTCGAGAAACAGAGGCAGGTTAGACAAATTGTCGGCGGCCAGCGCACGCCTCTTAAAGTCGTAAAGCGGCGGTTCGCTTGTAAAGCAAATTATCGACGGCGAGGTCAGTGGCCAAGAGCCGCACGCAAATTGGCGGCGCCTGCCGGCGCGGCGACACGTCCATGCAAAATGTCGTAAGCAGAAACAGGCCGGCGATAATAACCCTCATTCGCGCCTTTGCGCGTTCCAATCACAGCACCCTCCAGCGAAGCGCCGATAAAAAGGCCTTTCGTTTTGCTGTAAGTATAAACGGCCGCTCTCGGGGTGACATCCGCCTCAGCAGCGCGTCCTACTGGTCCCGCAGCAACGCTCGCGTCCGCCCCAAGCGTCACATTTCCCCCCTTCGAAAAAGCCTGAACAGCTCGCTCGCTATTGAGCACGATCACAAAATCGGTCACTTGCGCGCCGATCTGCGGTCCCCACCCGGCACCGCCGGTACCAATGAACGATGGCCCCGACCAACCGTGTCCGGTTCGGGCCACGACCACGCCTTCGCCAGCCTTCCCACTAAAGATAAAGCCCGCTTTGACGACGCTGATAATGGCGAGGCCTCGCGCGCGCCGAAGAACGCGCGAAGGAATGCCTCTCTCGGGCATATGGCGAAATTCTCGGATCGTAACGGCCGAGCGATCGACTATGTCTTGCTCGGTCGCGTTCGCCGCGATCAGTGATAAAGAACAGAGTGTCAGGATGAGAAATAATTTTTTCATTGGTCTACAAGTACTTCGACCGCTTGAGGCTGCGTGGACGTGTCTTTTCACGAAGATGTCGATCTTTCGAGCTGATTAGACGAACGCAGTCAATTATGGAATTAGACGAAACTTTCATGCAAGAGGCGTTGCGCTTGGCGATGAAAGCGCGCGCAGCCGACGAAGTCCCGGTCGGCGCGGTCGTTGTTCGAGAAGGCAAAATTATCTCGCGCGCCTACAATCAGGTCGAGTTGCTTAAAGACGCGACGGCTCATGCCGAAATGCTCGCATTAACAGCAGCCGAGGCAGCCGCCGGCGATTGGCGCCTGACTGACTGCGATCTCTACGTGACGAAAGAACCCTGTCCGATGTGCGCCGGGGCGATTGTCCACACGCGAATTCGACGGGTGATATTTGGCTGCACGGATGTTCGCGCCGGCGCCGCAGGCACGGTGATGAATTTGCTCCAACACAACGCCCTCAATCATTCCTCTCAGATCACGAGCGGCGTTTTACAAACCGAGTGTGCTTCAATTCTGCAGGATTTCTTCCGCAAAAAACGCGGCGCGAACGAGGACAATGCCGCAACGTGAGCTAGGGAGCCGGTCTGGAGGTGGCTGCCTCGCTAGGACTCGAACCTTTACCGTCGAGCAATGGGTCACACATTGGCTCGCAGGAAAGAGAGAATCCAAGTCGGCTCGAACAGCGGAACGGTATGATCAGATTTGCAAGGAATTTGTCGAATCACTCGCTGGCCGCGCCAAACTGAATATCGCCGCGATCACGCCCAAAGACATTCTCGACTTTCGAAAGACTCGCACGGCGAAGGGATTAACGGCGAGCACAACGAATCTTGATGTGAAAATTATCAGCGGCGCATTCAACGCTGCTAAACGACAAGGATACATCCCAATGAATCCATGCACAGCAGTTGAATCACTGCCGATCGAACGCACCGAAAAAGGCGTGTTTTCAAGAGATCACGTGAAAATGTTGATGAAAGCAGCTGTTCAAAAGGAGAACGGGCGTGCGGTTTTCGATGCCGGTAATGATTGGCAAGGTGCGATTCTGTTCTCGTACTATACGGGAGCACGCCTTCAAGATGTCGCAAACGTTCGTGGGGATTCGATCGATTTGCCGAGCAAGCTGATTACTTATACCGCGCAGAAGACGAAAGAGCGGATATTGGTTCCTATTCATCCGGACCTTCAAGCACATCTGCTTCGTTTGCCAGCGCCTGACGTCGGCAACGCATTTGTGTTTCCAAAATTGGCAGGACGAAACACTGGCGGTCGGAGCGGGTTATCACGAACATTCGCGCGAATCATGGCTCGCGCCAAAATTGCAGGCGCGCTCGTGCGCGATCGAAACAAACAAGGCCGGACCATTCGCTCCCTCACCTTTCACAGTCTTCGGCATTCCTTTAATAGTGAGATGGCAAATGCCGGCGTCGGAGAAGAATTGAGAATGAAACTGACAGGTCATGCCACGCGCGAGCAGAATAAGAAATATACTCATCATGATCTCGCACCGCTCCGAGAGGCGATTAAACAAATACCGTCCCTTGACTGATTGTAACGAGAACTATGTATTCACCCGAATCGAAAAGTTGTTATCGACCTGCGAGATCGTCCGGTTTCCGGCCAGATCTTAGTCGTAGACGTAGCACGTCACTGATATCGTCTTGCTTTGCTAGCGCAGCGGAATCGTCAGCCAACGATTTTTCCATCGATGAGTGGCTTTTGAACCCTCATATTCTTGGAAGTAATGCTTAACTTTTGATTTTGCATGAGCGCTTGAAGACCGTAAAAACTCTCAGGCGAGGGTTTCAGGTCCGACGCAATCTTCGTTGGATATTGCAGAGAAGTAACTGGAACGCCGAACAGCCAAGCAATCCAAGACAACGCTCGTTCGGTGACCGGGACCGGCATTTTTTCGAACTTTTCCACGGCTAACTAGTAGGCACAACTATCTTGTGCGCACACAATCGAGCAGCGAACTTCGGCACCGAGATCGTAAACGGCGAAATCCACTTCAAACACATCGCGAATGGGTGCGAAATGCGAGTACAACGCAACTGTCGCCGACGAATTATTCTGAAATTCAAAGACACCTTTGCCTTTTTGGCGATGCCCGGTAAATCTGAAAACACCCCGACTCATTTGGGCAACACTCCTTGGAGCATCAGACTTCCTTTCCCTTCTTATTGATTTACCGACGGGAAAACCGTCCGCATCGCCCAGAACAAGAACATAGCCACGGCAATGCACAGTGCTCCGACCACGCGGACCGTCCCAACATATGCTTTCGAATAGACGAACTGTTTTTTTGCCTGGGCGTAAAAGCGAACTTCAGTACGTTTAGCACCCCTTTCCGTCATGCGAATCGCCATGGCTTGTATTTGCTTAGTGAAAAATAAACTCCCCAGTCCTACTAAGATCAAGCAGGCACAGAATAGGAGTAGCAGGAGATTGTTCACCATTGGGCTGATGTAGGAGGACCGTGAATTGCGTAGTCGGCACTGGCGCCAAATTGAGGCGAAACAAAGCCGACCCCGGTAGCCCACCCGGAACCCGGACTGTAGGATTGCGTTACGCCGCCCCACAACCCAGCCGCCCCGTTAAAGCCAAGTCCGCCAATAAAATCATCGAGTTCCTTCTTTGTGGGCTTATGGCATTTATCTAACCAATTCGCTGTTAAGCTTCCGGAGATAATCGTATCCGATTTTCCAACACCCAGTCCTAACGGGCTAAAGTATATTTGTCCGTATCGGTCCAAAGTCGCAGTACCAGACCAGCCGACGAGAGATAAGGTATAAGGGTTCAGGATCGCTACATTGATATTAAGGGAAATGTAGTCCGGCCATCGCCACAGGCCCAGGGGATCGCTAAAATCGACCGGGCTGTTTAAAACATAGGTGTAAAGATTGATTCCACCGCGCTCTGCGATTGGATCCCTGTTGATACGCGCGCCCAGCGCGATGTTGTAGCGAGAAGTCGATCGGCCCAGACACACCTCCACGTCGCGCGTGGCGCGCGAGGCTTCGGGTTCGTAGCCGGGATTGATCCTCACGAGCGCGAGCGTAGCACGCGCAAGCGCGCGAGGCGACTACGGAGCAGCTAAAGATTTAAAAGTGCGCGAGCGCACTCAGACGCTCGACGTTGCGACGGCCGCCAGCGGCAGCCTGGCGGGATGATGGCGCGAGTGCGCGTCCTTGAGAGCCTTGATCGAGACGTGGGTGTAGATCGCGGTGGTTTCCATTTTCGAGTGGCCGAGCATTTCCTGCACGTAACGCACATCGCAGCCGTTCTCCAAAA
>JBBRNP010000011.1:0-34833 GCA_038230255.1 Chthoniobacterales bacterium
ATGACTGTTGCACTCCGCGAAGTTACGAGGGAAGATCTGCCGATTTTCTTTGAGCATCAGCTGGATGCCGAGGCGACGCGTATGGCGGCGTTCCCCAGCCGCGACCGCGACGCCTTTATGGCGCACTGGGCCAGAATCATGAGTAACGAGACCGGAATCCTAAACACCATCCTCGCGGACGACACCGTGGCTGGCAACGTCGTCTATTGGGAAGCGGCGGGGGAGCCGAACATCGGCTACTGGCTCGGCAAGACACATTGGGGGAAGGGGATTGCTAGTGCGGCCCTGGCCCAATTCTTGACCAAGATAGAGGCGCGACCAGTTTACGCGCATGTGGCAAAGCACAATTTCGCTTCGATACGTGTCTTACAAAAATGCGGATTCCAACTTGCACGAGAGGATATCTGCGATGGCGATGATGGCGAAGAACTCGTTATGGAGCTGCGCTCAGATCGTTGCGCCACGGCCGCCAATAAACCCACAAAGACCTAACCATGCGATGGAGCGAACGGCGGACCGCCGTACGCTCCACTTTTGAGATGACTTCCACACTTTCACTCCGAGCGACGCGCGCCCTCGTCCGCCGTCGCTCATCTTGTTCTCGTTAGATCCGTACGCACGGCAACCAATAGCTAGCTTGCTATTCAAAAAAGATTTGTTTCGAAGCTGGCTTCTCGTGATTCGCGTTCTAGTTCAAAGAACGATTTCACTTACCATCCGGACGTTTCAACACACGGGCCACCCACATCCAGTGCTGTCCTCGTTAACCTCAGCAGTTTTCTAACCCGCTTACGAAACGAGTAAGAAACGCGACCAACTTCGCTCTAAAGTCCTCTCCGGGCGATTGAGGTCAATCGCCCCTACCTTCAGTGTCGCCTTTGCTGTCGAGATAAAGGACGACGAAAGCGATGCCGAGGAGTGGTTGGAGAAGCCGTTGCAAAATATTCAGAGCTAAAGCCGGATAATCGAATCCGTGGGTTTGCAGACTGGCATTCATTTTCTGGTAGAGCGCTTGCGGGTCCTGAGTGCGCATCAGTTCCGTGAAATATTCGCGCAACATCGGCCACGCCGGCGTGATCGTGATGGTTAATGCAAAGGCGAACCAAAGCGAGACGATGAATGCGCCGCGCCACATCGGGCGTTGATACCACGGGAGACCGCGTCCGCTGCGAGCGAGATTTCTGCTCTCGCGCAACGCGTCGGTCGCGCTCGCGTTTTCGAGCACGGTGAATTGCTGCCAGAAGAGCACGTTGATAAAGAAGCGACCGAACAACCAAACCTGAAAAGCGAGCAAGCCGAGCGCGAGCACGATCGAGAAGAGCGTCGACGAAGTGACGACCATGATCGCGATGCCGAGAGCGAACAGGATCAGCAAAAAGAAAACGCCGTAGACAAACAGACCGAGACCGGCCACGCGCGGCCAATATTTAACGGCCCCGTTCAAGGCGCTGAAGAAACCGATGCGATGTCCGGTCGCAAGCTCGGCGGCGAGAATCTGGATGCCGGCGATGTAAACCGGAATCAGAACAATTCGCAATATGAGCATGCACAATCCGAAAGCTACGATGACGAGTGTCCGCAGGTCGGCGTTCACGCCCGGCGCAGTGTCGATGAAACGACTGGTGAATTCCGCGCAGAGAACTGGGACGATGCTCAACAACGACAAACAAAAGAATTGGAAGAAGCCACGAAAATAGATTCGAAAGGTCTCGACCAGAATGTTCCGAGTCGGTGGTTTACTCTCAACTTTGTGATCTTTGGTTTCCGACTGCTCACTTTCGGCTTCGACTTGCACCGGCGGTGCTTCGACCTGGAACAGGCCGGGAATGTCCGCGGCGGTTTTCCAAAGGTCGACATCCACCGGGCGCGCGGGATTCGCGGGCAGGACCCGGCCGTCGCCTTTCCATTCACGCAACGTGTCGAGATCGGCCGGGCCGTATTCTTTTCCCTCAACTTGAATGATCCATTGCTCGGCCATCGCTTGATCATGGAACATCCCGCGTCCAGAATCCAGCATCAGGGATGAAGCTGCTCTTAATAGATGGGCATTATTACGTTTACCGGTCGTTCTTCGCGATCCCGAACCTGTCCAATTCCCGGGGCGAACCGACGAACGCGATCTTCGGTTTCACCAAAACGCTGCGATTGATGATCAAACATCTGCAGCCGGAGCTGGGGGCGGTGTTTTGGGATCAAGGGATGCCGGAGCGACGGGTGAAATTGCAACCGGCCTACAAAGAGACGCGCAAGGAGATGCCGCTGCCGATGGTGCCGCAGCTCGATTTCATTCAAAAGCTGACCCCGCTTCTCGGATTCAAAAACATTTCGATCCCAAACAGCGAGGCGGACGACTTGATGGCCTGTTACGCGATGGCCGCCTGCAAACGAAAAGGAATGGAAATCGTCCTGGCGACCAACGACAAGGATTTGTATCAGCTGATCGGGCCGTGCGTGAAAGTTTATACCACGGCCAAGGCCGATCTCGCTTCGCCAAAAGACGGGTTCGCTTTGCTCGGCGAGGAACAAGCGACCGCGAAATGGGATGTGCCGCCGAAATTCATCGGCGACGTTCTGGCGATTGCGGGCGATTCAGTGGACAACATTCCGGGTGCTGGCATCGGGCGAAAAACCGCCGCCGGATTGGTCCGCGAATTCGGCGGCCTGGAACCGCTGCTCGCGAACATCGACAAGGTGAAAAGCATGCGTAACCGGGAAAAACTCGCCGCCGCGCGCGAACAAATTTTGCAGAACCGGCAAATGGTGGAGCTCGATTGTCACATGGAAATGCCGATTGCGATCGACGACCTCCGGATCCAGCCGGATTACCCGGCGCTGATCGCCCAGCTCGAGAAATGCGAATTCAAGTCCCTCCTACAGGAGGTGAAGGAGGAGGCGGCGCGGGTCGGCGGTTCGATCCAAGAGGAGATGAAGTTGTAAGTGCCTGGCGCAGTTGACTCTGCCCACTCCGAAAAAATCGTAAATAATTCGAACGGCTGCCGCCTCGCGCTGTCCAATTTAACAGGTTAAGGCGATTCGGGTAGTTGCACGTTTCTTGTATTTGCTGTTTCTCCTTGGCGTGCGCTGCCCGAATCTTTTTTTTTGCGCGAACGATGATCTGAATTGCGGTGTTGCGGCGCGCCCAACCAAAATGCTTTCATAGCGCCCGCGGTTTATGCAGAGCGACACCAGCCCGTTTGGCCTGCGGGGCTTCCTCATCGATGCGCCAGAGTTCGGCGCATTGCGGAGCCGCCCGAACGGCGCCGTAATCATCGATAACGGACGAATTTCAGAAATCGGCGACTACGACGATCTGCGCCGGCTGCGACCGAATTCAATTCGCTGGATCGACCGTCGGACGGCGGCAATTTTTCCAGGCCTGATCGATTGCCACACCCACCTGCCCCAGTACTCCGCGGTCGCGCGGGGCGAAAGCGAGCTGCTGCCCTGGCTACGGCAACACATTTTTCCGGTTGAGCGCGAATTCACCGGGCCGAAAGCGCGCGCGGAAGCGCCCCTGTTTTTTCACGAACTTGTCCGCAACGGAACGACCACGGTGATGGCATTCGCGGCCATCTATGAGGACAGTTGCGAAGTTGGATTCGAGGCCGCTAAGCAAACCGGCATCCGCGCAATTCTCGGGAAAATGATGATGGATCTCGGCTCCTACGGCCAACTCCAGCCGAAAAAGGTTCTCTCCATTTCACTGATGGAGAGCGAACGCCTTTGCCGTAAATGGCATCGATCCGAGGAGGGCCGGCTCGAGTACGCCTTCAGTCCGCGTTTCGCCGTCACTTGTTCGGAAAAAATGATGCGCGGCGCGGCCGAGCTGGCAGCACGACTCGACGCCTATTTGCAAACACACCTGGCCGAAAATCGCGAAGAGCTGGAAAAAGTGCATCACCTCTACATGAGCGCGCGCGACTACACCCACGTCTACGAAAAATGCGGACTGCTCACCCCCCACACCGTGCTCGGCCATTGCATTCATCTGAATCCGCGAGAGATATCCGCGATCGCGGCCGCACAATCCAGCGTCGCGCACTGTCCAAGCTCAAATCTTTTTCTGGGCAGCGGCTTGATGAAACTGGACCAACTTTTGAAAGCCGGGATCAACGTCGGGCTTGGTTCCGATGTGGCCGGCGGACCGGAACTAAATATGTGGCAGGTAATGCGGGCAGCGATTGAAGTGCAAAAAGCCCGCAGCGCCTATGAACCGAATTTGCGACCGCTTCGTCCGAGCGAAGCTTTTTATCTGGCGACTCACGGCGGCGCGCGCGCGCTCGGCAAAGCCAATATCATCGGCACACTCGATCCCGGTAAAGAAGCAGACTTGATCGTTGTCGATCTCCCGGCGCTCTTACCCTACCCAAATCAGGCTGCCTTGGCCGAACTTGCGCCCGAGGATGTAGTCGCGCTTTGCATCTATCGCGGCGGGCCGCAGGCGAATCTCGAAACCTACGTTCGCGGCAATCGCATCTATCAAGCGCCGGGCCTGGCCAGCGCAACATGAAACCGACCGTTATCGATCCAATCGACGTCGCCTTACGTGAAGACATCGGCGAAGGCGATCTCACCACAGATTTTTTCGTCTCGAAGAACCAGCAGGCGACGGCGCGAATCATTGCCCGTGAGCGGGCCATTGTTGCGGGCACCGAAACTGCCGCGGAAGTTTTTCGTCGACTTGATTCCGCAGTCGCGATCACGCTGCTTCGAAAAGACGGCGGCGAAGTTCATCCTGGCGAAACCGTGATCGAGGTCCGCGGACCGGCACGCGCGATTTTGAAAGCAGAACGCGTGGCGCTGAATTTTTTGCAGCGCTTATCCGGGATCGCGACGATGACGCGAAAGTTTGTCGATGCTGCCACAAATGAACACGTGAAGATTCTCGACACCCGCAAAACGACGCCGGGCCTGCGCGCCCTAGAAAAAGCGGCCGTAGTCGCCGGTGGTGGCGCCAATCATCGCTTCGGCTTGTTCGACATGGTGCTGCTGAAAGACAATCATCTCGCTGCGAGCGCCGGCTTTGACGCTTTCGCAAAAGCGGTCCGCAGATTTCGGGAGGCCAAGCCAAATGTGCAAATCGAAGTGGAGGCCGATGCGCTCGACCAAGTCCGCGCGTTTCTGGAGATCGACGGCATTGACGTAATTCTGCTCGACAACATGAAGCCGGCACAGATTCGGGAGGCGATCGCCCTCGGCAAAGACAAGGTGAAATTTGAAGCGAGCGGCGGCGTCACCTTGAAAAACATTCGCCAAATTGCAGCGACCGGCGTCGATTACATTTCGATCGGCGCGCTGACGCATTCGGCCCGGGCCGTCGATTTTTCCCTCGAATTAACGCCGCTATGACATCGTTCGACGCGCTGAGTGCCGAGAAACTCCGCGCCGATCTCGATTCGGCGATCGTCGGCCGCGACATTGTTGTGCTCGACGAAACAACTTCAACGAACGATTCCGTTTTGGAACGGACTTCACCAACGACGCCGGAAGGTTTGATTGTATTTGCCGAACGCCAGACCGCCGGCCGCGGCCAGCGAAATAATTCCTGGGAGTCCACCGCCGGCAAAGGACTTTGGTTCTCGATCTTGCTTCGACCGAAGATCGACATCGGCGCGTCGCCGCAGTTGGCTGAATGGGCAGCACGCACGGTCGCCGATACAATTTCGAAAGAATTCGCGCTTCGAGCGACGGTGAAGCTGCCGAACGACGTTGTCGTCGCTAGGAAAAAGATCGCCGGCGTCCTGGTTGAAATGCGCGCCCAAAAGAGCGCCCCGCACATCGCGATCGTCGGAATCGGCGCAAACGTGAACCACCGCGCCGAAGATTTTTCCGAGGAATTGCGCGCGCGCGCAATTTCCTTAGCGATGGCGCTAAATCGAGAAATCGATCGTCATCAATTCGCGGTCGCGCTTTTGCGAAATCTCGACCGCTGTTATTGCGACGCTTTTCCGCGATAACTTTGCAGCGCCCGCAATTTTTCCAACGCGCGGCCGCTGTCGATTTCTTCGCGCGCCAACTCGATCCCCTCTTTCAGGTCTTTCGCCAGGCCGGCCACGACAAAGCCGCCGGCAGCATTGACCAGTGTCATGTCGCGTTTCGCGCTGGTAATTTTTCCAGAAAGAATTGCGTCGATGGTCTCGGCATTTTCTCGCGCGTCGCCGCCATGCAAATCACTCACCGGCGCGCGCGGAACGCCAAGCCAGCTCACATCCAGGACCGCCGAATTAACTTTTCCGTCAATCAACTCGGCAATCGTAGTCGCGCCACTGATCGAAATATCGTCCATGCCCGCGCCATTATCCCCAAGACCGTGCACGACCCACGCGTGTTCCCGCCCCAGCTGTCGGAGCGCTTCGGCGAAAATTCCGGTCAATCGCGGATCGAACACACCAATCAACTGGCGTGATGGCCGCGCCGGATTCAGGAGCGGCCCAAGCAGATTGAAAACCGTTCGCACATTCTGCCGAGCCAGCCGTTGCCGCATCTCCGCCAGCGAACGAAACGCCGGATGATAGCTTCTCGCGAAGACAAAGCCGAGGCCGTGTCGCTTGAGACTTTCCTGCAATTGCTCCGGCGTGAGATCGATCTCGATCCCGAGTTGTTCGAGGACATCTGCGCTGCCGCAACTCGACGTCACGCGACGATTCCCATGTTTCACTACCACCGCACCGCCGGCCGCCGCCACGAACATCGCCGTCGTTGACACATTAAAAAAATCGAGGCCGTCCCCACCGGTGCCGCAAATGTCGATCATTGGCCCGGACAATTGCCCGGGATCGATCATTGGATCGACCGCGCGCTTTATCAATTGCCTGACGAAAGCCACAATTTCCTCGGCCGTTTCACCTTTCTTGTGCAGCGCCGTCAGGAACTGGGCCTTCAGTTCGTCATCAACCTGATCGGACAACAATTGCGCGACGGCCAGATCGACATCGCCGCTATTTAGATCGAGACCGTTGCGAAGTCTTTCGGTGAGCGATTTCATCAATTCGACTGTAGCCGTTTCGCTCTGCGAAACGAAACCGCGGAAAGCCAAACAAGATGCGCTCGGTCGCCCAGAGGGCGACGACTACAAAAAATGCTCATGCCGCTTGCGAAGCTGCCAGCCATTCCCGGTAAATTTTCGGAGAAATTTCGGACGGCTTGATCTCGCTGCGCCCGCCCCAGAAAACGTTGGTGTAGGAAATTGGAATGCCGCACGCCTCGAGATGTCGATCTATCGTCGCCTTGTGATCTAGCAGCCGCTGCTTATCGGTCCCGTGCGCGACCGCCATGATATTGACGTTCTTAAATTCCGGGCCGGCTTCGCGCCAATAACAATGAGTAAGGATGTGATGCCGGCCAACTTCGCCGCCGGTTTCGATTTCGCGGCCTGCGGGCACCGCCCAATGAAACAAAGCATTGAAGCGCGTGACGCGGACGCCGGTCTGCGACGGTTTTACGTGTTCCAAAAAGGTGGAAAAGCGCCCGATGATCTTGCGCGCGCTTAAATCTTCGCCCACCCGATAGAATTCGTCCAAACTGACTCCCGCTTCCTTCGCCCGCGACGCCCATGGATTCGGTCGAATTTCCTCCGGCCCGAATTCGCGTTTTAGCGCGAGCAAGATGTTCCACTCTTGTTCGCTAAGATCGACAACCTCCACTCGAATCATTTTCGCCGGTTCGTCTGCTTTCTCCCCGGGTTCGATCGTCTTCCGTCGAACGTGGCCGACCCCGAGCGTGAAAATTCCTTTCGCGGGCATGATCCGAAATTTTTCAGCGCCGACTTTTTGCGTGAGCAGCTCGCAATGTTTCTGCAAGGAAAGCCCGTGCGGCACTTTCAGGGTCGTCCAGAGTTTATATTCGGATCCGGCGCTCGCGGTGTCAGTCGAACGGATGACGACGTGACCCGAAAACGGATCGCGCCGAAACATCCAATCAAACGCGCTGTCGATATTGTCCTCGGGAACTTTCCACGCCACCAGCGCGCCGTCAGCCAGGTTCGTCGCGAGCAGCGTCTGGCGGACGCGGCGAATCGTTCCGGCGCGCAACATCGCGCCTATGCGCGCCATCACAACATCGACATCCACTTCCGAGCGACGCGCGATTTCCTCGAATGGTTCGCGGACAAAGCCTTCGATTTTGTCCTCCGAAATCGCGAGGATCTTGGAGTTGATCGGATCGTTGTGCTCGACCGGCAGCATACGAATTAATCGAGTGTCGAAGCGAGATTGTCCAACCGCTCCGAAAAAGATCAGTCGACCGGCTTTTTCTGATCGTCTACGCCCAGCCATTCGCGCACCCGTTGCCGGCGTCGCTCGAAAGTCTGGTGCAATCGCTCCCGCTGTTCCGGTTTCACGATCGCGTCTATTCGATCTTCCCCGCGCGAGAGAATTCCTTCCGTTTCGCGGAGATCGAGCGCGCGTAAATTGGTCAGCTCATTGTCGATCTGCTGCAAAATCGGCCGAATTTTCTGCTCCTGATCTGGCGTCAGTTTCATCTCCGACCGCCAGCGATCGGGTGTATTTGAAAACCAGCGCCGCGGATCGCCGGTCCGTTGCATTTCATCTTTGGCCGATCCCATTACGAAAAATGCACCGGTCACCGCGCCCACAACAAAAGTTGCAAGGACCAGCAAAACGACTTTCCATCGACTGGGTCCGTTCATGTCTACAAACAACAAAGAGACGTCGCTAAAAGCGATCTTTTTCGATGCAGCCGGGACCCTCCTTCATCTGCCGCGCGGAGTCGGATACCACTACGCGCTCGTTGGGGAGGAAATCGGATTGAAACTCGATTCCCGGCAACTGGATCGCGCATTCAACACCGCGTGGAATGCAATGCCGCGGCGGCAGCCAATCGATGGGCCGCGCGAAGACGATGACAAAGATTGGTGGCGGAAACTTGTCGATCTTGTGCTCAACGAAACGGCACCGTCGTTGAAGGAGCTCGATCGGGACAATTTTTTTGAGATCGCTTACGAACACTTCGCCGAGGCCGGAGTATGGGAGCTGTATCCGGAAGTTCTCGAGGTCCTGGAAAGGTTATCGCCGCGATTTCAACTCTCGGTCATTTCAAATTTCGACGGACGGCTGCGCATGATTCTCGAGCAACTCGGCATCTCAAAGTTTTTTAAATGCGTCTTTCTTTCGAGCGAGCTCGGCGCGGACAAACCGGATCCGGAAATTTTTCGACGCGCATTGAACTTGATTCCTCTTAATCCAAACGACGTTTTGCACGTGGGCGATGATCCGGAACGCGACTGGCAGGCAGCTGCCGCCGCGGGATTGTCCATCTTTCCGTTGGATCGAAAGAAAAACTCGCTCCGCGAATTGCTCTCAATCTTGTAAATGGGCCGGCCGGGACTCGAACCCGGAACCAACGCCTTAAAAGGGCGCTGCTCTACCGATTGAGCTACCGGCCCGCGAGCAGAGAAAGTTTGTACTCCAGCTCGCAGGGCGCTGCAAGAATTGTAGGGTGGGCGTTTCGCCTCCCATTTTCATTTCTTAGATCGCGACTACAAGAGCGAGCCGTAACTCAGCTGGCCATTCACAATTCTCGCGGCTGACGTGAAGGGGTGCGGCTCGACTTTCACACGGTCGAAAATGTGCAGCACTTCAACACCGCGCGCTTTCAGGTAATCCGAGATGAGCGAGCGATGGCAACGCCACCAGACTGCCTCCGCGCACATGATCGCGGCCGGACCTGATTGATCCGCAAAATCGACAAGTCGCTCGATGCCTTTGCGAAAATCGTCCGTCTCCATGTAATCGGCGTAACCGCGGAAGGCTTCATTGCGCCAGGCGGTGTTGTGCGAATCCGGCTTGGCTTTGCGCCGCCCGCCAAGCTCCGGAAAATGTTCGTAACGAATGCCGGCTTCGTTTAACGAATTGGCCAGCGCCTCGCGACCGAACTGCGGATAACGTTTCGACCCGGGATACATCCGCACATCGGCGACGACTTTGATCCCGTTCTCCTGCAACAACGAAAGGAAGATGTCGATCTTGCGCGTTGAATGGCCAATGGTCCAAATGCGGGGAATTAGTTTGGGTTCTTTTGATTTCACGAAGTTCCCAGATAGGTTCAGGCCCAATCAAAAAACGAAAATGAAAAAATCACTCTTATCAGCGATCGTCGGCTTCGCTACATTAGCGCTTATGCAAGGCGCAGACACCCCGACTCAACCCGCGGCCGGAACAGCCGCGCCCGAATTTAGCCTGGCGACGAGTGACGGTTCGCAGGTCAATCTGAAGGATTTCAAGGGCAAATGGGTCGTCCTCTATTTTTATCCGAAAGACATGACGAGTGGTTGCACGATCGAAGCGAAAAATTTTCAGCGCGATTTAACCCAATACGACAAGACCGGCGCGGTCATTCTGGGCGTGAGCGTGGACAGCCCGGATTCGCACAAACAGTTTTGCACGAAAGAAGGTCTTACCTTCAAATTACTGGCCGATCCGGGCGGAAAAGTTTCGGCGCAATACGGATCGACCATGGATTACAAAGGCACGACGATGGCGGCGCGAAATACGTTCCTGATTAATCCGGAAGGAAAGATCGCCAAGGTTTATATGGGCGTGAAACCGGCCGAGCACAGCGAGCAAATTTTGAAGGATTTGGCTGAACTGAAGAAAAGCTGAGGAGATTATGGCCCAACGAAAATCCATTGATTGCCGGGATTATCCAAGCGAAAAGGGCTGCACCCTGAAAATTTCGGGAACCGAGCAGGAAGTGCTCGACGCCGCCACCCAACACGCGATCTCAGCGCACGGTCACAAGGATCCCAAAGAGTTGCGCGAGCAGCTCAAGTTGATGCTCAAAGACTCGAACGATTGATTAGCCGATCGTTTTGCGGAAGAGGAGCGCGCAGAAGGTGAAGAGCACGATCGACATGACGATCAGGATGAGAAGGTGCGGCCAGTATTCGAAGAAATGCGCGCCGCGGAGAATGATGGCGCGCGCGAGTGAGATGAAATAAGTCGCCGGCAACACCGCGCCAAGCGCTTTAAAAATCCAGGGCATGGTTTCCCGCGGAAAAACAAAGCCGGAAAAGAAAACGCTCGGCAACATGAAGACCATCGACATTTGCAGCGCTTGCATCTGATTTTCGGCCTTGGTCGCCACCAGTAATCCGAGGCTGAGCAGCGCGAACACATAAACGAGGGTGGCAAACATCATGGCCAGAACATTGCCGGCGATCGGGACGCCGAAGAGGAAACGCATGATCAAAAATAGAATCGTCGCCATCGTCATCCCGATGCAGAGGTAGGGCACAAGTTTGCCGAGCATGAGCCCCCAGCGGCTCAACGGACTGACGAGCAACGTTTCGAGTGTGCCTTTCTCGCGTTCGCGCACCACTGCCATTGCAGTGGCAAACGTAGTGCCGATTTGCAAAACGATGCCGATCACGCCCGGAATGTAAAAATTCGGGCTTTTCATCGCCGGGTTGTAAAGCATTTGCGGCCGGATATCGATCGGCACGGCGTGGCGGCCAGTGGCGCGCAAAAGCGATTCGATCGATTGAGTGAGCCCAACTGAAAGCGCGGTGTTGAGCGCCTGCAATGCAGTGGTCGAATTCGAACCGTTGACCAGCAATTGCGCCTGTGCGGGATGACCGGCGCGGATGTTCTGGGTGAATTTCGGAGGAATTTGCAAACCCGCATAGGCACGACCACTGCGAATCTGGCTCGACATCTCTTCGATACTTTGCACTTCGCCGACAACGCGAAATGTTTCCGTGTTCACGAATCGATCGATAAATTGCCGGCTCTCGACCGTGCGATCTTCATTAAGAACGACGAGCGCCATGTGCTTCACGTCAGTGTCGAGCGCGTAGCCGAACGCAATCATTTCCACCAACGGCGGGAAAAACATGAAGAACAACGTCATCGGATCGCGCCAAACGATGATGAATTCCTTGAACAAAATTGCGCCGAGTCCGCGAAAAGGTCTTCGCTTCACGCGGCCTTCTCCTTTTGTTCCTCGGCCGCGTACTTCGCGCTCAGAGTGACGAAAACATCTTCGAGCGACGGACCGATTTCGTGAATTTCGGTGTGACTGACTCCAACGCTGCGTAATTTTTCATCGATCTCGTCGCGCCGTACATTTTCATCGACCAGAAGGTGCATCGATTGACCGAACACAGTCGCGCTGCGGACACCTTGCATTTGGCGCATCGCCTGGAGCGCGGTGGTGACATGGTCGCAGGTGACGTCGAGTCGCCGCGTTCCGGGCGGATTGACCTCGGGCATACGCTTCAATTCATCCGGCTCGCCGCAAACGATCAGCTTCGACATGTAAATGTAACCGACGTGATCGCAGCGCTCGGCTTCGTCCATGTAATGCGTGGTCACGAACAGCGTCATGCCGTTGGCGGTGAATTCGAAAAGCAAATCCCACAGTTCCCGGCGCGCGACCGGATCGATGCCGGCGGTCGGTTCGTCCAGAAACAAAACGGTCGGCTTGTGCATCAGCGAGCACGCCATGGCGAGTCGCTGTCGCCAGCCGCCGGAAAGCAATGCCGCGCGTCGATTCATGTACGGCTCCAAATGCGTGATCGCGATCAATTCATCCCGGCGTTTGATCAAATCGCGCCCGTGCAACCCATAAAGCTTTCCCGAGAAGATCAGGTTTTCATCGACCGTCAGCTCGTCGTAGAGCGAAAATTTCTGCGACATGTAACCGATAATGTCTTTGATCGATTCGGTATCGCGCGTGACGTCGTGACCATCGATCCGCGCGGTTCCCTCACTTGGGTCGAGAATTCCGCAAAGCATTCGAATCACGGTCGATTTCCCGGAACCGTTCGGGCCCAGAAATCCAAAGATCGATCCTTGGCCGACCTTGAATGAAACATGATCGACGGCAGTGAAGGTGCCGAAGCGTTTGGTCAAACCTTCGCACTCGATCATCGCTTCCATTTTGTCATTCCGAGCAGAGCGAGGAATCTCCCATTGGGTGGATAGTCACACTATCAACCCTCAGTGTGATCAACCTGTTTGTGTGAGATCCCTCACGTCCGTTCGGGATGACACACATGTTGAAACGCTTCATTTCACGTTTGGAAAATAAACATCCGCGGCCATGCCGGCGCGGAGGCGGTCGTCATTGTTCGGTAAACGAATTTTCACGCCAAACACCTGTCGTATCCGGTCTTCGACCGTCTGCACATTGCGAGGCGTGAACTCGGCCTGACGATTAACCTGCTCGACGACGCCCGGAAAATCTTTGCCCGGAAACGAATCGACCTGCAGGCGAACTTGGTCTCCGATCTTAACCAAGCCGAGCCAGGGTTCGGGCACGTAAACGCGGACCCAGAGATGCTTGGGCAAAAGCAGCGTGGCGACTTCCTGGCTAAATGGCGGCACCAGAATGTCGCCAACTTTCACGTTGAGCACTTCAAGGATCGATTCCTCAGGCGCCTTGACCTGCATCTCGGCAAGCTGGGCGTCGATATCAGCGAGTTGGGCCCGCGCCTGAATAACGCGGGTCTGCGCGCCCGCAACTACCTTCTCTTGCGACGTGGCCGAACTGAGAGCCTTCTGCGCGTCCGTTGGAGAAACTACTTTGCGCTTAAGCAGTTCCTGTTGGCGTTTCGCTTCGTCGCGCAGAAATTCCAACAAGGCCATTTGCGACTCGGAATCGTGAGTGGCGCCGTCGATTTGAGCGACGGCAAGATCTCGGCGCGCTATAAGTTCAGCCGCATCCAACTCGACTATTGGTTGCCCGGCTTGAAGTTTGTCGCCTTCCTGTGCGAAAATTTTGTGCACGCGTCCGCTCATGCGCGGACCGACGTGCACCTCGTCTACCTCAATCGTGCCGGAGACTGCGTTCTTCCGATTTCCGCACGACGAAAGAAAGATCGATATTCCAAGCGCGAGGAGTGCGCAAACCGCACTGCCGATATGATTTCGTGCGAACAATGTCCTCGCTAGTCGCATTGCTCGCGCAATCTTGCAAACCGCCGAGCGGCCGGTAAAGCACTCATAATGGCTGGTTACTCCGGAACGCCGTTGCCGCAGAAACTCGGAATCAAACCGGGCACAATCGTCGTCCTGATCGACGCCCCGGAGCATTACCGCAAGCTGTTGGGTCAAATTCCGAGCGGGGTGAATTTCGCCACCCGCCCGGTCGGGAACACCAAGTTCGTTCATGTTTTCGCCAAAGAACGACGCGCCTTGGAAAAACATCTCCAATCGCTGCGCGGGAAAATCGCGGAGGATGCGGCAATCTGGGTTTCCTGGCCAAAAAAATCGTCCGGCGTTCCGACCGACATCACCGAAGATGTGATTCGGTCTGTCGCGCTCCCGATCGGATTGGTCGACATCAAAGTTTGCGCGGTCGATGACATCTGGTCGGGATTGAAGTTGATGATTCGGCGAGAAAACCGAAAATCGAACAAATGAGAGTGCGTATTTTCGATCACATTGATTTGCGGGTGAAAGACCTTCAGCAAGCGATGAAGTTTTACGGCAATCTGCTGCCGGCGCTTGGTTTCACTTGTGACCGCTCGGATGAAACCTGGGGAACGTTTTATTCCGTGGGCGGAGACAAACCGTCCGAGTTTTTTGGATTTACCGAGGATCGACATCATCAGCCGAATGGAACGCGGATTTCATTTTGGGCGGACACACGCGAGGGAGTAGATCGAATTGCAAAACTTGTGCGCGACATCGGAGGAAAGAATTTGGAGGGTCCGGAGGTCTGCGCCGACTACAGCTCGGGATACTATGGATTCTTCTTTAAAGATCCCGACGGCAACAAGCTGGAAATCTGCTGCCGTGAGCAGCCAGTCGTTGCCAGTTGATGAAGAATCAGCGAAGAGTTTGTTGATGAGTGATCCAGCCCACGTCCCCGCCATTGTGCAAGGGCGTCGTGGCGTCCGTTATCTCAAACTCATCGCCATCTTCAAAATTTTCAAAGGCGTGCTGCTCTTTCTATTGGGCTTTTCGCTTCTCTTCCTGAACGGTCGGCCGGCTTGGCTCGATCAAATTTCGGATTGGGCGGACGATCAACTTCTGCTCGCCCATAGCAAATACGTCATTTTCCTGCTCAACAAATTACAAGAAGCGCTGGCCGGCGGCGCGCTGCGCGCCACTGGAATTCTGGCGCTCTTTTATTGCGCCGTACTTTTTACCGAAGGGATCGGCGTTTACATGCAAAAACGCTGGGCCGAATTTTTGATGATCTTCGCCACTGGCGCGTTGATCCCGCTGGAAATAAGGCACGTCTGGCACCGCGCGATTTTCCATCGACCAGTGCTCGCTCCGCTGATTCTACTTTTAGCCAACTGCTTCGTCGTCTGGTTCCTCTACATGGTGCTCAGACGCGACAAAGTCGAAAAGCACGCCGCGCCTAAACGCGAATTAATTGAAACGCGTTAAGGTCCGAGCCACACCGGACTTATTTTGGCACGACGCCGAAGGCCGCGAGCGCGGCGATTGTTTTCTCCATTGGAAGTCCAACCACGTTGGTGAAAGAGCCGTCGATTTTTTCGATGATCTCACTGCCAAAACCTTGGGCGGCGTAGGCACCCGCTTTGTCGAGCGGATTCACACGCGCCAGGTAATTGTCGATTTCGCCGCGACTGAGCCGGCGAAAACAAACGCGCGAGACGTCGTGGAAGCTGGTTGATTTGGCTTCCGCCAGGCAGCAGATGACCACAGACGTACAAACTTCGTGTGCGCGCCCGTTCAATCGCTCCAGCATCGCCACGGCTTCGTTATTGTCTTTTGGCTTTCCGAGAATGTGATCGTCAATGCTCACGAGAGTGTCGGCCGCAAGCACCACGTCCCTTGGCCGAAGGCGCGCGGTTGCCATCGCCTTGCGCATCGCATTGAGCGCGGTCAGCTCGCGCAAGGTAAGATCGATATCGAACCTCTCGGCGGCCGTGGGCGCGACTATTTCGAAGTCGAACCCTGCTTCCTCAAGCAATTCGCGGCGTCTCGGCGAGTTGGAAGCAAGCAATAGCGTCGGGCGCACACGCCGAATGCGACGCGCTTACGGCGTCGCTGAAGGAGAAGCCGCCGGGGTTTCGACGGGCGGCGGCGCGGCTTCAAGCGGCGTCTTCATTTCTTGAAAATCCTTTGGAATGTCAAAGTCGGTCGCGTTGATCGAGTCTTTCTTTATCGACATAATCGTAGTGACCACTTGTTGATTTCCAAGAGAGATCACCGTCTTGAGCGGCAATCCGGCGAAATCGGTGTAGTCGGGCATGCCCATGTTGCTCGGTTTCCAGGCCCCGGAGACGGGCGCCTGCATTTGTTTCAGGATCCCGGCCGCGTCTGGATATTTGGCCGCGACCCAGAACGACGCTTTGTATTGGGGCGTTTCAAAAACGAACTCTTCGGTTTCGTAACCGTTCCTTGTTTCCTTCTTACCGGTCGAAGTAAGTTTCGGAGTGGCGGGCTTTTTACTTTCGTCAAATTTATTGATGGTCTCGGCCGCAGCTTTCATTTGTTCGGCTGAAATCCGAATGAAACTTTTCTTGTCGTTCATCAAATCGATCATTTCACCGCTTTTGCCGTCGATAATCCGCGTTGGTTGAGAAGGCGCATCGATCCGTTCCTTGTTTCCTTTAATTTTCACGGTGACCTCGCCGTTCGGGCCCACGCCTTCCACCCGTTGCACAATCGTGAGATCGGCCCGCGCGGAAACTAGCAAGCCAAGGGTGACTATTGAATAAAGAGCGGCCAAGTTCCTCATCCGTCTAGCTAGACCTCGGCGGCGGAAATATCAAGGGACGCAGGGCGCGGCGAAAATCGCTTGGCAGTAGCACGGGCTCGCGGCACCTTACGGCTCCGCGCGGGCATAGCTTAATGGTAAAGTTCCAGCCTTCCAAGCTGGCCATGCGGGTTCGATTCCCGTTGCCCGCTCTCTCCTTCTGAATGTCACATTTGTCACACTTATTTGTGTTGACCAGAACGGCACAAAGGTAGGATACTCTTCTCTCCTACAAGAGAAGGGTTTTTATGAAGAAATTGCTGATGGTTTCAAACAGGGCGCAATTGTTCCGACGAATTGGCGCATCGTTCTTTGCCGTTCTGGCTTGCGTTCTCTTTACTTTCGCGTTGTGGATGGCGAATGCCGCTTCTCCGACGCCTTCGGGGTCGCCGGATTTCACTGGTTCGAGCGATCCGAATAAGTGCACCATCTGCCACGTGCCTCCAGGCAACCCGCCGAATGCACACACGCTGACCATTGGCTGCTCGGCCGTTGACGCGCATATGAGAAATCACCCCGGTGATTGCATGGGACCGTGCCCTTGCCAGCCGACGCCGTCGCAGAATCCGTAACAAAACTGTTTTGCCAAAAGCCGTTGCGACTCATGTTGCAACGGCTTTTCTTTTGCCCAGCCGTTCCCAATCCGTGCGAACTCGCCCCGCTACTTTAAACTTGTGAAGTCAGAGGGCTTGATCAGTCGCTCGGTTGAAATTCTGGCGGTCGCGTTGCTTGGTGTCGCGCTCGCGCTTATCCAAATCCTGATCGGCGGCCGACGCCTGATCTTCAGCCTTCCGGCCTACGCAATTCTGGCGGTTGTGGCTTTGCTGACGCTCTTGATCATCCGCCAGTCAAAACCGCGACCGGCCCAACTCTGTCTGATCAGTTCAGCAATATTTTTCGGCTACATTCTGGTCCGGGCGTTTTTCTCCCCGGTCGCCTACATTGCGCGTCCAGACATTTACGCCGCCGTCGGTGGGTTGGTCGTTTACTGGTTTATTGCCTGCTTCTGCACTTCAGCAAAGTTGCGCGCCTCGGTTTTGATCGGCCTCCTCGTGCTTGGGGTCGTTCACGTTCTGATCGGAGCGATCCAGTTCCGAGACGGCAACAATTTCATGCTGATCTCCTTTTTGCAGCGGTTCGATTATGGCCGGCGAGCGAGCGGATTTTATGTTTGCCCAAATCATCTTGCGGGTGCCCTGGAAGTCCTCGGTGTTTTCGGCGTGAGTCTCGTTTGTTGGAGTCGATTTCCGACTTGGAGCAAACTGCTTATTGGCTACATAACCGCGGTTTGCTACGCCGGTGTTCTGCTCACTGGCAGTCGCGGCGGATACGCCAGCGCCGTCATGAGTCTTCTTGTGCTCGCAGTTCTGAGTTTGATTGTTTTGCGCCGAGCAGGAGCACGCCTCGTTTGGACCATCGGAGGAATCAGCGCGCTCGCAGCGTTGATTATCGGCGGTTCGGCGTTTTTGGTGGTGAAGAAAAGCGATTACCTCGCGGAACGCGCCCAGAATCCTTTAAGCACTGCAGCGATCCGCCTCGATCTCTGGCATGCGGCCATTGAAGAATGGAAAGCACAACCGTGGATCGGGACCGGAAGCGGCACTTATCTCTATTATGGGAGGATGTTTCGCACCGAACGGATGCAGCAGGACCCGATCGATGCGCATAATGATTACCTGCACTTGCTCGGAGAGTACGGAGCGGTCGGCGGCGTGCTCTTTCTCTTTTTCTTGGGAGCGCACTTGCGAAACGGTTGGACGAATTTTCAACGCCTCGGGCCAAAACGCGTTATCGTCTCGCGCAATCTGTTAAGCACGAGTCTTGCGCTCAATCTCGGCGCCCTTGCAACTGTGGCAGCTTACCTTGCGCACTCGTTCGTCGATTTTAATTTGCACATTCCAGCAAATGCTTTGTTGCTGGCATTTGTCTTTGGCCTCCTCGCCAACGCCGGCATACCCCGGGAAAATGAGACGACGGTTCCGATGTCGATCTTGTGGTGGCGCGCGCTCTTACCGGCGACCGGAGTATTCCTGGCGATTCAATGCGTGCGCCTCCTCCCCGGCGAATATTACGCCGAACGAGCACGCACCGCGCAGCGCGATAATCATTCCGATGCCGCAATTGATTTCGCTTCACGCGGGCTCGCGACCGAACACAAGAATCCGTATCTCTATCTATATTTGTCCAGCGCGGAGTTCACTCAATGCGATTCAATGTCCGATGTGCAGGCGCGCGCTGTCTGTTATCAGAATCCGATCGCTGCACTCGAAATCGCCCGGTCGCTCACGCCGCAAGATAGAGACCTGCTGGTTAAGCTCGGGTTCGCCTACGATGCGGTAGGCCGTCATTCCGAGGCTGAATGGATGTTCTACGACGCCAAGCAGTGGGACCCGAAATCAATTTATCTGGAAGAAATTTACAAATATCACCTCAGCCGGTGGCGAGCATCCGGGTCGACTACGGCGCCCGAGCAACCACCGGCGCAGAAACAATGAGACGCGGAAATTTCACCATTGGGCGCGGCGCTTTGATAAAGCGGTTGCGCGTTTCTTGCTCTGGCCTAAGCTCGAACCGCGCTACTCCAGAGATGAGACAACTAACCGCTGTTTTATTGGCGCTAATTTTTCTTGCTGCCAGACCAGACGCGCGCGCGCAAGAGGCAGTCTCAACCACGGGCACTTCCGGAACTACCTCGTCCGCGACTGCACCATCGACATCAACTACCACGAGTGAGTTATCGACTGAAACAACGACACCGCCCACAGCTGTGACTAGTTCGTCTGGAGCAAGCACCGTGACCGGTGGACCCTCCGGCGTCGGCGTTTTTTCCCCGACGCCGGTCCAAATTCTAGCCTTCATTTCCGGCGGTTACGACGACAACGTTAATACGCAGAATAGCAGCAAGCAGGGGTCGGCTTTCACCAGTGGCAATGTGATTCTCGACTACACCTTTGGAGATCCGCGCCTACAATTGGTCCTGAACGCCGGCGCCGGAGGCTCATATTATTATGAGCACGTCAACGGTCAGCAGTACGACATCGACCTGAAAGGCGCACTGGGCATTACTTACAAGGCATCCCCCCGGCTCACGCTTGGTTCGACCCTCCTGGTCGATTACTTAACTGAACCAGACTTCAACGCACCCGGAGGATTGAATACGCGCAATGGCAACTATCTCTACACGATCGATAAGTTTTTCGTTAACTACAGCTGGAGTCAGCGATTTTCGACAAAGACCTCCTACACCTTTGAGGCCTTCAATTACGACAACAATGCGATTGCCGCATTTTCCAATCGCGTCAGCAATACCTTTGGAAACGAGTTTAAGTTCCAACTCGTTCCGACCACCAGCCTGGGGGCCGAATATCGATATGGCATCGTTACTTATAGAGACGGCATGCTTGATTCAACGACCCACTTCGCGCTCGGCGGCATTGATCACATCTTTAACCCGCGCTTAACCGCTTCGCTTCGGGGCGGAGCCGAATTTCGCTCGTACAAGAGTGGCGGCGATCAGACCTCTCCTTATTTTGAGGGAACAGTGACTTACGTGCTCGGAAAGAGAGTTTCCATGAGCTGGAACAACCACTACGGACTCGAAGAGCCGGGCGGGATAGGTTCCCAAAGCCGGACAACATTCCGGACCGGGCTCCAGACAAAATTTAATCTGACCTCCCGAATCAGCTCGACTCTAGATCTTTATTACGTGCACGACGATTACCCTGCCTTCACCTCAGGCCTGATCGTCACCCCGGGGTTTACCGAGAACACATTCGACGGAAACCTCTCGGTTCGCTACGCGATTACCCCGCTCATTGGTGTCCAGGCCGGGTATCACTACACCGACCTCAGTTCCGACAACCAGTTTCGGGGCTACTCGCGGAATCGGGTCTCTGCTGGCATCAGCGTGACCTTCTGAGTCCGCAAGGGTAGTGTCCTAATTTGAATTGACGGGGCAAGTTGAATCCGATTCGCTTCTGGCGTGCCAGAAGAAAACCCGCATCATTTCGACTTCGATCTTGACCGGGGCATTCGCGCGCAGGTGGTCGAAAAGCTCGAATCCAGCCCGTTGCTGCCACTAAGCAAGACCTGTGGGCCACAGGCCAGCGGGATTTACGCGCTCTATCACAAGAAACGGATCGTTTACATCGGCAAGGCGTCCAAAGGAACGACCAAAAGCAAGCGGACGCTTCGTGGACGGCTTGCGGAGCATTGCCGCAAGATCAGCGGGCGGCGGAATATCAGCCTTTCGCAAATGAAATGCCGTTATCTAACCTTCAATAGCGAGTGGTGGGTATTCGCTGCCGAGTTTGCCTTGATGGTGCATTACGAGCCGGAATGGAACGCCAGCGGATTCGGCAGCAAAGTTCCCGGCAAAGGCAGGCCAGGAACAGAGCGCGTGAGCCGGTGGAACGCGCTATTTCCGCCCAATAATTGAACGAGGCTCGCAGTAGTCGGCGTTACGGCAAACAATCCAGAAGCAATGACGTTTCCGAGCGTGATACGCCTTTTCCCATTTGGTCGAAACCATCGGGCCGTTGCGAATCTTGATGATTAAATCGCAGACGGTGAATCCCGCTTCATCGGCCATCCGCATGAAGTCGCAGTGCGGCCACTTCGATCTATGGTTGTTCACCATGTCGGTGATTTTTGCGAGCAAAAGGCCATGAGGTTTTAGCACGCGCTTCGCCTCCTTCAAAAACGGCGGATAGAGATAGGAGAGATTCCAGTTGTGCGCTTTCCCGCATTCGATGGTGGCTCCGAAGTCCACGTCAAAGCGTTTTCGGCTCTTGTCGCGTCCCTGCGGGCCGACATGCGGCGGGTCGTAAACCACAACGCCAAATCGTCCCGATTTAACGCCCGTCATTTTCCGATTGTCGCCGACGATCATCGGCTTGTATTGCGGGTCAATGTCCATCGACACGACCTTCCGCTTAGAGCCTTTCCAAAATCGGCCCGCGTTGTAGGTCGCGTCCAGAATCGGCTCCGGGGAGATGACGCCGTAAAAGTCGAACATCAGTTCGAGCAACTCGCTATCGCTTCGTTCCCACACGCTGCTTATCGGCTCGTATGTCGAACCATTGCCGTTGCGGGCCGTTGTTGGCACTTTCACTGTTAGCGCTTTCATTTTTGCTTTCCACTGGCGATTGCGGCCCGAACAGCCGTTTGCGGCGATTCCACTGGCGGCAATTCTAGGACGCCGACATACCGTGCTTCGCCGTTATCGTCGAAACTCCATGCGTAGCAGCGCTTCGCTTTAGGATGGCCTGTGAGCGCGAAGGATTCAACGATGCCTTCCCATGCCGTTTGCGTCCCGAACATCTCTTTGACGGGCACAGAGCGCTCGTGCGAGGCCGCGCATTCGTGCATCGTTTCCACGGCGATCCGGATATTTTCGATGCGCTCGCTCACGCTTCGATCATCTCCACTAAATCGCGCACTGTCCACGCGGAATTGCTCACGCCCGCGGCCATCGCAGGCGTGCACCGAATCGCGCCGTTGAACTTCACAAAGTTGTAATAGGCGTAATGAAGCGCGACCGCAGCGCGGAAGTTCTCAAACTTCTTGGAAAACGCATTCGTTAGGCGAGATAAACGGCGGCAGTGCATTCGGAGGGTGTGATTTTGTTTTTCCACGTAGCTTGTAGAGATCAGATCAACGACGGGCGCGCCCTGCACAGGCACCCGTTCGACGCTCACCACTTCGGGCGGAGAATAGCGCCGCTGTTCTTCAAGATCAGTGTGTCCATACGTTTTGATGATTGAGCCGTAGTCCACTGCCGCGCCAAACGCACGTTCGATTGCGCCCTGATAATGGCGTAAGGCGTCGCTGGAAATTTGAACGCGGTGGCTGAGCCGAGCGGCCAAATCTTCCATGAAGTTGTTCGCCATGTATTGAGAGCGCTCGCCCATTGCAAAGGACGGCACAAGCTTCGTTTCCGCGTCCAGCGCGACCCAAACCCAAACATTGCCAACCGGACCGAGAACCTTGTTTCGACGTGCGGTCTTGTGCTTCATCCCGATGAATCCCCAAACCTCATCCACTTCGATCAAACGAGAATTGAGATTCCGCAGTTTTTGGTCCATCATTGCTTGGCAGCCCTCGCCCATCCGCACGCCCAACCGCATCACCGTGTCGCGGTGAATCCCGGTCATTCGCTCAATGCTGCGGATGCTGTTGCCCTCGCAGAGCATCGCGACCGCTGCCGTTTTCTTCTCAGTGTCGAGTTTGTTCGCCATAAATTTCCTCTTGTTCTTTGAATTAAATACTACTATATTCGATCTCTGTCAATGAAAAAAGTAGGAAATAAATCAAACAGAGGCGGCCAACGCGACAAGGCAGGCAGGCCGAAAAGCGGGCGGACAAAGCAGAAAATCTCCGTCTCGGTGGATCGGAAAATCTTACAAAACTCGCTCGAAAAATGGCAAAACGCGGCCAGCACGAGCGGTCTTGTAGAAATGCTTTTGCGCGGATACGTTTCGGGCGGCCTCAGCAGTCAACCAAGCCAATGAGCACCAAACTAAAGGCCATCCGAGGCGACAATATCACGCTGGATTTTGATGGGGTCGTTATCTCTCCAGAAACGTTGCGGCAAGCTGTGTCTGGTTTCGTGGAATTGCTCTGCGAGATTTCCTCCGAAGTGGCTGGGAGCGGGAAAAGCCCAAAATGGACTATCCAGGTTGAAAAAGGCAGCGCAGTTTTCATCGCTCGCCCAATCGCCGACAACATCACGCAGCGGGCCAGTATCGAGGCAATCGACGCGATCACGACTGGACTGCGGGCACTCGAAAGAGGCGCGACCGCTACGCCTCCATTCTTCAATGAACGCGCGTTGAAGGCCGCCCGCAGTTTGAGCAGTCTTACCGAAGGAAAGCAAAAACGCCTGACGTATCTGCGCGTTCGCGCTAAGGGCAAGCCCTGCGAAATAACTCCGCGGGCGGCGGTCAGCGCCGACATGTTAATTGAGGGGCATCACAGCGCATACGGCCACGTTGAAGGCAAACTCCAAACGCTATCCGAACGGGGTCAATTACAGATCGTAGTTTACGACGATCTCTTTGATAAAGGCGTGAACTGCTTCATTGACAACGAACACGCGCAGGACGCGATAAAGGCATTCGGAAAGCGCGTATCCGTTGGCGGCATGATTCGCCGCGACTCCGATGGCAGACCGTTAAGCATCAAGGTAGAATCCATTCGAGTTTTCAAAGGTCCAACTGAGTTGCCATCTTTCGATGAACTCCAAGGGATTTACGCCAAGGCAGGATGAGCCGAACGAAAGAAGTTCAGTATTGGGATTCGAGCGTTTTTTGCTCGTTCTTCAACGCTCACAAAGAGAAAGAACGGGCGAAGTTAGTTCGCCAGTTGCTTGATGAGGCGCAAGGCGGATCGCTGGATATTGTTACCTCTGCAATCGTCTTAGTCGAAGTCGTCAAACTCGACGGGGAACGGAAACTTCCGAAAGAGGCGGAGGATAAAATCGCGGCGCTTTTCGAGTATCCGTTCATTCATCTAATCGAAGTGGACAGAACGATGTGCGAGGACGCCCGCAAGCTGATTTGGGAACACCATGCGCTAGACACTAAGGATGCAATCCATTTGGCGTCGGCCATGTTCTACGCTGGGAAGGCGACACTGACCGGGTTGTTTTCCTATGATGAGCATTTCACGAAGCTGAACGGGAAGCTGGGCGTCCGATTTCAGATCAGCGAGCCTTTTATGAGCCAAGGCTTGTTGCATCTCCCGCCGTCCGAGGCAGGCGGCGAGCCTGAGAAAACGGCTGACGAGCCGACAGAATCATAAATCGCGCCTGTTCAGGCTAGTTCCGGCTCTTTCCGCTTATTTCCATTTTCAAATTAGGACACTACCTGATCGTGGGCGTGGTCCCGTAAATTCAAATTAGGACACTACCTCCGCAAGGGCTCTGTTTACTTTGGCGGGGTTTTTGCTTAGAATGAGTGGCTCTCGCCAAAAGGGGTTCCACTGGTATGGCACATAACGAAGAGGTAAAGCTTCATTTTCTCGATTACTGGCGCGTAATTCGCATCCGTTGGGTGCTTGTTTTACTCGCCTTCCTTTTGGTGCTGATCACAGCCGCGGTCTTCACCTATTTTCAACCGCGCGAATACCAGTCTTCCGTGTTCGTGGAGGTCAAATCGACCGCTGAAAATCCACGCATCTTTGGTCAGGGCGATCCGAATCAGCCAATCCACGATCCGCAATTGGCGCCCACGGTTTACCAGGTCATTCAACGAACCGGAATTCTTTATCCCGTCATCGAGCAATTGGGGCTTCAGGATAAATGGGCCCGGGATGGCCGACGCCCCTCGCGCGAGCTCACGTATCAAATGCTGCGCAACAAGCTCGATGTCGACGAAGTGCGCAACACCGACCTTCTCCAGATCAGCGTTTTCGATTCCAATCCGCAACTGGCTGCTGATATCGCTAACAAAATCATAAGTGTTTACCAGGACCGACGCGTTCAGGAAGAAAAGGAAATTCTCAATCGCGCGGTCACGGCAATGAACGAGGAGGTCAGCAAGCAACAGAAGCGAGTTGAGGAGGCAGGGACCGAAATGGCCCGGATTCGGGACGAGGAACACATCATCGATCTTAATCCCGAAGGGACCGAAGACAGTCAGGCGCCCATCAACAGCATGGTCGTTAAACAAGAATCGGAAGTTAACGAAGCCGACACCAAAGTTGCGACGCTTTCGAACAGGCTGGAGCAGATCGAAAATCTCAAAGGCGACGACTTGATGCGGATGCTGCCCACCCTCGATGTGACGGATCCAACGGTGCAAAAAATTCTCCCGAATTATCAGGACACCGTCGCGCAGGAAGCTTTGCTTCTAAATTCCGGACTGGCTGAAAATCATCCCAAGGTGAAATCGGTCCGCGCCGCCAGACAGGTTTACACCCATCAACTCGAGCAACAGGTCGGCATCATTCGCCAGGGCCTGGAAAGAAATCTGAAAACGGCCCAAGGCACGCGCGATGAATTGCGAAAGCGACTGGACCAAATCAACAACAAGCAGCTGCAAACGAAAAATCTGAGCGCGAATTACGCCCGCGCCAAAAACGCTTACATCAAAGAGAAGACGCTGTTCGATGGCTTGCGCACCCGCGCCCAAACCCAGACGATGGAGATGGCCATGCCCCGATTCGCCGTCAGCGTGAAACAGGTCGCGGAGCCACCCACCTATCCCGCGCGTCCCCGAGTTGGACTAAATCTTACGCTCGGAATGTTGGTCGGCCTCGTCATCGGAATCGGCCTCGCTTTCTTCATTGAGTATCTCGACACCAGCGTGAAAACGATGGATGACGTCGAAAGCCTTCTCGGTGTTCCCGTCCTGGCGATTATTCCAAAAAATATCAATTTGCTCCACAAAGCCGAAGGCGACACGCCGGACGCCGAAGCGTATCGAATCCTGCGCACTAACATCGAATTCAACCGCCCAAATCCCGAGGCCAACACCATCTCCCTGGTGAGCGGCGGTCCGGGCGAAGGCAAATCGACTACTATCGCAAATCTCGCGTTCATCTGCGCTCAGGGCGGTTATTCCACTTTGATTGTCGATGCTGACTTGCGCCGCCCGGTTCAGCATCTGTTGTTCGATATGAGCAATGAATTCGGCCTGACCAATTATCTCACCACCGACATGGACCTCGATGAGGCAATTTTGCCCACGACCGTTGAGAATTTATCGATCTTGCCCAGTGGAATTTTACCTTCCGACGCCGTCGGCATCCTCAACTCGCAACGAATGTCGGACACGATTGCGGAACTAAAAATGCGCTACGACATCGTGTTCTTCGATTCGCCGCCGATCCTTGGCGTCAGCGACGCTTCCGTGATCGCAAGTGAAGTCGATCAAACTGTGATCGTCGTTCAGCATCGGCGTTTCCCGCGCGCAATGCTGTCACGAGTGAAGCAAGCGATCCTTGGCGTGGGCGGGACCGTGCTGGGCGTCGTGCTGAACAACGTCGATCTCAAACACGACCAGAACTACTACTACTACACGAATTACTACGGCTATTACACGCCGCAGGGAAAAGAAGCGACCCGGCGCGGTCGGCAAAAATCGCGCGTTGCGACTAACGGCGCTGACAACGGTCACTTCGAATCCGACGAGTATTGATGCAGCGTTTGCTCGCGGTCTTGCTTTTTGCTTTCGCGTTCGCCACCGGCGCACATGCGCAGGCCACCCTTCGTATCGGCGATCCGGTTGAATTGAAAATCAGCGGGGTGCCGACCGAAGATCAAGCCCAGGTCAACAACACCTACAGCGTCGACGCCACCGGCTCGATCAACCTTCCTTACATCGGCAAGATCCACGCCGAAGGATTGACCCCGGCAGCGCTCTCCCGGTCGATCGAGGAAAATTTTCGGACCAACAAAATTTACTCCAACCCGAACGTCACAATCCTCATGCAGCCGACCGCCCGGTTCGTGAACGTTGGCGGTTCGGTTCGTAATCCTACCCGCGTGCCATTTACTGAAGACATGACTCTGCTCACGGCGATAAACGCCGCCGGCGGTTTCAACGATTTCGCCGATCAACGGCATGTTCGCCTTCTCCGTGGGAACGAAGCCACGGTTTACGATGTGCGACGCTTTCGCAAAGATCCCTCCCAGGATGTTCGACTCCGGCCGGGCGACAAAATCGAAGTCCCCCAGAGTTTCTTCTGATCGCGCCTGCGATCACCACGCCGTAGCTAGCGAAGGCGGGTCGCCGAAATTTACTCGTTCGGCGCGATCAATTCGCGGTGCCGCCAGGCATAACCCAGTCCGGAATAAACTGTCAGGGCGACTGTGATCCAAACCAGGATCGGACCCGCTTGGTCCCAGGCGTGAAACCACCATGTCGATCCTTCATTCGCGTAACGCAGTTCGTGGAGGGAAAGCAACGCGAGAAAGAAAATCACCGTCACCACCTGCCAGGACGTTTTCTGTTTCCCGAGCGTTTCAGCCGGCAAAACCTTTCCCTTCGCGGTCGCCATCATCCGCAGGCCGGTAATTAGAAAATCTCGCGCTACCACCGTCGTCGCTGCCCAGGCCGGGACTGCCTTGAGTGGAACCAACGAGATAAACGCCGCCGCCACCATGATCTTATCGACCAGCGGGTCCATTAATTTCCCGAAATTGGTCACGACACCGTAGCGGCGCGCGATTTCGCCATCGACGAAGTCACTCACCCCCGCGAGCAGGAAAATAACCAGGGCCAATGTCCGTCCGTATTGCCAGGAGGAATTTAGCGCGACGACAAACATCAGTGTCAGCAGCAGTCGGCTTAGCGTTAATCGATTCGCCCAGTTCATTTCCGTGACGTCATTTCTCCACTAATCGCGCTTGCCACGCCGTAGCCTTGGCGAAGGCGGGGCCGTTTCCAAATTGGCACCTTCTTCTTCAATTCATCCACGATCCACTTGCTCGCCTCGAATGCGGCGGCGCGATGTTGCGCGCTCACCCGCAGAAACAGCGACGCTTCCCCTGCCCGCACAAATCCGGTCCGATGATGAAGCAGGACTTGGTTCAATCGAAAATTCTCCGCCGCGGCATTGGCAATGATTGTCATCTGATGCTCAGCCATGGCTTTTTGAGATTCGTAATCGATCCCCTCGATTTCACGACCATCTTCCCGCTCTCGAACCACCCCCCAAAAATCGACTACCGCTCCGGCGGAAAGGCTTGTCCTGAGCGAAGTCGAAGGATCGACATCTTCTTTGGGCGCTTCCAGTCGCCCTTCAGTCAACAAAACTTGAGAAACCGAATTTGCCATGCCTTTGAGTTGCCCGTTACAGTGTAACTCTCGCCCCGAAGCAACAAACACAAAATGACCGCGAATCAATGTGATATTGGCCTCATCGGCCTGGCCGTGATGGGCGAAAACCTCGTTCTCAACATGGAATCGAAAGGTTTTTCCGTCGCCGTTTTCAATCGCACCACTGAAGTTACCGACAAATTCGCGGCCGGGCCCGCCCAAGGAAAAAATATTCAGCCGACGCGCACAATCGAAGAGTTTCTCGGCGCGCTAAAAAAGCCGCGCAAAGTCATGATCATGATCAAGGCCGGCAAGCCGGTCGATCAAGTGATTGGCGAGTTAGTGCCTTTTTTGGAAAAAGGCGACGTTATTATCGACGGTGGCAATTCGCTTTTCACCGATACCCAACGCCGCTGCAAGGATCTCGAAGGAAAAGGAATTCACTTTGTCGGCTGCGGCGTCTCCGGCGGCGAGGAAGGCGCGCTCAAAGGCCCTTCGCTTATGCCCGGCGGCCCGCGCGAATCGTGGGAAATCATCGCGCCAATCTTCCGCAAGATCGCCGCTCAGGTAGATGGCGAACCATGTTGCCGATACATGGGCCCAGACGGCGCCGGTCACTACGTCAAAATGGTGCACAACGGAATCGAGTACGGCGACATGCAGCTGATCTGCGAAGCCTATGCCATCATGAAACACGTGCTCGGCATGGAAGCGCCGGAACTCGGCGAGATTTTCACCGAATGGAACAAAGGCGAGCTCGACAGTTATCTGATCGAAATCACCTCGCAGATTTTTCGCAAGCTCGATCCCGAAACCGGCAAGCCACTGGTCGACGTCATTCTCGACAAGGCCGGCCAAAAAGGGACCGGCATGTGGACTTTGCAATCCGCCATCGCACAATCCGTCGTCATCTCGACGATCAACGCCGCAGTCGAAGCACGCGTGATCTCTTCCCGAAAAGACGAACGCGTCGCGGCCTCGAAAATTCTTCCGCAACCGAAACCGAAAAAATTTAGCGGCGACCGAAAAAAACTGATCGATGCCGTGCGCCATGCGCTTTACGCGTCCAAGATCGTCTCTTACGCGCAGGGAATGGAACTACTTGGGGCGGCCAGCAAACAATACAACTGGAACCTGAACTTCGGCGACATCGCCACTATCTGGCGCGGCGGTTGCATTATCCGCGCGAAGTTTCTCAACCGGATCGTCGACGCCTACAAGCGGGATTCCGCGCTGCATAATCTTCTGCTCGACTCCTATTTCACCGACATCATTAAGAACACTCAGGACAATTGGCGGATCGCGGTGGCCGCCGCAGTTGAACAGGGCGTCGCCGTTCCGGCGTTTTCAGCGTCGCTCGCTTACTTCGACAGTTATCGCTCGGAGCGTTTGCCGTCGAACTTGTTACAGGCCCAACGCGATTTCTTCGGCGCGCACACTTACGAACGCGTGGACAAGCCCGGCGTTTTCCATACCGAATGGATCGAGTCCGACGACAAGCCTGTGCAAAAATCGGCCGAGCCGAAACCGCACGAACCGCGTCACGCCGGCGAATGACGTTGTAGCTGCCGCCGTCTCTGGCGGCAGATTCGTTGCTACCTGAAATCGTGCGACTCGCTCCCAATCAGCTGGTCATGCGCCAGCGCTCTGATCTCGCGCGTTTTAATTAAGACGACGTTGTCCGAGTTCTGCACTTCGCCTTCGATCAATAGAAAATCTTCTTCGGTGATCAAAAGCCGGAACCGTTCGAACAAATCCGGATCGACAATCGCATTCGAGACCCCGGTCTCATCCTCAAGGCTAACGAAGACAAAACCTTTTGCCGTTCCCGGCCGCTGACGGCAAATCACATTGCCGGCAATCTGCACATTCGCGCCGTTTTTCGCCTTCGAGAGATCAATTGCCCGCCAAATGTTCGGCAACTTTTCACGCAAAAGTTTCATCGGATGCGGCCCGGCGGTTAAATTCATCGTCTGATAATCAGCCGTCACGCGCTCCTGCACTGTCATTGGCAAGAGAGGCGACGTTGTAGCGGTGCTTGTCTCAAGCACCGAACTATTTAAACAGGCGCTTGGCACAAGCGCCTCTACAACCTTCTTTCCCAGTAAATCGTCATGAATCGCTTCTTCCACTTTCCACATCGCCGCGCGCCGATGATTGGCGAAACAATTGAGCGCGCCCAATTCGGCCAGCGTCCGCAATTCTTCTTTCGAAAGCGAAACGCGCCGTTTGAAATCGTCGAGTGAACGAAATTGTCGCTCTTCCCGTTGCCGAACCAGCTCTTCGGCATGTTCCTGTCGCAACCTGTTCACGACACAAAATCCAAGCCGGAAGGTGTTGTCGTCCAAAACGGCGCAGCGGAAATCAGATTTCGCGACGCAAACCGGCTTGATCTTCACTCCATGCCGCTGCGCGTCTTTGACAAGTGTCGCCGGCGTATAAAAACCCATCGGCTGATTATTGAGCAGACTCGCGTAAAACTCCGGTGCGCGATGTACTTTCAAATACGCGCTGCCATAGGCGAGAATCGCAAAACTGATCGCGTGCGATTCCGGAAACCCATAAAGCGCGAATGACGAGATCGCTTGAATGATTTTGTCGATCTTGTCCGGCGCGACGTTCTTCCGCTCCATCGCCGCGCGCAATTTTACGCTCACTTTGTTCATGCGTTCCTCCGACCGATGAAAACTGAGCGCGCGCCGCAATTCTTCCGCTTCGTTGCCGGAGAAATCGGCCATGATCATCGCGATCTTGAGCATTTGCTCCTGAAACAACGGCACGCCGAGCGTGCGTTCGAGCACCGGCTTCAACCGCTCATCGAAATAGGTCACTGCTTCTTTGCCAGCGCGACGATTGAGATAAGGATGCACCATCTCGCCTTGAATCGGCCCCGGGCGAATGATCGCGACCTCGATCACCACATCGTAAAAACATTTCGGTTTCATCCGCGGCAACGTCGCCATTTGGGCGCGGCTCTCGATTTGAAAAACGCCGATCGTGTCCGCGTGCTGCATGATCTCGAAAGTCTTCTCATCGTCTTTTGGAATATGCGCCAGATCGAGTCCCGATCTGTCGGGACGTTCGCGTTGTCTACAAAGCTCGAGCGCGTCCTGCATCACCGACATCATTCCCAAACCCAATAAATCGACTTTCACGATCCCAAGGTCTTCGCAATCGTCCTTGTCCCATTGCGCGACCACCCGGCCCGGCATCGATGCGTTCTCCAACGGCACGAACGAGCTGAGTTTGTTCTGACAAATAATCATCCCGCCCGAATGTTGGCCGAGATGGCGCGGCAATCCGTAGATCGCTTGATACAAACGGACGAACGCCGGCATTCGCGGGTGCGATTGCGGCAAACCCGCCTGCTCGATTTGTGATTGCAGGTCGAGCGTGTGCGGGAAATCGCCGTTCGCGAACAAATGCGAGAAGCGATCGAGAATGCTCGGCGAAAAATTCAGCGCTTTGCCGATTTCGCGCGCCGCGCTGCGACCGCGATAACTGATCACGTTCGCGGTCATGGCCGCGCCGCGTTTGCCGTAGCGCCGGTAAATCTCCTGAATGACCGCTTCGCGACGATCGCCGCTGGGAAGATCGAGATCGATATCGGGCCAGCCTTTCCGGCTCTCGTTCAGGAACCGCTCAAACACCAGATTGTTGCTCACCGGATCGACCGGCGTGATGCCGAGACAATAACAAACTGCGCTGTTCGCGGCGCTGCCGCGACCCTGGACCATGATGTTGTGCTCGCGGCAGAAATTGATGATGTCCCAGACAATCAGGAAATATCCGGGGAACCCGAGCTTGATGATGAGAGATAATTCTTCCTCGATCTGGCGTCGCACTTTCGCGCTCACCGCAGCGTAACGCTGTTGCGCGCCGAACCAGACGATCGTCCGCAAAAACGAATCCATGCTGTGACCGGCCGGAACGGGAAACTCCGGGAATTCGTAGCCGAGATTTTCCAGCGAAAATGTCAGCCGCTCCGCGAGGCGGGTTGTATTCTCGATCGCTTCCGGCAAATCGCGAAACAGTTCCCGCATTTCGCGATCGCTCTTTAAATGCCGCTCGGCGTTTTGCGTTAGCAACTTTCCAGCGGCATCGAGATGGGTGTGATCGCGGATGCAGGTGAAGACATCGAGCACTTCGCGTCCGTACGGCTTCGCGTACTGCACCCCGTTCGTCGCCAGGATCGACAACCGATTCGCGCGCGCAAGATCGACAAGCTGCCGGTTCGCGCGTTCCTCACCGCGAACAAAATGCCGCTGAATCTCGACAAAAACATTTTGCCGCCCGCACGCGTGGATCAGAAATCGCGCGCGATCGTCTGAACTGTAGGGGACGCTGTTAGCGTCCCGTTTTTGAGTTGGGAAGCAAACTGCTTCCCCTACAAGCGCGACCAATCCTTCCGCGAACTGCGGAAGCTCTTCCCACTTCACCGCGCATTTTCCTTTTTCGCTGCGCAGATGCGCCTGAGTTAAGAGCTCGCACAAATTTTTGTAGCCGGTCCGGTTTTCAACCAGCACCGGCAAAATCGCGCCATCTGCCATCGACAATTCAGCGCCGATGATCGGCCGGACATTATGCTCGCGCGCCGCGACCGAGAAGCGTTGCGCGCCGTAAACACCATTGCGATCGAGCAATGCCATCGCCGGCATTTCCAGCTCAGCTGCGACTTCAGCTAGTTGCTCGGGGAACGATCCGCCCCGCAAAAAGCTGAAGGCGCTGTTGGCCCGTAATTCTACGTATCCCATTTAGCGATTTAGCGAGTTAGTGATTTAACGATTGCTCTTTTTTCTCGTCACAGGTCACAGGTCACTCGTCACTTTTTTTAGTCATAAATTCCGTCCACTTTCCAGGCTCCGCTCGAGGAGCCTGCCACGCCGTAGCCGGACGAATGGAGCGAATGGGATGAGCGACATGGCCGGTAAAGCCGCAAGGGTACGCGGTCGAGCGCAGCGGGAGCTGCCGAGATACAAGGCGGGCTCTCGTGACAACGAATCAAACTGTCATTCTCCAACTGCATGTCCCACTCCGCGCGCGCCCAAAACTTTTCGTCCCACCAATTTCCGGAAAACAAAAACGGCCCGGTTTGATCGATCACTTGTCCGCGAATTTTACCGCTCTCGAGATAACGCTGATCCGAAACAAACACCGATGTGTTTGCCGGCGGTCGAAAACGCCGCAGCGCCGGCTTTTCCTGTAGCGGCGGTCTATGACCGTCGACCGGGCGATTGGGGTCAATCGCCCCTACCTGCCAACAAAACGCTTCCATCCGGAACGCGTCCGGCCGATGCGTTTCTTCGAGCATCGGTGTGCCGACACGATCGCTCCCGAGCAACGCGCTCAACCGCGCGAGCGTTTCGTAAAGTTGCTGCGGATTTCTTAAAGTCGTTTCAAATAATCCAAATTGCTGCGACGCCGGCCGGATCGGTTGCGCAGTCAACGCGACTGCCACGATCGGATGTTCCGATTTAAAATTCTCCAGGTGCGTCTGGAGCATCCGAAAGAGAAGATCGACATCCACCGTTGGCTGCGGGATTTTGAAAACGCGCTCGTAAGTGCGAGCCGCACTGGCAGTGCGAGCCGCACCGGCACTGGTTGATTTACCTGCCAAGGCGGGTTCGTCTTCGCGCGAACTCGAAAACGTAATCGTGAGTGTTAACTCACGCGCGACTAGATAAATGCTGCTCAACCGCAGAGCGAGCTGCTCCAAAAACCGGCGGAGCATGAACAGCAGCGGCTCAGCAGTCTCGATCTCATTATCGAACTCAAAACTTTCGATAAAAGTTTCCGGCGGCTGAACAAATTTGAGGAGCCGGGTCGACGTTCCATTGGCCCGTTCCCACAGCCCGACGGCGTCGGCGCCGAGCCGCGCCCGAAGTTCCTCTTTATCTAGAGCCGCCAACTGCCCGAGAGTGTGGATTCCCCACTTGCGGAGAATCCGGAGGATCTCCGCAGTTGAGGGTTGAGAGGTCCGAGCCGGACTGGCCTTTGTTGAGAGTTCGGTCTTTACAGAGAGCTCCAAACTCCGAGCTCCAAGCTCCAAGCTCCCAATTGCCATGCCGCCAATTTACGGCAAATCAGGCTATATGTTCAAGAGAACAGTTTTGATCGCTCCTGCCCTCGTATAACGAGAACAAGTTGAGCGACCGCGCGAGTTAGAAGTGAGGTTCGCATGCTCTCAAAGCTAGGCACAAGGACGGTCCGCGGTTCGCTGCATCGTGAGGCTGTGTGAAAAGTAATTCGGGTTTCCGATGATGATGTTGTAGCAAGAGGGCGGTTGTTCTGGCAAGCTCTGGCTCCAGGATGAACTACATTGCTGGAAGTGATCGCGGGGAAGTGCTGCTCTTGCCCGAGGCCTTGG
>JBBRNP010000012.1:0-31306 GCA_038230255.1 Chthoniobacterales bacterium
CTTCGATACGCATAACGCCGGCGATTCGCTCCGGTCCTACGACCCCGCGAAACACGTGCTTCCACGTTGGGCTGGAAATCTCCACATTAAAATCCTGGCCGACAATGGTGCCTTTGACTGTTCCCGGTTGGCCGTTATACCGCGCCGTTCCGGTAATTTCCGTTCCGCTTTGGCGCAGGTCTACTTCTACGTGGGCGATCGGGTTCTCCTGCTCGATGTTCCACTTTCCCGTGACATCCCATCGCACGCACAGCGCGAGTGCCGGAGAAGGCGAAATCGCTAATAGTGCGCCGATTAATATCGCAAGTGCCGTCGCGCCGGAAATGATAAATCTAGTCCTCATTCTCATGGTTTCCTTCGTTCTGTTTGTCGTTAGGCCCGTGCGTTTGATCTCAATCCGTCGTCAGTGACCCCATTTGCACGGCTTCCAAGTCGCTGCCTTTCACACGCTTGATCGCGCCCAAGGCTTCGTCGTCCCAGCGATCGTCGGGTGCGCCGGAGATGAACCAGTCGCCGCCGTTGTCGGCCAGGATCATGCCGTAGATTTTCAGGCAACGCAGAATCACCTGCGCGGCTTCGGGAAATTTGGAGATGTCGTAATCCGCCTTCAATCGCACGCGCAAGCCCATCGGCGGCAGCGATGAATTTTTGCTTTTGCTGGCATAGTGCGTGGCGGGCGGCACGTAGCCTCGCTGCGTTTTCTGCACGGTGAAGCGCAGAGCGTGGCGAATCTCTTTTTGCTCCATGACTTCGTCGTAGCGCACCAGACCGGGGAAAATCGGCAGACCAGCGGCGTCGGCGCTGGTCCAACCTGCCGGACGCGATTTATTGCTTTTTAAATCAAAAACCGCGCCGGCACCGGCGCGCCACCCCTTGCCCGCCGGAAAAGCTGCGAAGACTTCGTAAAGCTTTTCGTTGTCGCGATCGAGCACCAGAACATGGCGGTCGCCGTCGGCCTTCGGTCCGCCTTCGATCGGCGCATCCGGCGGAATCGGGTAAGGCCCGGGATCACTTTCGTCGGCATACTCAAAAGTCAGAGAGACTTTCGGCTGCGTGCCGGCGACGACAACGTAGGGAATACCGAGCGGCGCGCCCTCATAAGGCGCCCCGAAATCCGGGTGCAGCGGTTTGTCGGCACCGATGCTTTCGATAAAGGTTCGCGACTTGCCGTCAACCGGCAGTTTATCAATGGGAGTGTTCCAGGGACTGTCCGCGGAAAACGGGCGATAGCCGTGCAAACTCGCGTTAGGGCCAAGATCGGGCCCATTTATTTCTTTGGCGCGTAGTCCCGCGACAAAAACATCACCGCCCCAGACTGAGACCAGGGCCAATCCACCGAGGCCTAACGACAACCACCTGCCTACTGACGAAACTGACTTCAGTTTTGTTTTCACAGGGTCGGCTTTCGAGTCCTTTCCCCGGCCTAAGGTGTCTGTCTAGTCGTTGCCCTAGTTCTCATCGTCGTCGTGATGATGATGGTGCTTACCTTTTTTCTTATGCTTCCTATGCTGATCTTCCGTGTTGCTCGATGAAGACTCCTCTGCTTCCGCGCTCGCATTCGCGGCTGGAGCTCCTTTGTCAGGGATCACCGCCAACGCCTTCCCCGTCACAGTCACCGTCGCCAGCGTTTTTCCGGCCTGGTTGAGGCTAAAGACATTCGTTCCCACCTTGACCGTCACCGCGAGTGAGCCTTCGGGCTTCGAAGTGAACCCAGGGCCAGGTATCGAAGGCAAAGTCTGCAAATCGGTTTCCGCGCCGCCATTTACCTTCACTCGCAGGACGATAATCGAGCGTCCGGTTCCTATATTCCAGGACACCTTGGTGGAGGCCGCATTCTGCCCAGCGGGAATTTGAACTGTTTGCGGATTTGCCAAGAGCGTCGGAGTAGCGACGGCGTTATTGACCTCGTTCTGGAGCTTCTTGTAATCCTCCGGCCCGGGCACCGGAGCCGAAGACAATGCCGTGCTGAAGAGCACTCCCGTAAACAGGGCGGTTAAGACAACTGCAGACCAACAACTATTTGTTTTCATGGACTTTGTTTCCGCGACTTAAGATGTCGAGCTAACCGTTGCCCTGGTTCTCATCGTCGTCGTGATGATGGCGCTTATGTTTTTTCTTGTGCTTTTGGGGCTGGTCTTCCGTGTCGCTCGATGAAGATTGTTCCGCTTCAGGACTCGGGGTCGGTGTAGCCGCGGCCTTGTTCACCTCGTCCTGGAGCTTCTTGTAATCATTCGGTCCGGGTACTACTCCTCTGGTTTGTTCGGGCCCCGTATTTTTAGTAGCCGCAGCCTTGTTGACCTCGTTCTGGAGTTTCTTGTAATCATCCGGCCCGGGCGCTCGGATTGGAGACAACGCCGTGCCGCTGGCCTTGGCCGCGCACTGCATCCTCGTTTCGCTGGCCCAGTTTACCTTTGTCGAAGGCGTTGCTTCGTTGTAACCGGTTCCTTCGATTATGCCAGTAGACCGGATCGTACCGTCATAAACGCCATTGGTGTTATTATTCCAATAAATCTTCATGGCTAAGTGATCGCCTTTTACGATGCCGCTGACAGTGCCGCGGATGAATCCCGATTCGCCGAAGGCGCCCGAGATGCCGCCTTCTCCCTTCTTTATTATTCCGTAAAACTGCGCCGTCCCCGTAATCACACTTCCCTTCTGGTGCAGGTCTAAGTCCACATTGAGCGAGCCTTGTTTGAATCGCCACCCGTGGCCGACGTCCCACCCCTGCGGACACGCGGCTTCCACTGGAGAAGGCAACACCGCGAAAATGGATGTGAACAAGAATCCACTAAGCGCCAGAACAGACCACTTGCGATGGATCGTATTGTTTAGTCTTTTGCCGCCGCTTTGGATCACCGGCGCTGACAGGATTGAGTGATGTTTTGTTTTCATCTGTTTTGGCCTCTTGATACGTTCCTTGGCTTACGATGTCGATCTAATCGTTGCCCTAGTCCTCATCGTGGTCGTGATGATGGTGTTGTTTTTTGTTATGCTTGTTAGGATGGTCTTCGCCTGACGTAGCGCCTAAGAAGTAAATGGCCTTTGCGCAGCGATGTCGTTCAGAGTTGACCGCGCATTGGTCTTGTCTGTGTTAAGCCGCTTCGATTCAATCACGCTGATGAAAATCGCTTTCTTGGTCGTGTTGTTGTCGATCTTGCGCGGTTCAGCGTTGCTCGCGCAAACTCCGCCGCCCGCTCCTTCGCCTTCGCCAAAAGAATCGCCGCTTGCCGCCGCCGACTACGACCTTCGTTGGGGTGTAAAGATCCCGTTGCGCGACAAAGTCGAGCTAAACGCCACACTCTATCTTCCGAAATCCGGCGGGAAAAACCCCGTCATCTTCACGCTCACGCCTTACATCTCCGACAGTTATCACGCACGCGCGGCCTACTTCGCGTCGCACGGTTACGCGTTTGCCCTTGTCGATGTGCGAGGCCGCGGAAATTCCGGCGGCGAATTCGAGCCCTTCGCCCAGGAACCGCGCGACGGTCACGACGTGGTCGAGTGGCTTGCGCAACAACCATTCTGCGATGGAAAAGTTGCGATGTGGGGCGGTTCCTATGCCGGATTCGATCAATGGGCCACGGCGAAGGAACTTCCGCCGCACCTTGCAACGATTGTTCCGGCCGCGGCCGCGCATCCGCCGCTTGATTATCCATCGCTCCAAAATGTCGGCGAAAGTTACGACGTTCAGTGGTACACATTCACCAGCGGCAAAGCGGGCCAGCAAAATCTTTTTGGCGACAGCAAATTCTGGCGAACGAAATTTCTGGACGCTTACAAAAAGCACATCGCGTTCAAAACCCTCGACTCGTTCGTCGGAAATCCGTCGGTAAATTTTCAACGCATCCTGAAGCATCCGACCGCCGACGCTTACTACGACGCAATGATCCCGACGAAAGAACAGTTCCAGAAAATGACGCTGCCAATCCTGACCATCACCGGTCAATACGACGGCGATGAGCTCGGCGCGATGACGTTTTATCGCGATCACATGGCGAACGCGTCGCCCGAAGCGCGCGCGAAACATTATCTCATTATCGGGCCGTGGGACCACGCCGGAACTCGCACGCCCACGGATGAAGTCGGGGGCGTGAAACTTGGGCCCGGGGCGATCGTCGATCTTAACGATCTCCATCGGCAATGGTACGACTGGACGATGAAAAACGGCGTGAAGCCGCAGTTTTTGAAAAACCAGGTCGCGTATTATTTGCTCGCGCCCGGAAACAGCGGCGCGAATGGGGAATGGAAATACACCGACAGCTACGCAAACCTGATTGCGAATCCGAAGACGCTTTATCTCGATTCGAAAAACGGAGATGCCAACGGTGTTTTCCGTTCCGGCTTTCTGGCTGAAAAGCTGCCGAACCAGGGCGCGGACGAATATATCAATGATCCGCTCGATACGCATCGCGGCGCAGAGGTCGAAGGCGCCGAGCCGAAAGATAAGACTGCGGGTATAGACCAGAGTTTCGCGCTTTGCATTGGCAAGGACGGTCTCGTCTATCACACCGATCCGTTGCCGAAAGAAACGCCGCTGGTTGGCTGCCCCAAAGTTTCGCTTTGGGTTTCGATCGACACGCCGGACACGGATTTCGAGGTCGACCTTTACGAAATTCAACCGGACGGCACGAGCATCAGTATTTGGAGCGATCTGCGCCGCTTGCGTTACCGCGAGTCGCTCCGCGAGGCCAAGCTGGTAAAGCCGGATGAAGTCGTGAAATGCGATTTCGATCCCGGATTGTTTGTGGCGCGGCGTTTGATGAAAGGCAGCCGGCTCCGTCTCGTCGTCTATTCGCCCAATTCAATCTTCTGGCAGAAAAATTACAATTCGGGGGGAGTTGTCGCCGACGAAACTGCGAAAGATGCGCGCACCGCGCACGTCAAAATTTATCACGATGCACAGCACGCGAGCGCGATCGAGCTGCCGCTGCGCTGATGAAGTTGACGTCGCGACTCCTGATCGTTGGAGCGTTCTCGCTTCTGGCGATCAATCTGCGCGCTGCGTCCGAGATCGTAATCGCGATCCGTTATCTGCAGGCGGAAGGGATCAGCCATTCGCACCTCTATCTATATAGAGACGACGGCAAGTTCCTGCGCCAGCTGACCACTAACGATTCGGGGCAGGATGTCGATCCGGTATTCGCGCCGGAGGGCGAGATCATTGTCTTCACTCGTGAAAAACCTGGGTGCCCGCTCGAGTTTTGGAGTGTGCGCCCGCTCGGGGGTGATTCAATAAAACTCGATTCGGCTCCGGCTTGGTACGATCAGGCGAAGACTTCGCCTTATTTTACAAATCGTGAAACATTGAAGGCGACTAGTCCGGAACCGTCCGCAGCGGCGTCGCCAGAATCTTCGCCGTCTCCAAGCGCTCCCGGAATGATGGGCGAGCGCCGAAGTTACAAGGCGCCGGACGGATCGGTGGAATTAATTTTGCGGGAAGACCCAGGCGATCCGGACGACCGAGTCAACGGCGAACGGCACGGCAAACATTACGTGATTCGTTATTTAAAAACCGGGATCCAGGCGGATTTCGGAGCTTTACCTGGATTCTTCGGCGCTTACGAAATTCTTCATGACCGGCAAAATCCCGGTCGCCAATTTCTGCTCGACGGTTTGCTCCGGGTAGCATTCTTCGGTTTGCATGTGAACAGCACCGATGGTGATACGACTTTCGCGCTCGACCTGAATGGACCTCGCTTTGTCCGACTTTCCCTAAATTGGGCCGCGCCGGTGCCATTGCCGGGCGACGCGGCTTTTCTCACACTCACGGAGAATCGTTACGTCCCGATTCCCGGCACGACGAAGACGGCGAACTGCTCTTATATAGAGCGTTGGGACGCGCAGCTTCAAAAAGTCCGGTACGCGCAACCGAAAATGGCGGCGGTCTTTTACGGCGCTTCAGTTTATCGTCCGGAGCGCACGCCGGCCGTGATTACGATTCGCCAAAGTGCAGATTAGCCAGAAACCATGAAAAGATTTTGTGCAGTGCTTTTTATCATCGTCGCGGCAAGCGAAACGCTTCAGGCGCAACAAGCCGATCCCCTCGACAAACTCGCCGCCGATTTTTGGACCTGGCGGGCCAGATACGCGCCATTCACCGGCGATGATGTCAATCGAATCGAGCGTCCGGGCGGAATGCGTGATTGGTCGCGCGCCAGGATCGACAGGGAGCGCAAAGAGTTGGGCGAATTTGAAGCACGCTGGAAGAAAATCGATTCGCACACTTGGCCGATCCCGAAGCAAGTCGACTACCGCTTGATAGGTTCGGCATTGTCGCGGGTGCGATGGGAGTTGGACATTAATCCCAGCTGGCGACGCGATCCGACTTTCTATATTGGACAAACGCTGACGCCGCTCGTGGAAGCGTTGACGGTTCCGGCGCCATACGATGAAGCGCAGTCGCGCGAAATCCTGACACGGATCGACAACGTTCCGTCCATTCTCGAGCAGGCGCGGCAAAATCTGGAAAAACCGCCGGCGCCATTTGCGCGAGTAGCCATTCAATCCCTTGAGAATATCCGACCGCATCTCCATCAAATGGCCAGCGCGCTGGCCAGATCGACAACTCTGAAAGAGCCCGATCTTTATGCCGCGACCGATCGTGCCGCGGACGCGTTGGAAAGATATCGGATTTATTTGCACGAACTGCTTCCATCACTTCCGAACGAGACTGCGCTTGGCCGCGACGCTTACGTTTTCTTTCTGCATAACGTCGCGATGCTGCCGTACCCACCGGAGCAGTTGCTGGCGGCGGGCCGGCAGGAATGGGACCGCGCAGTCGCTTTCGAAACATTCGAGATCCAGCGAAACCGCGATATTCCGCCAGCAAAGCTCGCGGAGAACATCGACGAATGGGTCAAGGACGCCGACGCCAAAGAGTTGTCTATCCGCAAATTTCTGGGTGAGCGCGGCATTCTCACGCTTCCCGATTGGCTGAAGCACTACACCTTGCGACCGATGCCGGACTTTTTGCGCGCGTTGCAAGGCTTTGGCGAAACCGATGATTTCACTTCGCCTTCGCGATTGAATCAGAATTGTATTCGCTATGTGACAGAGCCATCAGCAAAGCTCGGCTACTTTTGGCGGGCCACCGCGCAGGACCCGCGACCGATCTGCGTTCACGAAGGAATTCCAGGCCATTATTTTCAGCTTTGCCTTTCCTGGAAACATGAGGACCCGATTCGCCGTTATTATTATGCGTCGACCGCGAACGAGGGGATTGGCTTTTACGCCGAGGAAATGATGTTGCAGGCGGGTTTGTTCGACGACACCCCGCACACGCGCGAGATCATCTACAATTTTATGCGTCTGCGCGCGCTTCGTGTGGAAGTGGATATAAGACTCGCGCTCGGCGATTTCACCCTCGATCAAGCCGCCAAGTACCTGCATGACAAGGTGCCGATGGATATGGAAACCGCGCTCGAAGAAGCCACCGCTTTCGCGACCGGACCAGGCGGCGCGATCAGCTATCAGATCGGCAAGCTGCAAATCGTGAAATTTCTGGCTGACGCGCGTCTGAAGCAGGGTGGCAATTTCAATCTGCGCGCGTTCCACGACTTCGTTTGGAAAAACGGCAACGTCCCGATTTCACTTCAGCGCTGGGAATATTTGGGCGATCCGAGCGAAGTGCCAAAGTAACTCCAGGCTTAACGGAATCGGCGTCGGGCGATTTCGTCTTTGATGTCTTCGAGCGCTTCCTCGCGCTGTTCCCGGATCGTTTTGATGTAAAAGATTGTGCCAACGATGCCGAGCGCGGTAGCGCCGAGGAAATTGAAGTTTGGGTTTATGCTCCAGAGATAGGCGCCCAAAATTGCCGCTACGCTGACGATTAAATCGCGGACTAAATAGTAGGCGCCGACCATTTGCCCGCACCGGGCCGGATCGCAGTAACCGATGATGAGTGCCTTGCGCGAGGTGTCGCCGAATTCCTTAAAGCCGCGAATAACAAAGGCGACTACAAGCAGGAAAAAGCTGTAGGACGGAAATCCGCGCGAGATGAGCAAGCTGATCGGAAACAGCGTGAACATAATGAACGTTACGATCACGAACGGCTCGCGGCCATATCTGTCGGCATAATGCGAAGCCGGGATGATGCACAGCGTCGCGGCCAGCATTTCCACAGCCGTAAGCACGCCCACTTGTTTCGCGCTCACGCCAATGTAGTCCATCGCGAAAATCACGACCCACGCATAAGGAATGCGTTCGCAAAATCGAATCAGGATGTCGCTCAAGAGCAGCCGCCGCATCGGCGAATTGAACTCGCGCAAGCTTTGCCAAAGATTAACGCGTTCCTTGGCCGTTTCTTCCTTGGGTTCGTCTCTGATCTGCCGTTGCACGAAAATCGTCGCGCCTGAAAGCACGATCGAAATGACGAGCGCGATCCTGACGCCGCCGATCACACCGAACCGATCGATCAACACTCCGCCAAAGAACGGCGCGACCATGATCGGCAATCGCTTGATTACCGATTGGACGCCGATGCCCATGGAATGGCGATTTGCTTCCAGCGCCGCCGCAACAAGGGAAAACGTCGCCGGCAACGAAAAGCAGGTCCATGACAAAAAGAGAAACATTCCCGCGATGACCGCCGCCCAATGCGGAATAAGAAGCACGAGCGCGTAGCCAACGATCGATACGATGTTGAAAGTGAGAAACGCTCGCCGATGTCCCCAAAGATCGACAATCACTCCGCCGGGATAGGCGTAAAGCGCGCCGAGTAATGTGCGTAGGGCGTCATAGAGACCGATCACAAAAACACTCGCCCCGAGCGCTTGAAGATACTTCGGGACAAATCGCATCCAGAGTTCTTCGCCCGCGCCGATTACGAAAATGGCGATGAGCAGAATGACGAGATTGCGTTTCAGTCCAAAAAAATCGGCCAGCGATTTCAGGGCGCCCACGCAGAAGTTTTGTCTTAATCGCGCGGTTTATACAAGCGTGCGGCCAAAGGCGATTTTCCACCTCTTTCACCGTGCACATGCGTTCTACCTAGATTAGAGGATAAAATGGACGAAAGAAAATCGAACCTCGTTGCAAAAGTACCGCAGGTAACGCTTCTCTTCTGGATCATTAAGATCCTCGCGACCACGCTCGGCGAGACTGGGGGCGATGCCGTTACCATGTCGTGGCTGGGTGAAACGACGGCCGAAGCCAAAGGCACCGGCTATCTGATCGGAACGGCAATTTTCGGTGTGATTTTCATAGCCGCAGTGCTCGTCCAAATCAGGGCGAAGAAATTTCACCCGTTCCTCTATTGGCTGACCATCGTCGCGACGACGACGGTCGGGACCACCCTGGCGGATTATTGCACCAGATCGCTCGGCATCGGCTACACCGGCGGTTCGACGATCTTGCTCATCTTCGTGATTGCGTCGCTTCTGATCTGGCGTTGGTCGACCGGGAGCATATCGATCGAAACGGTGAATACCCCGAAGGTCGAGGTGTTTTATTGGATGACGATCATATTCTCGCAGACGCTCGGGACGGCACTCGGGGATTGGGTCGCCGATACCAACGAAATGGGCTTTGCGGGGGCGGCGGCGGTGTTCGGGGGTTTACTCCTCGTGACCGCTCTCCTCTATTACTTCACCAGCCTTTCCCGCGTCATTTTATTTTGGGCGGCATTCATTTTGACTCGCCCGCTCGGCGCCGTCGTCGGCGACTTGCTCGATAAGCCACACGCACAAGGAGGGCTGGCTCTCAGCCGTTACACGGCATCGTTAACGCTCCTGGTCGTAATCGTCGCGTTGATTCTAATTTTCCGGCAGAAGCCGGCTTCGAAAGCGCATTGAAAAAATCCGAAGAAGGCGTCGCTCAATAGAGCAACTGCACGCCAAAATAGCCGATCAACGCGAGCGGTTCGTCGTCCGGCGTTCGCACTTCGTGACCTAACGAAGTAATCAGAATGCGCGTTTCGCTGAATTCATGACGCAGGCCGACGTTCAACGTCAATACGTCGCGCGTGAAGTTCATGCGCGATGTACCATGAAATTCCGCCATTAACGTCGTCGTCTTCGCCAAATCATATCCGCCGACAATTCCGTAGAGCCATTCGCTGCGACCAACGCTGCTGGCGAGCGGACCAAACTCCGCATCGGCACGCCAGGGACCAAACCGCTTCGCGATTTGAAATGGAATTTGAAACCGTGTGCCGTCTTCAGCGAGTCCGCGTCGGACCGATGCTTGCACAACGTTGAAGATGACCCGCGGAAACATCGACATGTCGAAACCGTTCTGTTCTTCATCGAGAAAACGCCATTTCAACGCTGCTTCGCTCCCGCCTAGGCCGCCAATCGGGCCGCGGTCGTTCCGCTTCAATAATACCGGCGCGGTTTGGAGGGTGAGCTGAATGCGTTCGCCGACTCCGTAATTCAGATCGAGTGCGGGCAAATCGTACGCCGTTTCGCCGGAACGATGTTCAAATGCGATCGCAATGTTGTTCTCCCACTTGCCGGGTCCGGGCGTGCCCGGATCATCGGTAATCATCGGCGGACCGCCTTGAGCAAAAGCAACTCGCGCCGCGCACGCGAAACAGACTGCAATCGCTAATCGTCGCACGAGCTAATGATTTGCCGATTCAGCCGGACCGTAAACTAAGAGTTTCAGCGTATTCGGTACGACGGTTGGTCGTCCGGGAGATGCCCCGGGAGCCGGTGAAGGCGGCGGCTGGAATTGGGCCGACGGCAAATAGATTCGATGCGTCTTCGGATCGAGGGTCATGGTCCGCGCGCCGCGTTCGGTTTTTAGCGTTTGAATAACCGTCAATTTGTCCGGCATCTCTTCTTTCGCGATTGTGGTTATGCCCTCACCGCACGATGCAAATGCGAGCTGTGTCGCCTCATCAAATGCGCAGCCATCAACTCCCGCGCCGATCGGGACAGTGGCCACAACTTTTCCGGTTTCGGTATCGAGCATGACCATCATTTTGTTATGACAGGTGGCAAACAAACGATGGTGCGCAGCGTCTAAAGCAATGCCGCTCGGTTCTGTCCCCGGCGCCACCGACCAGCGCGCGATGACCTCGTGTTTCGTCGCGTCAATCACGGCGACTTCACTTTTGTCTTCGATATTGCAGTAGACGCGACCCGCGGCGCTATCGGCGACCGCGAACTCCGGACCGCCTCCGAGGGGGATCGTGGCAACGACCTTCGCTTGTTTCGCGTCGATCACCGTCGCGGAATTTCCGGTGTGATTGAAAATGTAAACTTCCCCACGCTGCGGTTCGTAAGCGATTGCATCCGGACTTTGGCCGGTCTCAACCTTCGAAATGGTCTTAAGCGAAGTTAAATCGACAACACTCGATTTCGATTCTTTGCCATTGGATGAAAACCCCCGTTGCAGTTCAGGGACGGGCATGAATGCGTGAACGCCCGGCGTGTCTCCAATTTCCCCGACCAGAGTGTTGTGATCAAGATCGACCACGACCACCTTGGTCGCATGCGAGAGATAGAGACGACCCGCCTCGGAGTCGATTGAGAGAATATCCCAGCCGCCTTCACCGCCGACCGGGACCTCAGTCAAAAATTTGTAGGGCTCTTGCGCGACAACCGTCGCCTCACAGAACGCAATCAGTCCCAGTAATAGGTGCAAACAGGTTCTACGCATTCGCACTGCTACAGCATTTTCGAAAGAAGTGCACCCAAACCGTCTGTTCGACCGCAAAGCGATCGCGGGACATCGCCTGACAAGATCGATAACGTTACTTCGCAGTCGTGAGACGCAGACCGAGAAAAACAAAGAGCGCGCCGGTTGTTCGATTGAGCCACTGCGCGATCGTTTCGTTCGCTCGCAATCGTTCGCTAAAGGTTGAAGCAAACCACGCGAGCACGAGGCACCAGATTGTGCCGGTGGTCACGAAGGCGAAGCCGAGCAATAGAAACGCCAACACTTTGGTGTTCGATGCCGGGTCGATGAATTGTGGAAGAAAGGCGAGAAAAAATAGCGCCACCTTCGGATTGAGGATGTTCGTGACAACGCCTTGGCGAAATGCGGCCGTGGTCGTGCGTCGCCGAAAGTTAGACGGCACACTCAAATTCTTGCGTTGATCGAGAACCATTTTGATTCCGAGAAAAATCAGATACGCGCCACCGACTAACTTGATCGCGCCGAAAGCGAGCGCTGAGGCGGCGAGAATTGCCGAAAGTCCGAGCGCCGCGGCACAGGTATGAAAAATACTGCCGACGCAAATGCCAAGCGCCGATGCGACTCCGGCTTCCCGGCCTTGCGCGATGCTACGTCCCAAAATGTAAACCGTGTCCGGACCGGGTGTCAGGTTGAGCAAGATGCCGGCGGCTAAAAACAATCCGAAATCGTGGATGCCAAACATGGTTCCTTGTAGTTAATCAGTGTTGGCTGCCGTTATGAATCAAACTTCTGACCACACCACCCAAGACCCGCCTCCGTCAGACAGCTACGGCGTGGCAGGTCGACCTCGAGCACCTTCGTTTGGGGAAGCGTTTCGGTTTTGGCTGAAACTCGGATTCATTTCGTTCGGCGGACCGAGCGGCCAGATCGCGATGATGCACGCCGAACTGGTCGAGAAAAAACGCTGGATCGATAATGCCCGGTTTCTGCATGCGCTGAATTTTTGCATGTTACTGCCCGGTCCCGAAGCGCAACAACTTGCGATCTACATCGGCTGGCTTTTGCACAAGACGCGTGGCGGCGTCGTTGCCGGCGCTCTCTTTGTTATTCCGTCGATCTTTATTCTTTGGGCGCTCAGTTACGTTTATGTCGCGTTCGGACACATTCCGTGGATTGCGGCGATCTTTTACGGGCTGAAACCGGCGGTGCTTGCCATTGTCGCCGTGGCTGTCATCCGGATTGGAAGCAAGGCGCTCAAGAACGCGGTCATGTGGTCGCTCGCCTTAGCCGCATTCGTCGCAATTTATTTTTTCCACGTGCCATTTCCTTTGATCATCATTAGCGCGGGGATTCTTGGACTTATTGGTAACAAAATATTGCCGCAATATTTTCGCGGCGAAGTCGCCCACCCATCCGATGTCGACCTTGCCGGTAAAGTTGGCGACCGCGCAAAACCGACGTGGCTTCACGCGCTCAAGATTTCGGCCACCTGGATTGTGATCTGGGCGTTGCCGCTTGCGTTTATCGGAATTTTTCTCGGACCCGATCACACGATTTTTCGCGAAGGAGTCTTTTTCAGCAAAGCGGCGGTCGTTACTTTCGGCGGCGCTTACGCGGTGCTGCCTTATGTCTCGCAACAAGCGGTCGAGCATTTTCACTGGCTGACTGCGCCGCAGATGCTGGACGGACTCGGTCTCGCCGAAACAACGCCCGGGCCGCTCATCATGGTTTTGCAGTTCGTCGGTTTTCTTGGCGCCTGGAATCATCCCGGAAATCTTCCGCCGCTGATGAGTGCGACACTCGGCGCCCTGGTTACGACCTGGACAACTTTTGTCCCCTGTTTTCTTTGGGTTTTCCTGGGCGCGCCTTATATCGAGAAATTGCGCGATGTGAAATTACTGACGGCGGCGCTCTCAACCGTAACCGCCGCGGTCGTCGGTGTAATTTTGAATCTGGCGGTTTGGTTTGGACTGCACGTCATCTTTCCCACTAGCGGAACCATCGATTGGTTTGCGCTGGCGATTTGCGCGCTCGCTTTTATCGCCATGCTTCGCTTTAAGATCGACATCATCCCGGTTGTGATCGCGAGCGGGCTGCTCGGCTTAATTTACAAATCTCTTTTGTAGGGGAAGCCGTCGGCTTCCCATTGGGACGACAGCTTCGTCCCCCTACAGAAGAACGAAACCTATCCCGCCGCCGGTTTTAAGCGCTCGCACTCCGCTTGGTAAGCTTCAATGAGCGCCGAGATTTTGGAGTGGAAAGCCTCTTGCGCGGAGTAAACGTCTCCGATGGACTCAACGAACGCTTTCTGCTTAAGTTCGTCCTCGATCGTCAAACTGAGTTCGGCCAGCTTTTCGATGTTGGTGCGTGAATGAAACTCCAATTCTCTGAGCTTGGCGAGAAGTGCAAGCGACTTTTCCAGCTTTGTCGGATCCGGCTTAGCAGCTTCCACAGCTTGCTTTTTCTTGCCCGGTTTAGGCGAAGGCGCGGCGTCGCTCTTGTGATGCTTCTCTTGGGTGACTTTCTTGGCGTGCGCGATGTTTCGTGGATCTCCCATAACCAAACACTAAGCCGCTGATGTGTGCAGCGCGATCCGATTTCCTTCGGAATCAATAACTACCGCACGAAAGCCGTGCTCGCCGATTTGTTGTCGTGCCCGTAAGACTTTTCCGCCATTGGCCCGCACGGCTTTGACCGCTTCATCCAAGCGGGCTTCGACCAGCAGATAAATCAATGGACCGTTGGCTGAGGGTGTGTTGTCTACGCCTCCACTATCGCTGCGGACGCAAAGGCAACCGGAAGCGTTTTGTTCTCCGTGAGGCAGGAGACCGTATTCCATTCCGCCTTCGGACAACTTCTTGACCTCTTCGCCAAGGACAGCGGAATAAAATTTAATCGCGCGATCGAGGTTCGTGACTGGAATGTCGGTCCAGCAAAGTGTGTCAGCGGCCATCGTTGTTGATCTTAGATTTTGCGCGAGAACTTAATGATTGTCTATTTCTGCGGTAATGGCCGCGGCCACGACAAAGATAGAGGATTACGCTTTTCTTAGCGACACCCAGACCGCCGCGCTGGTCAGCCGCGACGGCTGTGTGGATTGGCTTTGCTTTCCGCGTTTCGATTCCGGCGCCTGCTTCGCGTCGTTGTTAGGCACACGCGACAACGGCCATTGGCGTTTTTGGCCGAAAGGAAAGATCGTTAACACGAGTCGCCGCTATCGCGGGGATGCGCTGATTCTCGAAACTGAAATTGAAACGAAGAGCGGCGCAGTCCGTTTGATCGATTTCATGCCGCCGCGCGGCGAAAATCCCGACATCATTCGGATCGTGGAAGGAATTCGCGGCGAAGTCGCGATGCAGATGGAGTTGATCATCCGGTTCGATTACGGGCGCACGATACCGTGGGTGCGAACCGAGCACGGGGGATTGGAAGCCATTGCCGGTCCGAACGGACTGATTTTGCGCACGCCGGTCAAAACGCAGGGCAAAGATTTGACTACCGTCGCCGAATTCGCACTCAAGAAAGGCGAGCGCGTTCCGTTTGTGCTCACCTGGTTCGCATCACATTCTAAGCCGCCGCGAGCGATTCACGCCGACCACGCATTGCGCGACACGGAAAGATATTGGAGGAAATGGACGCAGCGTTGTCATCGCAAAACTCGATGGCACGAGGCGGTCATTCGTTCGCTGGTCGTGCTCAAAGGTCTAACGTTCGCGCCAACCGGTGGGATTGTTGCCGCGGCGACCACATCGTTGCCTGAGCAAATCGGCGGGGTGCGCAATTGGGATTATCGCTATTGCTGGTTGCGCGACGCGACTCTCACGCTCCTGGCTTTGGTCGGCGCCGGTTACCATGATGAAGCGAAGAGCTGGCGGGAATGGCTTTTGCGCGCGATTGCCGGCAGCGCCGATCAAATGCAAATCATGTACGGCGTCCGCGGCGAACGCCGTCTGGAAGAGCTCGAGCTTCCCTGGTTATCCGGTTACGAAAATTCAAAACCAGTGCGGATCGGCAATGCGGCCTCCAATCAGTTTCAACTCGATGTTTACGGCGAAGTATTGGGCACGATGTACCGCGCGCACAAGGCCGGAATCGAAAACCGCGAAACCGATTGGCGCCTGCAAGTGGCCCTGATGGATTTTCTCGAATCAAACTGGCACAAGCCGGACGAGGGAATTTGGGAAGTGCGCGGCGGCCCTAAACATTTCACTCATTCCAAAATGATGGCGTGGGTGGCTTTCGATCGGGCTGTTAAGCTGGTGGAGGAATGCGGATGCGAGGCGGCGGAGCGCGCCGGCCGGTGGCGGAAGATTCGCGATCAAATCCATGCCGAAGTTTGCGCGCGCGGATTCAGCCCAACTAAAAAAGCTTTTACGCAGTATTACGGATCGGATGCCCTCGACGCCAGTTTGCTGATGTTGCCGCTCGCGGGTTTTCTACCGTTTACCGATAAGAGAGTGCGCGGAACGATCGAAGCGATCGAACGCGAGCTGATGCAGGATGGTTTCGTGCTTCGTTATCGCCCCGAAGAAGAAGGCGTCGACGGATTGCCGGGGAGAGAAGGTGTGTTTCTACCTTGTTCGTTCTGGATGGTCTCCTGTTTGCATCGCATCGGCCGCAAAAAGGAAGCGCGCGATCTCTTTGAGCGTTTACTTTCCGTCCGAAACGATCTCGGGCTGCTTTCGGAAGAATACGATCCAACGTCGAAGCGCCAGCTCGGGAATTTTCCCCAGGCTTTCTCGCATGTCTCACTGGTCAATGCGGCTTTTATTTTGAGCGGTTCACCAACTCCAATCAGAAAGCGGCGCGCTCATCGGATCAAAAAGTGAGAACATAAACATGAGCGACTCTTCCTCTGATCGCTCGCGCATCGCGCTTTCGCGCGAGGAGATGCGAGAGTTTGGTTATCGCGTTGTCGATCTTCTGGCCGAGCATTTTGCAAACGTCCAAGACGGGCCAGTCGGCGTGAAGACGGACCGGGCGCAGATAATTTCGTTGTTTGATCGAGATCCGCCGGAAGCTGGTCGCGATCCGAATGAATTACTCGCGCAACTTCAGCGCGACGTTCTTCCCCACAACTTGCATGTCGATCATCCGCGCTTTTTCGCGTTCGTTCCCGGCCCAAACAATTTCGTCAGCACGATGGCGGACGCGCTCGCGGCGGGTTTCAATATTTTCAACGGCACATGGTTCGGCGGATCGGCAGCCGCTGCGCTCGAGCTCGGAGTTGTCCGATGGCTTTGTCGCCTTTGCGGACTGCCATCGACCGCCGGCGGTTTATTTGTCAGCGGCGGTTCCGTTGCCAACATGACCGGCTTAATGGCGGCGCGCCACGCGCTCCTTCAAGATCGAGTCGAAGGCGCGATCGTTTATTTCTCGGATCAAACCCATTCGTCGGTCGAACGAGCGTTACGTGTTATCGGTTTTCCCCGGGAGCAAATTCGGAAACTCGAAAGCGATAAGGACTTTCGATTGTCGATCAAAAATCTGCACGCGGCTATCGCTGACGATCGTAGAAAAGGTCTGCGTCCGTTCTGCATCGTTGCGAACGCCGGCACGACCAATACCGGCGCGGTCGATCCCATTCCGGAATTGGCGGACCTGGCCGCAAAAGAAAAACTTTGGCTGCACATTGACGGCGCTTTCGGAGCCGCCGCAATTTTGTCCGATCGCGGTCGGGCGCTTTTACGCGGTCTAGATCGCGCAGATTCATTAACGCTCGATCCGCACAAGTGGCTGTTTCAATCCTTTGAGTGCGGCTGCGTTTTGGTGCGCGACGCCGCGCTGTTGAAATCCGCATTTCAGATCAAGGCCGATTATCTGCGCGATGTTTATCGAGAGATTGAGGAACCCAATCCGTGCGATTACGGCATTCAACTGACGCGAAGTTTTCGAGCACTCAAAGTTTGGTTGTCGCTCCAGACTTTTGGGCTGGCCGCGTTTCGTGAGGCGATCACGCGTGGATTCGAGCTGGCCGAACTCGCGGAACGCGAACTATGCGCACGCAAAGGCTGGGAAATTCTTTCTCCCGCCCAAATGGCCACGATTTGTTTTCGTTTTGGAAAGAGCGACGAGCTTCAAACACAACTCGTCGATGCGATGATGAAGGACGGCTACGCCTTGCTGACATCGACTGAGTTGCGCGGTCTGGTTTGCTTGCGTTTGTGCACGATCAATCCGCGGACAACGGAAGCAGACATTGTCGGAACGGTTGAGCGCCTGGACAAATTCGCGCGTTAGCTCAGCAACGCTAGCTGCTAATCGCGCGGAGATAGCGTTGCGCCGACTTTTGCACCGCCGCTTTGGCGTCTGATAAAACGTTGGCCTTCCACCATCCGCCGTAGATTTGATCGAACGAAAATGGTTCGATCGCACCGGTGATGCGGCGAATTGCGGCTGGCCCGAGCGGAATCAAATTCGGATAGCTGCGCATGAAGCTGACGTAACGCCGGTCTTGCACCACTGTAATAATGTCACCGGTGAGCAACGCGCCCTTGCCATTCGCGCCGGCCGGCCAATGCAGCACTGTGCCGCCTTCGAAATGTCCGCCGCAGTGAACGAGAGCAATGTTGTCCCAAAACGCGAGCGTTGTTCCTTCCCAAAATTCAACACGCGCGCTCTTACGCATGACCCATTGTCGATCTTCCGCGTGCAGGAATATCTGCGCGTCGAAACATTCCGCCCATTCGACCATCGACGAGTAAAAGTGCGGATGCGAAATAGAGATCGCGCGGATGCCGCCGCGCGCCTTCACTTCGACGACCGTTTTGTCGTCGAGCAACGAAACGCAATCCCAGAGAAGATTTCCGTGGGGCGATTGGAGCAGAAGCGCGCGCTGGCCAATGGCAAATTCCGGTTCGGTGCCGATACCGAGAAGGTGCGACGCTTCCTCCTCAAACCGGTTGCGGTGATTGCTCTTTAACTTTTCGTGCGTCGTCCACTCTTGGCCTTGGTGGCGAACAAATTGCCGTTCGTCTTCGCAAATCGGACAGTGCGCCGGAGGCTGCGCCGTCTCGTCAAACTGCGTTCCGCACTGCACGCAGATAACATTTTCCATCGCGCGGTGACCTTACCACATCGCGCGTCCGCGACTTAGTGTGAAACGGAGTTAGAGATGAAAACCCAGAGGACCAGGACGAACGACATGACCTACTCCTTGTGACGAATGGATCCGGCGCCGGTGATATGCTTTTCTATCACCGGCGGATTACCGGAATAAATCACTTTGCCTGCGCCAGTGATCGACACTTTCAATGACTCGCTGACGGCAACTTCGGCGTGCGATGCGCCGGTTGAGGAAATCTCGGCGGTTTTGGTTTGGAGAGATCCCGCTTCCAACCTGCTCGCGCCGGTCATGTCGGTCACGAGCTGATCGACAGTCCCGTCGAGGAAAACTTTGGCCGCGCCAGTCGACTCGATTGCAAAACTGTGTCCCGAAAGTTGATTCGCGGTCAGCCGCGCCGCTCCGGTCAGTTTTGCGCCCGAGCGAGTTGAGCTGGAGATCGCGACTTTGATCCCGTGACTTGACCAGATGTTTCCATGCGAATGCAGACGCAGCCGGTGGTCGCTGTTTTGATTGTCGATGTAGCGCAAAAGATTTTCATCGGTGGTGATGCTGAGCGAGGGCGGACCGCTGCGCCATTCGATCTGAAATCCGCCATCGGCCTGGATTTCGGAAAAATCGCTCACCGATCGAGTGTCAGTGACGATGTGACCGTTACCCATGATTCCGCCCCAGCGACAGCCGGCAGTCGAAAGAATCAGACCGGCCAAGAAAGCGATCGTTATTCTATTCATAATAGTACTCTTGCTAGTGAGACGACCTGACGGGCCGGTTTGGATTCAAGAATTTGCCGGAATCAGGCTTATTTCGAAACCTTGAACTTCACCGCTTCCGCAGGTTCATCGTCCACGAAAAACTCTACGCGATAGTTTCCCGATGCCCAACCCTCTTCTGGCTTGGCAAGAGTGAAGGTGCCACGTGCATTCGCCGCTGGCGCGACCGCGCTGGTCTCGTCAATCTGGGAATCGGCCGCGACGTCGGCCACGTTTTCGGCGATAAGAACGGCGCTGATCTTGGCGTGATCGGGCAGTCCCTGTCCGCGCCATCGCGCGTAAATCGCCGGAGTGTCGAGTTTGAAATCGGCTTTGAATTCGCCATCCGGTTCCCTGGAAACTCCGGCGGAAAGTTTCCCGGCCTTGGACGTCGATTTGTTTTGGGGCGGAGTTACAACTTTCGGCGGTTCCTTCAGCTGCAACGAGCTTTTTTGCAACACGCCGCCTGACGGCGCTTTCACCACCGTATCGACTTTTACGAAGCCGGTTCCAGGAACAAACCAGCGATCAATCGTCGCCGGCGCCGGCGAAGTTTGTTCGCAGTGAATGCGCCAGGCGTGAAATTTCCCGGCCGGTAGATCGACATCTTCTTCACCGGCGATCTCGTAATGTTGAATTACTTTCGTATTGGTAATGCTGCCATCGAAGTTCCAGCTGGTTCCTGTTTTCAACGGCGTCGCCAGCATGATTTGTGGCGGCACCAATTTTTTGATCGCGCCCTGAGAGTCGACTCGCGCCGGACAAGTAATCCCATGTTCCTCCACGGCGATGAGATCGACGCTTTCGAGCGTGTCGCCCCGATAGATTTCGAGTCGTTGCAAATCTTTATTGTCGACCTTCTCGGTTCCGCCGAGACGATAGCTAACTGCCAGATGCTCTTCCTCATTCGGCTCGGTTAGATCGAAATCGCCGCTCGGTTTCTCCTGCACCAGATCGTAATTCCACGTCGTCCCCTCAGTCGTCGGCAACAGCGGCGGTGCAGCCGCGCCGCAGATAAACGGCATCAGGACAAGAGCGAGAACGGCGATCTTCATCTCCGGTGAGACACAAGCCTGCGATGAAAGTTCAATCGCGCGATTACCGAAATTAAATATCATGGCGAATGCGAAATCGTTGGGCCCAGCTTCTATTTAGAACAGTAGCCGTGGCCCTGCTCAGTCTAGGGCGGATCGCCGCGGCCGCTTCGTCCGCGCAAGATCGACATGTGGTGGTCGTCGTTTGGGACGGGATGCGTCCGGATTTTGTCAGCGAACAAAACACACCGACGCTTTGGAAGTTGGCGCAGAGCGGAGTGACTTTTCGAAATCATCATTCGGTTTATCCGAGCGCCACGATCGTTAATGGCACTGCCATCAATACCGGTGTCTACCCAAATCGCAGCGGCATTTTGGCGAATCACGATTATCAGCCGGGAATCAGCTCGAAGAACTCCATCGATGTCGAAAAGGTGCGGGTGGTTCGCAAAGGCGACCAGCTCAGTGGCGGAACGTACGTCGCTGTTTCAACCATTGCCGAATTAATCCATAACGCCGGTGGAAAAACCGCGATTGCTACCGCTAAAACCGTCGGGCTCTTGTTTGATCGACGGGCAGAATCTCGGAGCGGACCGAATATTTTCGCCGGCGCTTCCGCGCCGCCTGAGGCTCTCATCGAGATTGCAAAAACGCTCGGAGTTTTTCCACCTGCCACGCAACCCGGCGAACGCGATGCATGGACGACGAAAGCGCTGACTGATGTTATTTGGCGAAATGAGCTCCCCGCATTTTCCCTACTCTGGCTGAGCGAGCCCGATGACACCGAGCACAAAACCGCGCCGGGCGCGCCGGCCGCGATCGCGGCAATAAAATCCAGCGACGACAATCTCGCGCGGGTTCTCGCGGCGCTTGATCGGTCCCGCAACGGCGGGACAAGATCGACCACGGACATCTTTGTCGTGTCGGATCATGGTTTTTCCACGATCAAGCGCTCGATTGACGTTCCGAAAATTCTACGAGATGCCGGTTTTGACGCGGTGACGACGTTCACGAACGAACCGAAGAACGGACAAATTATGATCGTCGGAAACGGCGGCACGATTTTGTTTTACGTGATTGGGCATGACGCTGCGGTCACGCATCGACTGGTGGAATGTTTGCAGCAAACAGATTTTGCAGGAGTTGTCCTCACTCGAGAACCGATGGATGGAACATTCACTTTCGAGAAAGCGAAGATCGACCCGCCTTCGGGGGGCTACGGCGCGGCAGGCAACGAACACGCGCCCGATGTGGAGATGTCGTTTCGATGGACGGGAGACAAAAACGAATTCGGCGCCGCGGGAATGATCGATGCCGATTGGCAGCGCGGGGCCGGGAAAGGAACGCACGCGACGTTAAGCAAGTTCGACATGCATAATATATTGATCGCCGCCGGACCGGATTTTCGTCGCGGCGAAGGTGATGAGTTGCCGAGCGGAAATGTCGATCTTGCGCCAACGATTCTGCAGATTTTAGGAATCAAATCGTCCAGTCCGATGGATGGGCGCATTTTGTCGGAAGCGATGGAGGACGGGCAATCTGTAAAACCGGAAAGGCAAACGTTGGAGTCGACCAACAAATTTCCAACCGGGACGTGGCGCCAACATCTCCAGATTTCGCGAGTCGGTTCGACAATTTATCTGGATGAAGGCAACGGCGCGTTCACGCCTTAGCAGCGGGGTCTAGGGAAAAAACCGATACCAGCGACAGACAGGTAATTTCTAGTCTGGCTTTGATCCTGCTGAACGTAGCCGCATGAAACAGCTATTTCGTTCGACAATTCTTTTTTCCGCCTGTTGCGCTCTGACAACCATCGCCTTTGCGGGGACTGGCTCCTACAGTGGCAAAGAGACGGTCGCCACCGCGCCGGTTCCAACGCTTTGTGATTGGGCCGGATTCTATATTGGTGTGCACGCTGGCGGTCAATTCGGCCACAGCGAAACCAACGATCTCGATGATTGGAATCTGGTGGCGCACCATCATTTTGGTTACAGCGAGTCGGGATTCAATGGTGGCATGCAGGTTGGTTACAATTTTCAGTGGCATTGGCTGGTTACCGGACCGGAATTTGATCTCGGATACCTTGCCCTCCATGGCAACGGGACCGAGCCGGGCTCACCTGGATTTGATTCTCATGGTCAAACTGACGGCGATTTTTACACGACCTTCCGTGGGCGCATCGGCGTGGCCTTGGACTGCTGGCTGGTTTACGCGACTGGCGGTGGCATTGGTGTGAATTTAACGAAACGATTCATCGACGATTGTTCGACGGGTACTTGCGGCGGCGGAGTGATCGACGCGCGCGATACTGATTTCAGCTGGGGTTACACTGTCGGCGGCGGAATCGAGCGCATGATCGGTCATCACTGGTCGGTGAAGGCGGAATATCTCTATTTTGCTTTGGGCGACGATCACTTCAGCGGCGTGTCTGGCGGCACGCGATATGGATTTGACGCCGAAACCCAAGGCCACATCGTTCGCGCCGGCTTGAATTACAAATTCTAGCCGTCAAGCAAGGCTGATTGGGCGGCTATAGCCTGCCCTCGGCGCTGCCCTGTAGGGTAGGGCCTGAATCCGCCTTACTAAACCTACAAAAGAAAGCACTTGACGATTTGTCACTTTTTGACGAAACAGGGGCCATGAAACAGCTAATTCGCCTAACTATTCTATTTTGTGCATGCGCCGCTTTGGCGTTAACCGTTGTGGCTGGCCCTGAGGCATTGCCGAGCGGAAAGGAAATGAAACAAGTCGCACCGGCGCCATTGCCGGAATGCGATTTCACTTGGACCGGCTTCTACCTCGGCGCCAATGGTGGCTACGGCTGGGGAAATGCCGATACACATTTCGATCCTCTTCCCGATGCCGCTACGTTCGCTGACCTCGATCCGCAAAGTCTCAGCCCCGATCCAAGCGGATTCATCGGCGGTGGCCAAATCGGTTTTAATTGGCAGTGGAATAAATGGCTTGTGCTCGGTGTGGAAACCGATTTTCAAGGGAGCGATATGGAAGGGCACGATAGACGACAGCCTTTCCTTGATTTTGATGGCGTCATTGCCAACAACGACCCCGGCGTATTCCTTGAGGCACATGAACGCATGCAGTGGTTCGGAACAGCTCGTGGCAGAATCGGTTTTGCCCCAATGTGCCGGTTGATGATCTACGCCACGGGCGGTCTCGCTTATGGCAATGTGGATTATTCCGCGAATACCAACTTTAATAACGGACTCACGTATCCGGTGTCGTTTACGGAAACGCAATTGGGCTGGACCGTTGGTGGCGGACTTGAATATGCCGTTGGCCATCACTGGAGCATCAAGGCCGAGTATTTGTATTACGATCTTGGAAACCAAAGCAGGACACAGAATCAATTAATCAATGGTGTTCCGCAGGGTCCTCCGTTCTTTGTTCGCTACGACTTCGAGACCTCGGGGAACATTGTTAGAGGCGGTCTGAACTTTAAGTTCTAGTCGTTGGCGAATCTGAGTTTTTCAACCACCGAGATTGGCTTGTCCGATCTCGGTGGTTTGACGTACAGCCATAGCTCGAAGAGCCCAGGCTTGACGGCCAAACCATTTCTTGCGAAACAGGGGCCATGAAACAGCTAATTCGCCTAACTATTCTATTTTGTGCATGCGCCGCTTTGGCGTTAACCGTTGTGGCTGGCCCTGAGGCATTGCCGAGCGGAAAGGAAATGAAACAAGTCGCGCCGGCTCCGTTGCCGGAATGTAATTGGACCGGATTTTACATCGGTATCAACGTTGGTGGCCAATTCGGACACAGTGAAGACACCGATGACCCGGGTGACCCGAATGGTAACAATAACTTCTGGAATAGCCCCGATAGACCGTGGGGATACAGTGAGTCCGGCGTAGTTGCCGGTGGCACGGTTGGTTACAACCATCAGTGGCACTGGATCGTCCTGGGCATTGAAGCCGATGGCGGCTACATGAATGTCGAGGGAAGTGGAGTTGAACCGGATCGAACTGCCCATGACACCTTTGGTCATACGGATAGTGATTTCTTCACGACTTTTCGTGGGCGTCTTGGTATTGCGATGAACACTTGGATGTTCTACGCCACTGGTGGTGGAATCGGTTTGAATTACGAGCAACGGATTACCGATACGAATGCAACCCCGCCTGGCAGTGGGGTGCTCCATGCTGGAAGTCATCAGGAATTTCAGTGGGGTTACACCGTTGGCGGCGGTATTGAGAAGATGTTCGGCTGTCATTGGTCAATCAAAGCGGAATATCTTTATTTCGCGATCGACCGAAATGATTTTACCGCGCTCGACGCCTTTGACAACGTTTACCGTTTTGATGGCGACACGATGGGCCACATCATTCGCGCCGGCTTGAATTATAAGTTCTAGTTTTAGGCAAATCTTAGTTTTTCAACCGCCGAGATTGGCTTGTCCGATCTCGGCGGTTTGACGTACGGATACTGCCGTCGATCTTCGGTTCGCCCTTCATAGTGCCTTTCGCACGCAATTTGCAGCGCTGTGTTCTCGACCGACACCGAAAGTGGTTAATCATTAGCGGACAACGCGAGTCTTGCTCATCGGTTGCGTATTTGGCAAAAGCACGCCGATGAAACCGAGGAACTGCTTCGGGAGGCTGCTGCGACGCATGTCTTTCAAGGTTGGGTTGGCGTTCGCGTTGGTCGGCCTCTGCTCGCCGACCAACGGACAAAATGAGGCCAGCATTGATGAAACTGCGCGTCTGCTCGCGGGCATGCCAGTGAACGGAGCACTGGCGTCGTTCACGCAACTGCCTGGCTGGCAAGGACACGCGGCCGCGATGGATAAGGCATGGAAAACGAAGGAGTACTTTCAACTCGGTCCGATCGCTTCCTGGATGAGCTCGCACGCGGGCGAGTATTACCGCTCCTCGGGCACGATGTATTACATGTTTAGCGGGCCCGATTTTCTCTACGCCTATACTTTTTTTCCGAACGCCAACACTTACATCCTGGCCGGCCTCGAGCCGGTCGGGCAGGTCCCGGATGTTTCGCTGAACCCGGATACGCTGAACGCGAACCTCGGCGCGTTACGCAACGCGATGAGCACGTTGCTCATTACCCATTATTTTGTGACTGAGGAAATGCGAGCTGAGCTCGGTCGGAGTAATCTCAACGGAACGCTCCCGATTCTTTACGTATTTCTAGCGCGCCTTGGCTGCACCGTGCTCGACACCACCTACGTCCACAGTCCCGCCGAAGGTGTCAGAATCGCTTTTAGTCACAATGGCCGTTCGCAAACGCTGTACTATTTCAAGACCGATCTCTCGGGAGGGAACAGCGCTTTTCTTCGCTGGTGCGCGGCGCGTGGGCCCGGAGTTAGTTTGATTAAGGCTGCCTCGTATCTCATGCACGGCGAGGGATTCTCCGGTGTGCGCAATTTTTTACTCGAGCACAGCAGCTTCATCGTCCAGGACGATTCCGGGATTCCTTTGCGTTCTTTTGGCAGGAATTGGGCTTTGGAGTTTTACGGGCGCTTCGTTACGCACGGCGAAAAGTTCGGCAAATACGATCAGCAAGCGCTGGCTGAAGTTTACCGGAGAAATCCGCCGCCTCCCGAACTTGGTTTCGCATTTGGCTACTGGTGGCAGGCCGAGCGCGGGATCCTCATGTTGGCGCGGCGCAAGTAACTCCGGAGCCTACGGGGCTCGAACCCGCAACCTCCGCCGTGACAGGGCGGCGCTCTAACCAATTGAGCTAAGGCTCCTCGCGAGACGCAGACTGTAGCGCGGCTGTCCTCAGCCGCAAGCAACCTGAGTTGCATGCGCAGGCGGGTTTCCACTCGGCGTGGCGGTGATGTAACGGCCGCCGGCTTGCGCCAAATTTTCTGCAACCACGGCATAAAGCGCTGGTTGAACATTTTGTGCCTGGGCAGGGTCGAACTCCGAAAGCATTCGCCCGTCACGGCGGGCGGCTGAGCAAGGATTGCGAAGTTTCAGTGGAAAAGTTATAATCGCATTCGAATCGGGCATGGACTGGGATTTACGATGAGCGAAGAGCGCAGCAGAGAGTTCGAAAGTTTCGACGAGCCCGCGTCGAATCTTCCTTTGCTCGACAGGCTCGACCGCGTCATTGCTTCACTTCCGCCGGGCGATCCGATTCGGCGCGACTTGCTCGATCTGCGGCCGCACGTGTCGGATCAATCGCAAATGATTGGCGAGGCGCGGCAGATGATCGAGAAACTCGAAGAGGTGATCAAGAAGGTCACTTCACCGGCGAATCGCATCGGCACATTTCTTGGCGCAACCTCCAAAGACACGGCGCACATTGTCGTTGGCGGCGCTGATTACTATTGCAACGTCGATCCGCGCATTCCGCTGGCGAAATTGAAAAAAGGAACGCGCGTTCTGGTCAACGAAGCGTTCGTTATTGTCGGCGATCTCGGTTTTGAAACGGCCGGGCCGGTTACGAAAGTTACCGAGGTGCTCGGCCAAGATCGATTGCGCGTCGGTTCCGAGCACGGAACACAATCGATCGTGCTGCAACGGTCGGCCGATCTCGCATCGTCGACTTTGAAGTCGGGAGACGAAGTTCGCGTCGATTCGAATTACCGGATGGCGCTCGAGATGCTTTCCAGCACCAAATCGCACGAACATTATCTCGATGTCGTTCCGGAGCTGCCCTGGGAAAAAGTTGGCGGCCAGGAAGAAGCGCTCCAAGCGATCAAGGATGCGATCGAGCTTCCCTTGTTGCACGTAGATCTTTTCAAGAAATTTCAGCATGCAACGCCGAAAGGTTTTCTGCTTTATGGACCGCCCGGCTGCGGCAAGACCCTGATCGGGAAAGCGACTGCTTACAATCTGACCAAGCAGCTCGGCGAAAAGACCGGCGAGCAAATGAAGGAATACTTCATGCACGTCAAAGGTCCGGAGATTTTGAACATGTGGGTGGGCGAATCTGAACGCATGGTGCGCGAGATTTTCGCGACCGCGCGCGAGAAACGCCGTGACGGGTTCATGCCGTTTCTCTTTATCGACGAAGCGGAATCGGTTCTCGGGACCCGCCGCGCCTCGCGCCATTCGAATATCCTTTCCACGCTGGTGCCGATGTTTTGCGCGGAGATGGATGGCATCGATTCGTTGAACGATGTCGTGATCATCCTTGCCTCCAATCGCGCCGATTTGATCGACCCGGCAATTCTTCGGCCCGGCCGGATCGATCGTAAAATTAAAGTGAACCGCCCGAATCGCGAAGGCGCCCGGGAGATTTATCGGATTTATCTTACACCTGATCTTCCGTATGACGGTGCGCTTGGCAAGGAAGCCGAAAACCTTGGCGCGGCCGTGGACAAACTGATCGAGCGTTTCGTGGATTGGCAATTCACCCGACGTGACGAAAATAAATTCCTCGAAGTCACGCTCCGCAGCGGACGCAAAGAAATTCTTTACCGGAGCGATCTCATCAGCGGCGCGATCATCGCCTCGATTGTGGAGCGGGCGAAGGCGATGGCGATCAAGCGCGCGATCGCGACCCAGCAGGAAGAGGGGATTCGCGAGATGGATTTGCAACTCGCATTCGACGCGGAATACACCGAGAACGACATTTTTCCGACGACCGATATCACCGAAGATTGGCTTAAACTGATCGATTACGATCCCGAAAACGTGGTGAAGATCGCGCCGGTTAAGCCAGTTCGAGATTCAGCCGCTCGGCCGAGCTCTGGAGTCATCTAGTATGCGGGGCGGAATTACCGGACCCCTGTAGGGGAAGCTGTTAGCTTCCCAAGTCATATGGCGGAGCCTCCACGACTATCGGAAATCCAACTCCCGTGGGACAAATGCATCATTTATTTCGTCACATTGTGCGTGAAAGGTCGCCAGAGGATCTTAGCGAATGCCACCACGTTTGAAGCGATTAAACGTGCGATCATGGAACTGCACCGATGGAATGTGCTCGCCGCCGTAGTGATGCCGGATCATGCGCACTTCATTGTTGCTCCGCGCGAGGATCGGGAACTGTCCATCGGTGATTTTGCAATGGGTTTTAAACGGTTACTCAGAAAAGCACTTCGCTCTCAAGGTTGGAATTGGCAGCGCGGCTGTTTCGATCATTTGATTCGTTCAGATGAAAACTTGGAAAGCAAATGGATTTATGTGCAGGACAATCCTGTGCGAGCTGGGCTTGTTCAACGAGCCGAGGACTGGCCGTTTTATCTCGATCTGTTCAATAATGACGGGAAGCTGACAGCTTCCCCTACAGGATTGCGGGTATTATGAACCGCGTCTTTGGTCTCGAGACGGAATACGGCATCACCGTCAACGGTGCGGAGAGTGTCGACGTGGTGGCCGAATCGATCGAGCTCGTCCGCCGCTACACCGATCACGGCGCTCACATGAAGTGGGATTACGAACTTGAGGATCCGCATCTGGATGCGCGTGGCTTTCGCGCTAAGGCCTTGATGCAAGACACGGACGAGTCCGCTTATTACGAGATCGACAAAAATCGCCCGCTCAGTTTCGAGGAAATCAAAAGCGACCTGGTGCTTTCGAACGGCGCGCGTTTTTACAACGATCACGCCCATCCGGAATATTCCACGCCGGAATGCACGACGCTCCGTCAGATCGTAGCCCAGGACAAAGCCGGTGAGCGAATCCTCGCGGAATGCGCGAGGCGTAGAAATCTAAAATTACCGAACGGCCAGGAAGTTCGTCTCTACAAGAACAACACCGATTTCTCCGGTCACAGTTACGGCTGCCACGATAATTATCTCATGCAGCGCGATGTCCCGTGGGACCGCATCGTCACTTCGATTCTGCCGTTCTTGGTCACCCGCCAGATTTTTGCGGGCGCCGGCAAAATGGGTGTCGAAGGAGAAAGCACTTCGAGTCAGCCGGGACTTTATCAGATTTCACAGCGCGCGGATTTTTTCAGCGTGGTGGTCAGCATCGACACCATGAATCGGCGTCCGCTCATCAACACGCGCGACGAGCCGCATGTCGACGCCAGCCGTTATCGCCGGTTTCACGTAATCCTCGGCGATTCGAACATGAGTGAATGGGCGACCGCATTGAAAATCGGAACGACCGCGCTCGTGCTCGACTTAATTGAGCGCGGCGAAGCACCGCAGCTCGAAATCGCGCAACCGGTCGACGCCAACAAATCGATCAGCCGCGATCAAAATTACGATTGGATCATTGAGCTCAAGGATGGCCGCAAGATTTCGGCGATTGAAGTGCAGCGAATTTATCTGCGCGCTGCGTCAAAGCTTGAATGCGAATCGTCAACCGCCAGTCCGGCTCGGACCGAAGATCGACAATGGATTTTGCGGGAGTGGGAAAATGTTCTCAACGATCTCGAGCGCGATGTCATGACCACCCGTGACCGGGTCGACTGGGTGGCCAAGAAATTTTTGCTCAACGCTTTGCAGGAAGAGGAAAAACTTTCCTGGACCGACCCGTGGCTGCAATCGATCGATCTCGAGTATCACAATGTCGATCTTGAGTCCGGTTTGTATTACGAGCTGGCCCGCCAGGGATCGATTCGACGCCTCGCCACAGAGGAAGAGATCAAGACCGCGATCTTTACCCCGCCCGAAACAACCCGCGCATTTTTCCGCGGACGTTCAGTCGCGCGTTTCAACGATCAGATCGCTTCAATTCAATGGGACGAACTTGTCTTCGCCAACGGCGCGCTCTCGCGTCGCGTTGCTTTACCGGAAGCGTTCGGCGATGCGCGGCTCGATGCTCTCAATCACGCCGCCCGCAACGGCAAAGACTTTTCCGAATTCATGCGCGCCGTCAGCGCGATCGATTGATCAGGTAGGGCGATTGACCGCAATTCTGCCGCTCTGCGGCAACCCACGAGCGGGCTCACTCTGAATGCACTAGCGGGAGCGTAATCGCCCGCCGCTGTTTTCAGTCCAGCGGACTTTTGACTCCGATTCCAGGACGATTGAGCACGTGGGTGTCCGCGTAAAAGCTAACGCTTACGCGGTTTTTAATGGGTGTGGGTTTCGCGAGGTAGTTTCGCAATTGATTTTTTAATAGTTTTCTCCCGCCGCCGCTCTTTAGATATTTTTCTCGGCCTAGCGCATCCACCCGTTCCAGGTATGCCTCATAATAGACGAGCTTCCATGGCCCACGGTGGGAAGTTGCAAGGGCATCACCTTTAACATGCTGAGCCAGTCGTCTTCGAAGATTCGCCGAGTAGCCAATGTAGAATCCACCGTCTTTCACTGAGCGGAGGATGTACACATAATGCATCGCGTAACCCTAGAACTCCTGACACGTGAGCGAAGCTTTTACGTGTTGATCGAGCAGTTTGGGTTTGTTGGTCACCCGTGCCTTGATTATGCTTTCGCGCATGTCGTTTCCGATTGTGTGGTTTTCAGCTCCAAACTCAAGCCGGATTAGACCCAAAAATTGGGCATTTCTCTTGAAAGGTCTAAAAATTGGGTCTACTTCTCGTTAGATGTAGTGACACCGCTCTTGCGAGAACACCGACTCAAGCTGGCGATACCCGTGTTGGTGACGGTTCTCGTTGTCTGCTGGACACTCGCGATTCAGCCGTTCACGCGATATGGAGACAACTGGGCGCTCTGGCCAGTCATCTTGTCCTTGCCTCTCGCCACCGCCATCCATGTGTATCTTGTTGCAGCGCTTCGCCCGAAGTGGCCTCTAGTCGGCTATGCCGTCGTGCATCTTTCGGCATTGCTGGCGATTGTTATCATTTGCATTATGCGCATATCGAAGGACAGCCTGTGATAGCGCCAACATCTAACCAGGCGAGAGGCTGTGTGATAAGTAGGCCTCTCTTTACTTTGCGAGCGATGAGTTCAAGCGGAGTCGACGCGCGCGAGAGTTTTTGAGCTAAAAACGCCCGAGGGTTGCCCGCGACCGGCAAGAAGAGCTTGACGC
>JBBRNP010000013.1:0-2505 GCA_038230255.1 Chthoniobacterales bacterium
AGAATGGCTTTGCCGCTGAGGGCCGCTCTGCCGAACAACAGAAGATCTTCGTTCATGTTCAGAGCTTGCTGCGTCTGCGACGCGACCATCCCGTTCTGGCGCGCGGCCGCCTCTGGCATCTGGCGTCGGATGATACTTCCTATGTTTTTGAGCGTGACTCCGACGAAGAGAAAATCGTCGTGGCCTTCAACAATGGCACACGGCCTCGCGAGATGAAAATCTCGTTAGCCGGCACGCCCGCACAGGGGAGTTCCGGAGTCGTCTCGCTCTTCGGCCCCGCATCGGGAAAGATTGTCAGCGGCGATTTACAACTCACCATGCCCGCTCAATCGCTCTCCATCTTTCTGTTGGATTAGCGCCGATGATCACGCGCGCATTCGAACGCGCATTCGAATGGTCCGGGCAGAAATATCGAACCATTCGAATGCCAACAATTCGAATATCTAGATATATGTACAGTAATTAGTTACTGATATAAAACACACTTGAAATATCGGCGTGTCGACATTCCAGAATAATTGCGCTCAATAACTGAGCCGCAGCGACCAGTCCTTCACCGCGTCCGGCACCAGCAATGTCACGGAATGAAGCTGGCCATCGTATTTGAAATCCCGAATAATCTGCTCGCCGATGCGAACCTCTTTTGGCGCGGCTGCCGCGCCGTACACCGTTACTTCCGCGGTGCTCCACCACGGATGATAAGCGCCATTCACAACTTTGCTGTTCACGTTCACCATATTTCCCGAAACCTGGCAGGTATATTCGATTCGCAGAAATTCATTTTTCTGATACGCGTAGGTGTGTCCATCGTCCATGTACAGTGATCCGCGACAATCGTCGCCCGTATATACACGCAACTTGAGCGGGCCCACCGGCGTTTCCGAAGTGCTTTGCACCAGCGGTTGCATCGGCAAAATCGCGCCGGCCCGCACGTACAGCGGCAACTCTTCCAGTCGTGGGTGTAATTGCAGGTGATCGTGATTCGCGGGCTTGCTGCTGGTCCAAAAGTCGTACCAGTCGCCGGGGGGAAGATTCACTTCTTTGGCGTCCAGCATTTCCGTCGTCACCGGAGCCACAAACAAATCCCGGCCAAACAAAAAGTCGTGATCGTTTCCATCGAGGCCCGCCTGCGGGTATTCCAGAAACAGCGGGCGCAGGAACGGCAATCCCATGCGCGTCATTTCCTCGATGCCGGTGTAAATATATGGAAGCAACTGATAGCGAAGCTCGATGTACCGGCGGCGAATCATTTCGTGTTCCGGTCCGTGGACCCAGGGCTCCTGAGCGCCCGTGCCCTTGGCGGTGTGGTCGCGGTAAATCACATTGAACGCGCCGACTTCGATCCAGCGCGTCAAGAGATCGGCGGTAGGCGTTCCCGCAAAACCGCCGATGTCATCGCCCACGATGGAGTATCCGCAGAGTCCCAGGCTCAGTAGCATCGGCGTGCTCATCGAAAGATGGTTCCAGGTGCTGCTATTGTCGCCCGTCCACGTGGCGGCGTACTTTTCCGTGCCGGAATATGCTGCGCGCGTTAAAACAAACGGGCGTTCATCGGGTTGCAGCTTGCGCAAACCATCGAAGGTGGCGCGCACATTTTCCATTCCATAGACGTTGTGAATCGCGCGATGGTCGCGCGTGGTGCCGTCGTCCATGCCATGCAGATTTCCCAATGGCATGGTTTTGTCGGCGCGTTTGAACACCGCAGGCTCATTCATGTCGTTCCAGAATCCCGCAACGCCCATGCCCACAAAACTCTTGAACTGCTCGCCCCACCAGTCCCGTACTTTCGTGCGCGTAAAATCCGGAAACACGCTATCGCCTGGCCACACCGGTGCAACAAAGACGCTGCCGTCGGGATTCTTTACGAAGGTATCTCTCTGCATGCCCGAATCGTACGGTGCGTAATTATGATTCGGATCTTTCTTGACGTGCAGGTCCGTGATTAACACGGTGCGGACGCCTTGCCCGCGAAAGTCAGAAATCATTTTTTCAAAGTTTGGAAAATATTGGCGGTTAATGGTGAAGGGCGCGTTGTCCTGCTGATAGTCAATGTCGAAATAAATGACATCCAGGGGGATTTTCTTCTGGCGGTAGTTCTGCACAATTTCTCGGGCGCGCGCTTCCGGATAGTAACTGTAGCGGCTCTGTTGAAACCCCAGGGTCCACAACGGAGGCAGCGGCGCCCGGCCCACCATGGCGGTGTAATTCTGAATGATCTTTTTTGGCTCTGGCCCAGAGAAATAGTAGTAATTCAGTTCGCCGCCCGCGGCCCCGAAGGAAAAGTAGTCCAGCGACTCCTTGCCGAAGTCAAAGCTGCTGCGATAGGCGTTGTCGAAAAATACTCCGTACGCGGCGCCGTTGCGGAGTCCGATAAAAAACGGAATGTCCTTATACAGCGGGTCGCTCGATTCCTGCCAGCCGAATTCATCGGTATTCCACATGGTGAAGGAGCGGTTGCGACGGTTCATGTGGCCGGCCTTGTCGCCCAAACCGAAATAGTTCTCG
>JBBRNP010000014.1:0-2122 GCA_038230255.1 Chthoniobacterales bacterium
ACTTGCGCACGATGAAATCGCCCGCGTGGTCAAAGATTCCTCGAACTATCCCGCGTCCAGAACTTCGATGGAGCTGCCTGTTTCGCAAGCGCTGATCAAAACGGTGCAGGATGGAACCAACGGGGAGACGGTGGTTGCGCCAATGCTGGGCGGCAGCGTGCCCATGTATATTTTCGAGAACTTGGGAATGCCGTGGATCGGCGTGCCCATCGTGAATTACGACAATCACCAGCACAGCTCGGACGAAAACCTGCGGCTGGGGCAACTGTGGCGGGGGATTGAAGTTTATGGAACGATTCTGGCGGATCTGGATTGGTAAGTTGCTGCGTCGCGTAACATCCTGGCGTTAAATCTTTAGAAAATTCTTCAGCAACTGCTTGCCGGATTCCGTGAGGACGGATTCGGGATGAAATTGTACGCCTTCAATTTTGTGGCGGCGGTGCCGTAAGCCCATGATGATGCCGTCATCGGTTTCGGCGGTGATGAGCAGGTCGCGCGGGAGCGTTTTCCGTTCGACGATGAGTGAGTGATAGCGAGTGGCGGTAAACGGATCGGCAAGTTTTCGGAAGACGCCTTTGCCGTCGTGATGAATTTGGCTGGTTTTGCCGTGAAACAGCGCGGGCGCGCGTTTTATTTTGCCGCCGAAGGCCGCGCCAATGGCCTGATGTCCGAGGCAGACGCCGAGGATAGGAAATTTTCCCGCCAATTTCATAACCAGCTCTACCGATATTCCCGCTTCCTGCGGGGTGCAGGGGCCCGGGGAGATGACGATGCGCTCGGGCTTGCGGCGCGCGATATCTGCCACGCTGATTTTGTCGTTGCGATGGACTTCCACGACGCAGCCCAGCTCGCCCAGATATTGGGCGAGGTTGTACGTAAAAGAATCGTAGTTGTCGAGCAGCAGAATCACTGCCGCTTCCTTTTGCTTTTTCGTGACGCAACTTTCCTGGCGCGTGCCGCCACTGGCTGATCTCTATTATTGTGCGCCGCTTCGAGGGCTGCTAATAGGGCCCGGCTCTTGTTCACGGTTTCCTGATATTCGCCTTCGGGGGTGGAATCGGCAACCAGGCCGCCTCCGGCTTGCACGTGGGCCACACCATTTTTGATTACCATGGTGCGCAAGGCGATGCAGGAATCGAGATTCCCTGCAAAATCGAGATACAAAACTCCACCGGCGTAAATTCCGCGGCGGGTGCGCTCGAGCTCCTCGACGATTTCCATGGCGCGAACTTTGGGAGCGCCGGAAACGGTGCCGGCTGGGAAGCAGGACATCAGGGCATCGAAGCAATCCACGTCTTCACGCAGACGACCGCGCAAGCTGGAAACGAGGTGCATGACGTGAGAGAACTTTTCGACGGACATCAGTTGTTCAACTTTTACGGTGCCGTATTCGCACACGCGGCCGAGATCGTTGCGGCCCAGGTCCACGAGCATGACGTGCTCGGCGCGCTCTTTTTCGCTGGCCAGCATCTGTTTGGCGAAGCGCTGGTCTTCGGCTTCGTCGCGGCCGCGCGGCAAGGTTCCGGCGATGGGCCGGTAAAAAACGTCGCGACCCTGAACTTTTACCAGCATTTCTGGCGAACTGCCCACCACATCCACGTCATTCATGTGCAGATAAAAAAGATAGGGCGACGGGTTCAGAGCGCGGAGCTCGCGATAAATCTCGAAGGGCTCGGCCTGCACTTTGGCGGAAAAGCGCTGGCTGATCACCACCTGGAAAATGTCGCCGGCGCGGATGTAGGATTTGGCTTTGCGAACCGCGTCCAGATATTCCGCCTTGCGGAAGTTGGAAGTAACTTTTAGTGGCCGAGATTTTCTGCGGGAAGTCACGCGAGGCTGTTCGGCAGCGGCGGGTTGCTGCAATAAAGCGCGGGTGCGTTTTATTTCACGTACCGCAGCGTTGTATTTCGCACGGAGGGTTCCGGGACCTTCGGTGAAGACGTTGCGGACGATCCACAGACGATGCTGCACGTGATCGAACGCCAGAATGCCGTGATAGAACATGAGGACGGCGTCATACAAGCCGATATCGTCGCGCAGCCTTTTCGGCAGGCGCTCGATCAGGCGCACCATATCGTAGCTGAAGTAGCCGATGGCGCCGGCGACCAGCGGCGGGAGGCCG
>JBBRNP010000015.1:0-1570 GCA_038230255.1 Chthoniobacterales bacterium
GACGATTCCTGGCGCGCCCTGGGCATTGAAGGTGGAGGAGATGACCACCTCGTCTTCCGGAAAAGCTTTTTCGGTGGCGATGGCGCGAGGCAGGTTTAATTCACCGCGCGGCCAACCGCTCTCGCGGCAAAAGCTGCGCAGATGCCTGATCACCTGATCAATTTGTTTTGATGTGAGCGCTTCGCCGAAAGACGGCATGATGGCCGAAGAGCCGCGATAGCGTCCGCCATTGGTGATTAACGCTTTCCACGTCGAGTTGGGTTCCGGCGTAGTCTGGTCACACTTGGTGAAATCAGGGAAAGTTCGCGGAGGCTCAAATCCGGCGGTGGATTTGGGCGTACCCGCTCCATCCGGTCCGTGGCAGGCGGCGCAAGCCGATTTGTAGATAGCCTCGCCAGAGTCCAGGCGCAGAGAGGAGCGCGTGTCCATCTGCCCGCGCACCACGCGTGCTCCAGCACAGACAAGCAACACGGTGCCTAGAGCGATGGCGACGCGGCGATTAAAAATGTGCATGTATAGCTTTCGAAAGCCTACCGATTTCATGACGCGCACGACATCCGCAACTCACTGTACGACGAGGTATTCGTATTTGCGAATAATCGCGTGACGCTTATTCCGCGAGAGCTTTGTGCGCAAGGTGGATGGAGATGGAACCTTCGCCAACCGCCGAGGCCACGCGCTTTACGTTTCCCGAGCGAACGTCGCCGACGGCCAGGACGCCGGGCAAACTTGTTTCCAATAGGAACGGTTGCCGCGCGAGCGGCCACGCGGAGGCGCGCAAATCTTCTTCCGTTAGATCTGATCCTGTGCGCACAAAACCTTTCTCGTCCAGTGCCACGCAGCCGTCCAACCACTGGGTGTTGGGAGCGGCGCCGGTCATCATAAAAATGTGGCGAATATTTTGCGTCTCCGTGGCTCCGGTGTTTTTGTCCCGCCACAACACCCGTTCGAGATGAGTGGCGCCTTCGAGCGAAGAAATTTCCTTGCAAGTGTGTAACGTAATCTTCGGGCTGTCTTCAATGCGGCGAATCAGATAACGGGACATGCTGTCGTTCAGCCCGTTGGAGCGCACCAGCATGTGCACGTGCTTGGCGTTTTCAGAAAGAAAAACGGCGGCCTGCCCGGCGGAATTGCCGCCGCCGACGACGATGACTTCTTCTTTGTCGCATAACTGTGCCTCGATAAAGGTGGCGCCAAAGTAGATGCCCATGCCTTCGAAGCGGCTGAGATTATCGAGCGGCAGCTTGCGATACTGCGCGCCCGTGGCAATGACCACGGTTTTTCCAGCGACGAAATGCCCGTCATCTATTTCGATTTTATACGGACGGGTGCCGCTCAGTTTTTGGCGCTGCGCGCAATAATCATCTTGGCGCCGAATTTCTGTACCTGCGCATAGGCCCGGCCGGCAAGATTCTGCCCGGATATTCCAGTGGGGAAACCTAGATAATTTTCTATTTTTGAGCTGGAGCCCGCTTGTCCTCCGGGTGCGGTGGTTTCGATCATGAGTACATCGAGGCCCTCGGATGCGGCGTAAACCGCTGCAGCTAGTCCGGCTGGCCCGGCGCCAACC
>JBBRNP010000016.1:0-1544 GCA_038230255.1 Chthoniobacterales bacterium
CGATTCCCACGCCGGATTTCTGCGCGGCGTATCCGAGGCCGGCCAGCGCCTGGACTGAGATTCCCGTCTGCAGCGAAAGGTTGCCGATTTCTTTTCCGTATTCAGCGAACAGCTTCGTCCCGGCTGCGAGCGGAGCCGCCAGCGCCGCGCCCGCGCCAATCATCTTCGCGCCCAGCGTGGCGATGTGTTCACCGAGCTCGGACAACTGGCCAGCGACGGAGCGCAGCCCGTCGCCGACTTCCTGCAGGCCCTTGAGCCCCAGTTCGATGTATGCGCCGCCTGCCTTTACGTCACTCATTGAGCTCTTCCCATTTTCGGCGTTTTCTATATGCCTTGATTCGTTCCAGTTGCTCTGCTATCGAGAGCGACCCCTCGGTTGCGACCGGCTTTTCCTGCGTCTCGAAATATTCGTCGATAGACATCCCCTTCTTGCTTTTCATCATCGGATGCCAGTTTTCGAACTTGGACTTCCCGAAGTGAGAGGCAACGGCAATGGTTGCGGCGCGATTCCATTCAACCATCTGGATTGCGTGTTCTCGCCAGACCAATTCCCGCAACGAAAACCGATCAATGCTTTCGACGCCTGCCCGCGCGGCTATTTTATGGATGTCGCGCCAGTGCCAGGCGCGGCGCTTTCCGCCACTGTCTTCTGTGACGTCGGGCTCGGGGAAAAAAGGTTCATGGCGTGTACGACGGACTCACCGACGTTCTTCAATTGCTCCGCCGTGGTGAACGCGGAAGCGAACTCATCTAACGAGACTTTGCGTTCCTCGCATTCTTCGTGGCAGGCGAAATACATGAGGTCGAATAAGTCAGCGACTTTTCGTTTTTCGACCATGCCCGCAAGCGTGACGGGATCGAAAAAACTGACGCCGGTTGCGCGTTCGAATTTTCGTAGCACGCCGCAATCAATTTGCGGATGCCACAGGCGGCCCTGACCGTCCCGCACAGCCGGTGCGTTCTCAACCATCGGATTCTTATTCATTGCATCCTCCCGAGAAGAAACGCAGCCGGGCGAATTTCCGCCCGGCTGCATATTTAATTAGACCTTGGTCAGTGTACCGCAGACCGCGAAGCCAAACGAAAGCATCAAACCGCCATCCAGCGGTTGCTTCAGCACGAGCTTCGTGACGATCATGTTTCCGGAAAAGCCCTTACCGCTCGTGGCGTTATCGACGCACGTGAATGCGATTTTCGCGCTGGTCGAATAGGCGGTCCATAAATCGGTGTATGACTGGTCGCTTGGAACCCACAGATGTTCCATTTCAATCTCGACTTCTTTCAAACCTTGGATGAAATCCATCCAGCCGCCGCCGCCGCGCACGGACGTGTCGATCTTCTTACCGCTCGCTGTCAGAGTAATGTCGCGTGCGTCCGCGACAGTGAACGGCGTCGCGCCTTCCGTGAACACGCACGTATAGCCAGCAACTCCAGCCATGGTCGAGTCTCCTTATTGAGTCGCCGAGGTGCGACGGATCGTCACGCTCGTGCGGATGGTGAACCCCGGAAAACCCAATCCATCGTTTGTGGATTGCGGCAACAGC
>JBBRNP010000017.1:0-1515 GCA_038230255.1 Chthoniobacterales bacterium
CGATCCGCTTGTGCAGTCGACCGAATTGCTGCTTCAAGAACGAACGCCGCGTGACGTCGCGGTCGAGGTACCTTGGGCTTCAGAGGCGGTGGTTCCAAAGGGTCGGGACGTCAGCGCCGGCGGCGGCCGACGTATGACGACTGCGAAGAGTTCGTCCCCCGCAACGCAGATGCTTTCTAATGGTCGCTATGCCGTGATGGTGACCGCCGCAGGTTCCGGTTACAGCCGCTGGGGAGATATCGCTGTCTCCCGCTGGCGCGAGGATGCAACCTGCGACGATTGGGGATCCTACGTCTTTGTGCGCGACGTCGACAGTGGCGAGGCCTGGTCTGCTGGATTTCAGCCGAGCGGTGTTGAGCCGGATGATTATGAGGTGGTTTTCAATGAGGACCGAGCCCAGTTTACCCGTCGCGATGCAACCATCACGACGGTTCAAGAAATTGTCGTCTCGGCTGAGGACGATGCGGAAGTTCGTCGGATTTCGCTGACGAATACCGGAAAACGTGAGCGAGAGGTTGAAGTTACCTCGTATTCTGAAATCGTGCTTGCGCCCCAGGCTGCTGACGTTGCGCATCCGGCGTTTTCCAAGTTGTTTGTGGAGACCGAGTTTCTTTCTAATGAAGGAGCAATTCTAGCCACGCGCCGCCGGCGCTCGCCCGATGAGCTTGAGATATGGGCCGCGCACCATTCTGTTTTGGATGGTGAGGGAGTCGGAAAAGTAGAGATTGAAACCGATAGGGCTCGATTTCTTGGGCGCGGCGGAAACATTCGAACAGCGATTGCTGCGTTGGATGGTCGACCGCTTTCAGGCACAGTGGGTACGGTGCTAGATCCGGTTTTCGCTTTGCGCCGCCGTGTGCGCATTGCGCCTGGCGCGACGGTATGCATCGATTTTTGGACGATGGTTGCATCGTCCCGCGAAGCATTGCTCGATCTTTTGGACAAGCACCGAGATACGACCGCTTTTGAGCGGGCATCAACACTGGCTTGGACCCAGGCGCAGGTGCAACTCCGTCACATAGGTATTGATCATGGCGAAGCCGGCATTTTCCAGCGTCTTGCGGGGCACCTTTTGTATGCGGGACCGACGTTGAGACCCTCTTCCGAGTCGATTCTTCGAGGCACGGGTGCGCAGTCCTCGCTTTGGTCCCTTGGAATTTCCGGAGATTTACCGATTCTGCTTCTGCGTATATCTGATTCTGAAAATTTGGATATCGTGCACCAGCTTCTGCAGGCCCACGAATACTGGCGAATGAAGCTGCTGGCGGTGGATCTGGTCATTCTGAATGAGCGCGCATCCTCTTATGTACAGGATCTTCAAATTGCGATCGAGACTTTGGTCCGAACCAGCCAGTCGCGTATCTCGCCCGGCATCGAACGGGCTGCCGGACGTGTGTTCGTTTTGAGAGCTGATCTAGTATCTTCAGATGCTCGTGCGCTTTTGATTTCGATTTCGCGGGCAGTTTTGGTCGGACAACGCGGTCCGCTCTCAGATCAACTGGATCGTGGGCCCGA
>JBBRNP010000018.1:0-1514 GCA_038230255.1 Chthoniobacterales bacterium
CACGACGACATCTGGCTGCAGGAAACCAATGGCAAAAAGAAGCGTCTGTTGCTTGGAGAGAAATTCAAGGTCGGCGATAAACCGTTCAGTTACGCGGTAGATTCCTTCCGATGGTCGCCGGATGGGCACCTGATACTTGCGCGCCTTTTTGTGACCTCGGTGATAGATGAGGGCGGGAAGACGCAGGACTCCTTCATGACCGTGGCGCTCGACGACAACGGTAAAGAAGTGCGCATCAACGGCGGAGAAAATGTAATACGCGACTCTGCGGATGCCTTCTGGTTGAAAGATAACGTTACCGTGGTTTATTTAACGGAAGCGGTCAAGCCGCGCGCGTTGTTTTCGTTTCAGTATACGAACCTGAAAACGGGGCCGGCCGGAGCGGCGTTTGAGGGCCGCACATTTCTGGATGTGGACGAGATCCGCCGCACCAACGTGGCCATTGGAGTGGAGCAAGATCGCGCGCAGACGGGGCCGCCCCGGCTGCAGCGCCTCGATTTGCTTTCGCAGGACGATACGGAACTCGCCACCATTCAGAATTTCGCCGGCGGACTTTCCATTTCGCCGAGCGGCAAGAAAGCGGCGTATTACATTGATAAAGAAGTTCTGGAGATTCGAGATTTAGCCAACATCCATCGCGTGGCGCGCGTGCGCGTTGGCCAAGGAGTGTTTCACTGGTCGCCCGATGAGAACCGCATCCTACTGAAGCGCGCGGTCGAGAAAAAAACTGCTGAGCTGGTGTGGATTGATCTTCCCGAGCCAGCGGAAATCAGTGCGGGCGTGGAAATAAAAGTTGCACAGCCGACGCCTCAGCCGATTCTGCGCGCAGTCACGTTTCGAGATTTCGCCATCTCTGACGACGGCAAGATGCTCGGAGTCATTGCTCCTGGCAAGCACAATTTGTTCGTATTTCCGCTGACGGTTAAATAGCGCTGGTGCTTACCGGCGCAGGCGGTGTTCGATAAGAATGCACGCGTCTTCGATGGCGATGAGGCCGGCGTCTCGGGCTTTCGCGGCCGCCGCAGCATGCGCGATTCCCTGCTGCATCCAGACAACTCTTGCTCCGACTGCGATAGCGCTATCCACGACCGCGGGCACGTGTTCGGAGCGGCGGAAAATATCCACGATGTCGATTTTTTGGTTTTTTGGGATGTCTTCGAGCCGCGCATAACATTTTTCGCCGAGCACTTCCGTCTCGTTCGGATTCACGGGAATGATGCGGTACCCGGCGGACTGCATATATTGGGTTACGCTGAAACTCGGGCGCCTGGAATTGGAAGACAGGCCCACCACGGCGATGGTTTTGTAGTTTTTTAGAATGTCCCCGATCACGTCGATGCTACGGGGGAAATTATCGGGGACTGATATCGTCATCAGAGAATTTCTGCGGTTCGAATAAATTGTTAGCGCGGGCCCTTGTTACGATCTGGATTGCGATTCGGGCGAAATGGCTTATTGCCGCTTCTGCCCTTCGGCGGACCTCCAGGGCGTCCCGGTTTTGCTCCATCGCGCGG